>CAWGIU010000001.1:0-608580 GCA_963822735.1 uncultured Actinomycetes bacterium
CAGGCCCCAAGGGCGGAGCGCCCAGTACCCGAGCGCCGCCGCTTGAGGAGACAATTTGAAACGACGCGTTCACCGCCGCCCAGGCCCTTACGTACCCGCTTATTTGCCGGTGGTTGAGCTGGGCAGGCCCGACCGAGCCGTTGGGCAGGCTGACCGCGGCGTAGGTACCGCCCGCCAGCGCGAGCAGCGAGCAGCCGAGCGCTGTTAGCGCGATCGCATTGCGGCGGAGGTAGTCGAGCGTGTTTGTGATCACGGGCTGTCCTTTCTTAGCCGCAGTTAGAGATGCAGGTCAGAGCGCCGGATGGGCTCGCGCGGGCGGGCTGGGGGGCTGGCGTCGAATGCTCTGGAGGCGAGTAGTTCGGCGGGGATGATTGTGCGGGAGCTCTAGACGACGACCCACCCGACGACGAAGCCCCAGAGGCTGACGGCGCAGGAGTGGTGGTTGGCGACGTGGGCTGGACGTATCGCACCGGCTGCACCGGGGTGACCGTCGGCGCGTAATGAGCCGCCCGTGCGGACCCATGGGAGGTGGAGGTGCTGGCGCGATGAGTCGCCGCGAAGGCGGGACGACCCCGCCTGACGGCCGGCAGCACGCAGCCCTCCGGTAGCGGCAAGCCGAGTGCCTTGGGTCGCCATGTGGCGACCTTCCACTCCCGCCGAGGTAGCTTGTCGCCGAGGTCGGGGCGGTGAGTGCAAAGCGGCCGCAAGCGCAATCCCGCCGCCGATGAGCACCCCAAGCACGAGGACTGCCGCGCCAGCCACCCTGGCCCAGGCAAAGGGCGCGGAAGACGTCGCGCGGCCGGAGTCAGGTGTTGCGCCGTCGCCGGCGATCCCGTCACCGTTGTGATCGATGCGGCGTGGCTCAGGCGTCGAAGGCGACATCTCCTCGCCCCCGGCTCCAGTGATCGCGTCGGCGTCGTCGCTCCCGGTCGCCGAGCGCGCAGGGTTAGCAGCGACACCGACGAACTCCTGGGTATCGCCCCGCTCCCAGAACTCGCCGGCTTCGAACGCCGTCCGCTCACCGTGCGAAGCTCCGTCAATGGGCGACTCGAGCCGGCTGCCGACGCCATTCGACGCTTCCGTCTCGGCCAGGGATTCGTTCAGAGGCTCGATGCCGTCGGGCGGCACCCACAAGCCGCGGGAACCTGAAGACCCTCCCCTCGACCGGCGGCTCGTCGTTCTCTGGCGGGCGCTTCACGCCACTCCTACCTCATCCTCCCTTGATCACTTCGGAGCGGCTATGATAACTCTAGTTTGGCCAGTTTGGCGGAGCGTGCGAGGAAATTTCGCGTGGAAGGCACACCCGATCAGGACCAGTATCTGACGGCCCTCCAGGTCGCCCAGGAGATGGGCGTGAGCGACCAGACGGTCTACAACTGGATCCGCGAGAAGCGGCTTCCGGCCACCAAGATCGCCCGCTCGGTTCGCGTCCGCCGCTCGGATCTCGAGCGGATGATCGCCGCCCACAGCACCACCCACTCCGCCGGAGGCGAGGATGGGTTCTGGGATGACCCCAGCGCCCAGGACTTCCAGCTTCCGAGCAGCCGCGGCTAGGTCGAGCTGGCCATGAGCGTCGACGGCCCAGATCCTCGCGAACGCGCGATCCAGCGCCTGCGGGTCGCGCAATCGGCGTGGGGTGAGGCGATGACCGCCCACAAGCTGGCGCCGCCAGACCTCGGTTTCGCGGCCAGGCTTCGGTCGCTCGCGGCCGCCGCGGAGAGGGAGCGCGAAGCATGCGAGGAGGCCGACCGTGCGGGACTTCTCTGGCGGCCGATCCCCGGCGCGCAGGGCGCCCAGCCTCCAAATGAGCTTCGTCCCGGTACCGGCCGACGCGGTCCGCGAAGTCTATGGGAGCGATTCGATGACGCGGTGCGAGGAGCTGAACCACGCCATCACCGGGACCAACGCAAGACTGGTCGGTCGCAGGTTCGGGGAGCTCGCATCGATTGCAGCGGCGCTCGCCGAGGCCGTCGAGGCCGAGGACCAGCGAACGCTAGCTCGAGCTGCGCGGCGAAGCCGTGTAGTCCGTCCGGGCCAGGGCTAGGTTCTTTTCCATGCCCGACAAGTACGCGCCGGCTCTGCTGCTCGATGTCCTCGCGTTCTGGTTCGTGCTCAGATGGGTGCTGCCGGCGAGGATCTTGCTGCTGCTTGCGCGCGCGCTCATCGGAATGACGGTCGTCGGGACCTTTGAGACGTTCGACCAGCATCACTACGTGTGGGCGACATGCTTTGCCGGTGCGGGCTTGCTCGCTTGGCTGCTGCTTCGCCGGTGGCGCGGTTGCCCAGTCCTCGGTCACCATCGCGTGCGCGTTCCGGCAGTGCTTGCCTGGCGGGGGATGTCGGCGACCGAGGTGGCAAGCCTCTGCGAGCGGCGTCTCGGACTGCCGGTCGACGCGGCTGCGCCAGCATCGCTCGCACAGAATCGACGCTGCCGCTTCGTGCTCGCGCTCGCGGGGGATGGAGTGTGGGTGTTGGAAGACGAGTCGAGAATCTCGCGGGCGAGGATCGGCCGGGCGCTCGCCTGTTGGGACCGAGCCAGCCTTGTCTCGCGCATCGAGCACTCGCGCAGTCGCGAACGGTTCGAGTTCTCGTGGCCGCGGCACGGCGCGCTGATCCGCGGCGTAATGCCTTCTGGTGCCGCGGCCGACCTCTTCGGCGGTTACCTCGCCGCAGACGAGCTGCGCGCGCAGCGCTACGACTCGCCAGCGACGCGCAGCTAGCGATGGCTGCACTGGGATCGTTGCCGCCTGACGCCACACGCGCCGCCGAGCATTGATCGAGCTCGGGCGAGCACAACCAGCTCCAACGCATCGACGAGCTCCTGACCGGCTGGCTCGACATGATGAGGTGCGTCCAAATTGCGTCCCTCTCTCAGGAAAACCGATGTCAGAGGGTGATTTCAGCGGCCAGTACGAAGGCGCAGGATCGCTGCAAATGCAGGCGTTCCTTGATGTCTGTTGACGTCGGCTGACCAGCCGGGGCCGTCTCGACAAGGCGGAGGTCGCTGGTTCGAGCCCAGCATCGCCCATCGCGGCCTGTCCGCAAATGCCCCCGATCGCCGAGTCGGCGCGGTTTCCGTTGACCCGTCAACTAGACTGGGTAACGATGACCACAACCACTCCCGAGCGACTTGACGGCGCGGCGCTCGACGCCTGGCGCGCGTACCTGCAGAGCCACGCATCGATCCTGCGCGTGCTGGACGCGGAGCTGGTCGCCGATCACGGCATGACCTCGCGGGATTACGAGGTGTTGCTCTATCTGGCGCAAGCGGAGGATCGCAAGCTGCCGATGTCCGCGCTGGCCGAGCAGACAATGCTCACCCGCTCTGGAATCACCCGCCTGGTGGACGGACTGGTGGGGGCCCGCTGGATCGAGCGCGTCGCCTGTCCGAACGACGCTCGGGTCTCCTACGCGCGCCTGACCGACAGCGGCTACGAAAAGCTTCGCGACGCGGGCTGCAGCCACATAGCGAGCGTGCGCCGTCTGTTCCTCGAGCACTTCAGCCCCGCGGAGGTCGAACAGCTGGCATCGCTTCTGCGACGCCTGCCCGGCGCCCACGCCGACGGCGGCGCCTGTTCGGTCGAGTAGCCCGCTCGCGCGCTGGGCGAATCGGACACCCCGCGCCGCTAGGCTACGACCCCTCACGGCGACGTGGCGGAGTGGCTACGCAGCGGCCTGCAAAGCCGTCTACACCGGTTCGATTCCGGTCGTCGCCTCTCGGTAGGCACGCCAGGGCGGGTCTATACTGACGCGCCGCGCGGCTGTAGCTCAGTTGGCTAGAGCGTCTGCTTGCCATGCAGAAGGTCGAGGGTTCGAGTCCCTTCAGCCGCTCTCAGGAAAGCCCTGCTAATCGCGAGGCTTTTTGTTGGCCGTAGCGACGCGTCAGGGGTGAATTGCCGAACCAAGTACCAAACCAGGTACCAAATCGCCCAAGAGACGTGTACACCCCCGACGTCACTGACATATGCGCTCGCAGGCGCCGCGCGGGTCCTGCTTCGTCGCAAACCGAGCGTCCGCCCGCGTGTGCCGTGATGAGTGCTTCTGGGCGATAGCTGAAGCCAGCTCCGCGGCCGTCGCGGCCGTGACGATGAGTCCGGTACCTAGGCAGAACCTGTGCATCGGCGTCGAGTCCAGCGCTCTCCCTGCTCGTCCCGAGCGTGTTCGTCGCCGTAGCCCGGGCAGGTTGCCGCTCCGGTGAGGGAGCGGCAATCACTGTCGCGTGCTGCGAGCCGCCGAGCCCGCGTCCGAGCTGACGGTGGCCCGAGAACACCGGCTGCTGGCTCGCCTGGGTGACCGATCGTCTCCTGACCGCGAACGAGTTCCGCAGTTTGCTCCTCTGAGGAGCAACACACTAGGTGACGATGTTTGCCCACGTACCGTGTTGCTGTTATCTCAGATGCTCGTCTGGCCGGGCGTGACGACGCCGAGCTCGTAGGCGAGGATCACGGCCTGCACCCGGCCGCGGAGCGCGAGCTTTTGGAGGATGTGGGCGACGTGGGTCTTGACGGTGCCACCGCTGACCACGAGCCGCTCGGCGATCTCGTTGTTCGATAGGCCGCGGGCGAGGAGTGCGAGCACCTCGCGCTCGCGGCCGGTTAGCTCCTCCAGCGCCGGCAGCGGCGCTGTCGGCGCCGGTGAACGGCGGACGAACTCCTCGATCACTGACCGCGTCACGGCCGGAGTGAGCAGCGCGTCCCCGCGGGCGATGGTCTCGACGGCGGCGAGTAGCTCCTCCGGGGGTGCGTCTTTGAGCATGAAGCCGCTCGCGCCGGCGCGCAGCGCCTCGTATACGTAGTTGTCGAGCCCGAAGGTCGTGAGGATCAGCACCCGGGCACTGTCAGGATCGCTCGCAAGTCGCCGGGTGGCCTCAATCCCGTCCAGGCGAGGCATACGGATGTCCATCAGGACCAGTGCGGGGCGTAGCCGGCGCACCTGGTCGACCGCCTCGCGGCCGTCGGCCGCCTCGCCAACGACCTCGATGTCCGGCTCTGATTCGAGCAATTTGCGGAGGCCGGCACGGACGAGCGCCTGATCGTCGGCGATGAGAACGCGCGTGCTCACGCGAGCGGAAGCCGCGCTTTGACCTGGAAACCCCCGCCTTGGTGGGGCCCGGCCGTGAGCTGACCGCCGTACAGCGCGACTCGCTCCCGCATCCCGATCAGACCGTGGCCGGCACCGTCGTCGTTTGTCTGAGGGGCGCCCTGTCCGTCGTCGCGGATCTCGACCTCGAGCGCGCGCGGTACATAACGGACCAGGACCTGCGCTTGCGCGCGGCCGGCGTGCTTGAGCGCGTTGGTGAGGGCTTCCTGAACGATCCGGTATGCACAGAGGTCAAGCCCGACGGGGAGCGGGACCTGCTCGCCCTCAATCGCGAGCTTGACGGGCAGCCCCGCGCGCTGGACCTGCTCGACCAGAAACGCGAGCTCCTCGATGCTCGGCTGGGGCTCGAGGCGCTCGCGCTCACCGCTGGGCCGGAGGACGCCCAGCAGCCTGCGTGCCTCGGCCAGCGCCTGGCGCCCGGCTTGTTCGATCGAGCCCAGCGTCTCGCGGGTGGACGCCTGATCCTCTGGCAGGGCGTGGCGCTCGGCACCCGCCTGCACAACCATCATGCTCACGTTGTGCGCGACAAGGTCGTGGAGCTCGCGCGCGATCCGGACGCGCTCCTCGGCCACCGCCTCGTGGGCGCGGAACTCGAGCAGCTCGGCGCGCGCCGCAAGCGCCTCCGCTCGCAGCTGGCGGTCGCGCACCGCGCGGCGCGCAATGAGCATCGCAACCAGCGGGATCACGGTGAACAGGACCGTGTTGTGTAACGCCTGGTGGGGGCTCGCAAGGATCGCCGCGTTTGCGATCACCAGCACCCCTAAGCCAATGAGGAACGCCCGATTGCTGGTCCACACCGCGATGCCATAGAGCGCGCACAGCCACGCCACGGCCAGCGGCACGGAGTAACTCTTCGCACCGAAAGCGAAGATCAGGTCGGTCCCGAGCGCGACCGCGATGCCAACTTCGAGCGGCCGCCGTCGCCGGAACGCGACCAGCCCGGGGATCACGATCGTCAGCGGCACCGCCAGCGCCTTGGGGAGACCGGGATTGGGGTTCCCCGCCCAAAGCTCGAGCTGCCCCAGCACGACAAGCACCGCAGCGACCACGTGATCGAGGCGCTCTGCACGAAGAAGCTGTTTCACGGCCGCAACGGTAATCCTCGTGCGCTCGTTTTTCATCTCCCGAGCGGCCGATATCGGCCGCCAAAGATCTGCCAGACGGCAGAGTTCGAAATCCGCCGCTCGACAGACGAAATCCCGGCCCTCAGCCCGTAGCGTGCCGCGCCTCAACCAGCAACCCACTAGGAGAAGCAATGAAAAACAGATCCCACACACCGCTGAGCGCACGGCTGACAGTCATGCTCACCGCCGGCGTGGCCGCGATGGTCGCAGTCGCGGTCCTGGCCGCATCGGGCACGGCCCAACCCGCACCCGGGACCCTGCACCTGCACGCCAAGGAACAGATGGCCGTGGGATTCACCTTCAAAGGCAAGCCGCGACAGGGCGACCGGTTCGGCTTCGGCGACACGATCACCGGCGACGACACCGGCACCGACCGCGGCACCTGCACTTTCATCGGACAGGCGACGGCGCTCTGCACGATCCAGCTCAAACTCTCGAAGGGAACCCTCACCGCGCAAGCGCTGCTCCCCGCCCGATCGACGAACACACCGGTCGCGATCACTGGCGGCACCGGCAGCTACAACGGAGCCCGCGGAACGGCGCTCCTGACCGACCTCCCCCGCAACCGGGCCGACATCAGGATCACACTCCTGCCCTGACCCGCATCAACGGTCTCGCCGCCAATCCGGCGCGGGGCGCTGAACGCTCGCGGACCGGAACGCCAATCGCCCTTCCCAGTGAAAGAAAAGAGCAGCCAGACCGGTGCGCTCGCGAGCAATCTTGAGACAATCCAACCCTCGATCCTTGACGAGTCCCGCGGCTATCTCGAGTACTACGGACAGGTACGCGAAGCAGCCCTATCCGATCAGGACTTGTTCGAGACCATGGTGAGCCGCTATCCCGACTGGATCAGCCGCCAGCAGTTCCTGCTGGTCGGCTGACGGGACATGCCCCTCCCGCTGCGGGCAGCCTGCCCGGCGAGTCCCCAACCCGACCGCTAGGTTGAGTGGATGCGAGAATGTCTTCGCCGAGATCTCAGGTCTGCCCTGAAAGCACGCGATGTCCTTGCGGTAAGCGTTTTGCGATCAGCTCTCGCGGCGATCGACAATGCCGAAGCTGTTGATGTCCCCCCTGACCAGCAGCCGGACACCACCAGCGAGCACATCGCTGGAGCACGTGCGGGGGTCTACTCGGCGGACGCTTCACGACGTACGCTCGATAGGTCTGATGTGCGGAAGATAGTCCGGGCGCAGGCCAATGAACGATCTCAAGCAGCCACCGAATACGAACGGCTCGGACGCAGAGATGCCGCTCACCGGCTTCGCTCGGAGGCAAGCATCCTGCGGGACTATCTCGCATAGCGCGGCCGCGTAGCCAAGCGATCGCTTTCCGTAAGGCCGTAGCGTGCCGCGCGTCAGTACTGCGGAACGAAGAGAGCCAGTGCGAGCTTGACCAGGATGAAGCCGGCGGCGATCAAGAAGATCACGGTGATCAGCATGTCGATGCGAGTCGTTCGCTTGCGCATCCTGCTTTCAACGAGGCTTCTGCGCCATAGCGGGGCCAGGTTCGTTACCTCCCGGTCGCGCAGTCGCGCCAGCAGCGAGCCTCGACGCCGTGCCATCCTCAGCGCGCCCCTTGGCGCTGGCGAGCCGGCTTTGGGATCGTCGAGCCGGTCGTCGCATCGCGGCTCGACGTGCGCCCCCTGGCGGCTTCGAGGAGAGATAGCAGTGCGAGCCAGCTTGAGAACGGGTGCCCGCCACCTGCCTCGTCGACCAGAACTCCTGCGATCTGGCCTTGTCCGGGGGCGGGGGTGAGCGTCAGTCGCAGCTGGCTGTCTTCGTGCACCTGACCAGTTTGGCGGTCGGATTCGGCTGCGGCAACGGGGTTCGACCCTTGACCTCACCCTTGAGTTTTGTAGATGGCTTAGGCCCGGGTGGCTAGTCGGCAAGCGCCTCTGGCAGCTCGGTGCGTGATTGCACGTCGAGCTTGCGGTAAGCGTGCGTCAAGTGACCTTCGATGGTCTTTACGGTCAAGAACAGGCTCTGGGCGATCTCCCGATTGCTGAGACCCTCGGCTGCTAGCTCTGCGACTCGCCGCTCGCTGGGTGTCAGCGCCTGCGCTCCGACCGCCTCCGGCGGCGCCGATCTCTCGCCCGTCGCCTCAAGCTCAGCGTGGGCGCGTTTGCCGATCGCGATCGCTCCGCCCCGGCGAGCCAGTTGCAGCGCGCGGCGGAGCAGCTGGCGAGCCTGCGCGATTTGGTTCGCGCGGCGAAGGGCGGCGCCATAGTCGGTCAGCGCACGCATGTACTCAAGCCGGTGCGCAGATCGCTCGAGCACCGATACGGCCTCGCTCAACACGACAAGCCCGGCTTCGGGTGGCGAGAGCAGCCCGGTCACGCGAAGGGCGCCGCCGATAGCGCTTCGCGTCCCCCAGGTGCGCGCCTGCTCGAGTTCGCCCTGAGCCGCCCGCCGCGCCTCCTCGACGCGGCCCTGCGCGGCCAGCGCCAGCGCGAGGCGTGACCCCACCAGGGAGGAGGGGCTGCTGATGCCGTGCCGCTCGTTGAACGAGGACGCCGACGTCAAGTCGGCCGCGGCCTGCTCGAAACGCCGGCGCGCCAAATGCAACGACGCTCGGGCATACAGAAGCGGAGACCACCAGTAGCTCTCAGGCAGCGCGCCCATCCAGCCGAGTGCCGCCAACTCCTCGTCCGCGCGGTCGAGATCGTCCCGCTCTATCAACGCATCCACGTACACGGCCGCGTACATCGGCAGGACGGCGATCACGCCAGCCCCGCGGGCGGCCTCAACTGCACCGCGCGCATCGATCTCCGCCGATGCCACCTCACCACGCAGCCACTGGACGTACGCGCGGAGCCAGGCGGCGCCCATGAGCACGCTCACCGAGCCGGATTCACGGGCCTCGGTGGCAATCGCCTCCACGGCCTCGGCGCCGAGGTCAAGTTGCTCGCATCGCGCAAGTGCCAGAATGGCCTGCGCCGGGACCGGCGTATCACGCTGCTCGACGAGAAGGCGGCCGTCGGCGAGCGCACGCCGAGCCAACTCGCCGGCATGCGCGGCGGATTCACCAAGAAACGAGGTCCACCAGGCCTGGAGCGCAAGCCACAACCGCTCGCTCGCACTGCCCGGCTCAATCGCCTCGGCATATCGCTCCAAACGGGCGTGCGCCTCGGCGGGCGGGACCATGCCGAAGGTCATAAGCAGCGCATCGAGCTGTAGCGCCCGCTCGATGTCTCCCCGGCTGCGGGCGGCCTCGACTGCGCGCTCAAGGAGCCTGGGCACCTCGCCCGCACGCCCGGTGCCAAGCAGGAACAGCGCCAGATGCCAAGCCGAGGCAGACAGAATCCCCTCATCGCGGCCAAGCTCTGCGAGCGGATCAACGCCAGTTGCCTCGACCGCGGCGCGATCCGCAGCCCGCCAGCCAGCGACAACCAGCCCCTGCACGAGCTCACCACGCAAATCATCGGGAGGCGGCTCCTCGAGAGCCCGCCCTATGAACCGCAGTGCCGCATCGGGAGCGGCCCGCCCAAGCGCTTGCCTTGCGGCAAGCGCCAGCGTGCGCGCCGTTCCCTCCGAACCAGCTGGCTCCGTGTGCATCAGGTGCGCGGCGATACGCTCCGGCGAGCCTCCGGTCCCGGCCAAGAGCTCAGCGGCGCGGGCGTGAGCACCAGCGCGTTCCATCGGCGGAATATCCGCGTAGACCGCCGTCCGCAACAGCGGATGGCGATAGCGCAGCGGACGCTCGGCCTCGAAGATCCCCTCGGCAACCATCGCATCCGCCGACAGCGCAGCCACATCCAGCTCCAGACCGGCGAGCACCGCGACGGCTCGCAGCTCGGCACCATCGCCGAGAACAGACAGAGCGCGTGCGAGCCGCTGCGCCGCTTGACCGAGCCGCGCGAGCCGGACCAGTACGACTCGGCGCAGTGCGGGAGGCGCGATCTCGCGCACCTGCACGATCTCCTCGCGCGCGCCCCCAACCCCGGCCTCACGTAGGGAAGAAAGCAGCTCACGCAGCAGGAACGGGTTGCCGCCGCTGACGTCGTGGCATGCGCTACAGAACCCGTCGTCCGCGCCCTCACCCAACGTTGCGAAAACCAGCTCGCTCACGCCCCGGAGGCTCAGCGGGCCCGGACGCAGCACCTCCACCGCCGGATCGGCGACGCCAAGTTCTGCAGCCCATTGCGCCGCCGGTCCACCCTCACCAATTCGCACCGCCATCACCACAAGCAGCCGGAGGCCATCCAGCCGCGGGGCCATGAACTGCAAGAAGCGAAGCGACGCCACGTCAGCCCAATGAAAATCATCGAGCGCCAACAGCATCGGCCGGGCCTCGCACAGGTTCGACGCCAGCCAGAACAGCGCATACAGCGCGGCGAACGACTCACCCAACGACGGCTCGCCTGACCCTCCCGGGCGCTCGCTCGACGCCCCCGCGGCCACGATCGGGCCGGCGGGCGCGGCAGCTCCAGCCAGCACCTCCGACCGCTCCGACTCGCTCGCCTCACGTAGCGCCGGCTCAAACAGCTGACGCACCAGCCCGAACGGCAGCTCCCGCTCAAGCTCGCTGCCGCGGCACGAAAGTACCCGCATCCCCTCACGCGTACCGATCTCGCGGGCCGCCCGAAGCAGCTCGGTCTTCCCGATCCCTGGCTCCCCCTCGACCACCACCAACCGCCCCGCGCCCTCCACACACGCACCCACACAGGACCGCAGCGCCTCCAGCTCCAACCCCCTTTCCAACAGCTCCAAGCCCGCAGCCGTCACCAAACAAGCGTCTCACAGACCGTCGCTCGGCCTGGACAGGAGGGCTGAATTAGCAGACATCACGGCATCGGAGCCCCTCGCTCGGCACGATCGGGATCAGGCACCCGTCGCGACGCCCTTATCGGAGTACGCTTGATCTATGTCAAGTAGCCGACATAGTGATGGGGTTGGCTCCTTCGATGCCGTCGTGGCGGTGGGCTCCTATGGAGCGCTTGATTCATTTCAAACGATGGTCCGGACGCTGCCGGACGGCTTTCCGGCCGCGATCGTGTTCGATCTGCATCGGGCCGGTAGCGACGGTGTGACCGAGCACATGCTCCGCCGGCGTTGCGTGCTTCCCGTGCGGCCAGCGCGAGACGGAGCGGAGCTCAAACCCGCTCAGATCTACCTCGCTCCTCACGACCGTCAGCTGGTGATCACCGAGGAGCTGCGTTTGTGCGTGCAGGACTCGGTGGATGGTGTTGGGCATCGCTTTGCCGACAGGCTGCTCGCTTCGAGTGCGCGGTCGCTTGGCCCGCGACTCATCGCGGTGGTGCTGTCCGGCCGCCTCGATGGCGGAGCCCACGGCGTGCGCGAGGTGAAACGTCGTGGAGGGCGGGTAATCGTCGAGGATCCGGGCAGCGCGACCGCGCCGGCGATGCCCAACGCCGCCCTGGCGACAGGTTGCGTGGACTTCGCGCTGTCTCCGGAGCGGCTCGGAAACGCGCTGCTCGCGCTGTGCGGGGCGGCGGGCGCAGCGGAGCTCTTCCGCGTGCGTATGAACGCGAGCGTCACGGGTTCGTAACCAACTGGCCGAGCATTCATGAGTTGCGACAGGGCATCCATTTGCTGTGGTCACGACTGAGGCCCTCGCACGCAACAGACTGCTGGCGATCATCTCCGACGGGGAACGGGAACGCTTAGCTGCCGATTTCGAGCTCGTGACGCTCGATCTCAAACAGATGCTCTATCGGGAGAATGAGCCGATCGAGCACGTTTACTTTCCGGTCACCGGCGTGCTGTCGCTCGTCTCGCAGATGGACGACGGGCGCGGGATCGAGATCGCGACCATCGGAAGCGAAGGGATGGTCGGCCTTCCGATCTTTCTGCAGGCCACCCGAACGAGCGCTCACATGGCCTTCTCCCAGGTACCCGGGCAGTCGCTGCAAATGCCCGCCGAGAGGTTCAGCGCATTGATCTCGAGCGCCAGAAATGGCCGCTTGCAGACCGCCCTGAACCACTACACCCAGGCCCTGATGTCGATGATCGCACGGGCGGTCGCCTGCAACGCGCTGCACAACATCCAGCAACGTGCCTGCCGATGGCTGCTGATAACGCACGACCGGGTGACCGAAGACGAATTCGTGCTCACCCAGGAATTCCTGAGCCAAATGCTGGGCGTCACCCGTGCGTCGGTCAATGAAGTGGCGCGGGAGCTACAGGAGGCAGGCGCAATCGACTACACCCGGGGCCGCGTCACGATCCGCGACCGACCAGAGCTTGAGTCGCGCTCCTGCGAATGCTACGGCGTGATCCGCGCCGAGTTCGACAACCTCCTCCGACCCCAAGCCGAATAGGCGGTATCAGTCGGCGCGCCCGCCTGCGGAGGCGCGAGACGGGTGGGAAGCGCCCGGTATCAGCGCGCGAGCGCCGTTCCCCCACAGCCGGGATTGCGCCAGGTACGGCGCGATCAGGACGTCAGCTCATCCCGGGCGACAGTCGCCGGACCTCGAGGCGCCCCTCCTGCTCGCGGACCTGAAACGCGGGCTGCGCCTCTGTGGCCGGACCGGCCCGCAGCGACCCATCACGAAGGCTGAAGCGCGAGCCGTGACAGGCGCAGACGATCTCCTCGCCTTGCAGATCGCCGTCGCTGAGGGAGCATCCACGGTGCGAGCATCGGTCGTGGATGGCGTAGACGCGCTCGCCGCTTCGAAGCAACAGGACGGGCGTCTCATCCACCACAACGCGCGTCGGCTGTCCCTCGGAGAGCAAGGATGCATCGGCCGCCGGCGTCCAGTCGGATGGACCTGGGTCGAACACCGTCTGCGCGGGTCCCACCCCCTTGGAAAGCGAGAGATGGCCGCCGAGATAGCCGCCGGCCATCAGCACGGTCGCCCCAAGGGCCCCGAGCGCCGCGCCCTTGCCGCGCTTGCCGCGGCGGCGGCAGCTCAACGATGCCCAGTAGAGCCAAGCAGCGACGAGGTTGGAGTTGGCGTGCACCAGGCCGGCGCGCCGAATGGCGTCATCCACGATCTCCGTGTCCGCCCAGTCGTTCACTCCTGCCGCGGCGGTCGGCAGGTAGGCGGCGAGGCCGAGGGCGATGAGCCGCTCGCTCGCGCGGCCGTCGCCGTCTGGGGCGAGCACGTCGAGCGCTGAGGCGCTCACGAACGACCCAATCACGACGTCGGTGAGCATCGGATGTACGGCGTGCCCCAGCCAGGTACCGCTGACGGCATCCTTCACCGGTCCCTTCGGTATCGCGCTTCGCACCCACCGGCCTACGGCTTTGCCGGCGGGATCGAGCACGCTTGCGCCCTCGATGCGCCTGACCAGGGGCTCCAGGGGAGTCAACTGCCGGCGGACGAACTCTCCGGTTGCCACGAACGGCACCCTACCCCGCAGCAACGGAGACTAAGCCCTCGGCTGAGGGACAGACCAAGCTCAATCGCCTGGCGCGAAACGGCGCATCGCCGCGGCCAGCGGCGGGTTGCCGTATCCCGGGTCTCGCTCCAGTCCGGCCAGGACGCGAGCGCGCTCGTGAGCGGGCTTGTCCTGGGAGAGCTTCGCCTCCGCGTGCCACGAATCTGCCGATAGCCGAAACGCGATGACCTGCCCGGCCATCTCGCGCGCTCCCTCGCCAAGCGATGCCAGCCGCCAGGGCCGCTGCACCGCCGTCTCGAAGTGGTCAACCGTGCGCTCCAGCACCGGCAGCGGATCCTCGAACGGACACGGCACACCACGAATGTGAAGCGAGACGTGGTTCCACGTGGGAATCGTTTTGCCGCTCGCATACCAGCTCGCCGAGACGTAGCCGTGCGGTCCCTGAAACACGGCGAGCATCGGCCTGCCGAGCGCGTCCGCCACCGGATCCGCGCGGGCCACGTGACCCAGAATGGCGAGCCCGTCTGTGTCCTCATCGACGAGACACGGCATGTGTGTCGCGCGCAGATCGTCCGTGACGAGCGTGGCGAACGCATGCTCGCGGACGATCGTCCTGGCGGTCTCGAGGTCCCGGATTTCGAACGCGCGTTGGATGTGCATGGAGGACTCAGAGCCGCCGGAAGCGGGCCTCAAAGACGGAGAATGCCGCGAACGTGATCAGGCCCACCGCCACCAGGCCTAAGAGCCACGGGCCGAGTGACTCCTGGTGGAGGTGCGCGAGCGCGCCATCGACGCCAACGGCATTTGCCGCATCGAAGTCGACGGCCGTGCGCAACAGGAAATACCCGACAACGCCGAAGACGATCGAGCGGGCCGTCAGGCCGATATGGCCGAGCAGCATGAAGGCTTTGCGCTCGTTCACGGCCCATCTCCCCCACCTTGCAATCTTTGGTGAAATCGCCCCGGAACGCGCGTCCACAGCTGCTGCAGGCTGATCGCGATCATCACCACGCCGGTCCCGCCGACCAGCACCGGGCCCCCCGGCCATGCGAGCACGCCTGAAGCGAAATGGCGCGGTTCACTCGAGGAGTTCCCGGCGCTTCCGGCAAGAACGCGGATGGCCACCGCGAAGAACAGCAGGTAGACGACACCACCTCCGGCGTTCGCCACGCGGTCTTGAATGCTCGGGCCACCACCTCCTTCGGGTCCCCGACCGAACAGCGCCTGGGTGAGCTTCCACAGCGCGTAGGCCAGCAACCCCGCGGCGATAACCACGACGACCACCCGCCCCAGCCAGCCGCTTGCGATCAGCTCCAGCGCTCCCTGCTGATTGGGAGCGACGCCCGCGCCGCCCGCGCCCAGCGCGAGTGCCAGCGCCAGTGCGCCGATCACCCCGTAAGTGGTGGCCCGCGCCAGAAAGCCAGCGCGCACCAACCATCGGAATGGCGGGGCGTCCTCGACCGCCTCCGTCTCCGCTTTGCCCGCGTGTCGAAGTTCGGCCACGCTCGGTGTCTCCGGCCCCGGTCGGTGGTGCGAGGACCGTTCGATGCCCGGAGACCGCCATGCCGCCCAGCTACCCCCAACGAGCCGCCCCCTCTCCGAGATTGCCGGAACACTAGGGCGATGGACAACCGCGATGTGGCCGAACGCCTGGAGGCGTTTGCGGCCCTACTCGAGCTGGCCGACGCCAACCCCTACACGACCCGCGCCTACCGTCGCGCGGCCGAGACGATCCGCGGGATGGCGGTGCCGGTAGAGGACCTGGTGCGCACCGGACGAGCGCGGCAGCTGCGCGGCATCGGCCCCGGCATCGAGTCGCGCCTGCACGAGTTGATAGAGACGGGCACGATCGCAGAGCTGGCCACGCTCGAACGCGAACTGACCCCGGACCTGATCGGGCTCGGACGCTACGTCGGACTCGGCGCAAAGCGGTCGCTCGAGATCGCCCGCGCGCTCGGGGTGCGCAGCGCGGATGAGTTCCGTCAGGCCGCCGCCGCCGGACGACTGCGTACGGTGCCGGGCATAGGAGCCAAGACCGAGGCCCGCCTGCTGGCGGGGCTGGCCAGCGACCGCGATCCCCACCCCCGACGGGGCCTGCTGCTGAACCGCGCCCGGGAACTCGTCGGCGGCATCGCCGCCGCACTGGATGGGGAGGCCGCAGGCGACGTGCGGCGCTGGCGCGATTCTTGTGAGCACCTGGCGGTCGTGTGCGACGCGTCGCAGCCCGGACCGGTGCTCGACCACTTCAGCGCCCTGCCCCAGATCGTGGCCATGCTCGAGCGCGATCAGCGTCGCGCCGTGGGGCTGACGGTGGAGGGCCTGCCGATCGAGGTGCTGGCCGCGGAGCCCGAGCGGTTCGGGAGCGCCCTGCTGCGGTGCACTGGCTCACGCCGGTACGTGGCGGCCCTCGAGCCGTTGCCCGACGGCGGCGATGAGCGAGCCGTCTACGCCGCGCTGGGGCTGCCCTGGTGCCCACCCGAGCTGCGCGAGGAGCCCTTTCAAGGCCGGCCGCCGGCGCTGGTGGAGCTCAGCGAGGTCCGCGGCGACCTGCACTGCCACACGACCGCGTCGGACGGCAGGGCCAGCGTCGAGGCCATGGGCCGTGCCGCCAGGGAGCGCGGGTATGAGTATCTCGCCATTTGCGACCACACGCCGGCGGTGGGGGCGGTACAGGGCCTCACCGCCGACGATGTGCGCCGTCAGGGAGACGAGATCGCGGCCGCCAACGAGGTTCTGGCGCCGTTTCAGATCCTGCGAGGGATCGAGTGCGACATCCTGCCCGACGGGCGCCTGGACCTTGCCGAGGAGGTGCTCGCCGAGCTCGACTGGGTCCAAGCCAGCGTCCATGGAGGGCAGCGGATGCCTCGCGACGAGATGACCAAGCGCGTGGAGGAGGCACTGCGCAACCCGCACGTCCGCTGCCTCAGCCACCCCAAGGGCCGCTACATCAACCGTCGCCCGGAGAACGCACTTGATCTGGAGCGGACGTTCGAGGTGGCGCTCGAGCATGACGTGGCGCTGGAGGTGAACGGTCTTCCGGACCGTCTCGACCTCAGCGGTGAGCACGTCCGCGAGGCGCTGGCCGCCGGGGTGAAAATCGTGTGTTCCACTGACGCCCACTCCGAACGCGGCCTGGGGAACATGCCGCTGGCGGTGGCTACGGCCCGGCGCGGGTGGGCGCGGGCGGCCGACGTCCTCAATACCCGGCCGCTCGACGGGGTGTTGAGACACTGAGCTCAACGAACTGCTGAGGCGCTGTGCTCGATCCTCACTGGAAGCACCGACCACTGACTCTCGACCCCGGGGGCGAAGGTAGCCTGTGGCGGATGCTTAGACGAGCCGCGCCATTGATGGCCGCGCTGGCGCTCGCGGCCTGCGGCGCCAGCCACGGTTCGGATACGAAGCTCTCCGGCGGTCAGAACGCCTCGGACACGGTCGGGGGCCACCGTCCCCGACCGCAGGTGGTGGAGCCGACCGCCGGAGCTCAAGCCCAGGTCGTCACTCCCGCGTCGCCCAGCACGCCGCTCGGTGACCCCAACGCGCACGCGCCGCCGCTCACCGAGGTGAGGCAGCTATTGAAGGCCGAGCTTGTCTCGGCCACGCCGAACACGGCGGGCTACATCGATCCGCTGCAGTACGTCAATCACTGGGAGCGCACCGACCAGGGGGTGGACGCAAACATGCCCGTCGGCGCGCCCATCCTGGCGCCCGGCCCGGTGAAGATCCTGGCGGTGATCCCCAACTGGTACGCCGGCCAACCGCTGATCTACTGGGAGCTGCTCGATGGCCCCGACGCGGGCAAGATCCAATACGTGGCCGAGGAGATCACCAGCCTGGCCCAGCCGGGCACGATCCTCCAGCAGGGACAGACGATCGCGCGCTACGCCGCCAGCGGCACCGGGATCGAGTTCGGCTGGTCGACGACCAACGGCGTCACACTGGCCATGGCCACCACGGGCTACGAGGAGGGCATTGCCACCCCCGCCGGCAAGTCGATCCGCGCCTGGCTCAACGCCCTCGGCGCCAACGCCGGCAGCGGCTGACGCAGGCGCAGCGGCTGACGCCAAGCCCAGCGGCTGACGCCAAGAGGGCCCCGCCGCCACGCCCAGCGGGACGCTCGGGCTTGAAATCCGGGGAAAAGAGTGGGAGTGCCGGCTCGCGGGCGCACCAGGCGAGGCTTGCCCACTAGGGGAAACGCGCCAGCACTCCCCCGCGAAATCGTCGGCCGCGGCCGCCTCCGGCGCAACGACGGGCTCAAAAGGTGGACGATTGTTCGCCAGAACTTCCATGGAATTGCCGTCTTTGACCCTTATCGGCACGCTGATCCGCCTGGTCGCCGCGGTGCTCGCGGCGGCGGCCATCGCTGCTTGCGGGGCCACCGGAACGTCACTGCCCCCGACGCAGTCGCACCCCCCCGCCAAAGCCCGGTTGACCTCCGGAAGGCCCGCTCACATCGCGGTGATCGTGATGGAGAACGCGGCCTTCGGTGACGTGATCGGCTCTACCCAGGCGCCCTACATAAACGGGCTGGCGCGTCGCTATGCCCTCGCCGCACGCTCCTACGCAGTCAGCCATCCGTCGCTTCCCAACTACCTGGCGCTAACGGGCGGATCGACGTTCGGCATCGACAGCGACTGCACCGCGTGCAGCGTGCCCGGATCGGGACTGGCCGGGCAACTGCAGGCGGCCCGCGTGTCCTGGAACGCCTACATGGAGGACCTGCCCTACCCCTGCTTTCGCGGCTCCTCCGCCGGAGACTACGCCAAGAAGCACGACCCGTTCATCTACTTCCGGGATATCGCGAGCAGCCCGTCGGCCTGCAGGCACATCGCGCCCCTGAGCGCGCTCGGCGGCCAGGCGCACAGTCACACACTGCCGACGTTCCTGTGGATCACGCCGAACCTGTGCCACGACATGCATGACTGCGACCTAGGTACCGGTGACCGGTTCCTGTCGCGCTTCGTGCCCCCATTGTTGAACGAGCTTGGCTCCAACAGCCTCCTGTTCCTGACATGGGACGAGGGCACCAACGACGACGGCTGCTGCGGCCTGGCGACCGGTGGCCACATCGCCACGATCGTCGCCGGCGGCGACGCGCAACGCGGCGCCCGACTCTCAACGCCGGTCGACCACTACTCCGTGCTGCAGGCGGTCGAGGACCTGCTCGCGCTTCGCCGGCTGCGCGGCGCCGCCTGTGGCTGCACGCCGACGCTTCAGTCGCTGCTAGCGCGGTGACTGCAGGCGCTCCGTGACCAGCGCCGGGCCGCCATCGCCGTCAGCGTCGGCCAACGGCAGCGCGGGGCCGAAGTTGACCGACAGGATCGCGCCACCGCCTGGGGCGTTCTCCGCTTTGGCGAAACCGCCATGGGCCTCCGCCGCCTGACGGACGATCGCCAGCCCCAGCCCGGAGCCGGGCTTGGAGCGCGCGTCGGGCGCGCGATGGAAGCGGTCGAACACAGACGGAAGATCCTCCTGCCTGAATCCCGGGCCCCGGTCGCGCACCTTGAGGGTGCCGCCCCGCAACTCGACCTCGACCGGCCCGTCGGCCGGGCTCCACTTGCGCGCATTGTCGAGCACGTTGGTAACGGCGCGGGTGATGCGGTCCCCGTCGCCCCGCACCAGGGTCGGCTGCAGGCTGCTCTTCAGCTCCAGAGCCGGCGCCCTGCGGCCGGTGCGCTCGAGCTCTCGGGCCACCACCTGGTCGAGGCGCACGTCGCCCTCCGGGAAGCCCTGCTTGGTGCCGCGCGCCAGGTCCACGACGTCGCCCACCAAGCCGGTCAGCTCGTCGAGCTCCTCGATCATGTCCTCCCGCAGAGCCTCCCGATCCGCTTGCGAGAGGCGGTCTTCGTCGCGCAGGAGCTGAAGGTTGGCACGAAGCGAGGAGATCGGGGTCCGCAGCTCGTGCGAGGCGTCTGCCACCAGGTTTCGCTGTGCCTGCACCGAACGCTCGAGGGCCTCGAGCGTGGTGTTGAACGTTCGTCCCAGCCGCGAGAGCTCGTCGTGGCCATCGGCTCGCACCCGTTGGTCGAGGCGCTCCGGGGCAGCCGCGATCGTCTCAGCCTGCCGGGTGAAACGGGCGATTGGCGCCAGCGCGGTGCGCGCCACCAGCAGCCCCAGCAGCGCCGCGAGCGCGACTCCGGCCGCGGCGATGACCAGCAGCAGCAGGAGCTGGTCGTGCAGGGTGCGATCCATATCGGTCAGCGGCAGCGCCACCATCAGCGCCCCCTTTGAGCCGATGCCCTGCACCAGCACGCGGATGTGGGTTCCGTGGACCGTCATGTCCGTGAAGTAGCGGCCGGTTCCGCTGCGGGCCACGGCGCGGGCGCGAGCGTCGGCCGGGATTGCGTGCTGGTTGCCTGACCCTGTGTACGTGCCGCCGCTGGGGTAGACGAGCGTGATCGTGCCGGACGGTCCCCCGAACGCGGGCGCTCCCTGCGTGTCGAGCCCCAGCCCCTCGTCGGGGTCAGAGCGGCCAGCTCGCCCGCCCCCCGGTCCGCCGCCACCGCCCGGCGGCGCGCCTGGCCCTCCCTGTTCGGGCGTGAATACCCCGGGGGGCCCGGATGCGCGGGCCACCACGGGCCGGGCGATGCCGCTCAGCGAGTTGTCGAGCTGCTGTTGCAGATTCGAGCGCGTGCCCTCGTATGCCGAGATGGCGACCGCTATCACGGCCACGGCCACGGCGACGCCGGCTGCCAGCCCCAGCCGGACGCGAAGCGTCACTGCCGTTCCTCCCTGAGCGCGTAACCGACGCCGCGCACGGTGTGAATCAACTGCGGGGCGCCGGCCTCCTCCAGCTTGCGTCGCAGGTAGCCCACGTACACGCGCAGCGCGTTGGAGCTCGGGCCGAAGTCGTAGCCCCACACACGGTCATAGATCAGTGAGTGGGGCAGCACCCTGCGCGGGTTGAGCATCAGCAGCTCGAGCAGCTGGTATTCGGTCCGGGTGAGCTCGATGAACTTCTCGCCCACGACCACCCCGTGCGTGGCCGGGTCGAGCCGCAGCTCCCCGAACGAGAGCACCTGGTCGTAGCCGCCGTCGTGGGAGCGCCGCAGCAGCGCCCGCAGCCGCGCCTTCAGCTCGTCGATGTCGAACGGCTTGACCAGGTAGTCGTCGGCGCCGGCGTCGAGACCGTCGATCCGGTCCGAAATGGCATCGCGGGCGGTCAACATCAGCACCGGCACGCGGTTACCCTCGCGCCGCAGGGTCCGGCAGACCTCCAGGCCGTCGATGTCCGGCAGGCCGATGTCGAGCACGATCGCGTCGGGGACCGTGCCGACCACGTCGGCGAGCGCGTCGGCACCGGTCTCGCTCAGGCGCACCTCGTATCCGGCGAGCTCGAGCGCGCGCCGCAACGCTTCTCGGAGCGCGCGATCGTCATCGACAACGAGCAGTCTCATTGAGCGCGTTCCATCGCTCTATTGTCGTCCGTCCGATCGCGCGCTGCGAGGAGTTCCTACGTACCTCTTACGCGTGCCTCTCGCAGCACCGTGGCCAGGATGCCGTTGACGAACGCCGGGGCGTCGGCCCCGCAGAAGCGCTTGGCCGTCTCGACGGCCTCGTCGATCGCCCCCTCCGGCGGGATCGGCTGCTCGCCGGGAAGCTCGTCTCCGTAGAGCAGCTCGGCCAGACCAACCCTCAGGATGGAGCGCTCCAAGGGCGCTATCCGCTCGAGCGGCCATCCCGACGAGTGTTCGGATATCAGCCTGTCCAGCTCCATCTGCCTGCTCCTCACGAGCTGCGCCAGCGCCTGCGTGAAGCGATGCGTGTCACGGGGGAACGTCTCCTCCAAAGGACGGTCCAGCAGGTCGCTCTGATACAGAGCCCAGACCGCCGCCCGCCGCTGCTCCGTCCTAAGCACGCGACACGTAGTGGCCCGAGCGCGTGTCGACGCGCACCATGTCCCCCACGCCGACGAACAGCGGGACCTGGATTCGCGCGCCGGTCTCCAGCACGGCGGGCTTGGTCCCGCCGCCGGAGGCGGTGTCGCCGCGCAGCCCGGGATCGGTCTCGGCCACTTCGAGCTCGATCGCGCTCGGTAGCTGGATGTCGGACGGCGCCTCGTCGATATAGAGGAGTTCGACCTCCTCGGATTCCTTCATGAAGCGCAGCGCGTTGGCGATCGCCTCCTCGGGAACCGTCAGCTGCTCGTAGGTCTCTGTGTCCATGAAGTGGGCGTCCGTGCCGTCGCGATAGAGAAACTGCATGCGGCGGGTCTCGGTGCGCACGGAGCGGAACTTCTCGCCCGCGCGGAAGGTGCGATCGATGACCGCACCGTCGCTGGCGCGTCGCAACTTGGTGCGCACGAACGCGCCGCCCTTGCCCGGCTTGACGTGCTGGAACTCCACGATCTTGAAGATCGTGCCGTCGACCTCGATGTGGTTTCCGTTGCGGAACTGGTTCGTCGAGAGCATCTGCAGCGGGCCAGTGTAGGGCGGGCCGTGCAGACCTCGCGAAAGCGGGCCTAATCGACCACCATCAGGCGCTTCGGCACCGCGGTCAGGATCTCGCAGCCGTCATCGGTGACGACCACCAGGTCCTCGATGCGAACGCCGAAGCTGCCGGGGAGGTAGACCCCCGGTTCGACAGTGACCACGTTCCCCGCGCGCAGCCTGTCGCTGGAGCGCTGCGAGAGAGTCGGCCCCTCGTGGACCGCCAGGCCCACGCCATGACCGAGTCCGTGCCCGAAATGCTGACCATGAGACGCCCCCTCGATCACTCCGCGGGCGGCGCCATCGACCTCGCGGGCCTCGCGGCCGGCCCGCAGTGCCTGAAGCCCGGCCAGCTGGGCACGGAGCACGAGCTCATAGACCTCCTGCGCCTCGGGCTTCACCTCCCGGGCAGCCACGGTGCGCGTGCAATCCGAGCAGTACCCATCGACCTCGGCCCCCCAATCGATCACCACCGTGTCCCCGGCCCGGATCTCCACATCGCGCGGCTGAGCGTGCGGAAGCGCGCCGTGCGCCCCGGCGGCGACGATCGTCTCAAAGCTGGGACGTGGCGCTCCACGCGCACGCATGTCGTGTTCCAGAGCCAGCGCCACGTCGCGCTCGGTACGGCCCACGAGCCCGTCCCGGAGCAGCCGCTCGAACGAGGCATCGGCGAGGGCCGTGGCCGCCCTGATCCGCGAGACCTCCTCCGGGTCCTTGACGGAGCGCAGCACCTCGACCAGCGCCTCCGTGCCGACCAGCTCCACCCGCCCCGGCAGGAGCTCCCGCAGACGCTCGTAGAGGTGAACCGAGACGTAGTCGGCCTCGAACCCGAGCCGTAGCTCCCCCGGCGGCAGGAGGTCGGCGATCAAATCGATCAGCTCCTGGGGCGCAGGCGCGGTGTGGCGCTCGAACGTGTCGTGCACCTCCTCGGCCGCCTGCTCCAGATAGCGGAAGTCGCTGATGAACGCCCGCGTGCGAGGTCCGACGACGGCGATCCCGTTCGATCCCGTGTAGCCCGTGAGGTAGCGCACGTTGTCGAGCTGGGAGAGCAGCAGGGCGTCGACTCCCGCACCCTCCAGCAGCGCCGTCAGGCGCTCGTCGCGTCCGGTGCTCACCGCTTCGTGAGCTCCTCTCTCAGGCGCTCGAGCGCTTCGCGATAACCGGGCGCGCCCTTGCCCGCCACGCGCGCGATGCAGAGCTCGGCGATCACCGACTGGCGGCGCCACGCCTCACGGCTGTCGACGTCGGACAGATGGACCTCGACGGCCGGCAGCGACGTCACCTCGAGCGCGTCACGGATCGCGTAGGAGTAATGCGTCCAGGCGCCGGGATTGAGGACGATCCCGTCGGCCAGACCCTCGAGCCGGTGCAGATGCTCGACAAATTCGCCTTCGTGGTTTGTGTGAAAGAACCTGGTCACGAGCCCGAGCTCATCGGCGGTGGCCCCTATCCGGTGCTCGAGCTCGGTGAGCGACACGCCGTCATAGTGCCGCGGATCACGCCGGCCGAGCTGGTCGAGGTTGACGCCGTGCATGACCTCGATTCTGTTACGCGCGGTGGCGGCCACTAGAGCGCCAACTCTCTCACCGCCGCCAGCAGCTCATCACCCGAGACCGTACATCCGGGGCGCGGTGCACCCGGGCGCTCCAGCAGCACGAACGGAACGGGACCGCTTCCCAGCCGTTTTTTGTCGCGCGCCACCGTCGTGACGATCCCCTCGGGCTCGGCACCGTCCAGCTTCGTCGGAAGTCCCTGCGCAGCAAGCAGCGCCGCGACCTCCGAGCGCAGACCGTCCTGGCCGGAGAGTCTGAGCGCCGCCAGCAGCCCCAAGCCGACCGCCTCGCCGTGGCGATAGCGGGCATAGCCGGTGACCGTCTCCAGCGCATGGCCCACGGTGTGGCCCAGATTGAGCACCTGTCTCAGACCTGCGTCGCGCTCGTCGCACGCCACGATCCGGAGCTTCGTCAGCACGCAGCCGACGATGATCTCCGCTGCGGCGGGATCGTCTCCCCGCCGCACGCGCTCCCAGAGCTCGCCGCCGGCGATCAGCGCGGTCTTGACCACCTCGGCGTAGCCCGCGGCCAGCTCGGCATCGGGGAGCGTGTCCAGCGCCCGAGGGTCGGTGAGCACGGCGCTCGGCTGGTGGTAGGCGCCCACGTAGTTCTTGGCTTCGGCCAGGTCGACACCCGTCTTTCCGCCGTAGGCGGAGTCGACCTGGGCCACGAGGCTCGTTGGGACCTGCACGTAGCGCACGCCACGCTGGTAGGTGGCGGCGCAGAAGCCAGCCAGATCGCCGACCACCCCGCCGCCCAGCGCCACCAGCACGTCGTCACGGGTCGCACCGGCCCGCGCCAGCTCGGTCCACACGATCTCGGCGTGAGCCACGGTCTTCGACTGCTCGCCGGGCATCACCGCCACACGGCCCGCCAGCGGCGCCAGCCGCTCGCCAAACAGCCGCCCCACGTTGCCGTCGGTGATGAGGAAACGGCGACCGGCGACCACCAGGGGCCAGAAGGACCGGCCCACCAGAACGTCACCGACGTAGGCGGGGTAATCGCCTGATTGGCTCGCGGCCCAGAGCAACCGGGTGTTCGCCGGCATCCCCTCGAGCGCGCGCAGCACGTCGCCCATGTCAGTGGAGCGCCGGCTGGGGATGATCGCGTCGGCCAGGGAGGCGTAGATCGGCTCGCGCTGGGCGTGCAGGCGGACGAAATCCTCGCGGCGGGCAGCCAGCGGACGGCCGGTGCCCTCCACCCTGCTCCAGGCGGCCTCGGCGTCGATGTCGACCCACACCACGGTGCGGTGACGCAGCAGAGACTCGCGGATCCTGGGCGAGCCAATGGCGCCGCCGCCGAGCGACACCACGGACTTGCTGCGGTCCTCGAGCAGCTCCAGCGTCAACCGTTCCTCGGCGGCGCGAAACGGCCCCTCCCCGTCCTCGCGAAACATCCTGGCGATCGTCCTGCCCTCGCGGCGCTCGAGCTCCTGATCTGCGTCGACCGCGGCGACGCCCAGCGACTGGGCCGCGCCACGCGCCGCGGTTGTCTTGCCCGAGCCCATGAAGCCGATGAACGCCAGAGGTCTGCTCATCGAGGCGGGGGACACGTCTGCGCTCATGATCCTCTCCAGCCGATGCGCTGCCGGTAGGCCGTCAGCGCCGCTTGGACGTCCGCGATGTGATCGCCGCCGAACTTCTGCCGGTACGCGTCGGCCAGCACGAACGCCACCATGGCCTCTCCCACCACGGCTGCTGCGGGGACGGTGCAGGAGTCGGTTCGCTCGCGCAGCGCCTGGGCGGGCTGATGGGTGGCGATGTCGACGCTGCGCAAAGGCTTGGTCAGCGTCGGCAGCGGCTTCATCGAGCTTCGGACGACGAGCGGTGCCCCGGTGGTCATCCCGCCCTCCAATCCGCCTGCCCGGTTCGTCTGCCGGTGGTAGCCGCGCTCTGAGTCATAGAAGATCTCGTCGTGGGCCTGGGAACCCGGAAGGCCCGCCACCTCGGTGCCGTCGCCGATGGCGACGGCCTTGAGGGCCTGGATCGACAGGATCGCCTGCCCCAGGCGCCCATCGAGCCGCTCCTCCCACGACACGTGCGAGCCCAGCCCGGGCACCAGACCGAAGGCCACGACCTCGAACGTCCCGCCCAACGACTCGTTCGCCTTTCGCAGCCGATCGATCTCGGCGACCATCGCCTGCGAGGCGTCGGCGTCCAAGCAGCGCACCGGCGACGAATCGACGTCGGCGAAGTCCTCTGGCCGCAGGTCGTTTCTGGCAGGAGCCTTCACGCCGGTGATCTGGGTCACATGGCTGTGGACACTCACCCCGAGCTCGCTCAGCAGCGCCTTGGCCACCGCGCCTCCCGCCACGCGGGAGGCCGTCTCACGCGCGCTGGCCCGCTCGAGGATGTCGCGCACGTCGCTCAGACCGTACTTCTGGGTGCCCACCAGGTCGGCGTGGCCCGGGCGCGGAAGGTGGACTTCCTGCACGTTGGCCTCAACCGGCCAGGGATTCATCCGCTCCTCCCAGTTGGCGTAGTCCCGGTTCAGAACCTGAAGCGCGATTGGCCCCCCGAGCGTCCGGCCGTGGCGCACGCCGCCGGTCACCACAACGCGATCACGCTCGATCTTCATCCGTCCGCCGCGACCGTACCCCAGCTGCCGCCGGGCGAGGTCACGGTCAATCGCATCTCGCTCGAGCAGCAGCCCCGCCGGCATTCCCTCCAGCAGACAGGTCAGGCCCGGGCCGTGCGACTCCCCGGCGGTCGTCAGTCGAAGCGTCACTGCTGCCCGCGGCTCTCGCCCTCGGACCCGGGGCTGTCCTGGCTCTGGGGCTCTGATCCCTCGCCGCTATCGGCCTTTGGCGCCGCCGCCTGGGCGTCTCGCCCGGGGTCAAAGCGTCCGCTGCCACCGCACCAGGGACACTGCACCTCGTGCGGCTGGCCACCCATGTTGGAGATGACCTTGCCGCTTCCTCGGCACGGCGAGCACACGCTGCGATCCTCCTCGGCGCTCACCGCCGCACCGCCACCAGCACGCCATCCCCCACCGGGAGCACTGTCCCGGCCAGCTGCTCGTGGCTCAGCACCCGTTGAGTGAACGACCGCATGCCCGCGATCTGCTCATCAGTCCAACGGCCATCGCTGCGCCCCTCGGCGACGGTCCCGGACATCAGCACGTTGTCCACGGCCAGCAGTCCGCCCCTGTCGAGCAGCGGCATCAGCCTCTCGAGATAGTCCCCGTACTGCGCCTTGACCCCGTCCACGAACGCCATATCGAATAGCCCGTCGAGAAGCTTGAGGCCGGAGCGCGCGTCCTCCAGCCGCAGGTCACATCGCTCGAGCACACCAGCCCGCTCAAGGTAGGAGCGCGCGGCGTCGTGGCGCTCATGGTCGACCTCGAACGAGACGACAAACCCGTCCGGCGGCAGCGCGCGCGCCAGGTAGAGCGTGGAAACACCGATCGCCGTCCCGATTTCGAGGATGCGTCGAGCGCCGGAGGCCAGCGCCAGCACGTGCAGCAGCGCACCCGTTTCGGGCACGACGATCGGGACCCCCTCGCGCCTGCCGTGGGCCTCCATCTCCGCGAGCACGGGGTCGGGATCGTGCCGCAGAGCCGCCAGATACTCCGCTACCGCATTCGTGACGATCATCGGCTGGGCACGATACCCACCGACCGCGCAGCTGCTCGCATGGTCGAGACCGGGGCCGGCCGTCCGGTGAAGCGCTCGAAGCTGAGGGCACCCTGTGCCACCAGGACCTCGAGGCCGTCGACGGCGGTCACACCGCGCGCCCGTGCGGCCTCCACAAGCGCGGTCGGGTGAGGCCCATAGACGAGGTCGACCACGCAGCTATAGCGCTGGAGGTCCTCGGCGCCGAGGGGCAGCTGCTCGAGCGCGCGCTCGTCACCGTCCAGGCCCACCGCCGTGCAGTTGACGAGGATGTCGGCCCCCGCGGCCTCGGTGACGGCCGTGCCCCCAAGTTCGATGCACAGCTGCCGGGCGCGCTCAGCCGAGCGATTCCAGACGCGGATGTCATCGGCGCCCGCATCGCGCAGGGCCCACACAACTGCCCGGGCGCTCCCCCCCGCCCCCAGCACCAACGCGCTGCGGCCAGCCGCGGCGAACGGCAGCACCTCGATCAGTGCCGGTGCGTCTGTGTTGTCGGCGGCGATCTCGCCGTCGGCGAACGTGAGCGTGTTGGCGGCACCGATGGCGCTGGCCCGCGGAGTGGTCACGGTCGCCAACCGCAGCGCCGCCTGCTTGTGGGGAATAGTCACGTTGGCGCCGCGAAAGCGCACCGCGGGGAGCGCTGCCACCGTCTCCTCCAGCAGCGCCGGGGGCACCGGCAGCAGCTGGTAGCGCCACCGCTGGAGCCCCACCTCCTGCAACGCAGCGTTGTGGATCGCGGGCGAGAGGCTGTGCGCGACGGGCCAGCCGAGCACGCCGAGCCGGGTAAGCATCAGCAGTTCGTCGGCGAGCGGCCGCCGCGCTTGGCGCGCGCCGCCTGGTAGCGCTGCGAGTCACGCAGGAACTGCGCGTAGCTGGAGTCGAACACCTCCGCGCCGTTCCCGCATGGCTTGACGACGAAGTACAGGTAGTTGGTGTTCGCCGGGTGCGCGGCTGCCTGGATGGCCGCCATTCCGGGGTTGCCGATCGGCGTGGGCGGCAGACCTTTGTGGGTGCGGGTGTTGTAGGGGGACGGCGAGGCCAGCTGGGCCGCGGTCAGCGGACTCGAGTAGTTGTTCGCCGCGTATCGCGTGGTGGCGTCGATCTGCAGCGGCATGCCCAGCCGCAGCCGGTTGTAGATGACCGACGACACCAGCTCGCGGTCGCGGGCGGTCTGGGCCTCGCCTTCGATCATCGAGGCCACGATCAGCACGTCGTACGCCGTCAGGCGCCGGCTGCGGGCATAGCGCAAATTGACGCCCGCGAACTCCTGCTTGAAGCGCGCGAGCTGATCGGCGACCAACGCGGAGATGTTCACCGGCTCGCGTAGCTGATAGGTGTCCGGGAACAGGAATCCCTCCAGCGAATCGGTCCCACGCGGCGCGCCGTAGGCAGCGGGGTTGAGCAGCGCCGAGCGGCGCGTGGCGGCGTAGTAGCTCCCACTCACTCCCTGGGCCCTCAGCAGCGAATCGACCTGACGGCGGGTGCGCCCGGGAATGATCGTCAGCTGCGTGACGGGCACGGGCGGCGGCGGCTTGGTCAGGATCGCCAGCACGGCGCCGTAGGACATGCCGCGCTTGAGGTGGTAGGTCCCGGCTCGCAGATCTCCTCGCTCGCCATCAAGCGTGGCTCGGAGCTGGAAGAAGAAGCTCGAGTTGATGACGCCGTCGTTTGACAGCCTGTCGCCGACGGCGCTGACGCTCGAGTGCGACGGGATCACCACGACGACGCTGCCGCTCCCGGAGCCATAGAAGGGCTGAAACAGCTCCACCAGAAACCAAACGATGGCCACCGCCAGGACCAGCGCCAGCACCGCGATCACTCGCCGCCGGCGCGAGTGTGGCTGATCTGGGTCCCGCACGGGAGCTCCGCGGCCCGGACGCCGGACGCGGGGCCCCCGAACAGCCCGGGACGGAGGCGCGACAGCGGCCGCGCCGTCGCCCCGCCCGCCTTCCCGCCGCGTGTCTTCGGGCCGCACGTCGTCACGGCGCACCTCGTCGCGCCGGGCACCGTCGCCCGCGGTGGTCTGGCGCCGCGCAGCCTCGCGCTCGCGCCGCGCCGCTTCGCGCTCCTCGGCCGTCCGCTCCTGCCGATCAGCCATCGACTCGCTCACCCTCTCGTGCCCGAAGCCAGCTCTCGAGCAGCCACGCCGCGGCCCTCGAGTCTTCGCTCGCGCGTCCCTTGCTGCGCGCCGCGAGGCGAGTCGTCAGCCGCTCGTCATAGAGCTCCACGGGCACCGGCAGCAGCTGCTCCAGCGTGCGGGCAAAGTCCCGGGTCTCGACCGTCTGCGCCGATTCGCCGCCGCTCAACGGCAGCGGCAGGCCGACGACCACACGCGATACGCCGAGCGAACTGACCAGCCCGCGCAAGCGACGCAGCCCCGCGCGCGTGCCGGGACGAAGAACCGCTTCCAGCGGTGTGGCCAGGACCCCCGTGGGGTCTGAGACCGCACAGCCGCAGCGGGCGCTTCCATAGTCGAGCGCCAGCACCCGCGTCGCGGCGGGAGCCGCCACCGCCATCAGGAGCCGAGGGCCGACTCGATCGCCCGGCGGGCGGCGTCGAGGGCCTCTGACAGCTTGCCGGGATTTCGCCCGCCGGCGCGCGCCAGCGTGTCGCGTCCACCGCCGCCCCCTCCAACCTCGCTCGCCGCGAGCTTCACCACCTCGCCCGCCCGGACACCGCGCTCGACCAGCGCCGGGGCGACGCTGGCCACCAGGTCGACGCGACCATCGCCGGGACTGCCCAGCACGATCGCCGCATCACCCAGCTTGGCCCGCAGTTGGTCGGCGACGTCAAGCAGCGCCTTGCCGTCTTGCAGACCCACCTCCGCGACCAGCACGCTGGCGCCGTCCACCGTGGTTGCCCGAGCGAGCAGTTCATCGATATCGGCGGAGGGACCGTGCGCGGCCGGCCCCGAGCGCTCCAGCTCTCGCACCCGCGTGCGCAGCTCCTGAACTACGTCACTGACCCGTCCCGGCGCGACCCTGAGCACCGACGCCGCCTCCGAGAGCTCCCGGTCGTGCTCGCGCAGCAGCCCGACCGCCGCCGGCCCGGTGAGCGCCTCGATCCGGCGGACGTTGGCGGCGCTCGAGTTCTCGCTCGTGACCCTGAAGACGCCGATCTCGGCGGTGGAGCGCACGTGCGTGCCGCCGCACAACTCGCGCGAGTATGAGCCGTCCCCCACCTCGACCATCCGCACGACGTCGCCGTATTTCTCGCCGAACAGCGCCATCGCGCCCAGGCGCCGGGCCTCGGGGAGTGTCGTCGTCAGGGCTCTGACGGGCTGGTCTTGGAGGATCCAATCGTTGACCTCGTCCTCGATGGCGCGCAGCTCCTCGGCGGAGAGCGCGCTGGAGTGCGTGAAGTCAAAGCGCAGCTTGTCCGGCCCGACGTAGGAGCCCGCCTGTCGCACGTGCGTCCCCAGCCGCCGGCGCAGCGCGGCGTGCAGCAGGTGGGTGGCGGTGTGGTTGCACTCCGTGGCGTGACGCGCGGCGCGGTCGACGTGCGCCCGAACACGCTCCCCTTCCTTCAGCTCGCCCTCCTCGGGGACGAGCGCCAGCACCTGGTCATCACCGAGCCGCAATACGTCGCTGACCAGCGCGCGGCAGTCGCCGTCGTCACACTCGACGTAGCCCGAGTCGGCGATCTGGCCGCCGCCGGTGGCGTAGAACGGGGAGTCGGCCAGCTTGACCAGCAGCCGGCCGTTCTCGCGCGTCAGCGCCCCGACCGTCGTCTCCTGATCGGTGGTCTGATAGCCGACGAAGTTGGTCTCGAAGCCCGACGCCCCGGCGAGCGCCAGCGCGTGCTCGCGCAGCGAGCCTCGCGCCTCGCCGCGCCCTGCGCCCAACCGCGAGCGATCGCGCTGCTGACCCATCAACTGCTCGAACCCCTCCTCATCGACCCCCAGCCCCGCCTCGGCCACCAGCTCCAGCGTCAGGTCGATCGGGAAGCCGTACGTGTCGTGAAGCAGAAAGGCGTCATGCGCCGCGATGCCCTCGGCCCCGGAGTCGCGCGCCCGCGCGATCAGCTCCTCGAGCAGCCGCGTGCCTTGCTTGAGCGTGCGCCCAAAGCTCTCCTCCTCCGAGGACAACCACATGCCGACGGACTCTCGCTGGGCAGCGAGCTCCGGATACTCGCTGCCCATCAACTCGGTCACCAGCGAGGCATAGCGCTCGAGGAAGCCCGGATCGAGTTCCAGCGCGTGGCGTCCCTGAAGGATGGCCCGGCGGATGATCCTCCTCAGCACGTAGCCCCGGTCCTCGTTCGAGGGCACCACGCCGTCGGAGATCAGAAAGGTCATCGAGCGAGCGTGGTCGGCCAGCACGCGCAGCGCGCGGTCGGACTCGAACCCATCGCCGTAGCGGCGGCCGGAGAGCTCCTGGCCCAGCTCGATCAGTGGCCAGAACTGGTCCGTTTCGAACACCGAGGGCTTGTCCTGAAGAATCGCCGCCAGCCTGTTGAGACCGAGGCCCGTATCGATGTTCTTCGCCGGCAGCGGCGTCAGCACGTTGACCGGGTCCTGGTTCATCTGCATGAAGACCAGGTTCCAGTACTCCATGAAGCGCTCGTTGTCGCCCCCGGGCAGGTCGTCCTGCGCACCGAACTCGAGCCCCCGGTCGAGGTAGAGCTCGGAGCAAGGTCCGCAGGGCCCGAGCGGGCCCGACTGCCAGAAGTTCTCGGAGCGCGGAAGCTCGACGATCCGCTCGCGTGGTACGTCGATCTGGAGCCAGGCCTCGATCGCCTCCTCGTCCGGCCCCAGCCCCAGCTCCTCATCGCCGCCGAACACGGTGATCCAGATGTCCTCCGGGCGAAAGCCGAAGCCGTCTACCGACAGCTCCCAGGCGTAGCGCGCGGCCTCGCGCTTGAAGTAGTCGCCGAACGAGAAGTTGCCGAGCATCTCGAAGAACGTCAGATGCCGCGTGGTTGAGCCGATGATCTCGATGTCCGCCGTGCGAAATGTCTTCTGGCAGGTCGTTACGCGTGGATGCGGCGGGCGCTCGGCGCCCGAGAAGAACGGCTTCAGCGGATGCATGCCCGCGATCGTGAACAGGACCGAGGGGTCATGCTCTGCGGGAATCAGCGAGGCCGAGGGCAGCCGCAGGTGATCGCGCTGTTCGAAGAACTCAAGAAACGTGCGCCTGATCTCGTCGGAGGTCATCCGCGGCCGATTGTCCCCCATCCGACGATGAGATCGCCGTCCATCAGGCACGCCAGCTGACCTGGAGCGACGGCGGAGGCGACCTCGCCGAGCTCGATCGACAGACGCTTGTGGTTGCCCGCCGGCGGCGGCTCGTCGGCCACCCGCGCGTCGAGCGGACGCGAGCGGTACCGGAGCTTGACGCGGTCGACACGCTCTGCGTGGCGATGAAGGCGCGCACCGCGGACGGCCACGCGCGTGCGCTCGAGCGCGGTGCGGGGGCCGACGACGATCCGGTTGGACGCGGCGTCCTTGTCCAGCACATACAGCGGCTCGTGGTGGGCGATGCCCAGCGCCCGGCGCTGCCCAACGGTGAAGCGGTGCTGCCCCAGGTGCTGAGCGAGCGTCGTGCCGTCCTCATCGACGATCTCCCCGCGCCGCTCGCCGGGCCCGCCGTGGCGCGCCAAGAAGCGCGCCCGGTCGGTCCCCGCCAGAAAGCACAGATCCTGGGAGTCGACCTTGTTGGCCACGGGCAACCCGGCCGCGGCGGCGATTCGCCTGACCTCGGGCTTGGTCAGCTCGCCCAGCGGGAAGCGCATCCGGCGCAGCGAGCGCTCGGACAGCGCGGCCAGCATGTAGGTCTGGTCCTTGGCTGGGTCGCGCGCGGCGCGCAGGAGCGGCCCTTCGCGCTCGTTGACCACGCGCGCGTAGTGGCCGGTGGCCAGCGCCTCGCATCCCAGCCGCGCGCCCAGCTCGAGCATCGCGTCCAGACGCACGTGCCCGTTACAGCCCACGCAGGGGTTGGGCGTATCGCCGCCGGCGTAGGAGGCGATGAAAGGCTCGACGACGCCCGCGCGGAACTCCTCGCGCAGATCAAGCGTGAAGTGCGCCAGCCCCATGGAGTGGGCCAGGGACCGCGCCTGGGCCGCGGCCGAGGCCGAGCAGCAGCTGCGCTCGCCGTCGTTCTCGGGGTCCGACCACAGCTCGAGCGTGACGGCGGCAGTCTCGCCCTGGCGCGCGCACAGAAGCGCGGCCACGGCGCTGTCCACCCCGCCCGACATCGCCACCAGCGTGCGGCCGCCCGCCGGCGCCTCGAGGTCGGCGGCGTCGCGCACCGCGGCGCCCAGTGCGCGGGATAAGGCTTCGGCGGCCAGCTCGGCGGCGTGGAGCTTGCCCGGGCTGAGCCCGCCGAGCTCGGCCGCGATCTTCCCCGGGCCGATCCGGGCCGCCTCGAGCACCGGCGTGCCGCGGGTCAGGGACACGGCCGCGCTGCCCGCGGCCACAGTCGCGCCGCACCCCTCGGCCTCGAAGCCGGCGTCGCTGACCCGGACCCCCTCTACGGCCAGCGAGAAGCGGATCCGATCATGGCAGGCGTAACCACCGACCTCGGCGGTCTGGCCGCCGGCCGCCTCGTGACCGTGGCCCTGGGGAGAGCTCAGGTGATGCTCGAACAGCGACACATCCACCAGGTGAGCATAAAAAAAACGGCGCGCCGCCCTTCAGGGCAGGCGCGCCAATTTCTATAAGACCCGCAAGCCCAGCTCGCGAAGCTGAGCGGTGTCGACCGCCGCCGGGGCCCCCGTGAGCGGGTCGCCGCCGCTCGTGGCCTTGGGGAAGGCGATCACCTCGCGGATGTTCTCGCGGCCGGCCAGCAGCGCCACGATGCGGTCGATGCCCATGGCGATGCCCCCGTGCGGCGGCGCGCCGTAGCGCAGCGCGTCGAGCAGGAAGCCGAAGCGGGCCCGTGCCTCCTCCGGGCCGATCCCGATCAGCTCGAAGATCCGCTGCTGGGTGGCGGTGTCGTGGTTTCTGATCGATCCGCCCCCGATCTCGTTGCCGTCCAGCACCAGGTCGTAGGAGCGCGAGAGCAGGCTTCCCGGGTCGTCGAGTTCGCCGGTCGGTGCGGTGAACGGGTGGTGCTCTGCCTCCCACCGCTGCTCGTCCTCATTCCACAGGAACATCGGGAACTCGACCACCCACAGGATGTCGTGGCGGCCCTTCGGCACCAGGTCGAATCGCTGCGCCAGCTCCAGGCGCAGCGCCCCCAGGACCTTGCCCGCTGTCACCCGCTGATCGGCGACGATCAGCAGCAGGTCACCCTCGCCGGCCTCCAGGCGCTGCCCCACGGCACCGATCTCCTGCGGGGAGAGGAACTTGGCGATCGGCGAGCGCCAGCCGTCGGCCTCCACGAACGCCCACACCAGGCCCTTGGCGCCGTGCTGCTTGGCCAGCTCGGTCAGGGCGTCTAGCTCCGAGCGGGGCAGCTCGCGAGCGCCGGCGTTGATGCCCCGCACCACGCCGCCCGCGGCGAGCGCGTCGGCGAACACCTTGAACTCCGTGCCCCTGAGGGGTTCGCCCAGGTCGCGCAGCTCGAGCCCGAAGCGTCTGTCCGGCCTGTCTGACCCGAAGCGCGAGACCGCCTCGGCGAACGGCAGCCGCGGCCACGGCGGCGGCGCCACGTCGAACCCCGTGCGCTCGAAGACTGGGCCCATGACCGCCTCCATCGTCTCGATCACGTCGTCCTCTGACACGAATGCCATCTCCAGATCGAGTTGCGTGAACTCCGGCAGGCGGTCGGCGCGGGAGTCCTCGTCGCGAAAGCAGCGGACGATCTGGTAGTAGCGCTCCAATCCCCCGACCATCAGCAGCTGCTTGAACAGCTGCGGCGACTGCGGCAGGGCGTAGAACGACCCGGGTTGCTGGCGCGCGGGGACGAGGAAGTCGCGCGCCCCCTCCGGGGTGGAGCGCGTCAGGAACGGGGTCTCGATCTCCAAGAAGTCGCGCTCGTCGAGCGCCTCGCGAATCGTGGCCACCACCTGATGCCGGAGCTGGAGCGCGTCGCGCATCGCGGTGCGGCGCAGGTCAAGCGGGCGGTGCCGGAGGCGCAGCGTCTCGTCGACCGGCGTGTCCTCATCGAGCGGGAAGGGGGGCGTGTCGGCGTCGGCCAGGATCCTTAGCTCGGACACCGACAGCTCTATCTCGCCCGTCTTCAGGTTGGGATTGACGTTCTCCGCAGCGCGCCGGTCGACCGTGCCCTCCGCGCTCAGCACGTCCTCCGAGCGCAGGGCGTGCGCGTGCTGGAAGGCATCGCCCAGGGTCTCGGGGTGGAACACCAGCTGGACGATGCCCGAGCGGTCGCGCAGATCGATGAAGATCAGCCCGCCGTGGTCTCGGCGGCGGTGAACCCAGCCCGCCACCCGGGCGGTGGTGCCGGCCCGCTCGGCGGTCAGCTCCCCGCACCACGCGTCGCGATAGGCGTTGGGGCGGGGAGGCTGCTTCACGACTTGGACTCGCTCTGGATGGCGGCAATCACCCGGTCGGTCTCGATCTCGCGCTGTACGCCGGTCGTCATGTCCCTCAGGCTGGCGCTGCCGTCCTCGGAGAGGATCGCCACCCAACGGGCGCCGACCCGGTCGGCGTGCCTGAGCTGTCCCTTGAGCGAGCGGCCCGCCAGCTCCTGCTGGGCGGCCAGACCGGCCCGCCAGGCCGCGTGCATGACCTCGAACGCGGCACTTCTGCCCTCCGGCTCCGCGACCGCTACGAACAGATCGACGGGTTCCGTCTGCGCCGACGGCTCGGCGGCCGCCAGCAGCATCCGCTCCACGCCCGCCGCCCAGCCACAGGCCGGCGTGGGGGGCCCGTCCAGCTGCTCGATCAGGCGGTCGTAGCGCCCGCCGCCGCCGACGCCCGACTGCGCGCCGAGCGCCGCCGACTCGAACTCGAACACGGTGCGCGTGTAGTAGTCGAGGCCACGGACCAGCGTGGGGTCGAGCTCGTAGCGGACACCGGCGGAGTCGAGCAGTTGACGGACACGCGCGAAGTGCTCGGCGTCCTCGCCCCCCAGGCGCTCGAGCAGTAGCGGCGCGTCCTGCATCACCTCGCGCGTACCGCGGTCGCTCGCATCGAATGCCCGCAAGGGATTGAGGTCGATGCGTTCGCGGACCTCGCTCGCCACACGGTCTTTGTGCGCGTGCAGGTAGGCCCGCAACTCCTCGCGGTAGGCGGCTCGCGTCTCGGGCGTCCCCAAGCTGCTCAGGCGCAGGCGCAGATCACGCACGCCGAGCTGGCGCAAGAGCTCGACGAGCAACACGATCAGCTCGGCGTCGGCCTCCGGCGCCTCCGAGCCGATGGCCTCGGCGCCCACCTGCCAGAACTGGCGGTAGCGCCCCTTCTGCGGGGCCTCTGCCCGGAAGAAGCTCGACAGGTACCAAAGCTTGACCGGCTGCGGCAGCTTGTGCATGCCGTGCTCCAGGTAGGCGCGGCACACGGGAGCGGTGCCCTCGGGACGGAGGGTGAGAGAGCGCCCGGCGCCGTCATCGAACGTGTACATCTCCTTGCGCACGATGTCTGTGGCCTCCCCCACCGTGCGGGCGAACAGCTCGGTGGCCTCGAACGTCGGAGTCTCGATGCGGCGATAGCCGGCGGCTCCGAGGACCCGCTCGGCGCAAGCCTCGAGTGACCGCCGCCGGGCAGCGTCTTCTGGAAGCACGTCGAACGTGCCACGAGGAGCCTGGATCACTGGTTTGCGGCGAGCTCCGACAGGAACGGGTTGCTCGCGCGCTCGCGTCCCAGCGTCGTCAGCCCCATGTGCCCGGGGTATACCGTCGTCTCCGGCGGGAAGGTCTCGACCAGCGACTCGATCGAGCGCAGCAGCGTGGGCCAGTCGCCGCCGGGAAGGTCGACGCGTCCAACCGAGCCCTGGAAAAGGACATCGCCGGAGAACAGGGCAGGCTCGTCAGCCAGCGCGTAGGTCACATGTCCCGGGCTGTGGCCGGGAGTGAAGATCACCTCGAAGTCGAGCCCGGCGAGCTCGAGGCGCTCGCCGCCCTTGACCGTGTGGTCGGCCTCGTAGCTCTCGAACGGACCAAATCCCGGCCAGGGGACGTACTGCATGATGTTGGCCAGCACCTGCGTCTCAAGCTCCGGGCACCACACGGGCGCACCGGTGGCCGCCGCCACCGGCGCGACGGCGCCGATGTGGTCAAAGTGCGTGTGCGTGAGGAGGATCGCCTCCACGGTCTCGATGCCCAGGGCCTCGGTGGCTTGAAGCAGCCGCTCGGCCTCCTCGCCCGGATCTACGATCACCGCCCGGTCGGCTCCGTCCCTGCGGACGATGAAGCAGTTCTCCTGGACCGGCCCGACGGTGAACATGCGGACGTCGATCATCGCTTGGGCCCCCCCGCCGCCTTCTGCCGCTGCCGGCGGCGGTAGAGCAGCAACTCGATGTAGTAACCCGCCGGGACATAGATCACGAGCGCCACCGCGGTGAACAGCACCGCGCTCTCCACCTTGTTCTTCCTGGCCGTGACCAGCAGGAAGATGAACAGCACCACCGCGGCGAAGCCAGCGCGCGTCAGCGAGCTCTTCCACGTCGGCGGTTGGTTCAGGCGCCGCTCGCGAGCCTGGGATCTGGCCTGCTTCTTTTTCTCCTCGGGCGAGGGCGGGCGCGACGTGCGGCCCCGGGCCTCAACCGTGCCCGCGGGCGTTCCGCGGTGCTTCGAGCGGCGCTTGCGCTTGGTCTGGGCCATTGCTAGTGGTTCGCTTCGGGAATGCGGTGATACCGAGAGTGGTCACCGGTGGGTGCTGGGGAAGGACACAGGAGCCGACGCGCAGCAGCGCTGCGCGAGGCGACGAGGACGCAGCCCAGCGCCGCCGGAGGCCGCTCGAATGTCATTGTATTTCCGAAGCGGGCCACTAAAAGGGAGCTTAGCCTTAGAAGGGCTCTTAGAACGGCTCAGACTTCGAGCGTCTCCTCGATTGTTCGCCGGTTGCGAAGCTGGATTTCCGCGGGAAAGCCGGCCAGCGCGGCCCGGGGTGCCAATCCCACTAGCTCGCACGCGGCGACCGGGGCGTGACGGCCGACGGCCGCAGCGAGCGCCGCCAGCGGCGTCGCCCGGTGATCCTCGACGTTCGTCGAGACCTGCGCCACGCCGCGCCGCTCAAGCCACAGGCCGATGGCCCGCACGCCCGGCAGTCCCTCGGCGCCCCCTTCGCGGATGCGGGCGGCGATGTCCCGCGCCTCCTCGAGCTTCGCGGGCGGCGCCAGCTCCAGGTTGAACGCCACGAGCGGCGGGCGCGCCGCGACCATCGTCGCGCCGGCGCTCGCGTGCAGGCGGGGCGGGCCGAAGTCGGGCCTGAGCTCGCCCTGCTCGATGCGGGCGCCGAGCGCTTGGGGTCCCCCGCGGCGGAGCTCGGCACGGGTCCGCCCGCCGGCCAGGGCGCCATAGAGGAACACCGGCAGCCCGAGCTCCGCGCCGAGCAGGTCCGCGAGCACGAGCGCCTCGGCGCAGGCCGCTCCGCGCTCGCCCTCATCCAGGTGGACGACCGGCGCCACATCGAGCGCGCCGATCCGGGGGTGCTCGCCGCCATGCTTGCCCAGGTCGATGCGCCCCAGCGCTTCACGGGCCCCCGCGAGCACCGCCGGCGCCAGCGCGCCCGGGTCGCCGCTCAGCGTGAACACGCTCCGGTTGTGGTCGGGGTCTGTGTGTGTGTCCAGCAGCCTGGCGCCGTGGCCGTTCAGTGCGGAGGCAATAGCGGCGAGCGCTTCGTGGTCGCGGCCCTCCGAGATGTTGGGAACCGCGAGGAGCGTCAACGACCGGAGAGGAGCCGCTCACCAATTGCGCGGACCACGCCGACTACGGGTCCGGGCTGCCCGGGCTGCCTGGGCTGCACGGACCCGCCGTCCGCCAGGAGACACCGGCCGCGACATTTCACCTGTTCAACGTGCCAAACGAAGCCCGCGATGAACTCATTGTCCATTTGAACATGCTCAGCCTATTCAACGTGCCAAACGAAGCCTGCGATGAGCTCATTGTCCATTTGAACATGCTCAGCTTCTTCAAATCCAATCTCGCGGCGATTTCCACCGCGGCCTTGCCGTTCAACAGCCTCCGGCTGTGCCATAGCGACCAGTTTCAGGCCGCGCCACCAGCCGCGTGGTCGTGCGACCCCGAACTGGCCCGAGCAGCGGGCACCTCGAGCACCAGGCGCCCTTCGTCGAGCACCTGGCGCCCGTCGACCGCGAGGGAAGCATCGAGCACGACGACGTCCAGATGCACCGGGACGGACACCGTCCCCCCGATCCCGGCGCTGGCGCCGAACGCCACGTGCACCGTCCCCAGGATCTTCTCGTCCTCCAGCACGAGCCCGGTCAGCCGGGCCCGGTCGTTGGTGCCGACGCCGAGCTCGGCCAAGTTATGGCCCGGCTCGCCGTGAGCGTCGAGCAGCTCGATCCAGCGCGGGCCGAGACCGCCCTCGGCGCTCCTCAGAAGACCGTCCTCCACGGTGAGCGTCGCCGGTTCGTCGCCGATGCCGAGCGGCCCGAGGCTGGAGGCAACGATCGTGCCTGTCCCGGTGAGTGGGGCGATGAATCCCTCGCCGCAAGGGAGGTTTCCGAACGCGCCCGGGGCCATGAGGTCACCGTCGTCAGCGATCCCTTCCCGCCCGCCGATTTGAAGCATGAGGTCGGACCCGCGGGGACAGGTGATGTGAGCGGTTTCGCCGCTGTCGAGCACCTCTGCCACCGCGCGCGAGCGCGCCGCCATCAGCTCGAAGTCCGCGGCCATGACCCGCGCCAGCATGTCTTCTGTGACCCCGGGCATCGTCGCGCCGCGGGCGCCGGCGTCGCTGGCCGCCTTGCGCGCGATGGTGTGGCTCAGCGATCTCGACGTGGGGGCGATGAAGACGTCGCATGCCAGGAACGCCGCGGCGATGACCCGGGGTGGCTCGTTCCCATCCATCTCGCGCGCGTCCATCGTCGCCAGCACGGCGTCGGCGCCTGCGCTCGCCGCCTCCGCGCGCAGCACCTCCCCCATGCTGCGGGTCGCCTGATCGGCGATCACCAGCACCTCCTCGCCCGGTTTCACGGCCAGGCAGCGCCTGACGACCGTCTGCGCTGACTGGGCGAGGTCGGACATCGCGGCGGGATCGTACTCCGCCTCGCACCGGGCTCCCGTTGCTAGGCTCGGGGCTGCGTGGCGTCCCTCAGCGACTGGCTGTGGCGCGGATGCTGAGCCTCGCCGGAGTAGCTCAGTCGGTTAGAGCAGCGGAATCATAATCCGCGTGTCGGGGGTTCGAGTCCCTCCTCCGGCATCGGGAAGTTCCTGGAAACCTGATTGCTTTTTGGCATTGTCGAGTGATTCGGAAGGCCAAATGAATCCCCAATGTGTCCCAGGATTTGCCGACTAGATTCGCCGCAAGAGGTCCGTGGTCCCGGGCACCTTTGGACATCTCGGACGGACGTTTGCGGACGTAAGCACCTAGTGCCTGGAGTGTGTTGCCGTCATCGGGAACGCCCGTAGTAGGGGTCAGGGCAGGCGGGGGGCAATAGGCGGTCGGAGTCGTGATGGTTTAAGCGCCTAGATGCACAAGGGTTCTCGAGAAGCAACCCGTGGGCGAATGGAGCATTCAGGGGACTTGACCTGTGCTTGTGGCGGAGTGTCTGAGCACGCGCTGCGTGGAGTGCGGCAGCGGTGGGGCCGGGTGGTGGGAATTACCTATGGTGCGGGTTCGTGAGCGACGTTGGTGATGCCGAGGTCGGCTTCGAGGAGCTGTACGCGAAGGCTGGGGAGAAGCTGGCAGCGGTGCCCTGGGCTTCGCTTGCCCCGCATCCCGCCCTGGTCGCGTGGCTCGACCGCCAACCACCGTCCCGTGGCGAGACGGCTTTGGTGATTGGCTGCGGGTATGGCGACGATGCCGAAGAACTGGGCCGCCGCGGCTATCGGGTCATGGCGTTCGACATCGCGCCGACCGCGATCGCGCGCTGCCGTGAGCGCTTCCCAAGCTCCGACGTGGAGTATCGGGTCGCGGACTTGTTAGCGCTGCCGCAGGAGTGGCAAGCAGGCTTTGGTTTCGTGGTGGAGATCCGCACCCTGCAGTCGCTGCCGCCTGAGCGGCGAGCCGGGGCCGCGCGAGCCGTCGCGGAGACGGTACGGTCCCGCGGGAAGCTGTGGCTGCGGTGCCTGGGGCGCGATAACGATGAACCCGTCGCTGACCGTCCCTGGCCGGTGAGCCGCCAGGAGCTGAGTGGGCTTGGTCGAGCCGGTCTGCACGAGCTTGAGTTCCTCGAGCAGCCGCTCGCTGCGGGCCGTGGCCGAACCTTCACCGTCGTCTACGGGCGGCGCTGATGTGAGGCGCCTGCCGGTAAACCGGTCACAATTCGTCGAGTTCGTCCGCCACCGGGCTGGCAGCGGTCGCGACCCGCCCCGGACGGCGCTCCGTAGGCAGCGCTGGTCGGGATCGCGGCGACCAATCGGGGCGAGCTGGTGTTCGACGCTGCAGCCAGCTTTGTAGAGAACCGCTTACGAGGCGCTGGACGGTCCGCCACTCTCGCGAGTGAACACGAATCGAGTTGGCGACCCAGTGAAGTCCTTGGAGTCCAACGTGAACACCCAGTCCGGTCTCAGCGCGAACACGCTGTTGACGGCGGGGTCCACCATGTCCAATCCGTAATCGGTCCCGTACTTGGCGTTGAGCACTGCCAGCATCCGGTCGAGTTCCTTGTCGTTTGTCACCCGCCGTGCCCGACCCTGCACCACGACGGGTTCCAGTGGGTCATCCGTGGACAAGGTTGACCGCGGCTCGTTGGCTAGGTTGCGTGCCTTGCGCGACCCGTTAGCACTGCTAAACCACAGTCTGTCCTTATGCCACACGGCCCACACCGGCATGAGATGAGGCGCCCCGGAGGGCACCACGGTGGCCAGCCAGTAGTCATGTGAGCGGACGAGCCGCTCCTCCGCCCAGGACCACGGGAGAAGACCCGTCCCTTCCTCGGCCGGCAATGTCCCATAGCCGGGCATATAGGGCCTCGAGGCCTCAGGCCGGCTCACTTGCTTTCTCATCTGCCCTTTGTCGCTGGTTTAGCCGAGACACTCGATCCCGTATCTAGATGGACTGCCGGTAGCCGAAGAACTCGTGGTCAGGGTTGTAGCCGCCGTAGCCGCCGCCGACCTCGGAGTAGTGGGCGACGAACTCAATCCCGGCCAGCCACTTGACCTGCTTGAAGCCGAGCTGGACTTCGTTGCGCAGCCGCAGCGGAGCGCCATGCCCGTACGACAGCGGGCCGTCGTTCATGTCATAGGCCAGCATGGTCAGGTGGTAGCCCATCTGCTCGATCGGGTGCGCGTCGTAGTACAGGCCGCCGTCGGGCCCGTCGCCGAGGGAATAGAACACCACCCAGTAGGCCTCCGCCTTGGGCTTGACCAGCTCCATGATGGTGGTCATGGACACCCCGCCCCATTTGGCCACGCCGGACCAGCCCTGGATGCAATAGTGCTGGGTGATCTGCTCGTGGCGGGGCAGCACGCGTAGCTCAGACAGGCTCAGCTCGACCGGGCTTTCGACCAGCCCGTAGACCTTCAGGCGCCAGCTGGCGAATCCGTCGTCGTACAGCTTCTGGTAGGCCTCGGTGGTGGGGAAAGCCCCGTTGTGCCAGAAGTAGGGGGAGATGTCTTTGTCGGTGTATTCGCCCGGTGTGGCGTCCACGTGCTCGAACAGCCGCTGGACCGGTCCGATAAGCGCGAAGCCAATTCGCTGGATAACGCGAGGATGCCGGATGGTGACCGGGGTGGCGGCCACCCAAGCGATGGTCATGATCGCCGTAGTGAAGGCGAAGATGCCGAAGCCGATCCAGCTGGAGTCGTTGCGCACCGCGTAGATGTGGTTCAGATTGCGCAGCAGCCCGGTGGTGAACACCAGGGTGACGTGGATGAAGATGAAGAACAAGAACCACACCAGGACCAGGAAGTGCAGCGACCGGGCGGCCTGGATTGACAACACCCGGCTGACCGGCTTGATCCGGGTGGACAAGGCAGGGGACATCCCCATCCCGGTGATCAGCGCCAAGGGGGCGGCCACGAACACCGTCACGAAGTAGGCGAGCAGTTGCAGGCTGTTGTAGGCGCTCCAGCCGCTCTCGGTCGGCCAGTGCAGGGACAGGTACTGGATCAGTGCCGTTACCGCGCTGGGGAACACGTTCCATGTCGTCGGCACGATCCGATGCCACTGCCCGCTAGAGAACAGCAGCACGTAGAACACTGCACCGTTGGCCAGCCACAGCACGTCAGTGCCCAAGTGCCACCAGCGGGCTAGCCCGATCGAATGCCGCAGCCCGGGCAGCCCCACCTGACTGGGCAGGCTGACCGAATCCTGCTTGGCCGTCCACAACGGGTCATCTGGTACCGGCTTCTGGAACCGGAACCAGTCCCGACCTGGGGTGGAGTGCCGGGTCCAGTACAACCGAGCGTGATCAGCCAGGATCTGGATGCCCGCCCGGATGATGAAGATCATGAATAGAGCGTTCAGGAAGTGCTGCGCATCCACCCACCACGGCAGCCCGGGATGCGTGGCCGGGGAGCTCAGCGTTGCCGGGTGGCGGGCCATGAACCGCTGGACCGCCGACATGTCTCGCAGCCCCTTCGCACCAGCAACCGCGGCAATCAGGACGACCCAGCCGATCGGCAGCAGCCACAGCAGGTTGAACCACTTCCCACGGCTCACCCGGACCCGTGGAGCGATACCCCGGGCCGCTGGAAGAGACCCAGCCCAGCGCTCCGGATCGATAACGTCCTCTCCACTCGACAGGCGTTGCCGGTAATCGGCCACCGCAGCCGGGGTTACATCAGTGGCGGCCGATGCCTCGCCTCCACCGTCTCCGCCCCCCATGTCGTCACCGTCTCCGGGGCAGCGTCGAGGTCCGTACGTGGACGCCCACCCTTATGTGACGGATGCCGGGCACCACACCAGCCTCTCGCCGGCCGAACGCACGACAAGATTTTGACGAGTATCGCGATGGAGTTCAAAGGAGCGGCCGGCATCCTCTGCTACGCCAAGGACTGGGAAAGGCACCTCGGGACGACCGCTTTCACGATCAGGGCGATCCAGGGCCAGGCGACTCCCCTCGGAACGGTTGGAGTCTCTCCCCGAACGACTTGCCAGCACCGAACTCGCGGACGCGGTTCAGCACGAATCGAGCAAGGCGCCCGGTTGCGACGACGCGTGCTCTTCACGGGTGGACCCGTGCTGCGCTGGTCTGGGTGCGTAGGCTGAGTGCTGCCCGATCGGCAGGGCAGCGGGGTCGGTCCCACTGCGAGCGCAAATGAGGCCGGCCGCGATCGAAGGGCTAATGCAGACCTCGTCGTAGTGCCCCGAGCAACTAAGCCATCTTGGTGTAGATCAGCTCGAAGTGGTGCTCCCACGTCGCGCCGTCGTGCCTATCTCGTCAAGCTGGCGAGGCCTCTGCTCGATCTCAGGTGATCGCGTCCACGTAAAGCGTGCGGATGCCCGTAGGGGTGGACACTTCGATCACGTCTCCGACTCGGCCCCCGATGAGCGCTTTCGCGACGGGAGACTCGGACGACAGGGCCCCGTCTGACGGTCGCGCATCATGTGGTGACACGATCCTGGAGGTGTGATAACGGTTCGTACCCTGGTCTCTGTAGGACACAGTTGAGCCATGCCGAACGGTCTCGGCCGCCTCGGTCACCCGGACCACCAGTGCGCTTCGAATCTGCTCGCGCAGCTTGGCGATTCGCGTCTCTAGCCGTGCTTGATCCTCCTTGGCGGCGTGATACTCACCGTTCTCTTTCAGATCGCCAAATTCCCGCGCGGTCTTGATCCGCCCAGCGATCTCCCGGCGCCCATCGGTCTCAAGCTCGCCAAGCTCCCGTTGGATGGTCTCGAGCTCCGCGGCGGTCATCGTGATCTGCTCCACTCAGTCTCATCCTCCCCGAGCGATTGGAATTTCCACACATGGTCCTGAGCGAGACCCGACCGTGAACACCTCGTTCGTGAACCTCGCAGCGCTTCGCACATCTGCCCCCCGGGCTAATCTAACAACCGTCAGCTGCATCACCACGCGATGATCTGGCCGCCCCGCACTCACGGCGCGGATTGGCAGCCCGAGGCCGATGCGGTCGCTGGCGGCGTGGCGCGCAATCAGAAGCCCGTGCGCGCGATGCCGACTTCATGGGCTCTGAAGCTGCCGCGCTCCTATGCTCTCTCGGTGTCTCGTTCGGGCGCAAATCCACCGTGGGCGAAGGAAGCGCTCGTGGCGCGCCGATCGCCCGGGCCGACGCTCGCGAGAATGCTTCGCGCTCCCGCGCGACTGTACGACTGGCATGCCGGCTGGATCTTCGGACGCCGTTTTTTGCGACTGACGCACGTCGGCCGCCGGTCCGGGCGCCGTTATCGGACGATGTTGGAGGTGGTCGGCGAGGTCGTCAGCTCCCACGAAGTGATTGTGGTCGCCGGGCTGGGGCGCTCAACGCAGTGGTATCGCAACCTTCTGGCGGGAAAGGCGATCGAGGTCGCGATCGGCCGCGAGCGATTCGCTCCAAGCTACCGCGAGCTGATTCGGCGGCGAAGCTGCCGTGGTGGCCCTCGCCAGCGGCTGGCACAGGCTGTGGGCGGCGAGCGGCGCGCTGACCGTGGTGCTGTTCACCTGCGGGTTGCTGTTCGGTGACGTTCTCGGCACCACGAACTTCCCTGCGCTCGACGCGACCGCCGCCGAGGTCAGGGGCTACTTCCTTCAGAACGCATCCGAGGTGCGGGCGCTGAGCTTCTTTCACGTGCTCTCAGCGGTCGCGTTGGTCTGCTTCGCGGCCTACATCTACGCCTACCTGCGGCGAGACAGCGGCGCGCCGTCGGCTCTGGCCGCGCTCGCGCTGGCCGGGGGCGCCACGGCCGCAGCCTTCCTGCTGCTCTCCGCGCTCTGCTACCGGACGCTGGCCGAACCAACGGTCGCCCGCGACGCGCCGCTCGCACACGCGCTCGTCGTGCTCTCCTATCTCGCGGGCGGCCCCGCGATCGCGGTGCCACTCGTCCCGATGATCTGCGTGGTCGCCGCGGCGACGCTGCGCGAGCAGCTCCTCCCGCGCTGGACCGGCTGGCTCGGCGTCCTCGCCGCTCTCTGCGGTACAGCTTCTGCGAGCACCCTGTTGGGGCCGACGAACAACCACTCGGCCACGTACGGCATCCTGCTCATGAGCGCCGTGCTCATGTTCGCTTGGCTTGTGGTCACGAGCATCGCCCTGATCGCAAGAGTGCCAGGTGAACGCCGCTCCCCCGGCTGAGCCGACCAGCGGATCCGGCAGAAGTGGCCGCCCCGCTGGCGCTTCCCACGCGGGTCGCGCCAGTTGACCATCCAGCGGTCTCAGGATGCACGCTCACGGATGAACACGTGCCCGCTCCCGGACGCCGGCCTGGCGATTGGGCGCGGTTAGAGCGGTTGCAGGGCTGATTGCTGCGGCGAGCTTGTTCGCGGCAGGTGCCTGGACGGTGCTGACGGCGGGAGCCAGTCTCCGCGCCTGAGACGGATCTAGCGGCGCCAGAACACGAGCCGCTGCACGGATGCCTTGAGGATGTCGCCCCACGTGATCTGTGCCTCCCGGCGCTGCGACACTGCCTCGAACGGGCTGAACCGCATCTCGCCGCCGGTGCCAAGCTCAATCGAGCCGTCGTCCTGGCGGGCGGCATTGACGATGATCCAGCCACGCTCGACGCGGAGATTCTCAGTCATGGGGTGATCGTAGTCCTGAGGCGCCGCGCAGGACCGCCGGCGGATGTGGATGGCGAGCTACGAGCCGCCAGGTTCCTGGTCGGAGCCATGCATGCGGCACCATTCCGCCACAGTCGTCGGTGGGGCGCCCAGGAGTTCATTTGTCGGGGTGGGGTCGCCGCGTTCGCCGAGGTCGGCGAGCAGCCGCATGATCTGCAGGTCCGGGGCGAGCTTGCCGCCCATGAAGAGCCGGTCGATCAGCGCCATGATCGGTAGCGGGATCGTCAGCAGCCGCTTGTCCCGCGCGACGATGCGGTGATAGATGTCGAGCGCTTGATGGAGCGTGAGCGCTTCGGGGCCCTGCACGTGGAAGTCGCGGTTGGCTGCCTCTGGTGTCGCGAAGGCCCGCGCGATCTGGGAGGCGAAGTCCTCGGCACAAACCGGATGAAGCGGACGGCGCTGGCGGCCGAGGGCAACCAGCATCGGTCCCTGGACGTGGCGCGGAAGAGTGTTGGTGAAGTACGTCGGGCGCCAGAACGTATATGGAACTCCTGAGGCCTCGATCGCCTGCTCGGCTGCGAGCTTTGCGCGATGCTCGGGAATCTTCGGCCCGTACTCCTCCCTGACGAGACTCCCGGTCAGGTAGCTGATCCGGCTAACACTTCGACGCCGCGCCGCGGCCGCGATCGCGGCGGTGCCACTGATGCTCGACCGGCTCGAGCTGCGCCGGGTCCGCGATCCCGAGGCTCACGTGCACACCGTCCATGCGTTGCAGGGCGCGGTCCACCGACTCGGCGTCGGTCACCGAGCCCGTCGACGTACTCGAACTCGTCGCCAAGCTGCGAGCGGGCACGCTCGGGATGGCGTACCAGCAGGCGGACGTCGTGACCGCCGGCGAGCAGTCGCCGCGCCACCGGCCGGCCGATCAGGCCGGTCGCGCCGACGACCAGGATCCTCACGGCAAGTCTTCGCGAGGGCCGAAGCGGCGCTCCATGTGGCTTCCGATCACCTCGGCGATCAGCTGAAGCGCCGCCAGCGGCCGGAAGAACACGGTCAGCTCCGTGATCAGCCCGTCGGGCCCGTGCGCCACGACATTCAGCCCGTGCGCGGGAGCTCCGCGCAGCGATGTCTCAAACACCACGACGCCCTTCTCGCCCTCCACGATCTCATCGACCAGCTGAAAGGGAGCCAGCTCCTGCGTCAGGACGCCGAACAGGAATGACGCCGTGTCCTTCCCGCGCATTGGCTCGTCGTGGACCGCCACGCGGATCACGACATTTTCGCTCAGCGTGGCGACGATCCCCGCGGCATCGAACTCCGCCAGCGCACGGCCGTATGCGCTCCGGCCGGTCACGAACCCCGTGCCGCTGATCCGACCGTCTCAAGCAGGACCGGACGGACCTCCGCGACCCAATCGAGCTTGGCCTGCTCGCGGCGCACCCCGAACATCGCCGTGGCGCGACGAAACGCGGCCTGCGGGCGTTCCGCCAGCCGCTCGACCATCTCCGCCAGGCGGTCGCGCCGCTCCCGGGCCTCTGCCTCGTACTCCCCCAGGATCTCCTCCAACCTCGCAAGGGACATCCGATCGCCGAAGAACACGCGCACCAGGAATAGGTTGCGCTGGCGATCGTCGCCCACCGAAGCTTCCTCGAGCCATTGCTGCAGCACGCGCTCGCCCGCGGCCGTGATCTCGTACACACGCTTGGTCGGGAACCGCTCCTGCCGCACCTCGGTCGCCTCCAGCAGAGCCAGTCGGCACAGCCGGTCAAGCTCCGAGTAGACGTGGCTTCGCGTCAGCGGAAAGAAGTTGCCGATCGAGCGCTCGGCATAGCCGGCCAGCTCGTGACCGGCCGTGGGACGCACCGACACCAGACCAAGGACCACATACGCCGTCGCCGACAGCTGTCCAGCAGCCATGCCCAAACACTAGTCCTAATAGGACAAGCCGTCAACCTTTCGCAGCATGACCTGCGCGGCGAACCGGCTACCGCGGCCGACTCGAGCGCACATGCGAGGATGCCGCCATGAGCGCAACGACGGTCCGTCATCCTCTGTTCGCCCGGTTCTTCGATCGCCTCAGCCACCTGATGGAGCCCGCGGCTGGTCCGGAGCGCGACGAGTTGCTGGCGGGGTTATCGGGTCGGGTAGTCGAGATCGGCGCAGGGAACGGGATCAACTTCGACCACTACCCGCCGGAGGTCGCCGAGATCGTCGCCGTGGAGCCGGAGCCCTACCTGCGAGCCAAGGCCGAGGAGTCGAGCCGCCGCGCCACGCTGATGGTCACCGTCCGGGACGGTGTCGCCGAGCGGCTGCCGCTCGATGACGCCACTTGTGACGCCGCGGTGGCGTGTCTGGTCCTGTGCACGGTGCCCGACCCGTCCGCGGCGCTGAGTGAAGTCCACCGCGTGCTCAAGCCGGGCGGGGAGCTTCGCTTCATGGAACACGTGTGCAGCGGAAAGCCGCGCAAGGCACGGATCCAGAGGTGGTTTGACCGCTCCGGCCTGTGGCCCAGGCTGGGAGGCGGCTGTCATTGCTCGCGGGACACGGTGGCCGCGATCAAGGCGGCGGGCTTCGAGGTGCAGCACGTGCACGAGTTCAACCTGGGCCCGCAGTGGGGCATCACCAATCCGCACGCCCGCGGCCGCGCACGCCGTTCGGCATCCGAGGGCTAGCTCCAGGAGGTCGGCGCGGCAGCGGTTAGCGTGCTCGCACCATCACCGGGAGGCCGCCATCCGGGCTCAAGGTCGGCATCTGGCGCACGTGCATCGTGTGTCCCGGCAGCAACTCGAGCCGGTAGCGCGAGAGCATCATCGCCGAGACGAGTTTCACCTCCGTCTGGCCGAAGCGCTTGCCGATGCAGATCCGGCTGCCGCCGCCGAAGGGAACGTAGGCGCCGCGGGGAAGCGCCGCCTTGCGCTCGGGTGTGAACCGCTCCGGCCGGAATGTCTCGGGGTCCGCGAACACCCCGGGCAGCCGGTGGCTGGCCCAGGAGCTGTAGTTGACGTAGGCGTCACGCGGCACGGTGTGGCCCCCGAACTCGAATTCGCGCACGGCGCGCCGAGGGCCGATCCAGGCCGGCGGGTAGAGGCGCAGGGTCTCGTCCATGACCATCTCCAGATATGGGAGCTCCCGCCCCAGCTGCCCCGGAGTCGGAGCGTCACCGCCCAACGCGCGGTCCCCCTCCGCCCGCAGCTTGTCGGCCACCTCGGGATGGCGCGCGGTCTCGTAGAGGAGGAACGAGACGGTCGACGTGGAGGTGTCGTGTCCGGCGAACATCAGGGTCATCACCTGGTCGTGCACCTCCTCGTCCGAGAGGCCCTGCTCAGAGTCGTCGCGCGCAGAGAGCAGCAGGCTGAGGACGTCAAGGCGGGCGGGGTCCGGAGCGCGGCGGCGGCGCCTTATCTCCTCCAGGATGATGCGGTCCAGTACGCGACGGGACTGGAGCAGCCGCGACCACGGCGTCAACGGTCCGCGCAGCAGCCGGACCTGCGGCTCGGTGCCGTAGAAGGCCAGCGCCCGCTCGAAGTGATACGCGGCGGCTGCCCCATGCCCGTCGTCATCGGGGTCCAGTCCCAGTAGCGCCCGCATCGCGATCCGCATGGCGAGGCGTCGCATCCACTGGTATATGTCGATCACAGCTCCGGGCGTGAGCGCTTCGAGCGCCGCGTCGGCCTCCGCTGCCATCACCGCCGTCGAAGCCTCGATCTGCTCACGGTGGAAGGCGGGCATCATGATCTCCCGAGCCCGGTCGTGATAGCCGTCATCGATCGTCAGCAGGCCGTCGCCGAGCAGTGGCCAAAGGTCGGCGAAGTTCCCCTCTCGCCAGTGGAACAGCTCCGGGTGGGAGACGAGCACGAACTGGTTGGCCTCGGGGCCCAGCATGAAGACCATCCGCCGGTGCAGGAGTCGAAGGCTGAAGATCGGGCCGTGGCGCTCGTGGAGCTCGAGCAGGATCGGCAGCGGATCGTGCGTGAAGCGGCGAGTCAGCGCCAGATCGAACCGTGCAGGCCCGGGCGGGAACAGATGTCTGCGCCGGAACTGCGTGATGACGTCCTCCGCCATCACGCGCGCGGGGTTGGTCGACAACGCGGCGGGACGGACGACGGTGGTGCTGTTCCCGTAGGCCATGGGCCTTGATACGATGATACAAAATGGATGACTCTGTGTCTAGAGGAACGCGGGCGCAGCAGCCGCGCTCTTCGCCGGTCCAACGGCTCCACGGGGCGTATGACGAAGACGCGCTGGATCTCGTCGGGGAGCAGATCCTGGAGGCCGCGCTAGAGCAGTTTGAGCTGGTGGGCATCCGCCGCTCGAGCGTCGAGGACGTCGCCCGGAGGGCCGGCGTCAGCCGAATCACCGTGTACCGCCGCTTTCCGCGCAAGGACGTGCTGATCCGCGAGATGGCCACGCGCGAGGTCAGGCGCGTCGTGGCGGCCGTGGATGCGGAAACGAGCGGGATCGAGGGCTTCTCGGAGCGAGTTGCCGAGAGCTTCGTCGTGATGCTGCGAGTGGTGCGTGAGCACCCGCTGGTCAGGCGGCTGCTGGCGGTGGAGCCGGACGAGATGCTCCGCTATCTGACGATCGAGGGCGAGCCCGTAATCGCGATCGGCACCGCCTATGTCGCCGAGCAGATCCGGCGCGCCCAGCTTGCGGGAGAAGCCCCGGAGTACGACCCCGAGCCCGTGGCCGAGATCCTCACCCGGCTGGCCCACTCTCTGTTGCTGACGCCTGTGGGATCGATCCCGTTGAACGACGATCAGGCCGAGCGAGAGTTCGCGCGCCAGCATCTCACGCCGCTCCTCCTCCGCGGGGGACCGCTCAGCCGGTCGGGCGCCCGGTCCGGTTAGCGAGCGCCGGCGCGGATGGCCCTACTGCCGCGAGTCGCTCAGCGCCACGACCAGCTCGCGGACGGCCAGTGGGTAGCGATTCGAAACGTTCCCGTGGCCGCCGTCGAACAGCTCCAGGGTGTGCTCGACGCCGAGGCGGTGAAGCTCGGCTGAAAAGGCGCCGGCCGCCAGGTCGAGGAAATACTCGTCTCTACGGCCGGCGTCGAGGTAGACGCGCCGCATGCTGCGCAGCGCCTGCGCGTGGTGCGGGGCCATGCGCACGGGATCCCACTGCAGCCAGCGCCGCCACACATCGTCGATCAGCCGTCCGGTCTCGATCTCGAAAGGCAGCTCGGGACCGTCGGGGCCGGGCGCGTAGGCGGCCGCCATGGCGTAGGTCGAGAGCGCGGCGCCGAAGCTCGACCAGTCGAAAGGATCGGACTCACGAGCCCGGCGCAGCAGGACCTCGAAGGATCCTTCGAAGTGGTCTCGCAGCTGCCTGGCCACGAGCGGGAACTCGCGCATGTAGCAGCACTCGAACAGCGCATCGCCGGCATGCGAGGCGAATGCCGAGAACACGTCCGGTCGGAGCATCGCGCTGACCATCGCCCCGTAGCCGCCAGACGAATGGCCACTCACGCCGCGGGCGGCGGTCCCATAGCGATCTTCGATGAACGGGACCAGCTCGTCGCAGAGGTAGTCCATGTAGCGGCCCGTGGCAGCGGAGTTGATGAACTGAGAGCCCCCCAGCGACGTCCACGCGTCGACGAAGACGACCATCGCCGGAGGGCAGTCTCCGCCGCTGAAGAGCGCATCGAGACGCTCGACCGTCGTGGGGTCGAACGACTTGCGGGCCAGCCAGGTGTCCACCTGACCGCCGTAGCCCTGGAGCATGAAGATGGCGGGCACGGAGCTTGCCGCGGCGGCCTCCGGAGCCGAATAGACATACAGCGGCCGGCGCGCGGGATCGCCGAGCGGATTGTCCGCCAGGAGCTCGGATTCGACCACCAAGCGCTCGAAACGGCCGGCCAGCGGGCGCTCCCAGGGGGCGCCCGGAGAGCCGTCTAGTTGCCTCAGGGTCACGCAAGCGCGAATGTATAGTGATCGGCACGACGCGCCAACAGAAAGTCCCCGCAGTCGCATGACCGATCGCGTTCAGACCAAGCCAACGAGCGAGAACGGCGCGGGCGCTGACATCGACGCCCCGGGGACCGATGGCGCCGACGTAGACCGGCTCGAGACCAGCGAGTGGCTGGAGGCCCTCGACGCGGTCGTGGCCCACGACGGACCCGAGCGGGCAAAGCAGTTGTTGACACGACTGATCGAGCGCGCCCAGCACGCGGGCAGCGGGCCGATCGCCAGCCTCAACACCCCGTACATCAACACCATTCCGCCCGAGCGCGAGCCGTCCTTCCCCGGCGATCCGGCGCTGGAGCGCAAGCTGCGCTCGATCGTGCGCTGGAACTCGATCGCCATGGTGCTGCGGGCAGGAAAGCTGGACCTCGAGCTGGGTGGTCACATCGCGACCTACCAATCGCTGGCGACGCTCTACGAGGTCGGCTTCAACCACTTCTGGCACGCGCCCTCCGACGAGCACGGCGGAGATCTGGTCTACCTGCAGGGCCACTCCTCTCCCGGCAACTACGCGCGGGCCTACCTCGAGGGGCGCCTGTCTGAGGAGCAGCTCGACGGCTTCCGCCAAGAGGTGTCGAAGCCCGGTGGGCTCAGCTCCTATCCCCACCCGTGGCTGATGCCCGACTTCTGGCAGTTCCCGACGGTGTCGATGGGACTCGGGGCCATCACCTCGATCTACCAGGCGCGGTTCATGAAGTACCTCAAGGCCCGCGGCATGGCGGAGACCGACGCGCGCAAGGTGTGGGCGTTTTTGGGCGATGGCGAGATGGACGAGCCGGAGTCGATGGGCGCCACGGCCCTGGCCGGGCGCGAGCAGCTGGACAACCTGATCTGGGTCATCAACTGCAACCTGCAGCGCCTCGACGGCCCCGTGCGCGGCAACGGGCGGATCATCGACGAGCTCGAGGCCGACTTCCGCGGCGCCGGCTGGAATGTGATCAAGGTGATCTGGGGCAGCCGCTGGGACCCGCTGCTCGAGGCGGACAAGGACGGCGCGCTGGTCAAGGTAATGGGCGACTGCGTCGACGGCGACTACCAGACATTCAAGTCACGCGACGGGGCGTACGTCCGCGAGTACTTCTTTGGGCGCGACAAGCGCCTGCTGAAGCGCGTCGAGCACATGTCAGATGAGGAGATCTTCCTGCTCAACCGCGGCGGGCACGACCAGCAGAAGGTTTTCGCCGCCTACGACGCCGCTGTCAACCACACCGGCGAGCCCACGGTGATCCTGGCCAAGACGATCAAGGGCTACGGGATGGGAGTCTCCGGCGAGGGGCAGATGGTCACCCACCAGGCCAAGAAGATGACCGAGGAGGCGCTGCGCGCCTTCCGTGACCGCTTCGAGCTGCCGCTGTCCGACGAGCAGGTCGGCAATTACGCGTACTACAAGCCGCCCGACGACTCGCCGGAGATGCGCTACCTGCGAGAGTGCCGCGAAAGGCTAGGCGGCAGCCTGCCGGTGCGAAGGCGTCGCGCCGAGGCGCTCGAGGTTCCCGAGCTAGAGCTGTTCAAGAACCAGCTCGAGGGCACGGGCGAGCGCGAGGTCTCGACGACGATGGCGTTCGTACGCATCCTCGCAGCGCTCTTGCGCGACAAGGCGATCGGCCGCCACGTCGTGCCGATAGTCCCCGACGAGTCGCGCACGTTCGGCATGGAGGGGCTGTTCCGCCAGATTGGCATCTACTCCCCCTTCGGCCAGCTCTACCAGCCCCAGGACTCAGAGCAGCTGATGTTCTACAAGGAGGACGAGCACGGCCAGATCCTGGAGGAGGGGATCACCGAGGCCGGGTCGATGTCCTCGTTCATCGCCGCCGGCACCTCGTACTCGACCCACGACGTGCAGATGGTCCCCTTCTACATCTTCTACTCGATGTTCGGCTTCCAGCGGGTGGGCGACCTAGTTTGGGCAGCGGGCGACAGCCGTACTCGCGGCTTCCTGCTGGGCGGGACAGCCGGGCGCACGACGCTCAACGGCGAAGGCCTGCAGCACGAGGACGGCCACAGCCATGTGCTGTTCTCGGTCGTGCCCAACTGCCGCGCGTATGACCCGGCCTACTCCTACGAGCTGGCGGTGATCATCCAAGAGGGGCTGCGCCAGATGATGGGCGAGCAGCAGGACGTGTTCTTCTACATCACGCTGATGAACGAGAACTACAGGCACCCGAAGATGCCTGACGACGCACGCGAGGGGATCCTCAAGGGGGTGTACCTGCTTCGCGAGGGCTCCAAGCGAGCGCGCAAAAAGCCGCGCGTGCAACTGCTGGGCTCGGGCACAATCCTCCAAGAGGTGCTGGCCGCGGCCGATCTGCTGGCCGAGGATTGGAACGTCGAGGCCGACGTGTGGAGCGTCACCTCCTACACCGAGCTGCGCCGGGACGGCCTGGAGGTCGATCGCTGGAACATGCTGCATCCGACCTCGAAGCCCCAGCGGGCATATCTGACCGAGTGCCTCGACGGCCACAAAGGCCCGGTCATCGCCTCAACGGACTACATCCGCGCGCTGCCCGATCAGGTCCGCCAGTGGGTCGATCGCCCCTACCGGGTACTGGGAACCGACGGCTACGGGCGCAGCGACTCCCGCAGTGCGCTGCGCGGCTTCTTCGAGATGGACCGCCGCTATCTGGCCGTCGCCGCGCTGAGGGAGCTGGCCGATCTGGGCGAAGTCAAGCCGGGGCAGGTCAAGAAGGCGATCGAACGCTACGAGATCGACGCCGAGGCGCCGATGCCCACGACGGTATGAGTCCCGCCGGCGTCGAGACCGTCGCCGTCCCCGACATCGGCGACTTCTCAGAGGTGCCGGTCATCGAGATCCTCGTCTCCCCCGGCGACGAGGTCTCCGAAGAGGACCCGCTGGTCACGCTCGAGTCGGACAAGGCCACGATGGACGTCCCCGCGCCGTTCGCGGGCACGGTCAAGGAGCTGCAGATCGATGTCGGTGACAAGGTCTCGGAGGGAACGCAGCTGTTGACGATCGAGCCGGCGTCCGAGAACGGGAGCGACCAAGGTCAGAGTGACGGCGCCTCGCGGCAGGCGGAGAGCTCCGCGGACGAAGAGGCGAGCTCGGAGGCCGAGTCGGCGTCAGAGGCGACGGGCGAGCTCCAGGAGCAGGAGGCCGAGGGCGAGTCCGCGGCGCCCGCCGACGCATCCTCCAACGGCGCTCCGCAGGAGACTCCGGCGCCTGAGAGCATCCAGGGACGGCCTCAGTCGACCGACGGCGGCGAGCCCCCGAAGGACGGCGGTCCGATCTATGCCAGTCCCTCGGTGCGTCGCATGGCACGCGAGCGGGGAATCGACCTCCATCAGGTGAAGGGCAGCGGCCGCAAGGGCCGCATCACGCGCGAGGACCTCGAGTCCTCCGAATCCGCGCCGGCGGCTCCCGCCGCTCCAGTGTCAGGAGACAGCGCAGGATTGGGCCTCGCACCGTGGCCCTCGGTTGACTTCGAGAAGTTCGGTCCGGTGGAGCGAGCCGAGCGCTCGCGGATCCAGAAGATCTCTGCGCCCAACCTGGCCCGCAACTGGGTGATGATCCCCCACGTCACCCACAACGACGAGGCGGACATCACCGATCTCGAGCAGTGGCGCAAGACACTGAACGAAGAGCAGGCACGCACGGGCGACGGCGTCAAGGTGACGATGGTCTCCTTCCTGGTTGTGGCCTCCGTGGCCACGCTGAAGACGTTCCCCAACTTCAACTCCTCGCTCGAAGGCGAGGAGCTTGTGCTCAAGCGCTACTACAACATCGGCTTCGCTGCCGATACGCCGGGCGGCCTGGTGGTTCCCGTTATCAAGGACGCCGACAAGAAGGGGCTGTTCGACATCGCGCGCGACCTGACGACGCTGTCGGGCAAAGCCCGGGAGGGCAAGCTGAGCTCGGCCGAGATGTCGGGCGCGTCGTTCACGATCTCCTCGCTCGGCGGGATCGGCGGCACCTCGTTCACGCCGATCATCAATGCCCCGGAGGTGGCGATCCTTGGTGCCACCCGCTCGGCGATGAAGCCGGTCTGGAACGGGTCGGAGTTCGAGCCGCGGCTGATGCTCCCCCTGTCCCTGTCCTATGACCACCGAGTGATCGATGGCGCGGCGGCGGCCCGCTTCGTGGTCCACCTCGTCCAGGTGATCTCAGACCTCCGGCGCGCTCTGCTCTGAGCGGATCGTCCAGAATGCCGGCATGAGCGACGTCTCCGAGGTCCGCGTCCCCGACATTGGGGACTTCACGGACGTCCCGGTGATCGAGATTCACATCTCGCCCGGTGACGAGGTCGCCCCGGAAGCACCGCTGGTAACGCTGGAGTCGGACAAGGCCACGATGGACGTGCCGGCGCCGTTCGGGGGCACCGTCAAGCAACTTCAGGTCAAGGTCGGCGACTGCGTATCCGAGGGGAGCGTCCTAGCGACCGTGGAGACCGAGTCCGAGGGCGAGCAGACCGATGACAGCAGCGAGGGCGAAGCGCAGGCGGACACGGGGGGCGAGCGCGATGGCGAAGAGCAAGCGGACGCAGAGGGCGAGCCCGACGCACAAGCCGACGGCGCCGGCGACAAGGAGCGAGTCAGCGAGCCTCGGCGCCAGGAGACCAGAGCCTCCGGGGGCGAGGAGCCGCCGCCGTCAGACGGCGCCGGACGCGACGCACAGGTCGTGGTTTTGGGCTCCGGTCCCGGCGGCTACACGGCGGCCTTCCGCGCCGCCGACCTGGGCCTGAAGACGATCCTGATCGAGCGCTACGACTCGCTCGGCGGCGTGTGCCTGAACGTGGGCTGCATCCCCTCCAAGTCGCTGCTGCACGCGGCCCGCGTGATTTCGGAGGCCGCGGAGATGAAATCCCGTGGGATCTCATTCGCAGCGCCCAAGGTCAACATCAAGGCCCTGCGCGAGTGGAAGCAGTCGGTGGTCGACAAGCTGACGGGCGGCTTGGCCGGTCTGGCCCGCCAGCGCAAGGTGGAGATCGTCAAGGGGGTCGGACGCTTCGATGGGCCGCACAGCCTGAAGGTCGGCGAGCGCACGATCACGTTCGAGAACTGCATCATCGCCGCCGGCTCGCAGGCGGCGACGTTGCCGGACCTGCCGGAGGATGAGCGGATCATCGACTCCACGGCGGCACTGTCGCCGGCCGAGCTCCCCAAGCGCCTGCTGGTGATCGGGTGCGGGATCATCGGCCTGGAGATGGCCACCGTCTACGACGCGCTGGGATCGAAGGTGACGGCGGTCGAGATGATGGATCAGCTGATACCGGGCTGTGACCCCGACCTCGTCGAGCCGCTTTTCAAGCGGATCGAGGGCCGCTACCAGGCGATCAAGCTGGGCACCAAAGTGGAGTCGGTGAAGGCCCAGCGCAACGGGCTCAAGGCCAAGCTGTCCGACGACTCGAGTGGGCTCTTCGACCAGATCCTGGTGGCCATCGGCCGCACGCCCAATGGCCACGCCATCGAGGCCAAAAAGGCAGGCGTGAACGTCGACGAGCGCGGCTTCATCGCAGTCGACCGGCAGATGCGCACCAACGTCGACGGGGTCTACGCCATCGGCGACATCGTGGGCGGCCCGATGCTGGCCCACAAGGCTTCGCACGAGGGCAAGGTGGCCGCCGAGGTCATCGCCGGCCAGAACGTCGAGTTCGACGCCCGCGCGATCCCCTCCGTGGCCTACACCGACCCCGAGGTGGCCTGGATGGGCCTGACCGAGACCGAGGCCAAGGAGCAGGGAGTCGAATACGACAAGCAGATCTTTCCCTGGGCGGCGTCGGGACGGGCGCTGTCGCTGGCCCGCGATGACGGGCTGACGAAGCTGCTGTTCGATCCCGAGTCGCGCCGGCTGCTCGGCGCGGGAATCGTCGGCGTGGACGCCGGCGATCTGATCACCGAGACGGTGCACGCCCTCGAGATGGGCGCCGACGCCGAGGACATCGCGCTCACCGTCCACCCCCACCCCACCCTCTCGGAGACGATCGCGTTCGCCTCGGAGATGGCCGCCGGCACGATCACCGACCTGATGCCGCCGCGCCGCCCGCGCGCCGCCGCGCGGAGCTAGGCGCGATCACAAGGCGCCGCGGAAGCGCCGCACGACCAGCGCCGCCAGCAGTGCAGCGCCCGCGCAGGCCACGGGAAGCAACTCGCGACGACGAGCATCGGAATGCCCGCGCCCCGCGGCGCCCGGCCGCGTCACGGTCGCCGGCAGCGCGAACTCCTCCGCCGCCAGCACGTCGTGGGGCGCGGCGATGCCCGCCGGGTCCTCCGGCAACCGCAGGGGTCGGTGGTGCAGGCGGGGGTCAGGCGCCGGGAGCGCGAACTCCTCTGCGGCCAGTACATCGCGCGGTGGCTCGGCGAACGGCATCGGCTGGATTTTCTCAGACGGCGCTTGACGCGGTGTCGCCGTCCGACGACGTGGATCTAAGCCTTCCTCACTAAGATCTATGCACGAAACCTGCTAGCCTTCGGCTTACCTTCTATAAGCTGCTAGCGAAAGTAAAGAAAAGGTATGGCTACTTCCCAACTTCTCCTGGTTCCGCTGGATGACGTCGTCGTCTTCCCGGGCATGTCGCTGACGCTGGCCGTCGACGCCGGCGAGGAGGATCGCATCCTGCTCGTCCCCCGCCACGAGGGCGCGTTCGCCAGCGTCGGCACGGTCGCCGAGGTCGCCGACCGCGTTCGCCTGCCCGGCGGCGCACGCGCGGTCCAGCTGGCCGGGCTGCACCGGGGGATTGCCGGCGCCGCGCACAACGTGCCCGACGGTCGCCTGATGGTGGAGGTCGAGGAGCGTCCAGACCCCAGCACCGGTCCGCTCGACGGCCACACGCGCAACCTCGAGCGCGAGTACCGCGCGGTGGTGGAGGAGATCCTCGAGCTGCGTGGCGACGACGGGCGCGTGGCCGCGTTCGTGCGGAGCATCACCGAGCCCGGGGTGCTGGCGGACACGACCGGCTACTCGCCGGACATCTCATACGAGCAGAAGGTCGAGCTCCTGCAGACGCTGGAGGTCACCGAGCGGCTCGAATTGGCGCTGCGGCTGCAGCGCGAGCGCCTGGCCGAGCTCCAGGTCCGCAAGCGGATCCGTGACGACGTCGAGTCTGGCGCCGAGAAGCAGCAGCGCGACTACTTCCTGCGCAAGCAGATGGAGTCGATCCGCAAGGAGCTGGGCGAGGACGACGCTTCGGTGGTGGAGGAGTACCGGACCAAGATCGAAGAGGCGGGAATGCCCGAGCACGCCCGCGAGCAGGCGGAGAAGGAGCTTGGCCGGCTGGAGCGGATGGGTGAGCAGAGCGGCGAGGCGAGCATGATCCGCACCTACCTTGACTGGCTGATCGCCGTGCCGTGGAGCAAGCGCTCGGACGAGCGGCTCGACCCAGCGGGCGCGCGCGCCCAGCTGGACTCAGACCACGCCGGCCTGGATGACGTCAAGAACCGCATCGTCGAGTACATCGCGGTCAAGAAGCTTCGCCAGGAGCGAGGCATCAGCGAGGACAAGCGCTCCGGCGCGATTCTCACGCTGATTGGGCCCCCGGGGACGGGCAAGACCTCGATCGGCGAGTCGATCGCCAAGGCTACGGGCCGCGAGTTCGTCCGCATGTCGCTGGGCGGCGTCCACGACGAGGCCGAAATCCGCGGGCACCGGCGCACCTACATCGGCGCGCTCCCCGGCCGCCTGGTCAGGGCCCTGCGCGACGCGGGCACGATGAACCCCGTGATCATGCTGGACGAGGTCGACAAGGTCGGCGCCGACTGGCGCGGTGACCCGAGCGCGGCGCTGCTCGAGGTCCTGGACCCCGCGCAGAACCACAGCTTCCGCGACCACTACCTCGATCTCGAGCTCGACCTGAGCGGCGTGCTGTTCCTCGCCACGGGGAACGTGGCTGACACGATTCCTGGTCCGCTGCTCGACCGTATGGAGGTGATCCGCTTCGACGGCTACACCACCTCGGAGAAGGTGGCGATTGCGCGCGGCTATCTGTGGCCGCGTCAGCTCGAGCGAAATGGCCTGAACCCCGACGAGGTCGAGATCTCGGATGAGCTGCTTCGTACGATCGCCACCGAGTACACGCACGAGGCCGGCGTCCGCCAGCTGGAGCGCGAGCTCGGGACGCTGCTGCGCAAGACGGCTACGGGCATCGCCTCAGGCACCAAGCAGGCGCCTGTGACGATAGATCTCGACGCTATCCGTGACGCCCTGGGGCGCCAGAAGTACTTCCAGGAGTCGGCGGTCCGGACCGCGGTTCCCGGCGTAGCCACGGGGCTGGCGGTCACCGGCGCCGGCGGCGATGTGCTGTTCGTCGAGGTCACCGGCATGCAGGGCAAGCCCGGATTGACGCTCACCGGTCAGCTGGGCGACGTGATGAAGGAGTCGGGCCAGATCGCCCTCTCCTACGTGCGTGGTCACGCGGAGGAGCTGGGGGTAGAGCCTCAGGCCTTCGAGGAGCGCTCGTTCCACGTGCACGTCCCGGCGGGCGCGATCCCCAAGGACGGCCCCAGTGCCGGCGTGACGATGGTCACGGCGCTCTCCTCGCTGCTGAGCGGCCGTCCGGTCAAGCACACCGTGGGCATGACCGGCGAGGTCACTCTCCAGGGTCGCGTCCTTCCGATCGGCGGCGTCAAGCAGAAGGTGCTCGCCGCCCACGCGGCTGGGCTGACCGAGGTCGTGCTGCCCGAACGCAACCGCGGCGATCTCGACGACGTGCCCGAAGAGGTGCGCGACGCGATGAAGTTCCACTTTGCGATGACGGTTGACGAGGTGCTGGGCGCGGCGCTCGAGCCGGCGCCGGTTCGCGCCGCGGCCTAACCGCCTCCCGCCTCCCTCATAAATAACGGCCGGGGCGTCTGCCAGACGCCCCGGCCTGATTTTGTGTCCCGCCCCTTGGGGTAGCGTGTCCCGTATGAGCACGATCACCGCCTCCCAAGAGCACGAAATACTGGACCAGGTCCCCAAGCAGCTTTACGTCGGCGGCGAGTGGCGGGACGGCAGCGAGGGAACGATCGCGGTGGAGGATCCGGCCACCGGCGAGACGCTGTGTGAGGTGGCCGACGCCTCGGAGGCCGACGCGCGCGCCGCGCTCGACGCCGCCGTCGAGGCGGGGCCCGAGTTCGCCCAGCATCCACCGCGCGAGCGCGGCGAGATCCTGCGCCGCGCGTTCGAGGCGATCACCGCGCGCACCGACGAGCTGGCGCTGCTGATGACCCTCGAGATGGGCAAGCCGATCGCCGAATCAAAGGCCGAGATCGCCTACGGCGCGGAGTTCCTGCGCTGGTTCTCAGAGCAGGCGGTGCGGATCGACGGGCGCTACGCGGTGGCGCCGAACGGGCAGGGCCGGCTTCTGACGATGAAGCAGCCCGTCGGACCGTGTCTTTTGATCACGCCGTGGAACTTCCCGCTGGCGATGGGGACACGGAAGATTGGGCCGGCGATCGCCGCCGGCTGCACGATGGTGGTCAAGCCCGCCCAGCAGACGCCGCTGTCGATGCTGATGCTGGCCAAGATCCTGGAGGAGGCGGGGCTGCCGGGCGGCGTGGTCAACCTGATCACCGCCTCGTCGGCCAGCAAGACGACCGGCCCGCTGATCTCCGACCCCCGGCTGCGGAAGATGTCGTTCACCGGCTCCACCGAGGTGGGGCGCAAGCTGATGGAACAGGCTTCCGAGCAGCTGCTGCGGCTCTCGATGGAGCTGGGCGGAAATGCGCCGTTCATCATCTTCGAGGACGCGGATATCGACAACGCGGTCCAGGGTGCGCTGATCGCCAAGATGCGCAACATCGGCGAGGCCTGCACGGCCGCCAATCGCTTCCACGTGGCCGAGCCGGTGGCTGACCAGTTCGCGGAGAAGCTGGCCGAGAAGCTCGGCTCGATGAAGGTGGGACGCGGGACCGAGGACGGCGTCGAGGTCGGCCCGCTGATCGACTCCAAGCAACGCGAGAAGGTGGCCGAGCTGGTGGAGGACGCCGTTGGGAACGGCGCCAAGGCGCTGGTCGGCGGCCATGCCCGCGACGGCGCCGGCTACTTCTTTGACCCCACGGTGCTGGCCGACGTTCCCCCCGACGCGCGGCTGCTCAAAGAGGAGATCTTCGGTCCCGTCGCGCCGGTCAAGGGATTCAGCGACGAGGACGAGGCGATCGCCGCGGCCAATGACACCGAGTACGGCCTCGTGGCCTACCTCTACACGAGCGATCTGAAGCGCGCCCTGCGCGTGGTGGAAGGGCTCGAGACCGGCATGGTCGGCCTCAACCAAGGGATGGTCTCCAACGCCGCGGCCCCGTTCGGCGGCATCAAGCAGTCCGGGTTCGGCCGCGAGGGCGGTCCCGAGGGGATCGAGGAGTACCTGGAGACGAAGTACGTGGCCGTGAACCTGTAGGGGGGATAGGAGATAGGGGGCCCCAAACTGGCCCCTCGAGGTCACGGCCACCGACGGCCGCAAGGCGGACCGCGCGGTCATCGCTCGCGTTCGCGTTTAGCCAATGACGGAGGCGCGCCTTCGGCGCGCTGGTCCGCAGGGATGACGCGCTTTACGGCGAGGAGGCTCTTGCGTTGGCCGTGCCCCTAAGCGGTAGGCCAGTTGCGAACAGCTTCTCGCGCAGTTACGATGCCGTCGACCCGGAGCCTGGGGCCCTCCGAGCGATTTGAGAGGGGTGAAGAGTGCTTGGCAGGCTTGGTTTTTCGCGACGGGCGGCGCTCGCGGTGATTGGCGCCGCGCTGATCGTCGGGGTACCGGAGCGCTGGCGGCATCGGCGAGCGGCCAGGTCTCGGCACCGCCCCCCTATGACCATGTGGTGCTGGCGATCTTCGAGAACCACAGGCAGAGCCAGATCATCGGCGCGAGCGACGCGCCATACCTGACCAGTCTCGCGGCCAAGGCGCGAACTTCACCCAATCGTTCGCGCTGGGGCACCCCAGCCAGCCCAATTACCTCGATCTGTTCTCCGGGTTCGACCAGGGCGTGACGGACGACTCGTGCCCGCACACCTTCACGAGCGACAATCTCGCGCGTCAGGTGATCAGCAGCGGCAGGACGTTCGTGGGCTATGCCGAAAATCTCCCGCCGGCAGGCTCGGACGTCTGCGACAGCGACAACGGCCTCTACGCCCGCAAGCACGTGCCGTGGACCAACTTCAGCAACCTGAACCAGACCACGGTCAGTCGGCCCTACAGCGCATTCCCGACCGACTTCGCGACGCTGCCGACGGTGTCGTGGGTGGTTCCGAACATGTGCGACGACATGCACGACTGCTCGGTCTCGACCGGGGACACGTGGGCCAGGGACCATCTCGATGCGTACGCGCAGTGGGCCAAAACCCACAACAGCCTGCTGATCGTGACCTTTGACGAGGACGACTACACCGGCGACAACCAGATCGCGACCATTTTCGTCGGCGCGCGCATCGATCCCGGCAACTACCCCGAGCGCATCGACCACTTCACTGTGCTGCGCACGATCGAGGCCATGTACGGCCTTTCAGCGCTCGGCTCCGCGGCAAACCGCAGCCCGATCACCGACGTCTTCGCACCGGCGCCCACGGCCCCGACGACCAGCCCGCTGCAGCTGACGAGCGCGAGTCAGTCCAACCGCCGTTGGCGTTTGGGCAACAATCTGGCCAGGTTCACGGCCGCGGCCACGGCGCCCGTTTCAGGAGACGTGCCGGTTACCTGAACAAGCCGGCGACGGTGCGGTTGGCGTTCGCCCAGTCGCTCTCCGGACGCAGTGTCAATGGCAAATGCGTGGCGCAGACCGTGCGCAATCGCCGTCGCAAGGCGTGCACCCGGAGCGTGCCCAGGGGCTCGCTCTCGTTCAGAGTCGGCGCTGGCCTGCAGAGCCTGTCCTTCCAGGGCCGGCTGACGCGTACAAGCAAGCTCAAACCCGGCACATACGCGCTCACCATCACAGCCACCGACGCTGCCAGCCAGCGGGCGACCAAAACGCTGAGATCGTTCACGATCGTCACGAGATAGCCGTACCGCACGGTCGGTAATTAACCGCCCGCGATACGATCGCAGCACCCCCGCAACGCCCGCGTCACCGTCGCCCCAACGGTGTCGCCTTGATCGACACCAGCAGTCTCACGCCGACCCCCGCCGAAGACTGTCAGGCGGAGCGGATTAGCTGCTGCTTGTAGCCCGAAGGGGAGAGAGGCGATTTCAGACGCCTGTGCTAGGGAGCGCAGACGCGGGTGCAATTTGCCTGAAGATTGACGGCGAGCCTTGGGAAATCGAGGGACTAGGAAGCTTTCCGTGTCGCTCGTCGGCAGCATCGTTCTCGAGTCGGCAAGGATTCGGCGGCGGCTGAGACGCAAGAAAGCCCGCCGTCAAGACGATCGTCGGCTTCGATTCATCGACGAACAGGTTCCGGGCCGCACGTTCGCGGACATCGGTGGCATGTGGGGCATTGACGGAGACATCGCGCTGCGGGCGGCAGCGGCAGGTGCATCGCAAGTAACGCTGTTCGATGGGGGTGAACCGACCCCGAGATTCCTCCAGCGCTCGAAAGCGCAAGGGGCCGACATCCGCCTCGTTCAGGGAGACTTGGAGGATTCCGTCAGCGTGGACGAGATTGGACCGCATCAGATCGTCTGGTGCACTGGCGTGATCTACCACACGCCGAATCCCGTCCGCCAGCTGATGCTCCTCCGGGAGATCACGACGGAGCTACTGCTCCTTGGGACGGAGACGATCCCTGAGATCCCCGGGTTTCCGCAAGCCTGCGTCTTCTACCCGTACCTCGACGCCAAGGACAGCGCGCCGTTTGCGCGGACGGTGACCAATCCGGCGGTGGCTGTCGGGGTAAGCACCCCATTTGATCCTCGGCCGATGTATGGACACGGCAACTGGTGGTGGGGGATCAGTCCGTCAGCGCTTCGAGCGACGCTCGCCACGGCGCTCTTCGAGGTGACCGAAGAGATACGTGAGTCGCGCTATCCGCGATATACCTACGTCATTGCTCGACCGGTGCCAATGGCGCCGTCATTACCCCCCGTCGACTACTTCCGGAAGCGGGGCGAGCGTGTGAAAAGGGGCCAGTGGCCAGCGCCCTTCGACGGCTATTACGAGAAGGGACCGGACGCCGTCGCCTCGGAGAAGGACATCTTCCCGAGCCTCGAAGGCATTCCCACAGCCGACGCGGGTGAACGTCGATGGCGGCTCACGCGAAAGCCTCCGTTCGTGCAACGGGGAAGCTAGTGGCGCAAACGGACTGTGGTCCTGAAAAACCGCCGGCCGCGAGTAGCCCGGCCGCACCGCTGCCGCTCTGATCGAAAAGCAACAGCGCGCTCTGGGGAGGCTCTAGCGCACCCGCCTAACGGAGATATCCCCATTGGCGCAGCCGCGTCTTTAACCGACGGATGAACTGACTGCCTTCCGGGGTAGGGACGGCCGAGCGAAGGTCTCCGAGGCGCTGCTCGCGGGCGAGGGTGCGATTGACGAGGGCTTGGTGCCCGAGCAGGTCCTCGTCCGCTGCCCAGGCGGCGATGAAGCCGACGCCGTCACTGAGGTTGTGCCTGAACACTCGCCACCAATGGTCTGCGTCTTGTGAGACCAGCGGACGGTGGCGGCGCGTAACGTCAATGAACTGTCCGTGGGTGAACGCATATATCTGCACCGGCACTCCTGAGCACGCGAAGCATGAGAACGCGTAGGCGAATCGATTGTCGGCGGAAACGAATTCAAAGAGCCCGTCCGGTCCCAGCGGCTTGAGCGCAGCACCGGGGTTGCCGAAATCATGCTCGGCCATCGCGTATGCGCCGGAGGCCGAGTTATAGGAGAACACCTGCTCGACGCTGCAACAGTGGGCGCCGCCGGTGTACAGCGCGAGGGCCACGTCCGGCTCTGCGCCCGGCTCCAGAGCGAGCACACGGAGACTGGTCTGGTGAGACCCGCCCGGCCAGCAGCTGCTGGAGCAGTACTGGGAGATCACCGGCTCGTTGTAAACCACTTGCCCAGAGCGGGCTATTTGAAGTTGCAGCTGGGAGTACGAGGACCCAGACTGATCGAACGTGAACGTCGCCGAGACGTTCTCGGATTGCGCTGTTTGAGTCACTGTCCCCGCGAGCGCCTGGCCGGGCACCACGAGCGTGACCCCAGCTACCGCTGCTGCGAGCAGTACTTTCGCCGCCCTCACGCTGCGCACAGCCTACCGGCGACGGGTAGGAGCAGCTGTTTCTTAGCTGGTTTGGTGAGAGTGGAGGGTCGCTTCTAGCCAGCTCGACCGACGACCACCAGCACTCTTGCACTGGTTGATCCACTGCTCATACCCGTGGCCGCTGGAGAACGGGCGGAAGGAACGGCACTCCCAACCGTCGACTGGTCCGTACACCCCAAGGCCCCGGCGGACTGTCGGGTTGTCCGCGTCAAGTGTCAATCGTGGATCCACGGCAGAGCACTTGGCACCTTGCACTTTGATCGAAAAGATCCAGTCCAGGAATGTCCAGTGCTGAGCATCGAAGGTGCGGTAGAAGGTGTGGAGGAAGCTCCGGCACGAGCGAGCATAGGACGCGGTCGCGGTCCCGCCGATCGGGACGAGGAACGCTCCGACCAGCAGCACTGTGAGCCCGATGCGACGCACGGCAGTCACGCGGCTAATTCGCGTAAGTGGGCCGCTCGCGATTGGCGGTCCGGTTCGCTTCATGCCTAACTCCCTCTGACGTCAACACGTATTGCGCCAGTTGGTTCCAATGCACGCTTGCTCCCCCTCCGGCACCGATGTTGCAATGCCAGCCGGGATACTTCTTCAAGGTCCAGTACGTAGCGTTGAGAGGCCCGCCACGGTTATGGACGACCACGTCGGCGCCCATGTGCTGAAAGTCCCTGATGATTGTGTCGGCCTTCCTGCAGCGCGTGTGGCGCTCGTAGATAGTCGCCTTGTAGATCGTTGGCGGGCTGCCGCCGGCGTTGAACTGGTAGCTGTTGCACTTGACGCCAACTGAGACAGCTCCGGCGTTCGGATGGCTCGCGAAAAGCACCACGGCAGTTCCGATCAGTGCAGCGACCGTGGCTTTTCTGAGAGTGAGCGACATCATGCGACGCCCTCACGTGTGCGTTGGCCATCGGGATCCGGGAGGCGCATAGCCCGAGTCCTCGTAGAGCCGGACATACGGTTTCCCGCCAACGCCGCATTGCACCAGTTCGCCAGTGACAGCGCACTTGAGCCTGTAGGTCCTCCGCTTGTAGACGACCGCAACAGTTCCTTCGCCAGTTTCCAGGGTAAATGTGACCATCGGGTGGTAGGCGGCCTTGCCGAAGGCGCAGCCGGGAGCGAACGGGGTAACGGCATAGTGGTCCTGGCCGAAAATAACCGGGCAGTTGATCAGGCGATAGGACTTTGCTTGGGCTGAGCTGGCGCCGGCTAGCAGAGCCGCCAAAGTCATCATCAACACCAGCAAGGGCACGGTCGTGCGAGCGACCAATCGAGTCCCCCCGTCGTCGGCGGGGAAAGCTGTCCGACGCCTGCAAGTCTCCGCAAATGCCATCCTGCCACCCTCAGGTTGCCCCTAATCCTCCCGGCCCTGCACCCTCATCGACAAAACGATCGCTCACCTTTAGCGCCAATCCGGCCACAGCAGCGGTCGAACGGTTTGCATCAGGTCGCTACTCTCGGCCCCGTGAAGCCGCTCGGCTTCCGCTTCGACGTCGACGCCCTAGTCCGTCGACGCGACCGCGCACCGCGCCGATTGTTCGCTACTGCAGGGCGCGGTGCCGCCCGAGGCTCTCTCTGTCGCCGCTGGAGAGGTCTAGCGCTCGCAACGGTGTCCGCGGACGCGTGTGTGCGCTCCGCCGTTCGAGTCACTTCTCAGCTATCGTCTCGCATCGGGCAGTAGCTCTACGGCCTGACACCGCGGCTTTCCAATTTAGCTGTGGCTGTCGCGCAAACCCAGTGGGTTGTAGACATGTGATAAGCGGCGCGTGGTTCCACAGGTCGAGGGAGCCCCGGCGACTGGTTGTCTTCGGCCACAGCCACCCCCTGATCGCCGTAGCGCCGACGGTTGTGCGAAGTTATGGTCGCCTGGCGCCATCATAACTTCTCAAGCCCCTGGCTCGCTGCAGTGACCGGGCCGTCCAAGCCGTTGTCATAGGTTGATAACAGGCGCCTCCCCCGCCGAGTTTGCGCCACAGCCTCAGCCCGGAGCGGCAGTGAACGCTCGCGGCATTGCGTTCGAAAGGAGCTTCAGCTGTGCCCCGCGATCGCGTCAAGGAATCCCGCCACATCGGTGAGCAAGGCGTCGCTGAGAAACTTCAGGGTCTCTATCGTCCGGGCGCCGGCCTCGGGATTCCCAGCAGCGCACGCGTCTGTAATGACCACAGGGATGAAGCCCAAGTCCCCGGCGTGCCGCACGGTCGGTTCGATCCCAATCTCCGTCGCCACGCCGACGATCGCCATTGCCTCGACACCCGCACCCCGCAGGGCCAACTCAAGCGGAGTTCCCGCGAAGGCCGACAATGTGAGCTTGTCCAGGACCACCTCGTTCTTGTTCGGCGTCAGCTCCGGCAGGATCTGAGTCTGAGGAGCATCGGGCAAGAACGGAGAACGCACGTCCTCGAGCCGATCCACACCTTGCCAGGTCCGCCACATCCTTAACTGGGCCACTCCCATCAGCTCAACCGGCAACGTCACGTGGCGCGTGAAGTACGTTCTCACCGTGGCGGCCCTAGCTGCTTCGAGGACTCTCCGGGCGTTCAGGATGACCTGCTCCCGGTCGGCGACCTGCTCCAAGATTCCTGCCTGCATGTCGTAGACGAGCAGCCCGAGACGGTCCGGGCGGCAAACCTCACCGAGCGTGTCCGGAACATTGAGGCCATTTAGTTGATCCATGCGCGCCACCCTACAGTCGGTGGGGCCGTCCTCGGTGTGCAGTAGCTGCTGGTTTGATCGAAAGGGAACTATCGGCCGAGGCGGCTCACGTTGCCGGTGCGGCCGATGGTGCTCGCGGGCGGCGCCCCACGAAAAGGACACAACTTCGAGGCGCAGCTTTCGGATAGGGTCGCCTGAATCGACACAACAAGGGAGGCGGCGATGCATGCAGTGCTCGTGACCGTGAGGCTTTCGGCTAACCCGGACCCCAGCGTCCTGCGCGAGCGGGTCGTGCCCCAGGTCAAGGAGCTTCCCGGCTTCGTGGCCGGCTACTGGACCGGGGGCGAGGGGGTAGGACGATCGATCGTCGTCTTTGACTCTGAGGAGAATGCGCGGGCCGCGTCGGAGCGAGTGCCGTCGATGGTTCCCTCCGGAACCAACATCGAGGGCAACGAGGTGAGCGAGGTAGTCGCACACGCTTAGCGGAGAGCAGTGGCCCAGCCGATCTCTACCGCACGGCGCTGAAGCAACCACTGTCGCTCTAATCGACAGGCAGCAGTCTCGGCGGCGACCAACTAGGCGACGTCCGGCGCCCCCTTGCTAGCCCGAAGCTTGGGTGCTCGCTAGTCGAGCCAGTGCTCGTCGAGGCGGCGGACGAGCGCCTCAACGAGGCGGATCGCGTCAGCGACGGTCCCATAGTCGATGTTCTCCGGCACGTCGGTCGGCCAGTGATAGTTGGCTGGCTGCTTGAGCTGCGTACACGAGCAAAGCGACGCGCACTCATAGCCGGCGGCGAGCGGGTACACACCGTCCGTCGCGTTGCGCAGGCGCAGGTTAGGGAACAACCAGATCCCGAGATCGTCAGCCAGACGGTCGAGCAGCGCCAGCGAACGCGGCGGGTACTCAGTGACTCCAAGCATCCCCTCGCCACGGAGGACGAGCAGATTCGGCGAGCCGACGGTGTCGATCACCAGAAAGAAGGTCTCGGACGTCGGAAGCTCGTCGAAGTGACGATTGGCGAATGCGCGCATCCCCTCGCACAGAGCCTCCTCCGATGTGGACACGAGCATCACCCGGACCGACTCGGTGGGGCGCTCGGCCAGCTCCCGGGCGAGGGCAATCAGGGCAACGACGCCGGTGCCGTTGTCGTTGGCGCCCGGAACAACCGGGCTGGTGCCGATGTTTGCCATCGCCCCCACGAAGCCAGCCGACACGAGCGCGCCCAACTTCGCCAGACCGCGGCGACCGGCCACCGCGCCCGCCGCCGCAAGCGCCGGCCCGATCACCGCCGGCCAGATGAGCGGCGGGCTGGTGTCAACCACATCGAAGAACCACGGGGCGACACGCGCCATCGCCCTGGGGATCGCCGGACTGAAGACGAGACCCGAATGGGCCGCGTCGTGGTGGGCGACGAGGACTACCGTGCGACGGGCGTCGGCCGGCCCGAGGGCGGCGACGACATTAGTTGCGGTCGCCTGCGGCAGCGCCGCACGCAGGCGCCGCCGCCGCGGCGGCAGCTCGTCGGCAGCCGCCCAGGCAGCGGCAGCTCCTAGCGCCGCAGCGACGAGGCTCCGCCCCCGCATACCGCACACACCAGCGATGACGCCGCCCGCTGCAGCCAGACCGAGAGGCCACCAGAACGTCTGGTGGCCCCGCTCTTCCTCAACGCGCGCGTCGCTGGCGCCCGCCGTCGCCAACCGCTCGACGAGCCACCGGGCGGCAGCGTGCTCCCCGGCCGACGCGGTCTCACGCCCAAAACCGCACAGTTCCTCAAGGAGTTCCCGGTGCCATCGCTCGTCGAGGTGACCCGCAGTTGCGGGCCCGCTTGTGGCTTCAGGCATCGGCAACAACCTACACGCAGACGCTAAGACAACATGACCTCGTCACCGCTCCCCTGATCGATGTCCAACACTCTGCGCCGACCCAGAGACAGGGCATCAGCTTGACTCCAGAGTTGGTGTCTAGCCGGGTCAGCAAGCGCCGCCAGCACCGCGCGTCAGCACGATTTGGTGCGCTAGCCATTGGGCCACTTTGGTGACCATTTGTGTGCCGACGGTAAACGAGTCGGCGCCAGGTGGCGGGTACGCGACGATGCTCACCGCCACCCCGTTCGGCGAGGTGGGGTCCACGATCCCGGATTGGCGGACGAGGTAGCCGGATTGCTCGGGGCCCCAGCCGCCTTTGAAGGCGACCGGCGCCCCGAAGTTCGCCGCGCCGAGGCCCCAGCTTTCGCTGGGCACTACGTGCTGCATCAGGTTAAGGACGTAGCCAGCCCGCGATGGAGTAATCAGGCAGCCGCGCGCTAGTGCGCTGAAGAACTTCACGGCCTCTCCGGGTGCCCATTCGGTCTGCCCGAACGTCGTCACCGCGCCGGGTGGGGGCGGGGCGGTTGCCACCACGGTCTGATCGTCACCGCTTCGCCTGAACAGTTGCTGCACGTACTCACTGGCGCCAATTAGTCCCCCTTTCATGTGCTCCAGATCGCCGAACAAACTCAAGATCGACTGATTATCGGACTCGGTTACCGCTAGCTCGGCCTGCTGCTGCTCGGCCGGGGTAAGCCCCGCCGATCCGCGCGCCAGCATCAACGCAACCAGCACCGGGATCTTGGTAGTGCTCCAGCCGTGCGCCGGTGCGTCGCTGCCAAGCACGACCGGTTGACCGCCCGCGAGCGGCCCGATTGCAACGTCGACTTTTCCGGGGAGTCCAGGGGCGAATTGGGCGAATCGTGCTCGAGCTCCGGCACGAAGGATCGAGCCCGAGTCCTGTGGAGAGAAGGACCCATTCGAGCCGGCTGAGGCAGGCGGAAGCGAGCTGGTGCTACTTGTGGTGGCCGGCGGTCGCGGAATGGGCGTCGGGGACGTAACGATAATCGTGACCACTTTGTGGCGGGTAGGGCTAAACGCACCGGCGGCCACCGAGGCGAGCACCCCGACCACGACCGCACCTGTGAGCACGCACACAAGTAGGCCGCGACGTCCTAATCGCGCCGTTCGCCAATGACGCTTGACCAATGATCTAGCCGACGAGGCGGCGGGTTAGAGACGTCATTGAGGGAAGTAAACCGCCGCGTTGTTCCCGCCGGTGCAGGCGACCTGGCTGCCGCTCAGATTGCACGTCATTGTGTACGTCTGGCCAGTTACCGGGCTGGAGACCTGGAACGTGCCGGGGCCGCCGTGCGACTGATATGCGTTCTGTACGTTCTGCGCGAACGAGCAGCTCGTATTGGGTCCCACCGACAGCCCGCCGCCGCACGACGACTGCCCGCTGGTCTGCGGCTGCCCACTTGTCTGCGGCTGCCCACCGGTTTGGAAGTAAACCGAAGCGTTGTTCCCGCCGGCGCACGCGACCTGGCTGCCGTTCAGATTGCACGTCATTGTGTACGTCTGACTGGTGACCGGGCTGAAGACCGCGAATGTGCCGGGACCGCCGTTCGACTGATACGCACTCTCCACGTTCTGGGCAAACGGACAGCTCGTGCTCGGTCCCACCGACAGCCCACCGCCGCACGACGACGCCCCACCGGTCCCACCGCTCCCCCCCTGGGATCCGCCGCCCCCACCCGCCCCCGGCCGCGTAATCACGATCGTCGCGCTTTCCGGCGACTTCCCTGCAGCGCTACCGATCACGTCGATCGTGTTCTTGCCCGGCTGCAGGCTCGCGGTACCGGCGAACACCCCATTGCCGACGGCAGCGGGCTGCCCCGCAACCTGAACTGCGGCGTTTCCCGGAGCGACCGTCCCTCGGACCGCAACGCTGTTGGCATTGACCACAGCCCCATTCGCCGGCGAGGTCACCTGAACGACAACTGCCTGCGCAGCAACGGTCGCGGTTGACGTGGACGTTCCACCGCCACAGCCGCTCAACGCCGCAAGCAAGAGCACAACCAAAATAATCGTCGCGGTCGACCGAGCCGGCACTACCGATCTCGCGCTCATTCCGCCCCCAACTCGTACGGGCCAACGAATCCACAACGGCCAATGGCCACCGTCCCTCAACAATTTGTCGACATCAGACCACGCGTCCTTGAGCCGACTGTCAGCGTTATGACACCCCGCTGGCCGTAGGACGAACCCGAGAATCGCCTCGGCCTAGGCCTCACCGCCGAACCTCGACTGCCGAGCGCCCCGACTGCGCCCCTCGGCGGCCCATCCCGATGGCCGTGCTCGTAATGCGCTGGTTCGGTTGCCCGACAGCTTCCGAAGGGCTAGGCTGACTTTGACCGGGAGCCTACGGGGCCCCTGAGGGGTTGAAAGGGCTGGAGAGAGTGGTCTGCAAGTTTGTTTTTTCGCGACGGGCGGTGCTCGCGATAATCGTCTTCGCTCTGATCGTCGCGGCGCCTGGAGCGCTGGCGGCGTCGGCGAGCGCCCAGGTCTCGACGCCCCCCGCCTATGACCATGTGGTGCTGGCGATCTTCGAGAACAAGAGGCAGAGCCAGATCATCGGCGCGCGTGACGCGCCATACCTGAACAGTCTCGCGGCCCAAGGCGCGAACTTCACCCAGGCGTTCGCGCTCAGGCACCCCAGCCAGCCCAACTACCTCGATCTGTTCTCCGGGTCCAACCAGGGCGTGACGGACAACTCGTGCCCACACACCTTCACGAGCGACAATCTTGCGCATCAGCTGATCAGTCGCGGCAGGACGTTCGTGGGCTACGCCGAGGGTCTCCCGTCGGCAGGCTCGAGCGTCTGCGAGAGCGGCGGCGCCGACGGCTACTGGCGCAAGCACGCGCCGTGGACCAACTTCAGCAACCTGAACCAGACCACGGTCAGTCGGCCCTACAGCGCATTCCCGACCGACTACACGCAGCTGCCGACGGTGTCGTGGGTGGTTCCGAACCAGTGCAACGACATGCACAACGTGCCCGACTGCTCGGTCTCGACCGGGGACACGTGGGCCAAAAACCATCTCGACGCGTACGCGCAGTGGGCCAAAACCCACAACAGCCTGCTGATCGTCACCTTTGACGAGGACGACACTTGCGACGGCTGCGTCAACCAGATCGCGACCATTTTCGTCGGCGCGCGCATCAATCCCGGCAATTACCCCGAGCGCATCGACCACTTCGCTGTGCTGCGTACGATCGAGGCCATGTACGGCCTCCCAGCGCTCGGCTCCGCGGCAAACCGCAGCCCGATCACCGACGTCTTCGCACCGGCGCCGCCGGCCCCGACGACGGCGCTGACGCTGACGAGCGCGAGTCAGTCCAACCGCCGCTGGCGTTTGGGCAACAAGCTGGCCATGTTCACGGCCGCGGCCAAGCCGCCCGTGGGGACGACGTTCCGGTTCACGCTGAACAAGCCGGCGACGGTGCGGTTCGCGTTCGGCCAGTCGCTACCCGGACGCAAGGTCAACGGCAAGTGCGTGGCCCAGACCGCGCGCAATCGCAAGGCCAAGGCGTGCAGCCGGAGCGTGACCGCAGGCTCGCTGTCGTTCAACGTCGGCGCTGGCCTGCAGAGGCTGTCATTCCAGGGCCGGCTGACGCGCACAAGGAAGCTCAAACCCGGTACCTACACGCTCACCATCACAGCCACCGATGCCGCCGGCCAGCGGGCGAGCAAAACGCTGAAATCGTTCACGATCGTCCGGAGATAGGCGTACGCACGGACCGGGGACGCTCCACTCCCGGTCGTCAGTTAAAGCCGCCGCGAACGCAAACTCCGTTTGGCGATGCGCAGCGGCCGCGTGACCCGCCAGCTCAGCGACTTCTCATACCCGGCCCGTAGCGTGCTCAGCGCCCGCTCATACTCCTCCCTGACATCCGCCAGCGCCCGCTCCCGGTCGGCCTCGACCTGACGTAGGTTGTGCTTGACCGCGGCATATTCGCGCGGGTCATCGGCCGGGCGCTCGAGCTCCTCGACGGTGATCTCCACGTCGCGCTTGCGGAGCAGCACCCAGGTCTGGCCATTCATTTCTGGGAGGACCTGCTCGATGCTGAAAGCGCGGCCCCAGTGCGCTTGCACCCACCAGTCCGACATCAGCACGAGCGGCCCGCCGGCGTCCCAGCTCTGATCCGCACGCAGGACGTTCATCCCAACGGAGTCCTCGTCCCATGGCTCGCTTAGTAGCCAGAGGCTGGTCCAACGGCCCATATAGGTAGCGATCAACAGGCCATCGGGTCTCAGCAGCGAGTGCAGCTCACGCAGCCAGGCCAGGGAGTTGTCGGTCAGATGTGTGAATACCGACAGCCCCCAGATCAGATCACATGAGCAGCGCTCGAATTCGAGCGGCGGTTCAGGCTGGCTATGGATCAGGTGAAACGGCGGACTGAGGCTGCCTTTGAGCCAGTCGATGCTGGGAGCGTCGATGTCGGCTCCCCAGAGCTCGCCCTCCTCAGCCTCTCTCAGGAAGTGGCGCAGTGTCCGTCCTGAACCACAGCCAAAATCCAGCACCCGCTTTCCCGAAAACGACCACCCCTCGGGCAGCATCTCCAGCAGCGCCTGCCTCTCCTCGCGGCCGCGGCGATCAAATTCCGCCGCCGGGTCTTCGGACCCGGCCAACGAGGACACGCGGTTTGCGAGCTGAAGCGGTGGATAGGGGGCGTCGAGGCTGCTCATCATCGAAGCCGTTGGCCGGTGAGCAGCCGAATCGTACGGAGATGGTGGCCGCTGTCATCGGCCACCGCGTCCTGGCGCTACCCATCAGACTGAGTGGCAGCTATTCCGGCTCGGCCCTGACACCGATGCCGCAGGCTGCGGAGCCGGCATGGGCCTCGATCAGGACGATCGGCGGATCACGAAGAAAGACCTCCCAGAATCCAGAGGGGAAGCTCGCCTTTCCCTGAGCGGAGACCTCTGGCCGCACCCACCGGATGTCGGTCAGCCCCGCCGCTGCGAGCGCCTGCTCATGCGTCGCTACATCGAGGTGATGGACGGTGATGTCGAATGAGCTGCCTTCCTGGTAGTTGCGGAAGACGTACGCGGAGCCGTTGCGCAGGTCGGCGGGGACCAGCCGCTCGAAGCCATACCGGCTGTAGTCGACTTGCTTGGCTCCGATCTCGGGATTGCTGTTGACGCTGACGAACCGGCAGCCGGGCTTCAGATGGCGGGCCACAGCCCGGCACATGGTGGATAGCTCCGCGGCGCTCGAGGCGTAATTGAGCAGAAACGCGGCCGCCACGAGGTCAAACTGCTCGTCCTGGTCCAGTGCCTGCGCGTCGGCGAGCACATACTCGACGCCCAATGGCTCCGCGCGCTCTGCCGCGCGGGCCAGAGAGATCATGGCCGGGGAATTGTCGACTCCGACCACGCGGCCCGCTCCCTGGCGCTTGAACATACGGGAGTAGAAGCCCTCCCCACACGCCAGGTCCAGCACGGACTTGCCAGAGATGTCACCCACCAGGCGCAGGAACGAGGGGATCTCTATATGGACGCGCCAGTCAGCGTGCTTGGAGTCCCGGTACTGCTCGGCTATCGACTCATAATCGGTTGACACCGCTTCCCTCCGACCGTATTGGGCCTCGTGGTGGTGTGCGCGCGGCCTTCATCGTCAACGCTGCATCAACTCGCGGCGTACCAACTCGTGGCGGATGACCATCACGATGATCGCCGCCGAAAGCACGATGAGCGCTACCACGCGGAGGGTGAGATCGATCGCATGGTGCGCGGAGCGTCCAGCGCTCTCTTGCAGCGCGATGGCAGCGGCCGCGGCCGCTATGCCGATGCCACCGGCGGTCACCAGGATCGTGAGCGTCATTCCCGAGGCTTCGCCGGCGCGCTCGAGCTGGACGACGTCTTGCGTGGCGACGTTGGCGTACGTGTATCCCAGGCCGAAGCCCAGGCCGGCCACGGCAAAGACGGGTACGAACGCAACCCATTCACGCGCAAACGTCAAGGCGAGCAGCCCGCTCCCGCCCACGACAGCCGCCGCGGCCATCACCGCTGTGGAAGGCATGTGCTTTCCGAGCTTGGCGCCCAGTGGACCGGAGACGGCGACCAGCGCAGACGGTGCGAGAAATACGAACCCCGCGGTGAGCGGCGATAGTCCGCGAACCACCTGCAGGTACAGCGTCGCGCCGAAGATCATCACCACGTAGCCGATGTTCGAGACCGCGCCGATCCCTGTCACGAGGACGAAGGGGAGGTTGCGAAACAAAGCCAGGTCAACCAGCGGAACGCGGACCCGTCGCTCGAGCCCGAGAAACGCGATCAGGGCGAGCAACGCCCCGGCGAACGCCCCGAGCGTCTGCGGTGAGGCCCACCCCCATTCGCCGCCGCGGTCCACCGCGACGCTGAGCAGCGCAACTGCGATCCCCACCGCCAGGGCTCCAGGCACGTCGAGCCTTCGTGGCGCCGCCTCCTCCCGCGATTCGCTGATGCTCATGACGGCCGCGGCGAACGCTACCCCGCAGACCGGGACGACCAGCCAGAAGATCCACCGCCATCCTGGATCGTCGGCGAGCCCGCCGCCCACAAAGGGGCCGAGCGCCGTGCCGATGTTGGCGATGCCGAATGCCAGCCCCAGCGCCTTCGATCGGGCCGTGTCGGAGAACTCGTTGCTGAGCGCCGCGATCCCAACCGGGAAGATCACCGCGGCGCCCGCGCCCTGCACCACCCGAAACGCGACCAGCGCGCCGAGGCTTGGGGCGGCCGCGCACGCCACCGAGGAGAGGCCAAATACGCCGATCCCCCACAGCAGCACTTGGCGGCGCCCGAAGACGTCGCCCAGGCGCCCACCGACGATGAACAGCGAACCGAGGGCGAGCATGTATGCGCTGATCGTCCACTGGATGCCGCTCGCTCCGACATGGAAGGTGCGAGCCATCGTCGGAAGCGCGAGGTTCAGCGCGAAGAAATCGACCTGTATGCAGAACAGAGCCAGCGAGACGGCGATCAGGGCACCACGCGAGTTCCCGGTCGCCGGAGGCGCCTCGGCGTCGTCCAGCGGCAGCCGCGATGCGTCGATCGTGGTACTTGCGGTCCCGGCCTCGATGTCTGACATCCCTCCGCGCCCCTTGCCTGTTTCGCACCTCAGGTTGTCAGCTGCCCGCTGGCCGTGCGGCGACCAGGCAGTCGGCAGAAGCTCGGGCCGCGGAGTTTGTGCAGAACCGCGTCCGACGCGGCGGCTTTGCTGCGAAATGCCAGCCCGGTGACGTGGCCTGGCGACGCGGCAGTTGCACTCCCCGGTTTGCTGCGAAATCCGAGCGGGCGACGAGGCCCCGTGGCCCTCGGCGGGCTGTCCGCGGTGCGCGCAGCCCCCGCCCTCCAGACCTACCCACCCCCTAGGCCCTCCCCTGTACCCTCACGTCTCAAGCATGGCCTACGTGGAGGAGAGCCCGCCAGGTCTCGGGGGGTCGCGCACCAGCACGATCAACCAGCACGCGTCCGCGCTGGCGCACGAGTGGCGGCGCCTGACGCGGGCGGCAACGGCCGTCGCGCTGCTCACGGCCCCCGCGTTCTTCCTGATCCTCTACGACTCGAACCACCTTTCGCTGGTCGCGTCGCTGCTGATCACGGTGCTCGCGGTAGTGGTTTTCCGGGGACTGGTGGAGGTGATCGCCCGCAAGCTGCTGCCCTGGCCTAGCCTCTACGGGGCCGAGCAGTCGCTCAAGCGTGACGATCTGATCGCCCGTCGCCGGCACTGGTACTGGCGCACGAAGTTCCGCCGTATCCCGATCTACATCCTCTTCGTCCTGCTGCTGCTGGCGCTGTGTCAGCTGCTGTTTTCGTTCGCCGGCGTCAGCGCGTCGTTCTTCCACCCGTTCAACGGCCTGCGCCAGATCTTCCCGCCGGACACGCTGCCTCAGCTGGCGCTGGTGTTCGTGCAGCTGCCGCTGCTCTTGTTCATCAACGTCTTCATCCTGTTCGGGCCGTTCCTGCTGATGGCCGTCCGGGGGATCCGCAGCTACGAGCCGGGCGACGCCAGCTGGGGCGTGCGCATGGACGATGTGCGGGGACAGGCCGAGGCCAAGGAAGAGATAACGCGGGTCATCACCCTCTGGCAGTCGGGCGAGGAGTTCGAGCAGGCGGGCGGCAAGCGCGAGCGCGGCCTGCTGTTCCTGGGCGCCCCGGGGACGGGCAAGACGATGATCTCCAAGGCCATCGCCACCAACTTCAACTGCCCGTTCGTGACGATCCCCGGCTCGGGCTTCGCCCAGATGTTCATGGGCATGGACGCCCTCGTGGTCCAGTTCCTGGCCCGCAAAGCCAAGAAGCTGGCCCGCAAGTGGGGCGGGCAGTGCATCGTGTTCATCGACGAGATCGACGCCGTGGGCATGCGCCGCCAGGCACTCCAGGGCGCTGGGGGCGGGATGACCGGCGCCGGCACCAGCACGATCCACGACTTCTGCTTCTTCGGCCCCAACGGCTCCATCACCCCCACCGGCGATCTGGTGATCGAGTCGCGCGCCTGGCGCGAGCGCCTGTTCGCCCAACGCGCCGAGCCCGCGCACGGCAACGGCTCGCTGTTGGATGGCATCGGTGATCGCCTGCGCCGCTTTATGCCCGGGATGTTCGGCGGATACCAGGGCCAAGCGCTCAACCAGCTGCTCGTAGTCATGGACGGGATGGACGACCCGCCGGCCGTGCGGAAGTTCTTCACCAACCGCATCAACACCTTCCTGGACGCGATCTTCGTCGTGCCATCCAAGGTCGGCGCCCTCTCACTCCGCCTCCCGCCGCCGAAGCCGCGCCCCGAGCAGGTCTACTTCATCGGCGCCTGCAACGTGCCGATCGAGGTGCTCGACCCCGCGCTGACCCGTCCGGGCCGCATGGGTCGCCACATCTGGTTCCGCACGCCGACCAAGGACGACCGGCTCGACATCTTCGACCTCTACCTGCAGAAGGTGGCGCACCAGCCCGACCTCGACACGCCGCGCCGCCGCGACGAGCTGGCACGGATTACGAGCGGCTACTCGCCGGCGATGGTCGAGCAGTGCTGCTCGATGGCCCTGACCATCGCCCACGCCGAGGGGCGGCGCCTATTCGGCTGGGACGATCTGGTCGAGGCGATGACGACGGTGGAGACCGGGACGGCACAGAACATCGACTACATCGCCGAGGAGACGCGCGCGGTGGCCATCCACGAGGCGGGTCACGCGGCCGCCGGCCACGTCTACATGGAGGAGGAGGTCCTCTCAACCCGCCTCTCGATCCGCAAGCGGGGCGGCTCCCTCGGCCACTACCAGAGCATGGAGAAGGACGAGCGCTTCTCGCACTTCCGAAGCTATGTGATGGGCAGCCTGATCATGACACTGGGAGCGATGGCCGCCGAGCACGTGTTCTACGGCGAGAACTCCCAGGGCGTGTCGGGTGACGTTGCAAGCGCAACGATGACGGCGGCGGCGATGGTCGGCTCTTGGGCCATGGGCCCTGACCCAGTGCACCTGGGCGGGCTCGACACGCCCGAGGACTCAGAACAGGTGCTGAGGCGGCTGGAGCGGATCGGCTCGGCGATCATGAACCGGGCCAGCGGCGCAAGTCCCGATGACGCCCGACCCGATTGCATCTGTGCTCGGCGATCGTGACAAGCGCCGGGCCGCGGCCCAGATCCTAGGTCAGGCCTACGTCATCGCCTACGCCCTTATGGACTCCAACCGGCCGCAGCTGGAGGAGATCGCCGACACGCTGGTGGAGCGCAAGGAGATGCACGGCGACGAGGTTGTCGACTTGCTGGCGGGGGTTGGGCTCGAGCGCCCGCAGATCGACCTGATGGACGAGCGCACGTGGCCGAAGGTGTGAGCGGGCAGCATCCGCCGCCTGTGCGGGCAGCCGACGAGCACGCGCTAGAGGCGCCGGCCGGCGGACGCGTCGCGTCCGCTCCGGAGCGGGTCAGGCCCCGCCGCTCGTTTCCCCACGCCGGGAAATTCCGCGCCGCCACCGCGACGCTGGTCGGCTTCGCGTTCGGCGCGCTGGCCGTGGCCGCCGTGCTGCTGGCCACGCAATCCAAGAGCACTCCGTCGGTCCCGTGGTCATCCTGGCAGCCGCCGGACTCGGGGACGCTCGGGGCCTCAGAGATAGCCGGGCATATCGCGCCGCTCTATCGGATCTCCGGCACCGAACAGCTGGCGGTGGTAACTGTGGTCAACCTGGCCAACCCCAACGCCGCCGCCGCGGCGGCGGCAACGGGGACCACGACCCCTTCGAGCTCGAGCGGCCTCCAGGTCGCCGTTCGTCCCGACGCCTCATCGAGCGCCGTGACGCTGTTGACCGGCAACACGATCGCGTACAACCTCTGCGGGATCGGCGGCTCGAACTGCGCCATCAACGCCGGTCAAGCGTCGACCGCCCGGCTGTTGCTGCTCCGGCGCGAGGCGCTCGAGCTGGCCCTTTACACATTCAAGTACATCAGCGGCACGCAGAACGTCGTGGCGATCCTGCCGCCCGGTCACACGACCGTGGGCTGCACGGGCATCTGCAGTAAGCCCAACCAGCGGACCACCACCCAGACCGTGACCATCGCGCTCTTGTTCCTTCGCGACGAGCTGCAGCCCTGGCTGACTCAGCCGCTTGAAGGCACGTTGCCCGAGCAGTTCCCGCCCACGGTCAGCCAGATGACGCAGGCCCCCGAAGCGTCGCTGGTGGAGCAGATCACGGCGCGGGGGATGTTCCAGGAGAAGGTGGAGCAGGCCCAGGACGGCTCGAACCTGCTCGTGCTCAGTCCGATGCCGGCCCAGTAGTCCGGCGCTCGTAACCCGGGCAGCTCTGGACCGGCAACCGGGGATAGCGAGGGAACCGCTCCGGCTCGGTGCGCGCGCGCCGGCACAGCGAGAACACCGATCCGCGCGTGTTACGGACGATCTGCTGGTGGCGGCAAGAGTCACACAGACCGGCGGGCGGGTTCGGTGATCGCTGCTCGGAGGCGCTCACAACGCTGCCTTCCGACGTAACTCAGACCCGAGTGAGCTGCTCCAGCGTCAGCACGAAGGAGCCGTAGGGGTGGCCCGTCACCTGCTCCAAGGCGATCTCGCAGGTGCGGTTAGAAGACAGAAAGGCATCGAACGCGGTCCCCTCGAGCTCGCTCGCCACGTCGCGCAGCGCCGAGGCGGGCAGCTCGGGGTAAAGCCAGCCCCTGTCCCCCGCCATCCCGCAGCAACCGCTCGCGGGCGGGACGGTTGGATCGTCCGCCAGCCCGGAGGCGATTGCCTGAAGCTTGCGGCCCAGTCCCAGATGCTGGGCGGAGCAGTTTGGATGAAGGGCCACCCGCCGCAGCTTGCGCGTGAGGGCAAGCTTTGGCAGCAGCTGATCGTGAACCCACTCAATCGAGTCGAGGATGTCGACGCCTTCGACTGCGATCTCGCGCTTCAGCGACAGCGCGCAGGAGCTCGCATCGATCACCACCGGCAGCCGGCCGCCGTCGCTCCAGCGCTCTAGCGCGGCGCAGATCCGCTCGGCCACCACCCGCTGTCCCCGCTCAAAGCCCTTCGAGCTCCACGGCAGGCCACAGCAGTGGCCCGCCACGTCGTCGGGAATCCACAGCGGCTGGCCGGCCCGGCTGGAGATCGCCACCAGCGCCTCCGGCAGCGTGGGAGCCGCCGCGCGCTGGCGCGAGTTGCCGAGGATCCGGTTCGTGCAGGCGGGCAGGTAGACGGCCGCCGCACCGGCGCGTCGGGTCCGGGGCAGGCGCGACGGCGCCGCTCTCGGCACGGTGCGCCCAGCCACACCGGCCGCCGGGCCGCCGAAGCGGACGGCGAGCCGTCCCGCACGCTCCAGCGCGCCGGTGCGCCTGGCGGCGAGCGCGGCGAGTGCCTCCTCCCGCGCCGAGTGACGCCGGTGGCGGAGGTCCTTGACCAGGTCGGCCGTGTCGATGGCCACTGGGCAGGCCACGCCGCACGAGCCGTCGGCGGCGCACGTGTCGACGGCGTCGTAGCCGTAGTCGGCCTCCAGCGCCGCACGTACCGGGGAACCCTGTGGCTGGCGAGCCATCTCCCGGCGGATCACGATTCGCTGGCGGGGTGTCGTGGTCACGTTGCGCGAGGGGCAGACCGGCTCGCAGAACCCGCACTCGATGCACTTCGTCACGGACTCTTCGATCTCGGGGGTGAACTTCAGCGCCTTCAAATGGACGTCAGGATCCTCGTTGAGGACGATCCCGGGGCCGAGGATCCCGTCCGGGTCGGCCAGCCGCTTGACGCGCCACATGAGCTCCGTTGCCTTCTGCCCCCACTCACGCTCGACGTAGGGCGCCATGTTCAGGCCCGTGCCATGCTCGGCCTTGAGCGAGCCGTCGTACTTGCCGATGATCAGTTCCACCAGCTCGTGCATGAACCCGCCGTAGCGCTCGACCTCGCCGGGCTGGGAGAAGGTGGGCATCAGGATGAAGTGGAGGTTCCCGGCCGAGGCGTGGCCGGCGAGCCCGGGCACGAAGTCGTGCTTTCGCAGCAGGGCCTGGAGGTCGGTGGCCATCTCGGCCACCCGCGCCGGCGGCACGCAGACATCCTCCATGATCAGCTGCGCACCGGGTGGGCGGACCGAGGCCAGCAGCCCCTGGACTCCCTCGCGCACGTGCCACAGCATTGCGATCTCCTCGGCCCCGCGCGAGAACCGCGGCTGCTCGATCAGCGCTCGGCCCTCGAGGATTTGCAGCGCCTCGCGTTCGGGCTCGTCCAGCCCGCTCGGCTCATCGGCCCGCAGCTCCACGAGCAGCGCGGCCGAGGAGGGCGAGAGCTCCTTCCAGCGCTCCGGCGTGCCCGGCATGTTGTGGGCAGCCGCGATCAGTGTCGGCGCGGCCATCAGCTCCGTGGCCGTGGCACCAAGCTCGACGAGCGGCCCGACGGCGGCGCAGGCGGCGTCGATGTCCTCGAACAGCGCCAGGGCCAGCGCCGTGTGCGGCCCCAGCCGTACCGTTTCGAACACCGCTTCGGCCACGAACGCCAGCGTGCCCTCGGAGCCGATTATCAGCCGCCGGAAGATCTCCAGCGGCTCCTCTGCGTCGAGGAAGGCGCACAGGCGGTAGCCGGTGGTGTTCTTGATCTCGAACTTGCGAGCCACCCGCTCGGAGAGCTCGGCGTCGGCGCGCAGCTCGTCACGGATCTGCTCCAGCCCCTGCGCCAGCTCGGGCGCTTTCAGCCTGAAGCGCTCGGCCGCATCCGGGGCGGCCGTATCGATCACCACGCCCGAGGGCAGTACGAACGTCATCGCCGACACGGTGCGGTAGGAGTCGGCCACAACGCCGCAGCGCATTCCGCCGGAGTTGTTGGCGATCACGCCGCCGACGCAGGCGATTTCCGTGCTCGCAGGGTCGGGCCCCAGGCGGCGCCCGTAGCGGTGAAGCGCCCGATTCACGCGTCCCAGCACCGTCCCTGGCGACACGCGCACCGCCAGGCCGTCTCGCTCGATCCGAATCCGCTGCCAGTGGCGGCGGACGTCCACCAGGATCGAGTCGGTCTGGGATTGCCCATTTAACGAGGTACCGCCCGCCCGGAGGACGAGGGGGGCGCCGTTCCGTCGGGCGAACTGGAAGACCTTCACGACATCGGCGGTGTCGTGGGCCATGACCACGGCCTTGGGGATCTTGCGATAGGGACTGGCGTCGGAGGCGTAGGCCACCAGATCGATGGCCCGGCTCAGGACGCGGTCTTCACCGAGCAGGGTGCGCAGCTGGCCGCGCAGCGGCTCGGGTGTTCCGGCGGCGACCCACTCGGGCGCACGGTCGTCCGCGGGCTGGATCGGCTGGGCTGTGGGCGCGGCGGTCGCTATTCGAACCACATACCCGTCGCCACCCTGGCCTGCACAAGCCGCGGGCCCTGGCGGTCGGCGATCGCCTCGCGAAGCGCATCCGCAACCTGCTCGCGGCCGCTGGCATCGGCGGCTTGTACGCCGTAGGCCCGGGCCACTGCCGCGGTGTCGAGACCGGGCAGGTCAAGGCCGGGCACGCCCGAAGCCTGCTCGAACGTGGCGAACCACTTGAGGATCATGTACTCATCGTTGCGCAGCACCAGGAACGTCACCGGCACCTTGTAGGCCGCGGCGGTCCAGAGCGCGGTGATGCCGTACTGGGCCGATCCCTCGCCCAGCACGCAGATCACCGGGCGATCCGGCTGCGCGAGCTGCACCCCGACGGCGGCGGCGATCCCGAACCCCAGCCCGCCGCTGGCGCAGAAGTAGTAGCTGCCGGGGCGCGAGAGCCGCATCCGGTTGCGCAGTGCATTCGTTGCCGACGGCGATTCGAGCACGACGATGCCGTCTTCGGGCCAGGCGTCGCGCAGCGCAGCCATGGCCTCCGAGCCGGACATCGGGTCGGCGTGGGGCGGTTCGCCCGGCGGGGCGAGCGGCTCGGGCGCGGCGCGCTCAGAGTCGCCGACGAGCCCGGCCAGCGTCTGCAGTGCCAGGCCCACGTCGCCGACGATCGCTTCGCCCATCGGGGCCCGCGCCGCCTCGCCAGGGTCTGCGGTCAGGAGCACGAGTGTCGCGCCGTCGGGCAGGAACGGCCCCGAGATGAAGGGGTAGTAGGGGAAGACGGAGGAGCCGGCCACGACGATCAGGTCGCGGCCCTTGAGTGTCTCTGAGATCGCGCCGATCGCCGGCGGCAGGCTGCCCTGATACGCCGGGTGGCTCTCGGGAAACCCGATGCGGCTGCCGCCTGTAACCGGCGAGGCCCAGACCGCCAGGCGCTGGCGCTCGGCCAGTCGCACGGCGGCCTCGAGGCCACCGCTGGCGTCGATGTCGGGCCCCGCCACCAGCACCGGATTGGCCGCGGCCTCAATCCGCCTGGCCAGCGCCTCGAGCGCCGCCGGATCGGGCGCAGTGCGGCCGGTGACGCTCCGGGCCAGGGCGTTTCGCGCCACGTCGGGGTCGGCCTCGACAGCCCAGTCGTCCATGGGGACGGACACGAACGCCGGACCCTTGGGGGGCTGGCCGGCCTCGTGGATGGCTCGCCCGATCGCGTACGGCACGTCTTCGGCCCGCGCCGGCTCGTGGCTCCACTTGACGTAGGGCTCGGGGCCCATGAGAGCGTCGCGGTTGGTCAAGTTGGCTTCGATCGCGATGTGGGCCCGGACCTGCTGGCCGGCCGTGATCACCAGCGGCGCCTTGTTTGCCTGGGCGTTGAAGATCCCGCCCACGGCGTTGCCCACGCCCGGCGCCGTGTGCAGGTTGACGTGCGTCGTGCGGCCGCTGGCCTGCGCATAGCCATCCGCCATGCCTACGACGGCCAGCTCCTGGAGCCCGAGGATGTAGCGGAAATCCGGCGGGAAGTCGCGCAGCATCGGCAGCTCGGTCGACCCCGGGTTGCCGAAGATGGTGGTCATCCCGTGGGCCCGGAACAGCTCGAAGGTGACTTCCTGAACGGTCGGCATCAGCGGCTCGGCGCCGGCTCTGCGATCTGGTCGGGACGGCGCTGCTCGGCGACCCTATCGGGCGGCCGGCGCTCGTGCCAGCGCTCTCGACACTCGAGCTGCGCGGCGAGCGCGATCAGGAGCGGCTCCGAGCCATATGGTCCGAGCAGCTGCGCACCGACCGGGAGGCCTTCGGCGGTGAGACCCGCCGGGATGCTGATCCCGGGCCAGCCGAGCACGTTCCAGGGCCACGTGTAGGGACAGGCGGCCGTCATGCGCTTGTCGGTTTGCCACCCCGAAAGTCCATCGAGCGCGCCGATGGGCAGCGGCGGCTCGCCCGTGGTGGGCGTCAGCACGACGTCGAAGCGGCGGAAGATCGCGCCCACCTGCCGGGCCATCGGCCGCTCGAGTGCGCATCCGGCGCGCAGCAGCGGCCCGCGCAGCAGGCGCCCCACACGCGCGGCCTCGCGCGTCCGTGCATCGAGCAGCTCCGGCTCGGGTATGCGTTCGGCCCATGTCGCCACACCGCCGACGCTGCGTGGCAGCACGCCCGCGCCGAACATGCCGTAATTGGGTTCGGCACCGACGACGGCGTGGCCGAGCGCTTCGATCGCTGACGCGATCCGCTCCACCTGGGCGCGGACAGCGGGGTCGAGATGCCGGGGAACGGGAGCGAAAGCCGAGCGCAGCGACAGCGCTACCCGCAGCCGGCGACCGGGGTCGGCCCGCCCGGCGGTGGCGGCGAACGGCTCGGCGGGAGGCTCCGGGCGATGGCGGTCGCCCGCGTGGCTGCCGCCGGCGGCGTCCAGCAGCGAGGCGGCATCCAGGACCGTTCTGGCCAGCGGGCCGATGCACGTCAGGCCGTTGAACGCCTCGGCGTCGGGCCACGTCGAGATCCGCCCACGCTGAGGCTTGATGCCAACCAGGTGTGCCCATGCAGCCGGGACCCGCACTGACCCCAGCCCGTCGGAGCCGAGGGCGGCCGGCACCAGGCCGGCGGCGACGGCGGCGGCCGCACCCCCGGACGATCCGCCGGGGGTGTGATCGAGGCTCCAGGGATTGCGCGTGATTCCAAACGCCGACCCCTCGGTGATCGGCCATTGGCCGAGCTCCGGCGTGTTCGTCTTGCCGACGATCACCGCGCCGGCGGCCTTCAGGCGCCTGACGGCCTCGGCGTCCTCGACCTTGGGCTGGAAGGACCCTGGGCAGCCGAAGGCTGTCGTCTCGCCGGCCAGATCCAGGTCGTCCTTGATCGCCACCGGTACGCCCAGCAGCGCTCCGCGTTCTCCGTCCTTCAGCCGCCCGTCAGCGGACCGGGCCTCGCGCAGCGCGGCCTCGCGCCGTATGCAGCGAAATGCGTTGAGTGACGACTGGGTGGCCTCGATCCGCTGGAGTGCCAGGGAGGTCAGCTCGTGCGAGCTGAGCTCCCCTTGCGCCAGCAGCTCGGCCTGGCCCCGCAGTCCGGCGAACGCGACGGCGCTCAAGCTGCCCCCTGTCCGCGGCCCGTCCACGGCGGCAGCCTACCACCAGAATCCGACACAGGTTCAGGTTATAGTTGCGCTTCGTGGCGACGGCACGGATGACGCCAAGGGGCCCGCGGATCGTCCGCCGCAAGCCCGTACAGCGCCGTAGTCGCGAGCGGGTGGAGCGGATCCTCGCGGGCGCCGAGGAGCTCGTCGTCAGCTCGGGGGTGCAAGGGCTGTCGACGCGAGAAGTCGCGCGGCGGGCCGATGTGCCGGTGGCCACGCTCTATCAGTACTTCGCCGACCGTGAGGCGATCATCACCGCCCTCATCGAGCGCCATGTCTCCTCGATGGACGGGCGCATCGCCCAGGCCCTGGCCGCACTTCAGACCTACAGCATCCGCTCGATCGTGGAGACGACCGTCGCGGCCTACCGGGCCGACTACCGCGAGCACCCGAGCTATGTCGTGCTGTGGTTTCAGGGCCGCATGAGCGCCGAGATCGCGGCCTTCATCCGCGCCCGCGACGAGCTGCTGGCCGTACAGTTCCATCGCTTCGCCACCGCCGCCGGACTGCTGCGGCCCGAGACGGACCCGCTCGTGCTGCGGCTGTGCTTCGAGCTCGCCGACCGCTTTCTGGAGGTCGCCTACCGCCACCGATTGGACGGCGAGGACCGGATCGTGAACGAGGGCATCGAGGTGATCGTCTCCCACCTCGAGCGCTACACCACGCCGGCGGGCAGCTTGGGCGTGGACGCGACGTCGCTGCCGGTGCGCTGGCAGGCGCCGTCCACGGAGAGCCCTTAGCCATGGAGGCCAGTCCGCGGCGCATTCGGGTCTCCCCCGAGACGATCGAGCAGACGCAAGGCGCCAAGCGGGTAGCCGACTATCCCGAGGAGGAGCTGTCGCTGCGTACGCGGCTGCTGGTGGCCGCCGCCGCCGCGACCGACATCCCCGTTAGAACCGGCCTGGCCTCGATCATCTTCGGCTCGGCGCTTCAGTGGGGACTCAGCCCCGCCGCTTGGCATGAGCGCCGCAGGCTCGCGTTCTACGCCGAGCTCGCCGCGACCCACGACCCACAGACCGTCTTCAAGCGCCCGCCGGACGGCGTGCGTGTCGAGCTCTCGCGTCCAGGGATGTTCGCCTTCCGCGCGCCGGGCGGCAGGGTCTCGCTGCTGACATTCGACACTCCGTACGTGGCGGCCAACCGCGCGGTGCGCCGCGACTACGCGCGACACACGCGCAACGGCAAGGCCTGGGCCCAGCATTGGCGCCACGACGACGGCCCCCGGCCGACGCTGTGCGTGATCCACGGCTTCGGCGCGTCTCCCTACCTGCTCAACAGCGCGTTCTTCGCGCTGCCGTGGCTGTACGGCAAGGGCTACGACGTGCTGCTCTATCTGCTTCCGTTCCACGGCCCGCGCCGCGACCCGCGCTCGGCGGTCAACGGCTCGGGGCTGTTCGCCCATGGTCCCTCGCACTTCAACGAGGCGCTGCTGCAGGCGGTCCACGACTTCCGCATCTTCCTCGACCACCTCGAGGCCTCGGGCGCCCCGCAGTTCGGCGTAACCGGCCTGTCGCTGGGCGGCTACGTGACGGCGCTGCTGGCCGCCGTGGAGGACCGGCTCAGCGTGGCAATCCCAAACGCCGCGGTGGTCTCGATACCGAAGCTGGTCCCCCACTACTTTCCAGCCAGCGCCGGCCTGCTGATCTCCTCCCTGCTTCACGGCATCCCACTGGGCGAGGCAGAGCGCTCGGTGGCCGTGCACTCGCCGCTCAACTACCCGCCGCTTTTGCCCAAGGATCGGCTGATGATCATCGGCGGCCTCGGCGACCGGCTGGCGCCGCCGGAGCAGAGCCGGCTGCTCTCCGAGCATTGGGATGAGCCCAGACTGCACTGGTACCCGGGCAACCACCTGCTGCACGTGAACCGCGCCGCCTACCTGCGCGAGATGCGCCAGTTCATGGCCGACGTGGGCTTCGCGCCGTAGGCGCCGGCCGCTAGTTCGTGATCCCGAAGTTCCCGGGGGGCAGCTTGCCCTGCGGGAGCACGGGTAGCAGCAACGGCTTGCGGGGCTTCTGCTTGAAGTCGAAGTCCGCGACCAGGTTGCCCAGGATCCCGGCGTTCTCGCGCACGTCGGGGCGCGAGTCGGGCCGCCCGTCGGTCTTGGGGTTCAGGCGCTGGCCTGAGAGGAAGTCGTCCTCGATGAACTTCAGGTAGGCGTCGAACGAGTAGGTGTGATGGTCGATGTAGCCCTTGCGTGCGTACGGGCTGATCACCAGGCCCGGCACGCGGATGCCGTATCCGGCTCCGTCGACCCTGGGGGGCTTGACGTGGTCGTAGAACCCACCCCAGTCGTCCCACGCCAGGAAGATGGCCGTCGAGTCCCAGTCCCTGCTGCGCATGATGGTGTCGATCAACCCGGTGACGTAGTTCTGGCCCCAGCTGATCCGTGCCGGTGGGTGCTCGCTGACGTCGCCGCTCGGGATCAGCCAGGAAACGGCCGGCAGCTTGCCGCTGCGGGCGTCCTTGTAGAACTGGCCCACGGGGACGATGTCGCCCAGCTGCCGGTCGTGGTGCACGGTCGTGAAGTTGGCCAGCGGGTTCCAGATCTGTGGCGTCTTGACGTTCTGCGGCACCGACGCACACTGCATCGCACCGTTCTCGCAATCGGGCTCGGTGCCCTGGGAGAGGTAGTAGCGCCAGCCGACGTGGTGCTTGTCGAGCAGATAGGTGATGTCCGTCCAGGCGTATGGTGGCTGGTCGGCAGGGTTGGAGCTGTAGTAGTTGCTGGGCTCGGTCACCGTCGTCAGCGCCGACAGGCCCGGGTTTGAGGCGCCGCCATCCAGCCGAGGGTCGGTGTTCTTGATGTCCGTCTTGCAGGTCATCGGCTTGTTGGGCACGCACTTGGCCGACCATCCCGAGACCATGTAGAGGTGCGAGACCTGGCTCCAGGCGAGGCTGGGCTCGAACATGTGGTCCTGGAGCACGAAGTCCTTGGCGTAGGCCCAGTAGTGCTTGAGCTGTTGCCCGTCGTGATAGCCCATCACGTCGTCGCAGGTGCTGGGGAGCCCTTGGAGCTCGCAGCCCAGTATGTCCGTGTCGAGGTGGCCGGACTCGCGACTGGCGACGAACCCGTTCATCTTTCCTCCGTGCACGTCCGCGAACGCGTCGACCGCCATGTGCGGACCGCCGGCGTTGACATCGCTCGCGTCCCGGTAGGGCTTCACGCAGTCGTGCGCCGCGGGGTCGGGGACGCAGGGCACCTTGCCCTTGTTCCCGGCCACTCCCGGAATTCCGTCTGCCCCGGGGTATGTGCCGAAGTAGCTGTCAAACGAGCGGTTCTCCTGCATGATGATCACTACGTGCCGGATCTTGTGGATGCCCGCGGCGGGCGCCGCGGCGCGCGAGGATGCGGTCGCTTTGGCGGCCGCCGCCGTCGGCCACGGGTGAGTCCCGCTAGCCGTGACGACGAACGCCAGCAGCCCCAGGAGCAGGGCGACAGCGCCCAGTAGCGCCGAGCGGCCCAACCATCCCCTTCGCAAAGCATGCATCGGCTTGGCGAAACCTAACCGAAGTTGTTAATGAGCGCGTCAGCGCGCGCCAGACGCGCCGTTTTCTTAGAGCCTCAGACCGCCACCAGCGAGGGCTGCTCGTCGAGGTAAAACTCGCCGCGGTCGGCCTTCTCCACCAGCGACGCGGGCGGCTCGAAGCGCTCGCCGTAGCGCTCGGCCAGCTCCCTGGCCCGGGCCACGAACGCGGCTGGTCCTGTCGTGCCGTCGGCGGCCTCGTAGCCGTTGATGTACTGGAGCACACCGCCCGTCCAGCCTGGGAAGCCGATGCCCATGATCGAGCCGATGTTGGCGTCCGCCACCGTTTCGATCACGCCCTCGTCGAGGCACTTGACCGACTCGATCGACTCCACGAACAGCATCCGTTCCTCGAGGTCTTTCAAGGAGATCGAGGAGGGATCGTCGACTGCGGGGAACGCGTCTCCGAGTCCCTTCCACAGCCCGGCGCGCTTGCCGTCGGAGTACTCATAGAAGCCGCGCCCCTCGAGCCGTCCAGGACGGTCGTGCTCGTCGAGCATGCGGTCGATGACCTGCTCGGCGGAGTGACCGACCCACTCGCCGCCCGCCTCGAGCACGGCGTTGCGGGTGGCGTCGCGGATCTTGCGCATCAGCTTCATGTTCAGCTCGTCGGTGAGCTGCAGCACGGGCGCCGGGTAGCCGGCCTGCGAGGAGGCCTGCTCGATGCTGGGCGCCGGAACGCCCTCAAGCAGCATCGCGATTCCCTCGTTGACGAACGTGCCGATCACCCGGCTGGTGAAGAACCCGCGGCTGTCGTTGACGACGATCGGGGTCTTCTTGATCTGCTTGGCGACATCGAGCGCGCGGTAGAGCGTCCGCTCCGAGGTCCGCTCGCCCTTGATGATCTCCAGCAGCGGCATCTTGTCCACCGGGCTGAAGAAGTGAAGGCCGATGAAGTCCTCGGGACGGGACACGTTCTCCGCCAGGCCGGTGATGGGCAGGGTCGAGGTGTTGGAGCCCAGCAGCGCGTCGGGCGCCAGATGGGGCTCGATCTCCTCGAACACCTGCTTCTTGACCTTGGGGTCCTCGAAGACAGCTTCGATCACCAGATCGCAGCCGTCCGCATCCTCGGGCTTGTCCGTGGGATGAATTCGCGCCAGCAGCGCGTCGGCATCCTCCTGGCTGGAGCGCCCGCGCTGGAGCGCCTTCTCCACCAGGCCAACCGAGTACTGCTTGCCCCTCTCGGCGGCCTCGAGCGAGACGTCCTTGAGCACCACCTCGATCCCCGCCCTGGCGGAGACGTAGGCGATCGCGGCGCCCATCATCCCGGCGCCGAGCACGACCATCCGCTTCGATTGGAAGGGCTCGATGTCCTCGGGGCGCCCGCGCGTCCCGTTGACCGCCTGGAGGTCGAAGAAGAACGCCTGGATCATGTTCTTGGCCACCTGGCTGGTGACCAGATCGACGAAGTAGCGGCCCTCGACCTCGAACGCGTTATCGATATCGAGCTGCGCCGACTCCACCGCCACGGCCATGATGTGGTGTGGTGCCGGATAGTTGGCGCCCTTGATCTGTTTTCTGAGGTTGGCCGGGAACGCCGGTAGGTTCATGGCCAGCGAGGGGGTCGAGGGCGTGCCGCCGGGAATCCTGTATCCGTCGCGGTCCCAGGGCTGACTCGCCTCGGGATTGGCCTCGATCCATTTCTTGGCCGCCGGGATCAGGTCATCCCTGGTGGGCACGATCTCGTCCACCAGCCCGAGCTCCTTGGCCTTGGCCGGGCGGTGGCGCTGGCCCTGAAGCAGTGCGTTCATCAGCGCGTTCACGATCCCCAGGAGCCGAACGGTTCTGACGACGCCGCCGGCGCCGGGGAGCAGACCCAGCTGCACCTCGGGAAATCCGACCACGGCCTTCGGGTCATCGACCACCACGCGATGATGAGAGGCCAGGCAGATCTCGAGGCCACCGCCCAGTGCCGCGCCGTTGATGGCGGCCACAACCGGCTTGCCGAGCGTCTCCAGCCTCCGCAGCCGCTGCTTGCCGAGGCGGACCATCTCGGAAATCTGCTCGGCGTCCTCCTTGCGCGCGCGGCGCAGGTCGTTCAGGTCACCGCCGGCGAAGAACGTGCTCTTGGCGGACGTGATCACGACGCCCTTGATGTCGTCCTTCTCGGCCTCCAGCCGGTCGAGCGTCTGGCCAAACGAGTTCATGAACGTCTCGTTCATCGTGTTGGCCGACTGGTTGGGATCGTCCATCGTGAGGATGACCACGCCGTCGGAGTCCTGCTCCCAGGAGATCATGCTGGCCGCAGAGCCGTCGGTGCGGTTTGAGTTTCCCGCGCTCATCGAACCGCCTCCACCACCGTCGCGATGCCCATCCCGCCGCCGACGCACAGCGTCGCCAGGCCGTAGCGGCCGCCGGTGCGGTGCAGCTCGTCGATCAACGTGCCGAGGATCATGCCCCCGGTTGCCCCCAGCGGATGGCCCATGGCGATCGCGCCGCCGTTGACGTTGACCTTCTCCATGTCGAGGCCCATGTCCTTGACGAAGCGCAGCACGACCGCGGCGAATGCCTCGTTGATCTCCACCAGGTCGAGGTCCTCCACGCTCAGTCCCGCCTTCTCGAGCGCCTTGCGCGACGCGGGTGCGGGGCCGGTGAGCATGATCGTGGGGTCGGCGCCGGACAGAGCGGTGGCCAGGATCCTGGCCTTGGGCGTCATGCCCATCTCATCGCCGGTCCGCTCGTTGCCGATCGTGAGCAACGACGCTCCGTCGACGATGCCGCTCGAGTTGCCGGCGGTATGAACGTGGTTGATCTGCTCCACCCAGTGGTACTTCTGCAGCGCCACGGCGTCGAAGCCGCCCATGTCGCCGATGGCAGCGAACGAGGGCTTGAGCCCGCCGAGCGACTCGGCCGTGGTGTCCGGCCGGATGTGCTCGTCTTGCTCCAGGATCACATGGCCGTTGATGTCCTCCACGGGGATGATCTGATCCTTGAACTTGCCCTCTGACTGCGCCGCCGCGGCGCGCTGCTGCGAACGGGCGGCAAACCCGTCCACGTCCTCGCGGCTGAAGCCCTCGAGCGTGGCGATCAGATCGGCGCCGATGCCCTGCGGCACGAAATAGGTGTCGTAGTTCGTCTCTGGATCGGTGGCCATCGGGCCGCCGTCCGAGCCCATCGGCACGCGCGACATCGACTCCACGCCCCCCGCCAACACGAGGTCCTCCCAGCCCGAGGCCACCTTCTGCGCCGCGACGTTTACGGCCTCGAGGCCGGAGGCACAGAAGCGGTTGAGCTGCACGCCGGCAACGGTGTCGGGAAGGCCGGCCTTGAGCGCCGCAGTCTTGGCGATGTCCATGCCCTGGTCGCCGATCGGGGTGACGCAACCGAGCACGACGTCGTCGACCCGCTTGGGATCGAGCTTGCCGTTGCGCGACAGCGTCTCGTGCATCAGCCCCACGACGAGGTCCACCGGCTTGGTGGTGTGCAGCGATCCATTGACCTTGCCCCGGCCCCGGGGCGTTCGGATCGCGTCGAATACAAGCGCTTCAGTCATCTCGGCTCCTTGTTGGCGGCTTGCCAATAAGGATAGCTGCGAGACGGCGCTCAAGCCCTGCTGCCGCTGCCACCTCTCTTGAGACACATGGTACGTAATCGCTACTATGCGTATCAGCAGTGCCGGCCAAGCTGTTTCCCAGCGACGACGAGCTGCCCGATCTCCTGGTCGGCCCGCAGTCGCTGACCTGGCAGTTCGGCTCGGATGTGCGCCTGTTCGCGATCATGCTCTACCCGCTGCTGTTGCAGGTCGCCCATCCCACCGTCGGGGCCGGGGTGCGTGACTTCTCTGACTTCGAGCGGCGTCCCTGGAACCGCCTGTTCGGCACGCTCGATTACCTGCTCGTGCTCCACTACGGCGGCCACGACGCCGTGGCCATGGGCCGCCGCCTGCGAGCCCTGCACAAGAGCTTCAAAGGCGTCAACCCCGACGGCGAGCGCTACCACGCGCTCGAGCCCTCCGCCTACGCCTGGGTACACGCCACGCTGCTTGATGCATACGTCTCGGGCCACGCGCAGTTCGGACGACCGATGCAGCGGGAGCAAGCGGAGCGCTTCTATAAGGAGTACGTGGGACTGGGCCGCCTGGTGGGCGTCCGAGACGGCGACCTGCCGGGCGACTGGAGCGGCTTTCGGCGCTACTTCGACCACGTGGTGTCGCACGAGCTCAGACGCACGGAATCGGTCGACCGCGTGCTTCGCGCGGTGAACACCGTGTCCCTACCGGAGGTTCCATTGCTCGCGGACATGGCGTGGCGAGCGATTCGCGTGCCCGCCCGCAGGGCGCTCTACGTGTGCAGCATCGGCCTGCTGCCGCCGGGCCTCCGGGGGCGTCTCGGGATCAGCTGGAGCAGGCGGGAGGAGCTCGAATTCCGGACGATCGGCGCCGCCAGCAGAAGCCTCACGCCGTTCATGCCCGAAGGGCTCCGGGTCTCGGGGCCGGCGCAACTGCGGTGGCGGCGGCGAGCCATCGCCCGCGGACCGCTGGGCGGCGGCAACGAAACGCGCGGGCGTCAGGCCGCGGCCGCCTAGGCAGGACGATGGCGAGCGGAGTCCGGGTCCTCGAACGCGCGCTCGACGCCTCCGCGGAGCGCTACGACGACTCCATGTCGGAGCGGATCCTCGACGCCGCCCTGGCGCTGGTTGCGGCCTCGGGATTCAGGCACCTGACGATCGATGACGTGGTGGCACGGGCCGGCGTCGGCCGCATGACCGTCTATCGGCGCTTCGGGTCCCGCCAGCGGCTCGTCGACGCCCTCGCGGTGCGCGAGTGCCGTCGCTGCCTGCAGGAGATCGGCGCGGCGCTCGACCCTGGTGCTCCGCTGGTAGAGCGAGCCGCGGAGCTGTTCGTGGCCACGCTCAGGGTGATCCGCGAGCATCCGATGCTCGCCCGCCTTGGGCAGTTCGAGCCCGAGGCCCTGCTGCGGGAGCTGAACCGTGACCGCAGCGCCGTCTTTCGACTGATTCGCGACTTCCTGGTGGCAGAGATCCGGCAGGCTCAGCGTGCCGGTGAGCTTGCTGCGGTGGAGCCAGAGGCTCTGGCCGAGCTCGCGGTGCGGCTCGGGGCGTCGTTCGTCCTGATGCCCGACAGCGTGATCGCGGTCGATGACGAGCGCCGGGCACGCCAGATAGTGAGGACGCTGCTGGAACCGATGCTCGGCGACGGCTAGGCGCCCTCGGTCACGCCCTCCCCTAAGGCTGGGCCTGGGTCAAGTGCGGGAAGTAGCTGGGCGAGTTGGAGGCGGCGTTGGCGGGCCAGGGGAAGGCCGGCTGCACGCGGCACGGCACGTTTCCGGCACTGAGCAGCGACTCGAGCCCGTTGTTGGATGTGTTGTTGCAGTCAGAGGACTGGAGGCCCCCGTTGGCCAGGTTGTTGAGCTCGTCGGGCGAGATGTATGGGTTGTGGCGGTTGGTGGACGGTCGCTGCTGCTGACCGAACAGCGACTCGTTGTTGAGCGTGAGCGCCACGCGGATGTAGTGCGTGATGCCGTTGGTGGCCGACGCCGACGCCCCTAGCACCGCCGGCAGGTTTGCGAACGCCGCGCGGATGTCGTCGGGGTACTGCTGGATGTAGTTGATGATCGGGACCACCTGCTGCGCGGCCGCCACGATCGGCTGCAGCGAGTTGTTGAACGAGACCGAGAACTGCGCTATGTACGGCAGCGCCTGGTTGGTCACGTTGATCAGTTGCGGTGCCTGGTGCAGCAACGAGAGCGCGGGTCCCGACAGCGTGATCAGCTCCGAGAACGCGGGCCGCAGAAGCGGCGCCACTTTCCGGATCACGTCCAGCGTGGGCCTGGCGATGCCTAGCGTCACGTTCAGCGTCCTCAGCGTCGCTCGGAGTTGGGTCATGAACGGAGGCAGCGCGTTCACCGTGGCCTTAAGCTGGGCATTGCGGGCGGCCGTCGCCGAGAGCACCTGGTTGCCCGCCCTCACCAGGCTCTGAACATCGGAGGAGCGGTCTCCCAGGGTCGTGAACACGGTTCCGAGGTTGTTCACGAGCCGCTGGATGTTGCCCTGCTGGTCGTTGAGCACTCCGACCACCGCCGTGAGCTCCGTGACCGTAGGGTCGAGATTGCCGATGACGTTGTTCAGGTCCTGCCCGCGTCCTGCGAGCGCCGTGTAGGTGCCGTTCAGAAACTGCTGGAGCGCGCGCTGTGTGGAGGGCGTGAACGAGTTCAGGACCTGATCGAGGTCCTGAGTGGGCTCGATTTGCCGCTTCGGAATGGTTCCGCCGTCGGGCAGCTTCGGTCCGCTGCCGGTGCCGGTTGAGAGTCCGATATAAGCCTCGCCCAGCAACGTCTTCAGTCTGAGGATCGCGTGGGTATCGGCGGGGATCGGGGCGAACTGCTTGTCGATGTTCATCGTCACCAGCGAGTCGGTCCCCTTGGGCGCGACGCTCGTCACCCGGCCCACGTCAACGCCTGCGATTCGCACGTCGGCGCCCGACACAAGTTGTCCCGTCTCCGGAAACAAGGCTTGGATCCGGTAGCCGGCCGGGGCGAACGGGATCGTGCCCTGGAACTGGGTCCAGACGAAGATCATCAAACCGATGCACGACAGCACGAACGCCACGGCGGCCAGGACGGCTGTACGTTTCGGAGCCTGGGTGACCATCAGGTGCAGCCGAGGGTCGAGGACAGATTGGAGCCGAGCAGCGTGTCCAGCAGCGTGCCCAGCGTGCTGCTCTGGAAATCGGCGCAGGTCAGCGTGAGCAGCCCGCGCCAGCCTCCGCCGTTGGCGTCGGCGGTTGACAGGAACGAGTCAGCGTTGTGGGCAAACCACGCGAGCCAGTAAAGGAACCCGGGGTTGCCGTTGCCCGGCACGTAGGCGATCTCGTTGGTCACCGCGCCCAGCACCTTGAAGGAGCTGACCAGCGGAGGAGTGACCTGAGTGAGGTTCGATTCCAGGGGCGGCAGCAGCTGCGCCAGGGGAAGAACGGCTTGAACGAAGGGGGGAATCTTGTCCAGAGGCAGCAACGCCGAGCCCTCGAAGAGCGTCCGGGTGTCACGCAGCGTTGTCGGGAGATGGTGGGCCGTGGGGATCAAGGCCCTGGCCGTCGGCCCCAAGGCGTTTGCCAGATGGGTGACGTCACCGAGCGTGGTCCGCGTCGTCTGAAGCGTCGAGGGGAAGTGCGTGATGGCCTGGCGCAACGCCACGTCCTGGCTGGCGAGCGCGCCGATGGTCCGATCGCCGGCGCGCACCACCGTGGCCAGCTGAGCGTCCTTCTGGCTCGTGGCCTGCGTCAGGACTCCAAGGTTGTGGATGATCTGCGCCAGCTCCTGACGCCTGTTGGCGAGCAGATCTCCGATCTCTCGCAGCTGCGACGACGTCGGGCCCAGGTTCTGCAGCAACTGCTTGATGTCCTGACCGCGTCCTGTCGTACCTTCATTGACGTCCGCGACGAGGCTCGTGAGCCAGGTCCGCGTGTCGGCGTCAAGCGAGTCGAGCAACTCGTCGGAATCGGTGGGAACGGTGGTCTGGCCGATGGGGATCGTCCCGTTCGGCGGCATCCGGCCGGCAGTCGGGGTCCCGGGATAGATGTCGATCTCCATGTCCTTGAGCGGCGTGTTCGGGAACAGGTTGGCCGTGGCATTGCGGTACAGCACGTGAGGTGACGGCAGCTCTGTGGGATTGAGCTGCATGTGGATGACCGCCTGGCCGTTCTGAAGCGAACTGCCGGTGATCTCGCCGACGTTGACGCCGGCGATGTTGACCGGCTCGCCCAGGCCCGGCACGACACCCGCCGCCGTGTCGAACCTGCCATTGACCTTGAGGAACGTGGCGAACGGGTTCGGGAACCGCTGGTTGATGAGGATGTAGGCACCCGCCCCGATGCCGACCACCCACAGGACGAGGAGAAACAGAAACGAGCGGCCGTAGCGCTTCAGCTGCAGCCTGAACCGCGACATCAGCGGCTCCTCCCCCTTGTGTTCAAGTGGAGCTGCGTGCCCAGTTTGTGCGCCGCTGCGCTGCTGGGCGCCGTGGCGGCGCCCGCGCTGGTGAAGTCGGTGGGCGCCGTAGTCGCCGCCAGGCTCGGCACTGGCTGGCTGGTGCAGGCCACGTCGGGCCGGAAGTCAGCCGGCGTCAGATCGCCCACCCATTGGGGGCGTGCACCGTCGACCGTGCCGCTGCCGACACCCAGGATCTGGCCGAGGCCGGTCGCGCTGCCCAGGCTGAGCTCGTTGTTGCCCGTGGCGTCGATGAGCCTGATCCAGTAGCCGTTGCCGTCGAAGTTCTGATCCGCCGACGTCAGACCGACGAGCAGGTGCACGAAGTCCTGCCACACCGGTCGGCCGGTGGACAGCGAGCCGTCGGGGACGACGTCGTTCAACACCGGCGTGACGTGGGTGCGCAGGCAATCGGAGACCCCCTTGGTGATCGGGAACACCGCTCCCAGCTGGTTGAGCGTGGTGGGGAAGTCCTGGAATGTCGACTTCAGCGCCTGTAACAGATTGCCGCGTTCGGCTGGCGCCACGACCGCCGTCAGCTGCACGACCGCTTTGGTCACCGCGTCGACCAGCGGCGGTGCGGTCTTCAGGGAGGGACGGAGCGCCACCGCCAGATTGGCCACGGGCGGCAGCGCGCGATCGATTGCGCTGAGGGCCGGCGGTGCGACGCGCAGCGTCTGATCGAGTCCGGCGATCGTCTGGCCGAGCGAGCCGTCGGTCGCCGCCAGTGCGCTTGAGGCCCGGTAGAGGTTGGTGACCAGGCCGGCCAGCTGGGGGTCCGAGCCCTGCAGCGTCGTCGTCACGTCCGAGGCCGAAGACAGCAGCCGCTCCACGTCCCCCGGTTGCGTGCCGTGCAAGGCCTGCGTCACCCAGGCGATGTCCTTGAGCGTGGGCTCCATCTGAGGAATCGCCGCTTTCAACCCGCCGGCGCCGCTGTTCTCGGTCGTGGGCTGCTGCCCCGCAGGGGGGCTCAGGCCCTCGTTGAGACTGGTGAGGGCCTGCGCCAGGCTCTGCCGTGTCGCGGCGTCGAAGGTCGAGAGCACCTGGTAGAACTGGACGGGGTAGGCCGTGTTGGACGGTGGGACCGTGAAACCGTCAGTGGCGATCGGGGCGCTTGGGCTCCCCGGGTCCAGCTGGAGGTAGTAGCCGCCCTCCAGGAACAGCCTGTCGCGGATCGTGACCGTGGCGTCCGTGTGGATCGGTAGCCCGCTGGGCTGCATCGTGAAGGCGACCTTGGTCATGTCGCCGTCGCCGGAGGTGCCCGTCACCGAGCCCACGTCGATACCGGCGATCCGCACCGGCGAGTCCGGGATGATGTCGACGCTGTTCTTCACCAGCGCGTACATCGTGAAGTGGTGCACGAACGGGACCTGCTTGCCGCTGAAGGCGTAGTAGCTGACCGCGACGGCCAGCAAGATCGTCACGACGGCCACGACGAGCGTGTTCGGGCCCTTCCTCCTGCCGGGTGCCAGGCGCTGCCGTGTGCCTCGCGCGGGGCTCACTTGTAGGTCCCCTCCAGGCCTGCTGCCTGATAGCGCGCCGTGACCCCGGGCGGCGGCGAGGACTGTGGAACGAGGTTGTTGAACGCTTGCGGTTGACCGATGTCCTGGCCCGAGCTGTAGATCTCATTGCCGGCGGTGCAGTCACCCGCGCTCTCGTTCGGGTAGTAGTTGACATGCAGGTTCGACGCCGGCGTTCCCGACTGGGTCAGCGTGCCGGTGTCCAGAACGGGGATCGAGCGCAGCCACGAGCCGGCGCTGTCGCCCTCCGACAGCGCGTTGTTCGGACCGCCGAAGATGGCCGCCCAGATCCCCTCCGTGTTGCATGCCAGCTGCGCAGGCGCCGCCGCCTGCAGAATCGCCCCCAGGCCGACGAAAGCCGAGGCCCCGAACGTCGCAAGGTCGTTGTCGCCGAGGATATTGAAGGTCTCGAGGGCCGCCGGGTTGCGGGCCAGCTGATCGACGTCGGACAGCGCTGTCTGGAGCTTGCTGGCCAGCTCCGGTGCCAGCTTGTACACCGGCGTCGCCGCCCGGATGATGTCGTCGAGCCGCTGCGCGGCGCGTGGCAGCAACGCCGCGCCGGGCTTCAGGTCCTGGACCACGGTCGCCGCGTCGGCCAGCACGGGCTGGGCGTTGGTCAGGACGGTGGTGGCGAGCGCTTCGGTACTGGGGGTCTGGTCGATCGTCTGCCCCAGCCGCGAGGCGTTCAGTGCCCTCAGGGTGATGGAGCCGTTCGACAGCAGCGCCGTGATCGTGGGCGCCACGGGCGCCAGCGCGCTGGCGGTCGCCGCGGCGCCCGAGATGAAGGTCGTGAGGTGGGTGCTCGGCGAGGCCAGCAGCCCGAGCAGGCTGTCGAGCGGACCCAGCAGCTGCTCCACCGAGTAGATGGTGTCGTTGAACTGCGTGCCGCGGCCTGCGAGCGCGTTGCCGAACTCGGCGGTGGTGTCGCGTATGCCCCGCTGGGTCTGGGGCCCGAAGACCCTGAACGCGGTATCCAGATCGACAATCGGGATGTTGTGGTCGAAGCGGGTGCCGAGCTTGAATGTGCCGCCGTCCTCGAGCGCCGGCGTCTGCGACGTGCTGCGATCGTGGCCGGGGATGATCTCCACGTACTTGCCGCCAAGCACCGACGCCAGCCGGATCTGGTAGCGGGTGTCGTAGGGCAGCGGCTCGAGGCTCTTCTGCAGGGACAGCTTCAGCCGCGCGAACGGCGCTCCGTAGCCCCGGTCGGTGTCTCGAGGCTCGGGGGTTATGCCGAGCACCTGGCCGACGCGCGCCCCGCCGACGCGGACATCGGCGTTCTTGACCAGCTCGGCGCCGTTGGGAACGTCGACGTTGACGTTGTAGCTGGGGACGAACGGCAGGCCGTTCTCGGCGATGTACGAGAGGTAGACGGCCACCGCGACGACCAGGATCGTCAGCGCGCCGATCAGGATCGGATTGTCGAACAGGTCCCGCGCCGTGTTGCGTAGCGATCTCATCGCAGCAGGTAGTTGAGGAGGTTCTGAAGCGTGCTGGGACTGCTCGATCCCTGGCCCGGCGATGACGACTGTCCGCCGGTCGAGGTGGCCCCGCCGATCAGCGTCTGGAGCTGCGACAGCGCGTTACTTGAGCCGCCCGCGCCGGGCTGCGTGGTGGTGGGGCTGGTTGGCGCCTGGCCGCCCGAGCCAGGCGACGTGTTGCTCGCCGTCGGGGCTGCGGCGGTCGAAGTGGTGGTGGCCGTGGCCGAGCTGTGACTGGGCGGGCTCGTCGCCCGGCGCGAGCGCCGCGACGCATTGGCCTTGGCGCTGGACGTCGGCTCCTGGCTGGCGCTCGCGGAGGAGCTGGACGAGGCCGGGGCCGAGCCGTAGTTGGCGCTACAGCCGGCTACCGGCGTGGTGGCGTACAAGCTGCACGCCCCGTTCTGCACGTTCAGGATCGAGAAGTCGAGCAGGTGCGAGGTCGCGTCGAAGCGGGAGATCGCCGCCCCCACGTAGTAGACGATGCCCAGGAAGTTCTCCAGGAAGCCCGACTGCTGGAGGCTCGTGAACAGGCGTCCGGAGAGCTCGGTCTTGGACAGCGAGCGTTGGGTGTAGTCGCGCAGGGCCTGAACCACCGGCGTCACGTCCTTGATCGCTGGGATCGCTTGCTGCAGCGCGGTCGACAGCTGCGCCAGCCCGGGCCTTGCGGCTTGCACGAATGGAGTGAGGTCGTTGTTCACGCGATTCAGGTAGGGAACCGCCGCGTGTAGCTGCTGCACGAGCGGCGTGCCGTCGCGCGCGACCACGTCGAGCTGGTGCAGCGAGGGTTGGGCAGCGGCCAGCAGGCCGGGCAGGCGCTTGATCGACAGCTGCAGGTTGGAGCTGTGCGCGGCCGTCGTGGATGTGAGCGCCGCGGACTGATCCAGGAAGCTCTGAACGGCTGCCGTGTGGCTCGCGCCCTGCTGGGCGATCGTGTTGGTGGCGTCGATCAGCGTTGCGAGCTGGGCGCGCTGGGAGTTCAGGATTCCGATCACCTGGTCCGCCAGCTTCAGCGCTGGGTTGGCCCGGTACAGGACATCGTTGAAGTTCTGGCCCTCGCCGGCAGTCCCGATTCCCAGCTCGTTGATGATCAGCGCAAAGCGCTCCCGGGTCGGGACGTTGAAGATGTTGAACAGATCGAGCAGGTTGACCGGCTCGGTGGTGTTCTGCACCGGGACGGTCGGTGGCTGGCCCTGGGTCCCGCGGAGCACGGCCGCCGGCGGGCTGCCCGGATCGCATTCCACGTAGTTCTCGGCGATCAACCCCTGGGGGCGGATGGTGCACGTGGCGTTCGTCCGGAACGGCATGAACTTGGAATCGATCGTGGCCTCGATCCTGGCCTTGAACGAGGTGTTTGCCCCGCTGCCCTCCTTGACCACGGTGACGTGCTGGATGGAGCCGGCTTGTGCCCCCGCGACCTTCACCAACTGACCGCCGATCAGTCCGCGCGCGTCGTCGAAGATCACGTCGAAGCTCGCGGTCGACGAACCCTGGGCGCTCGACGACAGCAGTAGCACCGCTGCGCCGGCGGCGGCGGCGACTAGCGACGCGAAGATCACGGCCAGCCGCCTCATGGGTGGTCGTTGCTCGGGTCGCAGACGTTGCCGGTGCTCGGCAGCACGTCCGGGTTGGTCCAAGGATTGCCGCCGCTAGGAGAGGCTTCGACGGCCCCGCCGGGGCACGGAGCCAGCTGGGCGAAGCGCGCCCCGTTCAGCCCGGGCAGCTGGCTCAGCGTGGCGTTCAGCAGGCTGAGGATCCCGGTGAAGCCCGCGGCGCCGAACTCCGGGGAGATCCGCACGTAGTGTCCGTTGGCGTCGTAGTAGCCGCCGGCGTAACCGCCGACACCGCCGAAGAACCCAGACACGACCTCGGGGGCATAGGGGCGCAGCCCCGCCAGGATCGGCGTGATCGGCGGCAGCGCGGCGGTCAGCGAATCAACGGCCGGGACCGCCTGGCTGACCACGGAAGGGACCTCGCCGAGCGCCTGCTCGGCGCCCGGGACCAGCGCGGAGACGCCCTCCACGAGCGGAATCGCGTTCTTTGCGGCGGGGACTACCTTGCGCAGCAGCGTCGCCAGACGCGGTGCCACCGGCTGCAGGTCCTTGAGCGTGGGGTTCAGCACGCTGAGCGTGTGGTCGGTGTCGGCCAGCACTCCGCGTGCCTGGGAGAGGACACCCGGGGCGCGCGAGAGGACGTCTTGCAACGTCGCTCGCTCGCTGGCCACCTCGCGCAGGGTCGCCGCAGTGCTGACGACAGCGCCGCTCAGGGCGCCGCTGCGGTTCGCGAGCGTGGTCGCCACGTCGGCGGTGGAGGACACGAGCCGATCGAGCGCGAACCTGTCGGCCACGATTTCGGCCCCCAGCGCGGTGGTCTGGCTCAACGCCGGGTTGAAGTAGGGGATCGTCTGGTTGAGCTCAGCCGGCGTCGAGCCCGACATCAGGTAGGCGCCGGTCTTCAGGATGCGCTGCAGTGAGCTGCGGACCTGCGGGGTGAGCGAGTCCAGCAGCGTGTCGAGATCGACGATGCCGCGCGTCTGGCTGGTGGGAAGCACGCCCCCGTTGGACAGCGGCGCGCCCATCCCGGGCGTCAGCGACACAAACCGGTTGGAAACGCCGGTGAGGCTCAGCTGACCGATCGTCGCCACGGTCCCCTGCCGCAGCGGCGTGACGCTCGAATCGGAGATGTTGAGCCTGATGTCGGCAAGACCATTCGGGGTGATGCTGAGCGCTCCGACCGAGCCCACGGGGTGGCCGGCGACGGTCACCAGATCGCCCTTGACCAGCTGTCCGGCGTCGGTGAACTCGGCGTGGATGACGTAGCTCGAGCCGCCCGTGACGAGCACGATCACCACCGCGACCACCGCGATGGCCAGCGCGCCCAGCGCGACCAGTCGTGTCAGCTGCTCGCGCGCCACTAGCGGTCGCCTCCGTCAGTGCGGGTCTTTGCGGTGTCGACCACTAGTGCTCGGCCCCGTGAGTACGAATCCTTGCGCTGCCGAGCACTTACCCGCCGATCGGTGCGCGGGCATTGTTGCCCCAGAACAGCTGCGTACCGACCATCCCGATCAGATGGATTCCGATGATGTTGGCCACCATCGACTTTGCGGTGGCTCTGCCAACGCCGACGGGACCGCCCGTGACGTGGTAGCCGTAGTAGATGCAGACTAAAACGATGAATGTCGCCGTGGCCATGACCTTGATGCCGGCGAACAGGAAGTCCTGAGGGTTTTGAAACTCCCAGAACAGCTGCAGGTAGCCCCCCGGGGAGACCTGTCCCAGCTGCACGACAACCGCCAGGTAGGAGGCGACGTAGCCCACGGCCACGGCCGCCATGTACATGAACGGGAGCACGAGCCAAGTGCCGAGCAGCCGCGTGGCGCCGAGGTACACGAGCGAGTCCAAGCCCATCACCTCGAGCGCGTCGATCTCGTCGGAGATGCGCATCGAGCCGATTTCGGCCACGAATCCGGTGCCCACCTTGGCGGCCATCATGTAGCCGAACGCGTAGGGAATGATCTCCCGCAGATCGCACAGCGCGGTGATCGCACCGGAGGCCGATGTGGCCCCAACCGATTTGGCCGCGTAGGCGCCCTCGATCCCGCACTGCAGTCCGAAGATGAACACCAGCCCGAGCACGATCACCGCCGAGCCAGTTATCAGGATCCCGGCCTGGCGGACGGCCTCGCCGATGAACTTCAGGACCCTGAGGTTGACGACCTTCAGGACGATCCGCCAGCAGAACAGCGAGGCGCTGCCGAACGACCGCAATGAGGCCACCGGGTTCATCGCGGGGCGGCCAGGGACAGGGGGCTCAGATAGCTCATCGCGGCGTGTTCAGGGCCGGATGAGTGGCGAGGACCGTCTGCGTGAACACGTAGTCGACCGACCCGATGGCGATGAAGGCCAACACGACGGCCCGGTTGACGGCCCGCCCCACTCCTTCGGCTCCGCCTGAGGCCGTCAAGCCCATGTAGCAGCAGACGATCGCGATCACGCCGCCGTAGATCGTCGCCTTGACGAACATCGCCAGGAACTCCACGGTCGTCGCCTGTGCGAAGAAGTCGCTGAAGAACGGGCCTACCTGGGCGCCGTTGGTGATCGTGACCAGCACGCCGCCCAACGTCCCGAACAGCAACGCATAGATCGTGAACAGCGGGGTCAGCAGCATCAGCGACAGAAACCGCGGCGCCACCAGGCTCTTGACCGGGTCGACGCCCAGCACCATCAGCGCGTCGAGCTCCTCGCGAATCTTGCGCGCGCCCAGGTCGGCGGTCATCGCCGTCCCAGCCACGCCAGCCATCACGATGGCGCAGATCAGCGGGGCCAACTCCCGCATCACGATGATCACGTACAGCGACCCCAGCCGGTCCATGGCCCCCACCAGCTTGAGGAAGTCCCCGACCTCGACGCCCGCCGGTCCATAGGTGAACGCCAGCGAGGCAAGGATCATCGGAAACCAGCCCAGTCGCAGCGCGAACAGGAACTGATCGACTAGCTCGGGGCCGTAGTTGTAGGGTGGCGTGAGCGCGGCGTAGATCGTGCGCCGCAGCAGCAGGATCATCGCGCCGACGGTCTCGATGAAGCCACGGACCGGCTCGTAGGCCAATCTCAGAACCGCATCCATCTACCGGCCTACTCCTCCTCTCCCGCAGCCACGGACGTAACCGCCCGGGCCGCGGATCATATGCAGACCGATAGTCACACCGCAACGTGCAACCGTGCGGGTTTGCACCCCACTGCTGCGGAGGCCGCGACGGGCCGGGGAGCCGCGCTCGGCGGAGGCCGCGCGACGAGGACTCGAGTCACCGCGGCGCAACGGCCCGCGCGAGCTCCGCCGAGCGGGCTCCCCCACCCTTTATCCCGCTCTGGGACCACGCATGACTCGTTCTCGACGGTTGTGCGAAGTTATGGTCGTCTGGCGCCATCTAACTTCTCAAAGCCCCTGGCTCGCGGCGGTAACCCGGCCGTCCAAGCCGTTGTCATAGGTTGGTAACAGGCGCCTCCCCGCCGAGCTTGCGCCACAGCCTCAGCCCGGAGCGGCAGCCGATGGAGAGTGGCGTGCCCCACTCTGCGGAGCTAGCGTCGGAATACGCGCCGCGTGGGCGGCGACCACGTTCGGCGGCCTCCGGAGAGCGGGCCCCTGGCACCCTTACTATACTTTTTGAAGCATGCCAATTTTCCGCCGCCTGCTCGGTTTCCTGAGGCCTTATAAGCGTGGGGTTGCCTGGTCTGGCGCGCTCGCGGCCGGGGCGATGGGGATGACAGTCTTGATCCCTTACCTCACGGGCCGGGCGATCGATTCCATCCGTGGGCACAGCAAGCAGGAGCTGGTGCTGTGGGCGATTGCGATCGTAGGTGCCGGACTACTGCGGTTGGTGCTCAGCGCCGGCCGGCGGCTGATCGCCGGACGCGTGTCGCTCGGTGTGGAGCTCGATCTCCGCAACGGCCTATACGCACATCTGCAGCGCTTGGAGCTGTCGTTTTTCGACCGTCAGCAGACCGGTCAGCTCATGTCGCGGGCCACCGTGGATCTTCAGTCGGTCCGGTTCTTTCTCGGTTATGGGCTGATCTTCATCGGTCAGTCCGCGCTGACGATTCTTCTGGCCGCAGTGGCGATGTTTGCACTGCATGCCGATCTGGCCGCGCTCGCGCTGGCCCCCGTGCCGTTCGTGGTCCTGATCGCCAGTCGCTACGGCAAGCACTCGCGTCCGGCGATGCAGGAGGCTCAGCAGCGGATCGCCGAGCTCACGGCGGAGGCGGAGGAGAACGTTTCAGGCGTGCGGGTGGTGAAGGCATTCGCCCAGGAGCCACGTCAGTTCGACCGCTTCGAACGTTCGGTCACCAGGGTGTTCGATCAGCAGGTCTACGCCACACGGATCCAAGCTAAGTACAACCCGATGATCAGCTTCCTGCCCAACCTCGGGCTGGCGGCGATCTTGCTGGTAGGCGGGCGTGAGGTGATCCATCACTCGTTGACGGTTGGCCAGTTCACCGCGTTCTACGCCTACCTGCTGATGCTGATCTCCCCGATGCGCACGCTCGGATACATGCTCGGTGCGGCTCAGCGGGCGACGGCCTCGGGCGCGCGCATCTTTCAAGTGCTGGACCGAGCGCCGGGAATGACGACGCCGCAGAACGCCGGCCCGCTACCCGACGGCGACGGCCACGTCTCGTTTGAGAACGTCTCGCTCACGTTCGATGGGTCCCCCGCCCCCGCGCTGCGCGGCATCGATCTGGACGTTCCCGCCGGTCGCACCGTCGCGCTCGTCGGCGCGATGGGTTCCGGCAAGACGGCGCTCGTTTCGCTCCTGCCGCGTCTGTACGACGTAAGCGCCGGCACCGTCCGAGTCGACGACACCGATGTGCGCTCGGTCGATCTCGTCAGGCTTCGTAGCGCGATCGCCATCGCCGGCGACGACCCGTTCCTTTTCTCCGCAACCGTGCACGAGAACATCGCCTACGCGCGTCCTGACGCCGGCCGCGAGGAGGTTGAGGCGGCGGCGAGGGCGGCACAGGCAGACCGGTTCATCCGCGAGCTGCCGAAGGGCTATGACACGCTCGTTGGCGAGCGCGGACTGACGCTGTCCGGGGGCCAGCGCCAGAGGATCGGAATTGCGCGGGCGGTCCTGGCCGATCCAAGGGTCCTGATCCTCGACGACGCGACTTCATCGGTCGACGCCTCCACCGAGCAGGAGATCAAGCTCGCGCTGCGGGCGGTGATGGAGGGCCGAACAACGTTCATCATCGCCCATCGCCTGTCGACGATCACCCTCGCGGACGAGATCGTCGTGCTGGAGGACGGCCGAGTCGCGGCGCGCGGAAACCACGAGCACCTGCTCGAGCAGTCCGATCTCTACCGCGAGATCGTCGAGAAGGGAATGCCCGACCAGGTGTTCCTGACCGAGAAGGAAGCGGAGGCGGTGGGTCTGTGAGTTGGCTGGAGGAGATCAGGCGGAGAATGCGCGAGACCGGCGGCCGCGGCCGCAAGCTGCGGGGACTCGCGGAGATCATGGCGCCCTACCGCTGGCGCGTGCTGGCGATGTTTGCATCGCTGGTGGCCGCGACGGCCGCGGCGCTCGCTCCGGCCCCCCTCGCGAAGCTGGCGATCGACCAGGGGATCCAGCGCCACGACACTGGAACGCTCGATGTGATCGTCGTCGCGTTTCTGATCTCGGCGGTCGTTTACGCCGTCGCCACCTACCTGCAGACATACCTGGTCGGCTGGGTGGGCCAGCGCGCGCTGCGCGACCTGCGGCTGAAGCTGTTCGCCCACATGCAGGCGCTGTCGATCGGCTTCTACTCCCGCAACCGCGCGGGGGTGATCATCTCCCGGCTTACAAACGACGTCGAGGCGCTCGATCAGCTCGTAGAGGACGGGATGGCGACGCTGTTCCAGTCCGGGCTGACGCTGGTGGGAGTGCTTGCAATCCTGATCGTGCTCAACTGGCACCTGGCGTTGCTCACGTTCGTCGCGCTGCCGCTGCTGGCAGCGGGAGCGCTGTGGTTCAGGATCGCTTCGGCCGGCGCGTACAGGCTGACGCGCGAGCGGATCGCGGCGATCACTGGCTACCTGCAGGAATCGCTCTCGGGGATCCGAGTTGTCCGCGCGTTCGGATCCGAGCAGCGACACATCGAGCGCTTCGGCGAGCTCAATGAAGAGAACCGGGCAGCAAACATGACCACGGTCAACCTCAACGCTGCCTACTTCCCCGCCGTCGAGCTCCTATCTGCGTTGGTGACTGTGGAGATCCTGCTCGTCGGCGGCTACGAGGTGATCAGCGGCCACGCGTCGACCGGCGTCGTGTTCGGGTTCATCGCCGCGCTCAACAACTTCTTCGACCCCATCCAGCAGCTCTCGCAGCTCTACACCACCTATCAGTCGGGAATGGCCGCGCTTGACAAGATCTTCGAGTTGATGGATCAACAGCCCGAGCTCGCCGACGCGCCCGACGCTGTGTCGCTGGAACGGATCCGCGGCGAGCTGCGCTTCGACCAGGTCTCGTTCCGCTACGGCGACCCGGCGGACGAAGACGCTGCATGGGCCCTGCGCGACGTTGATCTCGTGATCCCCGCGGGTCAGACGGTGGCCCTCGTCGGCGAGACGGGCGCCGGGAAATCGACGTTCGCCAAACTGGTGTCGCGCTTCTATGACCCGACAACGGGCCGGGTGCTCGTCGACGGCCACGACCTGCGCACCGTGACGGCGCATTCGCTGCGCTCGCAGATGGGCATCGTTCCTCAGGAGGGCTTCCTCTTCTCGGGCACCGTGCGAGAGAACATCTCCTTCGGCCGTCCCGGCGCCTCGGGGGCGGATATCCGGCAGGCCGCCCGAGCGGTCGGCGCCGAGGATTTCATCGAGCGTCTGGAGCACGGCTATGAGACCCAGGTCGGGGAGCGTGGGGTCCAGCTGTCCGCGGGGCAGCGCCAGCTGATCGCCTTCGCCCGGGCGTTGGTGGCCGACCCACGCATCCTGGTCCTCGACGAGGCCACGTCCAACGTCGACGTGCACACCGAAGGGTTGATCGAGTATGGCTTGCGGCGCCTGGTGGCCGGCCGCACGGCGATCATCATTGCCCATCGGCTGTCGACCATTCGTCACGCCGGTCGGATCATCGTGCTCGAGCACGGACGCATCGTTGAGCAGGGAACCCACGATGAGCTCCTGGCCGCAGGGGGCCGCTACTTCGGCTTGTACCGCGACTGGGCGGAGCAGGCCGCGTAGTGCCCGTTTCCGTCACCAGGCTCGCTGTCACCGCGGTCAAGGGCACTCGGCTGCGCGCCGTCTCCGAGGTCGACCTCGGGACCCACGGGGCCGACAATGACCGCCGCTTCTACGTGATCGACGACCGCGACCGCATGGTCAACGCCAAGGTGCTCGGCCAGCTTCAGACGGTCGTCGCCGAATACTGCGCTCAGGACCGACGCTTGTCGCTGACGCTCCCCGACGGGCGCGTGGTGGACGACCGCGTCGTGGCGGGACCCGTCATCCAGACGGGCTTTTTCTCGCGTCCCAGGGCCGCGTCGCTGGTGCAGGGCCCGTGGGGCGCCGCCCTAACCGAGGTGTGCGGTCGGGCGCTTAGGCTGGTGGAGGCGGACGGCGACGGCGGGGCGGTCGACCGGGGGCGGGTCGGCGGAGCGACGATGATCTCCGAGGCGTCGCTAGCGAGGCTGGCGACGGCCGTGAACGTGGAGCGCCTCGATCCCCGGCGCTTTCGGATGCTGATCGAGGTCGACGGCGTCGATGCCCACGCCGAGGACGCGTGGGTTGGACGACGGGCACGGGTCGGCGAAGCCACGATCGAATGGCGGGGGCACGTCGGCCGCTGCCTGATCACCAGTCGCGATCCCGACAGCGGGCAGATCGACGTGCAGACGCTCGAGGCGCTGCGCGACTACCGCGGCGATTTGGGGACGACGGAGCCGCTTCCGTTCGGAATCTACGGAACGGTGCTCGCGCCGGGCACCGTGCGTATCGGCGACCCAGTTAGCCTGTTGGCCCCATGAGCTCCGACCGCGTCCGGGTCTCGGTCGCCGACCACGTGGCAACGGTCACCCTGACGCGCCCAGAGAAGCACAACGCGCTCGACGTGGCGATGTTCGAGGGGCTCATCGGCGCCGCGGAGCGCTTGTCAGCGGAGCCTGGGGTGCGTGCCGTGGTCCTGCACGGTGAGGGGCCGAGCTTCTGCTCCGGACTGGACATCGCGAGTGTGATGTCGGCCGGTCAAGGGCTCGACGGCCTGCTTGCTCGGCTGCAGGAACGTGTTCCCAACTGGTTCCAGCGCGCCGCGTATGGCTGGCTCGAGCTGCCGATGCCGGTGATCACGGCCGTGCACGGGGCCTGCTTTGGCGGGGGACTGCAGATTGCCCTTGCCGCAGATTTGCGGATCTCCGCGCCCGACGCGCGGCTGTCGGTGATGGAGGTCAGATGGGGGCTGATCCCCGACATGTCGATCACCCGCACGCTTCCCCGGCTGGTGGGCATCGACATCGCCAAGGAGCTCACGTACACCTGCCGCGTGATCAGCGGCACCGAGGCACACGCGCTCGGAGTGGTCACGCACGTGGAACAGGATCCTCTGACGGCCGCACAGGCTCTGGCCCGCGAGATCGCCGGCAGGTCTCCAGACGCTGTGCGCGGGGCCAAGCGGCTTTACGATCAGGCTTGGACCGGCCGGGCTGAGGAGACCCTGTCGCTGGAGGCCTCGATCCAGCTCACGCTGATCGGCTCCCAGAATCAGCTGGCGGCGGTTGCGGCGGGAATGACCAAGCAGCCGCCCGAGTTCGTGGACCCGAGCTGAGCTGGCCGCCGGGCCTACGCTGCCTCGGCGAGCGGCTTCTCGGCCGGCGTCACGGTGGCCTTGCTTCTCAGTCGCTGCGCACGCAGGAAGTACGCATCGCCGATGCCGCCGCCGATCACCCGACGCAGCAGGATCGGCGCCAGCAACTGGCCTACCGGAAGCGTTGCGCGGACCGCGGCGACCTCGAACACGTCGATCGCCGTCGGCCGATCCACGCCCATCAGCCGCCGGAGGTCGCGGGGGATCGTGGCGATCGCCGCGGTCCCGAGCAGTCGTGTGCCCGGAAGCACCGCCGCCTGCTGAAGACTCTTCGGCCAGCGGCGTCCGGTGACGAAGGCGATCGCATCCACGGCCCCTTCGGTCAGACACAGGCTCGGCTTGATCTCCTCGAAGTAGGCACGGGCCTCGGCCACCGATTTGGGAACCATCTCGGGCGGAGTGCCGACAAGCGCCGCCACCGCCACACCCTCGGCGACGTACCTGTCCTCTTCCTCGGGGCCGAGATCGCCGACAAAGATCCGGTGGGAGATGAGGTAGGAGTACCACTGCGCCAGGTGAACCCAGACCTGGGAGTCGGGGTCGTCGGCGCTGTATCGGCGGCCGGTCACCGGATCGCGGCCCTTCACCCGCTTGTGGACCGAGCGGACCAGGTGCCCGGCGCGCTCGGCCTCCTCCATCGTCCCCAGCGCGGTGGAAGCAACATATGTGGCCGTCCGCTGCAGGCGCGCCAGCGGCCGCTCGAGGTAGTCGCTGTGTTCTAGGACGCCGCGCATCGCCCGGGGGTGAAGAGCTTCGATCGCCAACGTCCTCAGGCCCCCGATCAGCGGAACGACCGGCGTCGTGAGGATGCGCCAGGCGACCGAGTCGGGTCCCAGCAGCCAGTCCGTGTCGGCTGGATTCTCGATTTCAGCCGGGCCATAGATGGCCTGCCGCGCGCTACTCATCGCTCACCCTTCCCTGCTCGCATCAGTCGCTGTCCTCCTCTGCCTCGAAGTAACCGGGCAATCAGGAAACGGCCGTATCCGACAACGCGCGTTATCATACCAACGGTGCCGACAGCAGCAGCAGCCCCCACGACGACCGGCGTTTACCGCGGTGTCCCCGCCGCCCAACGACAGGCTGCGCGGCGGGAGCAGTTGCTCGATGCTGCCCACGACCTGCTGGGCTCGGATGGCTGGCCCGCCACCACCGTGCGCGCGGTCTGCCGGCACGCGGGGCTCACCCCTCGCTACTTCTATGAGAGCTTTCCGAGCCTCGACTCGCTGCTGGTTGCGGTCTTCGACGACGTCGTGTCGGACCTCGTGGAGGTCGTGCTTGAGGCGGTCCGGGCGGCACCGGACAACGCCCACGCCAAGGCCCGCGCCGCGATCGGCGGATTTGTTCGCCACGTGATGCGAGACCCGCGGCGAGCACGGATCGTGTTCAGCGAAGCGCTGGGCTCGGAGGCCCTCGCACGTCGGCGATCCGAGACGCTCCACCTCTTCGCCGAGATGATCGCCGAGCAGGGGCGCGCCTTCTACGGCCTACGGGGGAACGAGCGTCTGGCCGACACGACCGCGTACATGCTGGCCGGCGGCCTGGCCGAGCTGCTGCTCGCCTGGCACGACGGCACGATCAACTCCACGCCCGAGCAGCTGATCAAGGACTGCACGGAGCTGTTCGTGGCCACGGGCGAAGCCGCCGTGCGGATGGCGGGACCGTAGTGGCTTAGGCCACGGCCACGCCTATACTTGCCCCCGCGATCGACCGCGAGGATGGTCGACCGCTTGTCACTGCGGGGTAGTCCAGTGGCAGCGACGCCCGGCTCTGGACCGGGAGACGGAGGTTCGAATCCTCCCCCCGCAGCTTTGACGCGTCCACGCGTCCACGCCCCGCGCCTTCACAATAGACTCACCGCCGTGGATCTGGTGGAGGCCGTCAGCGAGCCCCTGCGGCGGGCGACACTTGAAGCGCGCTCGGTCGTGGCCCTGATCCGCGCCGGTGGGTTCGGCGGTGGCTCCCCCCGCCACACGCTGGAGACCCTGTCGGCGTTGCGTACCTACGGGACCTTCGCCGCCACGCCGCGGATCGCGGCGATCCGTCACGGGGACCTCCCGGCCGTCGCCGACGATCTCGGGGTGATCTCCTTCGCCGAATTCGAGGACCAGGTGTGCCGCCTGACGAACGCGATGCGCGCCAAGGGCCTCGGGGCAGGCTCCAGCGTCGGCGTGCTCTGTCGCAATCACCGCATGCCGCTGATCGTCGCGTTCGCCGCCTCGCGGCTGGGCATGAACGGGATCTGGCTGAACACCGCCTTCTCGCCCCGGCAAGCCAGCGAGGTCGCCAGCCGCGAAGGAGTGGAGCTCATCATCTACGACGAGGAGCTGGCCGCGGTGGCGGCGGGTATCGAGCCGCGCTACGGACGGCTCGTCACGGCGACTGCGGACCGTGCCGCCGACGAGCTTGCCCAGCTGATCGCGTCCGCAGGTTCCGCTCCCCCACCGCCGCCCGCCAGGCCGGGTCGGATTGTGCTTTTGACCAGTGGCACGACCGGTACGCCGAAAGGCGCGCCTCGTCCCGATCCTCGCTCGCTCACACTTCCCGGCTCCGTCCTGGAGCGGATGCCGATGCGCGCACGCGAAGCGACGGTTGTTGCGCCACCGCTGTTTCACGGAACCGGCCTCCTGATCGCCCTGCTCACGTTGAGCCTGGGGTCGAAGCTCGTCGTGCGCCCGCGTTTCGACCCCGCCCAGTTCCTCGACGACATCGAGCGACATCGCGCGAGCGCCAGCTGCGTCGTGCCCGTGATGCTCCAGCGCGTGCTCGCTCTCGGTGAAGAGGAGATCCGCAAGCGCGACCTGTCCTCGCTTCGGATCATCTTCTCCGCGGGCTCGCAACTCCCGGCCGAGGTCGCACTGAAGACGATGGACCTGATGGGGAACGTGATGTACAACCTGTACGGCTCGACCGAGGTCTCGGTGGCGACCCTCGCGACGCCTGCCGACATCCGCGCGGCGCCAACTTCCGTCGGCAAGCCGGCGCTCGGCGCTCGTATCAAGCTCTTCGATGACCACCGCCGTGAGGTCCCTCAGGGACAGATTGGACGCATCTTCGTGGGCACGGTCACCCCATTCGAGGGCTACACCGGCGGACAGCAGAAAGAGGTCATCGACGGGATGATGGCCACCGGGGACGTGGGGCACTTCGACGAGCAGGGACGCCTTTATGTCGACGGCCGCGACGATGAGATGATCATCTCCGGCGGTGAGAACGTGTTCCCGCGGGAGGTCGAGGAGCTGCTGATCACCCATCCAGCGGTAGAGGACGTGGCGGTCATCGGAGTTGACGACGCGGAGTTCTCTCAGCGGCTGAAGGCGTTCGTCGTGCGCCGGGAAGGTGAGGACGTCACCGCCGACGAGCTGCAGACATTCGTCAAGGAGAACCTGGCCCGCTTCAAGGTCCCGCGCGAGGTCGAGTTCGTGAACGAGCTGCCCCGCAATCCGACCGGCAAGATCCTCAAGCGCGAGCTCGCGGCCCGGGCGACCGAGGCCGCGGCGTAGCGGCCGCAGCAAGCGAGCCGAGGCCGCGGCGTAGCGGCCGGTGGCAAGCGAGCCGGGGGCGGCCGCCTAGAGCTCGCTGAGCTCGCTTGAGAGATCCTCGAGCGTCGCCGCAGAAACCTGATTGCCCGAGGCGATCAGGCTACGTGCCGCCTCCAGGTCATCCGAGCGGCCGACCGACAGCGCCGCGGCCACGCGGCCGTCACTGAGGTACCACAGACTGAACGAGCCTTCGTCGAAGGAGCCGCGAACGACCTCCTGGTCCCATTCGTAGGCCGGCCCCACGTACTCCAGCGAGGCCCAATCGGAGAGGTCGGAGAAGAAGTAGGGCACGACGTCGTGGTCCTGAACGCGGCCCAGCATGTTGAGCGCCGCCGTCTTGCCGTGGTTGAACGCCACGTCCCAGTGCTCCACTCGCAGCTGCCGCCCGCCGTGGATGACGCTCTCGTACTCGGCGATGTCGCCGGCCACGAACACGCCCGCGACCTCGGTCTCCAGCAGCGAGCTTGCCAGGACGCCGCCTCTCTCCCCCAGGGCCAGTCCGGCTTTGCGCGCCAGCGTCACGTCCGGTACGACACCGGCGCCGATCACCACGGCGTCCGCGGTGAGCTCCCGGCCCGATTCCGTCACGACCTTCGTCACCCGTCCGCCCGAACCTTCAAAGCGTGCAAGTGAGTCCCCGCCGACGACAGTTACCCCATGCTCCTCGAGCCGGTCCTGAAAGAACCGACCCGCCTGCTCGCCGAAAGTCCGGCTGAGAACGACCGGCTCCATCATCACCAACGTGCACGAGCTGCCGCGCTCCGTCAGCGACGCCGCGACTTCCGTCGCGATGTAAGAGCCGCCGACCAGCACGACATGCTTTCCCGACGCGTGTTCGCGGATGGCATCGCTGTTGCCGCGTGTCCGAAGGTAATGAATTCCCTCGAGCTCGCAGCCCGGCACGCCCAGTCGTCTGACGTTCGCGCCGGTCGCGAGCAGGAGCTTGTCGAAGGTGACGGCGTCGCCGTTGGAGAGCTTCGTCTGGCGCTCCTGGACGTCAAGTCCGGTCGCCGACGTCCGTGTCAGCAACTCGATCTGCTGCTCCGGATACCACTCCAGCGGCCGAAATGGGACGCCAGAGTCGTCCTCGGCGCGCAGGTACTCCTTGGAGCACGGCGGCCGGTTATACGGCGCGTCGGGCTCTCGTCCCACGAGCAGGATCGAGCCGTCGGCGCCTGACTCCCGCAGCCAGCGCGCACAGTTGCCCGCGGCCAGTCCGCCGCCGATCAGCAAGTAGTCGACCTGGCGTTCAGCCAACGGCGCCGTTGGTGGTGAACTGTGGCGTGATGTCCTGCTCCAGGCCCGGATCGAGGATCAGGAGCACCTGGTCGCCGGCTTCGATCACAGAGTCGGACTTGGGCACGAACCCGGTTCCGTTCCGGAGCACCGAGATGATCAGCGACCCGTCCGGCAGGACCACGTCTTGGACGCGGCGTCCCGCCGCTGCGGAGCCTTTCCCCACCTCGAGCTCGATGATCTCGAGCCGCTCCTCCTCGAGTGCAAGCAGCTGGACGAAGCCGTACTCCGGCACCTCATGCTCGATCAGCCGGAGGATCAGGTCGGTGGCGGACACAGCAGGCTGGATGCCGAGGAGCTTGAAATGCTGGAGGTTTCGAGGGTTGTTGACGCGGGCCACGATCCGCTGCACCCCGTACTTCTCCTTGGCCATCTGGCAGATGAGTATGTTGTCTTCGTCGTCCCCGGTCACGGCGATCACCAAGTCGGCGCGCTGGATTCCGGCGCGCTCCAGGACCCAGAGCTCGCTCGCATCTCCGTAGGCGGCGGCGTGCTCCAACTCCTCCTCCACGATCCGGAACCGCCGGTGGTCAGATTCGATCAGGGTCACCTCCTGATCCTTGGCCAGCAGCTCCCGCGCCAGGTTCCAGCCCACCTTGCCGGCCCCCGCGACGATCACATACATGTCATAACCGCTTCCCCCAGTGGCCTCGCTAGTTATGCCAGCGCAACCTGAGTGGCTTGGTCGATCGCTTGCTGCGTTGGGCAGATCGTATGCAAGCCCTCCTCCGCATACCAGGCTGCCCGTCCGGGGTCGGCTACCCGCACGACGACCCGCTGCACCTCGAAGCGACGCTGTGCGATTTGGGCGATCACCAGATTCGTATTGTCTCCACTGGTGGCAGCTAGGAAAACATCGGCACCCTCGATCCCTGCCTCGGTCAGCGCATCGACCTCGAGCGCTGCGCCCACTGTGAAGCGTCCACCGGCGTCCTCCCAGGTCGTCGACTGGTCCTTGTCGAGGCGCTCGTGGGACAGCGGATCGAGATCAAGGACGGACACCGTGTGTCCCTCATCGAGGGCTCGCTTTGCGATTGCAGACCCCACCCGGCCGGCTCCGACGATCAGAACGAACATGCGGGCGGCACTTTAGCCCTCCACGACCGCACGCGCGGCCTTTTGCAGGTGCTGTCGGCCGCCCGAGCGCACGGTAGCCTCGTCACCATGAGCCCACGTCTGCGGCGCAGCCTCCACGAGGGGGGACACAAGCTCGATATCGATGAGCCAACTCAGGTCCGTGAGGACGATCATCTAGCGGCACCGGGCCAGTCGCCGCCGGCCAAGGGCAGCCACCGCAGGGTGCTCCACGAGGCAGCGCACAAGCTCGAGGTGTCCGAGGAGGGCGCGCACGAGGAGCGGCCGGCCCCACGGGTCTTCGAAATCGATCGCGACGTCGTCCCCCAGGCGGGGCGCGCGGCGCTGGCGCTCGCCGCGCTCGGCGTTGTTTTCGGGGACATCGGCACAAGCCCGCTGTACACCGAGCAGGTCGTATTCACCCAACATCGGGCGGCGGCGCAGACGACGGTGGCGGGCGTCTACGGAGTGGTCTCGCTGATCTTTTGGTCGCTCGTGATCGTTGTGTCCTTCAAATACGCCGGCGCGATCATGCGCGCCCACAATCGCGGTGACGGCGGGATCCTGGCGCTGACGGCGCTGATTCGCCGCTGTAAGCCGGCGCATGGGGTGGCGCTCGTGATACTCGGAATTTTCGGCGCCTCGCTGTTTCTCGGGGACGGCATGATCACGCCGGCGATCTCGGTTCTCTCGGCGGTGGAGGGCCTGAAGGTCGCGACGCCGGGCGTGGCGCACCTCGTGATGCCGATTGCGCTGGCGGTCCTGATGTCGCTGTTTTTGATCCAGCGCCGCGGCACCGGCGCCGTCGGGGCGTTGTTCGGTCCGGTGATGCTTTCGTGGTTCACCATCCTCGGTGTCCTCGGCGTGCACGGGATCGCGCATCACCCAGGCGTCTTCCAGGGACTATCGCCGACCTACGCGGTCCGGTTGTTCGTCGACCACGGCGGCGCTGCCTTCCTCACGCTTGGCAGCGTCGTGCTTGCCGTCACGGGAGCCGAGGCGCTGTACGCCGACCGGGGGCACTTCGGAACCACGCCGATCCGGATCTCCTGGTTCGCCATCGTATTGCCCGGCGTACTGCTCTGCTACCTCGGTCAGGCCGCGCTGATCCTCACGCATCCGCACGCGATCACCAATCCCTTCTACCTGCTTGTTCCCTCCTGGGGACAGCTCCCGATGGTGTTCCTTGCCACCGCGGCCACGATCATCGCCTCGCAAGCCGTGATCTCGGGGTCCTACTCGGTCGCCAAGCAGGCCGTCCAGCTGGGCTTTCTTCCGCGCCTCAAGATCACCAACACATCCAAGGAGGCAGGACAGATCTACGTGCCCGCGGTCAACTGGGCGCTGTGCCTCGGCGTGGCCGCGCTCGTGCTCGGCTTCCAGCGCTCCTCCAGGCTGGCCGAGATCTACGGCGTGGCGGTCACCGGCACCTTCATCCTCGACACCGTGCTGTTCCTGGTCGTGGGGCGTGCCCTGTGGCGGGAATCGAAGTGGAAGGTGGCCGCCGTGGGGACGGTGCTGCTGATCGTGGAGGTGGCGTTCTTCACGTCCAATCTCGCGAAGGTGGAGCACGGCGCCTGGCTGCCGCTCCTCGTAGCGCTTGTGATCTCCATCGTGATGCTCACCTGGCGCCGGGGGCAGATGATCGTGACGCGCAACCGCACCGAGAAGGAGGGCTCGCTCGAGGAGTTCCTGGGCGGCCTGGGGACGCGCGAGCCTCCGCTGCGCAGGGTTCCCGGCACCGCGATCTTCCCCAACCCAAGCAAGGACACCACCCCGCTCGCGCTGCGCGCCGAGGTCGAGCACACCCACGCACTGCACGAAAAGGTCGTGATCGTCTCGATCGACCGCGTCAGCGTCCCAAACGTCGACCGGGAGGATCGCTTCGTGGTCACCCGCATGGGGCACGGGCTGTTCCACGTCTTTCACGTCATCGACAGAGTTGGCTACCGGGATACGACGAACATCCCGGAGGCGTTGGCGCTTGCGCGCAAGCTAGGGCTGCTGGAGCGCAACCTGGATCTGGAACACGCCTCCTACTTCCTCTCGCGCATCGCGATCACGCCGACCGACGCACCAGGCATGAAGCGCTGGCGCAAGAAGCTGTTCGTGGCGATGGCGCGCAACGCCGCCAGCCCCATCGAGGCGTTCGGGCTGCCGAGTGAACGCACGGTGATAATGGGGTCGCAGGTGGCGGTCTGAGGCACCCGATGCGCCACCTTCGTTCGAATCCGGTGGTCTGGCGGTCGGTCGCGGCCGGCGCGGTCGAGGTGGTGGTCGCGGTCGCACTCGCGACCGCTGCAATCGCTGCGCTTCAGTCCGCGGCACCACCCGCGGGTCTCGGCATCGTCTATCTCTTGGCGGTTCTGGCGGTGGCGATTCGCCGCGGACAATTCCCGGCGTTGATCACCGCGATCCTGGGCGTGCTCACGCTCAATTACCTCTACATCACTCCGCGTCACCAGCTGGGGATCGCCCATTCCCAGGACCTGGTGGAGTTGAGCGTGCTGTTGATCGCAGCGGTCGTCGTCGGGAGGCTGGCGGCAGTTGCGCGCAACCAGGCTGCGGAAGCGGACGATAGGGCACGGCTTGCGGCCACGCGCGAACGGGAAGCCGAGCTGCTTGCCGATACAGCCGCTGGGATCCTGGCCCACGAGAGCCTTGAGGCTCAACTCGAGAGCGTCGGGAACCGCATATCGGCCGCTTCGGGGGCCACGTACGCGCGCCTGGTCTTGCAGAAATCGAGCGCGCCGGGATCTCGCGAGGATGCGCTGCCGCTGCCATCGCAGCAGCGTAGTGCGTGGCTCTACGTCGCAAACGAGAGCCCTTATGACCGGGCCTTGATCGCACGGCTGGCGACACCGATCGCCGGACTGATCGACGTGGCGGTGGAGCGCGAAAAGGCGGCTGGACGGGTCGCCGAAGCGGAGGCCGCGCGGCGGGCTGAGGTCGCCCGGACCGCGATCCTTCACGCCATCTCTCACGATCTGCGATCGCCGATCACCGCCATCAGCACTGCGGCATCGGCACTCCGCAGCGCAGACGTGACGGTCCAGGAGCGGCAAGGGCTGATCGCCGCAATCGAAGCTGAGAGCGCCAGGCTGGCTCGAGTGGTCGGGGACCTGCTCGATCTCTCGAAGATCGAGGCAGGCGCGGTCGCCCCGCAAGCGGATTGGTGCGATCTACGCGATCTGGCCGTGTCCGCCGCGCGCCGCTTCCAGGGGGCCCATCCGCTCGAGCTCAGCGTACCTGCCGACCTGCCTCTGGTTCGCGCTGACGCCGCACAGCTGGAGCGGGTCTTCTCGAATCTGATCGAGAATGCCGTCAAGTTCTCCGAGCCGGGAGCACCGGTGCAGATCACCGGCGGCGCGGGGCCTGCGTGGGTCACGGTGCGCGTCATCGACCACGGCCCCGGGATTCCGCTCGAGCAGCGCCGCCACATCTTCGAGCCCTTCTTCCGCGGCCGGAGTGGCGGTCCGAGCGGCTCGGGCTTGGGGTTAGCGATTGTCCGGGGGTTCGTCGAGGCCAACGGCGGGAGCATCTTCGTCCAGAGCAACGTCGGCCTCGGCACCTCGTTTGCGGTCAGCTTCCCGCGAGTGGCCCAGCCGGAGCGTCAGGAGGAGCCGACGACGCTGTCGGGCGTTGGGGACAGCTGAGCCCGGCGATGAGCGTCAACGCGACCCGTGTGCTGATCGTCGACGACGAGCCCGAGATCGTGCGGGGTCTCACGATCGTCCTGCGCGGCGCCGGCTACGCGGCCGAGGCTGCATCGACCAAGGCGGGTGCGCTCGGAGCGCTTTCCAGTCGACCCCCGGAGGCGGTAGTGCTCGACCTCGTGCTGCCAGATGGGAACGGCGTCAGCGTGGTCAAGGAGATTCGGCGCTGGAGCCGGCTCCCAATCCTCGTGCTGTCCGCGGTCGGAGACGAGCGCGAGAAGGTGAGAGCACTCGATGCCGGCGCGGACGACTACGTGACCAAGCCCTTCGGCACCGAAGAGCTGTTGGCGCGGCTGCGCGCGGTCCTGAGGAGATCGCCGGACGCAGGCCACGCGCAGCGCGTCCAGATCGGTGATCTGACGATCGACCTCGAGGACCGGACGGTCCGGCTGGGCGGCCAAGAGGTGCACCTGACGCCGATCGAATTCGACCTGCTGCGCGTGCTCGCTCAGCACCCCGGACGACTGGTCACCCAACGTCAGCTCCTCCAGGAGGTTTGGGGCCCACAGTACGTGGAGGAGTCGCACTACCTGCGCGTGCATGTAGCCCACATTCGCGCCAAGATCGAGCCGGACCCGGCGCGCCCCCGCTACCTGATCACCGAACCGGGCGTCGGATACCGGCTGCGCGATCAGCCTGATTAACAAATTCTCTACGCCTGCAGCCCGATCCTTAGCGGGATCTTGACGGCGGCAGATCTACCGTCGAAGTTGCCATGGCCCGCGTCGGAACACACGGTGCGAGGCGCAACGGGCATCAGACGCTGCACGAGGCGGCGCACAAGCTCGACGTCGACGACTCCGCCCCCGCAGGGGATGTCGTTCAAGAACCGACGCCGCCCCACCAGCGCCGGGTCTTATACGAGGCCGCGCACAAGCTGGAGACGTCCGAGGAGCTGCCGGCAGCCGAGAAGCCGGCTCCCCGCGTGTTCGAGACCGAGCGCGACGTCGTCACCACCGCGAGCCGGGCGGCACTCGCGCTCGGCGCACTCGGCGTGGTGTACGGAGACATCGGCACCAGCCCGCTGTACACGGAGCAGACGATCTTCAGCTCTTACCGCGCGACGGCCCACGTAACGCCCGCGGGCGTCTATGGCGTTGCGTCGCTGATCTTCTGGGCGCTGATGATCGTGGTCTCGATCAAGTACGCGGGCTTCATCATGCGCGCTCACAACCGCGGCGACGGCGGCATCATGGCGCTCGCGGCGCTGCTCCAGCGCCACCGTGTCGCCGCCGGGGCAGCGCTGGTGACGCTCGGCATCTTCGGCGCAGGGCTTTTCTTTGGCGACGGAATCATCACGCCCACGATCTCGGTGCTGGGGGCGCTTCAGGGGATCCAGGTCGCTACCCCGACGCTGGTTCATCTGGTCGTCCCACTGTCGGTGGGCATCCTCGTCGTGCTGTTCCTGGCCCAGCGCTACGGGTCGGGGACGATCGGGTGGCTGTTCGGGCCGATCATGCTGGCCTGGTTCACGGTCATAGGCCTGTTCGGCCTGATCCAGGTGGCCGGCGACCCGGCGGTGCTCCAGGGGCTGTCCCCATCCTGGGCGGTGCGATTCTTCGTCGACCACGGCATATACGCCTGCCTCATGCTGGGGGGCGTCGTGCTCGCCGTCACCGGCGCCGAGGCGTTGTACGCAGATCGCGGCCACTTCGGCGCAAAGGCCATCCGGGTCGGCTGGTTTGGGCTCGTCCTGCCCGCGCTGACGCTCAGCTATCTCGGTCAGGGAGCGTGGATCATCCACCATCCGCGCGCCGGTCAATCCTCGGGCTTCAACCCCTTCTACCAGATGATGCCGAGCTGGTCGCTGTGGCCGATGGTCGTCCTGGCCACGGCCGCGACGATCATCGCCTCGCAAGCGGTGATCTCGGGCTCCTTCTCCGTGGCCAAGCAAGCCGTCCAGCTCGGCTTCCTGCCCCGGCTGAAGGTGCTCCACACCTCCAAAACCGAGGGCCAGATCTACGTGCCGATCGTCAACTGGGCGCTGTGCATCGGCGTCGTGGCGCTGACGCTCGTGTTCCGCTCCGCGACCAAGCTGGGTGACATCTACGGCGTCGCGGTGACCGGGACTTTCGTCCTCAACACGGTGCTGTTCCTGGCGGTAGCGCGCCTCATTTGGCGCAAGCGAAAATGGCGGCTCGCGCCGCTCGCAGTGCTGTTCCTGACAGTCGAGGTCGGATTCTTCAGCGCCAACATCGCCAAGATCGAGCACGGCGCGTGGCTGCCGCTGGCGATCGGGTTGGTCGTCTCGATCGTCATGATCACCTGGCGGCGGGGACAGGTGATCGTGACCCGCAACCGGACCGAGAAGGAGGGGTCGCTCGAGGAGTTCCTGGATGGCTTGGGGCGGACGGATCCCCCTCTCCTCAGAGTTGCGGGCACGGCCGTCTTCCCCAGTCCCGGCAAGGACACCACGCCGCTCGCGCTGCGCGCCACCGTCGAGCACTCACACGCTCTGCACGACAAGGTCGTGATCGTCTCGATCGAGCGGGTCAGCGTGCCCCACGTGGAGCCCGAAGACCGGTTCGTGGTCACCCCGATGGGCCACGGCCTGTGCCGCGTCTTTCATGTCGTCGACCGTGTCGGCTACCGGGACCCACAGAGCGTCCCCGAAGCGCTGGCGCTGGCGCGCAAGCAGGGATTGCTGGAGCGCAACCTCGACCTCGAACATGCCTCCTATTTCGTCTCGCGCATCACGATCACGCCGGGCGACGACCCAGGCATGAAGCGCTGGCGCAAAGATCTGTTCATCGCGCTGGCGCGCAACGCTGCCAGCCCGATCGAGGCGTTCGGCCTTCCGAGCGAGCGCACGGTGACGATGACCTCGCAAGTGGGGGTGTGAAGTTTTGGCGGCTGTGAGGAAGGTTTGCGAGCGGGCTTCGGCGTTGCCCGCCGCGCCAGCCGCTAGGTGATCAGCGGAATGATCAGGAGGGCGACGATGTTCGCCACCTTGATCATCGGGTTGATCGCCGGTCCCGCCGTGTCCTTGTAGGGATCGCCGACGGTGTCGCCGGTGACCGCTGCGGCGTGTGCCTCGGATCCCTTGCCGCCGAACGCGCCGTCCTCGATCAACTTCTTCGCGTTGTCCCAGGCGCCGCCGCCGGAGGTCATCGAGATGGCCATGAACAGGCCCACGACGATCACTCCGATCAGCAGCCCGCCCAATGCCTCGACGCTGATCAAGCCCACGACCAGCGTAAAGACGATCGGGATCAGCGACGGGATGATCATCTCCCGCTGGGCGGCGCGTGTCACCAGCGCCACTGCGACGCCGTATTCGGGCTGCTCGGTGCCCTCCATGATCCCCGGCTTCTCCCGGAACTGGCGTCGGACCTCCTCGACGACCGCGCCGCCGGCGCGCCCCACAGCCTCCATCGCCAGGGAGGCGAACAGGTACACCATCAACCCACCGACCAGCAGCCCGATCAGCACCGGCGGATTTGAGATTGAGAAGTCGTAGGAGCGCGGTAGTTCCCGCTCGAACGCGTTGAACAGGACCAGCGCCGCCAGCGCCGCCGAACCGATGGCGTATCCCTTGGTCACGGCCTTGGTGGTGTTGCCGACGGCGTCCAGGGGGTCCGTGATGTTGCGGACCTCTTCCGGAAGCTCCGCCATCTCGGCGATGCCGCCTGCGTTATCGGTGATCGGGCCGAAGGCGTCGAGCGCGACGATCAGCCCGGTCAGCGACAGCTGCGCCATGACCGCGATGCCGATCCCGTAGATGCCCTGGCTACCGCCGCCGGTCAGCTTCCAGGCGCCGAGGATGCCCATGGCGATGACGATCGCGGGCGCCGCCGTGGACTGAAAGCCCTGGGCCAGACCCTGAATGATGTTCGTGGCGTGGCCGGTCTGCGAGGCCCGGGCAGTGCTCTTGACGGGCGCGAAGCGCGTCGAGGTGAAGTAGTCGGTGATCACGAACAGGCAGGCGGTCACACCGACCCCAATCAGGGCGCATAGATAGAAGTGCCACCACTTGGGCGCAGCGCCGCCGCCGTGCAGGGTGACGGTGTGCATCATCCAGTAGGTAAGCGGGATGAAAGCCAGCGCCGCGAGGCCACCGGACACGATTAGACCCTGGTACAGCGCCCGCTCGACGTTGCCCGCCCGCGAGCGTACGGCGAACGTGCCGATGATCGACGCCACGATCGAGACGGCACCGAGCACCAGCGGATACAGAGCGACGCTGGTCTGCTGGCTGAACAGCAGCACGCCCAGCAGCATCACCGCCACCGCTGTGACGGCGTAGGTCTCGAAAAGGTCGGCCGCCATGCCGGCACAGTCGCCGACGTTGTCGCCCACGTTGTCGGCGATCACCGCCGGGTTGCGGGGGTCGTCCTCGGGGATCCCGGCCTCGATCTTCCCCACCAAGTCGGCGCCGACGTCGGCGGCTTTGGTGAAAATGCCGCCCCCCAGCCGAGCGAACACCGAGATCAGCGAGCCACCGAAGCCCAGACCGATTAGAGCATCGACCGCGTGCCGGGTGCTCTCGCCGGCAATGAACGTGAGCACGCCGTAGTAGCCGGCGATCCCAAGCAGTGCCAGCCCTACGACCAGCAGGCCGGTGACCGAGCCGCCCCTGAACGCGGCCGATAGCGCGGGGCCGATGCCGCCGCGCGCGGATTCCGCAACGCGCGAGTTGGCGCGCACGGACATGTTCATTCCGATATAGCCGGCGGCGGCCGAAAAAACTCCCCCGATGACGAACCCGATCGCCACACGGATGTTCTGGAGCGGGATCAGCAGCACAAAGACGACAACACCGACGCCGGCGATGATCGTGTACTGGCGGTTGAGGTACGCACGGGCGCCTTCCTGCACCGCCGCCGAGATGGTCCGCATGCGCTCGTTGCCGGGAGACAGCGCTAGCAGCTGGCGCGAGGTGAGAACGCCGTAGACGATGGCTGCTGCGGCGCACACGAGCGCAACGATGACGCCATGGTGCGTCAAGAAGCTGGTCAAGAGAAGATCCTCCGAAAGCCTTAGCTAATTGAGGGCGCGCAGTAAACGCCGCCAACACTGAAAATGGCCGCCGCCCGTGTGCCGGGCGGAGGCCGGAGGGCCGTGAGTGTAGCTGACGGCGTGCGCTCTGCGGCTACTGACCGGGCACCCACAGCCTGCCGCTGCGCTGCGCCGGCCCCGGCTTGTCGGTTTTTGGCGGCTGCTGAGACCCCGTCTGCCCAGCCGCCGGAGGTTGCTCCGCCGCCGGCGGTTCCCCCGAGGGCTGGCTTGCTTGAGGGCTCTCCCCTCCGCCGGCCGAGCCGCCGATCCTGATGAACGCAAGCTGTAGCTGGGACAGGGCGTCGCGGATCGGGCCGACGTGCTCGGGCGCCGAGCGCTCGATCAGCGGCAGCACGGCGCGAATCGTCTCGATCGCCAGCCGTACCTGTTCCACATCGCGCTCATCCTCGGTGCCGGGCGAGAGGCCCGTGCGGCGCATTCCGAGGTTGACCAGTGACACCACGTGCTCCAGCACCACCTGCTCGACGCGGATCTTTTTGAGCTCGGCTTCATACGCCGCCCGGAGCTCGTCTTCCGTCGGCTGCCTGCCTGTGTTTTCGGCTTGGGATCGTCGTTCGTCGGCGCTCATCTGCTCACCTCCAAGGGACTTCCAGGTACTCAGCATACGTCTCGCGCGTGGCGGCGACGCTCGCCGCGAACGTGTCGGGGAGGCTCATTCCGGACGCCAGCATCCGCCGCTGGCGCTGAGCCCCGTTCAGCTCTGGAAACCCGATCTCGATGTCGAGCTCCTCTCTGGCGGGTGCCGTCCACTCGAGCAGCCTATGGGCCGTCGTGTGGGCCGGGTAGAGCCGTCGCCGATCGAGATCGAGCAGCTCGCCATCCAGTCCGTAGCGAAGCGCCCTCCAGACGTTCTCCTCGATCAGGCGCCGGGGATGGTTGACGAATTCGGTCCCTGCGTCCACGTCCCTGGCGGCCTGCGCCACGCAGGCCACGATCAGCGCCGCCAGGGCCTCGGATTCGGCCGCAGTTTGCTGCGCGTCGCAGATTCTGACCTCCACGGTGCCGAAAGTGAAGTGCGGCCTGATCGACCACCAAACCTGCGTGTACTCCACGATCGACTGGGTGTCGATCAGCAGGCCGATGTAGTCGGCGAACTCGGCCCACCCGCCGAACCAGTCGGGAACCCCACAACGCGGAAAGCTCTTGGTGAAGATCTGCGTGCGCGCCGAATGCAGCCCCGAGTCCCGGCCGTCGAGAAACGGGGAGTTGGCAGAGATCGCCAGCAGCTGCGGCAGGACCGGCCGCAGGCGATCACACACCTGGACCGCGCGGTCGGCGCCGCGGACGCCGACGTGCACGTGCAGCGAGAACGCGTTGTTGCGCCAGGCGACGTACTTGAGCCCCTCCTCGACGCGCCGGTAGTGCTCGGTCTCGATGATGTGCTGGTCACGGTAGTCAGACCAGGGATGCGTGCCGGTGGCGCCCAGGGACACGCCGTGCTCCGCCGCGAGCGCGAACAGGCGGCGCCTCCGGTCCCGCTGAGCGGCGAGCGCCTCTGCCAGATGCTCGCCGCGGCCAGAGCGGATCTCTATCTCCGAGGAGATCAGCTCGCCGGAGATCGCATCGGCGAGGACCGGATCGTCCGCTGCCGCCGTCTGCAGATCCTCGAAGCGCTGCACGAGCCCAAGGCTCGCCTGGTCAAGGAGCGCGAACTCCTCCTCGATCCCCACCGTGAAGTCAGTGGAGTCATCGAGGCCCGCGCGCGCGGCTTCGAGGTCGAGCGTGCCGCCCATCGTGGCTCTTGATCAGGTCAGGTAGAAGTACAGGGCGTAGAGCAGGTCGACCGCGGGGCTCGACGTGTGCACCGTGACCTCGGGTGGGACGTGGATCAGCGCGTCCGAGTAGTTGAAGATGATCTTGACCCCGGCGTCGGCCAGCTCGTCGGCCAGAGCCTGGGCCGCGGCGGACGGAACCGCCAGCACCGCTACGACGATCTCCTCGTCCTCCACGACCCGGCGCAGCTCGTGATTGGGACGCACCTGCAGCTGGCCGATGTGGCTCCCCACCTTGCCTTCGTCGATATCGAACACCGCCACCACCCGAAATCCGTGGTCGGCGAAGATGTCGGAGGTGGCGATCGCGGTGCCCAGGTGCCCGGCGCCGAACAGCGCGATGTTGTGCTGACCCGAGGTGCGCAAGATCTTGCGGATCTGCGTCACCAGGGAGTCGACGTTGTAGCCCACGCCGCGCTTGCCGAACTTTCCGAACCCGGACAGGTCGCGCCTGATCTGGGTCGAGTTGACGTGTGTGTAGTCCGCGAGCTCCTGCGAGGAGATCGTCTGCTTGCCCATCTTTCGCGCCTGGGTCAGTACCTGCAGATAGCGCGAGAGCCTCGCCGCCACCCCAAGCGAGAGCTTCTCCCCCGGCTTGTCGATGCCCGCCTGAGCGACACCGGGATCGCGGCCGACCGTGTAGCTCATTCCACCTCCACTCTACACAGGGCCTGCTCCAGCTCGGCCTCCCCGACGGTGAGCTCGAAGGCCTCTACGCCGTCGATCGCCACAACCGGAATCCGCTCCAAATACAGGCGCAACAGCGCCTCGTCCTGCTCGATGTCGAGCTCGCACAAGTCGAAGTCATGCCGCCTCCGGACGCGGTCCAGCACGGTCCGGGCCTGATCACACAGGCAGCATCCCGGTCGGGTGTAGAGGACGACGCTCCTCATGCTGCAAGGGGTGCGGTCTCGCCGGTGGCGTACACCTCGAGATCGAGATACCGGGGGTAGGGCATGGCTGAAACGTATCTCGCGGCGCTGGCGATCATGGCCGCGTTGTCGGTGCAGAGGGCCGGCGGCGGCGTGTCGAGCGTCACCCCGATTCGCGCCAGGCGCTCGCGGAGCGGCCCGTTGGCGGCGACGCCGCCACCGACGGCCAATCGCTCGAGGCCGGTGGCGGACAGCGCGCGCTCGACGCGGACTGCCAGCGATTCGACAATCGCGTCCTGATACGACGCCGCCAGGTCCACGCGATGGCGGGCGGTCTCGGCCTCGCCGAGCTCGCGCACGCGGTAGAGCAACGCCGTCTTGAGGCCGGCGAACGAGAAATCGAACCCCTTGACCGACGTGGCGGTGGGAAATGTGAAGGCCCTGGCGTCGCCGTCCCGCGCCAGCCGCTCCAGCGCCGGGCCGCCGGGATAGCCGAGCCCGAGCAGGCGGGCCCCCTTGTCAAATGCCTCGCCCGCGGCGTCGTCGAGCGTCTGCCCCAGGATCTCGAACTGGGGACCGTGATCGCGAACGTGGGCCAGCAGCGTGTGTCCGCCGCTGGCCACCAGGCTCAGGAACGGGGGTTCGAAGGGCTGCGGAGCCAGAAAGCTGGCGCACACGTGTCCGTGCAAATGGTCAACCGCTGCCAGCGGCAGCCGGTGAGCGGCGGCCAGCGCCTTGGCGCTCGCCACCCCAACCAGCAGCGCACCGACCAGCCCAGGCCCCCGCGTCACCGCGATCAGATCCAGGGCCTCGAGCGCAGCGCCGGCCTCGTGCAGGGCAGCTTCCACCACCTGGTCGATGAGCTCGAGGTGATGGCGCGAGGCGATCTCGGGGACTACACCGCCGTAGCGGTCGTGGATCCCCTGCGAGGAGATCACATTGGAGAGGATCTCGCCCCCCGTCCCGACCACCGCCGCGCAGGTGTCGTCGCAGCTGGTCTCCAGCGCCAAAATGCTTGCGTCGTTCACTACCCGAGGATCGCTTCGGTACCGGCGGTGCGCCACATGATCAGCGCGTCTTCACCGGTATCGGCGTAATAGCGCGGCCGTGTCCCTGCTGGACGAAAGCCGAAGCGCTCATACAGCGCGATGGCCGGCGCGTTCGATGTCCGCACCTCGAGCGTGTAGGGGGCGTCCGCGCCGGCCCGCTCGAGCATCTGCTCCAGGAGCGAGGTGGCGATTCCCCGACGCCTTGCGCCCGGCTGGACCGCGATGTTCATCAAGTGCCAGACGCGGTCGTAGCGGGAACAGATGAGATAGCCCGTGATTGCTCCGTCGCGCCGGTGCCCGACACTGCGATCGACCGCCGCCAGGCACACTCCTGAGGGCTTCGAAAGTTCGAGCACGAACATCGCCAGCGACCAGGCTGTGGGGAACGAGCGGCGCTCGATGGCCATCACCTGCGGCAGGTCGGAGTAGCCGAGGGGCCTGATCGTGATGTCGGTGGTATCCAGTGTCATCGCTTGGCGCTCCGGGGAAGCTCAGCGTCCGGCGGGCGGAGGTATTGCGGTAGAACCGCAGCGGGATCACCTGCGCTCAGACCCCGCGCGCGCTCTATGTGACCTACCGCTGTGACCCTGTGGAGCGGTGAGCCGTCAACTGGGATCACGGCGCCCGAGCGCTCGAGAACCGCTCTGAATTCTACTGCGCCGTCTCCGACCGCCAGCACGGGCCCGGCGAACCCGGCGACCATTTCGGCCAGGGCTCCGGGGTCCACTGCTGCCGGTTCAAGCAGCGCCCGGTCGAACGCCACTCCTGCCGCCCGGACACTCCAGCCGGCGGCGAACACCTCGCCCCGGCGGGCATCGATGACCGCGAGCACGGCCTCTGAGCGCTCGGGGCGCTCGTGGTCCTCTGGATCGCCGACGCCGACTGCAGTGACAGCCAGCGACTCCAGCGTGGAGACTCCCACCAGCGGGATCCCGCGCGCCCGGGCCAGCGCACGGGCGCTAGCCACACCGATTCTCAGACCGGTGAATGTCCCCGGGCCGGTGCCGACGGCAATCCGCTCGATCTGCTCCCAGCCCGTTCCGGTCTGTTCGAGCAGCGCCGCGATCAGCGGCATCAGCTGCGAGGCGTGGCGCGGCCGGACCCCCGGCGGCGGGTCGTCCCGGAGCTCCCTGTCGCCGAGGGCGACGGTGGTCGCCCGGGTGGCTGTATCGAAGGCCAGGATGCTCACTCGGACCGCACCGTGATCCGGCGGCAGTCGCCGCCGGCATGCTCGATTTGCACTCGTGCCGCGATGCGCGGAGCCATGGACAGCTGCTCCTCTCCCTCCGGCGGCCACTCGACGAAGGCGATCGCCTCGGGACCGAGGTAGTCGTCGATCAGCCCCGGCTCTTCGAGATCCAGACGCTCCAGGCGGAACAGGTCGAGGTGGGCCACAGTGACCGCCCCGCGGTAACGCTGCCCAACCGTGAACGTCGGGCTGGTGACGGGCCCGCTGATTCCGAGTGCACGGCAAGCTCCGCGCACAAAGGTGGTCTTTCCGGCACCGAGCTCCCCCTCCACCAGCACGACGTCGCCTGGGCGAAGCCCCTTGGCCAGCTCCGCGCCGAGCGCCTCAGTCTCAGCCGCGCTGGTGGTCTGCACGCGACGCGACATTCACCGCCAGACACCTTAGCGGTCCACTAAACCGTTGTTTGCCTCGTTCGCTAGGGCATTCGCTACCGTCACGAAGAGTCGTGACAGCTGGGAAGACAGGTGTAGGGCCTGCGCCGGCGCGTGGACCGCTGGCGGCCCTGAAGCGACGGTACGAGCCCTCAATCGCCGGGTTGAGAGGTTCCGACACGGCGAAGGCGAGCGGGCTGGCCGTAGCCATGATCGTCAACAACGTGATCGCGCTGGGGTCGACGTTCGTGTTCGCCCGGCTGATCGGCGACTACGGCTCTCTGGCCGCGCTGGTCAAGTACCTGCTGATCCTGACGGTCGTGGGCCAGGCGATGCAGGTGGCAACCGCGCGCGAGGGGGTGCTCGGGCACCTGGGCGTGGGCGATGACATGCTCGCCACCGTCGATGCATGGGTGAAGTCCATGGTGCTGGTCACGGCCGTCCTGACCGCCGCCTCGATCGCGTTGCGGCATCCGATTGCGGGGCTCGTCGGCGTCAAGCATGACGCCTGGGCCGCTGCCGCCGGCTTGCCAGCGGGATGCGTATATCTGCAGGTGTGCCTGATGCGAGGAGCCCTGCAGGGAATCGGCGATTACCGCAGCGTCGGAATCAGCCTCGTCGCCGAGCAGGGCTCGCGGCTAGTGCTGGGTGCGCTGCTCGCTGTCGTGGGGCTGGGCCTGACAGGGGCATACCTCGGTTCGCTCTTCTCCTATGTGGGGATGTCGCTCTATTGCGGTTATCGCCTGCGCGTGCAGCTGCGGGGAACCTCGAAGCCGGCGGGGGGCGAGTCGGCGATTAGCCTGTGGGCGCACGTCAAGCGGGCCTGGGTTCCGATCGCCGGCCTGGGGGTGGTCGCCGTTTTGCAGAACATCGACGTGATCGCCGCCAAGCACCGGTTCCCGACCAACGTCGCGAGCTCCTACGCCGCGACGTCGGTGGCCGCCCAGGTGGTGATCTGGGTCGCGATGGGCGCCGGCTTCTATCTGGTTCCCGAGACCTCGCGTCGCCGCGCCACGGGTCAGGACACCCGTGGCGTCCTGCTGCGGGCTCTGGCCATCATCGGCGTCTGCGCGGTGCCCTGTCTTTTGATCTTCGCCGTCGCCGCCCACCCGCTGCTGGCGATCGCATTCAGCCCCAAGCGGGCTACGGCCTCCTCCTCGTTGCTACCGCTGGGTGCCGCGTTCACCGTCCTGGCCGCTACATACCTGGCCGTGCAGTACATGCTCGCGCTGAAACGCGTGTGGTTTCTGCCGGCGCTCGGGGCGGTGGCGGTGCTCGAGCCCATTCTGCTGCTGCATGCCCCCCGTCACCCGGCCGGATTCGCGATCGTGGTGCTGGGGGTTCAGGCGCTGGGAGCCATCGTTGCCTTCGCGCTGGCCCTGCGCGCCGACACGGGGGCGGTTCCGGCCGTCACTCCCGAGCCCGCCCCGGGCCGAGCGGCGCAGGGGGCTCCCGCCTCGAGCCCAACGGCGCAGGGCGATCCGGAGCTGGCCTAGCGGGTCCGGAGCTGGCCCAGCGGATCAGAAAAGCCCAAGCTGGGAAACGCCTTCGGGCTCGGACAGGGGAACCGGCGCCGGTAGATCGTCCTCGGGCTCCGGCACCTCCTCGATCGGCTCGGGCACCTCGATGCGCTCAGGCTGTGCCGGCGGGCCCTGCCCCAGGAGCTCCGGAATCCGGCGGAAGTCTGTTCGAAGCGCCTCGAGCGTTGACGGCGTGTAGAGCGCTGCCGCTGGGTGGTAGAGCGGGTAGAGCCTCACCGCCCGCGGGCCGATGAGCCTCACCTCTTCCTGTCCGTGGACCCTGGAGATCCCGGTTGTGTCTGCGCGCAAGAGCTTGGTCGAGAAGTTCCCGAGCGTGCAGATCACGATGGGCTCGATCAGCTCGATCTGCCGGTCCAGGTATCCCCGACAGGACTCGATCTCGTTCGGAAGGGGGTCGCGGTTGTCGGGTGGGCGGCACTTGAGCACGTTGCACACCCAGACTTTCTGGCGCTCCAGGCCGATCTCGTCCAGCAGCTTGTCGAGCAGCTTGCCCGCAGCACCGACGAACGGCAGGCCCATCCGGTCCTCGTTGGCACCGGGCGCCTCGCCGACGAACATCAGATCAGCGTCGGCGTTGCCGTTGCCGAATACGACCTGGGTCCGCGAGCGATGAAGCGGACATCTGACGCAGTCCCGGGCCTCGCGGTACACGGCCTTCAACGCCTCGCGGCGCGCGCTGGCGCTGGTCACGGCGCCGATGCTAGTAACGGCGCTCGACGGCTACCGCCTGGGACCCCGCAATCTGCGGTGGACGGCACGTGTTCGCGGGCGAACATCAGCGGGCCGTAAGTGACGCCCATCACACCCGGAGTGGCCAGAACCACCGCTATGATCCGCTCAGAGGCCGTCACCGCTCTTGGGACGGACCTTCGAACAAGAACGAACCACCACCCGACCGGTATCTCAGATGCGAGAACTGGACCGGAAGCCCGCCGAGGACCCTTCCTGTCGCCGCCTGGCAGTCATTGGCCGGGGCCGTCTCGGCACCGCCCTCTCCGCCGCGCTCGATGAGCGCGGTTATCTGCTAGCCGGGCCGCTCGGTCGCGGCGCCGAGGCCGCCGGGGCGGACGCCGTGCTCCTGTGCGTCCCGGACGCCGAGATCACGGCGGCGGCAACAGCCGTGAGGCGCGGCCCGCTCGTCGGCCACTGCTCGGGCGCCACCGGCCTGGATGCCCTCAGCCCGCACGAGGCGTTCTCGCTGCACCCGCTGATGACGGTGACCGCCGCCGGAGCCAGGTTCGCCGGTGCGGGCGCGGCGATTGCCGGCTCGACGCCGCGCGCGCTCGGCTTCGCCCGCCAGCTGGCCCAGGGACTGGGGATGAGCACCTTCGAGCTCGACGACCGTGACCGCGCCGCCTACCACGCCGCGGCTTCGATGGCCTCCAACTTCCTGGTCACGCTCGAGGCCGCCGCCGAGCGCGTGGCGCGGACGGCCGGGGCCCGCCGGGAGCTACTCGTCCCACTGGTCCGGGCCACCGTCGAGAACTGGTTGGCGCTCGGTCCCCAACAGGCGCTGACCGGGCCCGTGGCGCGTGGCGATGAGAGGACCGTGGCCGCCCAGCGGGAAGCGATCACCGAGCGGGCTCCCGACCTCTTGCCGCTGTTTGATGCGTTCGTCGACGCCACGGTCACGCTCGTCGGCCACCACCCGACCGGCGCGGCGGCCGGGGAACCGAGTCTGGCGCTGCGATGAGAACCATTCACGCGATCGACGAGCTGCGAGCCGCCCTGGCCCCCGCCCGCCGGGCGGAGCGGACAATTGGATTGGTCCCGACGATGGGGGCGCTGCACGACGGTCACCTGTCGCTGTTCCGCCGCGCGCGCGCCGAGTGCGACGTGGTCGTGGCCTCGCTGTTCGTCAACCCCGCGCAGTTCAACGATCGCCGAGACCTGGACTCCTATCCCCGGGACCAGGCAGGTGACGAGCAGCTGGCCGCGGACGCCGGCGTCGATTACCTGTTCGCGCCGTCGGCGCAGGAGATCTATCCCCCCGGCTTCGCGACGACGGTGACTGTGGCCGGCGCCAGCGAGCGACTGGAGGGCGAGCACCGTGGCAGCGGCCACTTCGACGGCGTGAGCACGGTGGTGGCCAAGCTGCTGAACATCGCCGGGCCGGACGCCGCCTACTTTGGCCAGAAGGACGCTCAGCAGGCGCTGGTCCTCAAGCGCATGACCTCGGACCTCAACTTGCCGGTCCGGATCGAGGTCTGCCCCACCGTGCGCGAACGCGACGGGCTGGCCATGTCGAGCCGCAACCGGCTGCTCTCGCCGGAGGAGCGCCAACGCGCGACCGCGCTTTACCGGGCGCTTCAGCTCGCGGCCGCCCGAATCGGATCCGGCGAGCACGACGCCGCCGCCATCGCCAGCGCCGCTAGCACAGAGATCACTCTTATGCCGGGAATCGAGCTGGAGTACTTCGAGCTCGTGGACCCGGAGAGCTTCGCCCCGGTGGGGCATGTGGACCGCGCCGTGATCGCGGTCGTAGCCGCCCGCGTAGGCGGCATCCGCTTGATCGACAACCAACCGATTCCGGCTGCGCCCGCCCCGGTCCAGGGTCCATCGCCCTCCCACGGCGCGGTGCGTTCCGAACGGAACGAGGAGGCTCTGCAATGCAGCGCACGATGATGAAATCCAAGATCCACAGGGCGACGGTGACCGACTGCGACCTGCACTACGTGGGCTCGATCACCATCGACCCAGAGCTGCTCGGGGCGGCGGATATCCGTGAATTCGAGCAGGTGGCCGTCGTGGACATCGACAACGGCGCCCGTCTCGAGACCTACGCCATCGCCGGCGATCCGGGTTCAGGAGACATGAAGCTGAACGGCGCCGCCGCTCGTCTCGTGCAGCGAGGCGACACGATCATCGTCATCTCCTACGCGGGCTACGACCCCGAGGAGCTCGAGCACTACCGGCCCCGGGTCGTACACGTCGGCGTCGACAACCAGATCGTGGCCGTGGACGAGAACGTGGCGACCCTGCTGGCAGAGCCCGCTGCGGCGTAAAGGAGCAACGATGTCAACGACTCCACACACTCCGATTCCCACCGACCTGAACGGCCGCCTGCCGATGACGCTGCCTCGCTTCGCCGAGAAGAAGCAGCTCGGCGAGCCGATCGTGATGGTCACGGCCTACGACTACCCCTCGGCCCAGGTTGCCGACGAAGCCGGCGTGGACGCCGTGCTGGTGGGCGACTCGGGCGCCATGACCGTCCTGGGGTACCCCTCTACCGTCCCCGTGTCGATAGAGGAGATGTTGATGCTGGCAGCCGCCGTCCGCCGCGGCCTGAGCACGCCGCTGCTGATCGGCGACCTGCCGTTCGGCTCCTACGAGGCATCGGATGAGCAGGCGATCCACACCGCGCAGCGGTTCATCAAGGAGGCCGGGTGCGACGCGGTCAAGCTCGAGCGCGGTGGCACGAGCGTGCAGCGCGCGAGGGCCATCGTCGACGCGGGCATCCCCGTGATGGGCCATGTCGGGCTCACGCCCCAGACCGCGACCGCGCTGGGCGGCCATCGCGCTCAGGGGCGGACCGCCGGGCGCGCGCTGCACGTCGCCCGGGACGCGCTGGCGCTGGAGGAGGCCGGCTGTTTCTCGATCGTATTCGAGGCGATTCCCGCAGCGGTCGCCAACGAGCTGACTCCCAGGCTCCAGGTTCCGGTCATCGGCATCGGCGCCGGCGCCGGCACCGACGGACAGGTGCTGGTGTTCCACGACCTGCTGGGCATCTATGACGGCCATGTCGCGCGGTTCGTCAAGCGCTACGCGGAGACCAGGGCCCACATGGTGGCGGGCGTCGCCATGTACGCCGACGAAGTGCGCCGGGGAGTATTCCCCGCACCCGAGCACACCTACACCATCGACGAGGAGGAACTCGAGCGCTTCCGGACGGAGCTGGCCTAGCCTTCCGCCGCTAGCTGCCCGGCTCAGTCTGTGCCGGCTCGGGTTCAGCCGCGGGCGGACGCCGCTCCCCGGGCCTCGCGCCGGACTTCGGCCGCAGCTCCTCGAGCGCGTCGACCAGCCACTCCGTCAGGGACCATACGTCGGGCATCTGCTCACGGTCGGCGACGATCCCGAAGTCGAGGCTGCCGCAGTAGCTCATGACCGTGAAGTTCAGGCCCATCCCGTCGGTCACGACAGAAATCGGGTACTGGGCCTCCAGCCGGGCCCCCGCCATGTAGAGCGGGAACTGCGGCCCCGGGACGTTCGAGACCACCAGGTTCCACGCCGGGCGCCCGCGGGTCGAGGCGCTCATCGAGAAGGTCAATCTGGCCGCGCGGGAGAACAGCGCCGGCGGAATGAACTGGTTGGCGTCGCGCAGCAGCTCCGCGGGCAGCGCGCGGTGGCGTTCCTTCATCTCCATCAGCGCTTCGTGCGTGTTGTGTAGCCGCTCGAGTGGATCCTCGACATTCGTGAACAGCGGAGCGGTCATCAGCAGGATCCGGTTGCCGAACGTTCCCACCTGCTCCTCCCGGCGCACCGAAACCGGGATCTGCGCCACCAGGGGGCCAGCCGGGAGCTCGCCGTGCTTTACGAGCCAGCGGCGCACGGCGGCCGCGCAGATCGCCACCACCACGTCGTTTACCGTGCAGCCGTTGGCGTTCTTCACGTCTTTGACGTCCTGGAGCGAAAGCCGGGTGAACACGAAGCGGCGGTGCGCCGACACGCGTCCGTTGAACGACGTCCGCGGCGGCACCAGGTCGAGGTGCCCGACAACGCGCCGCCGGCCCACAACACGCTCGGCGGCAGCCGCCACGCGGCCGGCGGCCCCCAACCCCGGGATCCCGCCAAGCTGCGGGATCTCGTCGACGTTCGGCAGGGCGCGCGGCACGGATCCCAGCAGTCTCAGCGGATAACGGGGGACGCCGAGTAGACCGCGGGCCAGCATCCCGAGCTGACTCGGGCTTTCGCGGTCTCGGTCGGGGGCAGGCGGCGGCGGCTCGCGCCCTTCGGGGCTCAGGTCGAGCAGCGCTCCCAGGATCTCGGCACCGGACATGCCGTCGATCACCGCGTGGTGGATCTTGCTCATGATTCCCAGACGGCCATTCGGGAGCCCATGGATCAGGTACATCTCCCACAGTGGCCGCGAGCGGTCCAGCGGCCGGGAGAAGATCCTCGCCACCTGCTCTGAAAGTTGCTCATCCGTGCCGGGCGGCGCCAGCGCCAGCTCTCTGACGTGGAACTCGAGGTCGAAGTCGGGATCTTCGACCCAGTAGCCGTAGTCCAAATTGAGTGGAACCTGCTCAAGCCGCCAGCGGAACGGCGGCACCAGCGGCAGGCGCTGCTCGATCAGGTTCTGAAGGTCGAGCAGCGTGAGCGCGCCCCGGGATGAGGTCGAGGGATCGACGATCGCCAGCCCGCCGACGTGCCCGTAGTTCCGGGAGTCCTCGAGGGCCAGGAACTGCTGGTCGAGGGCGGTGAGCTGGCGCATGGGGCGCGGTTATTTTCCTCCAAGGGGGGTAAGCAGATCAACACGATGGCGCTGGCGACCCCTGACAAGCGCACGCCGGTCCCCCGCGACCGCGAGAACGACTACACGCGCCAGGCCGCCGCCCGGCGCGCCGAATTCGCGCGTGAGCGCACCGGCGTGGTGCTCGAGCATGTGACCAACTACTCGTTCGATCCGGGGATCGCCACGGGCAACATCGAGCAGTTCGTGGGCGTGGCTCAGGTCCCGATCGGCCTCGCAGGCCCACTGCTGGTCAACGGGGAGCACGCTCAGGGGGAGTTCTACGTTCCGATGGCCACGGCGGAAGGCACCCTGGTGGCCAGTTACAACCGCGGCATGCGCCTGGTGTATGAGGCGGGCGGCGTGACCACCACGGTGCTGGACGACCGCATGCAGCGGGCGCCGTCGTTCCTGTTTGCCAGCGCGCGTGAGGCGCGGGGGTTTGGCCAGTGGCTGGGCGAACACTTCACAGAGATCAAAGAGGTTGCGGAAAGCACGACGCGCTCGGGTGTGCTGCAGGACATCGAGCAGTACTCGGCCGGCAGGATCCTGTTCACCCGCTTCAACTACACGACCGGAGACGCCGCCGGACAGAACCTCACCGGCAAGGCCACGCAAGCTGCCTGCGGCTGGATCCTCGAGCACTGTCCACCGATAGAGCGCTACTTCCTGGAGTCCAATTTCGCCACGGACAAGAAGAGCTCACAGGTGAACATGCTGCATACGCGCGGTAAGCGTGTCGTGGCCGAGGCCACAATCCCGGACGAGCTGTTCCGGCGGATCATGCGCTCCAGCACCGAGCTCATGTATCGGGCGAGGCAGGTCTCGAACCTGGGCGGATTCATGTCCGGGGTCAACAACAACGGCGCCCACTCCGCCAATGGCATCACGGCGCTGTTCATCGCGACCGGTCAGGACGCCGCCAACGTGGCCGAATCATCGGCCGCGTACGTGTACACCGAGCGGCGCGACAATGGCGACTACTACTACTCGGTGACGATCCCGTCGCTGATCGTCGCCACTTACGGCGGCGGGACCGGCCTGGCCACGCAGCGGGAGTGCCTTGAGCTGTTGGGTTGCTATGGGGACGGCAAGGTCCGCAAGTTCGCGGAGATCGTTGCCGCCACCGTCCTTTGCGGTGAGCTCTCGCTCGGGTCGGCGATCGTCGCCGAGGAGTGGGTGGAGGCCCACGACCTCTATGGGCGCAACCGTCCGTCGGGCTGAGCAATAGCATGCCTCCCATGCCTCGCCTCAGCCAGGTGCTGATGCCACACGATCGGATCTACTTCGAGCTGTTCGAGGAGGCCGGCCAGAACGTCAGGCAGACCGCCGACCTGCTCGACGAGCTGCTCTCGAACTTCCCGGACTCAAAGCCTTTGGCCCAGCAGATCAAGGAGTGCGAGCAGGAGGGCGACCGCATCACGCACGACATCATCGACCGCCTGAACCACACGTTCGTCACGCCGATCGACCGCGAGGACATCCTCGCCCTGGCCTCGGCGCTCGACGACATCGTCGACTGGACGGAGGAGGTCGCCGATTACCTCGGGCTCTACAAGATCGAGGCCCCGATGGACCAGGCGATCCAGCTGGCCCGCGTCTTGCGCGCCGCCGCGCGCCAGATTGCCGACGCCATACCCAGGCTGCGCGGATTTCAGGACATCTCGCAGCACACGGTGGAGGTAAACCGACTGGAGAACGAGGGCGACCGGATCACGCGCGAGGCGGTGGCGTCGCTGTTCGACACGGGCATCGATCCGATGGTCGTGATCCGCTGGAAGGATCTGTTCGAGCGTCTCGAGGCGGCGATCGATGCGGCCGAGCACGCGGCGTACATCCTCGAGGGGATCGTCATCAAGAATTCCTGAGTGGGTACTCGATCGTCCGCAGTACCCGGGCCGGGGCTCCGGCAGCGACAGACAGCGGCGGGATGTCGTGGGTCACGACGGAGTTGGCACCGATCACGCAGCGCTCGCCGACGCTAACGCCGCCGGTGACCACCACGTTGGCGCCGCACCACACGTTGTCCCCCAGGCGCGTAGGCCCGCGAGAGGTGAAGCCCTGCCACGGCACCGGCCGAACGGGATCGTCAAAGCGGTGATCGGCGTCCGTCACGAAGCAGCCGTTGGCGAGCATGCAGTGATTTCCTATCTCCACCAGCTGCCCCGCGGCGACCATCACCCCAAGGTTCAAGAACGTGCCTTCGCCGATGCTGATCCTGGCCGGCGCCGGCGCGGTCAACCACACGCCGGGCTCGAACAGCGTGTGCTCGCCGATCTCCAGCCGGCCCTCGATGAGCGCCTCAAGGACGTTGCCGTGCAGCGGCCAGCGGGCGAAGGCTCCGCGCCGCATCAGCTGCCAGTGGATCCGCAACCGGTTCCAGGGCAGCGAGTTCCGCTCGTAGTAGCGCCACTTGCGCGCCCACAGCGCAAGCCGGCCGGCCAGCGCCGCAGGGCTGTCGGGCGCCGTCAATCGCGACGTCCGCGCTGACCGTAGAGGCGGTCGTACACCGCCCGCTCGACGTCGGGGTCGTCGGGGCTCTGCTCTGGCTGCTGCCGCTCCTGCTCCTGCTCTGCCTCATCGGAGCTCACAGCTGCCGCCTCGCCCGGGGCACCGTTGGGCGAGTGGATCGCCGGCGCGCCGCCGGACAGGCCCTGAAGCGAGCCAGCATGGATTCTGGGAATTCGCACATCGCCGATCGACAGCCGCGTCCCAACGAAGAGCAGCCAGCCGACGAGCAGAGCGGCGGCGGCGATCAAAATGATCAGAAAGACCAGCGTCTTACCTCATACGACGAACTTCGCGGTAACACACAGCTTAGCGCTGGCCCATGCTCGACCGACCAGTTTTTAGGCGGCACTGATGTCGCGTTCGCGGCCCCTCGGGGCGCCCGGAACAGGAAGATTCAGGCCGCCGCGGCCTCGGTTGCGCGCTCCGGCTTGCGCAGCACCTGCGTCAGATAGGCGCCGGTGTACGACGCCGCGACGCGCGAGACCTGTTCGGGCGTGCCCGTGGCCACCAGCTGGCCGCCCTCCTCGCCGCCCTCGGGGCCGAGGTCGATAATCCGGTCGGCGACTTTGATCACGTCGAGGTTGTGCTCAATCACGATCACCGAGTTGCCGGCATCGACCAGCCGCGTCAGGACCTCTAGCAGCCGCTGGATGTCGGCGAAATGAAGCCCGGTCGTCGGCTCGTCGAGGATGTACAGGGTCCGCCCGGTGGCGACCTTGCAGAGCTCGGCAGCCAGCTTGACCCGCTGCGCCTCGCCGCCCGAGAGGGTCGTCGCCGGCTGTCCCAGGCGCATGTAGCCGAGCCCCACGTCGTTCAGCGCCTGGACCCGCCGGCGGATCTTGGGAATGTGGGCGAAGAACTCCAGCCCCTCCTGGATCGGCATCTCGAGCACGTCGGCGATCGTCTTGCCCTTGAAGCGGACCTCGAGCGTCTCCCTGTTGTAGCGCTTGCCGTGGCACTGCTCGCAGGGCACGTAGACATCGGGGAGGAAGTGCATCTCGATCTTGATCTGTCCATCGCCTCGGCACACCTCACAGCGCCCGCCCTTGACGTTGAAAGAGAAGCGTCCGGGCTTGTAGCCGCGGGCCCGGGCCTCCTGTGTCTTCGAGAACAGCTCGCGGATCTGGTCGAACAGGCCGATGTAGGTGGCCGGGTTGGACCGCGGCGTACGCCCGATCGGCGACTGGTCGACGTAGATGATCTTGTCGAGCTGCTCGAGACCGGTGATCCGCCGGTGGCTGCCGGCGCGCTGCCTGGTGCGGTGCAGGCGGTTGGCGACCGCCTTGTAGAGCACCTCGTTGACGAGCGTCGATTTGCCCGATCCCGAAACGCCCGTCACGCAGCACAGCACGCCGAGTGGCACCTTGACATCGATGTTCTTGAGGTTGTGCTGGGCGGCGCGCTCGATCTGCACATACCCCGAGGGCCGCCTCCTGCGCCGGGGCACCTCGATCACGCGTGTCCCGGCCAGGAACTGGCCTGTCAGCGACTCCTCGACAGCCTCCACCTCGTCCGCGGTCCCCTGGGCGACCACGTATCCGCCGTGCTCGCCGGCGGCGGGACCCATGTCCACCAGGTGCTCGGCGGCCCGCATCGTGCCCTCGTCGTGCTCCACCACCAGCACGGTGTTGCCCAGGTCACGCAGCCGCTCGAGCGTGTTTATCAGCTTGGCGTTGTCGCGCTGATGAAGGCCGATCGACGGCTCATCGAGGATGTAGAGCACGCCGACCAGCGACGATCCCACCTGCGTGGCCAGGCGTATCCGTTGCGCCTCGCCGCCCGACAGCGTGGCTGCCGCGCGCTCCAGCGTCAGATATCCGATGCCCACGTTCTCCAGGAACTGAAGCCGTTCCTCGATCTCTCGCAGGACCAGCCTGGCGATCCGGTGGTCGTGGTCCGAGAGCTCCAGCGCTCCCACCCACTCCAGAGCCCGCCGCGCCGACAGCGCCGTGAACTCTTGTATCGGCGTCCCCGCCACCAGCACGGCACGGGACTCCGGCCGCAGCCTGGCCCCTAGACACTCTGGACAGGGCCTCAGCGTCATGTACTCCTCGATCCTCTCGCGCGCGAACTCGGAGTCCGTCTCCCGATAGCGTCGCTCGAGGCTGGGGATGATGCCCTCGAAACGGGTGGCGTAGGAGCGCCGGCGGCCGAAGCGGTTTCGGTACGAGACCTGCACGCGCTCGCCGTTGGTGCCGTGGAGGAAGAACTCGCGCTGTCCGGCTGACAGCCGCTCCCAGGGCGTGTCGAGATCGATCCCGTAGCGCTCGGCGATGGCCTGCGTCAGCTGGTCGTAGTAGTCCGAGGCGCTCGCCGCCCACGGCGCGATCGCCCCCTCGCCAACCGACAGCGACGGGTCTGGCACCACCAGCTCGGGATCGATCTCCATCTGCGACCCCAGGCCGGTGCACCGCGGACAGGCCCCATGGGGCGAGTTGAACGAGAAGATGCGAGGCTCGAGCTCTATCAGGCTGGGACCGTGGACGGGACAGGCGAACCGCTCCGAATACGTGTGGATCTCCTCACGATCCACCAGCTCGATCTCCACCAGGCCGCCTGCCAACGCCACCGCGGTCTCGATCGAATCGGCCAGGCGCTTGCGCAGCTCCGGCTTCATCACCAGCCGGTCGACGACCACAGAGATGTCGTGCTTGAACTTCTTGTCGAGGACGATCTCCTCTTCCAGCCGCCTGAGCTCGCCGTCCACCTTCACGCGTGTGAAGCCCTCGTCGCGCAGGTCCGTGAGCTGTTTTCCGTACTCGCCCTTGCGCCCGCGGACGACCGGCGCCAGGACCATGAACCTGGTGCCCTCCTCCAGCTCCATCGCCTGGTCGATGATCTGCTCCGCCGATTGACCGGCGATCGGGCGCCCGCAGATGTGACAGTGCGGGTGGCCGATGCGGGCCCAGAGCAGCCGCAGGTAGTCGTAGATCTCGGTCACCGTGCCCACCGTTGAGCGCGGATTGCGGGAGGTGGTCTTCTGGTCGATCGAGATCGCGGGCGAGAGCCCCTCGATCGAGTCCACATCGGGCTTGTCCATCTGGCCTAGGAACTGCCGGGCGTAGGCCGACAGCGACTCCACGTAGCGGCGCTGGCCCTCGGCATAGATTGTGTCGAACGCCAGCGACGACTTCCCCGACCCCGACAGGCCGGTGATCACGGTCAGCGACCCCCGCGGGATCGCGACGGTTATGTCCTTGAGGTTGTGCTCCCGGGCGCCCGAGACGATCAGTTGGTCCACTAGAGCCAGTCTAGAGAGCCGAACAGACGTTCCCTTGGTGCGTTTTCAGCAGTTTGCGGCGACGAGCTATCCCTCGACGCTGGCGTAGACCTCATCCAGCAGCTGACCGCGGTCGGAAAGCTCGAAATTCGCTGCCAGATAGCGGTCCGTCTCCTCCCGTGGAGTTCCATTCAGGGCCATGTTGAGCGCGATCAGGCGCGCCCCTTCCGTGTCGTCGCCGGCGGCCGCTTCGGCCGGCAGGTCCCCCCGGGCACGGGAGGAACCGGGCTGCATGTCAGCTGTGAGCTCGGCCGGCTCGGCTTCAGCTGGGAGCGGCAGGGGCTCTGAGCCCACCTCCGGTTCTGGCTCCAGTCCTGCGTCAGGCTCGAGCTCCGCGGCGGTCTTGGGCTCCGGCGGCAGATCCGGCTCGACGGCGCCGGCCGAAACCGTCTCCTCCGGCGCAACGGCTTCAAGCGTCGACTCGGGCTCGAGCTCACCCGCGCCCGGGATGGCGCCCTCGACCGGCTCCGCGGCTCGCGGCTCCGCCCTGCCTCCGGCGACGGCGCTCAGATCGCTCATTCCCGCGTCGAGCACCTCCAGCTCGGTTGTCAATCGGTCTCCTCCGGTCCGCAGCGTCTCCGTGAGCGCGGTGAGTTCCGCTTCCATGGCCTCGAGTCGGTTGCGCAGCTGCGAGGCGGCCTCCGAGACGTGGCCGACGTACTCGCGAGACTGCTGCAGAGCCTGCTCGCGCTCTCGCTTCGCGTCGGACGCCGCTTGCTGGCGCTCGTTCTGTGCGTCGCGCGCCGCCTCCTCACGCTCGCGCTTGGCGTCGGCGGAGGCATCCCGCCGCTCGCGCTTGGCGTCGCTCGTCGCCTCGTCGCGGATCGCGCGCGCTTCGTCCTCGGCCTGGCGCTGGATCTCCGCGGAGCTCTGCTCGGCCGCCTCGACAATCGCCTGCACGCGCGCGCTGGCGACACCGGCCAGCGTCTCGGTGCGCTCGGTGGTGGACCTTCTGAGCTGCTCCACCTCCTCGGCGATGGCTCGCAGGTGAGAGTCGACGGCCTCTGGGTCGTACCCCCGACGCCCGACGGGGAAATCCTTCTTCTCGATGCTCATGCGGTCCAGGGCCACGCCGTCAAACCTCCGTCTCAGGGAAAAACGCAGGCGGAGCCTAGCGATTGGCGCACTACGGTGGCGTCAGCGCGTGTCGGCCCTCGGCAACAGCCACGTCCAACTCGCGCTTGAGCCTGCGGATCTCGTCCCTGAGCTTGGCCGCGTACTCGAAGCGCAGCTCCTCGGCTGCCTCGAGCATCTCCTCCTCGAGCTCCACGATCGCCTTCTCCAGCTCGGCCGGCGGCATCGCCTTGGCCGACTCACGCAGACGCCGCCCGCGCCGGCTGCGCGGCACCTTTGACTCGGCCTGCAGGAAGTCGGCGATGTCGGAGATGCCCTTGACGATCGTCTCTGGAGTGATCCCATGCTGTTCGTTATACGCGCGCTGGATCTCCCGGCGGCGGTCGGTCTCCTCGATCGCCGCGCGCATCGCGGCGGTCTCTCTGTCGGCGTACATCAACACCTTGCCCTCGACGTTGCGCGCCGCGCGGCCGATCGTCTGGATCAGGGAGGTCTCCCCGCGGAGGAAGCCCTCCTTGTCGGCGTCGAGGATCGCGACCAGCGAGACCTCGGGCAGGTCGAGTCCCTCGCGCAGCAGATTGACTCCCACCAGCACGTCGAATTCTCCGAGCCGCAGCTCGCGGATGATCTGGATCCGCTCGAGGGTGTCCACCTCGGAGTGCAGGTAGCGCACCTTGAAGCCCATCTCCAGCAGGTAGTCGGTGAGATCTTCGGCCATCTTCTTCGTCAGCGTGGTGACGAGCGTGCGCTCGTCGCGGTTCGAGCGGGCACGGATCTCGTTCATCAAGTTGTCGATCTGGTTGCGCGTCTCGCGCACCTCCACCTCGGGGTCGACGATCCCGGTCGGTCGCACGATCTGCTCCACGACGCGCTTGGAGTGGGTGCGCTCGTACTCGCCCGGGGTGGCGGAGACGAACACCATCTGAGGGGTTATTGAGAGGAATTCCTGAAAGGTCTGGGGTCGGTTGTCGAGCGCGCTTGGGAGCCGGAAGCCGTAATCGACGAGCGTCTGCTTGCGCGAACGGTCCCCCTCATACATGCCTCCCAGCTGGGGCACTGTCTGGTGGCACTCGTCGATGAAGCAGACGAAGTCCTCGGGGAAGTAATCGAGCAGGCAGTAGGGCCGGTCGCCCGGGCGGCGGCCGTCGAGGATGCGCGAGTAGTTCTCGATTCCGGAGCAGAAGCCGAGCTCGCGCAGCATCTCCATGTCGTACTGCGTGCGCTGGCGGAGGCGGTGGGACTCGAGCAGCTTGCCCTCGGCCTCGAGCTGCGTGCAGCGCTCGTTCAGCTCGCGCCCGATCTGGGCCACGGCGTCGTCGATCATCCCCTCCCGGACGTTGTAGTGGGTCGCCGGCCATACGCCGACGTGCTCGAGGTCGTCCTTGAGCAGCTCGCCGGTCAGGGGATCGAACTCCTGGAGCTGTTCCACCTCGTCGCCGAACAGCACCACCCGAAAGGCGGTCTCGGCGTAGGCGGGAAAGATCTCGAGTGTCTCGCCGCGGACCCGGAAGTTCCCGCGGGCCAGCGCGGTGTCGTTGCGCGTGTACTGGATCGAGACCAGCTTCCGCAGCAGCCTGTCGCGGTCGATCATCTCCCCCTTGCTCAGCGTCTGCAGGTTGTCGTCGTAGGTCTGGGGGGAACCCAGACCGTAGATGCAGGACACGCTGGCCACGATCAGCACGTCGCGGCGGGCGAACAGGGCGGCGGTCGCCGAATGTCTCAGGCGGTCGATCTCCTGGTTGATCGCCGAGTCTTTCTCGATGTAGAGGTCCTTGCTCGGCACGTAGGCCTCGGGCTGGTAGTAGTCGTAGTAGGAGACGAAGTACTCCACGGCGTTCCGCGGAAAGTAGGTCCGGAACTCGTTGCACAGCTGGGCCGCGAGCGTCTTGTTGTGGGCGATCACCAGCGTCGGCTTCTGCACGGCCTGGACGACGCCGGCCATGGTCATGGTCTTGCCCGTGCCGGTGGCTCCGAGCAGCGTCTCAAAGCGCTCCCCGGACTGGATGCCCTCGGCCAACGACTCGATCGCCGCCGGCTGGTCAGCGGTCGGATGAAAGGCGGGATCGAGTTCGAAATCGGGCATGACTCGCGGGGTCGTGCTGAGAGTAGCGGGGGGTCGCCCGGCGACTGCTAGCCGAACGCCCGGCGGCTGCCGAAGGTCGTCAGATATGCGGGCAGCGGCGATCGGCAACGGGCGTCAGCGACCGGCGCACCCGGCCTCAGCTCGAGCGGCAACTCGCCCGCCCACACCGGCAGCCGATAGTCCTCGGAGGCATCGACGGGTGGCCCGCTGCGGACCTTGGCCGATGCTTCATGGACGCTCAGGGCCACCACATCGGTGGCGGCGAGCTCCTGATCACTGGGTCCGCGCACATCATCCGAGCGCCCCGGCGCGACCCGATCCACGACCCTGCGTAGCGCTTCCCGCTTCTCGGCCGAGTCCGTGATCGGCCGCCCCTCACCCAGCGCCACTACCGAGCGATAGTTGAGCGAATGGTGAAACGCCGAGCGGGCGAGAACCAGGCCGTCGAGCAACGTGACCGTCAGACACATCGCCACGCCCTCGGCGAGGCCTCCCAGTAGCCGGCTGAGAGGCGACCCGTGTAGATAGACGGCCTCGGGACCGCGCGCGTAGAGCATCGGCATGGCGTACGGCTGTCCCTCGTGGACGAACGCGACATGGCCGACCAGGCCCTCGTCGAGAATTGCCTCGATCAACTCCCGGTCGTAGCGCCCGCGTCCAGCGCGGCGGCGGACTGTCGTTCTCGGAGATTTGTTATAGTACAAACTCATGATTGAACTAGAACAATATCAGAACGGGCCGCGGATCACCGGCTCGACCGCGCAGGAGATCGGCGCCAGCGTCGAGGCGGCCGTCCGCACCGGCGGGCTCAGCGCGGGCGACGCGCTGCCCACGGTTCGCTCGCTCGCTGCCAGGCTCGGTACCAGTCCCGCCACGGTCAACTCCGCGTACCGGATGTTGCGCCAGCGCGGCCTGGTGGTGGCCGAAGGCCGCCGCGGAACGCGAGTGGCTCCTCGCCCGCCGCTTCGCACGCCGACTCGGCAGGCGCCGGTACCGCCGGCCGTCCGCGCCGGGATGCGGGACTTGACCATCGGACTGCCCGACCCTCACCTGCTGCCATCGTTGCCCGCGGCGCTCGCTCGGGTCGATGTCGACGCGAAGCTGCGGCTGGACGCACTCGAGGCGCCGGACCCCGAGCTTCTGCTTCTGGCGCGCGAGGATTTCGCCCGTGACGGCCTCGACACGCGGTCGGTGGCGGTGCTGGGCGGCGCACTCGACGCGATCGAGCGGCTGCTCCAGGCGCACCTGCGCCCCGGAGACCGCGTGGTGATCGAGGATCCCGCCTATCCCTCGATTCGCGACATCCTGCTCGCGTTGGGCCTGGTCGCCGTGCCGGTGTCGGTCGATGAGCGCGGCATCACCCCGGCCCCTCTGAGCAACGCGCTGCGGGAGGGCGCCGCGGCGGTGATCGTCGTGCCGCGGGCGCAGAATCCGCTGGGGGCCGCGTTCGATCACGAGCGGACGGCCGATTTGCACCAACTGCTTGCGCGGTACCCCCGGACACTGGTCGTGGAGGACGACCATGCCGGCCCCGTTTCAGGGGCGCCCTTCGCGACGCTTATCACGCCCGAGCAAGAGCGCTGGGCGGTGATTCGCTCGATGTCCAAGATCCTCCATCCCGATCTGCGGCTGGCGCTCGTGGCCGGGGATGAGACCACGATCGCCCGCGTAGAGGGCAGGCAGGCTCTCGGGCCCCGCTGGGTCAGTCACCTGCTGCAGGCTGTGGCCGCCGAGATGCTGCGCGACCCAGCGTTCGGCGCCACTTGCGCGGCCGCGGAGCGCGAGTACGGCCGGCGTCGCGTGGCGCTGATCGAGGCGCTCGAGCAGCACGGAGTCGCTGCCTTCGGGCGCTCTGGTATGAACGTCTGGGTGTCGGTCAGGGAGGAGGCGCCGGTCACAAGGGCGCTGCTGGATTCCGGCTGGCTGGTGCTCGCCGGCGAGCATTTCAGGCTTCTCACGCCGCCCGGCATCAGGGTTACCATCGCCACGCTGAAAGACGGCGAGGCGGATGAGCTGGCTCGCGTGATCGCAGAAGTGGAACACGCCGGCCGCCCCCGCCGCATGTACTGACATTGAGACAGTTCTCGGCCCCGCACCTAGCCGCACTGGCGGTCCTGGTGGTGGGCGCCGGGGCCTCGATCTGGCTGCCGCGGCGCAGTCGACGCAGGCGCGTGTGGCAGGTCGGCTATGCCCGCGCGCTCGCGTTGCTGATCCTCGCCGCGTGGGCGGGCGAGTACGTGGCAGACGTCGTCACCGGCGTCTGGAGCGTCAAGTACACACTGCCGCTGCAACTGACCGACGCCGTCTCCCTGACCGCGGTGGCCGCGCTCTGGACCCGTCGACGGCTGCTGATCGAGCTCCTCTACTTCTGGTCACTGACTGCCTCCTTGCAGGCCATCGTGACGCCGGACCTGTCACAGAGCTTTCCGAGCGTCTTCTACTTCACCTACTTCGCATACCACGTGGGCGCCGTGCTCGCGAGCTGCCTGCTCGTGTTCGGCTTCGGCTGCTATCCACGCCCGGGCGCCGCCTGGCGCGTGTTCGCGGCGACGCTCGCGGTAGCCGCCGTGGCCGGGACGGCCGACGCCGTCACCGGGGGTAACTACATGTACCTGGGCCAGAAACCGGTTCACGGCTCGCTGCTGAGCGTGCTGGGACCCTGGCCCTGGTACATCGCCAGCGCCGCCGCTGTGGGGTTGGCGATGCTGCTCGTGCTGGCGCTCCTTACCGACTGGCTGCGCCGCCTCGACCGGGCGTCGGGCCGGCCGACGCCGAGGGTCGATCAGCCGTACCCCAGCTGAGAGGAATAAGTGTGGCGGTACTCCGCCTGGGCATGCAGCACGCGTTGGACGTATGCCCGCGTCTCCGGAAATGGGATGTCCTCGATCGTGAACGCGTGACTGTCGGCCTGCGCCCCGGCCACCCAGCGGTCGACGTTCGTGGCCCCCGCGTTGTACGCCGCGATGGCCGGCATCACCTGACCCCGGTAGTGGTCGATCAGAAATCGCAGGTAGTAGCTGCCATAGGCGATGTTCACCTGCGGGGTTGAGAGGTCGGCAACGGTGAACGTGCTCGCGCCCGACTCCCGCGCCAGGTACTCCGCCGTCTGGGGAAGCAGCTGCATCAGGCCCTCGGCCCCGGCGCGGGAGGTACGCGCATCGAACTTCGTCTCCGCGTAGATGACCGCGGCAATCAGGGCCGGATCGAGGTGCTTCTGGGCGGCCTGCTGACGGATGATGTCCTCGTGCTGCAGCGGCAGCGTCAGGTCCCGTATCGCCTTCTGGAACAGGGGAGCCGTGAGCACTACGACCAGCGCCACGAGCGCCGCGGCGCTCAGCGCGAGCAGCAACCGGCGGCGGCGCACCGCCGCTCGCCGAGCGGGGGCGCGGCGGCGAGTGGCGACAGTGGCTGCGGGAGGAGTCATCGCTCAAAGCTTCTCAAGTACGGCCGACAACTGACGTTCGAGCTCGTCGACCGTGCTGTCGTTATGCACCACGTACGTCGCTCGGGCCGCTTTCTCCTGCTGCGTGAGCTGGCGCGCGGTCCTCTCGTCGAGCGAGCGGTGCTGGCGTGAGGACGCCCGCTGTCGGCGCACAGCCTCGTCGGCCACGATCGCGATCGTGGCATCGAACGTGCCCTCGAGCCCGGATTCGAACAGCAGCGGCACCTCGACTACCGCAACACGTGGCCGCGGCGATAGTCGCTGCAGCGACTCCCGCCAGGCCGCCATCCGCGTGCCGACGCGCGGCCAGAGCACGCCCTCCAGCCAGACTCGGTCCCCTTCTGAGGCGAACACCCGCTCCGCGAGCGTGTTTCGATCGACCTCGCCGCCCGGCGCGACTTCGGCCCCGAACCGCTCGCGCATCATGGCGCGGATCTCCTGCGTGTCGTACAGCTCGCGCACCACCGCATCGGTTGAGAGCACCGCCACGCCCAGGCGCTCGAGCGCCGACAGCGCAGTTGACTTGCCCGCGCCGATCCCGCCCGTGAGCCCGACGTACCGGACCACGCGTCCGGCTGAGCCCTCAGGCCTGCTGTTCGCCTTCGTCCTGAGCCGCCGGCGCTTCGGCCTCCGGCGCCTCCGCGTCTGGGGCGGGTGCCGCGGGAGCCTCGGGCTCCGACGCAGCCGGCGCCTCCGCGTCTGGGGCTGGCGCCGCGGGAGCCTCGGGCTCCGACGCAGCCGGCGCCTCCGCGTCTGGGGCGGGCGCCGCGGGAGCCTCGGGCTCCGACGCAGCGAAAGCTTCGGTCTGCGCCTGGGAGTCGGCGCCCTGCGCTTCCTCCGGCGTCGTGGGCACCGACGCCGCCGGGCCGCCGGACCCCTCGCCCGCGAACACATCCTCGGAAAGGCCGAGCTCGGGCACATCGTCGAGGTTGCCGGCGTCGCTCGGGCGCGATATCGGGAGCACCTGGCCCTCGACGCGCTTGATCGACAGCGACAGCCGTCGCCGGTCGGAGTCGATCTCCAAGATCCTGACGCGCACCTGGTCGCCGGGACGGATCAGCTCCCGAGGATTCTCGACGTGGTGCTGGGCGAGCTCCGAGATGTGGACCAGACCCTCGACACCGTCCAGGATCTCCACGAAGGCCCCGAACGTCACCACCTTCGTCACTGTGCCCTCGAGCTCGTCGCCCACGTTGTAGGTGTCGACCACCCGCTGCCAGGGGTCCTCCTGCGTCTGTTTCAAACCGAGCGAGATGCGCTGACGGTCGCGGTCGATGTCCAGCACCTTGACGCTGACCGTGTCGCCGATCTGGAGGATCTCCGAGGGGTGGTTTACGTGCGACCACGAGAGCTCCGAGATGTGGATCAGGCCGTCGATCCCGTCCAGATCGACGAACGCGCCGAAGTCGACGATGTTGGAGATCTTGCCCTCCACGACCTGACCGGGCTGCAGCCGATCGAGGATCCGCTCCCGGTCCTCCTTGCGCTGCTCCTCTAGCACGGCCCGACGGGAGAGTACGACGTTGTTGCGCGAACGGTTGAGCTCGATGACCTTGGTCTCGATCGTCTGGCCCATGTACTCATCGAGGTTGGGGACACGCCGGATGTCGACCAGCGACGCCGGGAGGAAACCGCGGACGCCGAGGTCGACGATCAGTCCGCCCTTGACCACCTCGATCACCTGGCCTTCGACAGGCTCGCCCGACTCGGCCGCCGATTCGATCCGCCGCCACGCCTTCTCGAACCGCGCGCGCTTCTTGGAGAGGATCAGCCGACCATCCTGGTCCTCCTTGGTGAGCACGAGCGCATCGACCTGCTCGCCCAGCGAGACCTCCCCGGACGGATCGACCGACTTGCGAATCGAGAGCTCCGAGGCCGGAATGACGCCCTCCGACTTGTAGCCGATGTCGACCAGCACCTCATCGTTGTCGATGCGCACCACGTGACCGCTGACCACGTCTCCCTCCTGGAAGGGATGCAGCGTGGCGTCGTAGTTGGGCACGATCCGGCCATCTACCTCGAGCAGCAGACCGTCGGAGCCCTCCACGACCTTGGCGTCTGGGTTCTCGGCTTCGGGAGTCAGCGTGGTTGTTGTGGACATCGGTCGCTCGGAGGATAGCCAGGTATGGGCGATTGGTACCTATGATCCCCTCGGTGCCTCAACGCGCGACGAAACGAGGCGATGAGCGCACGGCGCTCGATCGCGACTGCGACGTGCTGATCTGCGGTGCCAGCTTCGGCGGGCTGGCGGTGGCTCGCGAGCTCGCGGACTGCGGCGCAGAGGTGCTCGTGCTGGATCGCTACCAGATCGGCGAGCGCCAGACCTCGGCGTGCGGAATCCCGACCGACTGGCTGTACGCGCTCGATCTCCAGGAGTCGCTCCAGCAGACTTTTGGGCAGCTCGTCATCCACACGCCCCGCGTCAGCGCCCGCTTCGAGCTGCCGTGGACCTTCTCCACCTTTGACTACCGCACGCTGTGCGCGGTGCTTGCCGAGCAGGGCACGTTCGAGTTTGAGACGGCGAAGGTCGACGGGCGCAGCGGCAGCACCGTTCACACCGATCGCGGCGACATACGGGCGCGGCTGATCGTCGACGCGCTCGGTTGGCGACGCGTGCTCGGCGCCGGCCAGCCGGTTCAGCCACCCGAGGCCTTCCTCTCCAGGGGGCTCGAGGTGCATCCGTTCGGCTCGGGCGACGAGCTCGAGGTGTGGATCGACCGCTCATATGTGCCGGCCGGCTATGGCTGGAGTTTTCCGGCCGGGGGCGAGGTGCGTGTCGGAGTGGGCTCGTTCGACCCGCGCTTCCACGTCAAGGAGCCGACCGTGAGGCTGGCTTCCGATACGGCCCGAGAGGCGGTCCGGTACCAGGGCAACTGGATTCCCCACCGGATCCGGGCGGCGAGCGAGGACGGAGTTTTCTTCGTCGGCGACTCCGCGGGGCACTGCCTGCCGCTGACGGCGGAGGGAATCCGAACCGCGCTGTACTTCGGGCTTGCGTGCGGCCGCGAGCTGCGTGCGGTGATCGCCGGCCGCCGCGGCGCGACCGAGGCAGCGGAGCGCTACGCGCGCTTCAGCGCGGGGCACGCCTGGAAATTCGAGGCCATGCTGCGCGTCCAGCGGCTGATTCCGCGCGTCGCGCCGCGCGTGCTGGCGCGCTCACTGCGGACCATGCAGAGCAAGCGATTCGTCGATTGGGCCTTCGGCCACTACCTCGAAATCGCTCATCCGCGGTTTGCACTCGCGTCCGATTCGCCAGCCCGCCACCGCGTGGCGGCGTAGAGCACGACGGCCCCGGTCATCAGCAGAGGGAGGAGCGGCGCGATGCGCCGGACGTTCGTCAGGAGCACGGCGGCGATCACCGCTCCCGCCAGCAGCGCCACCAGCACGAGCGCCCGCCGGGCACGCTGCGCGCGGCCTCCCGAGCCGGCCGCGAGCTCCCCCATCAGGCCTGTCAGCGTGCCGGTGACATACGTGGTGCTCACCCCGGCGACCCCGAGCGCCGCGACGGCGGCGCTCTGCAGGCCCATGGCCAGGGCGGACATCGCCACCATCACTGCCTCGGCGCTCTGACCGGGGCGGCCCGCCGCGGCCACCCAGGCGGCGAATAGCCCAGCCTGCAGCAGCGCCTCCAACCCGAGCACGAACGTGACCTCGCCGCGCCAAATCGACTCGCGCTCGCCGCGCCGCGCGATGCGGGCACCGAGGAAGGCCCCCGCCGCATACGCGACGAGCGAGACCGCCGCCCTGACCACGGCGGAGCGTTCGCTGCTTCCCACGGCCAGCCCGAGCAGCACGATGTTGCCCGTCATGTTGGCGGTAAACACCTTGCCCAGACCCAGGTAGCTGATCGCGTCGACCGCCCCCGAGGACAGCGTGAGGCAGACGAGCAGCGCGTCCCTGCGGACGCGAGCGCTCACTTGGCCTTCAACCAGTCGGTGCCCACTCCAGCCTCCACGGCCAACGGGGGATCCATTTCGAACGCGGCGCGCATCTCGTCGCATGCGATTCGCTTGACCTGCTCGGCCTCATCGGGGGGGCCCTCGAAAAGCAGCTCATCGTGGATCTGGAGGATCAATCGAGTTTCAAGCCCCGCGTCGTCCAGCGCGTGATCGCAGCGGACCATGGCCACCTTCATGATGTCGGCGGCCGTGCCCTGGATCACCATGTTGACCGCGAATCGCTCCCCCTGCTTGCGCAGCTCCCAGCGGCGCGCGCGTAGCTCCGGAACCTGTCGACGCCTGCCGAACAGCGTGGAGACGTAGCCGTGCTCGGTTCCCTGGGCGATCGTCTCCTCGATGAACCGGGCCACCGCGGGGAAGCCCGCGAGGTAGCGCCGGATGAATTCGTCTGCCTCCTCCTGCGGGATGTCCAGCCGGTCTGCCATCCCCCAGGCCGATAGCCCATAGACGATCCCGTAGTTGATCATCTTGGCCTTCGAGCGCATGCCGGGATCGATTTGCTCGGGCGTGACGCCGAACACGCGGCAAGCCGTGGCGGTGTGGACGTCCTCTCCCCGGCGGAAGATGTCTTTGAGCACGTCTTCGCCGGCGATGTGGGCCAGCAGCCGCAGCTCGACCTGGGAATAGTCGGCTGAGACCAGCAGCTTTCCCTCCTCGGCGACGAAGCAACTTCGGATCTCGCGCCCCAGCTCCGTGCGAATCGGGATGTTCTGCAGATTGGGGTTGTTCGACGACAGGCGTCCCGTCGTGGCCGCTGTCTGGTTGAAGGTGGTGTGCAGACGTCCATCGGAGCCCAGCAGCTGCGGCAGCGCGTCCAGATAGGTCTGCGCCAGCTTCGTCAGCTCCCGCCAGCGCTCGATCCTGGGGATCACCGGATGCTCGTGCCGGATCGCCTGCAGCACTCGAGCGTCGGTTGAGTACCCCGTCTTCCCCCGGCGCTTGCGCGACAGACCGAGCTTGCCGAACAGCACCTCCTCCAGCTGCCGTGGCGAGCCGAGCATGAACTCTGTCCCGGCCAGCTCGAAGATCTCTCGCTCCAAGGAATCGGCCTCCGATTTCACCCGGTTGGAGATTTCCTGGAGCCGATCCGTGTCCAGCTTGCATCCCGCCAGCTCCATGGCCCGCAGCACGCGGACCAGCGGCAGCTCGACCTCGAGCAGCAGGTCGGTGAGACCGCGACCGCGGATCTGCTCCCGCTGCCAGCCGGCGAGCGCCTGCAGCAGGAGCGCGTCGGCGGCGGTTGGATCGTCGACGTCGGCTGCCAGGCCCCGTTCCTCGCACAGCTCGCGGAACGGATAGGCCCGACGCGCCGGCTCCAGCAGGTATGCCGCGACCTCGGTGTCGTGCGCAAGGACGCTTGGGACAAGGCCCAGCGACTTTGCGTCGTGGGCGATTGCCGGCCGGTCCCCGATCGCCTTGACCAGCTCTTCCGGACGGGGGCATTCCCCGACCAGTACCTGGCCGGTGCCGTCGGCGTGGACGCTGAAGTGCCAGCTCTCGTTCGCCGCGAACAGCTCTCCTTCGGGGACCTCCGGCGCCCTGACGGCGAGCCCCAGCTCGGCCTGCGGAAGCCTTGTGGTCAGCTGAGCCAACGTCGCCGGCTCCAGATGGGCGCTCAGCGCCTGCTGGGCGACGGGCGCCGGCGCGGCTGCGTCGGCGGATCCCAGGGCCTCCTCCAGCCGGCGGAGCGGCTCGCGCAGCTCGAACTCGCGAAACACGTCCCTGAGCCGCGAGCGGTCGGGCGGCTCAGAGACGAAGGCGCCGATGTCCAGCTCGATCGGGATGTCGCGTTTGATCGTCGCCAGCTGCTTTGAGATCCGCGCGGCGTCGGCATGCTCGATCAGGTTCTGCTTGCGCTTGGCGCCCGAGACCTCCTCGATGTGATCGAGCACGCCTTCCAACGAGCCAAACCGCTGCAGCAGCTCGGCGCCGGTCTTGTCGCCGATGCCCGGGACGCCCGGGATGTTGTCGCTGGTGTCGCCTTTCAGGCCGATGAAGTCCGGGATCAGTTCCGGCGGAATCCCATAGCGGTCGACCACCCCGTCGCGGTCGTAGACGCGCGTGTCGGTGATGCCTCGGGACGTGGTCATGATGCGAACCCCGTCCTCGACGAGTTGGTAGGCGTCGCGATCGCCGGTCACGACCATCACCGGCACCGGCGGTTCGGCGTGCCGTGCCCGCTCCACGATCGAGGCGATCACGTCGTCGGCCTCGTAGCCCTCGACGGCCAGGTTGCGGTACCCGAAGGCTTCCACCAGCGGCTCGAGGTGCGGCCACTGCTCTTTGAGCAGGTCCGGGCGCGTGGTTCGCTGGGCCTTGTACTCCGCGTACACCTCCTTGCGCCCTGTGTCCCCCCTGTCCCACACGACGACGGTGGCCCGCGGGCCGTAGTCGGTCAGGATCTTGACGAGCATCGAGGCGAAGCCGAAGATCGCGTTTGTGGGCACGCCGGTCGACGTGGCGATCGACTCCGGCAGGGCGAAGAACGCGCGGTAGGCAAGGCTGTTGCCGTCGATCAGAAAGAGCTCATCGGGCACTGAACTGAATCTAGTGCCCCGCCGGGACGCCTGGCCTGCTGGCCAGGCGGGGAGCTAGCTCCGCGGGCGGCGCCGGCGCGGCAGCGGCCCTTCGAGCTTCCACGCCGAGTTCGGGCGGCTGGGGAGCAACAGAACGATCACCAGGCCAACCACCGACAACAGCAGCCCGAACGTGAGCCCCACGCGCTCGCCGTAGCCCTTGCGGTCAGCCATCCAGCCGGCGATCGCCGCCGAGATCAACCAGGCGAACAGCAGGTAGAGGCCCTTCGCGCCGATCGTGGCCAGTAGCGTCATGTGCCCAGATAGGCCCGCTGGACCTCGGGGTCGTCACGCAGCTCGGCGGAGCTGTTGGCGAGCACGATTCTCCCCGTCTCGATCACGTAGCCGCGCCGCGAGGCGTCCAGCGCATAGTTCGCATTCTGCTCGACGAGGAGTATGGCCACGCCTGAGCGGTTGATCTCCCGGATCGTCTCGTAGATCCGCTGAACCAGAATCGGCGCGATCCCCATCGAGGGTTCGTCGAGCATCAACAGCTGGGGACGGGCCATCAAGGCACGCCCGATGGCCAGCATCTGCTGCTCGCCGCCCGACATCGTTCCGGCTTTCTGACGCTCGCGCTCGTGCAGGCGAGGGAACAGCGCGAACACCCGCTCGAGGTCCTCCGCCACCTCGGAACCCCGGCGGCGGTGGGCTCCCAGGTCCAGGTTCTCGCGGACGGACATGCGTGGGAAGCAGTGACGCCCCTCCGGCGACAGCGCGATCCCCCGCAGCACGATCTCGTGAGCGGGGACCCGCGTGATCGTCTCACCGGCAAACGAGATCGAGCCCGAGCGGGCCGGCGTGAGGCCCGAGATCGAGCGCAGGGTGGTCGACTTCCCGGCGCCGTTGGAACCGATCAGGGTCACCACCTCGCCCTCGTCGACGGTCAGCGAAACGCCCTTCAGCGCCTCGATCGCACCGTAGTTGGTGCGGATATCGTCGACCTCGAGCAGCGCCATCAGTCCTGTTTCCCGAGGTAGGCCTCGATCACGCGCGGGTCATTGCGGACCTCGGCCGGGGGGCCCTCGGCGATCTTCTCGCCGTGGTCGAGCACGGTGACCCGCTCGGAGACGCCCATCACCACCTTCATGTCGTGCTCGATCAGCAGGATCGTCAGCTTCAGCTCATCGCGCAGCTGCCGCATGAAGCCGGTCAGAGCCGAGGACTCTTGCGGATTCATCCCGGCCGTCGGCTCATCCAGCAGCAGCAGCTTGGGCTCGGCCGCCAGTGCGCGCGCGATCTCCACCCGCCGCTGGTCCCCGTATGAAAGCTGAGCCGATGTCCGCTCGAACGCCTGCTCGCCCAGCCCCACGTAACGCAACAACTCGCGCGCCCGCTCCCGCACTCCTCGCTCCTCTTTGCGAACCCACGGCGGCCGAAAGATCGAGCCAAACAGCCCGGTGCGCATCTGCGTGTGGCGACCGACCATCACGTTCTCCACCGCGGTCATGGCCCCGAACAAGCGGATGTTCTGGAACGTGCGCGAGACGCCCAGACTGGTGATGCGGTCCGGGCGCTTGCGGGTGATGTCGACCTTCTCGAGCAGGATCTGGCCGGCGGTGGGCCGGTAGAGGCCGGTCAGCATGTTGAACAAGGTCGTCTTGCCGGCGCCGTTGGGACCGATGAGCGAGACGATCGAGTGCCGCGGGACATCGAGCGAGGCGTCGGCGACCGCGACCAGGCCGCCGAACTCCTTTCTCACTCCCACCGCACGCATGATCGCGTCGGTGGTTGCGGGCGCCTCGACCACGGAGCTCACAGCGGGCGCTCCTTGGCAACCACCTCGGCGACGATCGAGGGTGTCATCGGCCGCCCTCCATGAGCTGCGAGTCTTCGGCCTCCAGCTCCGCGCTCAGCTCCAGTTTTCGTCTTCGCTCGGGAATCAGGCCCTGGGGGCGCAGGATCATCACCAGCACGAGCAGGAAGCCGAAGATGCCGAACTCGATCGTGGTCAGCTGGAAGTTCAGCCCCAGCTTGCTCGGCAGGTTGTTGAGCACGTCGGGGATCAGCCAGTTGTTGATGTAGCCCAGCAGCAGGCCGCCCGCCAGTGCCCCCCAGATCGACCCCAGCCCCCCGATGATCACCATCGAGAGGATGAAGATCGAGAAGCCGAACTGGAACTGATCCGAGTTGACCTCGGGGATGTAGGTGCCCAGAAAGGCGCCAGACATGCCGCCGAAGGCGGCCCCGATGGCGTACGCGAGCAGTTTCGTGCGCACAGCCGGGATGCCCATCGAGATCGCGGCGGTCTCATCCTCGCGCAGCGCGATCCAGGCGCGGCCCAGGCGCGAGTCACGCAGACGCGTGGCGCAGAACAGGACCAGGAACATGATTCCCAGGATCAGCCAGTACCAGGGCCGCAGGTTCAGCTCGTTGAAGGCGGCGCCGGGCGAGAATCCCGGCGGGTCGATGGCGCTGATCCCCAGGCTTCCGGCGGTCAGCGTCATCCCGCCCGGGAGGTGGATGTCGGTGCCGTTGACCGCCAGGACGTCGACGATCTCGCCGAAGGCCAGCGTCACGATCGCGATGTAGTCGCCGCGCAGCCGCAGCGTCGGCAGCCCGATGATCATCCCTGCCACCGCACAGATCAGGGCGGCGCAGATAAGCACCAGGATGAAGTTCAGATGAATCCCGATCGACGCCGACGGCGAGGTGGTGAGCACGTGGATGTGCGCCTTGAAGAAGAAGCTCGACGCGAACCAACCCGCGGCATAGGAGCCGAGCGCGTAGAACGCCACGTAGCCGAGATCGAGTAGCCCGGCGAAGCCGACGACGACGTTCAGGCCCAGCGACATCACCGCGTATGCCAGCGCGATGATCGTGGCGTTCATGAAGCCGCTGTTTGCCGCGAACGCGAACGGGAGCACGATCCCGATGCCGATCAGCGCGAGGACCGAGGCCCGTCCCGCCCAAGGCGGCAGCCTGCGCTCCAGCGCGGCCCGTGACTCCGCGATCTGGGCGCGGAGCTCGCCGAGCCCTGACAACGGCTGCTCAGGAGCGCTCATCCGGCCTCTCGGGTCTCCTCGCCCAGCAGCCCGCGAGGACGAAGGATCATGACCAGGATCAGGTAGCCGAACACCACGGCCTCGGTCCACTGGGGACCCAGCCGGGAGTCCGACAGGGCCTGGATCACGCCGATCAACAGCCCGCCGAGGACGGCGCCCCGTACATTGCCGATCCCGCCCATGACCGCCGCCGTGAAGGCGATCAGCCCGGCCTCGAAGCCCTGGAAGTACCAGACGTTCGTCTCATAGAGCGCGTAGACGAGGCCCGCGGCCCCAGCCAGCGCGCCGCCGAGCATAAACGTGAGCGAGATCGTCACGTTGACGTTGATCCCCATCAGCCGCGCGGCTTCGGGGTCCTGGGCGGTGGCCCGCATGGCGCGACCGGGCCGCGTCGTGGAGATGAACCAGGCCAGCCCCACGACCAGGGGGATCATCACCGCCAGCGCCAGGATGTAGCCGCGCTGGATGACTACCCCCGAGATGTTGAACACGGTGTCGGTCTCATGCACCAGATCGGGGACGCTCTGCGGGGAGCCTCCGCGCCACAGCAGACCGACGTTCTGGAGGATGAACGAGAAACCGACGGCGGTGATCAGCGGCGCGAGCTTCGGCGCCGAGCGCAGCGGGCGGTAGGCGACGCGTTCGATCAGCACGTTCAGCGACCCAGTCACCGCCATCGTGATCAGGAGCGTGACGATGAGCCCGCCGATGATTGCCCCCGCGCCACTGCCGCCCCCAAGCCCCAACGTGCCCCACAGCCCGACGGCGGTGAAGGAGCCGATCATGAACACGTCGCCGTGGGCGAAGTTGATCAGCTCGATGATCCCGTACACCAGCGTGTAGCCGATGGCGATCAGCGCCCAGATCGCGCCGTTGGAGAGACCCTGGGCGAAGTTGAAGCCCAGCTGCGAGAGGTCGTGGCGGATGACCTGATGGCCGTGCTGCAGTCCGGCCTGGTAGCCGGTGGTCAAATCGTGGACGCCGAAGTAGATCGGCAACGCGGCCAGCGCCACGATCAGCCCCCAGCGCCCGATGTAGCGCCGCAGAGCGCGCAGCGGTCCCAGACCGATCGCCATCGTCCGTGGCGTGAAGGACTGCGCTTCCATGGTCGCGGTGGAAGTATGGAGGAGGCGCCCGCTGGGCGCCCCCTCCACAGGTGGTTTTTCTTAGAGGACCTTGGCCGGTGTCAGCGTCTTGTAGAAGACAGGATCACCGGTCGATCCGACCTTGTAGAGCCCGTAGCTCTTGAGCGTCGTGTCGCCGTTTGAGTCGAACCCGTAGGTGCCCAGCACCGAGCTGCGGTTCTTGGTCGCGAACAGGGCCGACAGGATCGCCGACTTGTCGTTGCCCTTGGATCCCAGACTGGCGATCGTGTCGAGTCCCAACTTCATCGACTCATAGCCGTAGATGGAGTACGGGTCGGGATTGGACACGCCGTACTTGGCCTTGTAGTCGGACAGGAACGTCTTCCCTCCCGGGTATGCGGTCAGGTCCAGCGTGGCCACAGTGCACTCCAGGAAGGGATCGATCGACGCCGGAACGCCACCCTGCTTGGCGTTCGTCCACGAGCTCGTGCACATACCGTCCGGGCCGAAGATCTTGGCCGTGGGCAGAGCGCTGTGGACGTCCTTGGTGATCTGCACCCCGCCGTTGGAGACGATCCCCGCGAACAGGAAGCAATCCGCTCCCTGTCCCTTGATCGTCTGGGCGTAGGAGCGGAAGTTCGGTGCCGTCGGCTGAATGCCCGTGTTGGAGACGATGTTCACGCCGTAGTTGGCCTTCTCCAGCTCGAGCAGCGTGGCCAGCCCGGCACCGTAGGCCTCCTTGTCGTTGGCAACCGCCACCTTCGTGCACCCGGCCTGCTTCATCGCCTCGAGGTCGGCCGCCGCCTGAATCGAGTCGATTGGCACGATCCGGGCAAAGGTCCGCTTGCCCGTCGGGTAGTACTTCTGCGGCTCTCCGGGGGCGCTTGCGCCCGAAATGCTCGTGGTCAGCCCGACGTAGGTGTTGGCGGGAGAAACCATCGGAATCCCGGCGGCGTTGAGGATCGGGATCGACACCTCGCTGGCGCCCGAGTTGAACTCGCCGATGTAGTAGACGGCCTTGGGGTCGGCGGCTACCTTCCGGGCATTGGCCGCCGTCTGGCTCGGATCCCATTTGCCGGCCGCGGCTGTCGAGTCGTCGAGCGACGTGTAGTTGACCGTCCACTGGCCGGCCTTTCCACCGGCCTGCGACAGCGCGAGCTTGATTCCATTTACCAGCGGGGCCGTCTGGGCGCTCGAGGCGCCCTGCAGCGGCAGGCTCGAATAGATATCGATCGTCTTGCCACTGCTACCGCTCGAGCTCTTGCTACTAGAGCCACAGGCGGCTATCCCGGCCACCGCGCCGACCACCACGCACCCGGTGGCCAGCTTGCGCATGACACTCATCTTTCCTGTGCCCTCCTCTCTGTGGGTCCCGGGCTCATGGTCGGCCCGGTAAGCCGGCACACTAGTGCTCGGTTCGGACCGCAGGCAAGCGAGATCCCCGTTTCGCCACCGTCCTAACGGAACCGAAACGCTGCCGTCATCCGGCGAGCGCTTTCCAAAAACGCAGCTCGCCGTCGACAATCGTCCACACACCGTAGACGGTGGAGGAGGTATCGCCGCCCGAGTCGATGCTGTAGGTCCCGAGCACGCTCCTGCGCGAACGGGTTTTGAAGATCGCCTTGAGCACTGCACTGCGCTCCGCATCTCGCTTGCCGTGATCGGTGGCCCGGGCGATCGCGCTCAGCATCAGGCTCGTCGCCTCATAGCCCAGGATCGCACTGGGCTGGGGAGGGCCGTAACTCCGAGCATAAGCGGCGAGCATGGCTTGGCCGCTCTTGGGATATGCGCTCGCTCCGAGTGCGGGCGAGGTGATGATGACGCGCGGATCGAGAGCCAGCGGGATCCCGCCCAGCGCCGGATTCGCATACGTGCTCTCGGCCATGCCGGCAGCGACGAAGATCCGTAGGCCGGGGACGGCAGCCGCCAGCTGCTTGGTGACGAGCACCGCGTGGGCGTCGGTGATCGCCGCGATCAACACGCAATTGGCGCCGGTGCTGGCGACGCTGGCCGCCAGGGCGCTGTAGTTGGTGGCGCTCTGGTCGAACTGCTGGGTGGCGATGACCTGAAGTCCGCCCGCGCGCGCCGCCAGCGCGAAGCTCGTGGCGAAATCCTCGCCGTCGACCTCGCCGTCATCGACCACGAACGTGCGCGTGCAGCCCCCCCTCTGCTGTAGCTGGACCTGCACCGCCGCCTGGACGGCGTCATTGGGCACAACCCGAGCAAACGTGCGTACGCCCGTTGGGTAGTACTTGAACGGCTCCCCCGGCGCAGCGCCGGGAGTTTCCGAAGTCAGCCCGACCGCGGTGCTCGTCGGGCTTATCTGTGGGATCCCGAAGCGGTTGAGCAGCGGGATCGCGACCGCGGTGGCGCCCGAGTTGAGGTCTCCGATGTAGCCGACGGTGGTGGGGTCGACCGAGGCCTGCCGAGCGTTGTTGCTGGTTTGCCCCGGATCCCACTCCAGGCGGGCGGGAGTCGAGTCGTCTAGCACCTTCAACTCGATATGCAGCCGTCCGACGTGGCCGCCGACGTCCTGCAGCGCCAGCCTCGCGGCGTTCGCCACGGCCTGTCCGGAGACGCCTGAGGCCCCCTCCAAGGGCACGCTGACGTAGATGCTGAGGGTGCGGCCGGCGATCTTGCCGCTGTCCCGCGATGCGCCGCGCCCACAGGCTGCGAGGACCGTTGCGGCGAGGACTGCCACCGCCAGGGCGGCCGTGACTCGCGCGCCCCGCGTCAAGGACCGGAGACGGACCTGTAGGGAACGAGCTGCCCTCGCTGGAGGCGGCTGATCACAAACGGCGTGATGCTCGTGTCCCCGTCGGAATTCATCGAGTACGTGCCGAGCACCGAGGGTCTGTGCCTGATGTCGAAGAAGTCCTTCACGACTGTGGAGCGGTTGTTGGCTTTGGACCCCGCCTCTTTGAGCACGGCCAGCAGCGCCGACATGGCTTCGTAGCCGAAGATCGCCTGCGGCTGCGGGGCGTGTTTGTACTTTGCCTCAAACGGCGCCAGAAACTCCTGCTTGGCGCTCGCGTTCAGGCTCTTGGGCAGAAAGCCGGGTTCCGTGACGTAGAGGTCGAGCTTGGACGAGCCCCCGAGCGCCGAGGCGAACGAGCCGTCGGCGAACGACGAAGGGGCAAACAGCTTTGCGCTCGGATCAGCAGCGCCGACCTGAGCGAAGAGCCTGGCGGCGTGGGCAGCATCGGCCGGGGAGGCGGCGTAGAAGAACGCGTCGGCGCCCGAGGCGCTGAATGCCGACTGGGTGGCGGCTCCCTGCGAGCTGGCGAGGCCATTTCCGACCGCCGCCTGGCTGACGGCATACGCCAGCGCCTTGCCGTAGTCAGAGCCGTCGTCCGCCACGTAGAGCTTCTTGACCTTGAGCTCGCGCATCTGCGCGGTCTGCACCCGCGCCTCGACGGCGCTCGAGGGCACGACGCGTGCGAACGTGCGGCCGAAGGTCCCCTTCTGCTCGTAGTAGCTGTTGGGAGCGCCGGGGACCACCGGAGTGGACTGCGTCAGCGCGATCGCCGTGTCGCTGGGCGAAATCTGCAGCAGGTCCTGGGCGTTGTTGATACCCATCGAATCGGCCGAGGCTCCGGGGTCGAGCTCCCCGAGGTAGGCGATGGCGCTCGTGTCCTGGATCGCGGTGCGGGCATTGTCCGAGGGAGTCTGACCCAGCTGCGCGAGGTGGATCGTGAAGTTCCCGATCGTCGCTCCCGACTGCTCGAAAGCCAGCTTCTCCGCGTCGACGATGTCGCTCGCCTCAGCTCCGCTCGCGCTCGCCGGGGCGCTCGTGTACACGGTGAGCGTGGTCCCGCTCACCGAGACCGTCGAGGTGGCCGTCGTCGTGCAGCCGGTTACGCAGGCGGCCGTAGCCGCGCATGCCAAAAGCGACACCAACCGACGCATGACCGGGGCTTGCTTACTTCCGCCGCCCGGGCAGATACGGGAGCAGATTCCGGACCATGACGGCGACCAGCACGATCCCGGCCGCGACCAGCATCCCGTCGAAGCCGCCGAGCTTCAGGTCGCTCCAGATCGCACCGAGCTCCCCGGACCAGAAGATGATCCAGAGGCACAGACCTGCGGTGGCGGCGACAATCAACCCCATCGGGGCCTGATCCTACTCGCTTGCGCTCGCAATCCCGGCGCTCAGCGCGTCTGAGAACTGCGCCATCAGCGCGCCCACCGCCGCCGCAGGGTCCTCCGCCTCGGCCGCGGCGCGAACCAGGCGACTGCCGACGATCACGCCGTCGGCGCCGGCGTCTGCCGCGGCCCGTGCGTGCTCGGGCGTGGCGATCCCAAACCCCACGGCCACCGGAACGCTGGCGTACGACCGGGCGCGAGCCACCAGCCGAGGCAGGCTCTGCGCGAGGCTGGCGCGCTCGCCGGTGATGCCGGTGAGCGTCACCAGGTAGACGAATCCACGAGCGCGCGAGCCGATTTTGCCCAGTCGCTCGTCGGGCGTGGTGGGTGCCATCAGCGGCACCAGCGCCAACTCCCGCCGATCGCAGACCGCGAGCGTCGCATCGGCCTCCTCGAGCGGTAGGTCGGGCACTATCAGGCCGCTGGCCCCGGCGTCCACCAGGCCGTCGGCGAACCGCTCCAGGCCCCGATTGACTACCTGGTTGGCGTAGCACATGAGCACCACCGGAACGTCGGCCGCCACCTCTCGCGCCAGCTCGAGCACGTCGTGCACGCTCACCCCGGCCCGCAGCGCGGCGCTGCCGGCGGCCTGGATCACAGGCCCGTCGGCCAGGGGGTCGGAGAACGGAACGCCCAGCTCGATCAGGCTGGCCCCGGCTTCGACGTAGGCTCGGATGATTCCCCGTGAGCGTTCGAGGTCGGGGTAGCCGCCCATCATGTAGGGCATCAACGCCGCCCGGCGGCCGTCGGCCCGCGCGGCCTCGAACGCCTCGGCGATGCGCTCGGTCCCGCTCACCCCAGCAGGGCGGTGGCCTCGGCCAGGTCCTTGTCTCCTCGGCCCGACAGGCACACCAGATCGAGCTCGCTGCTCGCATCATCGAGCGCCCACCGCAGGGCGTGGGCGCTTTCCAGCGCCGGGATGATCCCCTCCAGCCGCGCGGTGCGGGCAAACGCCTCGAGCGCCTCCCGGTCCGAGACCGCCACATAGCGGGCCCGTCCCGAATCGCGCAGGAAGGCGTGCTCCGGCCCCGTCCCCGGGTAATCGAGGCCCGCGGAGATGGAGTGGGCCTCGAGGATCTGTCCGTCCTCGTCCTGCATGACCGCCGAGTAGGCGCCGTGCAGGACGCCCGCAAGGCCGCCGGCGGTGAGCGGCGCGCCGTGCCGGCCGGAGGCGATTCCCTCCCCCGCGGCCTCGACCCCGATCAGCTCGACGCCCTCATCGTCGATGAATGCCGTAAACATGCCAATCGAGTTGGAGCCGCCACCGACACAGGCGATCACGCGCTGCGGCAGCCGGCCCACCCGCTCCAGTAGCTGGGCCCGGGCCTCGTCGCCGATCACGCGCTGAAGGTCGCGCACCAGGGCCGGAAAGGGGGCCGGACCCACGCAGGAGCCGATGATGTAGTGCGACGAGGCGACGTTCGTGACCCAATCGCGAATCGCCGCGGAGACCGCCTCCTTGAGCGTCCGGGCGCCGGCAGCGACCGGCTCCACGCGCGCGCCAAGCAACTCCATGCGCTCCACGTTGGGCTGCTGGCGGCGCATGTCCTCCTCGCCCATGTAGACCACGCACTCCAGGTCGAGCAGCGCGCAGGCTGTGGCCGTTGCCACCCCGTGCTGGCCGGCGCCGGTCTCGGCGATGATCCGCCGCTTGCCCATGCGAACCGCCAGCAGCGCCTGGCCCAGCGCGTTGTTGATCTTGTGCGCGCCGGTGTGGTTGAGGTCCTCGCGCTTGAGGTAAATGGGGTGGCCGGCGGCCTCGCTCAGTCGCTCGGCGTGGTAGAGCGGGGTCGGCCGCCCGACGTAGTCGCGCAGCAGCGCGTCCAGCTGCGCGCGGTAGGAGGCGTCCTCGCGCGCGGCGATCCACGCCTGCTCGAGCTCTGACAGTGCGCTCATCAGCGTCTCGGGGACGTACTGGCCGCCGTACGGCCCGAAGCGGTGCTGTATTGGCGTCCTCCGCGGGCCATCCTGGCCCGCGTTCTGATGTGGTCGCTCGACGGTCACGTCTCGCTTAACCGCTCGCGCTTCGCGCTCACTCGTCATCTCGGGATAGATGTTCGGGGTCGCACATGTGCGATCCCGTCGGGCCGATCATGATCGGCCCGAGGCCGGCGAACATGTTCGCCGGCCACCGCATGAGCAAAAGCTTTCAGCTTCTCGGGGTCCTTGCGGCCTGGCTCGAGCTCAACGCCGCTGGCCACGTCGACCGCAAACGGCCTGACCGCGGCGATCGCCTCCGCCACGTTCTGGGGTCTCAGACCGCCGGAAAGGATCATCGGCACCGACCCGCGGTGGGCTCGGGCCAGGTCCCATTCGAACGTCTCGCCGCTGCCGCCGCGCTTTCCGGCGACGTGGCTGTCGAGCAGGTGGAAGTCGGTGTGGAATGACATCAGCGCCTGGATGTCGGCGCCGCTTCTGACGCGAACGGCCTTGATCACCTTGCAGCCGGTGCGGCGCGCAGCCTCGGCGCAGAACGACGGGCCCTCCTCGCCGTGCAGCTGGACGGCGGTCAGGCTGGCCGTCTCGGCGGTCTGCGCCACATGCTCCAGCGTCGGGTTGACGAACACCCCCACCACCTCCAGCCGGCGCCGGAGAGCGCTGCCGATCTCGGCCGCGGCGGCCGGATCACAGCGCCGCGGCGAGTGCGGCCAGAAGATCAACCCGATGGCCCAGGCGCCGGCGTCGGCGGCCAGGTGGGCGTCACGCATGGAGGTTATGCCGCAGAACTTGATCTTGGGCGCATCGGTCGCCACGCCCCACATCGTAGGGGCCGGCCCTAGCGACCCCGTGCCGTGCTGCCGCCGTCGAGCACGCCGACGACGTCCTTGGCGGTGTCGATCGGCACCGCGAAGGCGATACCCACGCTGCCCTCGCCCTGGTCGCGAGCGGCGGCGATCTGGGAGTTGATCCCGATCACGCGCCCGTCCGCGTCGAGCAGCGGCCCGCCGGAGTTACCGGGGTTGATCGGTGCATCGGTCTGGATCACGTTGTCGATGGCAAATCCGTCAGGCGCGCGGATCTGGCGCTGGAGCGCCGAGACGATGCCGCTGGTGAGCGTGCGGTCGTAGCCGAACGGGTTGCCGATGGCCAGCGTCGGGTCGCCCACGCGTACGCTGCTGGACTGGCCGAGAGCCAGCGGCTGGACCGGCGGGACGCCGCTCATGTTGACGCGCAGCACAGCCAGGTCGTCATCCGCGTCCTGGTTGACGACGATCGCTTGCCGCGCCACGTCGTCGGCGAACTCCACGGTGACGCCGGTGCGGGTGTCGGCTCCCTCGATCACGTGATCGGAGGTGAGGATGTCCCCGCGACGGTCGACCAGGAACCCCGAGCCCGTGGATGTGCTCTGCTGGCGCTCGGGGAACAGCTCGAACGGGGTCTGCACCTCCTTGGATAGCTGAGCGCGCACGAACACCACCCCCGGCGCGTCGCGGACATAGATGGCGTGCATCGTGAGCTGCGAGGAGGACGTGTTGGAGGCCGGCTGGGCGGCGACCGGCGCCTCCTCGACGATCGTCCGGGTGGTGCGCCGGCCGGTGATACCGAGCACCAAAAAGGCGACCGCCACCATCAGGCCGCCGATGACGGCCGAGGCCATATGCGAGCGCAGCAGGTGCTTCATTGCCGGGTCAGTGTTGGACCGTCCAGTCAAGGGTGGCTAAATGGCGCCGGTCAGCCTCCGCACTGCGTGCTCGATATCGGCGGCGCGCATCAAAGCCTCGCCCACGAGCACCGCGTCCGCGCCCGCCTGCTCCAGTTCCCCGAGCTGCTCGGGGCCGCTGAAGCCAGATTCAGCCACGGTGGCGGTCCCGGCCGGGATCCGCGGCAACAGCTCGAAGGTCCTCTGCCTGTCGACGGCGAGCGTCGTCAGGTCCCGATTGTTGACGCCGATGATCGTTGCGCCGGCCTCGAGCGCCAGCTCGAGCTCGTGTTCGTCGTGGACCTCTACCAGGACAGCGAGCCCGTGCTCCTCCGCCAGCATCCGCAGCCCGGCGAGCTGCTCTGCGGGCAGCGCGGCGGTGATCAGCAGGACCGCGTCGGCGCCGGCCAGCACCGACTCGTAGACCTGGTAGGGCTCGACCACGAAGTCCTTGCGCAGGATCGGGAGGCAGGAGCAGGCCCTCGCCGCGCGCAGATCCTCAAGCGAGCCGCCGAAGCTCGGGCCCTCGGTGAGGATCGACAGCGCCGCGGCGCCGCCCCGCTCGTAGGCGCCGACGACCTGCTCCAGCGGCGAGCCATCACCTATCGCTCCGGCGGAGGGCGAACGGCGCTTGTGCTCGGCGATCAGCGACAGTCCCGGTCGCCTGAGCGCCTCGTCGAACGGACGCCGCCGCTCCGACGAGCGCGTGGCCTGCGCCTCCACCGCGGCTCGCTCCAGCTCGGCGTCCGGTACGGCACCGCGCCGTCGCTCGATCTCCCGGCGGGTCGTGGCCACGATGCGATCGAGTTCGTTCACGCCGATCCTCCTGCCGAGCCCCCGCCGTCGGCCAGCTGGTGCGTGCGATCGACGAAGCGCTCCAGCAGCGCCGACGCGGCACCGGAGTCGATCGCCTCCTCGGCCGCCCGGACGCCGCGCTCGAGCGATTCGGCGCCGCCGGCGGCATAGATCGCCGCCCCCGCATTGAGCACCGCCAGGTCGCGCGCCGCACCCGGGACGCCCGAGAAGATCTGTCTGGTGGTCTCGGCGTTCTGGCCGGGGGTGCCCCGGGGTACGGCGTCGGGGGGCGAGGTCTCGAGCCCCACATCGCCCGGCGCGAGCACGTAGCGGTCGATCCGGCCCTCGATCACCTCCACCACACCTGTAGGGGCGGAGATGCTGAGCTCATCGAGACCGTCCTGGCTCGAGACCAGCAGCGCGTGGCGGGTGCCAAGCCGGGCCAGCGCGCCGGCCATCGTCTCCACGTACCCGGGGTCGGACACCCCCACCAGCTGGCGGCTGGCGCCGGCGGGGTTGGTCAGCGGGCCGAGGAAATTAAATGTCGTCCGCACCGCCAGCTGCCGGCGCACCGGCACCACGTAGCGCGTGGCCTGGTGGTGGGCCGGGGCGAACATGAAGCCGAAGCCGATGTCCTCGATGCACCGCGCGACGGCGTCGGGACCGAGGTCGATCCGGGCTCCCAGCGCCTCGAGCAGATCGGCGGAGCCGGACTGGCCGGTGGCCGAGCGGTTCCCGTGCTTGGCCACCGTGCACCCCGCGGCGGCCGCGATCAGCGCTGCCGTCGTGGACACGTTGAAGGTCGGGCGACCGCCGCCGGTGCCCGCCGTGTCCAGCAGATCGTCGCGCCCCACGCTCACCGGGGTGGCCAACGCGCGCATCGTGCGCGCCAGGCCGGCCAGCTCGTCGACGGTCTCCCCCTTGGTCCGCAGCGCGATCAGAAACGCGGCGATCTGGATCTCCGTCGCGTTGCCCGACATGATTTCCGAGAGCACTGCGGCGGCGTCCTCCAGGCTCAGGTCGCGGCCCGCGGCCAGGGCATCGATCGAGCGCGTCAGGAGTGCCGCGGCGCTCATCGAGCCCCCTCGAGGAAATTCCGCAGCAGCTCGCGCCCTTGCTGGGTCAGCACCGATTCGGGGTGAAACTGCACGCCCTCGGCGGGCAGCTCGCGGTGGCGAACCGCCATCACGATCTCCTTGCCGCCGCCGTTGGCGGCGGCCGCCGCGCTGCGCTCGAGCGTCTTCGGCAGGACGGGCGCCACGATCAGCGAGTGGTAGCGACCGACTTCGAGCGGCTGGCGCAGACCGCGGAAGATCGTCCGGCCGTCGTGCTCGATGGCGATCGTCTTGCCGTGCACCGGCTCGCCGACAACCACCGTTCCGCCCCAGGCCTGGACCAGCGCCTGGTGGCCGAGGCACACGCCGAGCGTCGGGACCCGCGCCAGCGGGAAGCGACGCACCGCCTCCAGCGAGATGCCGGCCTCATTGGGGGTGCACGGTCCGGGCGAGACGATCAGCCGGTCGTAGCCCCGCAGCAGCAGCTCCTCGACCGTGGCGTGGTCGTTGCGGACGACCTCGAGCTCGGCGCCGAGCTCGCCCAGATACTGCACCAGGTTGTAGGTGAAGCTGTCGTAGTTGTCGATGACCAGGACCCGCATGAGATTGCCGAACGGTACCCAGGTCCCGTCTGAAGGGGCTGTATTAGAGCGGCAGGCAGATCCCCAGCAAGCACACCTGCGGGGGACTGGTCGGCGGCGTGGGGGTGGTCGGCGGCGAGGGTGTCGGCGTCGGGCTTGTGGGCTGCGTTGGGGTGGGCAGCGGCGGCGAGGGCGGCTGGCCCTGCTGCGGCGGGACCGGCGGCGTCTGCGGCGGCGGTTTGTGGTGCTTGCGGGCCTTGGGCGGGTGCGCGTACTCGGGCGGGTAGGCCATGAAGCGCTTCGAGCGGAGCTCCTGCTTGAGCGCCGAGCGGCTGGCTGGGTAGTGAGCCGGGTTGGCCGGGCTGGAGGGGGTGAAGCCCTCGTAGTAGTTGATCATCCGCACCCGGGGGTGGCTCAGCACCCATGAGAACAGCTCGTGCACGAACGAGGGGTCGTCGGCACCGTCGACCGCCCACTCGGAGATGACGAACGGCTTGCCCTGGAACTGGGAGTAGAACTGGCCGAGCATCGAGAAGTTGGGATAGAAGGAGTAGAAGTCGGTTCCAACCCAGTCCACGTAAGCCGCCCCCGGCCAGTACACGCCGGGCGAGTCGGCGGCGATCTCGGGACTGCCTGCGTCCTGCGGAACCCACAGGAACGCCACCTTGGGCCGCGCCAGGGCCGTGCGGCAGCCCGTGGAGCGCCGCCCCGCAGGGCAGCCGGGCATCGCCTTGAGCTTCGGTAGCCCGAGCGCCCGCAGCCGCCGATTGACAGCGGCGGCCGGACCGCCGCGGAGGATCAGCACCGTCCGCCGCCAGGCCTGGATGAAGAAGTGCGGCGAGGTGGCAGCACCGCGGGAAGAGCCATCCGCGTTGTAGGCGGAGTATGCGTTCCACCAGGCGTCCATCTCGCCCATGATCCGCACGTAGAAGACGCGACCGGAGTGCGCCAGGTTGTGGTTCAGGCGGACCAGGAACGCATCGGCGCCGCCCAGCGCGATCCCCTCGGGCGAGATCACGCCGGGCTGCCCGTAGCCCTTGGAAGTGGAGAGCTCGATTCCCAGCCGTGAGCGGAAACCACTGTCGCGCCCCGAGAGCCAGTTCGAGGACGTGTTGTAGGTCAGGTAGTCCTCGAACACCGGTGGATGCTTGCCGACCATGTGCCAGAAGCGCGTGATCGAGTTGCCGCCGGTAAGCCCGGCGAAGATGTGGTTGCCCGGCGGCAGATATGGGCGCGCACCGGCGGCCGGCGCAGCGACCAGCGCGGCGGCGAGGGCCAGCGCCAGCACCGTCGCGACCGCGGCCGCGGCAAGGCGACGCTGGTAGCTCAGTTGCGTATGGCGATACAGATCCCCCACCCTCAGCCCGCTACGGCCAGTCGGGCTGCGCCACCGCGAGCCCGATCGCCTGGAGCATGGCTCTGGCCTTGGCCTCCGACTCGCGGAGCTCGAACTCGGGCTTGGCGTCGGCTACCGTGCCCCCGCCGGCCTGGATGTGGGCCGTACCGTCCTTGACGACGACGGTGCGGATATGGATGCAGGTGTCGAGGTCCCCGGTGTAGGACACCCAGCCGACGGCGCCGCCGTAGCCCCCGCGCTTGACCGGCTCGAGCTCGTCGATGATCTGCATCGCGCGCACCTTGGGCGCGCCGGAGAGCGTTCCCGCCGGCAGCACCGAGCGCAGCGCATCGAGCGCACCGATACCGTCGCGCAGCGTGCCGGTGACGCTCGAGACGATATGCATCACGTGGCTGTAGTTCTCCACGGCCATGAACTCCTGCACCTCCACCGTCCCGTACCGGCAGACCCGCCCGAGGTCGTTGCGGCCCAGGTCGACGAGCATGACGTGCTCGGCGCGCTCCTTGGGATCGGCGAGCAGCTCGCGCGCCAATGCGTGGTCCTCATCGACGGTGGCGCCGCGCGGCCGGGTGCCGGCGATCGGCCGTGTGGAGACCTGCGAGCCCGAGACCGTGATCAGCGGCTCCGGGCTGGCGCCCGCCACCTCGAAGTCCCCGAAGTCGAGGAAGTACATGTACGGGCTGGGGTTGACGGCCCGCAGGCCCCGGTAGATGGAGAACGCTTCCACGGGAACGGGGGCCGACCACCGCTGCGAGGGGACGACCTGGTACGCGTCGCCGGCGCGGATGTACTCGATGATCCGGGCCACGGTGGCCTCGAACTGCTGTGGCGCCATGTTTGATTCGAATGAGGGGACCTCTCGGTCCCGCGTTGCCGCTGCGGGCTGGGGCGGCACCCTGCCTCGCAGTCGCGAGCGGATCTCGGCGATCGTTTCCAGCGCTAGGCGATACGAGGCGTCCACCCCGTCCTCGGCGTAGGCGTTGGCCAGCACCGTGATCGTGTGCTTGAAGTGGTCGAAGCACACCAGAGCGTCGGTAAGCATCAACGCCAGGTCGGGTACGTCGACGGGGTCCGGGTTCGGTTCCCCCAGCGCCTCGACCGTTCGCACCAGGTCATAGGCGAACACGCCGACGGCTCCACCGGCGAACGGTGGCAACCCCTCGAGCGGCGCGGGATCGAAGGCTCCGAGCTCGGCTGCCGCCAGGGCGTACGGATCGCCGCCGTCCGCTAGCGACCAGCGCAGCACCTTGCGAGGACGGAAGCCGATGAACGAGTACCGGCCCACTCTCCCCTGCTCGGCCGACTCCAGCAGGAACGCGGGCTGGGGGACCGGGCCGGTGTCGCGGAGCTTGAGGAAGGCCGACACCGGCGTCTCGCAATCGTCGATGAACGTCTCGAGCACCGGGATCAGGTTGTGCTCGCGCGCCAGGGCGCGCGCCTGATCGAGCGACGGCCCCACCCCCGCCCCAATTGGCGGGGCGCTAACGCGGCTGGCGACGGCCATCGAGCACCCGCTCGGCGTCCGCGAGCGCCAGGCCTCGCCCGCGCATCAGGACCGCGAGGTGGTAGAGCACGTCCGCTGCCTCCTCGGCCACCCGCGCCTCTGACTCCCGGTCCGCGGCGCGCGCCACCTCGTCTGCCTCCTCGCGCACCTTGTCGCCGTTACGGCTCCGGTCCTCGAGCAGCTCCGTGGTGTACGAGCCTTGTGGGCGCTCGGCGGCGCGAGAAGCGATCGTGCGCTCCAGGGTCGGCAGCACCTCGTGGGGGGCGGCCGGCTCGAGCCGGCCGCGATAAAAGCACGTGCGCTCGCCCGTGTGGCAAGCGGGACCCGCCGGCTCGACCAGCGCCAGCAGCGCATCGCCGTCGCAGTCGTAGCGGATTGCTCTGAGCGTCAACGTGTTGCCCGACGTCTCGCCCTTGCGCCACAGCTCCCGGCGCGAGCGGCTGAAGAAGTGGACCTGGCCCGTCTCGCGCGTCAGCCGCAGTGCCTCGGCATTCATGTAGGCCAGCGTCAAGACCTCCCCCGATGCCCAGTCCTGGACCACGCACGGCACCAGTCCGCGCTCGTCGAATGCGATCTGGGAGTCGTCCATCTTCGGCCGCGATTCTGGCACTACTCGATCCCCAGCCTGTCGAGCACGCGCTCGTCGGCGCGCCACTGCCGCCGGACCCTGACGGACAGCTCCAGGTGTACGTGCGCCCCCAGCTCGCGCTCGATCGCCTGCCGGGAGGCGACGCCGATGGCCTTCACCATCCGGCCCCGGGCGCCGATCAGGATGCCCTTCTGCGATTCGGTCTCGACGAGGATCTCCGCCGTGATCCGGATCAGCTCGTCGGCGTGGTCGATCTCCTGGACATCCACCTCCACCGCGTGCGGCACCTCGTGGCGCGTGCGAGCCAGGATCTGCTCGCGCACCAGCTCCGCCAGGCGCACGCTCTCGCTCAGGTCGGAGTGCTGGTCCCGCTCGAAGTAGAGGTGCCCCGAGGGCAGCAGCGAGACGAGCTGGTCGGTGAGCGCCGGCACTCCAGAGCCCGTCCGGGCGGAGACGGGAAAGATTTCGTCCGAGACCCCGAGCTCGGCCGCGGTGTTCAGGATCGGAGCCACGTGGTGGCGCCTCAGGCGATCGACCTTGTTGACGGCCACCACCACCGGGACCGGAGAGTCCGCGAGCAGCTGTGCGATGAAGCGGTCGCCCGGGCCGACGCCGTCCTCGGCATTCAGAACGAACAGGCAGCCATCGGCGTCTCGCAGCTCGTTCTGCACTCGCCGCTGCATCCTGCTTGTCAAGGCATCCTTGGGCCGCTGAACCCCGGGCAGATCGACCAGCACAAGCTGCCAGTCCCGACCGGTGGCCACGCCCCGAATCGCGCGGCGGGTGGTCTGCGGCTTGTTCGAGACGATCGCCACCTTGACTCCCACGATCGCGTTGGCCAGCGTCGACTTGCCGACGTTGGGGCGCCCGGCGAGGGCGATGAAACCCGACCTCACGGCGAGATCCAGCGCAACAGCTCCGCCTGCAGCGCGAGCATCTCGCCGTCGTCGCCCTCGTGATCCATGCCGCTCAGATGGAGCGCTCCGTGCACCACCGCCACGCGGATGTCCTCGGTGCGGGCGGGACAGATGACGATGTCGCCCAGCTCCCTGGGGCCGGCCGCCGGGCCGGCTTCGTCGACGCCGAACGAGAGCACGTCCGTGGCCTCGTCGCGGCCGCGGTGCTCGCGGTTCAACTCGCGGATCCGCTGCTCGTCAACGAACTCGATCGCCAGGTGCCCCTCCTCTATGTCCGCCGAGGACAGCGCCAGCGTGCACAGCTCCTGGAGCTCGACCGCCGGCGGCCCCTCGACCCCCAACGTGTCGATCCCGACTAGCTCGACTTCAAACACGTTCGCGTCGGCAGCCTACGCTCGCCTGCGCGGCCTGAGCTCGGGCGCGGAGCGCTGCGCGTGCTCGTTGTAGGCGGCGACGATTCGCTGCACCAGCATGTGGCGCACGACGTCCTCCTCGCCGAAGCGCACGAACTCGATCCCATCAACGTTCTGCAGCACGTCGCCGACCACGATCAGCCCGGAGTCGTGCTCGCGCGGCAGGTCGACCTGGGTGATGTCCCCCGTGACCACCATCTTCGAGTTGAACCCCAGCCGGGTGAGGAACATCTTCATCTGCTCGGGCGAGGTGTTCTGGGCCTCGTCGAGGATGATGAAGGAATCATTCAGCGACCGGCCCCGCATGAACGCCAGCGGCGCCACCTCGATCACCCCCCGCTCCAGGTGCTGTGAGACCCGCTCGGGCTCGAGCATGTCGTGCAGGGCGTCGAACAGCGGTCGCAGGTAGGGGTCGACCTTGGCCATCAGGTCGCCGGGCAGGAACCCCAGCCGCTCACCCGCCTCGACGGCGGGGCGCGTGAGGATGATGCGGTTGACCTCGCGGCGGCTGAGCGCGGCGGCGGCCAGGGCCACGGCCAGGAACGTCTTGCCGGTGCCTGCGGGCCCGATCCCGAACGTGATCGTGTTGGTTCGGATGGAGTCGACGTAGCGCTTCTGGTTGACGGTCTTGGGGGCGACCTTGGTCGCCCGGTGGCGCCAGACGACGTCGTCCAGGATCCGCGCCGGTGAGGTGTGCTCGTCGAGCGCCCGCTTGACGGCCTCGATCGTGCCCGGCGCGATCTCGTGTCCCTGCTCGATCAGCTCCGAGAGCTCCTGGACGACGGCCGCGGCGTTCTCCACCGCCTCGGGCTGACCGTCGAGCGTCAGCACGTTGCCCCGGAGGTAGATCTCGCAGTCGAGATCGCCCTCGAGCTCGCGGAGCACTGCGTCCTCGGATCCGGCCAGCTCGGCGGCGGTTGAATTTTCGAGCTCGATCTGCTTGCGCACGCTAGTGCACCGGTGCCTAGGCCCCGAGTGCGGCGCGCACACGCGCCGACGCCCGCTTGCCGTCGGCTCGACCACCGGACTTGGCCATCACGGCCTTCATCACGGCCCCCATCTCGCGCGGGCTCGAGGCGCCGGTCTCGGCGATCGCGTCCTTCACGATCGCGTCGAGCTCCGAGTCGTCGAGCTCCGCGGGGAGGTAGGTGGCGATCAGCTCCGCCTCCGATTCCTCGCGGTCCGCCAGCTCCGGGCGGTCCCCCTCGCGGAACTGCCCCGCGGCGTCGAGGCGCCGCTTGCGCTCGCGCCGCAGCACGGCGAGCTCGTCGCCGTTGCCCTCCTTGGCCGCCTTCTGAAGCTCTGACAGGACCATGCGCAGGGCGCCGACCCGCTCTGAGTCGCGGGCCTTCATGGCGCTGGTCATGTCAGTGCGGACCCGGTCGGTGACGCTCACCACCTTCAGGATAGAGGGGGTTCGCGCGGAAATAAGTGATCGGATCGGGGCGGCCCGGGGGACGAGCGGGGTGGCGGGAGCGGACGGCGTGGCGCAGCAGCGCTGCGCGAGCCGGACGATCGTGCCGCATCCGCGAAGTCATCCCGGCCGCATCCGGACGATCAATTATTTGCGCGCGGGCCCTAAACCGCACCTGATCCCATCGGCGTGCAGCTCGTGGCACGCGACTTCGGTCAACTCGCCGCGCCGCGCCGCGCCCGGGGGCAGGTAGCAGCGTGTGTAATCGGCCGTGTAGCCGGAGCTCTGGACGTCCGCCAGCTTGTCGACCAGCACTGTCTCTGTGCCGCCGAGCTTCAGCGCCCGCCACCGGCGCGAGCGGGCCTCCGAGCGGCCCCGCAGCTCGCGTGAGCGGCGCTTCTTCTCCTGGGGCGAGACGCGGTCGCCCAGCTGCTCTGCTCGTGTCCCCGGCCGCGGCGAGTAGCTGAACGCGTGTACGCGGCTGATGCCAGCCGCGTCGATCAGGCCCAGCGTGCGCTCGAACGCCGCTTCGGACTCGGTGGGAAAGCCCACGATGACGTCGGTAGTGACGTTGACCTCAGGAACTGCGCGCCGCAGCGCCTCGATCTGCTCCAGGTATTGCTCCGAGGTGTAATGGCGTCCCATCGCGGCCAGGACGCCGTTGTCGCCGGACTGCATCGGGACGTGCAGGTGCGGGCAGACCTTGGGCTCGGTTGCCAGCGCCTCGAGCAGCGAGTCCTTGACGTGGATCACCTCCACGCTCGAGAGCCTGACGCGCTCCACGCCGGGCACTCGCGCCGCGCACGCCATCAGCTCGCCCAGCTCGAGGCCCCGCTCGGGGTCGCGATAGTCGCCGACGCTGATCCCCGTCATGACCATCTCCGGCTGGCCCTGTTGCACGCGGCGGCGCACCTCGTCCAGCACCGCGCCCGCCGGCCGCGAGCGGGCGGCGCCCCGGACCGCGGGGATGATGCAGTAGGCGCAGTGGCAGTCGCAGCCGTCCTGGACCTTGACGAAGCCACGCGTGCGGGTTGCCGTCTGGGGTGAGGGCCGTTCACGGGCAAGAACGTCGTGCTCGACATCGGCGCAGGCGCCGACCTGGCCCCCGATCTCGGCCGCCACGTCGTCGGCCGTGCCCACGAATGCACGCACCCGAGGGTCGATCGCGCTGAACTGCGCCGAGTTCAGATTCACCGCGCAGCCCGAGACATAGACCTCATTCGCGCTCTTCAGCGAGCGCCTCACCGACTGGCGCGACTTGCCCTCTGCCTCACGCGTGATGCAGCAGGTGTTGATCACATGCAGATCGGCCTCGTGTTCGGGGGCCTCGCGGTGACCGGCGGCCAGCAGCGCGCTGCGCGCCAGCATCGCGTCGGCCTGCGAGACCTTGCAGCCCAGAAACTTGACGGCGAACGTGCTCACGCCCCGGGGACGGTAGCCGCCGCGTGGCTCAGCCGCGTGCCCAGCTCGCGTACCGCTCTCACCAGCTCCGGAGGCTCCAGAACCTCCAGCGGCTCGCCGAGCAGCCCCATCCACACGACGAACTCGCTCGACCAGGCGCGGCGCGTCGATACCAGGCAGCTCGTCTCTCCCTCGGGCTCCACCGTCGCGTATCGCTTCGGGATCCGCCTCGTGATTCGCGCAGCGGGAGCGTGGACGCGGATCCGGCCCGGCGTGGCGTCGGGCTCCCCGACCATTCCCCGGAGCTGCTGCTTGACGAACGCAGCCGGATCGCCGCCCGGGACCGTCCGCTGGCGGCCGCGCTCGGTCAGCCGGACGCGACCGCGGATGCGATCAATCCGGAACGTGCGCCAGTCGTCGCGGTCCAGGTCGAAGGCCACCAGGTACCAGCGGTAGCCGCTGTATACGACGGCGCTCGGCTCGGCGTGGCGCTGGGAGGACCGCTCGTCGCGGGCCACGTAGGTGAAGCGCAGCCGCGTCCAGTCGCGGCAGGCGGCGGCCAGCGTGGCCAGCATCTCGGCGTCGATGCGGGGTCCATCGACGTTGAAGGTCGAAGTCGCGCCGCCGAGCGCGCTGACGCGGCGCCGCAGCCGGCTGGGCAGGACCTGCTCCAGCTTGGCCAGCGCCCGGACCGAGGTCTCCTCGATCCCGGCAATCGAGCCAGAAGCGGCGGTCCGCAACCCCACGGCCACCGCCACCGCCTCGGCGTCGTCGAGAAGCAGCGGCGGCAGCTCCCCTCCCGCACCGAGCCGGTAGCCCCCCGCCACCCCGGGCGCGGCCTCGATCGGGTAGCCGAGCGAGCGCAGCTTGTCGATGTCGCGGCGGATCGTGCGGGGCCCCACCTCGAGACGGTCGGCAAGCTCCTGCCCCGTCCACTCGCGGCGCAGCTGCAGCAGCGAGAGCATTGCCAGCAGGCGAGCGGAGGTCTGAACCATCGCTTGCGCAGGATGGCACCAATTGCGGACAGAAGGTGACCGCATATCACCAGGAGCGTGCCAATCGCGGACCGAAAATGACCTATCATTCGCCGCCCGGCAGGGGCGCAGCGCGCGCCGAGGACGCTCGCCGCTGATCGAGCCCTCCGTGCTTCGCCGTCGTCCCTACGTAGCCGGGCTGGCCGTGGTGGTCGGCTTCATCGGCGCGATGGGCGGGATGATGATCGCCATCAACGTCATGTACCAGCTGGGGCTGGGGTTCTCGCCGCTGGCGTGCGCCGTGGCGACCGTGGCGATCCCGGTGGCGGCCATCGGTGGGTCGGTCACCTCCTCGGCCCTGCTTCCGAAGCTCGGCCGCACAACCATGCACATCGGGATCGCCACCATGGCCGGCGGGCTCGTGTTCGCCGACCTCGTGCTGCGCGCGGCCAGCTCGCCGATCAGCGCCTGGGATCTCGCCGGGCCGCTGGCGATCACCGGCTATGGCATGGGAATGGTGTTCGTGCCGATGTTCGACGTGATCCTGGCCGGCGTCGGCCACCGCGAGCTGGGGTCGGCCGCAGGCCTGCTGGAGTCGGTGCAGCAGCTGGCGATGTCACTGGGGATCGCGGCCGCGGGCACCGTGCTGTTCGACCAGCTGGGCCATGGCCACGGCCCCCTGGCCTTCATCGACGCCACGGATCATGCCCTGCTGGTCACCGTCGCGCTGCTGCTGACGGCGGGTGTCGCGGTGTTCTGGCTGCCCAAGCACGCGCGACAGACGCATTGATCGGTTTCAGGTGGAGGTTTGGTGGAAGCCTTGAACTGTCCCCAAGTGTCCACCGAAAGGAGAGGGTTATGCGGCACGGAGACATCGGCTCGAGCCCCGACTACGTCGGAGTGGGAGTCGTCAACTACAAGATGCCGCGCCTGCACACGCGCGGCGACGTAGTGGAGAACTGCCAGGAGATCGCGCGGCGGATCCATGGCCTCAAGCAGGGCTGGCCTGGACTGGATCTCGTGATCTTTCCGGAGTACTCCACCCACGGCATCCTCTACGACCGCGACGAGATGTTCGAGTGCTCGGCCCAGATACCGGGTGACGAGACCGACATCTTCGCCAAGGCCTGTCGCGAGGCCGGGGTCTGGGGCGTGTTCTCGCTGACCGGCGAGCGGCACGAGGAGCACCCGAACAAGAATCCCTACAACACGTTGATCCTGATGAACCCCGAGGGGGAGATCGTCCAGCGCTACCGCAAGGTCTGCCCCTGGTGCCCGATCGAGGCCTGGTATCCGGGCGACCGGACATATGTGACCGAGGGCCCGAAGGGCCTGAAGGTCAGCCTGATCATCTGCGACGACGGCAACTATCCGGAGATCTGGCGCGACTGCGCCATGCGCGGAGCCGAGCTGATCGTCCGCTGTCAGGGCTACATGTACCCGGCCAAGGAGCAGCAGCGGATGGTGGCCCAGACGTCGGCCTGGCAGAACACGGCCTACGTGGCGGTGGCCAACGCCACCGGCTGGGACGGCGTCTACTCGTACTTCGGGCATTCGGCGATCATCGGCTACGACGGACGCATGGTGGCCGAGTGCGGCACCGAGGAGAACAGCGCCCAGTACGCGGAGCTGTCCGTGTCCTCGATCCGTGACGCACGCACCACCTGGCAGTCCCAGAATCACCTGTTCAAGCTGCTGCACCGCGGCTACACGGGCATGTATGCCTCACACGACGGCGATTCGGGCGTCCAGGAGTGCCCGTTCGAGTTCTACCGCACGTGGGTCAACGAGCCGGAGAAGGCTCGCGAGCAGGTGGAGTCCATAACGCGCACGACCGCCGGCACCGACTCCTGCGCGGTGCAAGGGGTCCCGAGCCCCGAGGAATCTCGCCGCGAGCGCGAGCTGGCGCAGACCAGTTGACGGGGACGGCGAGCTCAATAAAAAGGGCGGCGCCTGCGGGGCGCCGCCCTTTATTTTTCTCTTGCTTCCCCGCCCACCTGCTGGCGAGCGCGCGGCCTCTCTGTTCCTGCTACCGCGGTGTCCTCGAGTCGGCGGCCGAGCGGCGAGGAGAAGACTGCTCGGCTACTACGCCAGCCCCAGGCTTGGGCCGCGGCACCACCACGTCCAGGATCAGGCCACCTAGGCTCACGCCGATCGCCAGCGGGCCGACCCGCGCTATGCGCGGACCAGCAGCAGCGCCACCCACTCCCCGTGCGAGCGGCGAGCGGTTGCGAGCAGTCCCTGCTCGGCGAACGCCGCGGCCACGGCGTCGGCCTCGCCGCTCAGGATGCCGCTGGCGATCACCCGCTTTGTCTCGAGCGCCAGCGACGGCGCCCAGGCGAGCAGCAGTGGCGCCAGCAGGTTCGCGGCCACCGTGGGCAGGGCGGGCACCTCCTCCGCGCGCAGATCGAGGCGCCGGACGTCGATCCGGACATCGTTGCGCTCCGCGTTGGCTCGCGCGGCGTCCAGGCTTGCCGGGTCGTTGTCGAGCGCCACGACGGGCCCGTAGCCCAGCATGGCGGCGATGATCGCCAGAACGCCGGAGCCGCAGCCCAGATCGAGGAAGGGTCCGCTGGGCGGGAGCTCGAGCAGCAGCTCGAGGCACAGGCGCGTTGTGGCGTGAGCGCCGGTGCCGAAGGCCCGCCCGGGGTCGATCACCACGTCGACGGGCGTGGTCGCGGGGTGCTCCCAGGGAGGGCGCACCGTCAGCCTGTCCTTAAGCACCAGCGGCCGGTGAAACTGGCGCCAGCGCTCGGCCCAGTCGTCGGCGATCTCCTCAGTGCGGATCTCCACCAGCGCCCCGCCCGCGGCCGCCCGGAGCTCCGGTAGCGCCGGCAGCTCGCCCGGCGCGCCGTAGACGGCGTACTCCACGACCTCCCCGTCGCCGCTGACCTCCTCCACCCCGCTTGGGGCGAGCTCGAGCAGCTCGGCGAGCACCAGCTCGGAGTGCTCGCGACGGACCCGTATCGCCAGGCGGATCAACCGCCGAACGCGCGGCGCAGCTTCCCGAACACCCCGTCTTCGGTACGGAGGTTGTGGTCGGTCATCGTCTCTGCCAGCTGCTCGGTGAGCTCGCGCTGGTGGCGGTTCAGGTGACGCGGGACGACGACGTTGACCACGACCCGCAAGTTCCCGCTGCGCCTGCCGTGAAGCGCGGGCATGCCCTTGCCCCTGACCACGAGCACCTCGTGGGGCTGGGTCCCAGCGGGGATCTCGACCTCCACCTCGTCATCGACCGTGGGAACCGTGACCGTCGTACCCAGCGCCGCCAGGGGCGCCGCCACGTCGACCGCGGTCACGAGGTCATCTCCGTCGCGGACGAAGCGCGAGTCCTCGCGCACGCGGATCTGGACGTAAAGATCCCCCGGTGGTCCTCCCCGTTCGCCGGTGTGGCCCCGGCCCGTGATCCGCACGCGCTGACCGTCCGCGATACCCGCCGGCACGTCGACCGAGAACTTGACGCGCTCAACCTTCCGTCCCCGGCCCTGACAGACGCGGCATGGCTCCTTGGGCACCCGCCCTTCGCCGCCGCAGTGATCGCAGACAGTGGCCCGCACCATCTGTCCGAACGGGGTGCGCGAGACCGCTCGCAGCTGCCCCGACCCTCCGCACCTCTCGCACGTCTCGATCGGGGTGCCGGGCTCGGCGCCGTTTCCGTGGCAGCTCTCGCAGCGGACTATCGCCTCGTAGGAGACCGGCGCCGACGTCCCGTGCGCGGCGTCCTCCAGCTCAAGCTCCACCACCACTGCGACATCTCCGCCCTGGATGCGACCGGAGCCCCGTCCACCGCCGCCCGCGGCCCCGAACAGATCGCCGAACGGACCACCGGCGCTGCCGAAGAAAGCCTCGAAGATGTCCGCCACGGACCCAAAGCCCTCGAAGTTCGGCGCATAGCCGCCTGTGCGCAGGCCTTCGTGGCCGTAGCGGTCATAAGTCGCGCGACGCTCCGAGTCCGACAGCACCTCGTAGGCCTCGGCCGCCTGCTTGAACTTCTCCTCGGCCTCGGGATCGTGGCTGTTGACGTCAGGGTGAAGCTCGCGCGCCAGCCGCCGGAAGGCCCGCTTGATCTCTGCATCGGACGCCTGCCGGCTGACGCCGAGCACCTCGTAGTAGTCGCGGGGCATCTGCGAAGCGCTCATCGCTCGTCGTAGACCTCGGTTACGAAGCTCGAGAGCTGGTGGGCCGCCTCACGGACCGAGCGGATCGCGCGGCCGTAGTCCATGCGCACCGGACCGATCACCGACACCGCCCCCAGGCTGCGCTGGGGAAGGCCGTAGCTCGCGGCCACCAGTGCCAGAGAGCGCAGCGCCGGCGTGTCGTTCTCGGTGCCGATGCGCACCAGCACGCCGCGCTGGGCCAGCGCCGAGCGAAGCAGGCCCAGCACCGCCCGGCGCCGCTCGAGCATGTCCATCAGCGCGCGCAGCTGGGTCATGTCCTCCACCCGGTCAAGCTGCAGGAGCCGTCCCGCGCCCTCCACGTACAGCGTGTCCTGAGCGGACTCCTCCAGTTCGGTGAAGACGGGCGCGATGGCCTCCAGGAAGTCGGCCTCGATGCTCGACAGCGAAGGATCGTGCAGGCGCTGGTGGATCATGCGGGCGCCGAGCCCGAGCCCCACCAGGCGCTCGTTGAGGTAACTGGCCGCCCACTGGGTTAGGCCCTGGTCGACGGGCTCGGAAAAGGTGAACATGCGCTTGGTGACGCCGCCGGTGGAAGTGATCACCACCACCGTCAAAACCTGAGGCTGGAGCGCCAGCACCTCGACGTGCTTGATCGTCGAGGTCTCGATCGGCGGCGCGGTGACGATCGCCAGGAGGTTTGTGACCTGCGACAGCGTCTCGGTCGTGACGCGCATTGCGTCGTCCAGCTCCCGGCGCACCAGCGAGAGCGACAGCGGCGGCCCACCCCCGTCGGCGGGCAGCAGACGGTCGACGAAATAGCGGTAGCCGGCCTCGGTCGGGACCCGCCCGGCCGAGGTGTGAGGGTGCGCGAGCAGCCCGAGCTCCTCGAGAATCGCCAGCTCGTGCCGGATCGTCGACGGCCCCCATTCGATCTCGGCGGCCGCCGAGAGGGCCTTGGAGCCCACGGGCAAGCCGGCCGCGAGATGCTCCTCGACGACCTTGCGCAGCACCAGTTCTTGTCGGTCCGATAGCACGACCTGAGATTGTAGGTCGGGCCTTCGAGCGATCCGGGGCCTTGGCTAATCCGCGACGAGCTCGCCGACCGCCCGGCGGACGATGCGCGTGCCGGCCTGGCTGGCCTCGGAGTCGACGACAGCCATGCCGTCGCGCACCTCGCGGACCGCGCCTGACACGGTGATCTCCTGATCGAGCAGCCCCATGCCCCGAAACTGGACGGACAGCCGCTTGAGCTTCTCGGGGCCACCCGCAGCCTCGGTGTGGGCGCGGGCCACCTGGGCCATCGTCCACAGACCGTGGAGAATTCGCCCCGGCAGGCCGACCGAGCGGGCGAAGTCCTCGTCGATGTGGATCGGGTTGAAGTCCCCCGAGGCTCCGGCGTAGCGCACCGTGACATAAGGATCAGGCGTCACCCTGAGCTCGATCCGATCGCCCTGCCTCACGAGTGCACTAGCTTCCCCTGACGATGATCGTCCACTTCCCGGTGCATACCGTTTCCCCACGTTGATTGCGGGAGACGGCCTCGAACACGTAGAAGCGCATGCCGCCGCGCCCGGAGATGTCCTTGACGGTGGCGGCCGTTGCCACTTCGTCGCCGGCGACCACGAGCGGGCCCCAGACCAGCTCCTGAGCGCCATGCACCACGCGAGGCAGGTCCACGTCAAGCTCGGGGTCCAGCATCGCGGGCCTGATCGCGGGCGCCGAGTACACGACGGCGAACATCGGCGGCGCTACCAGGTCCGTGTAGCCGGCCGCCCGCGCCGCCTCCAGGTCCAGGTGGAGAGGGTTGGTCTCGCCGACGGCATGGGCGTATTCCCTGATCTTCTCCCTGCCGACGGCATAGGTGACCGGCGCGTAGGTCCTGCCGATCGCCGCGGTGGTGGTCATGAGCCGCTTAGATGATCACCGGGACTGTGCCGCCGTCAACCGACCAGGCGGCGCCGGCGACGTTCGACGCGGCCTCTGAGCACAGAAAGGCGATCACGGCCGCTATCTCGCACTCCTCACCGAGCCGGCCCAGCGGCGTCCGCTCGGCGGTGGCCCGGAGTACCTCCTCGCGCGTGCTGCCTCGCGCCTGCGCCGCCTGCTCCGCCAGCCCTCCCGGCGCCAGCCACAGCTCGCCAGCGATGGGCCCGGGGGCCACCGCGTTGACCAGCACGCCCCGCGCCGCGTACTGGTCGGCGAACGCGCGCGAGAGCGACAGCTGCGCCGCCTTGGTGACCGAATAGGCCATGTTCGTCGACGAGGGGCGCTTGCCCGAGGACGAACAGACGTTGACGATCCGCCCCCAGCCGCCTTCCGCCATGCGCGGTGCTGCGGCCCGCATCAGCCGCATCGGGCCCATCACGTGCAGATCCCACTGCAACTGCCACTCCTCGTCTGTGAGCTGATCGAGGCTGCGGACGGCGCTCGTCCCGGCGCCGTTGACCAGAGCGTCGATCCGTCCGAAGCGCTCCAGGCACGCTCCCAGTGCCAGCTGGCCGGCGTCACGCGCCGTGACGTCGAGCGTCAACGCTTCCGCCTCCGCGCCGGCGGCGCGGCACTGATCCCGCAGCTCCTCCAGAACGTCGTCCCGGCGCCCGATCAGCAGCAGCGCCGCTCCCTCCTGGGCCAGCGTCCGCGCCGTGGCGCGGCCAATTCCGCCCGTCGCGCCGGTGAGCACGCAGGCGCGTCCTTGCAAGCCGAGATCCACGCCGCGGAATTATGGCCCGCCGGAGTGGTCGTTGTGCGTACCCCACACGCGCCGCTGCCTTGCCACCGTCAAGGACGCGCGCTAGCCTGATCACAGCCGGATCCGCACCGGCGGGATAGTCGTCATGGCACAGCGCAACGGTCTCAGAGCATCCGACGCCGACCGCGACCACGTGGCCGACAGGCTGCGTCGCGCCGCCGCCGAGGGCCGCCTGCTGGCCGAAGAGCTGGAGCAGCGACTGGGCGACGCGTTCCGGGCGCGGACCTATGGCGAGCTTGACGCGATCGTGGCCGATCTTCCCAGCGACAGCGGCGCACGCGCTTCCCGTCCCATGGGTGGGCTCGCGCGCCCGGCGTTGGTCGTGGCGATCGCGCTGGTCGCCGTCGCCGTGATCGCAGCCGCGGTGCTGGTCATCGCCGGCATGCTGACGATGTGGGGCGTATGGGCCCTGGTCGCCTGGTGGATGTTCGGCGGCCGCTGCGCGCATCGACGGCGTGTGGCTCGCGGTCACTGGCAGGTCAGCCGCCAGGCACCGCGCGCCTGGCTCTAGCTGACCGACTCCGCGGTCGGCACCTCGATCTCGCGCTTGAGGATCTTGCCGGTCGGGCCCTTCGGGAGCTCGTCGACCAGCCATACGATCCGTGGGTACTTGTACGCCGCGACCTGCTGCTTCATGTAGTCGCGCAGTTCCTCGACGGACACCTGCTCGCCCTCCTTGAGGACCACGGCGGCGCCCACCTCCTCGCCCAGCGACTCGTGAGCCACTCCCAGCACCGCCGCCTCGCGGACCGCGGGGTGCCCGTAGAGCACCTCCTCGAGCTCGCGGGGGTAGACGTTGTAGCCGCCGCGGATTATCAGGTCCTTCTTGCGGTCGACGATGAAGTAGTAGCCGTCCTCGTCGAGCGTGGCGATGTCGCCCGTGTGGAACCAGCCGCCGCGCATGACCTCCTCGGTCGCGTCGTCGCGGTTCCAATAGCCCTTCATCACGAAGGGGCCTCGCATCACCAGCTCGCCGGGCTCCCCGGACGGGACGTCATTGTCATCGGGATCCACCAGGCGAATCTCGGTGCCGCCCACGGTCACGCCGATCGAGCCCGGCTTGCGCTCCCGGTCCCGAGTGTTGAAGGTCCCCATGCCGGTGGTCTCCGACAGCCCGTAGCCCTCGAGCACCTTGGCCCCGAAGGCCTCGTCGAAGCCGCGCAGGACCTCAACGGGCATCGCCGAGCCGCCCGACACGCAGAGATCTACGCTGGAGACGTCGTGCCGCTCGCGGTCGGGGTGGTGAAGCAGCGCCGCGTACATCGTCGGCACTCCGGCGAAGGACGTGACGTGGTCGCGCTCTATGACCTCCAGCACCTTGCCGGGATCGAACCTGGGAACCAGGGTGATCATTCCCCGCGAGCGCACGGCCACGTTCATCACCGAGTTCATCCCGAAGACGTGAAACAGCGGCAGTGTGGCCAGCGCTACCCAGTCGGGTTGGGCATCGACGAGGTCGCGGCCCACGTCGGCACCGGCGGCGATGTTCGAGTGCATCAGCGTGGCGCCCTTCGGGGTTCCGGTGGTGCCCGAGGTGTAGATGATCACCGCGGCGTCGTCGTCGGCCCGCTCGGTCACCTCGTCGACCGGCTCGGCCGAGCCGACCAGCTGCTCGAACTCTCCGGGCTGAACGAGGATGCAGTCGGCGCCCGCCTCCTCGCTCCCGGCTCGGGCGGCGTCGGCGAACCCGTGCCATCCGAACATCAGCCGCGAGCCGGAGTCGGAGAGGTGGTATGTCACTTCACGATCCTTGAGCAGCGGGTTCATCGGCACGATGACGGCACCGAGCCTGAGCGCCCCGAAGTACACGATCGGGAAATAGGGCACGTTCGGAAGCTGCATCCCCACCCGGTCCCCCTCCTGCACGCCCCTGTCTCTCATCACACCGGCGGCCCGGGCCACCGCGGCCTCGAGCATCCCGTAGCTGACGACGATGTCATCGAGCTTCACCGCTGGATGGTCGGGGTCGGCCTGCGCCGCGGCTGTAAGCGTGTTGGCGAAGTTGGTCATCGGCTCTCCTCTGAGGTTCTGTCTGCGGCTGCCCGCTGCGCGCACATCACGATCTCTTCGATTATCTGCCCCCACAGCACCGGCGGATGGTCATGTGCCATGCCGGGAACCAGCACAAGTTTGGCCCCTGGAATCGCTTCGGCTGTCGCTCGGCCGCCAGAGGGCATGACCAGCCGATCGGCGTCGCCATGGATCACGGTGGCGGGCAGGTGCACGCCGCGAAGTCCCGGCGTGCGGTCCTCGGCGGTGACGACCGCCGCGAGCTGACGCGACGTTCCGGCTGGATGGACCCCGCGCTCGTAACAGCGCTCCGCCACCCTCCGCAGGCGCTCCTCACCGGGCGGATAGCGGCGCGACCCGATCGCATTGAAGGTCGCGACGAAGTCGGTGACATATCCCTCGTGGTCCACACGCGGCCGCTTGAAGAGGCGGGGAAGCATCGTGGGGTGAATGCGGCCCACGCGCCGGTTGCCCGTGCTCGACATGATCGACACCAGCGAGAGCACGCGCTCAGGCGCGTCGATCGCCAGCTGCTGGGCGATCATCCCCCCCATCGAGACCCCGACCACGTGCGCCGCCCCCAGGCCCAGGTGATCGAGCAGACCGGCGGCGTCCCGAGCCATGTCGGAGAGCGAATAGGAGGCTCCCCGCTGATCACGGAGCATCAGCTGCCAGCGGGTGGGCACCGGCGTGTCGCGCAGGATCGTCGAGCGGCCGACGTCGCGGTTGTCGAAGCGGATCACCCGGTAGCCACGACCAGCGAGCTCCAGGCAGAACTCGTCCTCCCACAGCACCATCTGGCCGCCGAGGCCCATCACCAGCAGCAGCGGGGGCCGCTGGCGCTCGCCGAAGGTCTCGTAGCACAGCTCGATCCCATCCACGGGGGCGCGCTGCTCGCCGGAGCTCACTGCCGTGCCGCTCAGCTGCCCACCTCCATCTCTTCGAGCTCGCGCTTCAACACCTTCCCCGTTGAGTTGCGCGGCAGCTCGTCGACGAACACGACCTCGCGCGGAACCTTGTACCGGGCCAGGTTGCTCTTGACGTGCTGCTTGAGCTCCTCCTCGTCCGCCTTGCCATTCGTGACCACGAACGCGCGCAGCCGCTGACCGAACTGCTCGTCCTCAACGCCGATGCACGCAGCCTCGGCCACAGCCTTGTGATCCGTGAGCACGTCCTCGACCTCCTTGGGGAAGACGTTCTCGCCGCCGGAGACGATCATCTCGTCGTCGCGCCCCTGGACGAACAGGCGCCCGGCCGGGTCGAGATAGCCGACGTCGCCGGTGGCCATCAGCCCGGCGATCTGATCCTTGCTGCCGCCGCCGGTGTAACCCTCGAACAGCATCGCGTTGCCCACGAAGATACGCCCGGTGTGTCCTTGCGGAACGGGCCGTCCATGCTCGTCGTAGAGCCGGAGGATCGTCCCCCGCGCAGGCTTGCCCGCGGTACCGGGCGCCGCCCGCATATCGCTCGGACGCGCCAACGTGGCCGCCGAAACCTCGGTTGAGCCATACATGTTGTAGAGGTTCTCGCCGAAGGCATCCATCCAGCGCGTGGCCAGCTCCGCCGTGACCGGCGAGCCACTGGCGCAGACCGCGCACAGCGAGCTCGTGTCGTAGCGGTTGCGCGTGCGCTCGGGCAGCTCGAGGATCCGCTGCAGCATCACCGGCACCGCCACCAGCACCTCGCAGCGGAACTCCTCGATGTCGGAAACGCACTGCTCCGGGTCGAACTTGCGTTTGAGCACGAATGTCGAACCCAGCGCCAGCCCCAGAGCGAAATTCGAGAAGCCCCAGGCGTGGAACATCGGGGCCCCGATGCGCACCCGCTGGCCCTCGTGCATCGGGATCCGCTCGAGCAACGCGGCCGGTGGATCGAGCGTGATCGGCGTTCGCTCGCGCGATGCGCCCTTCGGCGTGCCGGTGGTTCCCGAGGTGAGGATCGTGATCCGACCGGTCCGGCCGGGGGGGTCGACCGGCGATTGGTCGTTTTGCTCGACCAGCTCTGCCAGCGTCCCGTCACGGCGACCCTGATGCTCCTCCTCCTCCCAGGCGATGAACCGCATGCGCCCGCGGCCGGCGCCGCGCATCAGCTCAGTGAACTCCTCGTCGTAGATCAGGGCTGAGGCGTTCTCCCGCTTTGAGACCTCGGTCAGCTGCGGCGCGGCGAACGAGGTGTTCAGCAACAGCACGTCGGCGCCGATCTTCGCCGCGCCCACCGCAGCTTCGATGAACCCACGATGGTCGCGACACATGAGCCCCAGCCGGTCGCCCTCTTTGAGACCCGCCTCGCGCAGGCCTCGGGCCACGGCGTTGGTGCGGCGGTCGACCTCCTCATAGCTCAGCATGCCGAGCTCGTCGAACAGCATCGGATGGTCGGGATGGCGGATCGTGCCGATGACGACGCCCGTGGCCAGCGAAGCTCCCCACCGCGCCCCGGCGAGCGCGATCCGGGCAACCTTGTCCGGGCGCATCGGTACGACCATCCCGGCGCGAGCGAGGATGCCGACGTTCACCACCTCGTGCGCAAGCCTGGCGGGGATGCCGTGACCGTCGCTGCGGGCAGTGGGCTCACGCTCCTCGGCTTTGTCCTTCAGGCCCTGGACCCAGCGCCGCGCCATGCGCGCCATCTCGCGTCTGGAGACGAGCTCAGCCAGCGTGCCCCACAGCGCGCCCGGAGCGCCGTAGGAGAAGCGAAGCTGCAGACGGGTCCTGCCGTTCCCCGCATCCCGCAGGCGCAAATGCGAGCGCTGATCAACGCCCGTTACCGAAGTCCACGAGAGGTCGCGCTCCGGGTCGTACTCCACGATCTCCACGTTCGCGCCGACCTCGGTGCCACCGACGCGGTAGCGGATGCGGTACCGCCGTCCTGGGGCCGGCGCCGCCTCTGGGTCCTCGGGCTCGGTGGTGGTGATCCCCTCGAACAGCTCCGGGTAGTGCGCCGGGTCGGCGAGCAACTCCCACACTCGCCTGGGGGGCGCATCGATCGTCGCCTGCTGCTCGACTCTCACCCGATCACCGGCAGCTTTCGGTCCTCGGCCAGGGAGCTCAGCACGTCCTGCATCTGGGCCCGAACGTCGCGATCGATCTCCGCCACATCGGGATCCTTGCCGTAGCGCTCCTTGAGATCGATGGGGGGCAGCACGCGCAACGTGATCTTGGACGGCAGCGGCACGTGGCCGAAGACGGCGGGCATCAGGCCGAATGGGAGGCCGAACATGATCGGCAACGTCTTGAGCCGCAGCAGCCGGTCGGCGCCGGTTAGCCGAGCCAGCCGCTCGCCGCGGGTGAGGAACAGGGCGGTCTCCTGGCTGCCGATCGACACCACTGGCTGGATCGGCACGCCGAGCTTCAGGGCGATCCGCGCATAGCCCTTGCGACCGCCGAAGTCCACGCTCGGCTGCTCCCATGTGGGCCTGAACACCTCGTAGTCGCCCCCCGGATAGACGAGCACGGCGGCTCCCGCCTTGAGCGCTCGCTCCGCGTTCTCGGAGCTCGCGGCGACCGTCCCGTAGCGACGGACCAGGAAGCCCGTGGGGCCGGCCACCACGAGGTTGTGGGCCAGCTGATAGAAGGGGCGCTCGACACCGAAGTACGTGTTGAAGGCCAGCACGAACACGAACAGGTCTGGCGCCATGAGCCCTCCCGAGTGGTTGCCCACCAGCAGCACCGGTCCCTCCTCCGGGATGTGGTGCAGCCCGTCGATGTCGGCACGGAAGTAGCGGCTGGCGAGGAGCCACAGACCGGGCAGCGTCTCCCGGATGTAGTCGGTGTCGCGGGCGTCGAGATCGCCGGCCGGAACCGAGCTCGCGACCCTCCTGACCACGGCCCTTAGCGCGGCCGGCGGTAGCCCCGCCAGCGCTCGCAAGTTGGACCGAGATCCCACGCTCACCGCCATCGCTTCACTCCAGTGCACATCAGCCGATGTCTCAACCGGCGAGCTTCGACTCCAGCGTCATTTCATCGACGCCGGTCAGCGCCCGAGAGACGGGGCAGCCTTCCTTCGCCTGCGTTGCGTGCTGGGCGAATTGCTCCTGATCGATGCCCGGCACTCGTCCCTCGGTGACGAGATCGATGCGTGAGATCGTCGGATTGCCGTCCACCATCCGCAGGTGAACCTTGGCCGTCGTCCTGACCGATTCCGGGGGATGGCCGGCTTCACTGAGGATGTTCGATAGCGCCATGGAGAAGCAGCCGGCATGGGCGGCGGCGATCAGCTCCTCGGGATTGGTGCCGGGCTCGTCCTCGAAGCGTGTGGCGAACGAATACTTGCCCTCGAACAAACCGCTCGCCACCGTCACCGTGCCTCCGCCGCCTCTGAGATCTCCCCGCCACTCGGCGGTTCCGTCGCGCGTCGCCATCTTGCAAGCCTCCTACATCGCCGAAGTTTCGCCGCGATCCTATATGGAGCAGGGAGTTCCTACCCCTTTGAGTCCAACTCCACCACCACGCTCAGCCGTTTTGGCCGAGCTCCAACGCGGCCCGCTCAGCCCTTCGAGCCCAGCTCCAGCACGGCCAGAAATGCCTCCTGCGGCACCTCGATCCGCCCCACCTGCTTCATCCGCTGCTTCCCCCGCTTCTGCTGCTCGAGCAGCTTCCGCTTGCGCGTGATGTCGCCGCCGTAGCACTTGGCGGTGACGTCCTTGCGGTAGGCCTTGATCGTTTCCCGGGCCACGATCCGCGCACCGATCGCCGCCTGCACGGGGACGTCGTACTGCTGGCGCGGGATCTTTTCGCGCAGCTTCTCCACCAGCGTGCGGCCGGCGTCGTAGGCCTTGCTGCGATGTACGAGCATCGACAGCGCATCGATCGGGTCGCCGGCCAGGAGGATGTCGAGCCTGACCAGATCGGACTCGCGCATGCCGATCAGCTCGTAGTCGAGCGAGGCGTAGCCACGGGTGCGCGATTTCAGCTGGTCGAAGAAGTCGAGCACGATCTCGGCCAGCGGCAGGTCGTAGGTCAGCTGCACTCGCTCCTGTGAGAGGAAGTGCATCCCGGCGTGTGAGCCGCGCCGGTCCTGGCAGAGCTCCATGATCGGTCCCACGAAGTCCTTGGGCGCCAGGACCGAGGCCCTGATGTACGGCTCGCGGACGCTGGCCACGCGCGCCGCGTCGGGCATGTCGGTCGGAGAGTGGATCGGCACGACGCTGCCGTCGGTCAGCGTGACCTCGTACTCGACGCTGGGCATCGTCTGCAGCAGCTCCAGGTCGTACTCCCGCTCGAGCCGCTCACGAACGATGTCCATGTGCAGGAGACCGAGGAATCCGGCGCGGAAGCCAAAGCCCAGCGCGGTCGAGGTCTCGGGCTCCCAGGACAGCGCGGCATCGTTCAGCGACAACCGCTCGAGCGCATCACGCAGGTCCGGGTAGTCGTCGGAGTCGATGGGATACAGGCCGCAGAACACCATCGGCTTGACCTCGCGGTATCCGGGGAGCGGCTCCCGGGCCGGGTTGGATTTGGCCGTGAGCGTGTCGCCGACCCGCAGCTTGGTGACGTCCTTGACGCCGGTGATCACAAAGCCCACCTCCCCGGCATGCAGGGCGTCGGCCGAGGTCAGCTGCGGGGTGAAGAAACCGATGTCGTCGATCTCCGCCTCGGTCCCGGCCTGCATGGCACGGATCGCCTCGCGCTTGGAGAACGTGCCATCGACCACCCGGATGTAGGCGATCACGCCGCGGTAGGAGTCGAACTCGGAGTCGAAGATCAGGGCCCGTGGCGGCGCGGCGGGGTCCCCTTGTGGCGGCGGCACGCGAGCGATCAGTTCATCGAGCACGTCCGCCACTCCTTCGCCGGTCTTGGCGCTGATGCGCCTCACGCTCTCGGCGGGCTCGCCCAGTAGGTCCGCGACCTCCGCCGCGACGCGCTCCGGCTCAGCGCCCGGAAGGTCGACCTTGTTCAGGCAGGGAATCAGCTCAAGACCCGAGTCGATCGCCAGGTAGGTGTTGGCCACCGTCTGCGCCTCCACGCCCTGCGAGGCGTCGACGACGAGCAGCGCTCCCTCGCATGCGGCGAGTGACCGCGACACCTCGTAGGTGAAATCGACGTGGCCCGGTGTGTCGATCAGGTGCAGCTGATAGGTCTGGCCGTCCCGGGGCGACTGGTAGAAGACCCGGACCGCCTGCGCCTTGATCGTGATCCCACGTTCGCGCTCGAGCTCCATCGAGTCGAGCACTTGGGCGCGCATCGAGCGAGGATCGACGGTGTGGGTGAGCTCCAGGATGCGGTCGGCGAGCGTCGACTTGCCGTGGTCGATGTGGGCGATGATCGAGAAGTTGCGGATGTGGGCGGTGGTGGCCATGCGCTCGCCAAGGTTAGGACGGCCGGTGGCGTCGTCGTCAGGCCCGCGCGCTACGGCCTCGCCTCAGGCCTGCGCGGCCCGGCCTCGCAGCCGGCCGAGCAGCAGCTCCTCGATCTGGCGCGCCTCGGGGATCCGCATGAATAGGACGGCCTGGCGTACAGCGCCACGCCGGCGCCTGTGCCGAGCCCGACCGCCACCAGCTGACCGACGAGCGAGGTACGCCGAGCAGCGCATCGAGCCCCTTCCACACACCCCACGAGAGCGCGGCCATCAGCGCCGAGGCTACGACGATGCGGACGGTGATCATGAGCGTCTGCTGACCCCTCCAAACGCCTGTTCAGCCCGAGCTCGCAGACGGTCAGGAGCTGAAGCCCGGTCATCACCAGATTCGCCACACCTGTCCCGATCACCAGCCCGGCGATGCCGAGCGGCTTGTACAGGGCGACGCTGACGATTACGTCGACGACCATGTTCATCGCCGCAAGTCGGGTGGGGATCCAGGGCCGCTGCGCAGCGAAGAAGCGCGCGGGTCAGGAGCAGGTTCAGGCCAGCGAACGGGAGGCTGAACGCGAACCAGAACAGGGCTGATCGAGCCCGGTCGGTGGCGCCCGGGCCGAAATGGTCCGTGCTGGTAGACGACCCGCACAAATCGGCCTGGCGAGAACCATCATCAGCGCCGCCGATGGGATCAGCAGCAGGTTGATCTGGCGCATGCCGACGCCGATCGGCACGTCGCATCCCGGCCGGCGTTGCGGACGTTGGCGAAACGGCTGAGGGTCGGGAACAGCACCGTCGTGACGGCGACGCTGAATATCCCCTGTGGCAGCAGGTAGATGCGAAATGCCTGGTTGATCGCCGGGCGCGGCGCCTGAGGACTAACCAGCGTGCCGAAGTGAAGTGTTGAAGAGCTGATCGAGATTGATGATCCCCAGGCTGATCGACACGGGAAGCATCAACATGAACACCTGGCGCACGCGCGGGTCCCGCCAGTCGACCGAGAACTGAAGCCGGAAATCGATTCGCCTCAGCGCCCAGGCGACCATCAACATCTGGACGACCGTCGCCACCAGCCATGCGATGGCGTAGGCGTAAAGCTGGGTTCCGCCGTGAAAACGAGGTCGCAGCACGACCAGCAGCACGATGATCACGATGTTCCATACAGCGGGCGCGATCGCCGGGACCGAGAACTCGTCGTAGGACTGCTGGATCCCCGTCAATAATCCGGTCACGCCAGCAGCAACACCACCGGGAACAGCACGCGCGTCAGGCCCGACGGTCAAGTCGGTTGTGGCGGCGTGAAATGCCCCGTGAACAGCGGCATGATCAGCCCGGCGCCCAGGATCAAGATCGCGGTGATGGCCCCCAGGACGATCAGGATCAGCCAGAAGATGGCCGATGCGAGCCTGAACGCCTCTCGCCTGCGGCCCCGCTGGAGCAGCTCGGTGAATACGGGCACGAATGCCGCCGACAAAGCGGCCTGCGCGAACAGGTTGCTGACCAGATTCGGGATCTGGGAGGCGACGTTGAAGGCGGAGTCGGCCGCGGAGCTGGCCGAAGAAGCTCGCGCGCGATGATCTCTCGGGCCAGCCCCGCCACGCGCGAAACCGCCGTGGCGACGGAGAAGATCGCGGTGCTCGCGGCGAGGCGGCGGCGCGGCCGCGCCGCCGCCCGGGGCTCCGAGTCGACGCCCGAGGCGGAGGATTCATCCGGCACGAGCGCGCTATAGTACGCGCGCGCCGCGGCTATCGACCGCGGCTTTCGCATGGCCAACATTCACTCCCAGAAGAAGCGAATCCTGCGCGCCGAACGCGAGCGGCTCGAGAACCGGCGCTACACGTCGAAGGTCAAGACGTACTTCCGCCGGCTGGAGCGAGCCGTCGCCGCCGGCGACGACACAGCGGCGGAGTCGGAACACCGTGTGCTGGTGCAGGCGATCGACAAGGCCGTGAAGAACGGCGCCCTGCACCGCAATACCGGCGCACGGAAGAAGTCCCGCGCCGCCCGCGTGCGCAACGGCGCGCCCGGCTAACTCAGCCTCGGCAGCGCCCGGCTAACTCAGCCTCGGCGCGCCCGGCTAACTAGGGCCGACTCAGTTGCCGGCGGACGCCGGTTCACTCCCTGAGCCGAGGGATGACTTGCCGATGGCCGAAGTGACATGGCGGGCGATGCCTAGCTCGTTGACGATGCGTCCGATGATGAAGCCGGTGCCGTGGACGTGGAATGTCGTCGCCCGCTCTTCATGGCTCATCCGGACCCTTGCTCCGCTCAGCATCCCCTGCTTCACGGAGAACACGTCTTCGCGGCCAGCCGGCTCGACGGTGTAGTCATCGCCTAGTTGCTGGCGTACCGCGTCCATTGCTTGGTCACGCGGGATATTCGGTTGAGAAACGGTAACGGTAGGCACTCCACGAGACTAGACCACGGCGCGGTCGCCAGTGGGAGCGGCGGAGCGCCGCGCGCCGTGGAGCTCGTCTGGCAAGCGGTGCTCTCAGATTGCGATCCGTTCGATCGCCAGCAGCATCTCGGTGTCCTCGCTGGCCGCTCGCGTACCCCCGCGCGAGGCTAGCTCGAGATCGGCGAGCTGCTCGAGCGCACGGTGCAGTCGATCCGCGCCGGCCCGGCGCGCATCGGCGATCAGGCGGTCCGCAGCGCGCGAGGGCATCCGCAGGCTGCGCTTGATCTTTGCCGGCGGCTCTCCCCGATCGATCGCCACCGCCACATCCGCCGCTGTGCGCACCCGCTGTGCCATCCAGTACATGAGCCCCGGAACCCGCTCGCCCTGAGCGCGCAGGGCCAGATACAGCCTGATGGCGCCAGGTTCGTCAGCGCCGACGAGCGCGTCCGCGAGCGCCCAGACCCGGCGCTCGGCGGATGGCGCTGCGAGCTCCTCGACCTCCTCGGCGCCGATCCCCGCTCCGCTTCCGAACTCGAGCGCCAGCTTCTCCAGCTCGCGCAGCAGGCGCTGCTGGCGCTCGCCGACCTGCGCCACGAGCGCCCGCCCTGCTTCGGCGTCGAGCTCGAGGCCGAGCTCCCGGGCCCGGGCAAGCACCCATTTCGGCAGCTCCCACGGCTTTACGCCGTTTTCCGCCGATATCTCTCCCCCCGCTTTTCGCACCGCGTCGTGCAGTCGCGGCGCCACCTTCGTGCGGTTGTCCTCGCGCGCGAAGAAGGCCACTGTCGTGTCGGCCGGAATGTCCTGAAGCGCTCGTTTCAGGGGCTCGAGGTCGCGTTCCTTGAAGCGCTCGGCGCCGTCGACGATTATGAATCGCCTGCCGAGCGCGAAAGTCAGGGCGCTCAGTGCGGTGGCCACGGCATCCGGCGTCGCCTGGTCGCCCTCGATCACCTCGATTCCCTGCGTGCCGCTCTGCTCCTCGGCGATCGCGCGCAGACGCGCTCTCCGCTCCGCGATCCGGCCATGGTCGTCGCCATGAATCAGGTAGGCGGGCCTGAACGACGGCACTAGTGGCTGACGACGTTCACGAGCTTGTCCGGCACCACGATCACCTTGGAGACGTCGCGGCCGTCGAGGTGTGACTTGACGCCACGGGTCGACAGGCACAGCCGCTCGAGCTCTTCGCGCGGGGCGCCGCTGGGTGCGATGACCCGGTCGCGCACACGGCCGTTGACCTGGCACACGAGCTCAAACGTGTCCGCCTGCAGCATCGACAGATCGGCGGCCGGCCAGGGCTGCTCCCAAACCCGCTCGCCGGTCAGAAGCTCGAACACCTCGGCGCCCAGATGCGGTGCGAACGGGAACACCAGCGAAGCCGCTGTCGCCGTCGCGAACCGGCGGGCATCGAGATCCGCATCCGGGTGCCGGTAGATCTCGTTGACTAGTTCCATGATCGCCGCGATGGCCACGTTGAAGGCAAACCGCTCGGCGAGGTCTCCGGTCACCTTGTCGATCGCCCAGTTCGCCTTGCGAACCAGGGTCATCGCGCCGCCCTCGGGGTCGAGCGGTTGCTCCACCGGCCCGGGCTCGGTACCGAGCTCGTCGCCCAACCGCCACAGTCGCGCCAGGAACTTGTGAACCCCCTCCACGCCGGCGTCGGACCAGGCGGCATCCTGATCCAGGGGCCCGATGAAAAGCACGTACGTGCGTGCCGCATCGGCACCCAGGCGCTCGACGATCGGCCGCGGCTCCACCACATTGCCCTTGGAGCTCGACATTTTGTTGCCGTCGGGGCCCAGGATCATGCCCTGCGTGAACAGCGCCTGGAACGGTTCCTGGACGTCGAGCAGCTCCATGTCGGCGAATGCCTTGACGAAGAAGCGTGCGTACATCAGATGCAGGATCGCGTGCTCGACCCCGCCGATGTACTGGTCTACCGGCATCCATGCTCGGACGACGCTGCGATCCCACGGCGCTCGGTCGTTGCGAGCGTCGCAGTAGCGCAGGAAGTACCAGCTCGAGTCGACGAACGTGTCCATCGTGTCCGTCTCCCGCTTGGCCTTCCCACCGCACTGCGGGCACGCGACGTTAACCCAGTCCTCCGCCGCGGCCAGCGGCGATCGACCCTTCGGCTGATAGTCGTCGATATCCGGCAGCAGCACCGGCAGGTCTTCGTCGGGAACGGGCACGGTGCCGCACCGCTCGCAATAGACGATCGGGATCGGACAGCCCCAATAGCGCTGGCGCGAAATCAGCCAGTCCCGCAGCTTGTAGCTGACCGAGCCGTGTCCTTTGCCCTCGTTGTCCAACCAGGCGACTATGGCGTCGCGACCCTCGATGGCGCTCATCCCCGTGAACTGGCCAGAGTTGATCAGGCGCTCGTTCTCCGAGTGAGCGATGAACGCCTCGTCTTCGTTCGGCTCCCCGTCCGCTGGAGCGACGACGTGCCGGATCGGCAGCCCGAACGCCTTGGCGAACTGGAAGTCGCGCTCGTCGTGGGCCGGGACCGCCATGATCGCGCCCGTTCCGTACTCCATCAGCACGTAGTCGGCGACGAACATCGGGATCTGCTCGCCGTTCATGGGGTTCGTGATCGTGCGCCCCAACGGCACCCCCGTCTTCGGCTTGTCGGCCGCGCCCCGCAGCTCCGAGGACTCGGTGAGCGCCTTGTTGACGTACTCCCGGACCTCATCCTCGTGTCCGGTTCCGGCGGCCAGCCGGTCGACGTCCGGGTGCTCGGGGGCCATGACGAAGAACGTGGCTCCGAACAGCGTGTCCGGTCGCGTGGTGAAGACCGGGTAGTCGATGCCAAGCTCCTCGCAGCGGAAAGTCACCTCGGCGCCCTCGCTACGACCGATCCAGTTGCGTTGCATGACCTTGACGTGCTGCGGCCAATCGATGTCCTCGAGATCATCGAGGAGGCGGTCGGCATAGTCGGTGATGCGAAAGCTCCACTGTTCGAGCTGTCGGGCTTCGACCTTCGCCCCGCAGCGCTCGCACCGGCCGTCGATCACCTGCTCGTTGGCCAGCACGGTCTGGTCGTTCGGACACCACTTGACCGCTGCCTTCCTGCGGTATGCCAGCCCGCGCTCATAGAGCCGCAGGAACAGCCACTGGGTCCAGCGGTAGTAGGAGGGCTCGTCCGTGGCGATCTCACGGCTCCAGTCGATCGAGATCCCCCAGCGATGGAACCAATGGCGATAGGCGGCGATCGAGCGCTCGGTGGCTTCACGCGGATGGATCCCGGTCTTGATGGCGTTGTTCTCCGCCGGCAGCCCAAAGGCGTCATAGCCCATCGGATGCAGCACGCGGCGACCGATGCGCCGATTGAAGTGCGCGATCGCATCGCCCAGCGCGTAGTTCTTGAGGTGCCCTACGTGCGGCTCGCCGCTCGGATACGGCAGCATCTCGAGCACGTAGCACTTGTCCTCCTGGCCCAGATCGCGCGACGGCGTCAGCCCGTCGGCAGCTGCGTTGGTCACCTCCCAGGTGCCTTCACGGTCCCAGATCTCCTGCCATTTGGGCTCGATTTGCGCGGGGTCGTAGCGGCGATTCGCCATTATGTGGAGGTTAGTGAGCCTTGGGGCGTGCTTACCTGCCCGCAGCGCTCTACGATTTGGTCGATGAGCACCGCGCCAGACGCGGGCGGGAATCGGGGATCGCGAGCGGCAAGCGCCGCCGCTGAGCGGGTCGCTGCGATTCTGGAGGCCGCCGAGCGCTCAGCGGAAGAGATTCAAGCTGAGGCGGAGGACCGGGCTAGAAGCCGGATCGATGAGAGCGAACGAGCTGCTCACCAGCGCGTCGGCGCCGCTGAGCACGAGGCCGCCGACATACTCGCCTCGGCTCGGGACCAAGCCGCCCGCATCATCGCCGAGGCCGGCTCGGACGCCGAGCGTGTCGTTACCGAGGCCCGCTCCGAAGCCGAGCGCGCTGCCACGCAGGCCACCAGCAAGGGCCTGGAGATCGTGGGCCGGGCGGAGCAGGAGGCCGAGAGCACGCGGACAGAAGCCACCAAGGAACGTGAGGATGCGGCCTGGCAGGCGAAGCAACTGGTGCGCGACGCACATGAAGCGGCGGCCGGCGTCGACCGGGAGGCAACTCACATCGTCAGAAATCTGCGCGAGCTGGGAGATTCGCTGCGCTCCAACGCCGACCGCCTGCTCAAGGACGTCCAGGCCATCCACACGCGCATGGTGAACCAGATCGAGCGGGTGGAGGAGGCCGTGGGAATGACGCAGTCCTCAGCCCGTGGCGGAGACTCGGCCCGCGCACGCCGTGCGGCGGTCGATGAAGGGGAGGCGGACCGTGCCGAGGGTCAGAACCGTGCCGAGGGCGAGAACCGGCCCGAGCGCCGGCCCGGAGACGGGCGCGCCGACAGCCCGCCCGAGGAAGTGCGCGCCGAGGGGGGCGAACGCGGCTCCCGCGCCTTCCTCGCGGATCTTTCCGACCGCGGCGCGCGCAGCCCGCGGAGCGCCCGCGGAGAGCGCGCGGCAGGGGGCGAGCGGGCGGCGAGGGGCGAACGGAGAGAGCGCGATCCGCGGAGAGAGCGCGATCCGCGCGGACAGCGCGACCCGCGCGGCCCGGGCGCAGAACGCCGAGACCGGAACGATGGCGACGACGATCTTGACGTGCCGGATTTCGTGACGCCGCGATAGGCGCTCGCCCAACCTGCTCAAACGCCCAAACGCGCCGCGAGATCGCGCGATTGACGCGTTTAGCACGATATACCTGCTCTAAAGCCCATTGGGCGCCAACCGACCTCGATTTGGCACGTTGAACAGGTCAGAAGAGGCCGCAGCGCGGTCGCCGCGCGATCACACGGACCGCACGCGGGCATCCACTAACCTTGCCGATGACTTCGACTTCGACGGGGCTGTAGCTCAGTTGGCCAGAGCGCCGCGCTGGCAGCGCGGAGGTCAGGGGTTCGAGTCCCCTCAGCTCCACTCTCTCCCGCCGCCGCCGCAGCGCACGACCTTCTCCCGCGGCCGCCCTAGCGGATTCCTTGGTCCCCCGGCGGCCGTAGCGGGATAATCGCGCGCGTGTCCACGATTTACGTGACGGGTCACCGTAACCCGGACACGGATTCCATCGCAGCGGCGATCGGATATGCCGAGCTCAAGGGAAGGCTCGATCCCAACAACGATTACGTCCCGGTTCGGCTCGGAGCCGTCAACGCCCAGACGAGGTGGGTGCTGGAGCGAAGCGGCGCCAGCGAACCCGAGTTCCTTCCGCATGTGATGGTGCGCGTGTCGGACGTCATGCAGCCGGATTTCCCGATCGCTCGGCAGGACGAGCCGATCCGCTCCGCGGGACTAGCCATGTCACGGGCTGGCCTGGCCGTTGTGCCGATCGTCGACGACGCCGGGGTCCTGGTCGGCCTCGTCACCGAGCGGGCATTGGCCCGCCGCTTCATCCGCGAATCGCGCCAGACCTCGACCTTGGAGGACGCGCAGACGCCGGTCCAGGCGATCGTCGAGGTGCTCGACGGGACGCTCGTGACCGGAGACGACGCGCCGCTTTCGGGGCGCGTGTGGGTGCAATCAATGGATGTCGAGTCCCCCAGCGGGATCTCCGAGGGCGACGTCGTGGTGGTCGGCAACCGCGCAGATGCGCAGCGCCTGGCGATCGACCTGGGGGCCGCGCTGCTGGTGCTGTCAAACGACTCAGCGCCATCGGACGAGGTGGTCGGGATGGCCCGCTCGCGCGGGACGGCGATCATCGTCTCCCCGCTCGACACCTACGTATCGGGACGCATGATCACGCTGGCGGCGCCGTGCCTGGCGCTCATGGAGAAGGATCCGCTGACGGTGCTGAGCGAGGATCTGCTGGGGGACGTCGCCGAGCAGGTCAAGGAGGTCCACTACGGGGCGGCGGTGGCCGTCGACTCCAAGCGCACGCCGGTCGGCCTGCTTACGCGCTCGGATCTGGTGGCGCCGCCCCGGCGACGGGTGATCCTCGTGGACCACGCCGAGCAGGGACAGAGCGTGGCCGGAGTGGAGCACGCCGAGATCGTCGAGATCCTCGACCACCACCACATCGGCTCGATCGAGACCCGGATCCCGGTGACCGCCACGTTCGATCCCGTGGGGTCGACCGCCACGCTCGTTGTGGAGCGGTTTCGCCAGAACGGCATGGAACCCAGCCACAAGGCGGCGGTGATGCTGTTGGGGGCCGTCCTCTCAGACACCATCATCCTCAATTCGCCCACGACCACGCAGCGCGATCACGCCGTCACCGAGTACCTGGAGCGCGTGCTCGCGCTGAATGCCACCGAGTTCGGCCGCGAGATGTTCGAGGCCACCGCCGACGTGTCGGAGGTCTCCGCCGAGGAGATCATCTCGCGCGATGCCAAGGAGTATCACGTCGGTGCGGGTCAGACGATCTGCATCGCGCAGATCGAGGTCGTGGGCAAGGTTCTGCTGGAGCGGCGCGAGGAGCTGTTGGAAGCGATGCGCCTGGAGCGCGAGAAGTGGCACTACCATCTCTACGCGCTGATGATCACCGACATCCTGTCGAAGGGCACGGATCTGCTGGTGGTCGGCGACGTGGCGACAGCGGCCAGGACATTCGGCGTCACCGCTCAGGATGGAACGATCGAGCTGCCGGGCGTCATGAGCCGCAAGAAGCAGGTGGCGCCACGGCTCCTGGCCGTGCTCTGAGGCCTACGCGCTCGCGCCGACGGCCTCGATCGGGGCCTCGCCCCAGAGCTGCTCGAGCCTGTAGTACTCGCGCGTTTCGGGCGTGAACACGTGCACGACCACGTCCAGGTAGTCGATCAGCACCCACCGGGCCTGGGAGAGCCCCTCGACGCGTTCGGGAAGCAAACCATGCTCGGCTTTCATCCCCCGGTGGATCGCGTCGTGGATGGCCTTGACCTGGCGGTCACTGCGCCCGCTGCAGATCACGAAATAGTCCGTGTAGCCGATGATGCCGCGCAGGTCGAGCTGGACGATGTCGAGCGCCTTGCGGTCTGCGGCAAGCGATGCGATGGCGCGGGCGGTCTGTTCGGCGTTCAGCGGTATAGGCCCTCGCTTGAAATGTAGTCCGCCACCCGGTCGGGCACCAGGTAGCGGATCGGCTGATGGGCTCTGACCCGCTCCCGCACCAGCGTCGACGAGATGCCGATACGGGGCATGGGGAAGAACCTGGCCCTGTCAGTCCCCTCGAGCCGGACGAGCGCCTCCTCAACCGACTCCCGTGAGGTCCCGCGTCGCTTGGCGACGGCCAACCTGGCCAGCGACAGAACGCGCTTCGGCTGATGCCACTCCGGGAGACCCGCAGCGATGTCGCCGCCGAGGATCAGGAAGAACTCGTTGTCGGGACCATTGGCGTGCAGCTCCAACAGCGTATCGACCGTGTAGGACGGCCCCTCGCGAAGCAACTCCATGTCCGAGACCTGGAAGCGCGCGTCGCCGTCCACGGCCAGGCGACAGAGCTCCAGCCGTCGCTGTGGGCCGGGCTCGTCTTCGAGTGGCTTGTGGGGCGGAATCCGTGCCGGAATCAGCATCACCTGATCCAACTTAAGCTGAACGTACGCCTCCTGGGCGCACACCAGGTGACCGAGGTGTGGCGGATTGAAACTGCCTCCCAGGATCCCGATACGCACGTCAGTAGGCGCGTCGGCGCCTCGCGAGGTCAGGGGCGGATATGTCCGTCGCCCTCGATCAGGTACTTGAACGTGCACAGCTCGCGGATCCCGATGGGGCCGCGAGCGTGGAGCTTCTGCGTCGAGTTGCCGATCTCGGCGCCCATGCCGAATTCATAGCCGTCGGTGAACCGCGTGGAGGCGTTGACGTAGACGCAGGCGGCGTCGATGCCCAGCTGGAACGCTCGCGCGGCTTCGGTGTTCCGGCTGACGATCGCCTCGGAGTGCCCCGAGCCGTGCCGGTTGATGTGCTCGATCGCTTCCTCGGCCGAATCCACGACGCCGACTGCCAGCTCGAGCGCCAGGTACTCGCGGTCCCAGTCGGTGTCGCTGGCGACTTCGATCGGCACCCGCGACGCCGCTGCCCGCGCGCGATCGTCTCCGTGCAGCCTGACGCCCGCCTCATGCAGAGCCTCGAGCGCCCGCGGCAGGAACTCGCCGGCCACATCCGCGTGCACGAGCAGCGTCTCGGCCGCGTTGCAAACCCCCGGCCGCTGAAGCTTGGCGTTCAGCACGATCGCCTCGGCGGCATCGAGATTCGCCCATCGGTCCACGTAGACGTGGCAGTTACCCGAAGCGGCGTACATGACGGGCACCGTGGCAACGCCCTTGAGCGAGGCTTTCAGCCCCTCGCCGCCTCGAGGCACGATGAGGTCCACCGACCCGGTCTGAGTGGCGAGCTCGGCGATCTCCTCGCGGCCCCCGCCGGCGACCATCGCCAGGGCGCCGTCGGGCATTCCCGCCGCGGTGGCGGCAGCGCTGGCCAGCGACGCCAGCACGGCGTTGCTGCGCGAAGCGGCGCTCGAGCCCCGTAGGACTATCGCGTTGCCCGCCTTCAGGCAGAGCGCGGCAGCGTCGATCGTGACGTTCGGTCTTGCCTCGTACACCACCGCCACCACGCCGAGCGGTACGCGGACCTTGCGCACGTCGAGCCCATTCGGCAGCCGGAACCCGTCGATCACCTCTCCCACCGGGTCGGGTAACGCGGCGATCGTCCGCACGCCTGCGGCCATCGCCCTGACACGACCCTCATCGAGGCGCAGCTTGTCGAGAAATGCGGAGCTGTAATCGCCCTCGCCGGCCTCGTCGAGATCGCGAGCGTTGGCGTCCAGGATCTCTTCGGAGCGGTCTTCGATCTCGGCGGCGATGGCTTCCAGCGCGGCATCCTTGACCCCGGAGCCCACTCGAGCGAGCCTCAGCGACGCTCGCTTGGCCTCCGCGCAGAGCTCAGCGACGGATGTGGTGATGCTGGCCATCAGCGCCAAAGGTTAGGGCAGAGACTGGCCGCGCGAAGGGCCTGGCGGGCTGACGAGAACCCGAAAGTGCCAGCGGTCATGTCAGCACGAAGTAGTCGCGGTGGATCGCCTCCTCGCTACCGCGGGGCAGCAGCTCGCGCACGCGCTCGGATTTCAGGCCGCGGACCCTGCGCAGGTCGGCGGCCGAGTAGTTCGAGATGCCCTTGCCAATGGTGTCCGAGTTGTGCGCGATCTCGACGGCGTCGCCCGCCTCGAACGAGCCGCTGACGTCGACGATGCCCACCGGCAGCAGGCTCGTGCCGGCCTCCCGCAGGGCGCGCGCCGCACCGGCATCGACGAGCACGCGACCGCGGACGGGCTTGGCATACCTGAGCCACAGCTTGAAGCTCGAGTACCGGCCCTGGCGCGCCGCGAATCTCGTGCCCACCGCTTCGCCGGCCGCCGCCCGGCGAACCACACCGGGTTCCAGACCGCTGGCGATGACGACCGGGATCCCCGAGGCAGTGGCCATCTCGGCGGCCACCACCTTTGAGCGCATGCCTCCCGATCCGAGCACCGAGGTGCCGGTGCCTATGTCGAGCTCCTGCAGGGACTCGAGCTGAGTGACCTCTGGGACCAGTCGCGCGGTCGCGTCGCGGCGGGGATCGGAGGTGAACAGACCCGGCGCTTCGGTCAGCAGCAAAAGCTGCTCCGCGCCGAGCAGGATCGCCACCTGCGCCGCCAGGAAATCGTTGTCGCCGAACGAGATCTCATCGGTCGTGGTCGTGTCGTTCTCGTTGATCACGGGCATCACCCGCCAGTCGAGCAGCCGGCGCAACGTCCGGCGCGCGTTCACGTAGTGGCTGCGGGCGCTCATGTCGAAGAACGTCAGCAGGACCTGGGCGGTGGGCACCTGGCGTGCCCGGAGCAGCCCGTCGTAGACCTGGTAGAGCTTGCCTTGCCCCACCGCGCTGGCTGCCTGCAGCTCGTCGACCCCCCGGGGGCGGAGGGGGATTCCCATCACGCCCATCCCCCGCGCAATCGCGCCGCTCGTTACGACGACCACCTCGCGGCCGGCGTGATGGAGCTCAGCCAGCTCGTCGCACAGGCGGGACAGGATGTCCTCACGCACCGCTCCGCGCTCGTCGGCGACGATGCTCGAGCCGAGCTTGACGACTAGGCTGGACATGGCCGCAGAGGTTAGGTCGCCGGCGCTCAGCGGTTCGCGATGGTCGCCGCCCGAGCCCTGCCGCGGGCCAACGTCAGCTCAGTTGTGGGCTAACCGCGCCGCGTGCGCCGACCTGGGCACCACGGGTTCGCGGGTACTCCCGAGCAGACGTTGGGCATCGTCGGAAGCCGCTTCGGCAGCTTGTGCATCACGACGCGCGTGCGGGTCGGATACGGCTTCCCGCCCAGACACGAGATGCTCACCCCGACCAGCGACCCTTCATTGCCGCAGAGCACCTCCACGACCAATGGGATATTCGTATTGGCCGGCGCAGCGGCGCCGTTGCACGTGGGGTTGCTCTGCTCCAAGCCGGAGGGCGAAGTCGTGAGGCCGCCCGGGTCGGTGTTGCCTTGGTAGCAGTTGGTCGGATTGCCGCTCAGGAAGTTCGCCTGCGCGATGTCGCCGTTCGTCTGGTGACCGTAGGAGCCGTTGTCCGCGAAGCTGTTGTTGAGGATGGCGTCCCCCCAGTTGTCGAACAGGCATGGGAGCGTGAGGATGCCGAGGACACTGAAGTTCAGCGTGCCGCCCGTGCAGGGCGGTCCCCCGATCCCCTGCTGGACCTGGATCAGCACCGCCCACGAGTCATTGTTGACGAACCGGTTGTGCATGACCGTGTCGTTGCGGGCGCCGCTCAGTGACAGGCCCACGCCGAGAGGCGTGGAACCAGCCTGGCCCACCTGAGGTACGTTGGGGTTGTTGTTGTTGTGGACGTAGTTGTCCATGAACACCCAGCAAGAGTGCGTGTGCGTGATCGGGCTGACGCCGTTGTTCGGACACGCGCCGTCCTGGGGGGATGGGGCGTCTCCGTTCTCGGTGTCGGTGTCAAAGCCATCCTGGTTGTCGTTGAACTCGGAGTTCTTGACGACGAGTTGGCCGCCGGAGTTGGTACCCGAATAGCCGAGTGAGTTGAACTCAGCGTGGGCGCGGTTGATTGTCTGGTCGCAGACCTGCCGGCATGCGCCGATGTATAGGCCCGAGTCGCTGAAGTTACTGGCGTACGTCTGGTTCCACGTTCCCCCGCTCCAGTTGCTGGAGAAGATCCCATACTGAGCCGCCGTTCCGTTGGCCTTGTAGAACGTGTTCGTCGCGCTCAGATACGAGCCGTAGTAACCGTGGCCGCCGATCTTCCCACTGCCGTCGCCACCGTTCCACCAGATCTCGTTGCCCGAGTCTCCCTTGCCACTGAGGAAGTTGCATGCGGTCAGGTTCTGGACCCAGACATTGTTGGCCTTCCAGATGAGAATCCCGTTCAGGCCCAGGCGACCCTTGGAGCGTCTCGGTCCGAGGTTCTGCGCCGACGCCTTGCGACTGCAGGGCGAGGAGCCCGGCTTGGTCCCGTCGATGACCACCGTGTTGCGGTTCATCCCGCGGATGTACAGATCCGGCTTGGCGATCAGGATCCCCGCCGGCAGGTCCGAGCGGCCCGCGGGGTGCCGGCTCGAGCTGGTCTTGTAGTCACCGGGGCCGATCAGGATCCAGTCTCCGGGCCTGGCGGCGTTTATCGCCGCCTGAATCGAGCGGAACTGACCGCGGATCCCCCGGTAGGTACCGACGCGCAGAACGCGGGCGCCGGCCGCCGCCGGCACCGCCAGCGAGCTGGCCGCAGCGAGTAGGAGAAACGCTGCCAGCAAGGCCATGGTGGGCACTGCACGACGCATCGTCTCTCCTCTCCAGGTTGCGACCGGCCGGCGCGCGGATCCTATCCCGGATCCAGCTCAAACTCCACGCCGGCGATCTCCACGTCGTCTCCGGGCTCAAACCCCTCGGCCTCCAGCGCACGGATCACGCCGATGCCACGGAGCCGGCGTTCCAGGTGCGCCAGCGCCTCGTCGTTGTCGAGGTCATAGCGCGCCACCAGCCGCTCGACGCCGCTTCCGCTCACACGCCAGCTGCGCTCGCCGGTGCGCTCGACCTGATAGTCGCGTCTCGCCGCCGGGCGAAAGACACGATGCTCGACGAGCTCGGCACCCGAAGCCGCGGCATCCGCGGCGGACAACGGCTTCCCCGGCGCCGCCTCCTCGGGCACCTCGCGCAGCAACTTCACAGACAGCTCGTCGAGCCCGGCGCCCGTCGCTGCGGAGGTCAGTATCACCGGCACCTCGGGCCCCACTCTCCGACCCCACTGCTCGCGCACTGCGGCAGCGGTATCGGCGTCGACCAGGTCCACCTTGGAGAGCACCAGCATCCGCGGAAGGTCGGCCAGCCTTGGATCGTGCGCGGCGAGCTCGCCCTCGACGGTCTGCCAGTTGCTCGTCGGATCCGAGCCGTCGAGAGGCGCCACGTCGAGGACGTGAACCAGCAGCCGCGTACGCTCGAGGTGGGCCAGGAACTCGTGGCCCAGCCCGGCGCCGCTGCTGGCCCCCTCGATCAGCCCCGGGATGTCGGCGATCACCAGCTGCCGCTCGCCCCCGTCCAGCGTTCCCAGAACCGGCTCGAGCGTGGTGAACGGATAGTCGGCCACCTTGGGATGCGCACGCGTCAGCCTCGCTAGCAGCGAGGACTTCCCGGCGTTCGGCAGACCGATGAGCCCCACGTCTGCCAGCAGCTTGAGCTGCAGGGTCAGCCAGCTCTCCTCCCCCGGCAGGCCACGCTCGGCGAAACGCGGCGTCTGATGCGTCGGGCCGGCGAAGTGCCTGTTGCCCCGTCCGCCGGAGCCGCCGCGGGCCACAACCGCGCGCTGCCCGGGGGCAACGAGATCGTGGCGGGTCCCGTCGCGCTCGACCAGCACCTGCGTCCCGGGCGGAACGCCCAGCTCGAGCGTGTCGCCCCGCGCGCCGTGCCGCGCCGAGCCCTCCCCGTGGCCGGCGCGCCGGGCCTTGAAGTGGGCGCGGCGGCGAAAGCGCTCCAGGTCTCGCAGCGAGGGGTCGCAGACCAGCACGACATCCCCCCCGCGGCCGCCGTCGCCGCCGTCCGGTCCGCCCTTTGGCACGTGCGCCTCGCGGCGAAAGCTGAGGCAGCCATCGCCGCCGCCGCCGGCCTGAACGAAGATGCGGGCTCTATCCTGCATGCCCTAAGGATGTCGGACCCGGTTTTTCTCATCACCGGCGCCTCGAGCGGAATCGGCGCGGCCACCGCCAGACAGGCGGCCGAGGCCGGCTACCGGATGGCACTGGCGGCGCGCTCCGAGGACCGCCTGCAGGAGCTGGTCAACGAGCTGGGCGGCGAGCAGCGGGCACTGGCGGTGGCCTGCGACGTCACCGATTGGGAGCAACAGCAGACCGCGGTCGGCCGGGTGCTCGAGCAGTTCGGACGGGTCGACGTGGCATTCGCCAACGCCGGCTTCGGCGCCAAGCGCGGCTTTCTGGAGGAGACGACGGAGCACTGGCGGGAGATGGTGCTGACAAACGTCTACGGCGCGGCGCTGACGATCAGGGCCGCGCTGCCGGCGCTCAAGGAATCGCGTGGCCACTTGCTGCTGACGGGCTCCGTGGCGGGCCGGCGCGCCCTGCCAGGCTCGTTGTACTCGGCCACGAAGTGGGCCGTGACCGCGATGGGCGAGAGCGCCCGTCAGGAGCTCAACGACAGCGGCGTGCGGGTGACGGTGATCGAGCCCGGGATGGTCGACACTCCGTTCTTCTCAGACGGGGCCCCGCGCGAAGCACTGCGCGCAGAGGACGTCGCACGCGCCGTGATGTTCGCCGTCTCTCAGCCGTCGCACGTCGACGTCAACGAGATCCTCGTCCGACCGACGGCACAGGCCAACTAGTACCGCCGAGTACGGGCAGCCTTGCGCGGGCTGCCGAGCGGCCTAGTCCCCGTCGTCCGTCGAAGGCACGATGGAGATGACGCGGCCCCGGCGACCACTCTTGAACTCCACCGTCCCCGCGCTGCGCGCGAAGATCGTGTCGTCCTTGCCGATGCCGGCGCCGTCACCGGGCTTGAAGCGAGTTCCCCGCTGACGGACGATGATCTCCCCGCCGGTCACGGTCTGGCCGGCGAACACCTTGACGCCGAGACGCTTGGCGGCCGAATCACGGCCGTTGCGCGAGGAACCCAGACCCTTCTTATGAGCCACCGTCGTCCTCCTTCTTGGCGCGTGAGCGGGCAGCGGGAGCCTTGATCGAGCTGACCTCGAGCCGCGTCAGCTCCTGCCGGTGCCCGGTGCGGCGTCTATAGCCACGCTTGGGCTTGAACTTCACGATCCGAAGCTTCGGGCCGCGCTCGTGGGCGACGACGCGGGCCTGCACCTTCACCTTGGCTGCGTCCTGGCCGTCAAGCAACCTCGAGTCATCGACGTACAGCAGCGGTTCCAGCGTGACGCTCTCGCCCTGCTCAACCGGCAGGCGCTCGACGAGCAGCGACTCTCCCTGCTCCACGCGGTATTGCTTGCCGCCTGTCTTCACGATCGCGTACATGGTTTCTCGAAAGCTCTGCGTGTGCTCAGTCTGACGACTGGGACCCGGACGTCGCCTTGGCGCCAGAACGGCGTCGCCCGCCTCTGCGGCCACGACGCCGAGGCTTGGATTCTAGACCGTCCTCTGCACCCTGCGCCGCCGCGCCGTCGTCGCGAGAGCCATTCTCGGCGCCCGATGGCGACTGCTCGTGCCCGTCGGGCCCGGGCTTGGCGTCCAGCAGCGAGGCCACCGCGGCTGTCGGACCGGCCTCCTCGATCCGGACGAGGTGCTTCTCGCCGACGTACGGGGTTCCGCCCCTGACCGAGATGATGTAGCCGTCGATCTTGGCCACGGCGTCGCCGGGGCTGTACATGTGGGGCTCCACGATCTGCACGTGGACCTCCTCCCCTTCGCGGAAGGGCAGTGCCCGCTCCAGCACCTGCTCGCGCGTGCCCTCGAGCAGCACCGCGAAGTGCTCGAGCGGCAGACCCTCGGAGCCCTCGAACACGAACACCTTGCCGCTCTCCTCCTCCACGGCCCGCAGCACCCGCGCCTCATCCTTGACGAACTCGGCCGACACGCGGGGGTTCATCTGGATCAGCAGCGCCTGCGCCTTCGAGCCGGTGGCCAGCTCGCGCATGCGCCGCTCGAACTCGATGGCGATCGTCTCCTCGGACTTGATGACGCCCTCGCCGTCGCAGGTGGGACACGGCCGGGTCAGGATCTCCCTCACTCCCTCGGTGACGTTCTGGCGCGTCATCTCCACAAGCCCCAGGGGAGAGATCTCGACCACGAAGGTCTTCGTCCGGTCCTCGTCGAGCGCCTTGCGCAGCGTCTTCAGGACGGTGTCACGGTTTCGCGCCCGCGCCATGTCGATGAAGTCGATGACGATGATCCCGCCGATGTCGCGCAGCCGCAGCTGGCGCACGACCTCATCGGCCGCCTCGAGATTGGTCTTGGTGATCGTGTCCTCGAGCCGGGCGCCCCTGCCGCGTCCGATGAACGACCCCGTGTTGACGTCGATCACGGTCAGGGCCTCGGCATAGTCGATCATCAGATAGCCGCCGCTCGGAAGATCCACGCGGCGCTCGAGCATGGAGTGCATAACCTGCTCCACGCCGAAGGCCTCGAACAGCTGCTCCTTGCCCTCCCACAGCTCAACGTGCTCCACCAGCTCCGGCGCGGTGCGCGTGAAGAACGACATCAGACGATGATGCTGCTTGGGGTCGTCGACAATCGCGCGCTCGAACTCGGGTGAGAAGATGTCCCGCACCACGCGCACGGAGAGATCTGCCTCCTGGAAGACCAGCGCCGGAGCCGGGCTCTCCGTGACGCGCTTCTGCAAGACCTCGTTCAGCTTGAAGAGGTAGGTGAGCTCTCGCTCCAGATCGGCGCGCTTGGCGCCCTGGGCGGCCGTGCGGATGATCGCCCCGGAGCCTTTCAAATCAAGCTTCGCCGCCTCTTTTCGCAGCCGCTCTCGCTCTGAATCGTCGAGCCGCCGGGAGACACCGACGCCCTCTCCATAGGGAGCCAGAACCATGTAGCGGCCGGCGATCGTCAGCTCCATCGACAGCCGCGCGCCCTTGGTCTTGAGCGGATCCTTTACCACCTGCACGACGATCTCCTGCCCGGCCTTGAGCATGTCGGTGATCTGGCGTCCCTCACGCGCGGAGCCTCGTCCGCGCCGCGGGGCGTCGACACCCGGCATCACAATCTCGTCGACGTGCAAAAAGCCGTTCTTCTCTAGCCCGATGTCGACGAACGCGGCCTCCAGGCCGCCCAGCACGTTGTCAACGCGGCCCTTGTAGATGTTGCCCACGATCGAGCGGTTGCCGCGCCGCTCGACGTACAGCTCGGCGACGCGGTAGCCGGCGCCCGGGCGCCCCGTTCTACGGCGCCGGCCGCGCGCGACGGTTCCGGTCGCTTCCAGCAGCGCCACGCGCGTCTCGCCGCGGTCGACGCTGACCAATACTTGCTTCTTCAATTGTCATTCAGTCCTTTGTTTTTTATCCGGCCGCGCCCGCCTGGCAGGCGGCGCGGCCTCTATTTGCATTGAGCCGCGAACGGTTGCCGCGCGGCTCCAGTAGGTCTTCGCGCTCCAAGCGGCGTCACCTATTACTCATTATGAAATTAGCGCCCGCGTCTTCGCCGCCGACGTTCTGCGGGCTTGGATGTGAATTGACTGCAGCAGCCCGATGGCGATGCAGGTCACGATCACGGACGATCCGCCATAGCTCATCAAGGGTAAGGGCACCCCCGTGATCGGCATGATGCCGATCGTCATGCCGGCGTTGACGAACACCTGGAACATGATCATCGCCAGGATCCCCCCGGCGATGACGGTCCCATAGAGGTTCTTGGACATCGTCAGGATCCGCAGCGCACGCCAGATCAGGAGCGCGTACAGCGACAGCACCAGCGCCGCGCCGGCGAAGCCGTAGGTCTCGCCGACCGCGGAGAAGATGAAGTCGGTGTTTGGCGCGGGCAGGAAGTTGAGCCGCGTCTGGGTTGCGTTCGCTCCCCGGCCGGTTTTCTGGCCGGAGCCGATCGCGATCAGCGATTCGGTGATGTTGTATGTCTGGTTCTTGGGGTCGTGGGAGGGGTTCAGGAAGCCCGTCAGGCGCTGCTGCTGGTAGGGCTTCAAGATGTGCACGCCGAGCGCCGGGGCGCCCGCCAGCACGATCGCGATGGAGGCGAGGCAGATCGCCACCAGCGCCACGAGGTGCTTCCACGAGGTGCCGACGAAGAACAGCGTCGCGAAGCCGATGGCCACGAACACCATCGCCGTCCCAAGGTCGGGCTGGGGGATGACGACCAGTGCCGGGATCAGCGCCAGGGCCATGATCCTGGCCGTCGTGCGCCATTCGTGCAGGCGCCGCGAGCGATCGACCGCAAACGCCGCCAGCGCCAGGATCAGCAGGACCTTCCCGAACTCCGAGGGCTGCACCTGGATGAACGGCAGCGGGATCCAGCGCCTGGCGCCCTGCACCCGCGGCATCCCGAACACGATGATGTTCAGCCCGATCAGGGCAACGTAGAAGCCGTACTTGTATTCCCGGAAGCGCGAGTAGTCGATGCGCGCCAGCACGAGCGCGATCACGGCGCCGATCGCGGCGTAGATCCCCTGCCGCTCGGCGTAGTGCGTCCCCACCGCTCCCCTCAGTGTGACCATCGAGCAGGCCACGAGCCCCAGCGCCCCTAGCGCCAGGAAGGGATCGAACAGCGTCAGGTACCGGGCACGGGCGGGTGCAGCCTGTTGCTCGGTGGCCTGGATCGGCATTACGTTCATTGCCCGTGCCCTCCGCTCACAGCGTCTTCGAGCCTCCAGCCGTGTACTGACCCGGCTTGCCGAAGAACCACTGCGACAGGATTTCTTTCGCCACTGGTGCAGCGGCGATGTCGCCGAAGCCGCCCTGCTCCACGTGCACCGCAACCAGGATCGGCCTGTTCGTGGCCGAGTCGGGCACGAAGCACACATACCACGCGTAGTCGTTCTGGCCGTTGTACTGCGCCGTACCGGTCTTGCCATAGACCGGCTTGGGGAAGTTGCCCATCACGTCGTAGGAGGTTCCGCCTGGCGACTGGGCGGCCTCGTTCAGGCCCTGCCGGATCGCGTCCAGGTTCGCCGGATCGATGTTCAGGCGGCGCACGGGCGGAGGATCGATCTTCTGCAGCACGGTCCCATCGGCATTCTCCACCGCCGCGCCCACGTGGGGGCGCACGATCGTCCCGCCGTTGGCGATCGCCGAATAGGCGACGGCCAGCTGCAACGGAGTGACCTGGACGTCGCCTTGGCCCACTGCCAGGTTCACGTTGTCGCCCACCGACCAGGGGCGGCCATCGGCGATCCCGCAACTCGGGACGTGGCGTTTGTGCTCGCAGTTGGTCTCCGCCTGATCGATCTCGGACCGCCAGGCCGGCGTCGGCAGGTTGCCCGCGTACTCGCCTCCGAGGTCGATGCCCGTCTGGCGCCCGATCCCGTACAGCCGCGCCCACTTCTGGAGGTCGCCGCCCTGCGGCGCCTGCGAGTTCAAGAGCGCACCCAGGTTGTAGAAGAACACGTCGTCGGAGACGTGGATCGCCTCCACGAGGTTCAGTACGCCATATGCTGCGCCGCCCGCGTTGCGCCGACAGAGCCCGCCGCCTTCGCAGAACTGGCCGGTGTCGTCATAGGTGTCGCCGAGGCTCCACTTGCCGCTCTGCAGCGCCGCCGTGGCGGTGATCGCCTTGAACGTCGAGCCGGTCGGGCCGACGCTCTGGATCGCCCGGTTGAACAGGGGGTAGCCGCTCGAAGCATTGTTCAGCTGGTCGTAGACGGCCTTTGACACGGGCTTGGTGAAGATGTTGGGGTCGAACGTGGGCAGCGAGCCCATCGCGTAGATCTGGCCGTTGTCGGGATTCATGGCCACGAACGCGCCCGCAGCGGACGGCGGGTTGGAGTTGATCGACTGCTGAAGCGCCTGCTGGCCGATTCGCTGGAGGGGGATGTTCAGTGAGAGCTTCAGCGCATCGCCCGCCCGGGGTGAGGTGCCGGGAAGGTCGCCGTTGAAGTCACCGTAGGCATTGACCTGGAAGCGCTCGGTGCCGTCTTTGCCCTGGAGGTACTGGTTGTAGTAGTACTCGAGCCCGGCCTGGCCGACGTAGTCGCTGTGCGGGATGTCCTTGAAGTGGGCGCGGTCCTGCGAGAGGTCCTGCGGGCTGAGCGGTCCAACGGTGCCGAACAGCTGCGACGCCAGGTTGCCGAGCGGATACCGGCGGACATAGACCTGCTGCACCTGCACGCCGGGGAACTGGTCCTGACGCTCGGCCAGGTAGAACTGCACGTCGGTGGAGACGCCCTGTTTGATCCGCACATCGGCGTAGGGCGTGGTCACGAGCTGCTGGTCGACGGCGCAGGGAATCTGGGCGAGATGGAGCGTGCCGTACCAACGACCGAGGATCGAGGCGTCCATCTTGCAGGGCTTCCTCTGGGTCGAGATCCCCAGCACGTGCGCCAGCCGCCGGTAGACAGCCTCATCGGCGGGCGGCAGGCTGCCGATGTTCAGCTGGGTAAGCTTGACCGGCAGGCTGGCCGGCGAGATGACCACGTCGAGCGCCTTGGTGTTGTCTACCAGCACGTTGCCGCCCGAGTCGTAGATGTAGCCCCGGGGCGCGGGGACCGTGATCGAGCGCACCTGGTTGACCTGTGCCTGGCGGACGTAGGCCTGGCCGTTGAGCACCTGCAAAAACCACAGGCGGAAGAAGATGACCGCGAACATGGCCAGCGCGAACGTGCCCAGCACCGCGACGCGTAGCGCCAGCTGCGGCGTCAGTGGCGGCCGCCTGTCCTCGGGCGTTTGGATCATCGGGCTGGCCCTCGCTCGAGCGGACCGAGACGCTCAGACGGGCGCCTCAGGGGGCTGAGGCCACCGGTCGTGTAGGCCCGCCGCCGTCGGCGGCGGGGATCCTGTGGCAGCGCCGGAGTGATCACGCGGCGCACGAAGTGATACACGGGGAGCGCGATCAGCGTATTGACGAGGATGGTGATGAAGATTTGCTGAAGCAGGAGCACGCTGACCGGCGCATTGACCCCCAGCAGGAACTGCATCAGCGCCATGCCGAAGCCGGAGACCGCTGTGGCGGCCGCGCCCAGCCCCAGCGGAACGAGCCCGTGCGCGGGATCGAGCAGCTCGCGTATCCGGCCCGACCAGTAGCCGATCACGATGTACAGCAACGACGAGACGCCCAGCGTCTGGAACAGGACGAGGTCAACGAGCAGGCCGGTGCCGAAGCCCATCAGCGCCCCGGCCATCGAACCGCACAGCAGCCCCACGGACATCACTACCAGCGGACCGAGATCGGCGCTCACGCCGAAGATCGAGATCTGGGAGACAGCGGCCTGCTGGACGACGACCGTCACGAACGCCAGGATCAGGAGACGAAGTGCGAGCTTGCCGTGAATGGTCACGGTATCTGGGCGCGGGCCGTGCCTGCGTTTGGCCTGACCAGAATCTGCACGCTGTCAAGGTGGCGGAGGTCCGCGTCCGGCGAGACGACCACCTGGTGATTGTTGAAGAGGTTGTTCTGGCTGGCGGCCGAGACCTGGCCGATGGGAATGCCGGCGGGATACAGATCCTGCAGCGGCCCGTTCCTGAAGCCCAGAGTCACCACCTGCTGGCCCACCTGCGGGCCGGGCTGACCGGGGTTGATCGTCGGTAGGTCCTGCAGGACGAGCTGATTGGGATTGCCGACCTTGGGTACCACCTCGCCCTGATCGCCATTCTGGTCCTGGACCTGGGCCGCCGCCGCAAATGTGTGATCGGTGATCAGCGTGATGACGGAGTAGGTGGCGCCGACGGCCGACACCTTCCCCACCAGTGCGCCGTCGCCGATCACGGGATCCTCGACGTGAACGCCGTCATCGGCACCCTTGTCGACCTCGATCGTCGCGTACCACAGCGAGGCGTCATGCCAGATAACCGTCGCCGAGAGCTTCTGATAGGAAGAGATCGAGCCCGACTGATCGAGCCCCACCTGCTTGGCCAGTTGGCGGTTCTCGAGCTCCGCACTCTGGGCCTGGGCCAGCTGGGCTCGCGTCGTGTTCAGCTGCTTCTGGAGCTGGTTCTCCTTGGACTTGGCGTGCAGCGTGTCCGAGAACCAATTGCCCACGTCCCTGACCGGCGTCAACACCTTGCTCGCGCCCTCCTGGATTGGTGAGAGCACCTCGGCGATCCCTCGCTGAATGCCGTGCAGCGGGCTCGACTGGGGCGAGCCGAAGTATGCGGTCAGCAGGATGAGGGAAACGACGACGAGGATCGCGAGTACCGCGCGCCTTCGTCGAACTTGCTTGTCATGCACGAGATCGGGGTCTCCAGCGGCTTGACTCGGGCCATCTCGGACACCAGGTTTGAAACCTAGCTACCGGCGGCGCCGATTGCGTGAATTCTTGCTCGAACGATGGATGGCTTCGAACTCCTCGAGGGACCTCCCGGAGCCCACCGCCACGCACGTCAGCGGCGACTCCGCCAGGTGCGCGGGCATCTGCGTCTCCTGACGCAGTCGCTCCTCGATCCCCTGGAGCAGCGAACCACCTCCCGCCAGCATGATGCCACGATCCATGATGTCCGACGCGAGCTCGGGTGGCGTCCGATCGAGCGTCTCCTTGACGGCATCCGTGATCTGCGAGACAGGCTCCTCGAGCGCCCCGCGGATCTCCTCACTGGTCAGCACCACGGTCTTGGGCAGCCCCGAGACCATGTCCCGCCCGCGGATCTCGGCCTGCACCTCTTCGGGCATCGGGAAGGCGGAGCCAATCTCGAGCTTCACCTCCTCGGCCGTCTGCTGGCCGATCAGCAGCTTGTACTCGCGCTTGACGTAGTTGATGATCGCCTCGTCGAGCTCGTCGCCGCCCACTCGGATCGATTGCGAGACGACGATGCCGCCCAGCGAGATGACCGCCACCTCGCTCGTCCCGCCGCCGATGTCGACGACCATCGAGCCCGTCGGCTCACCGACCGGCAGGCCGGCGCCGATGGCCGCGGCCATCGGCTCCTCGATCAGGTACGCCTGCCGCGCGCCGGCCGAAAGGCAGGCCTCCTCGACGGCCCGCTTCTCGACGCCCGTGACGCCGCTCGGCACGCAGACCACCACTCGGGGATGCGCCCAGCGGTTCTGGTGCACCTTCTGGATGAAGTGCCGCAGCATCTCCTCGGTGACCTCGAAATCTGCGATCACGCCGTCCTTCAGTGGCCGGATGGCCTGAATCGTGCCCGGGGTGCGGCCCAGCATGCGCTTGGCCTCGATGCCCACGGCGTGAACCTCTCCCGTGCGCGAGTCCACCGCCACCACGCTCGGCTCGGAGAGCACGATGCCGCGGCCGCGGACGTAGACCAGCGTGTTGGCGGTGCCTAGATCGACGGCCATGTCGCGGCCGCCGAAGCCCGTTAGGTACGTGAAGAAGCCCATGCGTCTTTATCTATAGAGGAGGCGGAAGCACCGGACGGCACCTACGACTCGGCGGTGGCTAAGACCAGGCTGCCGGTCCGTCCGAGCGCGAGTGTACCGAACACCGGGCGACAGGAATTCGTCGCAAAGTGCAGGGCCTCAAGGCGCTCGGCGGTGGCTGCCTCCGACGGGGCTCAAGCCCCCTTGGAACTGGGCTTTCCGGCGCGCTCGGACCGCCAAAGCAGTCCGGGGGCGAGCTCGAGCAGGGCCGTGAGCGGCAAGCCAACGACGTTCAGGTAGTCGCCGGAGATCGCCGTGACGAGCGAGGCGCCCTTGCCCTGGACCGCGTATCCGCCGGCGCGCTCGCGCCATTCTTCGGTGGCCAGGTACCACTCGAGCAGGCGCTCGTCCAGCTCCCGGAACTCGACAGTCGTCGTGGCCACCGCGGTCCGCGCCGCCCGGCCGTCGAGCAGGCAAATGCCGCCGATCACCTCGTGGCGCCTGCCGGACAGCGCAGTCAGCGTCCGTCGTGCGGCGTCGCGGTTCGCGGGCTTGCCGTACACGCGGCCGTCAAGCGCCACGATCGTGTCCGCTCCCAAGATCAGGACCCCGCCGTCGCCGCGCTCCGCGATCCCCGCCGCCACCGCTATCGCCTTGCGATGAGCATTCTCGAGCGCCAGCTCGGCCGGCGGCCCGGCCTCCAGCTCCTCCACGTCCGCCGCCCGGACCTCGAAGTCGACCCCCAGCTGCTCGAGGATCGCCCGGCGCTGGGGCGAGCGTGAGGCCAGGATCAACGGCGGGGCGCCGCCGCTGGCGGACATTACGAACCGCGCTCCGGCGCCAGCCACGGTCGCCGGTTCGTCGCGTCCGGCCCGGGACCGCCCGCTCACCCCAGCTCTGGGAAGAACAGGCCCACCTCGCGGGCCGCGGACTCGGTGGAGTCCGAGCCGTGGACCATGTTCTGGCCCACCTCGATCGCGTAGTCGCCACGGATCGAGCCGGAGCTGGCCTCGAGCGGGTTGGTGGCGCCGATGGCCTGCCGCGCAGCCGCCACCGCCTGCTCGCCCTCCAGGACCATCGCCACCAGGGGGCCGGAGGTGATGAAGTCGACGAGCTCTCCGTAGAACGGCTTGCCCTCGTGCTCGGCGTAGTGGCGCTCAGCCAGGTCCCGATCCATCGTCATCAGCTTCATCGCCACGAGCCGCAGCCCCTTTCGCTCGAAGCGGGCGATGATCTCGCCGGTGAGGTTGCGGGCAAAGGCGTCGGGCTTGATCAGGATCAGCGATCGCTCCATGGTCGGGGCATCCTATGGAGCTTGCCGCGCCCACGTCGGGCGCCGAGGCGGCGGCCCCACCCGCGCGCCGGTGGCGCGCCCGCGGCCGCGAGAGGCCGCGAGGCCTAGGTGATCTGCGGCTGGCCCGCTGCCGGCGGCTCGGCCGGCGCGGGTCGCTCGGCTACGGCGCTGCCGCGCTCGGGCACCGTCTGCGGACGCCGCCGCGTGCGCCGCGGCGTCGGTGCCACGCCGCCCACCTCCGATTCGCAGAACGGACAGATCTTCCAGCCCGGCTCGAGCGGGCGCCCGCACGTGCGGCACGGATCCTTGAGCTTGCGCAGACAGCTCGGACAGCGCAGGAAGTCCTTCTCGACCTCAGCATCGCAGTGCGGACAGAGGTGATAGCCGAGCTGCGCCAAGCGGGCCTCGGCGGCCTGCATCTCCAGCTCGCGCTCGCGGACGTCGTCCAGATACTCGGGCGGGCGCACGATCATGTAGACGATCGTGCCCACAAACGGGAACAGCGAGGCGGCCGTCGCGCACCAAACGAGCATCGGGTCTGAAATTCGGCGGCGGGCATCCGCATACGTCCAGTAGATGAGCGCCAACCAGACGACAACCAGAAAGAGAATTACGAGGTTGGCGGCCAGGTTCAGCCCGCTGCTCTTGATTCCGAAGACCGCTGGAAGAAACATAAAGAAGGCGAGTGTAATGGTCAGACGGCTTAGCCCGCGTCAAACATTCGCCGCGGCCGCCGGATCGCCTGCCGGCAGCTCGGGACCGAAAACGCTTCTCGACGCTGGAGAAACGCGCTGGCAGCGCTACAGGAACAACCGCCCGAACAGGTAACCGATTCCGAAAAACACCAAGATCACCACGGCCACGATGAGCGCCACGAGGCCGACCATCGTCAAGAAGCTCGGCTGCTGTTGTTGCTCGTTCACCGCAAGGCGCTTCTCTCTCAGACGGTCGAGGCCCGCTCCCGCCGCTCCGGCGCCAGCAGGTCGGCGACCAGGTAGATCGAGCCCGTGGCGACGACGATCCCGCTCGCGCCGGTCAGCTCGCGCGCGCGGCTCATCGCCGCCCGTGGGTCGGCGATGACCTCGCTGCGAGGACCATCGAGCTGACCGGCCAGCGACTGCAGCGTTCCAGGAGGCAAGGCACGCGGATTATGAGAGCTCGTGCAGATCAGGACGTCACATAGGGGCAGCAGCGCACCTAGCATCGAGGCCGCGTCCTTGTCGTCCAGCACCGAGATCACGGCCACGAGTGGCGAGTGACCGGCGGCGAACGGCTCACCGAGCGAGTCCACGAGCGCCGCGATCCCGTCTGGGTTGTGCGCCCCATCGAGCAGCGTGAGCGGCTTCTGCCCCACGATCTGAAGCCGGCCCGGTACGAGCGTCTCGGCCGCGGCGGCGGCCACCGCACGCTCGTCCAGCCGGCCGAGGTACGCCGCGGCGGCGGTCCGCGCCAGCGCGAAGTTGCGTCGCTGAAAGGATCCCAGCGCGGCCACTGCCGCTCCCGGGTCGGCCGGCGCGTGCACGAGCTTCGCCCCTCGCTCCGAGGCGACGCGCTGGGCTACCTGTTCGGCGTCCGGATGCAGCCCCGCGCCAAGCACCAAGGTCCCACCCGGACGCACCACGTCGAGCTTCTCCGTGGCGATGTGCGCCACCGTCGGGCCCAGCCAGCGGGTGTGCTCGAGCCCCACGCTCGTCAGCACCTGCACGCGCGAGGGAATCACGTTTGTGGCGTCATAGCGCCCGCCAAGCCCGGCCTCGATCGCCGCAGCCTCCACCCCCTGCCGCGCCAGCTCGGAGTACGCCGCGGCGGTCAGCGCCTCGAACTGCGTCACGCGGTCGTCGTCACCCAGCGAGCGGTTGACGAGCTCCGCCGCGCGGGCCACACGGTGCACCGCGGCCGAGAACTCCCCCGCTCCAAGATCCCGCTCGCGCACCTGGATTCGCTCGGCGTACGAGACCAGATGAGGAGAGGTGTAGGCGCCGGTCCGCACGCCGTGGCGCTCGAGGATCGCCGCGATCATGCGGGTGGTGGACGACTTGCCGTTGGTCCCCACCACGTGGATCGACTCGAACGCCCGCTGCGGGTGACCGAGCGCGGTCATCAGCCTACGCATCCGGTCCAGGCCGAAGCGCATCCCGAACAACTCGAGCGACAGCAGGTAGCGCTCGGCGTCCTCGAGGGTCCACGCCGTGCTCACGCGCTGCCCCCCAGCTCGAGCGCCGCGAGCTCGGCACGGAGCCGGGCAAGCTTGTCCCGCTCGGCCTGGACCACCTGGGCGGGCGCCTTGGCCACGAAGCCCTGGTTTGCGAGCTTGGACTCGGCGCGCTGGATCTCGCGCTCGAGCCGCTGGCGCTCTGCGGCCCGCTTACGAGCTGCGGCATCGATATCGACGTCGGCCGAGGGCAGAATCTCGACCGCGCCGCCCGGCACCGGGACCGAGGCCACCGGGCCCTGGCCGTCCTCGGAGAGGACGAGCTTCGCCAGCGCCGCCACGTGCAGGGCCGTCTCCTCGTAGCCGCTCGCCGCCAGCCTGGCCGGCACCCGAACGCCCGCTCTGACCTGTGCCTGGTCACGCCATCCGCGCACCGCCTGCACGGCCTCGATCGCTCGCTCAAGGACGGCCTCAGCCTGCTCGTCGATGGCCGTAGGCTCGCCGGCCTGCCGCGCGGCCAGGAAGCCCTTGGCCCCCGGCATATGCGAGTAGATCTCCTCGGTCACGAACGGGATGATCGGGTGGGCCAGGACGAGCGTCTCCGTGAGCACCCAGAGGAGCGTCGCCGCGAGTCCGGACTCGCCCGCCCGCAGACGCGGCTTGACCAGCTCCAGGTACCAGTCGCACAGCTCGGAGAAGACGAAGTCATACAGCCGGTGGGCGGCGTGCGAGAAGTCAAAGCGCCCGATCATCGCCGAGACCTCGAGGCGCGCGCGCTCCAGCCGGGAGAGGATCCAGCGGTCCTCGACGGTCTGGGGCTCGACCGCGGCCCGAGCTTCGTCACCCACGCCCAGGAGCACCAAGCGTGAAGCGTTCCACAGCTTGTTCGTCAGCTGCTGGCCCTGGGCGATCCGCCCCTCGCTGAAGTCCACGTCCTGACTGGAGGACATCGCGAGCATTCCCCACCGCACAGCGTCCGCGCCGTAGGCCGGAAAGTCGCCCCCGGCGGCGAACGCGGGCGGCCGCGGCCCACCCTCGATCAGATCGAGCGGGTCGACCCCGGTGCCCAGGGACTTTGACATCCGCCGCCCATCGGGGGCGTGGATGATGGCGTGCACGTAGACGTCGGTGAACGGGATCTGACCGGTGAACTCCAGGCCGAGCATGATCATCCGCGCCACCCACAGAAAGACGATCTCCCTGCCCGTGACCAGTACATCGGTGGGATAGAAGGCGCGCAGCTCGGGTGTCTGCCGGGGCCAGCCCAGGGCGGCGAACGGGAAGAGGCCCGAGCTGAACCAGGTGTCCAGCACGTCGGGGTCGCGCTCCCAGCCGTCGCCCTCGGGCGGGTCGACCCCTACGTACTGCTCATCGCCGCGGTACCAGACAGGGATCTGGTGACCCCACCACAGCTGACGCGAGATGCACCAGGGGCGGATGTTCTCCATCCAGTTCAGATACACGCGCTTGTAGCTCTTGGGCCAGAAGCGGATCTGGCCGGAGGTGACCGCCTCGATCGCCGGACGCGCCAGCTCGTCCATGGCCATGAACCACTGGAGGGAGATCAGCGGCTCGATTCGCTGGCCCGAGCGCTGGGAGACAGGCACCTCGTGCACGTAGGGCTCCGTCCGGGCGATCGCCCCCTGGTCGCGCAGCTCGTCGACCACCGCCTGGCGGGCCTCGTCCACGGTCAGCCCCACGAAGCGCTCCGGCGCCTCGTCCGTGATGCGGCCGTCCTCGCCGATCACGCTGAACTCGGCCAGGCCGTGCCGGCGGCCGATCTCGAAGTCGTTGGGGTCGTGACCGGGCGTGATCTTGAGCGCGCCCGTGCCGAACTCCGGCTTGACGTAGTCATCGGCGATGATCTTCAGCTTGCGCCCCACCAGCGGCAGGACTGCCTTCTCGTCCACGAGCCGCCGGTAGCGCTCGTCGTCGGGGTGAACGGCGATCGCCGTGTCTGCGAGCATCGTCTCCGGGCGCACCGTGGCCACGGTTACCGCTCCCGATCCCGAGGCCAGCGGGTAGTCGATGTAGTAGAGGGTGTCCTTGACCTCCTCGGCCTCAACCTCGAGGTCCGAGATCGCCGAACCCGTTCCCGGATCCCAGTTGACCATGTAGCGGTCGCGGTAGATGTAGCCCTTCTCATACAGCGCCACGAACACCTCGAGCACCGCCCGCGCGTAGTCCTCGTCGAGCGTGAAGCGCTCGTCGTCGTAGTCAAGCGAGGCGCCGAGGCGCTTCAGCTGCTCGATGATCTGACCGCCGTATTGGTCGCGCCAGCGCCACACCCGCTCCACGAACGCCTGGCGACCGAGCTCCTCGCGGCTCGTACCCTCCCCGCGCAGCGCCCGCTCCACCTGGGTCTGGGTGGCGATACCGGCGTGGTCGGTGCCCAGGATCCACTTGGCCCGCTTGCCCTGCATGCGCGCGAAGCGGATCAGGCAGTCCTGGACCGAGTCGTTGAGCGCGTGACCCATGTGCAGCACGCCGGTCACGTTGGGCAACGGAATGGCGATCGAATAGTTCTCGGCCGCCGTGCCCTCGGGCTGGGGATGAAACAGCCTGCTCGCGAGCCACTTTTCGGCGATCCGCGGCTCGACGTCAGACGGGTCGTAGCGCGTCTTTGACTGCAGGTCTGACATCGAAGCCTGAGTCTAGGGACGGCGGTTAGAAGTTATGCGGCGTCAGACGCCCACAACTTCGAAGACTGGAGTGGGCCGAGAGCGGCCCAGGCGCCGTCCTACGCCGCCTCTTCCTCCGGCGCGGCCATCGTCACCAGCGTGGGCGAGGTGTCGTTCTCGATCGTCTCGGGGGTGACCACGCATTTGCGCACGTCGCGGCGTGAGGGGAGCTCGAACTGCACCTCCAGCAGGACCTCCTCGATGATCGAGCGCAGGCCGCGGGCTCCGGTCTCGCGCTCGAGCGCCTTGTCGGCGATCGATGACAGTGCGTCGTCGGCGAACACCAGCTCGATGCCGTCAAACTGGAAGAAGCGCTGGAACTGTTTGACGAGCGCGTTGCGGGGCTCGGTCAGGATCTGCATCAGCTCGGCACGCGACAGCTGGTGGATCGCAGACATCACGGGCAGGCGGCCGATGAACTCGGGGATCAGGCCGTACTGGATCAGATCCTCGGGCAGGCAGTGCTCGAACACCTCGCCGGTGTCGCGCTGGTCCTTGGTCTGAATGACGCTGCCGAAGCCGATCCCCTGGTGACCGATACGCCGCTCGATGACCTTGTCGAGCTGAGCGAACGCGCCGCCGCAGATGAACAGGACGTTGGTGGTATCGATCGAGAGGAACTCCTGGTGAGGGTGCTTGCGACCGCCCTGCGGGGGCACGCTGGCCGTCGTCCCCTCGAGGATCTTCAGCAGCGCCTGCTGGACGCCCTCCCCCGACACGTCGCGGGTGATCGACGGGTTGTCGGCCTTGCGAGCGATCTTGTCGACCTCGTCTATGTAGATGATCCCGGTCTCGGCCTTCTTGACGTCATAGTCGGCCGCCTGGATCAGCTTCAGCAGGATGTTCTCCACGTCCTCGCCCACGTAACCGGCCTCGGTCAGGGCCGTGGCGTCGGCGATCGCGAACGGCACGTTGAGGATCCGCGCCAGCGTCTGGGCCAAAAGTGTCTTGCCGCAGCCCGTGGGTCCAAGCAGCAGGATGTTGGACTTCTGCAGCTCGATGTCGTTCTCATCGGACTGCATCATCTGCACGCGCTTGTAGTGGTTGTAGACGGCCACCGACAGCGTCCGCTTGGCCTGTTCCTGGCCGACCACATATTCACCAAGCACGTCGTAGATCTCCCGCGGCTTCGGGAGGTTCTCGATGTCGAAGCTCGGTGCAGCGGTGAGCTCCTCGTCGATGATCTCGTTACAGAGATCGATGCACTCGTCGCAGATGTAGACGCCTGGACCGGCGATCAGCTTCTTGACCTGCCGCTGCGATTTGCCGCAGAAGCTGCAGAGAAGCTGTTCGTTGGAGTCCGTTGGACGTGCCATGCGGTGTGCCCTCCTCGAGCGGCCGGGACGGACCTCGCGCCTAAGACTAATGCACTAGTGCTGCGAGATCACGCGGTCGATGATGCCGTAGTCCTTCGCCTCGTCGGCGCTCATGAAGTAATCGCGTTCGGTGTCGCCGCGAACCTTCTCCAGATCTTGTCCCGTGTGCTTGGCAATGATCTCGTCGAGCCGCCTGCGGACGCCGATGATCTCCTGGGCGTGGATCTCGATATCGGTGGCCTGGCCCTGAAAACTTGACGAAACCTGGTGAATCAGGATCTTCGCGTTGGGAAGTGCCATCCGCTTGCCGTTGGCGCCGCCGGCCAGCAGCAGCGCGCCCATCGACATCGCGATGCCCACGCAGATCGTCTGCACGTCGGGCTTGATGAACTGCATCGTGTCGTAGATCGCCAGCCCGGAGTACACCGAACCGCCGGGCGAGTTGATGTAGATCGAGATGTCCTTGTCCGGATCCTCGGACTCGAGATGCAGCAGCTGAGCGACAATCAGGTTGGCGATCTGATCGTCGACCGGCGTGCCCAGGAAGATGATCCGCTCGTTGAGCAGCCGGCTGTAGATGTCGAACGCGCGCTCGCCGCGGGAGGTCTGCTCGACGACCATCGGTACCAGTGGGCTCATCGTCCTCGCTTCTTTCGCTTCCCTGTCCGGATTCCTGCCGAGGTCGCTCGGCGGCGCCGGGTCGAATGTAGCAGCGGGGTTATCTCAGCTTCCGGGCGTCCAGAGCTGGCCCGATCCGCCCTCGCCTGACTCCTTCTCGGGCGTCCACAGCTTGTCCCGAGCCTTGGCCTGCTCCACGCTGATCGGCGTGGCCTCGGAAACCAGCAGCTCGAGCGCCTTGCGCGATGCGACCTCCTCCTGCAGCGGCCCCAGCCGGCCGCGCTCGCGCAGCTGTTCGAGCACCTTCTGGGGCTTGCGTCCGTCGCGCTCGGCGATCGGTCGGATGGCCTCCAGGAGCTCCTCGTCGGAGGGCTCGATGTTTTCCGCCTGGACCACCGCCGCCAGCACAGCCTCGCGCTTGAGGATCGCCTCGGCCTCCGGCTCCGCCTCGTGCGCCAGCGCTTCCGCGTCCTTGCCGGAGATCCGCTCGTAGGCCTCCCGGGAGATGCCCTGACGCGCCAGCGCCGAAAAAGTCTGCTCCAGCAGCTCGTGCGCGCGCGCGTGAACGAGCTGTTGCGGGACCTCGATATCGGCTTCGGCCACGGCCGCGTCCAGCACCGCCCGCTCGAACTCCCGCTCCACGGACTGGGAATCCGCCTCCTGCAGGCGCTCTGCGATGTCCTCGCGGAGCTCGTCAAGGCTGTCGAAGCCTGCCGCCTGAGTGGCGAACTCGTCGTCGAGCTCCGACAGCAGCTTGGTTTTGACCTCTCTGACCGTGACCTCGAACTCGGCGCTCTGGCCCGCCAGCTCGCCGGGGTAATCGTCGGGAAATGTGACCGTGATCGTCCGCTGATCCCCGGCGCCGGCACCCGTCAGCTCCTCGTCGAAACCCGGCAGCAGGCGTCCGGTGCCGAGCTCGAGCAGCTGATCGCGCCCTTCCCCGCCTTCGAACGGCTCGCCGTCGATCTTGCCCACGTAGTCGACAACGACGTGGTCCCCGCTCTCCGCCGCGCGCTCGACGGTGTCGAGCGTCGCCAGCCGCTCGCGCATCCGATCAAGCTCCTCGTCTATCAGCTTGAGGTCGGCGTGCGGCTCGCGCCGCCCCACCTCGAGTCCCCGGTAATCGCCGAGTCTGGCCTCCGGTCGCACGCCGATCTCGATCGAGAACTCGAGCGGCTGGCCCTGTCCCGGAAGCTCCGAGGGAACGTCGAGCTGCGGGTCGCCGACCGGGACGATGCCCGCCCCGTCGATTGCGTCGGCGTACCAGCCGCCGAGCGAGGTCCGGACTGCTTCGTCCAGGACCGCCTCGCGTCCCAGCCGCCTGATCACCACCGGCGGGGGCACCTTGCCCTTGCGAAAGCCGGGGATCCGCATCTGCCGGCCGAGGTGCCGCGCGGCCTCGTTGACGCTGCGCTCAACCTCCTCGGCAGGCACCTCGGCCTGTACGCGTACGCGCGACTCGGGCAGTTCGGTGATGTTTGTCTTCAGCGCCATGGCGTCCAGACGATAGCTTGACGCCCTTGCCTCGGATCGGTTCACGGATCGCTGGCTGGCTCGTGACAGGGCCGCTCGCTTTCCTGCTCGCCGCGCTGATCGACCTGGCCTTGGTCGCGCTGCGCTCGTTCAGGTCTCGGGCGCTCAGCTAACCGAGATGTCGGTCACACGGCTGTAGATCATCTGGCTGCGGTCCAGTGGGTCGCGCAAGCGGCGATCGCCCGCGGGGTACGCCCATGCCAGCCGCACCGCACCACTGGTGGGGAAGCTGACCCGCGCCTCGAAGTAGCCGCTGGGGTTCGTGATCCGCACGCGATCCACGGTCCGAAACGCCTGTGTGCCGCCGGCGCTGAACTGCACCAGGGCGTATTGCCGTCGATGCCCATCGGCGATTGCAAAATGGGCCGGGCGTACGTCACCCCACACTGTGAGCCTGCCCCCGGGACTGGTCTGGGTGACCGGCAGGAACACCGGCAGCCGGTAGGCGTAGAAGCTCGGCTTCAGCTGACCATTGGCGGTGATTAGTCCAGTGGCGAACCACCCGGCATCCCGCAACTCGAACTGATCGTAGGTCGCGATCCGCGGGTTCTCCCACGAGAGGTACTCCGCCCAATTGATGTACTCCGCAGCGTCCTGGCCGCTGACGTAGGCATTCTGATAGCCGAACTCGGTGTTGTAGACCTTCATCCGGGCATGCGATCGGTAGGCGCGCTGAACGCCGTCCGCAGTTTCAATCAGCTGAAAGAGCTCCGCGAATTCGGCGCCGTTTGGATCGGGATAGTCGATCTGCGTCGGCGGCTGGCCATACGGATATGGATGAATCCCGACCCCCGTCACCTTGAACAGCGCGGGGTGGTCGCTTCGGAACCGCCGGTAGCCGGAAGGCGACGTCGGGCAGCCCGCGGCACCCGCGGTGGCGCCAGTGAGGCGGCTGAACCCCGAGTCCACGCAATACAAGGTCCGAAGGAACGTGAGCGGGGCAGTCGTGCCGGTCTCGCCGACGTCCGCTGATCCATCCTGCGAGAGGCTCGAGGAAACGACGGTGTCCCGTGCGTGGCCCGTCTGCTGCAGCGCGCTCCAGCCCGCGTCGAGCAACCCCCGGTAGATCTCCGCCGATACGGGGACCGACGAGCTCGTGTACTGAGGCGTAAGCGACGGCCCCCAGTTCGCCTCGTTCCACAGCTCCCAGAAATGCACGCCCCGGTAGCGGCTGGCGACCGCGTGGACGAACTGGCCGTACTGCCGGCCCGAGGGGTAATAGTCGCTCTGATAGCACGCCGTTGTCCCACCCACGGGTGAGCACGGCGGCGGACCCGAGGCCGTGGCCCACAGCGGAGCGCCACCTGTCGGCATCAGATCGACAGTGATCCCGTCGGCCGCTGCCTCTTTCATCAGCCGGTCGTACGGCGCCCAATTGCGTGCCGGGTAGGCCGCCGGATTCGCCGCGTTGAAATGGGGACGGGTGCGCGACGACGGGTCGGGGGCGACCGTGCTCCAGATCACCGGCACGCGCACGATGTCGACACCGAGGCTGCGCAGGATCTGAAGCGTGGTGGACGGATGGCTGGAGGCGATGTTCGGGACCTCGAACATCGCCAGCTGTTTGGTGGAGGCGGCCGCCGGGATGGCGCCAGCGAACAGGGCAACTACCGCGAGCGCCAGCGCGACGATCATGCTCGCCAGCGTCGCCCTGGCGTTCAGCAAGCTGACCCCCTCATGACGCGGAGGGACGGTTGGTTCACCGCAACGAGATGCTCGTCGAGCGGCTGTAGATCAGCTGGCTGTGGGCGATTGGGTCATAGAGCCGGCTGTCGCCGCTGGGATATGCCCACGCCAGCCGTACGGCCCCGCTCGATGGGAACTTGACGCGGACGTCGAAGTACCCACGCGAATTTGTGATCGCCACCTGCTTGAAGTTCTGGAACGGGCCCCTGCCGCCGCGACTGAACTGGATCCAGACGTACTGTCGGCCGTAGCCGTCCATGGTGGCGAAATGGGCTGGGCGCACATCGCCCCACACCTCGAGCGTCTTGCCATGCTTGGTGGACGTCGACGGTAGCCAGACGGGCAGCCGGTAGGCATAGAAGCTCGGCTTGGGTTTATAGGCAGCGGTCATCAGCCCGGTGGGGAACCAGCCGATGTCCGCCAGCTCGTACTGGTCGTAGCTCGCGATCCGCGAGCTCTTCCACGAGAGGTACTCGGCCCAATTGATGTACTTGGCCGCGTTGTTCGCGCCGGCGTAGCCGCTCTGGTAGCCGTACTCGGTGTTGTAGATCGTCATCCGGGCGTGCGACCCGTAGGCCTTCTGGACGCGGTCGACCGCGGCGGTCAACTGGGGAATCTCGGCGAACTCCGCCCCGTTCGGGTTGGGGAAATCGATCTTCGTCGGAGGCTTGCCATATGGGTAGGGGTGGATGCCCCAGCCGGTCACCTTGAACAGCGCCGGGTTGGCGCCCCGGAAGCGCCCGGAGGCGGACTTTGACGTCGGGCAGCCGGCCTGCCGCGCCGCAGCGCCGCGCAGCTGCCTGTACCCCGAATCGAGGCAGTACACGGTGCGGATGAACGTGAGCGGCGCCGTCGTGCCGGTCTTTCCCACGTGGGAGGAGCCGTCCTGCGACAGGCTCGAGGCGACGATCGTGTCGCGGCCGTGTCCCGTCTGCTGGAGGGCCTTCCAGCCCGCGGCGATCAGGTTGCGGTACAGCTTCGCCGATACGGGCAGCGATCCCCCGTTGTACTGAGGCGTCAAAGACGGGCCCCAATTCGCCTCGTTCCACAGCTCCCAGAAGTGCTCGTTGCTATAGCGGGTGGCCAGCGCGTGGACGAACTGGCCGTACTCGCTGGCGGAGGGGTAGTAGTCGCCCGTGTAGCAAACGTGCGCGGTCCCGACACGGCCACAGGACGGGGCCCCCGGGGACGTCGCCCACAGGGGAGCCGCGCCGGTGGGCATTAGATCGACGGAGATGCCATAGGCGCTCGCCTGCCGGATCAGCTGGTCATAGGGGGCCCAGTTGGCGGCCGGGTAGGCGTTCGAGTCGGAGGCATTGAAGTTGGGGCGCGTGCGCGAGTTCGGGTCCGGGGCGATCGTCGACCACTGCACGGGAAGGCGCAGGACGTCGACGCCCAGGGTCCGGAGCACCAGCAGCGTGGGCCCTGGATTGACGAACTCGATGTTCGGGACCTCGAAGATCGCGACCTGTGTATTGGCGGCCGGCGCCGGGGCGGCGGTGAGGAGCAGGAGAACTGCTGCGATGGCCACTGCGGCCACGGCGGCCGCGACTACCGCGGGCAAGGTTCGGGTTCGTGTTCGGGTCAACTGTGGGCTTCCTGGGGGCGGTTTTCAGTTTCTCTCTCGGGCGAACCCACCGTGGCCGCCAGAGTTGCGCGAAGGTTAGGGCCTCCCGCGGCGCTTAGTGCCACGCAAACACAGTCTCCATACGATGGCGCGCTTGAAGTTCGATTCGCCCGCGCTCAAGTCCTTCCTGACGGCAGCCGCGATCGCCGGGGCCATCGGCGGCTGCGGCTCATCCCCGGCACGGCATGCCTCGCGCACTTTGCAGACGAGCCTGATGGACGACCAGCTGTTGCTCTACGACTCTCCGGCGCAGGCCGGCACCGCGCTTCAGGCAATCTCGGCGCTGGGAGTGGACCAGGTGAAGGTGTCGCTCGTCTGGTCGCTGGTCGCGCCCGACCCAACCTCAACACGCCGGCCTGGCTTCGATGCAACCGATCCCGCTGCATATCCGCCCGGCGCTTGGACCCGTTATGACCGAATCGTCGCCGAGGCCCACCGGCTGGGGCTCAAGGTGTCCTTCCTCCTCGTGCCGCCTTCGCCTGCGTGGGCCATCCCGGCCTCGAACTACAGGCAGGGAGAGGCGCTCGGGCACGCCCCGAATCCGGCCGACTTCGGCCAGTTCGTGCAAGCTGCAGCAAGGCGCTACAGCGGCAGCTATCAGGGTCTCCCTCGGGTCTCGAGTTGGGAGATCTGGAACGAACCGAACTTCCCGGCCTGGCTGAACCCCTTCACCCGCCGGATGCCCGGCGGGGGCACGGAATATCTGCAGCCGGCGCTATACCGCGGGCTGGTGAACGCCGCTTGGCGCGGCCTTCAGGCCGGCGGCCACACGCCGAGCACCGACACCATCCTGATCGGCGAGACGGTCAGCCCCGGCGTACTCACGGGCGCGCAGTTCGATCGAGGCCTCTACTGCGTGGGGTCAGATCTGCGGCCGCTTCGAGGGTCGGCGGCAGCCGCGTACGGCTGCCCCAGGGCGGGCTCCTCGACGTCGTTTGTGAACTCCAACCCGGCGCTGTTCGACGCCAGCGGCTTCGCCTATCACCCGTACTCGTTCGACGTCGCCCCCAACGTGGGCTATCCGCTCGCGGGGTGGATAACGATGCACAATCTGAGCTCGCTGGCCGGCCTGCTGGACGGGGCGTTCAAGGCCTACGGGGCGCTTCCGGCCGGCGGCGTGCCGATCTACCTGACCGAGTTCGGCTACGAGTCGGACCCTCCGGACCCGTACGTGACGAACTCGACGGCCCAGCAGGCGGCATGGCTGAACGAGGCCGAGTTCATGGCCTGGAACGACGGGTACGTGCGGTCCTTCAACCAGTTCGAGCTGATCGACTCTGCGCCCCGCGCTCACACCAAGCCCGGCAGCCGCGCCTATTGGGCAACCTTCCAGACGGGGCTGGAGTTCCTGGGCGGGAGGCCCAAACCGGCGCTGCCCGGCTTCCGCCTGCCGATCTGGCTGCCCGACCCGCGTCACGGCAGCTCCGTGCCCGTATGGGGCCAGCTCCGGCCCGCCGACCATTCGGGCACGCAGCGGGCCACGATCCAGTACCGGACAAGCGGCTCTCGGAACTGGAGCTCGCAGGGCGGGGACGCGGTCAGCACCAAGAGCCAGGAGGGGTTCTTCTATACGAGCGTTCCGATTCCCTCGGCGGGGTGGGTCCGCTTGGCGTGGACCGACCCGTCAGACGGCGCCACCTACTACAGCCGGTCTGCGCGGATCCGCTAGCCGGTAGCCGATTGCTCCGGGGCGCCTACGGCGACACCGGCTTTCCTCGGGCGCCGGGGCGCCTACGGCGCCGCCGGCTCTCGCCCGTCGGACTCGCGGATCAGGTTTCGAACCTCGCGCAGAGCGACCGGCAGCGTGGTCGTGTCGTACTCGCGGGAGGCCTTGATGTCGTCGAGGACCCCAAGGCAACGGGTCACCGCCGCCTCGTTGTGCTCGCGCCAGGCCTCCATCGCCTCGTGGGCGTCGGCATTGCGGCCGGCGGCTTCCAGCACCTCCTGCGTAAGTGCCCGGTGGAGGCTGTAGAGATCGTCGCGCAGTGCCGCCCTGGAGAGCGCCTGCCAGCGGTTGGCCCGCGGCAACTCGATGATTCGATCGCGCAGCCACGTCAGAACGATCTCGCCGCCGATCGTGAAGTAGGTCTTCATCACCGCCTGCACGGGGCGCCGCGTGGCCTCGGCCACCTCCACGATGTCGAACACCGATACGAGGTGTGGCATCGCGGCCACCCTGCCCGCGAGCTCCGGCGGCACACCGGCCTCGTGAAGCTCATCTATGCGGGCATCGAACGCCTCACGATCGGTCCCGTCGAGCACGCTGGGAAGCTCTCGGGAGAGGAGCTCAAGCGTCCTCTGATAGCGCTCAATCGTCGCCTCGATATCGACCTTGCGGGGGTTTGCGCGGACTAGCCACCGCGTGGCACGCTCCACCAGCCGGCGTCCCTCGATCAGCATCTGGAGCTGGGTATTGGCATCGACCTCGTTATCGAGGGACTGCACCGCCTCCCAGAAGCTCCACATGTCGAATACCTCCCGTGCCACGGCGTAGCCGCGCGCCAGCAGCGAGGGTGGGGCCCCGATCTCCTCGCCCAGCCGGAATGCGAATGTCGTCCCCGCGCGATCGACGAGCTGGTTGGCGACGACGGTGGCGGTGATCTCCCGGCGCAGGCGGTGCTCGCGCATCCGCTTGGCATAGCGCCGCCGCAGCGGCGGGGGGAAGTAGCGCTCGAGATCCCGGCTCAGGAACCGGTCCTCGGGCAGGTCCGAGTCCAGGAGCTCCGCATAGAGGTGGATCTTGCAGTAGGCCATGACGACGGCGACCTCCGGCCCTACCAGGCCCTTGTGGTCGACCTTGCGCTGGTCGATGGCCTCGTCGTCGGGAAGGAACTCAAGCTCGCGATTGAGCCCCACGACCTGCTCCAGGCGCCGAATCAGCCGGCCGTGGACGTCGACCATCTGCGGCGCCTGGGCCAGCGCAAGGCTCATCGCCTGGGTCTGCGTGTAGCTGGCACAGAGGACGGCCTCGCCAACGGCGTCGGTCATCCCCACCAACAGCTTGTTGCGCTCGCCCTCGCGCATCTTGCCCGAAGCCACCAACCCGTCGAGCAGGATCTTGATGTTGACCTCATGGTCAGAGCAGTTGACGCCCGCGACGTTGTCGATGGCGTCCGTGTTGATCCGGCCACCACGCTGCTCCGGACCTCCCCGCAGGGCGTACTCCACCCTCCCCTGCTGCGTAAACCCGAGGTTTCCGCCCTCGCCAACCACTCTGCAGCGGAGCTCACCGCCGTCGACGCGCAGCAGGTCGTTGGCCTTGTCGCCGGCGTCGCCGTGCGTCTCGGTGGACGCCTTCACGTAGGTGCCGACCCCACCGTTCCACAGGAGATCGACCGGTGCCCGCAGGATGGCCGAGATCAAATCCGGGGGTGCGAGCTCGTCGGCCTCGATTCGCAGCGCCGCCTTCGCCGCCCGGGAAACCGGGATCGACTTCGCCGACCTTGAGTACACGCCGCCGCCCTTTGAGATCACGCGCTCGTCGTAGTCCGACCACTGTGAGCGCTGCAGGCCGAACAGCCGCTTTCGCTCCTTGTAGCTGGCGCGGGGGTCAGGATCGGGGTCGAGGAAGATGTGCCTGTGATTGAAGGCGGCGATCAGCCGGGTGTGACGCGATAGGAGCATCCCGTTGCCGAACACGTCTCCCGACATGTCGCCGATGCCCACGACCGTGAAGTCCTGCTTTTGTATGTCCGTACCCAGTTCACGAAAGTGGCGCTTGACGGACTCCCACGCCCCCCGGGCGGTGATGCCCATCTCCTTGTGGTCGTAGCCTCGCGAGCCGCCGGAGGCGAAGGCATCTCCCAGCCAGAAGTCGTAGGCGGCAGAGACCTCGTTGGCGATGTCTGAGAACTTGGCCGTGCCCTTGTCGGCAGCGACCACCAGATATGGATCGTCGTCGTCGTAGCGCACGACCTGCGGCGGCGGCGTGACCTTGCCCTTGCGAATGTTGTCGGTCACGTCGAGCAGCCCCGAGAGGAATGTCTTGTAACAGGCGATCCCCTCCTGCAGGGCCTCGCGGCCACCCTCGGGCGGCGGCCGCTTGACGACGAACCCGCCTTTGGATCCCACCGGGACGATCAGCGCGTTCTTGACCATCTGGGCCTTCATCAAGCCCAGAATCTCGGTTCTGAAGTCCTCAGGACGGTCAGACCAGCGGAGCCCGCCGCGAGCCACCTTGCCCCCGCGCAGGTGGACGCCCTCCGTTCTCGGCGAGTAGACGAAGATCTCAAACTGGGGCCGGGGAAGCGGCAGCAGGGGGATGCGCGCGGGGTCCAGCTTGAAGGACAGAAACGGACGTGGCGCGCCCGGAGTCACCAGACCGTCGGCTGGGCCGGGGCCGTCGGTGCGGAAGTAGTTGGTGCGCAGAATCGCCTGGATCACGCTTAGAAAACCGTGCAGCATCCGATCCTCGTCGAGGCTCTGGACGGCATCGATCGCGTTTTCGATCTCGCCCGAGAGCTGCTCGGCGTCCTCGCGACGTTTGCGCTGGGGGTCGAAGCGGGCCACGAACAAGCGCACCAGCAACAGGGCGATATCCGGGTGGCGCAGCAGCGTCCGCACCATGTAGGCATCCGAGAACTGAATCCCCACCTGGCGGAGGTACCGGGCCACCGCCCGCAGCACCGTGATCTCGCGTCCGGTGAGGGAAGCGTGCATCACCAGGCCGTTCAGCCCGTCGTCCTCGAGCTCCCCGCGCCAAACCTGAAGAAAAGCCTCCTCGAACAACGCTCGCACGCGCTCGACGTGCTCTGCCTCGCACTCCAACCCAAAGTCGTAGATCCAGAGCGAGTCAGTGTCCTGCGGCGAGACTTCGTACGGCCGCTCGTCAACCACCCGGACGCCCATGTGCTCGAACGTCGGCACCACGTCAGAGAGCGCCACGTCTCCGGCCCAGAACAGCTTGCAGCGAAGCACGGTGGCGCCCTCGGCCGGGCGGTAGAGATTGATGATCGGGCCCTCTTCCTCGCGCAGCCGCTCCAGGTTGACGATGTCCAGCAATGCAGCCTTGCCCGGCCAGTCGTCCCGGTAGGCGGGTGAGAACGCAGATTCGTAGCGCCTGAAAAGCTGAAGGCCTCGCTCTTCGCCGTGTTCGGCGATCAGCTCTGCGCGCAGGTCCTCGCGCCAGGCCCTGATGGCCTGCACCAGCCGGTGCTCGATCTCCTTCAGGTCGTAGGACTCGGGTAGGCCCTCCGGGCAGTGAACGATGTAATGCACGCGCGCGAGCAACGACTCGGACAAGTGCAGGCTCCAATCGACGTGACTTGCACCGAATGCCTCAACCAGGAGCTCGGCGATCCGTTCGCGGTTTTGGGTGTTGAACTTCTCGCGCGGGATGCACACCAGGCAGGCCATGAAGCGGTCGAGCGGATCTCTGCGGACGAACAGCCGCAGGCGCTGGCGCTCGCCGAGGCCCAGGATCCCCATCGCCGTCTCGAACAGCTCGTCGGTCTCGATCTGAAACAGGGAGTCGCGGGGGTAGGACTCCAGGATCTCCACCAGCGCCTTGTAGTCATGGCTGTCGGGGGGGAAGCCTGCGCGGTCCAGTACGGCTTTCACCTTGTCCTGCAGCAACGGGATTCGTTGCGGGCTCTCCTTGTAGGCGACATGGGTCAGCAGGCCGAGAAACCGCCGCTCGCCGACGACTTCTCCGTCCTTTGAGAAGCGCTTGACACCGACATAGTCGAGATTGGCAGGGCGGTGCACCGTGGCCGGGGAGTTGGCCTTGGTCACCACCAGCACGTGGCGACCACGGGCCAGCTCGAGCGCCTTTTGTGAGAGCGGGGTGAAGTTGCGCTTGGGCTTGCGGCGCAGGATGCCCAGCCCGGTTCCCCGGATCAACTGCGGACCGCTCTTTCCGTTTCTGCTCACGAGGTCGTACTCGCGATAGCCCAGGAACGTGAAGTGGTCATCGGCCAACCACCTCAAAAGCGCTCTGCTCTGCTCGAGCTCGGCCTCATCGACGGGCGGCGGCTCTGCCTCGAGCTCTGCGACCACCTCCCCCACCTTGGCCCGCATCTTGTGCCAGTCCTCCACCGCGGCGCGAACCTCCTCGAGCACGCGTTCCACGCCGGCGCGCAGCTCCTCTCGCCGCTCGGCCTCTGGTTCGCGGATCACCTCTGCGTGCAGGATCGACTCCGCGATCTGGTCGTCCGCCGCCTCGCCGGGCTCCAGCACGTCGATGATGCGACCTCGGCGGTCTCGGCGCACGCGCACCACGGGATGAATCACCAAGTCGACGCCGCACCCCCGCCGGCTGAGATCCATATTGACCGAGTCGACGACGAACGGCATGTCGTCGGAGACGACCTCGACGACGGTGTGCGGGGAGCTCCACCCGTCCCGATCAGCATCGGGGTCATACACGCGGACCTTGGCCTCACCCTCCTTCCGCTGCCGCGCCAGGTGCCAATGGGCCACGGCCGCGCCACAGAGATCTTTCGCGCTGCGCTCGGCCAGATCCTCGACCGGTACCCAGCGGTAGTACTGGCGCACGAAGGCCTCGAGCAGGCCGGCTTCCTTCTTCGTGATGCTGTCGCTGTCGCGCAGGTGGGCGCAGACGGCGTCGATCAGCTCCGATTCGGGGCTCTCAGTGTTGACCGCCATGGCGACAGCTCTCCTCGCTCACCCTCGCTCACCGGGGCAGCCTACTCCGATCCGTCGGCTCCGCAGCTAGCCCCGGTACGTTGCTCACGGCTTGCCAAACGGGGCTCTGCTCAGGACCCACGGGGGCTCGGCTCAGGGGCCCCCTCGTTGTTCACCTGGTCGTCTCTATTACCCGCAGATCCCTGCAACAATCCACCCCGCATGAGGCGCGCCGATCGTGGGGATGACCGGCGGCAGGGAATGCTGCCGCCACTCACAAGCCACCAGCTGAGCTCACGCCGTGCGGCCTGGCGCCGGCGGCGTGTCCGCCGACGGATGGCGTTGGGAGCCGTGCTGTTGGTGTGTGCGCTGGCTGCGACAGTGGCCATAGCCTCCCGTGGTCCGGGTGCCGACCGGAAAGCCGGCGGCGCGAAGGTTGCCGCTTCCGAGATCCCCGCGGCGGCGCCCCGGCACATGGCTTCAGGCACGAACACTGCAAGCGCGAGCGTCGCATGGCAAAACGCCGTCGACCGAGCGCTGCGGTACACGTCCTACATCAGGGTCGGAAACGCCCGCAAGCGCGAGGTGGCTCTGAGCTTCGACGACGGACCGAGCAGCTTCACGCCGAAGATCCTGCGGATACTGAACCGCACGCACACGCCGGCGACCTTCTTCGTCATCGGCAGACAGGCGAAGCTCTTTCCTCGCTACGTGCGGGAGGAGACGCTGCAGGGGTCGGAGGTCGGCGATCACACTGAGACCCACCCGTTCATGTCGCAGCTCTCGCCCGCCGCTCAGCGAGCCCAGATCGTCGACGCCGCCGATGCCATCCACACCGCCGGGGCGCCGTTTCCCAGCCTGTGGCGCCCGCCGTATGGGGCCTTCAACCAGGTGACGCTGGCGATCCTCCGCTCGCGGCAGATGCTGATGGCGCTGTGGACGGTGGACACGAGCGACTACGCGCGTCCTGGCGTGGCCCGGATTCGCTACGTGGCGCTGAGCGGGGCCCGCCCCGGCGCGATCATCCTCATGCACGACGGCGGCGGCGACCGCTCAGAAACGGTGGCCGCGCTACCGCGGATCATCGCGGTGCTGCGCCTGCACGGCTACAAGCTGGTCACAGTCGGCCAGCTGCTGGCCGATGATCCCCCTCCGGCTCAGGCCCCGCCGACGCCGCTGTCGGGTGGCGGGTAGGCGCGGCGCCGTGGGGGGTCAGATCATGCCCGGATCCCTCAGCTGAGCTCCATCCGTGGGAATGTGATCTCCTCGACGATCAGCTGGATCGTCGCAGCGATCGGAATCGCAATCAGCGCCCCGATGATTCCGAGCAGCGTCCCTCCGATCACCACCGCGAGGATCGTCACCAAGCCCGGAACGCGCACCGTGCGCCTCATCACTTTGGGAGTGATCAGGTAATCCTCCGCGTTGCGGTACACGATGTAGAAGATGGCTGTGGCTATAGCCACCGGCAGAGAGACGGTTAGCGCCACGAGCGCCACGACCGCGCCTGCGATCGTGCTTCCGACGATCGGAATCAGGTCCATCAGACCCACGAACACCGACAGCACCGCGGGGTAGGGCACTGAAAAGATCTCGAGCCAAACGAGGGTTCCCAGTCCGGCGATCACCGAGGTCAGGATGTTGCCGAGCACGAAACCCCCAACCCGCGCAAACCCCTCGTCCACCAGGCTCTCGGTGCGGGCGCGACGGCTGGCTGGCACCAGCCGTTGGATCATGCCTTTGATCCGCGGCATGTCGGCCACGAAGTAAATCGTCAGAACGACCACGATGAAGATGTCCTCGATGGCGCTCAGGGCCGTCTTACCGACTCCGAGAAGCCCCGATCCCACCGCGCTGACGCCGCCGCTCGACAGCGCTTTCTTGAGGTTGCTGACCAAGTGAAACTGATGGTTGAGGCGGCCCAGCAGCGAGTTCTTGCTCTGCAGCGACTGGAGGTAGTGCGGGGCCTGGTTGACGAGCGTGTTTACCTCGCTCACGATCGGTGGAATCGCCAGCGCAAGAAACGCGACAACGACGGCCAACGCCGCCAGCGAGACGATCAGCACCCCCGCCCATCGCGGCACTCGTCCTCGCTCGAGCATCGCGACGACCGGATCAAGGCCGAGCGCGATAACGAGCGCCAGCGCGATCAGCAGCAAGACGCCGATGGCCTGGGAGAGGGCCAGCCAGAGTACGTATGCCGCGATCAGGCCGACTCCGCCCACCATCCCGATCCAGAACGGCGAACGTCGATTGAAGCGTTCGCCCAGATGACCGAACCGCTCGTGTCCGGCGGGCTCGTCCGGTTGCGCCCCGCTGGGTTGCGCTACCTCTGGTTGAGCCGCTTGACTCTGGGCCGAATCGCCCACCGGGCTCTCAGGAGCCGCTTGATCCCGGGCCGGATCGCCGTCCGGCCGCTCGGAATCCTCTCTCATCGCGGTCGTCCGCCTATCGGGCGATGATATCCGCGCGAACGTTCGAACCCTCGATACGGGCCCGGAGCCCCGCCCTCCGGCGGAAACGAAGCGGAAGTGGTCATCGACCGATGATCCACGAGACGGCGCGGGCGCCAGAGACGTGATCAAGATCTGGACCGGGTACGGGGCCTGAAACTGGCAGCAGGCCGCAGGTTCGTGCTCCCCAAGCACGATTGGGGCGATCCCTGTGTCTGTAGTCCCGCCGCGCGATAACGACCAGAGGCGACATCTCGTTGGGAGCCAGAAGGCCGCCGGCGACTACTCGGTGCCACAGATCACGACGTAGGTTTACGCCACACCCCATTTGCCGCCGCTTTGAGGTTGCAGGCGGCGGGCAGCTTTCGCCAGAGCATCTCCATCATCCCGCCGACCGAGCCGTACCGCGTATAAAGCACTCTCCCGCAACCCTTGAGAGGAGTCGGCTTTGAGACTGAGGCAATTGCTAAAGATTGCGCGTTAGCGGTACGTGTACCTGAGGTGGGGTCGAAGCGATCTAACTGCTTATGGTCAAAAAGGAGAGACCCGTCGCCGAATTCGCTCCGTCGATTCGCAACATCAAGCTGTATGCCGATGGCCGGATCGACTATCTAGGGAAATCGGGCTCGGTCATCGGCGCAACTGCCCGTATTGAGAGGTCTGGCGAGAAGCGCCGATTCCGGGATACGCGCAAGGTGGTGCTTAGGATCGACGGACCCAGCGTAGAGATCGCTGCGTCGCTGCCCGTTAACGGATTGCAGATGCATCGGCGAGCCGAGCAATTCGCGGCACAGGTCAATGACGTGTCGAACGAGATCGATCGATCGACTCCGGCTCCGGCCGTACAGTCAGCACCGGATCCGCCGAAGACGATCAATCACTCGACGCAGCCCGACACCTCGGTTTCTGCCGCGTCGAATGCCCACGGTTCAACTCTGCTGTCGATAGACGTGCTCATAGGGCGGCTCGAACGCCTCGGAAAGCTCCGCGACTCCGGGGTCCTCACCGAGGACGAGTTCCAGGCACAGAAGACAGCGGTACTGCGCGCCACGCAAAAGTCCTGAGCGTCGGTCGTACCTGCAGGCCGCCTCCCTAGCCCGGTCCCTAGGCTCCCGAGATTGCTATACGAAAGCGCTATACGCAGTGGCGACGCGGCTCGTCCGCGAAAGCACGGGCATGAGAAAACCCCGCTAATCAGGGCTTTTCTTAGAGGGTGAGCGATGGGATTCGAACCCACGACCGCCGGGACCACAACCCGGAGCTCTACCAGCTGAGCTACGCCCACCGTGCTGCCTCTGAATCTACCAGCGCATAGGCTGCACGAAATCCCACCAGGAGGTCACGATGGTCAAGCTTGTCGTTGCCTATGGGCCGCCGGAGGACACGGCGGCATTCGATCAGCACTACAGCCAGAACCACATCCCGCTGGCACAGAAGATCCCAGATGTGCGCCGGTTCGAGGCTGGCAGGGTGCTCGGCACCGCGGATGGCTCGCCGGCGCCGTTCTACTTCATCGCCGAGCTCTGGTTTGACGATGCCGAGCAGCTGCAAGCGGCAATGGGATCACCGGAAGGACAAGCCGCCGCCGCGGACGTGCCCAGGTTCGCCACGGGCGGCGCGACGCTCATGATCGCCGAGGTATGAGGGGCATCAGATCGCGCTCGTACGTCTGACCTACTAGATCGACGCCAAAACTGTGGTGCGGGTTTTCCCGCACCAGCGTGAATCCCCTGGAGACGTAGATCGTCCGCGCGGCTTTGAGCGGGTGGTTGGTCCACAGCGTCATGCGCCGGTAACCGGCGTCCCGCGCGAACGCGAGACAGTGGTCTACGAGGCGGCCCCCTAATCCCCGTCCCCGCGCGGACGGCTCCACGTACAAAAGCCGAAGCTTGGCTGTCCCCTCGTCGGCGGCGACACAGAGCACGCAGCCCACGCGTTGGTAACCGAATTCCGCGATCCACGCTCCCTCACGGGCGTGGTCGTGTCCCCGCGCGTAGTCGGCGACAATGCGCGCGGCGAGCGCCTCGAACTCCGAATTCCAGCCGAACTCCCGCGCGTACGCCTTGCCTTGCGCCATTACGACCCAGCCCAAATCGCCGGGCTCTCCCATCTGCCGAATCGTTATGTCGTCGCGGCCCATGACATACTGAAACAACTGTTTCAGTAGCAAGCCTACCATGACCGCCGACCGCGCCCAACCACCGTCACCGCGCCGCGAGGAACTGCTGGAGCGCGCCTACGCCTACGCGATCGAGCACGGGCTCGCAGACCTGTCGCTGCGGCCGCTGGCGAGCGCGATCGGCTCGAGTCCCCGGGTGTTGCTGTTCCTGTTCGGATCCAAGGACGGCCTGGTCCGAGCGCTTCTGGCCCGGGCCCGCAGCGATGAGCTCGGGGCTGTGGAGCAGGTCCGGTCGCTGGGGCGGGAAGATGACCTCCCGGGGGTCGTTCGAACGACGTGGCAGTGGCTGGTGGCCGAGCGCCACCGTCCGCTGCTCACGCTGTGGCTCGAGGCCTATGCACGCTCGCTGACGGAGCCAGACGGTGCCTGGGCGGGCTTCGGCGCGCAGACGGTCGCCGACTGGATGGCACTCCTTGCGGCCGCTCAGCCCCGGCAGCGCCGGCGTACGAGAGCCGGGCTCGACCGAGCGGACACTCGCTTTGTCGGTGCTGCGAGGAGCACTGCTCGACCTACTGGCCACCGGCGACGTTGAGCGCACCGGCAGCGCGGTCGACGAGTACCTGCGACGAGCCAGCGCTGCAGACGGCTCAATAACCGAGGGCAGGCGATGACCAACGCCACTCTCGTCGGACGCGACGGCCAGCCCTACCGCATCGAGGAGCCGCGCTGGCGCGGCGACGACGGGTCGCCGCTGATGGTCTCACCACAGTCCGGCATCACGCCTGCGGACATCGATACGGGAGTGCGCTCGCAATGGCGCTATGCCGCCGCGATGCCGCTCGCCCTTGACCCCGTGACGCTCGGTGAGGGGGCGACGCCGCTGTTGTCGCTTGAGCTCGACGGCCTCGAGCTGGGCGTCAAGCTGGAGTCGGTCAACCCCACCGCGAGCTTCAAAGACCGCGGCACCTCCGTCATGGTCTCACTGCTCGCGCACCAACAGATCGACGCGATTGTCGAGGACAGCAGCGGCAATGCCGGGGCTTCGGTGGCCGCCTACGCGGCGGCGGCCGGGATCGAGGCAACGATCCTGGTCCCGGAATCGACCTCTCCGGCGAAGACGCGGCAGTGCCGGGCGCATGGGGCGATTGTCGAGCTCGTGCCCGGCACTCGAGCGGCTGCGGAAGACGAGGCCATCCGCCAGTCGGCCGAGCGTTTCTATGCCGGCCACAACTGGCATCCGTTCTTCCTCCAGGGAACGAAGCTCATGGCCTATGAGATCTGGGAGGACCTGGGCTTCCGATCGCCCGACGCGATCCTGGTGCCCGCGGGATCTGGGAGCCTCGTGCTGGGCTGTGCGATCGGCTTCGGGGAGCTGTTACGCGCCGGCTGCATCGAGCGTGTCCCGCGCCTCCTCGCCGTCCAGCCTCGCAACTGCAGTCCGCTCGCCGAGGCGTTCGCCGCCGGAGTCCCGAAAGTTACGCACAGCGATTGGGATACGACGATTGCCGAGGGGACCGCGATCGCCCAGCCGGTGCGTGACATCGAGGTGCTGGCAGCCGTCCGCTCCTCGGGTGGGGTAATCGTCTCGGTCGAGGAGTCCGCGATCGTTCCCGCGGCGCGCGGCCTCGCGGCGCGGGGCTTCTACGTGGAGCCCACGAGCGCCCTGGTCGCGGCCGCGCTACCCGTCTTGCGCGGCCGCGACGCGGTCAGGGCTGGCGAGACCATCGTCGCCGTGCTCACCGGATCGGGCCTCCGTCAGCCGTCGTAATGACCCCTGCCACTCAGTGGTGAAGCACCGCCAGGGTGTTGTTTCCGTCGTCGACGAGGTACACCCTGTTCGTCTCCGGCGCAACGGTCAGTCCGAACAGTGCGCCCGAGCCAAAGCCGGTGTCGAGGCTGGCGACCTGCTTGCCATCCGGCCGCGTCTCGACGATGAGGCCATCACCACCGTTCGCGGTGAGGATGTCGTCATTCGGCGCGAGCGTCATGCCGAGCGGGCCGTTCAGCGCGCCATTGGCCGTCACGGGGATACCTCCGCCGCCGATCGGAAACCGACGGTCGGGCGCGTCGGGGATGGCGGCGATGCGGTTGCCCTCCGTGTCGGCGACATACAGGGTTCCGTCGTCTCCGAGGGCCACGCCCGTCGGCCCCAGGACGACCGCCGTGGAGCTGGCCAGCTCCGGGAAGCCCGTCGCGATCACGCGCTCGTCGAACACCGCCGGCTTCACTCCGGGGATCGTGAGCAGCTGGAGCCTCACGACGGTGCCCTCGAACACCGGGTTCGGGGAGGTCGCCACGTCGCCGTTCTCGACGTTTGTGACGAACAGCGTCACGAATGACCCATGGTCGACAGCCGTCATGTCCCATGGCCCGTTGATCGGGCCGCCGGCGATCGTCTGCACCACCTTGCCGTCGCTGTTCAGCACCAGCAGGCAGCCGGCGCCGGCCGTGCCAAGCTGGCTGTTGGTCGTCGGCAGGCTGCCCACGATCACAAACCCGCTGCGCGTGACGGCGAGTGCGGTGGTGAGGCCGATGCCGCCGGGACACGCTCCGGGCAGCTGGGAGCGTTTGATTCGGGCAAACACCGAGGCGGTGCCGGGCACCTGGCTGTTGCCACCGGGCGGAATCTGGACGATCGTATTGCCGGTTCCCTGCGTGTTCGCAGCGTCATTGAAGTTGCTGACGAGCAGATCGCCGGCGTGCAAAGAGCCCACGCTTCTGGGAACGGTGACGATCCCGTACGGGTTCTGGTCCATGTTTCGCGGCTGGGTCGTCGCGATCGTGGCCGGGGTCAGCCCCGCGATGAACGGCGGAGGGGAAGCGTTGGCGAGGGCCGGACCGAGTACGCAGGCCGCCGACAGCAAGCCGGCGGCGCCCAGGAGCGCACGCCGTGCCCTGCGCAGTCGCGGACGTCGTCTGGGGGGCGGGTCCTCGGGAATGCGGGTCACATCGTCACGTACCACGGCTGACCTCCTGGGTTCTCGGCGCTTGCGTCTGAATGCAAATGACGCCAACCGGGCCCCAACCCTTCCCGGACCAATCTTCCCGGCTTCCAGGCGGTGTCGCTACGATCGTCGTTGCGGGCGCGGCGCCGGACGAGTGCGATTGGACCGGTTTCAACGTGATCATGCTCCAGCCAGACGGCTCATCGCGATGATCTTCAAGCAGTACTACCTAGGGTGTTTGGCGCACGCCTCCTACCTGATCGCCGATCGTCCGGGAGGACACGCGGCAGTAGTCGACCCGCAGCGTGACGTCGAGCGAATACCTGGCCGACTGCGAAGAGCTGGGATGCACGATCGAGCACGTTCTGCTGACCCATCTGCATGCCGACTTCATCGCCGGTCACCTGGAACTGCGCGATCGAGCCGGCTCGACGATCCACCTCGGCGCGCGGGCAACAACCGAGTATCCCTTCATGCCGATGGGAGATGGGTCATCGCTTCAGCTGGGACGCATTCGCCTGGAGGTTCTCGAAACACCAGGTCACTCCCCCGAGTCGATCTCCATCCTCGTCTTCGATCCCGAGCACGATGACACACATCCGCACGCAGTCCTGACGGGAGACACGCTCTTCATCGGCGATGTAGGCCGACCGGATCTCCGAGCTTCGCTGGGTTGGAGTGCCGATGAGCTGGGCGGCATGCTGTTCGACTCGCTGCACCGCAAACTGCTGCCACTTCCCGACGAGACTCTCGTCTACCCCGCCCACGGCGCCGGCTCACTGTGTGGCAAGAACCTGTCGACAGACACGGTGTCGACAATCGGCGCTCAGCGCCATTCCAATTACGCGCTTGCGCCGATGAGCCGTGAGCGCTTCGTGGAGATCGTTACCACCGACCAGCCTGACACCCCCGCGTACTTCAGCTACGACGCCGTGCTGAATGCGCGCGAACGGCCAACTCTCGATGAGGAGCTGCGGCGCGAGCTTCAGCCCATGACGCCAGGGCAGCTCCGGGCGCTGATCCAGGACGACGTCCAGCTCCTCGACACGCGCGAGACGGCCGACTTCGCGCGTGCCCACGTGCGTGGAGCTCTGAACATCGGGCTATCCGGCTCGTTCGCGACCTGGTGCGGGACGCTGCTCGATCACGGGCAGCCCGTGGCCCTGATCGCCGAGCCAGGCCGGGAGCTGGAGGCCGTCACGAGATTGGGCCGCATCGGCTTCGACACCGTCGTCGGCTATCTCGAGGGCGGCATGCAGCGACTAGAGCAAGCGCCCGAGCTGCTGGATCAGACCGAGCGCGTCACCGCGCGGGTGCTCGCCGACCAGCTGGAGTACCCCCGTCCACCGGTCCTGCTTGACGTCCGGACCGAGCGTGAATGGAACAACCGCCACATCGACGGCGCCAGGAACATCCCGCTCTCGAGACTCGCCGACCGAGCAGGCGAGTTATCCGCGGATCGGCCAATCGTCGTCTACTGCGCGGGCGGATATCGCTCGGCGATCGGCTGTTGCCTGCTCCGCAGGGCGGGAGTGGAACGAGTAGCGGATCTCATCGGGGGCCTTGGCGCATGGGATGCCGCGCGTCAGGCGCCGTGACCCGGGCAGCCTTGGTTTCGGCGGTGGCCTCGCGCAAAGCAAGGCGAAGCGGCGGCTAGATTCAGGACGTGCCATCCAATGTCGCGTACGTCGGGATCCGCGGACAGCAGCCCGCGTACGGTCACGGCGGCCCACGCGTCGTGGGGGTCGTTCGAAATGGCGAAAGACGGACGCTGGCCCTGGCCGACGAGCGCTATCTGCACCAGGAGAGCTTCGAGTGGGGCTACGACGGCGCCGGTCCCGCGCTACTGGCGCTCGCGATCCTCAATGACTATCTGGGGCTCGCGGCCGATCCGCTCGTGGCCCGAGTCTTCATGCAGGACGTGGTTGCGCAGCTGCCGCCGGACTTCGAGCTCGACGGGCACGACATCGCCCAATGGTTCAACGAGCGGCTCGGCCAAGCACTCCGCGAGGAGGCGAGGGGACGAGCTTGAGCGGGTCAGCTCGGGCGCCCCGGTGGCTGGCGCCGGGAAAATGTGGCGGTGGTAAGGTGCGCGCGGGGTGCTCGGGGGCACGTTTGCGACTACGGGACCAGCATGATCGCGGCTGCCTTTTGCGGCCGATCGCCAGGAGAGAGCAAATTGAGGAGCTGGATTCGATGCGCTTGGCTGTCGGCCCTGGGAGCCGTCGCAGGCTCGTTGCTCTGGGCAGCGCCATCGAGCGCGCTGCTTGCGCCAACCCCCTACATGGGATGGAACACCTACTACGGCCTGGGCGGCGTCTACAACCAGCAGACGATCGTCTCCGTCGCCCAGTCGCTGCTCAACCGCGGCTTGGCGCAGGCCGGCTACCGGATCGTCTGGCTTGACGCCGGCTGGGCCACGGGCAAGCGCGATAGCACCGGCCAGCTGGAAGTCGACAGCACCCAGTGGCCGAATGGACTTGCCTGGCTCACCTCTTGGCTTCACTCCCAAGGGCTCCTGGCGGGGATCTATACGGACGCCGGAGCAACTGGCTGCAACGGGCAGGGGGTGGGATCGCTAAATCACTACCAGCAGGACGCCAACACGTTTGCCTCGTGGGGCTTTGACGCTGTCAAGGTCGACTTCTGCGGCGCCGGGCAGGAGGGCCTGAACGCGCAGACGCAGTACACCCAATTCGCGAGCGCCTTGGCCAACAACTCGAGCCACAGGGCGATGATCCTCAACGTGGACAACTTCTGGGAGCCGGGACAGATAGACGGCTTTAACCCCTCGTCCGCGAACTCGGCCTATGCCAGCTACCAGTGGGCTCCGCAAATCGCGCAGAGCTGGCGAACCGACACCGATATCGGCTTCGGGGGCGGCCGCGGGATCGGCTTTGCGAGCGTGCTGCGCAACCTCGATGCCGACTCCGCGCACCCCGAAGCTGCCGGCCCCGGGCACTGGAATGACCCCGACTACCTGGGGCCCGAGCTCGGAATGACAAGCGCGGAGGCCCAGGCGCAGCTCACGATGTGGGCGATCGTGGCGGCTCCGTTGATCATCGGCAGCGATCCGCGGGCGTTGTCACAGGGATCGGTCTCGATGCTCGAGAACCCCGATGTGATCGCCATCGACCAGGATCCGCTCGGCGCTCAAGGCACTTTGTTGCAGCAACAAGGCTCCGGGCAGGTGTGGGTCAAGCCGCTGAGCAACGGCGATCGTGCCGTTGCGCTACTGAACCGCGGCTCCACCGACGCACAGATGACGATTCTCGCCCCGGCTCTCGGCTTGCCGGCTACGCGGTACTACCAGATCCACGACGCGTGGCAAGGCACGACCACGATCGACAACGGCCTCATCTCCGCGACGGTTCCTCCCTTAAGCGCGGTGCTCTACCGCGTCTCAGCGCTGCACACGCTCAACGTGGACGTGGCGGGAAGCGGCTCGGGCTCGGTTGCGAGCTCGGGCGCAGTCTCGTGCCCGGGCACGTGCTTGGGGCTATTCCAGCCCGGTACCCCTGTGACGCTGACCGCGAAGCCGGCTTCAGGTTCGGCGTTCACGGGCTGGTCGGGGTCGGGGTGCTGGGGTCAGGGTCCATGCGTGGTGACGATGGGCTCAGACCAGGCCGTTGCGGCGACGTTTGCCACGTCGAGCGGCACCACGGGGCCGACCACCGCAACGGCTACCGGCGTTCGTAATCAGCTGAGGTGTAGCGGCCCCGCCGGGCTGCGGTGCCGGTTCGTCGAGGCGCTCACGACGGTAGAGACGACGAGCCGGGGGAAGCTTCTCGCAGTCGCCGCCGCGGGCAAGCAGAAGCCACGATCAGTGCCCGTTAATGCCGGCACGAGAACCGTGACCGTGGCGACGGGTCGTTCGGTCACGGCCACGGTCGCCCTGAACAAAGCGGGCCAGTACGCGCTCAGGTATTTCGGCAAGCTCCCGGTGTCGGTCACGATCGAGCTCAGCCGAAATGGCAAGCCCGTGACGCTCGCTCCGCGGGTCGTGACGATCAGCCCGAAGCAGGCTCCTGCGCGTCGTTCTGGCGCGGCGCTGATTCGGACGGCACGCCTGCTCCGGCAGGCGCTCTAGTCGACGTGTCGGTCAGGCGTCTGTGGTCGGAGCGAATAGCTCGCTTCCTGGCTGGGGCTGGCTGACGCGAGCCTCGCCGACCAGGCTCATGCCCACGCGGTACTTGCTCAGCGAGATCGGCTCGATCCCCCGGCGTCGTAGCTCGCGGTCGGCGGGACTGTCGCCGCGCTCGGTTTTGGTCTCCACTAGGACCAGCTCAGGCCGGAGCTCGACCGTGCGCTGGTCTGGACTCGAGAGGCGTACGCCAAGATCGCAGGTCAGGCGCTCGGATCCGCCTCGCGTGCCCAGCGTGATTCGTTGAAAGGCGCTTTGCAGCCGGCGCTCGAGTTCGTCCGGGACATCGAGGCCCGCATGCTCCAGGGCCTCACCCAGGCATCGTCGGGCGGCTCCTGTCAGCCGCTCGCTGTCCTCGGCGCGATAGTCGAGCTGTCGCTTGTCGGTCTCGTCATCGGCGTTTTTCAGCTTCACCTCAAACACGCACTGATTAGTGTCCTCATAGAGCCGCGTCCGCGCTTTGAAGCGGGGGATGTGCCCGTCGACATGATCGGTAAAGCATCGAAGGTCGGAGGTGTCGAAGTAGGTCGTCCGATACGCGAACGCCCGCCGGCCGTCGATCTCCAGCACCTCGTGGTTCTCCTTGAGCCGCTCCACGAGCTCCAGAAAGGTGTCTCGCTTGACCACGTACTTGTTGTCCACACGCTGCAGCAGCGCGGCTCGCTGATCGAGCTCGCGCAACGACACGGGCGCGAACTCCTCTAGAACCTCAGCGATCTCGTCTGCCATCGGTGCGAGACGTCGAGGAATCGATCAGAGAAGACGACGGCTGGCGGCATGGACGCTCCGGCGGCTACCCGGACGCGGCAGGCGCTACGCAACCAAGCGCGAGTTCAACGCGGACAGCGCCCGAAACCGAGCAGACTGATATTTTTACAGTCCCGCTCGTAAAACTCTTCGTGGACCCAGGAGTCGACTCGATGGCATACGTAATCGCGGAACCCTGCATCGGCGTCAAGGACAACTCGTGCGTCGAGGTCTGTCCAGTGGACTGCATCCACCCCACCCCCGATGAGCCCGACTACGGCAGCGTCGAGATGCTCTACATCGATCCCGAGGAGTGCATCGACTGCGATGCCTGCGTCGAGGCCTGTCCGGTAGACGCCATCTTCGCGGAGGACCAGCTGCCGGAGGAGTGGCAGCGGTTCACCGAGATCAACGCCGCGTTCTATCGCGATAGGGCCGCCTGACCTCGATCGATAGCGGAGGTCCGCTCCAGCGCCCCCGGCAGGACTCGAACCTGCGACCCACGGCTTAGAAGGCCGTCGCTCTATCCGGCTGAGCTACGGGGGCCTTGCCTGCAGGGTAGAGGCGAAGGGCGCGGCACGGAGCCGGGGTTTCGAACCTCGGTAATCGGGGCGGCCGGATTTGAACCGGCGAAATCCTCCCGCTCCCAAAGCGGGCGCTCTACCAGGCTGAGCTACGCCCCGGATCGCGTCGCTGAGTCTAGTCTGCGGTCGTTGCGAGCGCGGTCGATCCAGGCTTCGAACGCCCCCGCCGGTCGCCGCGTGACCGACCCGCTAGCGTTAGAGACGTTATGGCGACCCCTCTCCAGCAACTTGCAGAAAACGGCCAGAGCCCCTGGATCGACTACATGTCGCGCTCCTTCGTGCGCGGCGGCGATCTAGAGGGCCTGGTGGCCGATGGCATCCTCGGCGTCACCTCCAATCCCACGATCTTTCAGGCGGCGATCGCCGACGGCAACGAGTACGACGACCAGCTGCGCGAAGTGCTGGCCGACGAGCGCGACCCGAAGGAGATCTTCCTGGCGCTGGCCCGCGATGACATCCGCGCGGCGTGCGATCTGCTCAAGCCTGTATTCGACCGCGGAGATTCGACGCGCGACGGCTGGGTGTCGCTCGAGGTCGATCCCCGTCTGGCCCACGACGCGCAGGCGACTGTTGCGGAGGCCAAGCGGCTCCAGGGTCTCGTCGAGCGACCCAATCTGTTCGTGAAGATCCCGGGTACTGAGGAGGGGCTGTCGGCGATTGAGGAGACGATCGCCGCCGGCATTCCCGTGAACGTGACGCTGCTCTTCGCACTGGAGCGTCACCGTGCCGCGGCGGAGGCATATGTCCGGGGACTCCATCGGCTGCGCGAACAGGGCGGCGATCTCCGTGCGGTGGCCTCGGTTGCATCGTTCTTTGTCTCGCGCGTGGATACGGAGGCCGACCGGCTGCTGGAGGAAGCCGGCGGTCACGACGACCTTCGAGGCACGCTGGCGATCGCCAACGCAAAACTCGCCTACCAGAGCTACAAGGACATCTTCAGTGGCCCGGGTTGGCAAGAGCTCGAGGCGGTCGGCGCGTCACCGCAGCGCTGCCTGTGGGCCTCGACGTCCACCAAGAACCCTGACTACAGGGATGTCGTCTACGTCGAATCGCTGATCGGCCCGCAGACCGTCAACACGATGCCCCGGGAGACGATTGAGGACTTCCAGGACCACGGAGCGGTTCACCCCACGCTCGAAGAGAACGTCGACGAGGCCCGCCACACGCTGGAGCGCTTCGCGGATGCGGGCGTCGACTACAACCAAGTCGTCGAACGGCTCGAGCAGGAGGGCGTTGAGAAGTTCGCCGCCTCGTTCCAGGAGCTCTTCGACGGCATTGAGCGCAAGCGCGATCAGCTCGTGGCCGCCTAGTCGCGGCCGCCGAGATGGCCGACATCGAGCCGCTTCAGGCGCTCCACTACGACCTCGACAAGACCGGCGGGCTACAGAGGGTCGTGGCCCCACCCTACGACGTGATCGACGGGGCGCAGCGAGCCGAGCTAGCCGCCCGCTCTCCCTATAACGCCGTCGAAATCGACCTCCCGCAGGGCGAGGATGGCGCTGACCCCTACGAGCACGCGTCCGCGACGCTCGGGGCGTGGCAGAAAGATGGCGCGGTGGTCAGGGACACGACTCCGGCGATCTGGGTCCTGACCCAGGACTACAGCGGTCCCGACGGCCGGCAGCGAACCAGGAGCGGCTTCCTGGCACGAGTGCGCATCGAGAACTACGGTCCGGGCCGGATCCGCCCGCACGAGCGCACCCATCCCGGTCCCAAGGAAGATCGCCTGCGCTTGACCCGCGCCACGCAGGCCAATCTCTCCCCCATCTTCTCGCTGTTCGACGACCCCGAGGGCGATGCCCAACGAGCGCTCGCACCGGCAACGCGAGCCGACCCCTGGGCGCAGGCCACCGATTCCGACGGCACGATCAACCGGCTGTGGCGCGTCGCAGACGAGGCGACGATCGCGACGGTGAAGCGCGTGCTGGAGAGCTCAGAGCTGCTGATCGCCGACGGCCACCACCGCTATGAGACCGCGCGGGTCTATGCGGATGAGATCGGCGGCGACGGGGCGCACCGCTACGTCCTCATGTGCCTGGTCTCCCTCCAGGACCCTGGCCTGACCGTGTTTCCCACGCACCGGCTGGTCCGCGGGCTGGATGCGGGCAAGCAGGAAGCGCTGGCCGAGACGATCAGGCGGGATTTCGAAATCGACGAGCTCGCGAGCACCCAGGCCCTCGTTCCGACTCCCGGACAACCGGTGCGGACCGGCTACATCGACTCCCACTTCCGCACGCCGTTAATGCTGCGCCTCAAAGACCAGCAGATCGCCGACGCAGCCCTTCCCGACCACTCCGAGCCATATCGCCGTCTTGACACCGCGGTGCTCGAGGCGTTGATTCTCAAGGCCACGCTGAAGATGAGCGACGAGGACATCGACCACCTCGACGGACTGGGCTACGCACGCGACTTCGACCACGCCCTGCGACTGATCTTGGACTCGGCCTACGACGCGGCCTTCTTCATGGCGCCCATCCCCGTCGAGCACATCCGCGAGGTGGCGGCGTCGGGCGAGAGCATGCCCCCCAAGTCGACCTACTTCTTCCCCAAGGTGCCAACCGGTCTGGTCTTCAACCCCCTGGCCTGAGAAACACGGGCGCCGGGCCGGACGGCGCTAGGCTGCGCGCTCATGAAAGCCGTCACCCGCCGCGCAGGCAGCGGCACGTTCACCCAGCGGATCGAGATCCGCCAGCACCATCTCGGTGTCGACGAGCCCACGGACCACGGCGGCGATGACACCGCCCCCAGCCCGCAGGAGCTGCTGGCCGCCAGCCTGGCCTCGTGCACGGCCGTGACCATGGAGATGTACGCCAAGCGCAAGGGTTGGGATGCGGAGCGGACCGAGGTGGAGTGCGACTATCAGCCGGCGGACAAAGGCCAGCCAACCGCTTTCACGCTCGTCCTGCGTTTCCCGAGCGACCTGGCCCCGGAGCAGATCGAGCGCCTTACGCAGATCGCCGCCAAGTGCCCCGTCCACCGCACGCTCGAGGGAGACGTGACCTTCGAGCAGCGGACGGAGCTGGTCGAGTCCGCCGTTCCCTAATCAACCACCTGCACGCCCGCGGCGCGTAGCTCCTCCAGAGCGCGGTCCCCGTCGCCCGGCTGCACGTCGACCGCACGCGTCGCGTGGCGATGGAGAATCACCTCGAACCCCAGAGCGCGTGCGTCGAGGGCCGTGGCCCTTACGCAGTAATCGAGCGCCAAGCCGCCGACGTGCACGCGATCGACGTCGTGAGCTCGCAACAGCCGCTCGAGCTCCGTCTCCTCGAAGCCTGAATATCCCTCCGCATCCCGAGTACAGCCGGCATCGACGATCGCGTCGATGCGCTCGCGGTCGATCCCAGGATGAAGCTCTGCCCCGAGCGTGCCCTGGACGCAGTGCACCGGCCAGGGGCCGCCGTAGACGGCAAACGAGGCGTGGTCGGGAGGATGCCAGTCGCGCGTGGCGACCACGAACGGCGAGCGTTCGGCGAGCTCGTTGACGGGCCCGACCACCGCGTCCCCCTCCGGCACTTCGAGCGCTCCGCCCGAGCAGAAGTCGTTCTGCATATCGACCACGATCAGCGCGTCCATCGGGTGCCTCGACCCCGAATATAGTCCGCAGATGCCGCTGTCCATCGCAACTCTGCGCCGGGAGCTGGGGCATGTGCTGCTGTCGGCCGACGAGGCGGTACGCCTCGACGTTCCCGGTCGGACGGATGCCGCCGTGCTGGTCCCGATCTATGTCTCCCAGGACGAGCTGCACCTTGTCTTCACCAAGCGCCGCGACGACATGCGCCGCCACGCCGGCGAGATCTCCTTTCCCGGCGGTAGGCGCGATGACGACGAGAACGATCTGCGGACCACCGCCCTGCGCGAGGCGGAGGAGGAGATCGGATTGCCCCGCAGCGCGGTCTCGATCATCGGCGCCCTACAGCCCACGCCGACGATCGCCACGGGCTACGCCGTGTATCCCTTCGTGGGGCTGATCGAGTCCACCCGAGACTGGGTCCCCAGCGCGGGCGAGGTAGCGGCGGTCCTGGAATTGCCGCTGCGCTCGGTGCTCGCCGGGTATGGCCGGCGGCGCCTCCTGCGGCGTGGCCTGCCGATCAGGACGGACACCTATCTGGTGGACGAGGACCTGATCTGGGGCGCCACGGCCCGCATCCTGGCTGACCTGGTGGATCGCCTGCGCGCCACCGGGCTCGCAAGGCGAGCGGAGGGCTGCGGCGAGGCCGCTAGCCCCTCTCGATCGGCACGTTGACCAGGTTGCCCCACTCGGTCCACGAGCCGTCGTAGTTCTTGACGTCCTGCTCGCCGAGCAGCTCATGCAGCACGAACCAGGTGTGCGCCGAGCGCTCGCCGATACGGCAGTAGGCGATGATCGGCTCGCCCGAGAGGACACCCTTGCCGCCGTAGAGCTCGCGCAGCTCGTCGGCAGACTTGAACGTCCCGTCCTCCTTGACGGCCTGGGCCCACGGGATCGACGCCGCACCGGGAATGTGTCCCGCCCGCTGCGCGCCCTCGCTCTCGTAGCCGACTGGCGAGATCAGCTCGCCGGAGAACTCCTGTGGCGAGCGGACGTCGACCAGCTTCTTCGAATCGTCGAGCGCGGCCAGGACCTCGTCGCGCTTGGCGCGGATCGAGTCGTCGCCTGGGCGGGCCGAGAACGTCGTCGACGGGTGACTCGGGACCGCCGTGGTCGTCGCCCGCCCCTCGCCGATCCAGCGCTCGCGCGGCCCGTTGAGCAGCTTGACGTTGTCGTGCCCGTAGTACTTCAGGTACCAGTACGTGTAGGCGGCGAACCAGTTGTTGCGGTCGCCATAGAGGATCACCTGGTGCTCGTTGCCGACACCGCGGCTGCCGAACAGCTTGCCGAAATCCTCGGGGCCCAGAAAGTCGCGCTTGACCTGGTCCTGGAGATCGCTCTTCCAGTCGAACCCGATCGCGCCCGGAATGTGCGCCTCCTGATAGAGCGCGGGGTTCTCATCGACCTCGACGATCCTGATCGAGTCGTCGTCCAGATGCTGCTCGAGCCATTCGGGCTCGACCAGTACGTCGTTCGCGTAGTCGGCCACGGCTTACTCTCCCAAAAGGTAGTCGGCTTTCACCTACTTAAGATAGCGCGCCCGGCCGCACCACGGCCGGCGCGCTTTTTGCTCTCAGCTCACAAGCTTCGGAATCGCGCTGAGCGCCTCCGCGAGCCACCGCTCACGCTCGTGCGGATCGGTCTCAATCAGCGCGTAGGCAATCCGCGAGCGCTCGCAGGCGTCCCGCACCAGCGCCGCGCCACCGCGCAGCAGGGCGGCATCGAGCGTGCCCGCGGCCTCATAGACGACGCCTCTGACCGTGGTGTCGATCAGCTTCTCGAGCAGCATCGACAACCGCTGGCCATGGAGCGCGGCGATTGCGTCGCGCTCTCCGGTCGCCGACCCCAGCAGGAGGTAGACGATGCTCACCTGGGCCACTGCGGCCATCAGCGTCCCGATGCGGTCCGGATCCCCCTCCAGCGCTTCGGCACCCTCGGCCGCCAGCGCCATACGCCGAGCCGGATCCCGGCTCGTCCCCCGCACCGCGTGCCCCTCCATCATCAGCCCGCGAGCCAGCATCCGGCCGCGGCACCCGCAGCCGATGATCAGACAGCGCACTCGTGCCGCGCTAGCCCTGGTCCGGCTTGCCGGAGCCGGATCCGAACTCGCGCTTGACCTGCTCGCGCGTTCGCTCTGGCAGACCGCGGGCCCTGCGGCGGGCGTTGGTCGCCTCCAGCAGTTGGTCCAGCTCCCGTTCGCCCAGCTGCTGCTGACGGTGATCCTCCAGATAGCGCTCGCGCCGCTCCTGCTGCTCGCGCACATCGGACATGACCTGGAACTCCATCTCCTCCAGCGTCACCTCGCGTTCACCGCGCGCGCGCCGGCGTGCGTTGCGCGCGGCGATCATCTGCGAGACATCCTCGGCGTCGAGCTCCTCGCGCTGCTCCATCACCTCCCGCGCGGACTTCCAGCCGATGGCCTGGTCCACCCCGGAGCGGGACGACAACCTGCCGACCACGATCAGCCACAGGACGACGCCCACCAGCAGGCCCACCATTGCCAGCGCGAACGGGTCCACCGCGTCAGTCTACCCCTGGCCCAGAGCACCGTCACCTTTCTCCAAGCTGCGCAACTTTCCGCCGCACGACGGTGTTCGAAAGGGCGTCAATTGGCTACCGCCCTTCGGGTCGCAGCGGGCGCCCCAATAGCAAGAAGGAGGCACTATGCGCCTACGCCTTGCCGTGGCCGCATCGCTGACGTGTGCCTTGACGATGGTTGCCGTTTACGGCACCGCCAACGCCAACGTCACTCATCCCCCGCGGCACAACTACGGTCTGACGATCAACGCCGAGCCCAACCCCATCATCGCCGATGAGGGCGTGTTGATCTACGGTCAGCTGAAGGGTCAGGGTGCAAACGGTCAGACGATCCGGCTCTATCACCACATCGCCGGAAGACCGGGTTACTCACTCGTGAGCACCACCCAGACGTTCTTCGATGGCTATTACGAGTTCACCCGCGCCGAGGGCATTGTCGCCACGAACCGTGACTGGTTCGTGCGTGGGCCCAGCGGGTCTCATTCACGCACGATCCACGAGCACGTGGCGGCATTGGTGACACTGAGCGCGAGCACTGCCAACGCCACCACCGGTCAGGCGATCATGTTCAGCGGTCACGTCACTCCCAACCACGCCTTCCAGCGCGTGCTGCTTCAGGAGCAGGTTGGACAGAGCAACGATTGGCACACGCTGCGCACAGCGCTGCTCGGCCCGGGGTCCAATTACGCGGTCCCCTACCGCTTCAAGACGCCGGGCGAGCGTGACCTGCGGGTCGCGCTTCCCGCTGACGCTCGCAACATCCAAAGCGAATCCGACCCCGTGTCGATCACGATCCAACAGAAGCAGGTGGCCGGATTCACGATCTACAGCTCGGCTCCGATCCAGAGCTACGGACAGCTGGTGACGATATCGGGCAGGTTGTCAGGCGTGAGCTCGCCGACGACCGTGCAGCTGTGGGCGCGTCCCGCCACGGGCGGACCGTTCACATTCGTCAACCAGATGAGCACCTCGAACGGTAACTACGCGTTCACCGTGCTCCCGTCCGTCAACACCGTCTACCAGGCACGCACCGCTTCACCGCCGTTCAAGCACAGCGCCGAGCTGTGGCAGGGTGTGCGCGACGTGTTGTCGCTGAGCGCCAGCTCCAACAGCTCGACGGTTGGCGGCCTGGTGACGTTCTCGGGCACCGTCGCTCCGGACAAGGCCGGTCAGGCCGTGTACCTGCAGCGCCTGGGCCCGGATGGTGACTGGCACTCCGTCGAGGAGTCGTATGTCAGCAATTACTCCACGTTCCAGTTCGCATGGCGGTTCGGGAAGGCCGGCACGTATCAGTTCCGTGCCCGGATCTTCAGCGACGGCCGTAACGTCGGGTCGGCTTCGCAGCCGGTGACTGTCAGCGTGGCCGGCAACGCGCCGGTCAACTCGCTGCCTCCGGCAAGCTGAGCCCAACGGACAAGGGGAAGGGACAGCGGCCGCGCCTGCTTCGGCGCGGCCGCTCTTTAATCAGAAACTGCCCACAGGCGCCAAGCGCCTGGAACGCCCTTCAGCTCCCGCTCACCCCTGTCTTCGAACGGGATTCCGGAGCCCACGACCAGATCTTTGACCGTGCCCGACACGAGGATCTCTCCCGGTTGCGCGCAGGCGCTGACCCTAGCCCCGATGTGCACGGCCAACCCTCCGACGTCGTCACCCATCAACTCGATCTCGCCTGTGTGCAGTCCGGTCCTGACTTCGAGGCCGAAGTGCCCGCGGGCGCCGTCGCGAATTGCGCTGGCGCAGCGAATCGCCCGGGCCGGGCCGTCGAACGTCGCCAAGAGGCCGTCCCCCATCCGTTTGACGACCCTGCCCCGATAGAGCTCCAGCTCGTGCTCAATCGAGCCGTTGACCGTCTCCAGCAGGCCGCGCCAGCTTCGGTCGCCGAGCTCGGCGGCGCGGCGGGTCGAGTCGACGATGTCGGCAAACATCACCGTGGCCAGGACCCTTTCTGAATCCGGCGCGTGGCGAGCGCCGGTCAGAAACTCCTCGAGCTCGTCCACCAGCTCGTCCTGTCCGGGACCGAACGGCAGCGTGTGCTGGCCGGGCAACTCCACCAGACGCGCGCCCGGGACGACCTCCGTGATGTAGCGCGAGTGGCGGATGTCGATGTATGTGTCGGCGGGGCGGTGCAGCACGAGGGTCGGGGCCTGGATCGAGGGCAGCAACGGCCTGACGTCGACCTCGGAATGCATGCGAAACAGCGCCACCGCCGTGCCGGGGCTGGCCGCCAGCCGCTCCAGGCGGCCGGTCCAAGCCCGAAGTGGCCCTTCCTGGGCCAGGGGGCTCGACAGACCGAGCGTCCAGGCGCCCGTGCCCCAGTTGGCCCGGAGCTCCTCGACCATCGACTCGCGCTCCTCGCGCGTGAGCGTCCACTCATAGCCCGGCGCCTTCGACATCCGCGCCATGGCCTCGTAGAGCACCAGTGCCCGCGTGCGCTCCGGATGGGTGGCGGCGAACAGGCAGGCCATCGTGCCCGCCTCGAGCATGGCCACCACCGCGGCCCGTTCGGATTCGACGGCATCCATCACCGCGACCACGTCGTCCATCTGCTCCTCGAGCGTCGGCGCACCGGACAGCTTGTCGGACATGCCCGTGCCGCGGCGATCAAACATGATCAGGCGCCCGAAGCCGGAGACCCGGCGCAGCAGCCTGGCGATCCACGGCTGCTCCCACACGTGTTCCATCTGCCAGATCCAGTTCGGCACCCACAGCACGTCGAGCGGCCCCTCGCCGACTGTCTGGTAGGCGATGTGCAGCTCGCCGCTGCGCGCGTACCTGGTTTCCGGCGGCATCGCTGCGCCTGAGCGTACTTCCCTGAGCTAGCGTTCCCATCGTCATGGACCTCGAGCTCACAGACGAGCAGCGCCTGATCCGCGAGACGGCGCGCAACTTCGCCGACAACGAGATCGTTGAGCGCGCGCGGGAGAACGACCGCAACGAGCACTTCGACACCGAGCTCGTGGCCAAGATTGCCGAGCAGGGGTATCTGGGGGCGATCATCCCGCGCGAATACGGCGGTGCCGGTCTCGACTATCTGACCTACGGCCTGGTGGTGGAGGAGATCGGCCGCGCCTGCTCGGCGATGCGCACGGTGATCTCGGTCCAGACCTCACTGGTCTGCTCGGCGCTTCTCCGCTGGGGCACGGAGGAGCAGAAGCAGCGTTACCTGCCGAAGCTGTGCTCGGGCGAATGGCTCGGCTGCTTTGCCCTGACCGAGCCCGACACCGGCTCGGATGCCGCCAACCAGCGGACCAGAGCTCGGCGAGAAAACGGCGGTTGGATCATCAACGGGGCCAAGATGTTCATCTCGCTCGGCAACCACGCCAGGCTGGCGCTCGTCTTCGCCCAAACGGACCCCGAAAAGGGACACCGGGGGCTGGCGTGCTTTCTGGTCGAGACCGACCAGGATGGCTTTCAGCCCCAGGAGATCCACCACAAGATGGGCCTGCGGGGATCGGACACGGCCGCGATCTCGCTCGATGACGTGCACGCCGGCGAGGACGCGGTGCTGGGCGAGGTCGGCGATGGCTTCAAGGTGGCGATGAGCGCGCTCGACTCGGGGCGCTACAGCGTCGCTTCGGGCTGCGTGGGGATCTGCCAGGGGTGCGTCGATGCCTCGGTCCGCTATTCCACCGAGCGCCAGCAGTTCGGGCGCCCCATCGCCTCGTTTCAGCTCGTGCAGGCGATGATCGCCAACATGGTCGTCGAAGCCGACGCCGCGCGGATGCTCGTCTGGCGGGCCGGATACCTGAAGGATTCCGGCAAGCCCAACACCACCGAGACCTCGATCGCCAAGCTGTATGCGACCGAGGCCGCGATCCGCTGCGCCAACACCGCGATCCAGGTGCACGGCGGCTCGGGGTATGTCGACGACTACCCCGTCGAGCGCTATCTGCGCGACGTCCGCGTGACCACGCTGTATGAGGGCACATCTCAGATCCAGCAGCTCATCATCGGTCGCGCCCTGACCGGCATCAACGCCCTGACGTGACTGAGCCGCCCAGGACGATTGGCGTCGCCGGGGCGGGCACGATGGGCGCCGGCATCGCTCAGCTGGCCTGCCTCTCGGGCGCCCAAACGCTGGTCCATGATCCGGTCCCGGAGGCACTGGAACGCGGGATGGAGCGGATCAGGGGTCAGCTCGAGCGCGGGGTGGAGCGCGGTCGGATCTCCGAGTCCGATGCCAGCGAGGCGGCTGCCCGCCTAAGGGCCGCTGCAGAGCTGGAGGATCTGGGTCCTTGCGAGCTGGTGATTGAGGCGGCGCCCGAGACGCTTCAGCTCAAGACGTCGCTGTTTCAGAAGCTGGCCGATGGGATCGTCGGCGAAAGCTGCGTGCTGGCCACCAACACCTCCTCGCTGCTCGTCACGGCGGTCGCCGCGAGCGTTGCCCGCCCAGAGCGGGTGGTGGGCATGCACTTCTTCAACCCACCGCCGGTGATGCGGCTGCTCGAGGTTGTGGCCGGCGAGGAGTCATCCTCGCAGGCGCTCGCCCTGGCGCGCGCCGCCGGCGAGGCCATGGGCAAGCACGTCATCGAGGCCGCCGACGGGCCGGGCTTTCTCGTCAACCGCTGCAACCGCCCGTTCGGACTCGAGGCCCTCAAGCTGCTTCAGGAGGGGGTCGCGCCGCTCGAGGACATCGACCGCGTCTGCCGGATGGGCGGAGGCTTTCGCATGGGCCCATTCGAGCTCATGGACCTGGTCGGAATCGACACCGGGCTCGACGTCTCGCGGTCCTTCTACGAACAGAGCTTCGGCGAGCCACGCTGGCGCCCTTCGCCGATCACCGCCCGATACGTGGCCGCCGGCCGCCATGGGCGCAAGTCGGGTCGCGGCTACTACGACTACGCGCGCGACAGCTACCGGCCTCCCGACCCCGAGCCGCGCACGGCAGGTGGCGCCGGCGGCCTGGTCGTGATCGCCGGCGAGACGCCGCTCGCGGCTGAGCTGGCGGAGGCCGCTGAGGACGCGGGCTGGCGGGTCGAGCGTTCCGTTGTCTCGGGCGAGGTGCCGGCGCTGATCCTCGACTGTGCCGCCGGTGCCGAGGAGCCGGCCGAGCCGCTGCAGGGCGGCCCGCTCGCTGTCTGTTGCGCCGCGGGCTCGCTGGCGGCGCTCGACCCTGCCGGTAACGCCGTCGGCTTCCACGCGCTGCCGCCGCTCACGGAATCGGGCCTGGTCGAGCTCACGCGCGGGCCCGAGTCAGCCGAATCCGCCGCCGCCGCGGCCGAGCGCTTCTTCGCCTCGCTGGGCAAGCACACAGCATGGGTCGGTGACGCCCCCGGGCTGGTGCTGGGCCGGATCGTCTGCCAGGTGATCAACGAGGCGTCGTTCGCGCTGGCTGAGGGCATCGGCGCCGCCGAGGACGTCGACGCGGGCATGGTCTACGGCCTCAACTATCCCCGCGGGCCCTTGCGCTGGGCAGACGCCATCGGGCTGGACCATGTACTGGTCGTGCTCGATGCGCTGTTCGAGGAACGGCGCGAGGAGCGCTATCGCGCCGCGCCGCTGCTGCGGGGGCTGGTGCTGTCCGGCAGGATCGGCCGCCAGGCCGGCGAGGGCTTCTTCGGCTACTGACCCATATATTTGACCCAGATGAGAGCCGTCACCTTCCAAGCTCCGGGCTCAGTCGAGGTGCAAGAGCGCCCCGCGCCCCAGCCTGCGGCCGCCGACGACGCCGTAGTTCAGATCGAAGCCAGCGGCATCTGCGGCTCCGACCTGCACATCTTCCACGGCCGGGTGCAGATCGAGCCCGGCTTCACGATCGGACACGAGTTCGTCGGCACCGTGGTCGAAGCCGGTGAGGCCGTGACGCGCGTGGCGACCGGTGACCGCGTTCTAGGGTGCTTTCACAGCGCCTGCGGCACGTGCTTCTTCTGCCTGCGCGGCGCCTTTCACAAGTGCGAGGAGATGCGCGTCTTCGGTCACGGAAAGGTGCTCGGCAGTCTTCAAGGAACGCAGGCCGAGCAGGCGCTCGTGCCCCGGGCCAACATGACGCTGCGCAAGGTGCCGGCGGGGATCTCCGACGAGGTGGCGCTGTTCGCCGGGGACGTGATGGGCACCGGCTATCACGCCGTGACCCAGGCCGATATCAGCCCGGGAGACAGCGTTGCGGTCCTGGGCCTCGGTCCCGTGGGACTGTGTGCGGTGCAGGTGGCGCTCGCCGCCGGTGCCGGTCCGGTGCTGGCCATCGACACCGTCCCCCAGCGACTCGAGCTGGCACGAAGCTTCGGCGCCGCCGCGGTCCACCTCACCGAGGAGAACCCGCGCGAGCAGGCCAAGCTCCTGACCGATGGCCGCGGCGTCGACGCGTCGATCGACGCCGTGGGTCATCCCGACGCTCTCGACCTGGCCATCCGCTTGACCCGTCGCGCCGGCACGGTTGTGGCGATCGGCGTCTACGCCGAGCCTTGCCAGGTGCACATGGGCCTCGTGTGGATCAAGGCCCTGACGCTGCGCTCGGGCCACGCGAACGTGATCGCCCACGTCGATCGCGTCCTGGGGATGCTCTCCGCTGGGACGCTCGACCCCAGCCCGCTGGTCACCCACCACATGCCGCTGGACGACGCCCCGGACGCCTACGCGCTCTACGATCGCCGTGAGGCGATGAAGATCGTTCTCACCCCATGAGTCAGCTACCGGAGCAGCTCTCGGCATCCGCACGGTCGTTCGCCTCATCAGAGCAGCAGCTGCTGATCGACGGCGAGCGCCAGCCAGCGTCCGACGGCCGGACGTTCGCGACCGTCGACCCGTCGACGGGCAAACCGATCACGAGCGTGGCCCAGGCCGGGGCCGCGGACGTAGACCGGGCCGTCGGCGCCGCGCGACGCGCCTTCGCGGATGGCCCCTGGACCAAGATCCCCGCCGCCAAGCGCGCCACGCTGATCACCCGCCTGGCGGAGCTGATCGAGCAGCACGCCGACGAGCTCGCGGAGCTCGAGGCGCTCGACAACGGCAAGCCGCTGAAGCTGGCAAAGATCGTGGACGTCGCCTCCACCGCCGCCCACTTCCGCAGCTTCGCGGGGTGGCCCGAGCGCGTCGTGGGCGATGTGCTGCCGGTCCAGCAGCCCAACATGCTCTGTTACACACGCAAGGAGCCGGTCGGGGTATGCGGACAGATCATCCCCTGGAACTTCCCGATGCTGATGGCGTCCTGGAAGCTCGCTCCGGCGCTCGCCGCCGGATGCACGGTCGTCCTGAAGCCCGCCGAGCAGACACCGCTCAGCGCGCTGCGCGTCGGAGAGCTCGCGCTCGAGGCAGGGATCCCCCCGGGGGTCGTCAACGTCCTCACAGGCGACGGGGAGACCGGCGCGGCGCTCGTCGAGCACCCGGATGTCGACAAGCTGGCATTCACGGGCTCGACCGAGGTGGGGCGGGAGATCGGCGCCAAGGCCGGGCGCGCGCTGAAGCGCATGACGCTCGAGCTCGGCGGCAAGTCGCCCAACATCATCCTCCCCGACGCCGACCTCGACCGGGCGATCAAGGGTTCCTTTCAGGGCATCTACTTCAACACCGGCCAGGCCTGCAACGCCGGCAGCCGGCTGTTTGTCCACAAGGACCAGTTCGACGACGTTGTCTCGGGCCTGGCCGCTCGGGCCTCGAAGACGCGCCTCGGCCCGGGTCTCGATCCCAACACCCAGCTCGGCCCCGTGGTCTCAGCCGAGCAACTCGAGCGCGTCATGTCCTATATCGACTCTGGGCGGAGCGACGGCGCGGAGCTCGTCACCGGCGGTGGTCGGTCCGAGGAGGGCAACGGCGGCGGCTATTTCGTCGAGCCCACCCTCTTCGCGGTCACCGACGACTCGCTGAAGATTGCTCGCGAGGAGATCTTCGGGCCGGTGCTGGTGGCGTTGCCCTACGAGTCGCTGGAGGAGGTGGCGTCGCGAGCTAACGACACCGACTACGGGCTGGCCGCCGGGGTCTGGACCGATTCCGTCGCCAATGCCCACCGGCTCGCCTCGCTGCTGAAGGCCGGCATGGTGTACGTCAACTGCTGGGGGGAAACCGATCCCTTGGCGCCGTTCGGCGGCTACAAGGCCTCGGGCGTCGGCCGCGAGCACGGTCGCGAGGGCCTCGAGGCCTACCTCGAGACCAAGACGGTCTGGACCAACCTCGCCTAGCGCGTCGGCCGCACCGTTCGCGGCGGCATCCGTTACAAACCCACATCCCGGCGGGATTCGGTCACAAAAACTACGCAATTTGCGGACATCGGTGGACCACCCCGGCGCTCTCTCTATACGATGCCGCCGCGCTCGGGTCCCTCTAGATCGAACGTTGAAGAGCGAACGAGCAGGTCAATCCCCGGACCGGGACCCGGGTGCCGATCAAGTCGATCGTGTTTCGAGCGCAAACAGCCCCATTGCGCCGGTACATGCTGCGCGCGCGGCAGCCCCGCGCGGCGATTACAGTCGCCGTGCTCGTCGCCGCTGCGCTCGTGGCGGCGGTTCCGGCCACCGCCACCGCGCGCCGCCAGCATCACGCCCCGCGCCGGCACCACGCTCGGGGTTACAGCTCCAGCGCCGCCGGCTGCACGAACGCCGACGTACCGGCCACGAGAGCGGCAGCAGCCGAGATGCGCGCGGCTGTCGTGTGCCTGATGAACAAGACGCGCGAGCGTTATGGCCTGCCGCCCCTGGGCTCCTCTGGCAAGCTGAACGACGCCGCGCAGAGCTGGGACGACGCGATGGTCGCCACGGGGAACTTCAGCGAGGGAAACCCCGGGGCTCGCATCACCGCTGCCGGCTTTAACTGGTCGACGGTCGGCGAGAACATCGCCACTGGGTACAACACACCCCAGGGGGTGCTTGCCGCCTGGATGCGGAGCCAGCCGCATTGCTACAACATCCTCAACCCCGCCTACACGAGGGTAGGCACCGGCGTGAACCGCCGCCCGGTCAGCGGTTTCGGCAACCGCGCGGCCACCTGGACGCAGGATTTCGGCCTGCCGATGGGCCAGCGCAGCCACTCGGGCAATTGGGGCCCCGCCAGCCACTGCCCTTACTAGCGCTCGCCCGGCCTACCGGTTCTCCGCCCGGCGCTACAAGCGCTCGCCCGGCTACTGGCTCTCCGCCCGGCGCCTGACTGAGACTGAACGCTAGGCCCGCAGCCCTGCGGCCGCTTGCTCAACGGCCAAAGGGCCGGCGTCGCGCAGGTACCACTCGGCGTCGAGCGCCGCCTGGCACCCCGTCCCGGCGGCGGTCACCGCCTGCCGATAGGTGTGGTCGACCAGATCGCCGGCCGCGAACACGCCCGACAGGTTGGTCTGCGTCGAGCGGCCCTTGGTCACGACGTACCCCGCGGCATCGGTCTCTACCTGATCTCGGACCAGCTGCGACTGCGGCTCATGCCCGATGGCGATGAACGCGCCCGCGATCTCGAGCGTGGACTCGGACCCGTCGCCCGCATGGCGCAGGCGGACGTGGTCAAGCGAGCCGCTGTCGGAGTCGGCGAACTCCTCCACGAAATAGGGCGTCAGCCACTCGATGTTCTCGATCGCCCGGGCACGCTCGAGCATGATCTTCGAGGCGCGGAACTCGTCGCGACGGTGGACGATGATCACCTTGGAGGCGAACTTCGAGAGAAACATGGCCTCCTCCATCGCCGAGTCGCCGCCACCGACGATGATCGTCGGCTTCTGGCGGAAGAACGCGGCGTCGCACGTGGCGCAGTAGCTCACGCCACGGCCGCCGAGAGCCTCCTCGCCGGGAACCCCCAGCTTTCGGTGCTGGGCGCCCATGGCCAGCACCACGGTTCGAGCCAGATGAACCTGATCTCCGGTCCAAATCTTGTGTGGGCCGCCGTCGGGCGAGAGCTCGAGCTTCGTGACGTCATCGGTCTCCAGTCGGGCGCCGAAGCGCTCGGCCTGGTCGCGGAAGTGCTGCATGAGCTCCGGACCCATGATGCCCTCGGGAAAGCCGGGGTAATTCTCTACGTCGGTCGTCTGCTGGAGCAGGCCGCCCCAGGCAAAGCCCTCGATCACCAGCGGCTCGAGGTTGGCCCGAGCGGTGTACAGGGCGGCGGTGTACCCCGCCGGACCACTGCCGACGATCACAACGTTCTCTACGTGTTCCACGGACCCTCCGTTTGCATCCATTACTTCACTAAGTATAGCTTGGCGCCTCGGCTGCGCGCCAGCGTTGAACGGTGCGCCTCAGCTGTAGGTACGCCACCCCGCCGGGCAGCGTCGGCAGCCAGAACGCGAACACACGGTAGGCGAGTACCGACACGATCGCGACCTGAACGTTGACGCCAAAGGCGCTGAAGGCGCCGATCATGCCGCCGTCCACGCCCCCGATCCCGCCCGGCAAGGGCAACGTGTTGCCCAGCATCCCGACGAGGTAGGACATCACGATCACGCCCTTGGGCGGCGAGGCGCCGAACGCGTGAAAGCAGGCCCAGAGCACGGCGATGTCGAACGCCCACCAGGCGATGGCCCCCAGCAGGAACGGATCGCGTGAACGGATCAGCTCCAGCGCCGTGCGCACGCCGGTGGCGGCCGTGGCCGGGACGTTGGCCAGCCAGGTGAGCAGCCGGGACTTGCGGCCCCGACCCTCCGTCCCCCGCCGCACGAACCGGCTCGAGTCCTCCGGCAGCAGCGCCATGCCCAAGAACAAGCCGATCACCACGGCGCCGAGGATCGCCGGCACGAGCGTGATGCCGAACGGGTGCGCGCCGGGGATCACACCGACGAAGAGCCCCAGCCCAACGACCACCAGCCCGGCCATGTAGACCCCGTAGAGCAGTGAGATGAAGGCGATCAGTCGCGCCGCCGCCAGACGTGCCTCGAATCCTGCTCGCCGCAACGCCCAGGCCGTCAGCGCGATGCCGCCGGCGCCGGCGGAGGCGAACAGACGCGTGGCCGCGAGGCCAGCCATCGTGATCTCGTAGCTCGCCCGCCAATCGATGCGCGGCTGCCCGCGAGCGAACACGGCTCGGAACAGGGCCACATAGCCCCAGAACGAGAACACCTCGAGAACCGCGCCTAGCGCGAGCCACCAACCGTTGCCGTGCTGGATCCGGCTCCACGTCTCGCGCAGACCGAGCAGCTTGGGCAGCACCAGATAGAGCCCCACCACCACCGAGATGACGAACACCGCCGAGATGAGCAGGCGTTTGCGGGTGAAGACCACCCGCGGCATTTCCTCCGTCGCCGGCTCCACCGGCTGCCTGCTCTCCTCGCCGGGGGTGCCCGAGGCCACGCCCTACGCCGCCCTCGCGCGCGCCTCTAGGGATCGAACTGCGGCGGACATCCGTTCAAGCAGCGGTTCGGCACGCGGCGCACCTGTCCTCACGGCCTCCGTCAGGGCCGCACCGGCTACCAGGTCAGCCGCGTAGTGCTCGCCCAGATAGACGAGCGACAGCCCCAGCAGACCCGCGTAGGTGAAGCCGACCGCGCCCGCCACCGGCCCCACCTCCGAGAGCAGGTGGGCACCCATGAGGGACGTTGCGAAGTGAAGCGACGGCATCGCAGCGAGCGGATTTCCTCCGAGGACATCGTAAAGGCCGGACCAGCGGGTCCCCCAGAACTCCTCGCCGTACTCGATCATCATCCGTCGCACGCGAATCGTGTGACCGTCGCCGAATTCGCCATGGAGCGCCGCCCACCACGGCGGCGCAGTCGGAAACGCCCAGTAGAAGACCGCCCCGATGTCGAACACCGCGTACATCCGGGCAGCCGCAGTCGGAAACCGGTCAGGGCGGCGAACGAGCACGTAGGCAACGCTGGCGTGGGGGAACGCGAACCACAGCCAGTGACACCAGACGAGCAAACGCTCGAAGGGCGCGATCCGCCCGGGCTTCGCGAACGCTCGTTGCAGACGAAGCGTTGGGACCCTTCCCAGTCCCAGCAGCCGGTCTAGCACGATCGGGTAGTGGCTGTGCACCCGCGCGGCCAGGCGCTCGGGTTCGTCGTGGGGCATCTCGTATGCCGCCACGTAGGCCCACATGTTGAGCGCGCAAACGGCGATATCCCGCGCTCTGGAGCGCGGGACCGCCACACACAGGGCCACGGGCGCCAGGCCCGCGGCTCCCAGCACGGCCGCCGGCCGCAGCCGCCGGCGGCGCCGAAGCGCCGGCGCCGCGACCCCCACCGCGACGAGGGCCCAGGCGGTAGCTCTGATGCCCCTCGACAACCGCAAACCGCGCCGAGTATAGGGTTGCTCTCAGGCGACGCTCCGCCCGGCCTGGCGATCGAAACCGGCACGTCCAGATAGAATGCCGCGGCCTTGCGCGTCCTCTTGAACAGCCGCCGGCCGCTAACCCTCGCAGCCACGCTGACCGCCGCCATCGCGGTCTTCCTGCTGTCTGCCCCGGCTGCGTTCGCGAACTTCATCACCCCTAAGGCGGGCGGGTCGCCGAACGCGAACTCCATCGCTTCGCTCTACAAGATCATCCTTTACATCGCCGCGATCGTGTTCGTGATCGTGTTCGGAACCCTGATCTACTCGTTGATCAAGTTCCGGGCTAGGAAGGGTGCGGTCGCGGCCCAGATCCACGGCAACACGCGTCTGGAGGTGGGCTGGACACTGGGAGCGGCCCTGATCCTGGTGGCCATCACCGTGGTGACATTCGTCAAGCTGCCGAAGATCATCAACCCGCCCAACTCAAACCCGGGAGTGGTGCTCTCGGCATCTACCACCGAACCCAATCCTCCCAGTGGCAAGAAGATCACGATCTGCGTCCAGGGGCGCCAGTTCATCTGGCGCTACGTGTACGGCACCGGCTGCCTGAACAACTACTTCCAGTCCAAGCTGCCCTACTCCTACACCACGATGGTGGCCCCTGCCGGAACCACCGTCATCTTGGACATCCAGGCAAGCGACGTGATCCACGACTGGTGGGTGCCCTCGCTGGGCGGCAAGACCGACGCCGTGCCCGGCTACACGACGTACACGTGGTTCAAGGCGCTGCACCAGGGGCTCTACCACGGCCAATGCGCGCAGCTCTGCGGCCGCAGCCACGCAGCTATGGTCGCGTTCGTGCACGTGGTCTCACCCGGCCAGTACCAGCACTGGCTCACTGAACAGGAGAAGATGATCAACAACGCAAACGACCAGGTCGGCCAGCTGCGCCAGTACCTGACTGAGACCAACCAGCTCTAGATGGCCGTCATCACCGCACCATCCCGACCGGTTCCGCAAGTCATCGCCGAGCGGGTGACCTTCCCCCGGCGCACCAAGCGCTGGATCGACTGGGTCGCGACCACCGACCACAAGCGCATCGGGATCATGTACCTGGTCCTCACCTTCGTGTTCTTCATCCTCGGGGGAATCGAGGCGTTGCTGATGCGCATGCAGTTGGGGGTTCCGGGCAACACGCTGCTGACCGGGGAGAAATACAACGAGCTGCTGACGATGCACGGGACGACGATGGTCTTCCTGTTCCTCGTGCCCGTCTTGGCCGGCTTCGGCAACTACTTCGTGCCGCTGATGATCGGCGCCCGGGACATGGCCTTTCCCCGCCTGAACGCGCTGTCGTTCTGGCTGCTGCTGTTCGGCGGCATCGTCTTCTACGCCACCTTCTTCTTCAATCCACCCGAGGCGGGCTGGTGGAGCTATCCGCCGCTGTCCAGCATCCAGTTCTCCCCCTCCGGCGGCCAGGACGCCTGGATCTTCCTCATCCACCTGACCGGCATCTCATCGCTGCTGGGCGCGATCAACTTCTACGCCACGATCGTCAACATGCGCGCCACCGGCATGGGGTGGGGACGCTTGCCCCTGTTCGTGTGGGCGATCCTGATCTACGCCATCCTGCTGATCATCGCTCTGCCGGTCATCGCGGCGGCCGTGACGATGCTGCTCACCGACCGCCACTTCGGCACCCACTTCTTCGACCCCACGGCTCACGGCGCGCCGGTCCTCTGGCAGCACCTGTTCTGGTTCTTCGGTCACCCGGAGGTCTACATCATGGTCTTACCAGGCTTCGGAATCATCTCCGAGGTCATCCCGGTGTTCTCGCGTAAGCCGATCTTCGGCTACAAGGCGATGGCGGCCTCGATCGCGGTGATCGCGTTCCTGGCGACGCTGGTGTGGGCGCACCACATGTTCGCCTCGCCGTTGCCGATCGTCGTGCTCGGGTTCTTCATGCTGTCCTCGTTTTTGATCGGCATCCCCACCGGGGTCAAGATCTTCAACTGGCTCGCGACCTTATGGCGAGGATCGATCGTCACCACCACCTCCCTGTACTTCGCGGTGGGGATGATCTTCATCTTCGTGATCGGCGGCATCACGGGCATCTTTTTGGCGACGTTCCCGGTCGACTGGCAGCTGACCGACACCTACTTCGTCGTCGCCCACTTCCATTACACGATCTTCGGCGGCGGTGTATTCCCGGTGTTCGCGGGCCTCTACTACTGGTTTCCGAAGATGAGCGGCCGCATGTTGAATGAGCGGCTCGGCAAGTTGTCGTTCTGGCTCATCTTCATCGGGTTCAACGCCACCTTCTTCGTCCAGCACGCGATGGGTCTGTCCGGCATGCCCCGCCGCATCTACACCTATCCTCCTGGCTACGGCTGGTCGACCTACAACTTGATCTCCACCATCGGAAGCCTCATCCTCGGCGCCGGAGTGCTGGTGACGGTGATCAACGTCATGCGCAGCCTCAAGGTCGGGTCCGCTGGCCGGACCGGACCCCTGGAAGGGCAACACGCTCGAGTGGTTTACGCTCTCGCCGCCTCCGGTGAACAACTTCGACACGATCCCACGCGTGCGCTCGCTGGAGCCCATGCGCGACATCCGCCGCCAGGTCGAGCGAGAGACGGGCGTGCGACAGAAGACCGGCGGCTCGGAACGCTTCGCCCGGGTTTGATCACGCGCTGATGGCGGCTACCGAAACAAGCACGGTCGCCCGGGCCACAGCACGGCCGCTCGGCGGCTCCCGCCAGCTGCTCTCCGACTACCTGGAGCTGACCAAGCCCAAGGTCCAGTCGCTCCTGCTGCTGACGACGATCACCACGATGGAGGTCGCCGGCAGTCCATCGGTGGCCAAGATCGCGCTGACTTGCATCGGCGGCTACCTGTCGGCCGGCGGTGCCGGGGCCGTCAACCACTATTACGACCGCGACATCGACGCCCGCATGCGTCGCACCGCATCGCGACCGATCCCGGCCGGCCGCGTAGCGCCCCGGGCGGCCCTGACCTTCGGTCTGGTGCTGGCGGCGCTCTCGTTCCTCGAGCTCTCGACCTGCGTCAACGTGCTGGCGGCATCGCTGGCGCTGGGGGGCTTCGTCGGCTACGTCGGCGTCTACACGATCGGCCTCAAGCGTCGTACGCCGCAGAACATCGTCATCGGTGGCGCCGCCGGGGCTGTCCCGCCGCTCGTGGGCTGGGCGGCCACACGGGGATCGCTGGCTTGGACCGCGGTCTATCTGTTCGCAATCGTCTTCTACTGGACGCCGCCGCACTTCTGGTCGCTCAGCCTGCTGATGAAGGAGGAATACGAGCGGGTGGGCATCCCGATGATGCCGGTGGTCCGCGGCGAGCACGAGACGCGCCGCCAGATCCTGCTCTACTCGCTGCTGCTCTATGCGATCTCCCAGCTGCCGTTCTGCGCCGGCGCCTTCGGCGGTTTCTACCTCGTGTGCTCGATGGTCCTGGGCTTGGCATTCATCGGCGGCGCCGTAAGGCTCTACCGCCGGGCCGACCGGCGGGCCGCCCTGCAGCTCTACCTGTTCTCGCTTGCCTACCTGGCCCTCCTGTTTGGGGCGATGGTGGCCGACATAAAGCTATGATCCCCGGCCGACATGGATAGAAGGCTCGCTCGCAAGAACATCCGCTCGGGCCTGATCGCCGGCGCGATCTGCGTGATCATGTTCGGACTGACCTTCGTGGCCGCGGCCATATACGTGCACCCCTAGGGGGAGACGATGAGCGCCTACGAGCCTCCGGACGAAGCCCCGCCGGGCGGCGAGGATATTCACCTCCCCGGCCCGACGCTCCTGCCCTTCTTCTCCGCGGCGGCGATCACGGCCATCGTGATCGGCACCACGATCTGGTGGGTCTGGTCCGCACTCGGCGGTGTCGTGCTCATCATCTGCGTCTTCCGCTGGGTCTCTGACACCAACCGCGACGTCGCCGCGCTCCCCGAAGAGCACCGGCACTAGGCACTACACGGTCTGGCCGTCGCGCTAGCTCGCCGCCCCCGCGGGCACGTCGCAGGTGGCGCCATCGCCAGTCCATACCCGCACGATGTCTCGCATCGAGAGGATCCCCACCAGCTCGCCTCCCTCGATGACCACGAGGTGCCGGAAGCGGCCCTTGACCATCGCTGCGGCCGCGCGCTCGAGCGGCCAGTCGGGAGCGGCGGCCGTCAGCTTCTGGGTCTGGTGGTCGCAGACCCGCTCGCTGTCCGGATCCTTGCCATTGCCGACCGCAGCGAGGATGTCCCGCTCTGTGATCAGGCCGGGGCCTGGGGCCTCGATGTCGTGCACGACGGCCGCGCCGACGCTGCGGCTGCACATTGCGGTGGCTGCCTCGCGCAGGGTGTGACCGGGGCCGACTGTGAGCACGACGTCCGACATCCCATCTCGCACCTGCATGGCATCTCCCGGTTAGCTTGCAACGATTGGCGCAATCATAACCACTCGTCTGCGGGCGGCGACGGTGGCGTCGGCCAGATCACCGGCGCCCCGACCCGGGGCGTTCGTCGCGCGGAAGTCATAGGATTCTGAGCGTGGAGATGTGTAGCGTCGCCGCGGGGATCAGTGCGTAACCGTCCAATCCTGCAGATGGTCCTGATCGGTGTGGTCGGGGTAGCGATCCTGCTGCCGATCGCGCTGCTGATCCCGTGGTTCCCGGCCGACGCCTCCAGGCAGGCCAGCAACATCCACACGCTCTACACCGTGCTGCTGATCGCCACGGTGCCGATCTTCGTGCTGGTGGAGACCGTCGTGGTGTTCTCGGTGTGGAAGTTCAGGATGCGGCCCGGCGACGAGGAGCGCGACGGGCCGCCGATCCACGGCAACACACGGCTGGAGGTGGTCTGGACCGCGCTGCCGGCCGTCCTCCTCCTCTCGCTCTGCACCTACGCCTACACCGTGCTGCATTCCAATGAGGCCAGCAAGCGGAACGAGATGACGGTCAACGTGACGGCCCGGCAGTTCGCGTTCGAGTTCTCCTATCCTGAGCAGGGCGGGAAGGCCGTGGTGTCTCCCGTTCTGTACCTTCCGAAGAATCAGCCGGTCGTCTTCAAGCTCCGCTCACTCGACGTGGTCCACAGCTTCTTCGTCCCCGACTTCTCGGAGAAGCTCGATGCCGTCCCGGGCATCACGACCACGCTGCGGGTGACCCCGACGCGAATCGGTACGTACCCCGTTGAGTGCACCGAGCTCTGCGGCGCGGGCCACTCGCTGATGCGCTCCACCGTCCACGTCGTTTCCGGCGCCACCTTCCATTCGTGGTTGAGCTCGCAGCCGGCGAACGGGACGCCGCCGATCGGCGCGCCGCCCTCGTTCGCCAAGCAGCCCGGCGTCCCAGGAACGCCCTATCGCAGCAAGGTCGGGGGCGTAGGGGGCAAGACCACGTATAAGTGATGAAGCCCGTCTCCCCCCCATCCAGATGATCCCGACCCCGGCAGACAAGGAGATCGGCTGATGGCCACGAGCACCCAAGCCGCACTGCCCCCCAGCGCAATCGCGCCTGGCCACGGCCGCACACGTGTGCCGCTTCCGCCGAAGCTTCGCCGCCCGGGCTGGTACCGGGCGGCGCTGTTCAGCGTCTTCGGCGTTGCATTCGCGCTGGGGATCACCGCGCTGATTCGCTGGCTGGAGCATCAGCATCCGGTGATCGACGGCCACGCGATCACGATCGTCGGCCTGTTCTCGGGACCCATCGCCTTCCTCGTCGGCATCGGGGTCTGCGACTACTGGCTGTACTGGGCTGCCGGCCGCCCCACGCGCCCCGAGGATCACTCGGGCCACGGCGCATACAGCTGGCGCGACTACTTCCGCGTCAACACCGACCACAAGGTCATCGGCATCCAATACACGGTGACCTCGTTCTTCTTCCTGTTCGTGGGCGGGCTCCTGGCGATGCTGATCCGCGCGCAGCTCGCCAAGCCCGGGATGCAGTTCTTGACGCCCGAGGAATACAACGGCGTCTTCTCCGTCCACGCCAGCGTCTTGATCTTCCTGTTCGTGATCCCGGTGTTCGCCGGACTCGCGAACTTCGTGCTGCCGCTGATGATCGGCGCTCCGGACATGGCCTTCCCGCGCCTGAACGCGCTCTCCTTCTGGCTCCTGCCGCTGGGCGGCGTGATCATGCTCATGAGCTTCCTGGCCCCGGGCGGCTCGTTCGCCTCCGGCTGGACGGCTTACGCGCCGCTGTCGACGACGATGCCCGTCGGTCAGCTGTTCTTCTCGATCGGGATCCAGTTCGCAGGCTTCTCGTCGATCTTCACCGCGCTCAACTTCCTCGTGACCATCATCACGATGCGCGCGCCTGGGATGAGCTTCTTCCGCATGCCGCTGCTGGTGTGGGCCAACTTCTCGACCTCGCTGCTCGTCGTGATCGCCACGCCGTTCATCGCCGCCTCGCAGGTCTTCGTGCTGCTCGACACGGCGCTTCATTTCCACTTCTTCGACGCTTTCGTCGGCCGAAGCGACAACGGCAACGTGCTCATGTACCAGCACGTGTTCTGGTTCTACTCGCACCCCGCCGTCTACATCATGATGTTGCCCGGCTTCGGGATCATCTCCGAGATCATTGCGGTCAAATCCCGCAAGCCGATCTTCGGCTACCGGATGATGGCCTTCTCGCTGGTGGCCATCGTGGTATTGGGCTTCACGGTCTGGGCGCACCACATGTTCGTCTCGGGCATGTCGCCCTGGATCCGCATCCCGATGATGATCACCACATCAATCATCGCCGTCCCCACGGGAATCAAGATCTTCTCCTGGCTGGCGACGCTGTGGCGCGGCGTGCTGCACCTCGACACGCCGATGCTGTTCGCCCTGGGCTTCCTGACGATGTTCACGCTCGGCGGGATCAGCGGCGTGATGCTGGCCATGATCCCGTTCGACATCCACGTCTCACAGACGTACTTCATCGTGGCCCACATCCACTACGTGCTGTTCGGCGGCTCTCTGTTCACGATCTTCGCCGGCGTCTACTACTGGTTCCCGAAGATGACCGGCCGCATGTTCGACGAGCGCCTGGGCAAGTGGCACTTCTGGATGACGTTCATCTTCTTCAACCTGACCTTCGGACCGATGCACATAATCGGCATTCAGGGGATGCCCCGGCGGGTGGCGGAATACGCCGCCAAGTTCGCGACCTGGAACCTGTTCATCTCGATCTCGGCCTTCATCCTCGGCCTCTCGACGCTGATCTTCCTCTACAACATGGTCGCCAGCTGGCGTCACGGACCGCGTGCCACGGGCAACCCCTGGCGTGCCCTGACGCTGGAGTGGCAGGTCTCCTCACCGCCCCCGGTGTTCAACTTCGACGCCGTGCCGACCGTCGTCGGCGGCCCCTACGAGTACGGGGTACCGGGCGCCGTGCACGGCATCTTCAAGGCTCCGAGCGAGGTACGCAAAGAGGTGGCCGCGGGCTTCACCACACCCCCTAGCCAGGAGCGACACGAATGAGGACAGTCCTCGTCGTGGCCAACGAGACGCTCGGCGGTCGCAAGCTGATCGAGGCCGTTCGCACTCGAGCCGAGCGGGGCGACGTCCGCTTCGTGCTGTGCATCCCCCAGAACCGCCCGCGCGCGGGACTCGTGATCTATGACGACGCGGTCCATGACGCCGCCCAGGCGCGCGTGGACCTGGCCCTCTCGTTCCTGCACGCCGATGACATCGACGCCATCGGCGAGGTGGGCGACCCCGACCCCTACACCGCGACGATCGACGCCGTGCACGAGTACCACCCGGACGAGATCATCATCTCCACCTACCCCGTGACCCGCTCGGGCTGGCTGCGGCGCGACCTGATCGACCGGGTGCGCGACGCTTCGGGGCTTCCGGTGGAGCACATCGTGGCCGACCCTGACACCGAAGGGCTGCCGTTCAAGGTCACGCTGGCGGTGGCCAACCGCACCGCCTCGGGCGAGGAGCTGCTGGGCGCCCTCAAGGCCAGGGCGGACGCCGACGCCGCGGCCGGCGGCCATCTGTTCCTGGTCGTCGTGCCCCAGGAGGGCGGCGAGGGCCACGCCACCAGGCGCGCCAGGACGCGCCTGCGCCTGGTGCTCGATCGCCTGCGCACAGCCGGGCTGTTCGCGGCCGGGATGATCGGTGACCCCGACCCCTACACCGCGATCACGAACGCGCTCCAGTACTTCCGCGTCGACGACATCGTGATCTCCACCTTCCCGGAGACGAAGTCGGGTTGGCTGCGGGCAGACCTGATCGAGCGCGTTCGTAGCGCCACGGGCAAGCCCGTCGAGCACGTGGTCCACGGCGACGTCACAGCCGCCACTGCCTGATCTGAAGCCACTTGGAAGCCGCAGCCGTCACCCACGCCGAGCACCACGGGCCGCCCCCGGCGCACCGCTCCTCCCGCGTCGAGGCCCCCGTGCTGGGGATGCTGCTTTTCATCATCTCCGAGGTGATGATCTTCGGGGCGTTCTTCACCGCCTACTTCTTCATCCGGGTCGCGACGCATGACCCCTGGCCGGCGCCCGGGACCACGCTGCCGGAGGCCGTGGCGGGCGTCAACACAGCGATCCTGCTCTCGTCCTCGCTGACGATCCACTGGGCGCTGACGTCGATCAAGAACGGCAACCGCTTCGGGCTGAAGGCCGGCATGGTGGCCACCTTCCTCCTGGGACTGACGTTCCTGTTCGTTCAGGTCAATGAGTACGTCCATGTCGGCTTCGCGCCCCACGACACAGCCCAGGCGACGATCTTCTACTCGCTGACCGGCCTGCACGGCGCGCACGTGATCGTGGGACTGTGCGCGCTGCTGATCGTCACGATCCGCGCCTTCCGCGGTCACTACTCGCCCGAGCATCACCAGGGGATGGAGGTCCCCGGGATCTACTGGCACTTCGTGGACGCGATGTGGGTCGTCGTGTACCTGACCGTCTACGTCCTATAGGTCCAGAGCGGCTTGCCCCCGCCGCGCTCCCGACGTCCGCGCCTGCCGAACCCGCTGCGCTCGGAGGCCGAGGCATTCCAGACGCTTCTCTACTTCGTCGTGCTCGTCGCGCTGATCGTGGCGATCGTCCTGATCATCCGAGCATTGACCTGAGCCCGGAGCTGGGGCTCTATTTCGCCGCGCTCTGCAGGAAGTTGACGAGCGCCGTTATCTCGTTCGATTTGAGCTTCGTCGAGAAGTTGGATGGCATCACGCCCGCCGGGTAACCCGACGGCAGGAAGGCGTAGGGGTCGGTGATCGCCTTCTGGATGCACTCGGTCAAGCTCGCGCCGCGGACCTTCTTGGAGGCCGGCAGCGCGCAGTCTGAGCGCAGCCGCTGGTCGAGGTTCGGGCCCACGGTGCCGGTGGTACCGGCGGCAGCGAGCGTGTGGCAGCTGCCGCAGCCGCCGATCCCCGTGAAGACCTGCTTTCCGGCGGCGGCCGATGTTCCCTGTACGGCGCCGGCCTGGGCCAGGGCGCCCGTGTCCTGGCCGGGGATCGAGGCCACCGCGCCGACGTACGCCGCGACGTCCTGGGCCTTCTGACCCGTATAGAGCCTTGCGGGCATCACGCCTTGGGTGTTGGGGTACTGAATCCAGTAGTCGACGAGGCCCTGGATCGAGGTGCTCTTGACGCCGTCCGCGCGATCCTGCCTGAAGGCGTCGTCGAGGTTCGGGCCGATGGCGCCGTTCGTCCCGGCGTGACCCAGCGTGTGGCAAACGCCACATGTCGAGACGAACAGCTGCTTGCCAGTGACCAGGTTGGCCGTCGGGTGCTTGAGCGTGCAGCCCCCCAACGCGAGGGCCAGCAGCGCCACGGGCAGCACGGCCGCGAGCACGCGGCGCAGGGGTTGCTTGCGTCCGAGGGCGGGGGCCATCGTGGGCGCGCACTCTATCCCAGCTCGTGGCGTCGACGCGCCATGACAGCCGCTACGATGGCGCCGCATGCGCACCCGTCAGAAGTACCGGATGCGGGTACCGTCGACCGGCCGCGAGGTCATCATCGAGGCCGAGCGGGACCACGTCTACCGCGACCGCGACACCGGTGAGGAGCTCGAGGTGGTGGGTCAGCTGCTGCCACTGGCGCCGACGGCGTCCGAGCTCCCCTGGGCGGTCGAGAACCTCCGCTTCTGCAACTGGTGCGACCAACTCACGCAAAAGGATCTGAACGACTGCCCCAACTGCGGCAGGCGGATGGAGCCGCTGGAGATCTGAGCTTGCGCTCCCGGGTCTCACTGCTGGCCGTAGCAACGGCTACGGTGGCGCTGGGCGCCGGGGTCTCTGCCTGCGGAGGCGGCGGCTCGGGCACCAGCAACACCTCGGGCGCGCCGTCGCTGACCGTTCCCACCGGCGCGGCCAGCGCGCCGACCACGGGCGCGACGACCTCCACCACCAGTACCTCGACGACCAGCACCAGCTCGTCGGGCGGCACCTCGGCCGGTGGCACGAGCGCCGCAGGCGGGTCCTCGACCACGGGCGGCGCTGCGGTCGGTGGCGGCACCGGCGGCGGGACCGCTAGCGGCGGCACCGCGAATGGCGCCGGCGGCGGGACGGCCGGCGGCGGGACCGCTGGCGGCGGGGGCACGGCTGGTGGTGGCACCGGCGGTGGGGCGCCGGCGGCGGGACCGCTGGCGGCGGTGGCGCTGCGGGCGGCGGGGGCGCTGGTTCGGGCTCAAACAGCGGCGGCGCCGGCCTCGGCCACTAGCGCAGTTACGCCGCGGCCCAGATCGCTACGGCGCGACCAGTGCCGCTACGGCGCGACTCCTGCGGCTACGGCGCGATCGGGTTCGTGAGTTCGGTGGCGCTGTATTCGACCCGCGTGCCGGGATAGGAGCACAGGAAGGGCTTCGACTGGCCGACCGCCGTCACGGCGTTCTGCTGTGTGCCTACGGTCTTGCAGTTGTTGCTGCGGCTCTGGCGGTAGGCGTAATACTTGGACGCCAGGTTGTAGGAGAGGATCGGGGCCCAGGTCTGAACAGTCAGGGCCATCACCTGTCCGGGTCGCACCGGAATCGGGGTGGCCAGCGGAAACTGGACGACGTAGCCGAGGTAGGGCTGAAGCCGTTCCACGGGGCCTTGGGCGGCGACCGTGTAGCGGTTGCCCTTGAGCGGGTTGAGTACCGTCAGCTGAGCTTCGCTCGCGCCGCCGTATTTGGCGTTCAGCTGGCTGATGAAGGACTTCGCTGTGGTCGGGTTACTCGACACCTGGGCCAAGCCGACCGTGAAGGCCACGATCTGCCCGGATTGCTTGACGGCGGTCGGATACGAGGCGCCGTTGATGACGGTCTGGAGCGCCGTGACCCTGGTCATGACGAACGTGCAGTTCTGTGGCGCTGTGCCCGTGGGGCAGACGGGCGGCTTGACGGATACCGCCGTGCCGCCCAGCTGCACGGTCGAGCCGAGCTGGGTGCCGGGCGCCACGGTGGGCGCCTTGGCGGCATCGGTCGTCGCCGCGCCCAAGCCCAGCAGCAGGCAGAGACTCACGGCGAGCAACATAAATCGCCTCATGGTCACCATTGAACACGAGCAGGCGGACACAGTTGCGCAAATAAGAATTGATCCGGCCGGAACATGTTCCGGCCGGCCGGGCCGATCATGATCGGCCCGGGGTCGGCGCGCATGCGCGCCGACCTAGATCTTGGTGACGTTTACGGCCTTCGGTCCCTTGGGGCCGCTCTCCTCCTCGTAGGAGACCTTGGCCCCCTCGGGCAGCGAGCGGTAGCCGTCGCCGGCGATGCCGCTGAAATGCACGAACAGATCACGCCCGCCGTCGTCGGGGGTGATGAAACCGAAGCCCTTGTCGTCGCTGAACCACTTGATGGTCCCGGTCGGCATGGGCTGAAAGTATCAGGAGCGCGACCGGGCCGTCAGCGACCCTGGAACGTGGCTTTGCCCGGTCCCTGCTCCAGAAAAGAGGCCACTGCACCACGCAGATCCTCGGTGTCGAACAGGGCGCCGGCCAATTGGGCCACGCGGTCGTTGGCCGACTCGACGCCGCCCTCGAGGTAATCGCGGATCACCTGCTTGGTGGCCGCGTGGGCGCGGGTGGGACCCGCGGCCAGCTCCGCCGCCAGCTCGCGCACCGCGGCGTCGAAGCCGTCGTCTGCCAGCACCAGGTTGACGACGTTCCAGCGCTCGAGCGTCTCCGCGTCGTAGGGACGGCCACTCATCACGAACTGACGCGCCCTGCCGCTCCCGGCACGCTCGGCGAGGCGCTGCGTGCCGCCCATCGCCGGGGTCAGCCCGATGACCTTCTCCACCAGGCCGAACTGCGCGGAGCGGGCCGCCACGAGCAGGTCGCAGGCCAGCGCCAGCTCGAAAGCCCAGGTCAGGCACAGGGCATGCGCGGCGAACACCGTGGGGCACGGAAGGCGATCGACCCGCCGGGCGAGCTCGATCAGCCGCTGGAAGCTCTCGGCCGCCGCGGCCGAGGTCTCTAGCGCCGCGAACAGCGTCACGTCAACGCCACCCGAGACCACGCGGCCCTCGGCACGGAACAGCACCGCGCGCGGGGTTTGGGCCTCGAGCTCTGCGACCGCCTCCTGCAGCTCACCCTCCATCTGGGCCGTGAACAGGTTCAGCGGCGGCGAGTCGAACGTGACGACCGCCAGTCCCCCATCTCGCTCGAGCCCTACAACAGCGCTCACCCCGCCCACCCTATCGTCCGCCGCCCGCCAGCAGCTGGCGCGCTCGCTCCAGGGCCTGCGAGGGGGTCTCGATCTCCCGCGCGAAGCTGGCCTCCTCGAGCTGAGCCAGCAGCCGGCCGATCTCCGGGCCGGGACGCAGTCCGAGCGCCCGCTGGATCTCGTCACCCCTCACCGGCGGCCGCGGCGGGTCCGATAGCCAGGCGAAGGCCTCCTCCAGAAGGCGCCGGGCCAGCTCCAGGTGCCTGGCGATGGCCTCGTCGGACCCCGCGCCCCGTGTCGCCAGGCGGTCAGCGATGCTGAGCACGGTCACGTCCACCTGGACCGGCGCACAGGCGCGCAGATAGCGGTAGACGTCCCGGCGCCCCAGTGGTACCCGGTGAACCAGGAACCCCAGCCGCAGGTGATGGCGTGTCAGCGCGCCGACGTGCGCTCCGAGCCGCTCGCTGGCCCGCAGGCGCGCCAGCACATCGTGCGCCAGCCCCGCCCCAACCGCGTCGTGGCCGATGAACGTCACCCTCCCTTCGGGCGTCACGGCCCGCGTCTGCGGCTTGGCGATGTCATGTAACAGCGCGCCAAAGCGAAGCGCCTGGGCGCGCGTCAGCTCGTCTGCAAGTGGCTCGGACATCAGCCGGCCGACGGCCTCTGCCTGCTCGCGGAACGCGGGCTCCGGGTCGCGCTCCAGGGCGATGGCCTCGGCCAGCACAGCGCGCGTGTGATCGTGAACGTCGAGATGGTGGTAGCGGCTCTGTTCCACGCCCCGCTGGGCATCAAGCTCGGGCAGCACAGCGGCCGTGACGCCGATGGCGTCCATCAGGTCGAGGGCCTCGAGGGCCCGGGGGGCGCTGATCGCGCGTTTGAGCTCGGCGAAGATGCGCTCGGGAGCGACGCGGGTCAGACCGGCCGCGCTCCGGGCGGCGGCCGCCACGGTGTCGCGGTCCACGCTGAAGTCGAGCTCGCCGTGCAGCCGGGCCAGGCGCAGCGTGCGCAACGGGTCGCGCTCGAATGCCTGCCCGGAGACCATCCGCAGCCTCGCGGCACGGAGGTCGCTCAGGCCGCCGAAGGGGTCGATCAGCTGGCCGGAGTCCGCCGGGTTGCCTGCTTCCTGCCCCGCCAGCTGCTCGGCGATCGCATTGACCGTGAAGTCGCGGCGACCGAGATCGGCTTCGATCGAGTCTCCCTCCAGCGGCAGCACGTCCACCTGCCAGCCGTCTCGGCGCGAGACGACGCGCCAGGTGCCGAACTCCTCCGAGAGCAGGAAGGCAAAGGCCCGGGCTTCGCGCGCCAGCGCGCGGGCGACGGGCTCCGGATCGCCGGCCACGGCGATGTCGTAGTCGCCCGTCTGGCGTCCGAGCAGGCGGTCGCGCAGGGCCCCGCCCACCAGCCACGCCTCGGCGCCGGACACGCGGGCCGTGATCGCCACCGGATCGCGGCCGGCTGTCGCCCCGCCGCTCATCGGACCGCCACGCCGTCCCGGTGATACTCGCGCGTCACGCGGCTCGAGATCCCGCACACGACCTCGTAGTTGATCGTTTCCATGCGCCGGGCGAGATCCTCGGCGGTCTGTCGCTCGGCGCCATCGGAGCCGATCAGCGTTGCCGGGTCGCCCGCCCGGACGCTGGGTTCCGGGCCCACGTCGATCGTCACGTTGTCCATGCTGACTGTCCCCACCAATGGGTAGCGCCGGCCGCGTACGAGCACGTCGCAGTTGTTGCTCAACGCCCGCCTGACGCCGTCGCCGTATCCGATCGGCAGTGTGGCGATGTACGTCTCTTGCTGTGCGATGAATCGGCGACCGTAGCCAGCGCTGTCGCCGGGCCGGGCGCGCTTCAGCGCCGCGATATATGAGCGCAGGCCGAGCGCCGGCTCGAGGCCCCGGGCGAACGGGTCCTCATTCCGGGGGTCGCAGCCATAGATGGCGATCCCGCAGCGCACGAAGTCGAAATGGGTCTGAGGCGCGAACAGCGTGGCCGCGCTGTTGGCGGCGTGAACGACGATCCCCGGGTAGCGCTCGCGCAGAGCGGCGGCGAAGGGCTCGAATGCGGCGAGCTGCGCGGCGACGAACTCCTGATCGTCGTCGGCTGTGGCGAAGTGGGTCATGGCCCCGGCGAGCTCCAGCGCGGGCCCCGACGCGGCGACGCGTTCGGCCACGGATCGCGCCCTGTTCGGGTCGCGGGTGCCCAACCTGCCCATGCCGCTGTCGAGCTTCACGTGCACCCGGACCGGCGTGGCGGCGTCGGTGCAGAGCACCAGCAGCCGCTCGACGAAGCGCTCGTCCCAGACGACCACGTCGGCCCTGGCACCGAGCGCGATACCCAGCTCCTCGGCGCTCAGCGCGCCCATCACGAGGATGCGCTCGGCGATACCGGCTCGGCGCAGCTCGGCCGCCTCCAGCGCGGTGGCCACCGCCAGCCAGCGCGCGCCGCCGGACAGCGCCGCGCGAGCAGCCTGCACCGCCCCGTGTCCGTAGCCGTCTGCCTTCACGACTGCACAGAGCCCGGTCCCCGCCCCCAGCGAGCCGCACAGCAGCACCACGTTTCGCTCGATCGCCGCGAGGTTGACGTCCGCCACCGCGCGCAGCGCCATGGTCAGCGTTCACCCCTCCGGGTCGCGCAGCGCCGCCGGCAGCCGCCCGATCACATCAGACGCGATCACGCCCTCCGAGCCGATCTCCCGAGCGGCGAGCTGTCCGGCACGAGCGTGCACGAACACGGCGGCGCAGGCCGCCTGGAAGGGGTCCATCCCCTTTGCCAGCAGCGCGGCGCTCACACCCGAGAGCACGTCGCCTGTTCCGGCCGTGGCCAGCGCTGCAGCGCCGCCCCGGCTCACGCCCACCCGGCCCTCGGGATCGGCCACCAGCGTGTCGTCGCCCTTCAGCACCACCACAGCCTGCGCGGTTGCGGCTGCCCGTCGCACGCTCTCCAGGCGCTTGGCCGCCACCGCGGCGCTGTCCGAGCCGAGCAGCCTTGCCAGCTCACCGGCGTGGGGTGTGAGCACCGTCGGCTGCGTACGGCCGGCGAGCGACTCGATCGCGCCGGCGTGAGCGTTCAGGCCGTCGGCGTCCAGCAGCAGCGGCACCGCGGCGCTCGCCGCGAGCCGGCGGGCGAACTCGAGCGTCTCCTCCTGGCGCCCCAGACCGGGTCCCAGCACCAGCGCGTCCGCGCGCTCGAGCCGGGCGCTCACTTCCTCGAGCGAAGCCGGCGTGAGCGAACCGTCCTCGTCCGGCAGCGGCGCCGTCATCACCTCCAGCAGCCGAACCTCGAAGACGAGGTCGAGCGAACCGGGGATGAGCGCCGTGACGTAGCCTGCGCCGGCCCGCATCGCGGCCTCTGAGGCCAGGCACGGCGCGCCCGTCAGACCGGTCGAGCCGCCGCACACCAGCACGCTTCCCGCTGCGAACTTCGTCGATTCCCGGCCCCGGCGGGGGATGGCGTCCACGGCGCCGGGCCTGATCAGTCCGATCCTGGGGTCTCCCGGACCCCCGGCCGGGATCCCGATCTGCACCACGGTGACCTCCCCGGCGTGGTCTTTGCCGGGCGCGATCCACAGCCCGGGCTTTGAGGCGTGGAACGTCGCCGTGGCTGCTGCTTTCACCGCCGTCCCTTCAACCTCGCCGGTCGAGCCGTTGACGCCACTCGGGACATCGCAGGCCACAACCACCGCACGGCGGCCCGCGCCGCCCCCGCCATCGCCACCGCTGGCGGCATTGATCGACTCGATCGCGCTCGCGGCCGGCTCACGCGGCTCGCCCGAGAATCCGGTTCCGAGAATGGCATCGACGATCGCTGACACGCCCTCCAGCGCCCGGGGCGAGAATCGCTCCGGGCGCTCGCCCGGAAGCCTCCGCAGGTTCTCTGCCGCATCACCGCGGAGCTCGTCGGGGTCTGACAGCGTGAGCACGCGCACCTCCCGCCCCTGATCGCGCAGCAGTCGCGCCGCGACGAGCCCATCGCCACCGTTGTTTCCCTTGCCGCACACCACGGCCACCGTCCCCCCTGGCGAACGCTGGGCCACCAGGTCAGCCAAGCCCCCGCCGGCGCGCTCCATCAGATCGAAGCTGGGAATGCCGCGCTGCGTGATCGCCCACTCGTCGAGGGCTCGCTGCTCGGCGGCGTCCGGCAGCGGCTCCAGCCAGTCCGCGAGCGTGGTCACTCGACGGTGACGGTCTTCGCCAGGTTGCGCGGCTGGTCGATGTTCAGCCCGCGCATTTGGGCGATCTGGTAGGCGAGCAACTGCAGGGGGATCACCGCCAGCAGGGGAGCCAGCATCCAGTCGGTTCGCGGCACCCGAATCACCTCATCGGCGCTGCGCTCGATTCGCTCGTCGTCCTCGCTGGCCACGGCGATGGCGTGCGCCCCGCGGGCCCGCACCTCCTGGACGTTGGAGATCACCTTCTCCAGCACCGGAGAGTCGGTGGCCACGACCACCACGGGGGTGCGCTCGTCAAGCAGCGCGATCGGGCCGTGCTTCATCTCCCCCGCGGCGTACGCATCGGTGGCGATATAGGAGATCTCCTTGAGCTTTAGAGCGCCCTCGAGCGCTACGGGCAGACCCACATGACGGCCCAGGTAGAGGAAGAAGTCGGCGCGGTAGTGGTCGGCTGCGATCCGCTCCACCTGTGGCTGGCAGCGTTCGAGCAGCTCGTCGATGGCCCGCGGCAAACGCCTCAGCTCGGCGATCTTCTCCCGCAGGTCCTGGCGCGAGAGCGTCCCGCGCAGCTCGCCGAGCCGCAGCGCAAGCAGATACATGACCACCAGCTGAGCCACGAACGTCTTCGAGGCCGCCACCCCGATCTCCAACCCCGCGCGGGTGTACAGCACGCCGTCGGCCTCGCGCGTGGCCTGAGAGCCCATGATGTTCGTCACCGCCAGCACCTGCGCCCCCCGCTCGCGGGCGGTGCGCATCGCCGCCAGCGTGTCGGCGGTCTCGCCGGACTGCGAGACGCCGATCATCAGGTCCTCGGGCCCGACCACCGGATTGCGGTAGCGGTACTCGGAGGCGACGTCAACCTCGACCGGCGTCCGCGACCACTCCTCGATCGCGTAGCGGCCGACCAGCGCGGCGTGGTAGGCGGTGCCGCAAGCGGCGATCACCACCTTGCGCGCGCGCCGCAGGCGCTCGTCGTCGATCGCCCCGAGCTCACCGAGGTCGATGCTGTCGCCATGCGCGATGCGCTCGCCCAGCGTCTCCGCCACGGCGTCGGCCTGCTCGTGGATCTCCTTGAGCATGAACGTCTCATAGCCCTGTTTCTCGGCAGTGTCGGCGTCCCAGTCGATCTCCTGGATCTCGCGCTCCAGCGGCTCGCCCTGTGCGCTGAGGAACTCCACGCCCTCGCGTCGCAGGACGACTATCTCGTCATCGTTCACGTACTGCGCGTGACGCGTGTAGCGCATGAACGCCGGGATCGCCGAGCCGATGAACTGCTCGCCTTCGCCGCGGCCCACGATCAGCGGGCACTCCTTGCGGGCGCCCACCAGCAGGCCCGGTTCGTCGGCGCTCATGGCCACGAAGGCGTAGTGCCCGCGGAGCTCTGCGTAGGCCGCCCGGACCGCGTCAACGAGGTTCCCCTGGGCGTAGTGGTAGGAGATGAGATGGGCGATCACCTCAGCGTCGGTCTCAGAGGTGAACAGGGCCCCCATGTCGCTGAGGCGCTCCTTCAGCGCCAGATAATTTTCGACGATTCCGTTGACGACGATGTGCACGCGGTCGGCGGTATCGAAGTGCGGATGTGCATTTGCCTCGCTGACGCGGCCGTGCGTTGCCCAGCGCGTGTGACCGATGCCGGTCCCGGTCTCCTCCGCGCGCGGCGGCTCGGCCAGCGCCACGGCTGGTCCTGAGGAGCGCTCGTCGAGCGCCGTGCGCAGCGCGCTCAGATTGCCGACGGCTCGCACAGCGTCGATGCGACCGCCGTCGAGGACGGAGATGCCTGCGCTGTCATAGCCGCGGTACTCGAGCTTCTGCAGGCCCTCGAGCAGCGTTGAGCGTACGTCTCGGGGCCCCACATAGCCGACGATCCCGCACATCGGGACGAGGGTACTAGGCGCGTGGGCGGTTCCGGCAACCCCGGCTACGACGACTAGGCCAGGCTCTCTTCGACCAGCTTCGCCAGGCGGCCGCACACCGCCTCGGTCTCGCTGTCGCTGGGCGCCTCCACCATCACCCTGATCAGCGGCTCGGTCCCCGAGGCACGCACCAGGACCCGTCCTCTGCCGGCGAGCGCGGCGTGCTCGCGGTCGATCGCCTCCTTGACTGCCGCGGCCTCGAGCGTCGACCGCAGAGCCCGGCGATCGCCGGCGCGGATGTTGACCAGCCGCTGTGGCAGCTTTTCCATCGCGTCACGTTCGCGCAGATCGCGCTCGCCCAGGGCCTCGAGTGTCAGCAGCGCGCTGGCGATGCCGTCGCCCGAGGGGCCGAAGCCCAGGTCGATGACGTGGCCTGACTGCTCACCGCCCAGCGCCCATTGGCGCCGCCGCAGCTCGTCGAGCACGTAGCGGTCCCCGACAGCGGTGGTGGCTACCTCGATGCCCGCCGCGGCCATCGCTGTGTGAAAGCCGTAGTTGGTCATCACTGTCACCACCACGCCGCCTCCGGGCAGCGCGCCCTGCCCGCGCAGATGCATGGCTGCCAGGGCGACCAGCTCGTCGCCGTCCACCACTCGCCCGTCACCGTCTATCGCCAGCACGCGGTCGCCATCGCCGTCGAAGGCGAACGCCACGTCGTGGCGGCCTTGCTCCATGCGCCGGAGCGCGTGGTCCAGATGGGTGGAGCCACAGCCGTCGTTGATATTGCGTCCGTTCGGCGCGTCCGCCAGCACCTCCACCTTGGCCCCCAGTCGCCGAAAAATCTCCGGTGCGGCCAGGTAGGTCGCCCCGTTCGCGCAGTCAAGCAGGATCCGGCGGCCAGACAGATCGAGCGCTCCGAACCGTCGCTGGAGCTCCTCCAGGTAGTCGTCCAGCACGCCCTCCAGTCGGCGCACGTGGCCGATGCGCTTGGCCGCGGCAGGCGTGTTCTCGAGCTCCGCCTCGATCTGATGCTCGGTCTCGTCGTGCAGCTTGAAGCCGTCAGGCCCGAACAGCTTGATCCCGTTGTCCTCGAACGGATTGTGCGAGGCGGAGATGACGGCCGCCATCTGCAGGCCGTGGCGCCGGAGCAGCAGCGGAGCCGCGGGCGTGGGCAGCACCCCGGCCACGAGTGCGTCCCCGCCCGAGGCGCTGACGCCGGCGGCGAGCGCCGCCTCGAGCATCTCGCCCGACTCGCGCGTGTCGCGCACGATCAGCACCTGGGGGCGGTCAGCCTCGATGTGCGTCACCGCCGCCCGCGCCAGCGCCAGCGCCAGGTCCGGCGTCAGGAAGTCTCCCGCGCGGCCACGGACGCCATCCGTGCCAAACAGCTCGCGTGGCATAGAAGGTCTAGCGCTTGGAGAACTGCGGGCGCTTCCGCGCTTTCTTGAGTCCGGCCTTCTTGCGCTCCTTGACCCGCGGATCACGGGTCAGGAAGCCCCTGCGCTTGAGCTCGCCGCGCAGGTGCGGGTCGGCGACGATCAGCGCCCTGGAGATGCCGTGGCGGAGCGCTTCGGCCTGGGCCGCCGCGCCGCCGCCGTGCATGCGGGCGACGACGTCCATCCGGGCGTCGTAGCCCACCGTCTCCAGCGGCTGGCGGATCACGCGCCGCAGCGTCTCGCGCGGGAAGTAGTTGTCGAGGGGCTTTTCGTTGATGGCGTAGGTACCGCTGCCGGGCTTGAGGATCACCCGAGCTACCGCGGTCTTGCGCTTGCCGGTCGCCGTGTAACGAGCCCCGGCCGCCAGGTCGATCGCCGCGTCGGCAATCGGCTGGGTCTCCTCCTGGTCGCGCTGCTCGCGCTCGCGGGCAGCCCGGGCCTCGGCCTCGGCTTCGGCGGCGGCGCGGGCCTCGGCGTCGAGGAATTCATCGGTCTCCGGGATGATGTCCGGAATCAGGTCGGCGCCGGGGATTTCCGGCCGCTGGCGGGGCGGCAGCTCGACGTCCTCCAGCGGTCGCTCGGCCGCCGGCTGCTCTGCGGGCGCCGGCTGCTCGGCGGGCGCTTCGCGCGCCGGCTCGTCGGCGGCGGGCTGCTCGGCGACCGGTTGCTCTTCGGGCGCGGGTTCCTCGGCGACCGGCTCCTCGGCGGGCGCGGGTTCCTCGGCGGGCGCCGGTTCCTCGGCGACCACCGGCTGCTCGTCAACCGCGGGTTCCTCGGCGGGCGCCGGTTCCTCGGCGACCGGCTCTTCGGCGGCCGCGGGCCGCTCGGCGGGCGTCGGTTCCTCTGCGACCGGCTCCTCGGCCGTCTCCGCCGGAGGCTCCGCTGCCGGCGCTGCAGGGCCTTCTGGCTCCGATGCCTCCAGCGGTGCCTCGGGCTCCTCGGGAGTCTCCGGGGTCTGTTCGTCGCTCACTCAGTCTCCATCGGTTGTGGCTGCTGGGCTGCGTGCGGGTGCTCGGGACCAGCGTAGATCTTGAGCTTCGTCAGCTGCTTGCGAGCGAGGCGGTTGCGGGGAAGCATCCCCTTGACCGCCAGGCGCAGGACCTCCTCCGGCCGGCGCTCGAGCATCTGCGCGAGCGTTCGCGAGCGCAACGCACCGGGGTAACCCGAGTGCCGGTAGTAGCGCTTGTCGCGCAGCTTGTTGCCCGAGACCGAGATCTTCTCGGCGTTGACCACGACGACAAAGTCGCCCGTGTCCACGTGCGGCGTGTAGGTTGGCTTGCGCTTGCCGCGCAGGGCATCGGCGATCTGCGTCGCCAGCCTGCCGAGCGTCTGCCCGGTGGCGTCGACGAGTAGCCAGTTTCGCTCTCGGTCGGCTGGTGTCGCTACGTAGGTCTTCATGGCACGCACAAGCCGCGCCAGTGGCGCGGCCCAGCGGATGATGATAGGGGACGCGGACTGCGTACGCTGGCGGAATGAGCATTTGGGTCCGGATCCGCCGTCTTGGCTTCCAGGTCGCCCACGCGCTGCTGCGTGTGTGGTGGCTGATTCGCCGCCCGGCGATGTACGGAGTCAAGTGCTTAATCACCAACGGCGACGACGTGCTCCTCGTGCGCCATGCCTACGGCGATCACGCTTGGGATCTGCCGGGCGGCGGGATCAAACGCGGCGAGCCCCCATTCGACGCCGCCCGGCGAGAGGTCGCCGAGGAACTGGGCATCGAGACCGACGACTGGCGTTCGCTGGGTGAGGCCTGGGCCACGGTCTACCACCGGCGCGACACGCTGTATTGCTTTCAGGCCGAGGTGCACTCGCGTGAGCTCTCGATCGAGCTCGCTGAGCTGGCCGACGCCCGCTGGTTTCCGCGCGACGAACTGCCGCGCGAGCTGGGCAAGTACGTCAGGCGGCTGTTGGCACGCCTGCCCGAGGGCCGGAGCCTGGACCCTGCCCCTTGAGCCCCGGCGGCCGAGCCGCGGAGGGGGGCGGTCGGGCCCGCGGTGGATGCTCCAACGTACAAAGGGGCAGCCGCACGCCGCGAATGGCCCGTTCCAACCTGTTCAAACTCCCAAACGCCGGACCGCAACCCGGGGAATGGCGATTTGAACAGGTCTAGCCTGTTCAAACTCCCAAACGCCGGGCTACAACCGGGCAAATGGCGATTTGAACAGGTCCGGGGCCTGCCTACCGGCACCGAGCTCACCAGCGGGCTCCGACCTCACCGAGCTCGAGCAAACTCCGACCTCACCTGAGCCCCAGCGGCTGACGGTAGATCGATGATGCCTGCACGCGGGTCACGTAGTGGTTCGCGGCCAGCTGGGCGAGCACATGTTGCTGTCTCAGCTTGGCCAGGCTCAGGTGCCGGAGCGGGTCATAGACGCTGGGAGCCTGGGGTAGCCCCGCCAGCAGCGAAGCCTGCGCCCAGTCCAGCTGAGCGGGGTTGAGACCGAAGTAACCGCGGGCGGCCGCCACTTCGCCCCAATACCCGTGTCCGTAGTAGACCGCGTTCAGGTACATGGACAGGATCTGGTCCTTGGAGTAGTGCAGCGAGAGCTTCACGCCCAATCCGATCTCGCGCAGTGTCGCGCCCAGCCCACCGCCGCGGCCGTAGAGCTGCTTCGCAAGTTGCTGGGCGATCGTGCTTCCGCCCGGATCGCTGCTGGTGTGCAGAGCGGCGATCGCCGCGCGTCCGATCCCGTCCAAGACGTTGATCGCCCAATCCGAGTAGAAATGCTCGTCCTCCACCGCCACCACCGCCTCCCCCAGCAGCCTGGGGGGGGCCGGGGGCATAGGTGCCGCCGTGCGCCGCCAGAATGCGCTGCACACGCGCCTGGGCGTCCCCCACTCCGGGGAGGGTGAGCGTGTAGAGGAAGGCGGCCAGGATCAGGGCGAGCGCCAGAGCAGCCACGAGCCCGGCCGCGCGCCGCACGCGCCTCATGCTGCCGCCCCGCGCCGGGTGGGCCCGCTCGCGCCCTTACGCCGCCTCGCCCCGCAAACCACCCACGCCTCACGACCGCGCCTCCTGCGCCGGGGACGCCTGCTCCTCCTGCGCCAGGGCCAGAAACGCTTCGGCGGCGGCGGACAGCCGCCCCTCTCGGTGCACGAGCCCGATTCGCCGCGTGATCGCGGGCCGGGCTGCCCGCGTCACCGCTCCCCGGCGCTGCGCCTCGTGGGCCAGCGGCGCCGGCAGTAGCGCCGCTCCCGCCCCGGCGAGCACGAGCGGAACGATCGCCTCGCGCGCCGCCGTCTCCACCGCTATCCGCGGCGTCACCCCCACCCGCGCCAGCGCCTGCTCCAGGAGCGTTCGTGTGGAGGTTCCGGGCGGGCTCACGACCAGCGGGGTCTCGGCCAGCTCTCTGGCCTTCAGCGGCCGCTGTCCGCTCGATCCAGCTGGCATCACGAACAGCAGCTCCTGCTCCCCCAGGGGCTGCGCCCGAAGGCCACTCGCCGCGAGCGGCAGGTCGGTGGCACCGAGCTCGCACGCGCCGTCGCGGACCATCGCTCCGGCGCGATCCGCGCTCTCGGGCTCATAGACACGGACCTCCACCCCAGGGTGCCGCGCGCGGAAGCGCCCGATCAGTGCGGCCATGGGATCTACGGCCAGCGTGGCGAGCGCCGCCAGCTCCAGCGTTCCGCGCTGGAGCTCGGCCACTCCGGAAACCGCAACGCGGATCTCCTCCATCGCCCGCAGCGCGTGGCGTGCGGGGCCGATCAGCTGCCGGCCGACCACCGACAGGCGCATCGAGCGGCCGACTCGGGAAAACAGCTCCACGCCGAGCTCGGTTTCCAGGGAGCGCAACGTCTGGGACAACGACGGCTGGGCTACGCGCAGCCGCACGGCGGCGCGCGTCACGCTGCCCTCCTCGACCACCGCCAAGAAGTAGCGAAGACGCCGCTCATCCATATGATGTGCCTATGGAAGCCATATAAAAGATGTCTTTGACCTATGGATCGTAGCGCGCTGGAATACCGTTATGAGCTTTGCAGGCAAGCATCGGCCGAACCCCACCGGACACCATCCGACACTAATGCGCCTGCGACCGTTGCTGACCGAGCCCCGCCGGCCCTCGGCGATTCGCGAAAGCCCCCGCGCGCCCTGGTTCGTGGTCGGCACCGTGTGCATCGGCGCGTTTATGGGCCAGCTCGACGTGAGCATCGTCACGCTTGCCCTGCCCCGCCTGGGCCACGACCTCCACGTCGCGATCGGCTCCGTGGAATGGGTGGCCCTGGCTTACCTGCTGACGCTGATCGCAACGGTGGCCACGGTCGGGCACTACGCGGACGCGTTCGGCCGCAAGCTGCTCTATGCCTACGGCTTTGCGGTATTCACGCTGGCCTCGGTCCTGTGCGGGCTCGCGCCCTCGCTGCCGGTGCTGATCGTGGCCCGGGTGCTTCAGGCCGTGGGGGCGGCGATGCTCCAGGCCAACAGCATCGCCCTCATCACCGAGGCGCTGCCGCGCAACTTGCTCTCACGCGGCATCGGCGTGCAGGGCGCAGCCCAGGCGTTGGGGCTGGCGCTCGGGCCGGCAGTAGGTGGGCTGCTGTTGGCACTCGGCGGCTGGCGCCTGATCTTCTTTGTCAACGTCCCTGCAGGAGCCCTCGGTTTGGTGCTCGGCTGGCTGTTGCTGCCCCGCAGCCGCGTCAAGCGGGAGATCGGACAGGGTGACCCGGTCGGGGCTCTGCTGCTGGCGCTCGGAACCGGCGGGCCGCTGGCCTACCTGTCGCTGGCGAACCGAGCGGGGTATGGGAGCGGCCCGCTGCTCGGCGTACTGGCCGTCGGCGTGGCCGCGGCGTGCGCGTTCGTGTGGCACGAGCGCCGCTCGCCCGCGCCGCTGATTCAGCTCTCGACGCTCCGGCGGCCGGCGCTGTCGATCGGTCTGACCTGCGGGCTGGTCTCCTATCTGGTGCTGTTCGGGTCGCTGTTCGTGATCCCCTACTTCCTCGACGGCCGCCATGTGAGCTCCGCTCTGGCTGGACTCGAGCTGGCGGCGCTGCCGGTGGCGCTCGGGGTCGTCGCGCCGATCGCGGGTCGCCTCACAGGCCGGCTAGGCGCGCGAACGCTGACAGCGGGTGGGATGGCCATCGTCGCCTGCGGTCTGGCGCTGGTGGCCTTCGAGCATGCCACCCCGGGGCTGCTCGGTGGCCTGGCGCTGGCGGGGGTCGGCCTCGGGGCATTCACGCCGCCCAACAACTCCTCGATCATGGCCGCCGCTCCCGGCGGGCAAACGGGCCTGGTAGGCGGGATCTTGAACATGACCAGGGGCACCGGCACGGCACTCGGCGTGGCTGTGGCCGGCGCCGTCTACACGGCCGCCGCCGACACGGGCGGCGCGGGTCACGGACTCACGCTGGCCATGGCGATGATGTCCGGGCTGGCGCTGGCTGTGGCCGTGTGGCTGGCCGTGAAGCGCGCCTAGGGCCGCCCGCGCAGCTCGTCGAGCGCCTTGGCGATCCGTCGCTGCCGAGTCTCGGGCGTCTTGGCGCCTTCGACCGCGAGCGCGTGCCGTTTGCGGTTGCTGTAAGAGAGCGTTTCGAATGCCCGTTTAGCGTCCGGGTCTTGATCGAGGGCCCGCGCCAGCTCGCCGGGTACGGTGACCTCACGCGGCTCGGTGTCGAGCTCGATCTCGACCTCTACTTCGTCGCCGGCGGCGAGGCCGGTCTGCTCGCGCACCGCGGCGCTGAGCGGGAACTTGAATTCCCCGCCCATTCGCGCGACGGTGGTCTGATAGCTGTGACCAGCGAGCGTGACGCGCACGGGCGGATGCTTACCCCCGCCGAGAGCGTCGACGATCTCCTCGGGCACGGTGATGCCGGTCGCGGACTTGCGGGCGAGCTGGACGGTGGCGCGGAAATTCATCTAGTGCTCCTTTCGGCACTACTACACGGTTTAGTAGAATCGTACTACACCGTACAGTAACCTTCTGATCATGAGCGACACACCCCCCGCCCGCGCCGTGACAGGTCAACTCGCGGCGTCCGGTGGGCGCGGGCTCGTCGAAGGCCGCTCCGCCCGCAAGCGCCGCGCCGTCCTGGAGGCGGCGACGACGCTGTTTCTCCAGCATGGATACCTCGGAACGAGCATCGACCAGATCGCCGCGCTGGCGGAGGTATCGAAGCCGACCGTCTACAGGTTCTTCTCCGACAAAGAGCACCTGCTGACGGAGATCGTGCTCGGGACACTCGACCAGCGGGGTGACCCCTTCCGTGCCCAGCTGGCGGCGCTCGCCCGGTCGGATGACCTCGGGCCAGATTTACGGCGGCTGGCGCGCGACTACATCACCGTCGTGACCCAGCCTGGGGGCCTGGCCCTGCGGCGGCTCGTCATCGGCGCCTCTCACCAGCTGCCCGAGCTGGCGCACGACTACTACGAGCGAGCCCAGGAAAAGACGCTCAACGCGCTGGCCGAAGTCTTTGACCAGCTCGCCACGCGGGGTCTCCTGCAGATCGGCGATCCCATGCTGGCCGCCTCACAGTTCGCGTTCCTGGTGCTGGGCCGCGCGCTCGACAAGAGCCTGTTCTGGCCCCAGCAGCCGTTCTCTGACGCCGAGCTGGAAGCTCAGGCCGACGCCGGCGTGAGCGCCTTCCTCACGATCTGCGCCAGCGAGGACGCCAGGCCCTACTCCTCGCCGTCCCAGTAGTCGACCCGCGCGAGCCGGGCGATCACCCCCAGGCCGCGGAACGCGACCTTGTCGGAGCGCGGGTAGTAGCACATGTCGCCGGGCAGACGGGTGCCGTAGGCCAGCAACCGCAGGCCGCCGTCGCCGGCGCGGAAAGCGTGCGCCACGCCGGTGCCGGGAGGGCGGGCGACCACGTGCCCCGGTCGGACCGGGAGCTCGTCGTTTGCCAGGATCAGCGTGCCCGCGCCGTCCAGCACGATGAACAGCTCCTCCTCGAGCGAGTGGCAATGAGGCGGCGCTGCGTGCTTGCCGGCCGCCACCGTGATCTGCTTCAGGCCCGTGTGCCGCGAGCCGACGGCCCTCCCCAGGTCGCGACGAAGCGCCTCCACCGTGCCGCGGCCGAAGGACGTCTCCTCGAGCGACGCCGCGTTGACGATTGTCCCCGGCCGTTCCCCCGGCGGGTCGGGCAGCTCGGGCGGTCCGAGCTCGGCCTCGCGCACAAACTGGAACGGCTTTCCCTCGATCACGCCGGGCTCGGAGACGACGGCGCGGCGGCCGACCAGCGACATCCCCAGCCTCGGGAACCCGAGCGCTTCGTCGTACTCGCGCGGCCCGAACGCCAGGACGTCGAGCGGCTCGATGGCGTGCAGCGAGTGCGCGCCGCGGTTGGGCGCATACAGGATGCAGTCGCCGGCGGCTATCTCGGCGGTCCGGCCGCCCTGCCATGACAGGCCCCGACCGCCGAGCACGTAGAAGATCTCCTCGCCCGACCCGTGTTCGTGAGCCGGAGTCGACCAGCCGCCGGCGGGCAGCTCGATTCGCCGCACACCGATGCCCACGCTGCCGGCCGCGTCGCCCAGCAGCGTCCAGCGGCCGCGCAGGTGGCCCAGCTTGTACTCGATCGAGCGAGCCTCGTCGAAGTGCGCTATTCCCACTCGATCGTTCCGGGAGGCTTGCTCGTGATGTCGAGCACCACGCGGCCCACCGGACGGATCTCGGAGATCATGCGGGAGGCGATCCGCTCGAGCAGGTCGTACGGCAGCCGAGCCCAGTCAGCGGTCATCGCGTCGTCCGAGGTGACCGCGCGGATCACGATCACGTTGCCGTACGTGCGGACGTCGCCCTGGACGCCAACGGTGCGGATATCGGGCAGTACGCAGAACGACTGCCACAGCTCGCGGTAGAGACCGGCCTTGCGGATCTCGTCCTGGAGGATGGCGTCCGCCTCGCGCAGGACCTCGAGCCGCTCGCGCGTGGCCTCGCCGCCCACGATGCGGATGGCCAGGCCAGGGCCCGGGAAGGGCTGGCGCCAGACGAGCCGCTCGGGCAGTCCGAGCCCGGCACCGACGGCCCTGACCTCGTCCTTGAAGAGCGCACGCAGGGGCTCGACCAGCTCCAGCCCCAGGTCCTCGGGCAGGCCGCCCACGTTGTGGTGGGACTTGATCGTCGCGGCGCCGGTGCCGCCACCCGACTCGATCACGTCCGAGTACAGCGTGCCCTGAACCAAAAACTGCACATCCTCCAGCCTGGCCGCTTGCTCCTCGAATACGCGGATGAACTCGCTGCCGATGCGCTTGCGCTTCTCCTCGGGATCGGTCACCCCGTGCAGGCGGGCCAGAAACCGCTCCGAGGCGTCGACCGCCACCAGCGGGACCTTGAAGTGGTCGCGGAAGGCGGCAATCACCTGCTCGCCCTCGTTCTTGCGCATCAGCCCATGGTCTACGAACACGCAGGTCAATCTGTCGCCGATCGCCCGATGCACGAGCAGCGCCGCGACGCTCGAGTCGACACCGCCCGAGAGCCCGCAGATCGCGCGCCCGTCCCCGACCTGCCGACGGATGCGGTCGATCTGCTCGTCGATCACCGAGCGGGCGCTCCACGTGCGCTCGCAGCCGCAGATGTCCTGGAGGAAGTTCTCGAGCACCTGCTGGCCATAGGGCGTGTGGACGACCTCGGGATGGAATTGGATCCCGTACACCGCCCGCTCCGTCGATTCGAACGCCGCCACCGGCGAGACGCTGGAGGAAGCAAGCCCCGCGAATCCTGGCGGCGGCGAGAACACGGTGTCGCGATGCGACATCCAGCATGACTGCTCGGGAGGCGTGCCCGCCAGCAGCCGCCCTGTCTGAGTCACGCGGAGCTCGGAGCGGCCGAACTCGCCCACCTCGGCTCCCTCCACCCGGCCGCCGAGCTCCCGCGCCAGCAGCTGCATGCCGTAGCAGATGCCCAGCACCGGCACGCCGAGCTCCAGCAGCTCGGGCTCGAGCGGCGGCGCCCCGTCGGCGTACACCGACGCTGGACCGCCGGACAGGATCAGGCCCTTCGGCCTGCGTCTAGCCACCTCGGCGGCTCCGGCGTGATGGGGAAGGAGCTCGGAGAACACGCCGCACTCGCGCACCCGGCGGGCGATCAGCTGGGAGTACTGACCGCCATAGTCGAGCACCAAGACTTCTTCTTGCTGTTCGGGGGCGCGCATGCGCGCCCCCGCCCGCCGCGCATGCGCGGCGGGGGCCGGCGAACATGTTCGCCGGCCGTCCTGAATGACAGCCTCAGTCGCTGACACCGACGGTCTCGGCGCGGCTGCCGGCGCCCATGCCGACGCCCTGTTGGCGCTGGAGGTGCTTGCCCTCGGTCTGCAGCGCCGGGGCGACCATCAGCTCAGCCCGGTTGAACTCGGCGATATCGCGATAGCCGCAGGTGGCCATCGAGGTCCTCAGGCCCCCCATCAGGTTGAAGGTGCCGTCGTTCTCGCGCGCGGGGCCCTTGATGATCTCCTCCAGCGTGCCGTTCTGCGTGGTGGCGACCCGCGCGCCGCGCGGCAGCGTCGGGTGAAAGGTGGCCATGCCCCAGTTGTAGCCCCGCCCCGGCGACTCGTAGGCGCGCGCCAGGGCCGAGCCCAGCATCACCGCGTCGGCGCCGCAGGCGATCGCCTTGGCCACGTCGCCGCCGTTGCGCATGCCGCCATCGGCGATCACCTTGACGTATTCGCCGGTCTCGAGCATGTGCTGTGAGCGCGCCGCGGCCACATCGGCGATCGCGGTGGCCTGCGGCACCCCGATCCCCAGCACGCCGCGCGTGGTGCAGATGGCACCCGGGCCGACCCCCACCAGCACGCCGGCCGCTCCCGTGCGCATCAGGTGAAGGCCCGTGTGATAGGAGGCGCAGCCGCCGACGACCACCGGCGTGGGCGAAAGCTCGCGGATGAACTCCTTGAGGTTCAGCGGCGGGCGCGTCTCGTCGCGCGAGACGTGCTCGGCCGAGACGACGGTTCCCTGAATCACGAGGATGTCCAGCCCGGCCTCGAGCGCCACCTCGTAGTGCTTGCGGACCTTCTGCGGCGTCAGCGAGGCCGCCGCGACTACCCCTCGGGACTTGATCTCCTTGATCCGCTGGGCGATCAGCTCGGGCTTGATCGGCTCCCGGTAGATGTCCTGCATCTCGCGCGTGGCGATGTCCCGGGAGAAGGTCGAGATCCGTTCGAGCTCGGCCTCCGCATCCTCGTAGCGGCAGAAGATCCCCTCCAGGTTGAGGACCGCCAGACCGCCGAGCCTGCCGATCTCACCGGCGGTCTCGGGCGAGACGACGCCGTCCAGTGCGGCCGCCAGCAGCGGCAGCTCGAATCGGTATGGCCCGAGCGTCCAGGAAATATCTACGTCGTCTGGATCTCGCGTCCGGCGGGAGGGCACGATCGCGATGTCGTCGAACCCGTAGGCCCGCCGCGCCTTCTTGCCGCGGCCGATCTCTACTTCCATTGCGAAAGCGTAGCCGACGGCGCGGACAATCCCGGTCGGCGCCCGCGTTCCGGCCGGTCGGCGCTAGCCGATCCGCGCCGGCTGCTCCAGGCGCTCGATCTCGACCTCGCCCACCAGCTTCTCAACGCGCCCCGGATCGAGCACTCCGGCTCCGAAGTGCTGGGTCGACTGGGCGCCGCAGGCCACCGCGAAGCGCAGCGAGTCGACCGGCGGGCGGTCCGCGTAGCGGCAGGCCAGATAGCCGGCCAGAAACGCGTCGCCGGCGCCGATCGCGGAGCGAGCCTCCTGCTCCGCGACGCGGACCCGGAGGAGCGCCGGGGACCCGTCCTCGATCACGCGTGCGTAACAGCCGTCGGCGACGGTCATGATTGCCTCCCGCGCCCCGAGCCTCGTCATCTCCACCACGGCCTCCACGCGGTCCTCGTCATCGTTGAACTCGTGGCCCACGAGCTCCTCGGCCTCCAGTTCGTTTGGAGAGATCAGATCCGGCTCCGCCCGCACCCCCAGGCGCAGCGGCTCGCCCTCGGTGTCCAGAACGGTTGTCACGCCCAGCTTGTGCACCTCTCGGATCAGCTCGCCATAGATGCCCGGGTCGACCTCGTGGGGCAGGCTGCCGGCGAACACGCAGATGCTCGCCCCCTGGGCCAGGTAGAGCAGCTTGTCGCGGAACAGGTCGAGCTCCTGCGGCGAGACCTCGGGGCCGCGCTCGTTGACCTCGGTGTGAATCCCGGTTGTGGGGTCGAGCACCGCGGTGTTGGTGCGGGACTCCTCGCGAATCCGGACGAAAGTGGCCAGAATCGACTCTTCGGTCAGGGCGTCGATGATTCGGGTTCCGGTCGAGCCGCCGGCCAGCCCGGTGGCGATCACCGGCTGACCCAGGCGCTTGATCGCCCGGGCCACGTTGACCCCCTTGCCGCCGGGCATCGTGGTCTGGGCCACGGTGCGATGCCGTCGGCCGGGCGTGAAGCTCGGTACCTCGAGCGTCTTGTCGAGCGCGGCGTTGAGCGTGACGGTGATGATCATGCTGTCTCCGGCTGACGCGTTCGCCGCTGCCCCCGGCGGCGGACGACGAGCGTACCCACCCCCCCGAGCAGCACGAGCAGCACCACCAGCGTAGACGGTCGGGTCACGAAGCGTGCGGCGAGTGTCAACGGGCTCACGGCGGGGAGGGCTTGGGCCAGCAACAGCGGCACCGAGCCGGTCGGCTTGCCGTCGGCCAGCACGGTTGCGCGGCCCACGACCTGATCCCTGGGCATCGGGCCTGAGAGCTGCCCGGGCACGTGGAGTTTCAGGTGCAGCTGAACGCCTCGGCGCACCACCTCGGTGAATGACCGCCCGGCGATGACCTGGGCGTGGACCCCCGGTCGATCGGCGACCGTGGGCCGGGCGAGGAGCGCTCCGGCGGTGACGGGCTTGGCCTCCCTGAAGTTCGAGAAGCCCCAGTCGAGCAGCGTGAGCGTGTTCTGATTACGGGCCGATTCGCTCGAGGTCCCGAGCACGGCGCTCAGGAGTGTCATCCCGTTCTGCGTGCCGACGGCGACCAGCACGTAGCCGGCGTCCGTCGTATGACCGGTCTTGATGCCGTGGATCCACGGAACGTGCCCCACCAGCCCGTTCAGGCTGACGACGGAGCGGACATGGCTCCCGGTGCGCAACACGGCGCTCGGCATGGCCACCACGCGCGCGAACAGCGGGTAGTGCTCGAGCAGATAGGAGCCCAGCTGCACGAGGTCGGAGGCGCTCGAGTAGTTGCCGGGGGTGTCGAACCCGATCGGGGTCGAGTAGTGAGTCTCGGTGAGGTGCAGGCGCCGGGCGTCTGCGTTCATCATCGCGATGAAGCGCGGAATCGACCCGTGCCCGATGTTGTAGGCCAGGTCGTAGGCGGCGTCGTCGGCGCTCGGCAGCATCATCGCCACCATCAGGTCGTAGACGCTCATTCGCTCGCCGGGCACGAGGCCTATCTGCGAGTCCCCGGGCGACAGCGAGTAGTTGGGATAAGTGAACATGGCGCCCACCGGGGCGTGCTCCAGCGTCTCGAGCGCGGTCATGAGCTTCGTCGCCGAGGCGATCGGCAGCTCCGCCCCGGGGTTGACGCCGTACAGCCGCTGCCCGGTGTCCTGCGCCACCAGCGTCGCGGCGCGGACGCTGAGGCTCGGTGGCGGCGGCCCTGCGGCCGCCGCGGTCGCTGCGCCCGTCCGCACAGCCGTCACTGCGCTCGCCTGCGGAGCCATGAGGGCGAGCGCCGCCAGGCAAGCGGTCAAGATCGCCGTGCCCGAAACCGCGGCGCGGCAGGTTAGCCGACTGACCCGGCTCACCGCCGTAGTCTGATCCGCTGCCCGGTCTGCAGAGCGTCGGGGTTGATCGACGGGTTGAGCTGCTCCAACGTGGCGATCGGGACGCGGGCTCTGGCGGCGATCGTGGACAGGTTGTCGCCGGCCTTGACCGTGTAGAACGTGGCGCCACTGGTTCTTCGCGAACTGTGGCTCGGGCCATTGAACTGGGTCGAGGTGCGCGTCACGGACCCGCCGCTGACGTGGTTGGTCACGATCAGATAGGCCCCGACCGCCGCCGCAGCGAGCACGATCGGCGCCAGATAACGCGCGGGGTTCCGGCCCAGCATCGCACGGCGATCATACTTGTCAGGCGGACAGCTCCCAGGCCAAACCGCGCAACCGGGCCGCCTCTTCGCCGGCTGCCCGCGCCGGCTCTCCACCGCCCCGCTCATGGGAACTGACGATCGACCGCGAGGCGGCGAGAAGGCCGCCCGCGGGGCCAGGCTCGAAGGCGGGGGCCAGGTCCTCGACCCGGCCGCCCTGGGCGCCGATCCCGGGCAGCAGGAAGACGGCCGCGGGCATTCGCCGCCGCAGTGCCTCCAAGCGCTCCGGGGCCGTGGCCCCGACGACGGCGCCGATGTCGGACAGTCCCGACTCCCCGACCCCTCCGGCGCCGATACCGGCGATCAGCTCGGCCAGGCGCTCAGAGACCGTGCCGCCGGCCTTGAGCGCCTGCTCCTGCACGTCTGCGGCGCCGGGGTTCGAGGTGCGGGCCAGGACGAACAGGCCGGCTCCGTGCTCGCGGGCCTCCCGCGCCAGTGGCGCGAGCGAGTCGCCTCCCAGCAGCGGATTGACGGTCAGGGCGTCGACCGACAGTCCCTCCACCACACCGTAGGGCGTGGGCGTGGCGCCGAAGAAGGCCTGGGCGTAAGCCGCGGCCGTGACGTCGATATCTCCGCGCTTGGCATCGGCGATCACGAGCAGCTCGCGATCCCGTGCCCGCTCGACCACCTCCTGCAACGCCGCCCATCCGGGCGCCCCCAGGCGCTCGAAGCACGCCACCTGGAACTTGACCGCCACGCAGTGCTCGGCCACGGCGTCGATCACCAGCCGACAGTGGATGGCGACCGCGAATGCCGCCCGCGCGGCGGGCGGCGCGTCGCGAAGCTCGGTCAGCTCATAGGCGCGTGGCCACAGCCGCGCGGGGTCCGGATCGAGCCCCAGCACCAGCTGTGACCGTCGCGCCGCGACCTGGCCCGCGAGCCGATCGCCAAAGGGCGCCACGGCAGCGCCCTCGGTCATCGTCGCGCGCGCGGGCGAGGCGGACTTCAGCTACTTGACCGACTTCTTGAGCGAGGCGCCAGCCGTGAACTTCGGCACCCGCGAGGCGGCGATGTGGATCCGCTCGCCGGTCGCCGGGTTGCGGCCCTCGCGCGCGCTGCGGCTGGAGACGCTGAACTTGCCGAAGCCGGAGAAGTTGACCTCACTACCGCGCCTTAGCGTGCTCTCGACGGTCTCCAGGAAGGCGTCAACGGCGTCGCCGGCGTCCTTCTTGCTCAACCCGGCGCGATCCGCTACCTGGTCGACGAACTCTGACTTGGTCACTTGCTTGCTCCCTCCTTCAAGGTGGTAGGAATGCCCGACGCTAACACGGGGCGCGGACGGCTGACCCTAGCTTTGTAGGGCCTTTTGCCGCAATTTGCGGGTTTTGCCCCCGACGAATTCGGGACGAACCAGAATGCACGCCGCCTCCGGCGCCGAGAGAATAGCCGGGTGCCCCTAGCTCGCATCGCCTGGCTGGTCGTCGTGATCGCATGCCTGATCGCGGTTGTGATCCTTGCCATCCAGGGCTACTACGGCTACGCCGGTGTGACGCTGGCCGTTGCTTTGTCGGCGGCGATCAACCTGCGCTAGAGGGCCTTCGCAGCACTTCGCCGGGTCTCACCCGATCGGCTGGCTCCAGGTGGATCAGCACATCGGTGCGGGATAGCCGGGAGGAGATCAGATCCTGCAGCTCGTGGGCCGTGCGGTGAGCGTCCTCGAGCGAGGTGCCGGCGGAGAACTGGACGTGCAAGTCGACGTAGCGGCGGGAGCCCGCCCGGCGGGTGCGAAGCTCGTGGTAGCCGACCACGCCGCGCGGGGCGAAGGCTTCGATCGCGTGGCGAATCTGCTCCACCTCGTCGCCGGGCAGGGCCTCATCAACGAGGATGCGCGAGGAGCGGTTCAGCAGCCGCACACCCGTGGCCACGATCGACGCCGCGACGGCGAGGGCCACCGCGGGGTCGATCCACTGCGCCCCCGTGAGCTTGACCAGCGCCAGCCCCACGAGAACGCCGCCCGAGGTCAGGGCGTCGGTGCGCAGGTGGGCTGCATCTCCCTCCAGGGCCACCGAGTCGGTAGCGCGAGCGCCGCGGGCGATGATCGTGGACACGGCGACGTTCACCAACACCGACACCGCAACGGCCGCGATGCCCAAAGGGATTGAGTCCACGTGCCCGCCGTTCACCAGCCGACGGATGGCCGCGAATGCGATGACTGCCGAGCCCACGATGATCAGCACGCCCTCGACCGCAGCCGCCAGGTTCTCGATCTTCTCGTGCCCGTAGCGGTGGCTCTCGTCTGCCGGCTCGTCGGCCTTGCGGACGGACAGAAAGGCGACCACCGAAGCCACGAGGTCGATGCTGGAGTGAACGGCCTCCGTCAGGAGGGCAACGGAGCCCGTGATCGTGCCCGCGATGACCTTGAGCAGGATCAGGCTCGAGTTCGATACGACCGACAGCGCCGCCGTGCGCGACTTCATCTCTCCCCCAGCCACGCCGCCAGTGCCCGGGCCGCGTTCCCCCGGTGGCTGATCGCGTCTTTCTCACGGTCCGAGAGCTCGGCCATCGTCCGCCCGTCGCCCGTCGCGTCGGCGACGAACACGGGGTCGTAGCCGAAACCGCCAGAGCCCTTCGGCGCGGTCGCCATGCGCCCCCGGCATTCGCCGTAGAACAGACGCTGCACGCCGGCCGCGGGATCGACATAGGCCAGCACGCATACGTAGCGCAGACCGCTGCCGGCCGGGGCCTCGCGGATCAGCTTTTCCAGGTTTTCCTGATCTGAGGGTCGATCACCGGCGTAACGCGCCGAGCGCACCCCGGGAGCCCCGCCGAGAGCTTCCGCTTCGATTCCGGAATCGTCTCCGATCGCCGCAAGGCCTGTGTGCGCCGCCGCGATCTGAGCTTTGGGCAGCGCGTTCTCCGCGAAGGTCAGTCCGTCCTCGGGCGGCAGCTCGACGGCCGCCGGGAGCGGTTCGATCCTTACCTTGGCCGGCTCGAGCAGGCGGCTGAATTCCCTGAGCTTGTGCGCGTTGCGCGTGGAGAGCACCAGGCGGTGAGAGGCCATCGGCTAGACCGTGCGCGCCAGCACCGCCTCATCCTGAACCGAGCGCAGGAGCTCGATGCCGTTCGCCGCCAGTGCCAGCAGCTCGTCGAGGTGCGCGCGGGAGAGCGGCGTGCGCTCAGCCGTGGCCTGGACCTCCACCAGGGCGCCGTCGCCGGTCATGACAACGTTCGCGTCCACCTCGGCGGTCGAGTCCTCGGAGTAATCGAGATCGAGCAGCGGGTGCCCGTCGACGACGCCGCAGGAGATGGCGGCCACCGAGCCGGTCAAGGGCGATCGCTCGAGCAGGCCGTCGGCGATCAGGCGCTCGCAGGCCAGCCGCAGCGCCACCAGCCCACCCGTGATCGAAGCGCAGCGCGTCCCGCCGTCGGCCTGCAGCACGTCGCAGTCGACGTAAATGGTCCGCTCGCCGAGCGCGTCGAAATCGATCACCCCGCGCAGCGAGCGGCCGATCAGCCGCTGGATCTCAACCGTGCGTCCGTCGAGCCGCCCCCGGCTGACGTCGCGCTGCTTGCGCTCGCCGGTGGAGGCGGGAAGCATGCCGTACTCGGCGGTCACCCAGCCCCGCCCGGATCCGGTCAGCCAGCGGGGGACGCTCTCCTGGGCCGAGGCGGTGCAGATGACTCGGGTCTCCCCCATGGAGATCAGCGCCGAGCCGGTCGCGGTGCGCATGAACCCTGGCTCGATCGTCGTCGGCCGGAGCTCGTGCGGCGCGCGGTTGTAGCTTCGCTCGGGCATCAGTCGATCGGCTCGTCCATCGGTCTCAGGCGGCCAGGGCCGGCGCAACCTCCACGTGGACCACATCTCCCAGGGGCATCTGCAAGAAGCGCGTTCCCAGCGCCTTGAACGTCTGGACGTCCGCCGTGCACTCGAACCGGTACTGGCCCTCCTGGCCACGCTCGTTCAGCAGACCGCGGGCGGCCAGTGCCCGCTCGACGCTCCGGGCCACGCCGGCACCGGCGGAAACCAGCGCCACGCCTGGGCCGAGCATTCGCTGGAGGATCGGGGCGCAAAGCGGGTAGTGCGTGGAGCCGAGAATCACCGTGTCGACGCCCGCTGCTTTCAACGGCTGGCAATAGCCGCGAACGATCTCCACCACGCTCTCATCAAACGGGAAGCCGCCCTGGATGATCGGCGCCAGATCGGGACACGCCACGCGCTCGAGGTGCACATGCGGGTCGGCGGCCCTGATCGCGCGTTCATAGGCGCCGCTGGCCACCGTCGCCGGCGTGGCCAGAAGGCCGATGCGTCCGCTGTGGCTGGCGACCACCGCGAGCTGCGCCGCGGGCTTCAGGACGCCGATCACATCGACGTCGCGTTTGCTGGACTGGAAATGGGCCTCGAGCGTGTCGAGCGCCGCGGCGCTGGCGGAGTTGCACGCCACGACGAGCAGCTTGGCCCCCTCGCTCAGCAAATGCTCGGCGATCTCGATGGCGAATGACTGCAGCTCCGCCTCGCTGCGCTCGCCGTACGGGAAGCGCGCCGTGTCACCGAGGTACAGATAGTCCTCGGAGGGCAGCGACACGAGCAACTCGTGCAGCACCGTCAGACCTCCCACGCCGGAGTCGAACACGGCCACCGGTTGCTGGGCGAGCGCGGTCATGCGCCGCATGGTGACAGAGCGGCCGGGCGCGGCACCGGCGGGCCCCGGATACGCTCGGCTCGCCCATGCGGGCCCTGGTAGTCACCAACATGTACCCCACCGCGCGACATCCCGCGCGCGGCAGCTTTGTCCGTGACCAGGTCGAAGCGCTGAGACGCACCGGCGAGGTGGACGTGGAGCTGTTCGCGTTCGCGGGCGGAGGCCCGGCCGCCTACGTGCGGGCCGCGCCCGCAATCCGCCGGCGCCATGGCCGCGAGCGCTTCGACATCGTCCATGCGCACTTCGGGCTGACGGCCTGGCCGGCGCTCGCGGCGCGCGCCGATCGCCGCGTGGTGACGCTGCACGGGACGGACCTCGCGCATCCCCGCTCCCGCGCGATCACGCTCGCCGTGTTGCGCCGCTACGACCTGGTGGCGGCGGTCTCGGACTCGCTGGCGAGCACGGTGCCCGGGCTGGCGGTCAGACGGCCACCGGCGGTGCTGCCGATGGGGGTCGAGATGACACGCTTCTTCGCGCTGCCGCGGGCCGAGGCCCGAGCCGCGCTGGGGCTGGACCAGCGCGGGCCATACCTGCTGTTCCCGGCCGATCCCGCCCGCCCGGAGAAGCGTTATGACCGCGCGCTTCAGGTGGCGGGTGAGACTCCCTTGCTGACGCTGCGAGACATCGATCCGGGCGATGTGCGGCTGTGGATCAATGCCGCCAATGCGGTGCTCGTCCCGTCGGAGCGCGAGGGTTTCGGCCTGGCGGCGCTTGAGGCGCTCGCGTGCGACGTGCCCGTACTGGCCACGCCCGTGGGGATCGCCCCCGAGGCGCTCGGGGGGGTGGAAGGCTGCTGGTGCGGGCCGTTTGAGCTCGAGAGCTGGAGGGACGCGCTCGCTGGGCATCTGGCCGCGGCCGACCCGCGGGTAGAGGGGCGGCTGCGAGCCGAGCGGTTCTCCACCGAGCGCATGGCCGACCGCGTGCTCGAGGCATGGCGGGGGCTGGTCGGGGGTTGAACACGCCCCGTTTTACTGACGATGGGATGTTTGTCGCGCTATGCGCGACAAACATCCAACCCTCAGCTTGCTGAGTGAACCTATGCGCGTTGAGGCCGGTGAGCTCAGACCGGCTCTTATACTCGGCACCGCTTCGAGCAATGAGCGGCTCTATTGAAAGTACCGCCCGCGGTCGCGCAGCGCCCTCATCACAAGCCTCGCCCGCGGCGCCCTCCTCGCCCGCGGCGCTCTCCTCGCCCGCGGCGCTCTCCTCGCCGCCCGCTCAAAAGCCCCCCGACTGGCGTGTGCCGGTCGTGATCGTCGCGCTCGTGGTGGGGCTGGCCCTGGCCGGCTATTTCATCGCGGTCGGCAGCATCTCTCCGAACCAGACAATCCCGCCCGCCACGCCGGTGGCCGGCGGCGGCGGCCCGGTGAAGATCTCCGCGTGGCCGGCCGGGCTCCAAGGCTGGACGGTCGTGTTGTCGCGCACGCGTCGCGAGGCTGCCGCGTACGCGGGCGCAACGAAGCTGGAGGACGGCGGCCTTGCAGCGGGCGTTATCGACTCGAGCCAGCATCCCGGATGGGCCCCTGGCTACTGGGTCGTGTTCTCAGGGCACTACCTGAGCCGGCAGGCGGCTAAGGCCGCGGCGCAGAGACTCGAGGCCGCGGGCCAGCGTGGTGCCCGTCCCGAGCTGGTGGAGCGCTCGAGCTAGTGCCCCGAGCAGACTCCCAACGCTAGTCGGGGCCGCTCAGCCCCGGCCACCACTGCCCCAACCGCTCCACCGCCTCGCGTGCCAGCGGCGCGGCCGGAACGCCCCGCGGATGGGCGGACCTGCCGCCGTCCCAGGAGGCGAGCGCCTCGAGCATGGCGGCCACCGACTGGGATAGCGGACCCAGTGCGTAGCCGCCCTCGAGCACCGTGCCCAGCGGCACATCGAGCTCCGCGGCCAGCCGGCACATCGACGCCGTCATCGCCGCGAACCCTTCCTCGGTAACAGCGCAGTCCGCCAGTGGATCATCACGGTGGGCGTCGAACCCCGCCGAGATCAGCACGAGCTGTGGCTCGTACGCGCGCGCCAGCGGCACCGTGACGTGGTCGACGAGCGAGCGGAAGAGCTCATCGCCCGCGCCAGGCGGGACCGGCAGGTTGACGGTGTAGCCGCGCCCGTCGCCCGAGCCGACGTCGCGCGTCGGGCCGGTGCCGGGATATAGCGGCGATTGGTGAATGGAGACGTACAGCACCTGCCTGCTCGAATGGAAGATGTCGTTGATGCCGTTGCCGTGGTGCACGTCCCAATCGAGCACCAGGACGCGCTCCAGCCCACCGTCCGAGATCGCCGCCTGTGCCGCCACCGCTACGTTGTTGAACAGGCAGAAGCCCATCGCCCGCCCCCGCAGCGCGTGATGCCCGGGAGGGCGGTGGCAACTGAATCCGGTGGGGACATCGCCCGAGAGCAGCAGCTCCACCAGCTGCACGGCGCCGCCCGCGCCGTGCATGGCGGCCACAAATGAACCCTCGCTCACCGTTGTATCGGCATCGAGCTGGGCACCGCCGGACAGGGCCGCCGATTCGATCGCCTCGATGTAGCGCTCGGCGTGGACGCGCTCCAGCGCGGCGCCCTCCACCGGCCTGGACTCGACGCGCTCGAAGCCCAGCCAGTCACGGCCTGCGAGCTCCCGCTCGATGGCTACGATGCGCGCCGGCTGCTCGGGGTGATAGCCGGTGTCGTGTTGAAGCGACGACGGGTGCGATAAGAGCACGGGCGTCCCGGGCATCGCCGAGTACCGTACCCGCCGGAGAGTTGAGTCCGCAGATCCCGACCCAGGTGTGCGTCGTCGGCGCCGGTGCCGCGGGGCTCTACGCGGCGCTATGCGCCGTCAGGGGCGGCGCGGACGTGAAGCTCGTGTCGGCCACACCGCTCGCCGGCTCCTCCAGCTACTGGGCGCAGGGCGGCTTGGCGGCGGCTATCGGGGCCGGTGACAGCCGCGAGCGCCACCTGGCCGACACTGTCGCGGCCGGCCGCGGCATGGTCCGGCTCTCGGCGGCCACAATCCTGTGCGACGAAGCCCCCGCCGCGGTGGAGGACTTGGCTTCGCGCGGCGTGCGCTTCGACGCCGACTGGCGCGGTCGTTACGCCTTGGGGCTGGAGGGCGGCCACTCCGCCCGGCGGATCGTGCACGCCGGCGGCGCGGCGACGGGGCGGCGGCTAATCCGCCAGCTGTCCGCGCTGGTCGCCCAGCACGAGCGGATCGAGGTGCTCGAGGGGCGGCGGGCGACAGCGATCCTGACCGTCGAGGGCCGGGCGGTTGGCATCCAGCTCGCCGACGAGGAAGCGCCGATCATCAGCGCCGCGGTGATCCTGGCAACCGGCGGTGCGGCCGCGCTGTGGTCCCGGACCACCAATCCCAGGGGCGCCACCGGCGGTGGTCTGCTGCTGGCATACGCAGCAGGCGCGGCGCTCGCCGACCTTGAGATGCTGCAGTTCCACCCCACGGCGGTCGTGGCACCCAATGGCGCCGACGGGTTTCTGGTGACGGAGGCCGTCCGCGGCGAGGGGGCCCAGCTGCTCGACGCCGGCGGAGCTCGGTTCGTCGACGAGCTGGCCCCGCGAGACGAAGTGGCGTGCGCCGTCCAACGGCGAATGCTCGAGACTGGCGCGCAGTCCATCTGGCTCGACATGCGGCGCGTGGACCCGGCGCTGTTTCCGAACGTCGTCACCGCGCTACAGGGGGCTGGCATCGATCCCGAGCGCGAGCTCGTGCCCGTGGCTCCGGCGGCGCATTACATGATGGGCGGGATCGCCACAGATCATGACGGGCGCTCGACGGTGCCCGGCCTGTACGCCGTCGGCGAGTGCTCGTGCACCGGCCTGCACGGCGCCAACAGGCTGGCCTCCAATTCCCTAACCGAGTGCTTCGTGTTCGGGGCGCGCGCAGCACACGCGGCGATCACCGAGCCGCTGCCCAGCCCGGACGTCCGGCTCGAATTTGCTCCCGAGCGGGAACCGCTGGCCGACCCGAGCGCCACCAGCCGTGCCGCGCTTTGGCGCCACGCCGGCCTGGAGCGCGACGCCGACGGGTTGCGTGCGCTGGCCGAAGACCCCCATCCACTCGTCCGGCTGATCGGTGCCGGCGCGCTGCTGCGCGCGGAGAGCCGCGGCGCGCACCGCCGCTTGGATCACCCCTCCACGGACCCCAAGTTCGATGGCCGGCATGTGACGGTGGCCGCCTCACGGGCGCCGCGCTTCGAAGCCTGGATCTGATCGGCCCTCAACGCTGGACGCCCAGAAGTCGCGGCGTCCAGCGTCCACTCCGAAAACCTGCTTAACGCGGGATTAATACATTTTGCGCCCTTTGCTTCACACGGCCGAGGGATACTCGCGGACTCCAGCAGGGTTAGGCCGGGAGGACCGAAAGGAGTATTTGTCTGCATGTACCGGTTCAGCCGAGCCATCTATAAGGAGCTGGCCAGCGAGATCATTGAGGATCCGCACGCTCCTTGTCGCTTCACCAACCACGAACGCGTGCTGCGTGCTTGCGAGGAGGCAGTCGAGCGCCTGGCGACCGACCGCCATTACTTCGCCCACCCGGCGCGCACGCTGTTTCAGAACGTTCGCGCCTACTTTCCGCTGAACGCCCAGGCCCGGGTGCTGCATGTGGTCTCCCGCTACCTGCAGTTCGCGGACGAGTTTCTGCGCAACCAGCCGAACAACGGCTTCGACATCTACGGAAACCCGCTGCGGTGCCGTGCGAGCACGCGCAAGGGGACTCCGTGTCAGCGGATGCCGCTGCCTCACAACGGCTACTGCCCCTCGCATCAGCACCTGGCCGAGACGGAGGAGCTCGAGACGGCGCTGGCGGCCTAGGGTCGTAGAAATAAAAAATAGGGCCCGCTTTACGCGGGCCCTTTATTTACTAACTTCCCCCAATGCTTTTGGGCGTCGACGTTGGCGGCACGTTCACCGACGCCGTGCTGACGTTCGATGGGCGCATCGTGACGGCCAAGGCGCCCAGCACGCCCAAGGACCAGTCCGAGGGGGTCATGGCCGCCGTCGAGGCGGTGCTCGAGCGGGCCGGGCGCGAGCCCCGCGAGGTAGAGGCCTTCGCCCACGGCATGACCGTGGCCACCAACGCGCTGCTCGAGGGCAACACCGCCCGCACGGCGCTGATCGCCACGGAGGGCTTCACCGACCTGGTCGCGCTCGGCCGCCAGAACCGCGCCCACCTCTACCGCCTGTGCGCCGACCGGCCGGCGCCGCTCGTCGGCCCCGAGCTCCGTTTCGGGGCGCCGGAGAGGATGACGCCGGACGGTCCGCTCAAGGAGCTGGACGAGCAGGAGGCGTCCAGGCTGGCCGAGCGGGTGGCCGCCGCGGATCCGGAGGCCGTGGCCGTGGTGCTGCTTCATGCCTACCGCCACCCCCAGCACGAGCTGGCCGTGGCCGATGCTCTGCGCGAGCTGATGAGCGACGTGCACATCTCGCTCTCGCACGAGGTCGTGGGGACCTTTAGGGAATTTGAGCGTGCCGCCACGACCGAGATCGACGCCGGGCTCTCGCCGCTGTTGCGCCGCTACCTGCAGCGGCTCGTCGAACGTGCGAAGAGCTCGGAGCTGCCGGAGCCGGCGATCATGCAATCGAACGGTGGGTTGATCGACGTCTCGGCCGCCGCCTCCCACGCCTCGTGGACCGTGCTGTCGGGACCGGCGGGTGGCGCCGCGGGCGCAGCGTTCGTCGCTCGCCAGACAGATGCGCCTGACGCGCTGTGCTTCGACATGGGTGGGACGTCGTGCGACGTGTGCGTGGTCGACGACGGCGCAGTGCAGGAGCGCAGCTCGGGGGAGATCGTCGACCGCCCGCTGGCGCTGCCGATGCTGGCCGTGCATACCGTCGGGGCCGGCGGGGGATCGATCGCCTGGCGCGACCCGGGCGGCGCGCTGCGCGTGGGACCGCGCTCGGCCGGCGCCGACCCCGGCCCGGCGTGCTACGGACGGGGGGGCACCGAGCCGACGGTCACCGACGCCAACCTCGTCCTCGGCTACCTGGCCCCAGACAGCCCGCTGGCTGGCGGGGTGGAGCTCGACGCTGACGCGGCGCGCGAGGCGATCACCGGCCTCGCCGGCCAGCTGGAGCTGGAGCCGCTCGACTGCGCCGAGGGCATCATCCGCGTGGCCAACGCCGAGATGGTCAGGGCGTTGAGGGTCGTGACCGTGCAGCGCGGGATCGACCCCCGCGGCTACGCGCTGCTGGCGTTCGGCGGCGCCGGGCCGCTGCACGCGGCGGCGATCGCCTCCGAGCTGGGGATCGACCGGATCGTCTGCCCCCGCGCCTCGGGTGTCCTCGCCGCGCTCGGACTGGTGGTCTCCCCCCGCCGCCGCGACGTCCAGCGCAGCGTGCTGTGGAGCGGGGACGCGCTGGAGCGCGAGGCGATCGCCGAGGCCGTCAAGGAGCTCGGGGAGCGAGCGCGCAAGGCGCTCGGCACCTCGGAGACCGAGATCAGCGCGGTCTACGAGCTCCGCTACCGGGGCCAGGCGTTCGAGCTGGCAATCTCAGGCGGGCCGGAGGCCACGCCTGACGAGCTGCGCCAGAGCTTCGAGCGCCAGCACGAGGAGCGCTACGGCTATCACGACCCCGAGCAGGAGCTCGAGCTGGTGACGATCAGGGTCAGCGCCACCGTGCCGGGCGCCGAGGTGGAGCTCGCTGACGCCGCGGGGGAAGAGCCTGAGGACACCTCCCGGCGGACGGCAACCGTGGGCGGCGAGGAGCTCGAGATGCGCGTGTTCGGCGGTCCGCCGCCTTCCGGAACCGAGATCGCAGCGCCGGCGATCGTGGAGCTGGCCGAGTCGACGCTCCTCGTGCCGCCGGGCTGGGCGGGCGAGGTGGATCAGACGGGCACGATCCAGCTGAGGCGACCGTGAGCCGGATAGATCCCGTCGAGCTGCAGGTTCTGACCGGCGCGCTCCGCGCCATCTGCGAGGAGATGGGCGCGGTCCTCATCCAGTCCTCGCACTCGGCCAACATCAAGGAGCGCCGGGACGCCTCGACGGCGCTGTTTGACCCCCAGGGGGAGATGGTGATGCAGGCCGAGCATATTCCCGTCCACCTGGGTGCCATGCCCGCGGCAGTGGCCGCGGTGCTCGAGGAGGAGCACGAGCCGGGACGGTCCTGGATCCTCAACGATCCCTACCGGGGCGGAACCCACCTCCCAGACATCACGGTGATCACGCCCGTGTTCGCCGATCAGCGGCTGATCGCCTTCGCCGCCAACCGAGCGCACCACGCAGACGTGGGCGGCCCGACGCCGGGGTCGATGCCTGCCGATAGCCGGGAGCTCTCGGACGAAGGAGTAGTGATCGCGCCCCGGGTGCTCGACGACGAGGCGATCGCCGAGCTCTCAAGCCAGATGCGACAGCCCGAGCAGCGCCGCGCGGACCTGCGGGCGCAGCTGGCGGCCAACCGCGTTGGCGCCCACAGACTGTCGGAGCTCTGGGGGCGCTTCGGAGCCGAGAAGGTGCAGAGCGCCTTCGCCGAGGTTCTCGATTACGCCGAGCGGCGCACACGGGCCTGCATCCGCGAGCTAAATGACGGCACACTTGAGGCGCGCGACGTCTTGGAGGCGCGCGAGGGAGATCTGGAGATCGTGCTTCGCGCCACGGTGGAGGGCGACACGCTGACGCTCGACTTCGAGGGCACCGCCGCGCAGCATGAGGGCAACCTCAACTGCCCGGAGGCGGTCACCCGCTCGGCGTGCTACTTCGCGATCCGCGTCCTGACCGACCCCGACATCCCACCGAGCGCGGGCGCCTATCGGCCGGTTGAGGTCAGAGCCCCCCAGGGGTCGCTGCTGAACGCCCGGGCGCCCGCGGCCGTGGTGGGGGGAAATGTCGAGACCTCGTCGCGGGTGGCCGACGTCATCCTGCATGCGTTCGGGCGGGCGCTGGGGCAGGGCACGATGAACAACGTCGTACTGGGCTCGGAGGACGTCGTCTACTACGAGACGATCGGCGGCGGCCAGGGGGCCTGCAGCGACGCGGCCGGCCCAAGCGGCGTGCATGTGGCCATGAGCAACACGCTCAATACACCGGTCGAGGCGCTGGAGCTCGAGTTCCCGATGCGGATGACGGAGTACTCGGTCAGGCGGGGGTCTGGCGGCGACGGCCGCTTTCACGGTGGCGACGGCGTCGTACGCGAGCTCGAAGCCACCTCGGAGCTTCAGTACTCGCTGCTGACGGAACGCCGGCGCCATCCTCCCCCCGGCGCGGACGGCGGCTCCGACGGCGCCTGCGGGCGCAACCTGCTCGACGGAACGGAGCTCGAGCCCAAGGCCAACGGCATGCTGAAGCCCGGTCAGCGTCTGCGGATCGAGACCCCTGGCGGGGGAGGGTTCGGGAGGCCAGACTCAGAGCGCTAGGGTGCCGCCGATGCGCGTGGCGTTTCTTGGTCTGGGGATCATGGGCTCGCGCATGGCGGCCAATCTGAGCCGCGCGGGCTTCGAGCTCAGCGTCTGGAACCGGACGCGCGCTCGAGCCGAGGAGTTCTGCGCCCAGCACCGGGCGGAGCTGGCCGACACTCCAGCCGCCGCGGCCGAGGGCGCGGAGGTCACGGTGACGATGGTGGTTGACGGCCCGCAGGTGGAGCGGGTTCTGCTGGGCGAGGACGGCGTCGTGCACGGCGCCAGCGACGGTCTCCTGTGCATTGACTGCTCCACGATCGGGCGCGGGTGGACGCGCTCGATCGCCGGTGCGCTCGAGCCGCACGGGGCATCGCTCGTCGATGCCCCGGTGACGGGGTCCGCCCCGCGAGCGGAGGACGGGACGCTGACGATCATGGCCGGCGGGTCGGAGGCGGACTTCGAGCGGGCGCGGCCGCTGCTCGATGCCATGGGCTCGCGAACAGTCCACTGCGGCCCAACCGGTCAGGGCCAGATGGCCAAGCTGATCAACAACGCCGTCGCCGCCACGAACGCGGCGACGCTCGGTCAGGCCCTGCTGGTGGGCGCCCGGGCCGGCCTGGACCTCGACGCGCTGATCGAGGTCATGGGCGCCGGCTCCGGGGGATCGGCGATGCTCGACATAAAGGCCCAGCCGATGCGCGAGCACGATTTCCGCGCGCTGTTCAAGCTGGATCACATGCTCAAGGACGTGCGGCTGTGCCTAGAGGAAGGTCAGGCGGTGGGGGCGCCGTTCCCCTTCGCCGCGCTCACGCGGGAGATCCTGAGCGCCGGCGCGGGCATGGGCCACGGCGACGACGACTTCGCGGCGCTGATCGAGGTGCTGGAGGGAGCGGCGGGCACGAGGCTGTAGGGCGCGAGCGGTCGAATGCCTGGGCATCGGGTTTGAAGGTCCGACCACCCGGGCAGGCATGCCCTTGTAACGCGCGCCCGCCCAGCGCGCGGTCCTGCGGCCCGCGTGATGCGGGAGCGCCTGCCCACGCGTGGTCCTGCGGCCCGCGTGATGCGCGAGCGCCCGCCCCCGCGTGGTCCTGCGGCCCGCGTGATGCGGGCGGCCCAAATTATGTTTCCTCGCAAAAAGCGTGAATTTCCAGGGACATTTTGCATTTTCGTAACACTCGCGTACAATCCGCGCTCCCCGTAGCGGTCGTTGCAGATTTGCGCGCGCGGGGCTTGTAAACCCTTCTCCCCCGTTTTGAATACATGCCGATTGCTTTTAAAGAATGGGCCGTCACTGTGCGGGCTCTCGCGGAAGGCGAGCAGCTTTTAACCCTGCGCAAGGGCGGCATCCGCGAACCCGAGAAGCACTTTCAGCTCGACCACGAGCGCTTCTTCCTGTATCCCACGTTCGATCACCAGTGCGCCGATCTGGTGCGAGAGTCTCATCAGCCCGAGCTGGCCCGGGCGCTCGAGGAGGGCGTCTGGAGCGACGGCGAGCCGCCCCCTCACGCGCTGCGGCGCGATCTTCCGATCACCCCTCCAGACCGTGTGCGGATCCGCGCCTGGGCCGAGGTGGCCGCGCATTTCACGGTCACCGACCGCCGTACGGTCGACGCGCTGTCGCCGTTCTACGTCTGGACGACGGACTACGCCGAGAAGCGGCTCGCCTGGAAGCGCCGGCATCCGCTGCACGTGATCATGCTGCGGACCTACCGCATCCCGCGGCCGGTGACCGTCAAGGTGCGCGACGAGTACGGCGGCTGCCGCTCGTGGCTCGAACTGACGCGTGAGCTGCCCTTCGAGGGCACGCCCGTCTTGTCTGATGACGAGTTCGAGCGGGCCTCAGAGGAGATCGCGGCGATCGCTTCCGATCGCCAGCCGGTACTGGTCTGAGCTGGGTCGAGTCGGTCTCGCCGTCGTTCCGTGCCCGGCACGAGTCGGCCGACGGGGACGACGCCGACCGGGTTCTGTATGCGCTGGAGCGCGCTCGTGAGCGCCTCCAGCGCCTGTTCCCGCGTGCCCCCGAAGAGCTGACACTCGTCCTGCACCGGGGCTTCATCGGGCTCTCGCTCACCAATCCGCTGCTGCCGCTGGCATGGCTGGCCACCGCGCCGGCGGCGCGGCGCTATGTCGCCGGCTGGGCCGGGACGCGGGAGATTCATATGCTTGCGCCGGCCCAGCTCCAGGCCCGGGCTTCGAATGTTGCGGGCTCGCGCCAGATGCTGGCGCTCACGCCAATGGCGCTCTACGCCCGGCGCCTGATCGCCGAGAACAACGACGGCTTGCGCTCGGCAAAGGCGCTTCCCCGCATGCTGCGCGAGCTCCGCTGGGCATGGCTGCTGGAGGGAGGCGCACGCTGGTTCGCCGGACAGACCGACCACGCCCGCCCGGCGATCGCCCGTCGCCTGCGCGAGGGAGGACCGCCCCACTTCCCGCCCGGCGCCCGCGACGCGCCGCTACTCGGTCCCACGGTGATCGACCTGCTGGCCCGCGAGGAAGGTGAGGCGGCGGCCGCCCGCTTCGTCTGCCGTCTGCACCCCGGGGGCCACCGCGCTGCGCTGGCCGCAGCCTTCCGCGGCCGCCCGCTCTCTCAGACAGAGCGCGCGTGGCGCGCGCATCTTTTGCGACTGGCGTCGGCCGGTTAGCCCCGCCTCGTCATGAGATCAGCGGATCGGCGGATGTTGACGGCGGCAGTTGCCGGCATTGCGCTGATCGGGGTGACAGCAGGTCCGGGGATGGCTCAATCCGGAACAGCAGCGGCGGTGAAGCGCCGCATCGCGCAGACGAGCTGCTTCTGGACCGGAGAGGCATCCTCGAAGCTGGGGATCGGGGCCAATTACGCGTTCCCCGACACCGGCGCGGTCTACTGGGGCGCGCAGATCACGATGCCGCCCGGCTCGTGGATCTTGTTCAAAGGCCGCTTTGCCCATGCCCGCTACCAGTCGCTGAACGCCTACGACGTCTCGTCGCACGCGCCGATCGACGCACTCGACGACGTCAGCACGAGGCCGGATCGCGGATCCACGAATCCGTTTCGCCCAGGGGCCAATCGCGATGCATCCAGACGCTCCTACACGATCACGATGTACGACCTGCCGCCCCCCGCACACAAGGCGCCAAACACGCTATACGCCGGAGCCAGCGGCCAGTCTGGCCAGGCCCTCATTTACCGCGTCTACCTGCCAGATTCCTTCACTCGCCGAGACGCCACAGGCGGCGCCGGTCTTCCGACCCCCCAGCTGCACCTGGCAAACGGATCGGTGCAGACCGGCACCACCGCCTGCCACACCTTGGCTGCGCGGTCCGGGCCGCTGCCGCTGACGGCGCTTCCCCAAGCGTTGTATTCGGCGCTCCGTGACCAACCAGACAAGCCAGCGACATTTCCGGCCGCCCCGACGCCTGCGTTCCGGGCGTACTACAACACCGCATTTTCGATCGCCTGTGGATACATGGGCCAGTGCTCAGGACATCCGGCGCGAACCGGCGGCCAGTACAGCAACATCGACAACCAGTACATCGCGGCCTTCGTCAACCGGGGCTTCAAGGCAGGGCCTGTGCTCGTGCTGCGCGGCAAGCTCCCGACCTTCCCGCGGACCGGCCCCTCAGTGAGACGAATGGGCACCGGCCAGTTGCGCTACTGGTCCATGTGCCAAAACCAGTCGCTTTACACCACGGTGGGCGCGGGCTGCGTCTACGACGCGCAGATCCCCCTCGATCGGCGCGGCTACTACACGATCGTCACCAGCCTCGCGAGAGACCGGCCAGCAAACGCGATCGCCAGGTGTGGCGTGGCCTGGATCCCCTGGCCCGTCCAGGGTGACGGCGACGGGCACCTCAACGACGCGCTGCTGATCGTGCGCAACATGGCTCCGGCTCCGGGTTTCCACCGTGCCGTCCAGAACACCAGCACTCCCGGGGACGAGCAGCAAGTGCTTGGCCCCTACTACCCTCGCGGCACGTACACCACCAAAGGCAAGTTTGAGCGGAGGGGGTGTCGGGCCTGAGAGCCGCGGGGGTGGGCGGGCCCGGGCGCCGCACGGCCGGGCACGGGCGCACCTCCAGACGGCGCACCGCCGGGCGCCCGCGGCAGGGTTGGATCTGCGTGTCGCTATGCGCGACAAATATCCAATCCTCGGGCCCGCCACGGCAAACACCAGAGCTAGTGCACCGCTAGCAGCAGCCAGGCGATCAGTGCCCCGATTGCCAAGGCGACCAAGAGCCCGATGAGCAGCTTGGCCGGGGCCACCACCGGCCCAGACGGCTCGGCGGAGATCAGTTCGGCCTGGAGCAGCACCTCGCGCGCGGTGGCGACCCCAGACTGAGGCACGAGCACGTCGCGGGGGCCGGCGGCGAGGAAGTCCGGCACGTCGAAGCCTGCGCTGCGGCGGACCATGCTGGGCACCCCCTCCTCGAGCAGCAGGCCCTGGATGAACTCAGCCTCCGGCTGGTTGCGGGCGCCGGCGACAGTGACCAGGTCTCCCTCGGCGAGCTGGGGCTTTACCTTCCGCGCCCGCTGGTGGCGCTCCGAGACCATCGCTTCCTCGGGCTGCTCACCGGAGGACGACTGCCGCGCGGCGAACACGAGCGGGACCCGGCATGTCCGGCAGAAGCGCTCCTGTTCCAGATAGCGCCGCCCGCAGTTTGGGCACTGCAGGCTGTCGCCGGCGCTCACCCCACCTCGAGCTCCTTCTCCTCCACCTTACGGTCCCGAATCGAGAAGGCGCGGATATCGGCGTGGTCGCCCCCGAGTCCAACGATCACGTACAGCGCGTCCGGATAGAAGGCGAGATTGATGTCCGTCTGTGACGGATAGGGCTCGGTGCGCGTGTGTGAGTGGTAGATCACTCCGAGCTCGAGGCCCGATTCCTCGATCTCCATCTGGATCCTGTACTGCTCGGCGCCGTCGAGCTCGTAGCGCAGCGGGCTGTGGGCGGCGTTAGTGGCGCGGTAGACCTTCATCGCCTCACCGTCACGCGTGGCGACCATCCCGCAGCACTCGTTGGGGGCCTCCTCCCTGGCGTGCGCCACCATCTCGTCGAGCAACTGCCTGGCGATTCGCATGCCGGACACGCTACTGGAGCGCGGACACCGCGCTAGCCGAGGACCACCGGATAGGGCACGGCCCGATTGACGTCGCCGGCGTGCAGGAAGCCGCTCAACGACGTCCAGTGCTGTGCCTCGCAGGCCATGATCTCAGCCGTGACGACCGCGAGCTGTGGGTCATCCAGCTTCGAAATCGCCACGTAATAGGCGCCTTCGGCCGCGGTTTCGGCCCCGATCAGGTAGTGGATCGAGTCCACCTCGCTGTGGGACATCCTGAGACTCCCGGGCACTCCCAGCCCAGCGAGCGCTCGGCTGGCCTCAGCGACGCTACTGGGCGGCGCTGGGGCGCTCTCGCCCTGGCGTCCGAGCGCCCTAGTGAGCAGAGCGACGTGAGCGTGCTCCTGCGTCAGGAAGGCCGAGATCATCGGCTTGGTCGCATCCGATAAGCCGCCGGAAGCCAGAAGCTGCTGGTAGCTGAACGCCAGCAACTGCTCGACCGTTAGGAGCCCGCGCAGCACATCGGCGTCGCTCGAAGCCTGCGCGAACAGGTTGGCCACGCCAGGGTGGGACGACTTGACTCCAGCGGCGAGCGCCGGAGGCGGTTCCAGGACAGCTCGGGCCGCGAGCGTTCCTGCTGCGCCCATCACGCCCCCGCGGATCAACTCGCGCCGACTGCGATCCATCTTCTGAGCTACTCGGCAGCGGTAACCAGCGCCGCAGGGACGGGGTTCAAGCCTAGGTTCCGCCGCAAGATCGCGATGTGCTGGCCCTCGTTCGCCAGGATCGACGCCGCGACGGAACGGAGCGGGCCCGCCGGCAGCTTGGGAATGGTGTTCGCGTAGGCACGTATCGCCAGACGCTCGATGCTGTGGAGCAGCTCCATCACCTCGGCGGTACCGCCTGGATGACCGAGGTCATAGTTGCTGTCTGGGCTGACGGGGTGCCCATGTCCGGCTCGGACCACCGCGGTCCATTCGGCGGCGTGCGATAGCTCCTGGCGCAGGAACCGCTTGGCCGCCCGCTGGTTGTGGTCCTTGAGCACTGGGATGGCGGCTATGTAAGCGGTGGCGGCGTGGTACTCGACGTCGATCAGCCCATTGATCAGCGCCTCCTCGTCGCCGGAAAGGCTCGTCGGCAGGCTGGCGACACGGGGGGCGGGGGAAGACGCCGACGAGCCTCCGCAAGCTGCAAGCGCGACGGCCGAGGCCGCAGCCCCCGACGCGCCGAGCAGCTGCCGGCGGGAGACCCAGCGGTCGTCGGCTACCACCAAACGGTGGCGTCGAGGTTCTCGATCTCTTCCAGCGGACGGGTGTAGATGCCGGACGACAGGTACTTCCAGCCGTCGTCGGCCACGACGAAGACGACGTCGCCCTCGTCTAGCTCGCCGGCGATCCGCACGGCGACGCGAGCGATCGCGCCGGATGACACGCCGGCGAACAGCCCCTCCGCCTCGAGCAGCCGGCGTGTGAAAACGATCGCGTCATGGTTGGTGACGATCATCTTGCGATCGAGCAGCGCCAGATCGATGATCGGTGGGATGAAGCCGTCTTCCAGCGAGCGCAGTCCCTGCACCGGCTCCCCCTGCATCGGCTCCGCGGCGACGATCTTCACGTGGTCGCCCAGCTCTTCCTTCAGCCGTCGACCATTGCCCATCAGCGTGCCCCCGGTTCCGAGACCTGCGACGAATGCCGACACCTCGTCGAGCTCCTCGAGGATCTCGAGCGCCGTGCCGTTGTAGTGGGCGAGCGGGTTGGCCTGATTGCCGTACTGGTATGGCATGTAGTAGGAGGCATCGCTCTCCGCCATGTCGAGCGCCATCTCCACCGCGCCGTTTGAGCCTTTGGCCCCCTCGGAGTAGACGATTTCCGCTCCGTACATGCGCAACAGCTCGGTGCGCTCCGGCGTCACGTTCTCGGGCATGATCGCCTTGACCGGGTAGCCCTTGCGGCTGCAGATCATTGCCAGGGAGATGCCGGTGTTGCCGGAGGTGGGCTCGAGGATCGTCTGCCCTGGGCCGATCAGGCCCTTCTCCTCCGCATCCTCGATCATCGCGCGCGCCACGCGGTCCTTGACCGATCCGGTGGGATTGCGCGACTCGAGCTTGGCCCAGATCCGCACGCCGGGCTTCGGACTGAGGCGCTTGCACTCAATCAGCGGCGTGTGGCCGATCGAGGAGACGATGTCGCCATACCGCCCCCCGCAGGGCTTGTTCTGGAGGCGCTCGAGGGCCATCGCTTTACGAAGTGTAGCGATGGGTCGCCGGCGGTCAGTCCCCCGAAAGCCGCCCCGCAGCAGGCCTCGGGCAGCCCGAAAGCGAGCCCCAGCCGGCCGGCCGCGGGCTCGCCGAGGAAGCGGGCCCGCGGCCTTCGACTACCCGCGGAAGAGCTACGGGTAGTACGGCGTGGTGGTGGTGGTCGGCGGGGTCGTGGTGGTCATGGTCGGCGTCGTGGTCGTGGGAATCGACGATGCGCTCGTGAGACGTCGTCGTCGAGGCTCCGAGAACTTTGAGCGTGACTACGTGCCATACGCCGCCGAAGGTGGCGATGCCCTGACCGTGGGCCACGTCCTTGTGGTTGCCGTCGCCCGAGTAGAAGTAGAGCGGACGGCCGTCCCACATCAGCTGGTTGAAGCCGTCACGCCTCCAGGCGCTGAGCGTGCCGGCGATCCCGGAAGCCCTGGTCAGATGCTTCGTCGAGCTGACGGTAACCGGGGGCCAGAAGGTGAAACAGCCGTTCCTCGCGGTGCACTCCGGATGTTTCTTCGAGTCGCCGCTCAGCGTGTATACGGCCAGGCCTCTGACCGCGGCGATCTCCTCAGGCGTCGTCACGCCCTTCGTGTTCGTGACGGCGGCGTCGTTGGCGACGCCCAGAGTGAACGTCTTGGCCACCGCCGCGGCAACCAGCACCGCCAGGCCCAGTCCGAGCGCCGCGACCGGCAACGCCAGCAGCCACCGAGCTGTTTTGCGCATCTGCTTCCCCTCCGTTCGGGTCGTGAGTGTTCGACCCTTGAGGACGCCGGGAGGGCGCAAACCTTCCCGGGGGGACCGCTGAAGGCCCTAGCCGCCAGCCATCGCCGGCAGGATCACCAGCGTGTCGCTGGCGCCAACTGTCGTCTGCAGACCGTCCAGGACGCGGACATCTTCATCGTTCAGATAAACGTTGACATAGCGGTTGAGGCCGCCGTCGGGACCGAACAGCTGCGACTCGGTGTCCGGGTGCGCGGACGCCAGCGAACGAAGCACGTCGCCCACGGAGGACCCGTCGGCGCTCAGTTCCTTCTCGCCGCCGACGGCGGGGCGCAGCACCGGTGGGATGCGGACCGTCGCCATCGCGCAGCAGACCCTAGTGGGCCCCGTCGCAGAACGCTTCGTAGTCGGGAAACACGCCGAGCTCCTCGTCGGAGATCGACTCCGGATCGCGCGAGCAGATCGGGCAGTGCGGGTCACGCCGGACCTTGACCTCCGTCACCCGTGCGGCGAGCGCGTCGTACATCAGCAGACGTCCGATCAGCGGCTCGCCCTCGCCGAGGATCAGCTTCACGACCTCCGTGGCCTGGAGCAGGCCCATCGTTCCCGGCAGCACGCCGAGCACGCCGTTCGCGCCGCAGGACGGCGCCAGCTCGGCCGGCGGCGGGACGGGGAACAGGCAGCGGTAGCACGGTCCGTCGTAGGGCTTGAACACGGACAGCTGGCCCTCGAACCCGAGGATCGCGGCCGAGACCACAGGAATCTTCAGGCGCACCGAGGCGTCGTTGAGCAGATAACGGGTGGGGAAGTTGTCGAGCCCGTCGACGACGATGTCGTAGCCGGGCAGGATCTCCATGATGTTCTCGGCGCCGAGGCGCACGGCGTGCTTGACGACGTTCACGTCCGGGTTGAGCGCGGCGATCGTCTGCTCGGCGGAATCGACCTTTGCCACGCCGATGCGATCGCTGGAGTGGATGACCTGACGCTGGAGGTTTGAGAGATCGACTTCGTCGGAGTCGAGAATCCCCAGCGTGCCGACGCCGGCGGCCGCCAGATAGAGCGCCGCCGGGGAACCCAGGCCGCCGGCGCCGAGCAGCAGAACCTTGGCGTCCAAGAGCTTCTGCTGGCCCTCGGCTCCGACCTCGGGCAGCAGGAGGTGGCGCGAGTAGCGCTCGCGCTGCTCGGGGGTCAGCGTCCGCGGGACCTCAACGTCGTAGCCCCGGTCCTTCCACAACGTGATCCCGCCGCGCATTGACTCCACATGCTCGTAGCCCAAATCCTCCACCAGCGTGCGCGCCGCATAGGCGGAGCGGTTGCCCGAGGCGCAGTAGAGAATCAGGTGCTGCGAGCGGTCGGGGACGGCGCCCTCGATCCGTGACTCGAGATATCCCCGCGGGACGTGCTTGGCGCCGGGCAGTTGGCCGCTGGCGAGCTCTTCGGTCTCGCGCACATCGACCAGGACGGCGCCGTTGTTCATCTGCTCCCGCACCTCGGCGGGATCGACCTCGTCAATACGGCTCTTTACTTCATTGAGCAGTTCCGCTCCAGACGGACTCATCAAAAACTCCTCAAATGCACTCTGGATTCAATACTTCAGTGAGTATAGCTACGCGCGGACGGGCTGGACGGCGTTTTGACCGGGCGACGGGCGGACCAGCTGACCGGCCTCCGATCGCCCAGCGAGACGGCGTTTTGACCAGGCTACGATCGGCTCTCGGTGCGCGCACCCGTTGACCATATCGCCGCGCCGCCATTCCCCCCCGGTCTGGAGTGGTTGGGCTCGCGACCCGTGCGCATCGAGCGCGAGCCGGGGCACCCGATGCTGGTGGAGTTCTGGGACTGCTGCCGCGCCAACTCAATCCGCACGCTGCCCTACCTGAAGGAGTGGCACCGGCGCTATGCCGACCGAGGCTTGCTCACGGTGGGCGTGCACACCGCGGGGTTTGAGCCCGCGGAGGATCCGGAAACGGTCCGCGAGGCGGTTGGACGCCTGGAGATCCCCTACGCCGTGGTGATCGATTCATCCCGCGAGGTCTGGGCGGCGTACGGCAACCTCGGGTGGCCGGCGCGCTACCTGTTCGACGGCCGCGGCATGCTCTTTCACTACCACTACGGCGAGGGTGCTTACGAGGAGACAGAGCGGGCGATTCAGGAGCTGCTGGGGCTCGATCCGGCGCCCACTCCGGTCGAGCCGCTGCGCGCCGAGGACGATCCCGAAGCCATGCTCGAGCCACAGAGCGAGGATGTGGCGGGCCCATACAGCGGGCCATACAGGGCGGGCGGCGTTTGGGCGGTGCTGGACGGCAACGGGACGGTCAGGGCGAACGGTCGCGCCATCGAGGTCGACCACGCCGGGGCCTACGAGCTGCTCTCCCACCCCCAGAGCACGGAAGGCAGACTCGAGCTAAAGCTCGGACCCGGCGTGCGCTGCCACGCGGTCTGCTTCACGCCGGGTCTGGCGCCCTGAGGGCGCCTGCCAGGCTTCCGTCCTCAATCTGGTCGTCCAGCAACGGACGCAGCTCCGGTGGCTCCCCGTCGTCGGCGAGCAGCGCGCAGAATCCGGGGCGATAGGGGCTGATCACGGCCTCCGGACCGAGAAACGACGGCTCCCACGTCCAGCTGCCGGTGTTGATGAGCTGTGAGCCGGTCGGCGCCAACCATTCGCTTGGCGCGTCACCGGGCAGCGGGCCGGCGCGATGGGTGTGCCCGAAGATCACGTACGGCGCGCTGACGCCCAGTCGCTCCAGCGATTCCGCGAACCCGCGCAGTGCTGCGCGGCGGAGGTCCGGGCCGGTGACCTCGGTGCTCAACGGCCCTAGACCCGCGCGATTGAGCGTCCACACCACGGCCGGGAAGGCAGCCTTGAGCGCTGTCCGCAGCACCGGCCGTCCCCGGCCGTCACCGCCGGTCAGCTGGCGCCAGGCGCGGACCTGCACGCTGGAGTGAGGCCTTGCGGGGTGGACCGCACGCGCCGCCACGACGGCGTCGAGCCAGGCGTATAGGGTCCCGAGCGTGGCCTCGTAGTCGTCGACTTGCTGGGGGCCTCCCGAGCGCTCGCGGACGACCTTGGCCATCGCCCCGGAGCCCAGGCGTTCGAGGATCGGCACGGTGTTGTGACGGTCGGAGTAGTGGCCGTGGGTGGCGTAGACGTCCTCGCGCAGCCACAGGCCGGGGTACGCGGCGCGGACCGTGGCCGGCCCCAATCGGCGGGCCAGCTCTCCCAGCGGGTCGCGGTCCCGGTACTGAACCTCCGCGGAGAGCGACATTGCTCCCGGCGACGGGCCGTAGGCGCGGCTCTCGAGCCACGGGCGCAGCAACCGGTGGTCGTGGTTGCCAGGCACGATCACCACCTCGCCCCCGGCGCCGAGCGCCTCGCCCAGGTCGAAGAGCACCGGGGCGGCGGCGTCGAGCGCGTCGCGCAGCGGGCCGTGGCGCAGCTCGAGCAGGTCCCCGAGCAGAATCAAGCGCTGGCAGTCCGAGAGCAGCTCGAGCAGCGGGGCGCGGGCGCTCGCGTAGCGCACCACGTCGACTCCAGAGCGCCCGCCGAGATGCAGGTCAGATACGACGAGCGTGCGCACCGGCGCGGGCTACTGTCGGCAACCGGTGGCGGCGCTCAGGCCGCGGCGGCCTGGCGGACGGGCTTCGGGAGCATGAAGCGAACCTCCTCGCGCACGACCTCCAGCTCCTCGACATCCACGGTTCCCCGTTCGCGGAACAGCTCCACCAGGCGGTGCACGAGCTCCTCCGGCGCGCTGGCCCCCGAGGTGATGCCGACGACCCGCTTGCCGGCGACCCATCCGTCGTCCAGCTGGTCCGCGTTGTCGATGAGGTGCGAATCGGCCCCGTATTCGCGCGCCACCTCAACCAGGCGATTGGAGTTCGACGAGTTGCGGGAACCGATCACCAGCACAAGGTCGCAGCGCCGTGCGAGCTGCTTGACGGCGGCTTGACGGTTCGTGGTGGCATAGCAGATGTCATCGGTGCGGGGGCCGACGATCTGCGGAAAGCGCTCGCGCAGCCGGTTGATGACCGAGCGCGTCTCATCCACCGAGAGCGTGGTCTGCGAGATGTAGGCCACCTTGCTCTCATCCTCCACCTCCAGCCGCTCGACGTCCTCCTCGCTCTGGACGAGGACGATCTGGCCGGGCGCCTCGCCCATCGTGCCCTCCACCTCCTCATGACCGGCGTGGCCCACAAGCACGATCGTGTAGCCCTCGGCGGCGAACTTTCTGGCCTCCACGTGGACCTTGGTCACCAACGGGCAGGTGGCATCGATCGTGTTCAGCGAACGGGCGCCGGCGTTGGCGTGGACGCTGGGAGCGACGCCGTGAGCGGAGAAGACCACGGTGGCACCCTCGGGAACTTCGCTCTCCGAGTCGACGAAAATCGCGCCGCGGGTACGCAGCTGCTCGACGACATGCTTGTTGTGGACGATCTCCTTGCGGACGTAGACCGGCGCGCCGTGGAGATCCAGTGCCCGTTCCACGGTCTGCACAGCCCGGTCGACTCCGGCGCAGTATCCGCGCGGCGCAGCCAGCAGTACCTTGTCGGGAGCGGAGGACATAGGTTACGAGAGTGTAGGAGGCGACCTCAGCCCCGCCTAAGGCTCGGGCTTCAGAGCCTCTCAGTCGTTGGCGGTCACCGACTCCAGCAGGTCGGCGAACCGGGCCCTGGCGGCCTCACGCCGGCGCGGGACGAGCTCCGACGGGACACCATCCGGCGGCGCCTGGTAGCCGCGTAGCACGCGGCGGGCGACCGAGGCTCGGTGGACCTCGTCCGGACCGTCATAGATGCGGGCGGCGCGCGCGTAGCGGTACATGGCTTCCAGCGGCAGGTCCGTGGAATAGCCGAGCGCCCCGTGGGCCTGTATCGCGCGATCGATCACGTCGTGCAGCACCTGGGCGCCGAAGAACTTGATCAGGGCGATGTCGCTGCGCGCCGCGGAGACGCCTTCCGTGTCCATTTTCCACGCGGCGTGCAGCGTCATGAGCCGCGCCGCCTGCATCTGTGCAGTGGAGTCCGCGATCCAGTTCTGCACCGTCTGGTGCTCGGCCAGCGTGGAGCCGTGCGCATAGCGGTAAAGCGAGCGCTCGCAGAGCATGTCGAACGCTCGGCGGGCCACGCCCAGCCAGCGCATGCAGTGGTGGATGCGCCCCGGGTAGAGCCGCTGCTGGGAGATGAGAAAGCCGGCGCCTTCCCCACCGAGCAGCGCATCGGCCCCCAGGCGCACATCGTCATACAGGATCTCAGCGTGGTTGCCGTAGCGGCCGAAGCTCTCCCAGGGATGCTCCATCGTCGCCACGTCGCGGATCACGTTGACCCCCGGCGTATCGGCGTCGACGATGAACATCGACGCCCGCTGGTGCGACCGGGCCTCGGGATCGGTGACCGCCATGACGATCAGGAAGTCGGCGATCGAGCCGTTGGAGGAGAACCACTTGTGGCCGTTCAGAATCCAGCCCCTGCCGTCGCGCACGGCGCGCGTCCGAAGCAGCGTCGGATCGGAGCCCGCGACGTCCGGCTCGGTCATGCTGAAGGCCGAGCGCAGGTCCCCGGCCAGCAGCGGATAGAGGTAGCGCTCCTTCTGCTCCGGCGTGCCGGCAATCGCCAGGATCTCGGAGTTGCCGGAGTCCGGAGCGGCGTTGCCGAACGCCAGCGGCGCGAGCGGCGAGGTCCCGAGGATCTCGTGCATGAGGCCCAGCTTGACCTGGCCGAATCCCTGGCCGCCCAGGTCGGGACCGAGATGCGCGGCCCACAGCCCGGCATGACTTGACCTCCTCCCGCAGCGGCGCCATCGCCCGCTCAAGTCCGTCTCTGCCCAGTTCGTCGAGCAGGGTCTCCAGCGGCCAGATCTGCTCCCGTACGAACTGCGCCATCCAGTCCAGCTGCCGCTGGAATTCCGGGTCGGTGGAGAAATCCCACGCCACTGCGCCACAGCGTACCCTTCGTACTCCGATGCCTCAGCAGCACCTCGACCGCCTCACCTCGACCGATGCCTCGTTCCTGCACCAGGAGGGCCAGGCGTCGCACATGCACATCGGCGGCGTGCTGGTGTTCGACGGCCCCCCGCCCGACTTCGCCGACTACTTGGACCACGTCCGCGGCCGGCTGCACCTGGTTCCCCGTTACCGCCAGAAGCTCGCCATGCCGCCGTTCGACACCGGGCGACCGCTGTGGGTCGACGATCCCAACTTCAACCTCGAGTATCACGTCCGCCACACCGCGCTGCCATCGCCCGGCAGCGAGGAGCAGCTGTTCCTGGCGGCTGGCAGGCTGGCCTCCCAGCGGCTTGACCGCTCGAAGCCGCTGTGGGAAAGCTGGCTGGTCGAGGGGTTGGAGGACGACCGCTTCGCGCTCGTGTTCAAGACGCACCACTCGCTGGTCGACGGGGTCTCCGGCGTCGATCTGGCCACGGTGCTGCTGGACCTGGAGCGGGCGCCGAAGCCGCCCCCGGGAACCGAGCTCGAGCCCTGGCAGCCGCATCGGGAGCCCTCGGCCCCGGAGCTGATCCTCGGTGAGCTCAGAGGGTTCGTGGGCACGGCGCTCGAGCTCGTGGAGCGAACGCTGAGAGCCGCGAGCCGTCCGGCCAATACCGCCGGGCTGTTGGCCGAGGCGGCCGAGGGACTTGGCGAGCTGGTCTGGGCCGGACTGAACCCGGCGCCGGACACCCCGCTGAACGTGGAGATCGGCCCCCACCGTCGCTTCCGCGTCGTCCGACAGCGACTCGACGCCTACAGGGAGGTGAAGGACGCGCTGGGCGGCACCGTCAACGACGTCGTCCTGACCGTCGTCTCCGGCGCGCTGGCGCGGTGGCTTCATTCCCGCCGGATCCGCACCGAGGGGCTCGAGATGCGGGCGCTGGTCCCCGTGTCGGTACGCACCGACTCCCAGCGCCACACACTCGGCAACCAGCTGACCGCCATGCGCGGCCCGCTACCGGTGTACATCTCAGACCCCGTCGCCCGGCTGCGATTCATCCGCCAGGCGATGGACGGGCTCAAAGAGTCAAAGCAGGCGGTGGGCGCAGCCACGATCGCCCGCGTCAACAACCTCGCGCCGCCCACGATCCTGGCCCAGGCCTCGCGACTTCAGTTCTCGACCCGGCTGTTCAACCTGATCGTCACCAACATTCCCGGGCCCCAGTTCCCGCTCTATGTCCTCGGCCGCGAGCTCCAGGACCTGTTCCCGGTCGCCTTCCTGCCCGACCACCACGCGCTGGCGGTGGCCATCATGTCCTACAACGGGCGCTTGGAGTACGGACTGTTGGGCGACTTTGACGCGCTGCCCGACATCGACGTGGTGGCCGAGGGGATCGACGAATCGCTCCAGGAGCTGCTGCAGGCGGCGCGGGCCAACCGTCGCCGGCCCCCCAAACAGCCCAAGACCGCGGAGCGCGAGGCGGCGGAGCGTCAGCCCGCGTCCGGCGAGGCCGAGGCCTCCGCCGGCAACGGCGCACCGACGCCGATCTTCCCCGGCGCCACGACGCGACCGAAGCGGGGACCGGCCGCCGACATGCGCGCGAAGCGCGGGCGCGCACGCAGATCACCCTCGCGGCCGGAGTCCCATGGCGGATGAGCCCATCCGATCCGTCGAGATCGCTTACCGGCTAGAGCTCACCGCCGCGCAGCGCCCGTAACGGAGTTCAGAACCCGAGCGCGAACTTCGCGTCTTCGCTCATCCGCTCAGGCGTCCAGGGCGGCGAGAACGTCATCGTCGGCTGGACCTCCTGCACCCCGTCGAGCTCGGAGACGAATTCCTCGATCTGCTCGGAGACCTGCGGCCCGATCGGGCACCCCGGGCTGGTGAGCGTGTAGGTCACCTTGACCGTGCCGTCCTCGACCGCGACGTCATATATGAGTCCGAGCTCCACGAAGTCGAGTCCCAGCTCGGGATCGATCACGTCGCGCAGCGCATCTGTCACCTCATCAACTGAAGCCATGCCACGGAGTTTACGAAACCGCCGTTGCAGCTCTTGTCGCAAATGCGCAACTTCAGGTAGGTTGTCCCCATCGTCGAGTTTGTGGACACCCCTCCGACACTGCTGTGCCGAGGCGACGAGGACCGGGCCACCCAGGGCTGTCGTCGACCGGCGATGTCCAGAGCTATCCGTTCGAGCGCCGACGTGATCGTCGACCTCTCCGAGCTCGTGTTCGCCGACGCCTCGCTGATGCTCGATCTGGCGATGGTCGCCCGGCGGCTGCGCAAGCACGGGCGATCGATCAGGCTCCGCGGCGCCAGGCCACAGATCCACACGCTGATCGAAGTCGTCGGGTTGCACCGGCTCCCGGGCGTCCGTCTGGACGGTCCGGCGGCGGCGCTCGCATAGCGGTCGGCCGCACGCAAACTAGCCTTGGGGGCGATGCATCTGCGCACGCTCAGCTTCGGCGACGTGGCGACCGGCGCCTGGGGGTCGGTTTGGACACTCGACGACGGACGCGCCGGGTTCTCGCTGTTCGGCGACGGCACGGCCGCGCACCCGCTCGAGCCCGCCGCGACCCTCGCTGCATCGGGCGACGACTCACCGTCGATCCTCTCAGGTCAGGGCTTGGAGCTGCGAGCCGTGCCGGACAGCGAACCCGCCGCGTTGTCCGGCGGGTTCGACCAGCTGGTCAGAGTCCAGGGCCGCGTTTCCGCGCCCGGGGGCGAGCGGGACATCGATTGCCTTGGCCGGCTCGGAGCGCGGGACGGCCTGGCGCTCGAGGAGTTTGACGCCGTCCGCGACGTCGCCGCCTGCTTCGAGCCCGATCAGGGGTTGGCGGTGCTGGCCGCTAGGCCACGCGGCGCCTCGAGTCATGCCGACGATGTGCTGAGCGCGTCGGCGTTCGAACAGGGCCACGCGCTGCTCGTGGCCGACCCCCGGCTCTCGACCACCTACCTCGACGACGGTCTTCCGGCCCGGGCGAGCTTCGAGCTGTGGCCCGAGCAAGAGGACAGAAGTCAGGACGAGGGGCAGGACGAGCCCCAGGAGCCGCGTCCACGTCGCGCCGCCGGCGAGGCGGTGGGCCCCCGAGGGAGCTGGGAGGGAGACGGCCTCACCGTGCACGCGGCGCTGTTTCGCTGGCACTCGCGTGGGCGCCAGGGAGCGGGCGTCTACGTCCTGGCGCGGACACGATGATCGAGGCCGTGATCAGCGACTTCGGCGGCGTCTTGACCTCACCGCTGCTGGACTCCTTCACCGCTTTCCAGGAGGCGTCCGGACTGTCGCTCGAGCAGCTCGGCGTGGCGATGGCCAAGATCTTTGAGCGCGACGGCGTCCACCCGCTGTTCGAGCTCGAGACCGGGCGCATGACCGAGGCCGCGTTTCTGGAGGCCCTCAGCGCGCAGTTGACCGAGCAGCTCGGCCGGGATGTCGAGCTTCGGGGCTTCGGCGAGCGCTACTTCGAGCACCTGCACCCGAACGAGGAGATGATCGCCTACATGCGCACGCTGGGCGGGCGTGGCTACCGGCTGGCGATCTGCACCAACAACGTCCGCGAGTGGGAGCAGCGCTGGCGGGCCAAGCTGCCGGTCGACGAGCTGTTCGAGGTGGTCGTGGACTCGGCGTTCGTCGGCGCCCGCAAGCCGGAAAGGCGGATCTACGAGCTGACTCTGGAGCGCCTGGGTATCGAGCCGGCGGCGGCGCTGTTCGTCGACGACGTCGAGGTCAACTGCCAGGCGGCGCGGGAGCTCGGGATGCGCTCCGTGTGGTTTCGCTCAAACGAGCAGGCGATCGCCGAGATCGAGACCGCCCTCGACGGCGGCTAGTTCTCAATCCCCAGGCGGTCCCAGCAGTAGAGCTCCAGGCACTCGCGCGCCAGGTCGACACACCGCTCCTCAGACAGCCAGGGCAACACGGTGTCGAATGCCTGCTCCTCGCCGACCCCAGCCTCGAACGCCTCTTCGCCCCGGAACCCCGCCGCGATCTTCAGCGCCTCCCGCCGGTTCTCGCCTAGTGACGGGAACACGTTGACGAGGAACTCCTTGTTCGGTACCGGATGCCCCACTTCGAGCGACGCGTGCCACGCCGCGAGCAGCGACAGATCGTGCTCGTCGAGATCGGCCACGGCCTTGGCGTAATGCGAATCAAGCTCGGAGTCGGGAATCTCGTCGACCCATGCGCGCACCACCTCCCCCAGGATCTGTCGGCGCGCCTCACGGCCCACCGACTCGGCGATGACCCTGATCGCATTCTGCGGTTCGATGAAGCACAGTGACATAGAGCCTCCGGCTCGTGGATGCGGACGCGCAGAAGGTAGGAGGTGGCTCGGACGGAGCCGATCAGAGGTCGATGACCTGCGAGTAAGAGGCGAGGTTGCGGCGGTCGCCCGGCAACACGGCCCGGAGCTTGACCGGATGGTTCGCCGACACCGCGGCGGTGATGACCGCGCTCGAGGAGCCGCTCAACCGTGCCCGCGCGATCACGGTCCAGCGAGAGCCCAGGCGCTGCTCGAGTGAGATCCGCTCGCCGCCGTGGTTGGGGGTGACGTGCACGTGCAGCGTGCGCGTGAGGGTCACCTGCGCCGCCACGCGCTGATGAACCGTCACGCTGCGCTCGCTGGAGGTGCTCACGTACCACTCCCGGTTGGTCTGGACCGCACCCTTGCCCAAGGCGAACCCGTACCGGCCCGACGAGGTGGTGCTGGCCGTGGCCACCGAGTGAAAGCTCGACTCCGAGGCGAGCTTCTGCCACAGCGTCACCGGCGTCCCCGCACCGGCGCCCGGGATCAGACCTGACACGGTCACCGCCCGGCCGGCGGTCGACGGATCGGGAGCCGCGACGATGCTGATTGCGCTTCCACACAGCGTGCCTGTCGGCGAGCAACAGGGAACCGTCTGCGGGGCACCGGCGATCGGCGGCCCTGGGCAGCAGCTGGCAACCAGAGGGCAGACGATCTGTGGCTGGGAGCGGGCGGCCATCGCTGTCCCGGTCAGCGACGCCGCGGCGGCCACCGTGAGCGCAGCGAGGATTCGCCGCGCGCTCACAGCTGCAGCGCCCCCCGCGCGTTCTCAAGCGCCGCCCGATCGGGCTCGCCGCCGCCCACCCCGAGCGTCACCCGTTCGCCCAGCTCCCAGTTGTAGAACCCCAGGTCGAGCGCCGCGAGCGGCAGGCCGCAGGCTTCGGCCAGCGCGCTCGCCCGGCGCTCCAGCAGCAGCGGATCGCCGATTCCAAGCGCACGCTTGGCCGCCGCGGTGACATTGCTCGACGAGGAGCTGCCCAGCGCCAGCGTCGCGGCGTGCAGCTCGAACAGGCCGAGCTGCCCGAGCGTCACGAGCAGGTCGAAGCGCGCGTCGCGGTGGAGCCCCGGCAGCGACAGGCGCTCGAATGCCCGCGTGAAGCGGCGCTCGGGCGACCAGGCTGGCTCACCCGTGAACGCCTGCGCCTGCGAGCCGGCGCGCGCCGCCCACGCACGGTAGGCCTCGAGCGTCTGCGTCCCGCGGGCGGGATCGTGGGCCGTGCGCGGCCCGGTGGCGACGGCGTCGAGGTCGGGCATCACCCCGGAAGCCCATGACGTTCGCGCGCGCTCGATGGCGGCGAACGGCTCTTCGCCCTCCAGCGGGCAGAAGTATGCGATCTGGAACGCAAGCCAGGCCCGCTCCTCGGCGTCGCCCTCGCCTGCGGCCACCTCGGCGTATAGCCCGGGAGGGGCGCTCCCGAGCCGAGCGAGCCTGCCGGCGGCGAACGCCAACTCCTCGGCCAGCCGCTCGGCGTCAGCGCTCGAGCGCAGACCTGGGGCCAGCGGCGAGCGGTAGCCGTCGTCGGCGGCGCGGGCCAGACGGCTGACCCGGACGCCGCGCGGTTCGCCGGCCCGTGAGCCCGTCGCGGCGCGCGAACGGCGCTCCCCCGGCGCCTGCGCCGGCGCCGATGTGCCGGGGACGGCCGAGGTGATGACCGGACGCATCTGCACGTGCTGCTCGCGCGAGCAGAGCGGGCAGTTGTGCAACAGGCGGTTGTGGCGGCAGAAAGTCGGCACGACTAGATCATGATGGCTGGCGATCATGATCGCCAGCCCCGGGCCGATCATGATCGGCCCGGCGGGTCGGCACATGTGCCGACCCGATACGCAAATTGGCGCTTAAAAGGCCCGGGGGACCCAGTTCCATCTGGGCCCCCCGGAGAGTCAGGGAAGTGGGGGCGCAGTTCCCTGACCGACAGGGGCGAGTTTCCCCGTCCCAAGCCAATGATAAACCCTCAGCTTCGCCGTCTCATGCGCCCGACAATGCGGCGGCGACCGACAGTTACGCGAGCGTACACGAAGTCCGCTTCGCGATCAACAGTAAGCGGAAGGATTTTCACGAAGGCGTTAGGTTCCCACAGAGTCAGCGACGCGTTCCCGGACCGCTGAAGAACTCCTCACCAGGCCTCACCGTCCCGGCAGCCTCGGCCTCGTGTCGCAGCGTGCGGTCGGCCTCCCCGCTCCAGGCGCCCAGCGCCAGCATCTCGCGGTCGGCGTCCATCGGGCTGCCGCCGAGGTCCTTGTTGACGATGCGTGCGCACCTGCGGCCCTCGGCGATCACGGTCACCACGAGCGACTGGCCGATGCGCGCGTCCCCGCAGGCGTAGACCCGCTCGTGTGACGTGCGGTAGGTCTGGGAGGTGCGGATGTTGCCGCGACGGTCGAGCTCCAGATCGAACTCGGTCACCGCGCCTTCGTGCTCAGGGTGCTCGAAGCCGATCGCGATCAGCGCCAGGTCCGCCTCCAGCACGAACTCGCTGCCGGGCACCGGCGTCAGATCGCGCGAGGAGGTGCCGGTCACCTTCCTGGCGTAGACGTGGCTCACGTGGCCATCCTTGCCGCCGAAACCGGTGACCTCCGTGCCCCAGCGGCGCTTGCCGCCCTCGTCGAGGGCGTACGTCGTGGGCGTGCGTTTCGGGGGCAGGGGCCACGGATGCCGAGGGTCGCGGCCGTCCTGGGGAAGCTGCTCGTAGACATCCAGCATCGTCACTTTGGCCGCGCCCTCGCGGTGGGCGTTCGAGATGCAGTCCATGCCCGTGTCACCGCCGCCGATGACGATCACCTGCTTGCCCGCGGCGCTGATCTCGTGCTCGGGCGCGGTGGGCCTGTAGCGGCGCCCCTGCTGGGCGGCCACCCACCGGTTTCTCTGGTAGAGGTAGTCCATCGCGAAGTGGATGCCGCGCAGCTCGCGGCCCGGTGCGTCTATGTCGCGCGACACTCTCGAGCCCGTGGTAAGAACGAGCGCGTCGTGCTGCTCGTAGAGCTCCTGCGCCGAAATGTCGCGGCCGACGTCCGTGTCGTAGATGAAGCGGATCCCCTCCTCCTCCATCAGCGCCACCCGGCGGTCGATGATCCATTTCTCGAGCTTGGCGTCCGGAACACCGAAGCGCAGCAGACCACCCGGACCCTCGTCGCGCTCGTAGACGGTCACTTCGTGCCCCGACTTGTTGAGCTCGGCGGCCACCGCCAGACCCGCGGGCCCCGAGCCGACGACCGCCACGGTCTTGCCGCTGCGGCGGTCGGGGGCCTCGGCCACCACCCAGCCCTCGGCGAAGGCCCGCTCGATGATCGCCAGCTCGATCTGCTCGATCGTCACCGAATCGTCGTTGATGGCCAACACACACGCTGACTCGCACGGCGCAGGACAGATCAGGCCGGTGAACTCCGGGAAGTTGTTCGTGGCGTGCAGCAGGTCGATCGCCTCGCGCCACTTGTCGCGGTAGACGAGATCGTTCCAGTCCGGGATCAGGTTGCCCAGCGGGCAGCCCTCGTGGCAGAAGGGGATCCCGCAATCCATGCAGCGCGCGCCCTGTCGCCTCAGTTCCTCCTCCGGCGCCAGGCCGAAATACTGGCTGTAGTCGCCAATGCGTTCCCGCGGGTCGCGCTTTTGAAAGCCGACCCGATGGATCTTGAGAAAGGCGCCGAGCTCACCCATGAGGGCGAGGGAGGGTAGCAACGGCTTGCGGCGGCTCCCCGGAGCCCAGTAGGGTGGGCTCAATGGGTGGAGGCCTTGCGCGGCCGGTGCTGGTCGTCGGCGCGCTGCTCGCAGCATTTGGCTGGCCCGCGCATGCGCGGACTGGCGGCGAGGACGAGACGCGCACGAGCGGCCAGGTGGTCCTGCAACAGGCGCCGTATCCGGTTACCGTGAGCATCAGGGCCTTACCGCTGGGACGTGCAGCGGTGAGGGTGCTCATTTCCCATCCGGCGCAGATACGCTGGGGCAAGCTGAAGGTCAGCTGGCTGTTCGGCCGGGGGTTCCGGGGGCCGATGTTTTCGGAACGACCCACCCGCAGTCGTACGCTCAGCTCAACCCTCACCGTCCTGTTTACGGTGGTCACGCTGCCCGGCGGCTACTTCCGGTGGCGAGCGTGTTTTCACCCCCGAGTAACCGGCGCGCTGCCAAACCCCGACCGTCCGCCCACCTGCTCGGGCGTCGGCTATCACGGCTTTGGCCAGCTGCCGTACGGCTTTCCGGGTCCCGCGGCGATCCACCGTGCCGTCGCCTTCCTGCACGGCCGGAGCGGAAGAACCGCGTTTGCCGTCGTCGATAGCGAAGGTCGACTTTCGGGCGTCCACGTCCACTGGACGTTCGTATCGGCCAGCGTGGTGAAAGCCATGCTGCTCGTCGCCTACCTGCGGCGGCTGCACCGACAGGGTCGCCGCACGGTCGACCCATACAGCAACTCGTTCCTTTACCCGATGATCAACGTATCCGACAACTCGGCGGCCACGCAGTGCTGGTCGATCGTCGGCAACGGTGGCCTCTACGCGCTGGCCCGTGCCGCGGGAATGAGCGACTATTCCGTAACCACCGACTGGGCCAGCTCACAGATCTCGGCCGCCGACCAGGCCGAGTTCTTCTTTCGCCTGACTTCGTTGATACCGCCCGAGTTCGTGGGCTATGCCCGCCATCTGCTCTCGAGCATCGTCCGCTATGAGAGCTGGGGCATCCCGGCCATCGCTCGCCCCCGGGGCTACCGGGCATTCTTCAAGGGAGGCTGGCGGACGACAGAACTCGGGCAGCTCGTGCACCAGATCGCGCGCCTCGAGGGTCACGGTCGCACGTTCGCGATCGCCGTCATGACCGACGGCGACCCTTCGATGTCCTACGGGATCGACACGATCCAGGGAGTCGCGGCATCGCTGCTCTCCCTGCCGGCGCCTCGCAACATCGTGCGCCTCGACCCGCGCGCGCTGTCCGGCGGCGGCTAAATCGAACGCCCCGGCCCTGCCCGTTTGGTCCGACGCCGCCCTCGTCCCAGATCCCGCTGGTCATGTTGAGCCGCATCTCGATCGTGACCTGCCTGGCATTCGGCACGCGAGACTCCCATCGTGATATGCGGTCACTGAGACGCAGGCGATGTTCCTGGATCAGCTTCAGAATGACCGTCGCGGGGTGTCGCCGAGGACGAGCCCGGGACGCAGACCGATACCAGCGCCACCGCCGCGAGGATTCCAGCCGCTCGGTGACCCTGACCCTTCACCGCCTCCCTTTCTCAAGCGGCCCCGAGCGCGGCATTCTATGTACTCGGATCAACCGGTGGTGACGGCCCGGTCGGCCTCGACCTCCGCCTGGCGCTCGGCCAGAACGCGCTTGTAGTCGCGCGGCATGACCTTCACGAAGCGCTCGACCGCACGCTCCCACGAGGCGAGCACGTTGCGCCCCACGAGCGAGCCCGTACGCGCCACGTGCTCTGAGATCAGAGCCCTGACGGCATCCGAGTCCTCGTCGGTCATCTGCTCGAGGTCCACCAGCTCCAGGTTGCAGCGCCCCTCGAAGCGGCGGTCGACGTCGTAGATGTAGGCGATGCCACCGCTCATGCCGGCGGCGAAGTTCCGTCCCGTGCGGCCCAGCACCACCACGCGCCCACCTGTCATGTACTCGCAGCCGTGATCGCCCACTCCCTCCACCACGGCGTGGGCACCCGAGTTGCGCACCGCGAAGCGTTCGCCGGCCAGCCCCCTGAAGAACGCGCGCCCGGCGGTGGCGCCGTACAGCACGGTGTTGCCGACCAGCATGTTCTCCTCGGCCCGGAAGCGAGCCCGCTCCGGCGTGCGGACCGCGAGGACCCCACCCGACAGGCCCTTGCCGGTGTAGTCGTTGGTCTCGCCGCGCAGGGAGAAGATCAACCCGGGCGCCAGCCAGGCGGCAAAGCTCTGGCCGGCGGAGCCCGAGAACGAGACCTCGATCGTTCCCTCCGGCAGGCCGCGCACGCCGTGACGGCGGGCGACCTCGCCGCTCAGGATCCCGCCCACCGTGCGGTTGACGTTTCGCACCAGTACCGGGCCCAGGCGGACGCGCTCCGAGCGCTCGAGCGCCGGCGCGCATTTCTGAACCAGCTCCCAGTCGAGCGCGTCGTCGAGCACCGGTAGCTGGGGACGAGTTCGGCGCCTCGGGGCCTCGGGCGGCAGCTCGGGCACCGTCAGCACCATCGAGAGATCGACACGCCGCGCCTTCCAGTGCTCGATCGCCTCGTCCATGTCGAGCAGCTCGGTGCGCCCGACCAGGTCCTCAAAGCGGCGAATGCCAAGCGAAGCCATGATCTCCCTGACCTCCTCGGCCACCATCATCAGATAGCCGGTGACGTGTTCGGGCGTCCCCTCGAAGCGCTTGCGAAGCTCCGGGTCCTGGGTGGCGATCCCCACCGGGCAGGTGTTGAGGTGACAGACGCGCATCATGATGCAGCCCATGGCGATCAGCGGCGCGGTGGAGAAGCCGAACTCGTCGGCCCCCAGCAGCGCGCCCACCACCACGTCGCGGCCCGTCCGCATGCCGCCGTCCACCTCCACCGTGATCCGGCTGCGCAGGTCGTTGAGAAGCAGCGTCTGCTGCGTCTCCGCGAGTCCGATCTCCCAGGGCACGCCGGCGGCCAGGATCGAGGACTGCACGGCGGCGCCCGTCCCTCCGTCGTGGCCGGCGATCACCACGTGGTCGGCGTTGGCCTTGGCCACGCCGGCGGCCACGGTTCCCACACCGACCTCGGAGACGAGCTTGACCGACACCGACCCCTCGGGGTTGGCGCAGCGCAGGTCGTAGATCAGCTGCTTGAGGTCCTCGATCGAGTAGATGTCGTGGTGCGGAGGTGGGCTGATCAGCCCCACCCCGGGCGTCGATGAACGGATCCTGGCGATGTAATCGTCGACTTTGTGACCCGGCAGCTGTCCGCCCTCGCCGGGCTTCGCGCCCTGGGCCATCTTGATCTGAAGCTGGTCCGAGTTGACCAGGTAGTGAATGTGGACCCCGAAGCGCCCCGAGGCGATCTGCTTGATCGCCGAGCGGCGCGAGTCGCCGTTGTCATCGGGCACGTAGCGCGAGGGGTCCTCGCCGCCTTCGCCGGTGTTCGAGCGTCCCCCAAGCCGGTTCATGGCGATGGCCAGCGTCTCGTGTGCCTCCCGGCCTAGAGCACCGAGGCTCATGGCTCCGGTGGTGAAGCGCTTGACGATCTCCGCCGCCGGCTCCACCTCCTCGAGCGCCACGGGCTCGCCGGCCGGGCGCAGCTTCATCAGGCCGCGCAGCAGCGAGCGGCGCACCGCCTCGTCGTTTGCCTGGCGCGCGAACTGTGCGTACGTCTGATGGGGATCGCCGTTGACGCCCTGCACGGCGTGCTGCAGCGTGGCGATCGTGTCCGGGTTCCAGACGTGGCGCTCTCCGGAGCGCCGCCATTGGAGCACACCGCCCACCGGCAGCACCTCGCGCTCGGTGCGCGGGTAGGCGCGGAAATGACGCTCCATGGCCTCGGTCGAGAGCTGCTCCAGGCCGACGCCTCCGATCCGCGACGCGGTGCCGGTGAAGTACTTGTCGATCAGCTGCGGCTCCAGCCCCACCGCCTCGAAGATCTGGGCCCCGCAATAGGACTGGATCGTCGAGATGCCCATCTTGGAGATGGTCTTCAGCAGGCCCTTGCCGATGGCCTTGATGATGTTGCTCTCGGCCTGCTCGATCGTGAGCTCCACGGGCAGCAGCGAGCGCTCGGCCAGCTCGTCGAGCGACTCGAACATCACGTAGGGGTTGATCGCCGCCGCCCCGTAGCCGATCAGCGTGGCCATGTCGTGGATGGTGCGCGGCTCTCCTGACTCGATCACCAGCCCGGTGCGTGTCCGGGTCCCGCGCCGGACCAGGTGGTGGTGCACGCCGGCGACGGCCAGCAGCGACGGGATCGCTACCCGCTCAGGGCCGAGGTTGCGGTCGGAGAGGATGAGGATGTTGGCGTCGTTGTCCACGTAGCGGCCGGCCTCCTCGCACACGGCCTCGAGCCTCGCCTCCATGCCATCCGGCCCCTTCTCGATCGGCCAGGTGATGTCGATCGTCGCGGCGGAGAACACCTCGTGCGAGACCTGGCGCAGCTTCTCGAGCTGCGAGTTGCGGAGGATCGGCTGGTCCATCCGCAGCTGGTGGGCCTGCTCGGGCGTCTCGGCCAGCAGGTTGACCTCCGCTCCGATCCCCGCCTGGATGCTCATCACCACCTGCTCGCGGATCGGGTCGATCGGCGGGTTGGTGACCTGCGCGAAGAGCTGCTTGAAGTAGGCGAACAGCGGCGGCTGCCGATCGGACATGACGGCCAGCGCGGCGTCGTTGCCCATCGAGGCCACGGACTCCTCGCCCTTGGCGGCCATCGGGGCCATGATCATCCGCTGGCCCTCCTGCGAGTAGCCGAACGCCAGCTGCTTTGAGCGCAGCGGCTCGATCCGCGGCACGCGGGGGTCGCGCTCGGGCAGATCGTCGATGTGCACCACCGAGCGCTCGTACCACTCGCCGTAGGGCTTGCGCCGCGCGATCCGGCGCTTGACCTCCTCGTCCTCGACGATGCGCCCATCCTCGAGGTCGAGCAGGAAGATCTTGCCCGGCGCCAGGCGCCCCTTGCGCTGCACGTGCTCGGGCGCCACGGTCATCACTCCGGTCTCGGAGGCCAGGACCACGTACCCGTCGGTGTCCTGCACCCAGCGGCCGGGCCGCAGGCCGTTGCGATCGAGCACGGCGCCGGCCCAGCGGCCGTCGGTGAACACCACCGCCGCAGGGCCATCCCAGGGCTCGATCAGGCAGGAGTGAAAGTCGTAGAAGCCCTTCACGTCCGGGTCGAGGTCCTTGCGCGTGCGGTAGGCCTCGGGGACCATCATCATCACCGCGTGGGGGATCGAGCGGCCGGAGAGCACCAGCAGCTCGAGCACGTTGTCGAACGTCGCCGAGTCCGAGTTGCCCTCCTGGACCACCGGCACGACCTTCTTAAGGTCCTCGCCAAACAGCTCCGAGCGAAGCTGCGACTCCCGCGCCCGCATCCAGTTGACGTTTCCGCGCAGCGTGTTGACCTCGCCGTTGTGGGCAATCATGCGGTAGGGATGCGCCAGCTCCCAGCTGGGGAACGTGTTGGTGGAGAAGCGCGAGTGGACGAGCGCCAGGCGCGTGGCCACCCGCGGATCCCGGAGGTCGGTGAAGTAGCGCGGCAGCTGCGGCGCCGTCAGCATCCCCTTGTAGACCAACGTCTTCGAGCTGAAGCTGGGAAGCGCGATCTCGCCTCCCGCCCCGCGCTCGATCAGCCGCCGGATCACGTACAGCTTGCGCTCGAAGGCATCCTGGTCCGCTTGGAGCTCATCCGCGGCCTCGATCACCACCTGGCGGATCACGGGCGCCGAGAGCCGTGCCGTCTGGCCCACATGGCGATCGTCGACGGGCACGTCGCGCCAGAAGATCGCTCGCTGGCCCTCGCCCTCGATCGCCTCCTCCACCAGTTGCTCCAGCACCACGCGCCGCTCGGCGTCCTGCGGCAGATAACAGACTCCGATCCCGTAGCGTCCGGGCTTGGGCAGCTCGACCCCCGCCAGCGCGGCGCGCAGAAACCCGTCCGGGATCTGCAGCAGGATGCCGGCGCCGTCGCCGGTGTTGGGATCCGCTCCTTCGGCGCCGCGGTGCTCGAGGTTCTCGAGCGCGTCGAGTGCCTTCTCTACTACGGCATGCGACGCCTCGCCCCACAGCTTCGCCACGAGCGCGATGCCGCACGCATCGTGCTCGTTTGCGGAGTCGTAGAGGCCAATCGGCTCCCGTGGAGCGGGACGGGACATATGGTTCGGAGGGTGTGGAAGCGGGGGTAAGCGTGCACTGCTAAACGGCCGCAAAGCGTACCAGTGAGTCCTCAGATGAGCGGGGGATGAGGATCACGTTAGGTCCCTATCCCTAGCGATTGGACGGGTTTGGGCGGTGGTAGTCCATTCGCGATCCCGGGAGTCCAGTCAAAAGGAGTCTGTATGCGGTTTCGGCGACTCAGCCTCGGGCTCATGCTTGCGGTGGCTCTGGCGGCGCTGAGTATCGGCCTGAGCGCGTGCGGCTCGGGCACCCACGCGACGGCCAGGAAGGCCACCGTTATCGGCGCCGCCGGGCTCGCGATCCATCATCACGAGAAGAAGGTGGGACAGAAGAAGGCGGCCACGGGGGGCGGCTACCGGGTGGGCGAGTTCTGCTCGCTGAACAACGAAGCGGCGTATCGGAAAGCGGGCCTGGTGTGCGCCAAGGAGAAGAACAGCTACCGCCTGCAGAAGCGGTAGAGCCCTGCGCGCTGTGGTCCGGCCGGGGGGTGCGCGCTAGCGCTTGGCCTTCGCGGGCTGCTTGCGCTTGCCGCGCGCGGAGCCTCCATCGCCGGCGCTTGCCGAGCCGCCGTCGCTGGTGCGCGCGCGACCACGCGACTTGGCGGGCTTCTTGGCCCCGGCCTCGGTCGGCGCCGCCGGCGCCTCCTCGTCGCGCACCGCCGCCAGGCTGGCCTCGAGTGCGGCCATGAGGTCGGGGGCGGCGGCCGGCTCCTCGGCCTCCGGCTCGACCGCGATCTCCTCGCCCGCGGCCTTGCGCTCGATCAGCTGCAGTACTCGCTCGCGGTAGTCGTCGTGGTACTTGGTGGGATCGAATTCTCGAGACAGCGATTCGATCAGCTGCTCGGCCATTCGCAGCTCGCGATCCGAGGCTTCGGCCTCACCGATGCTGTCGAGCTCATCGAGGCGCTCGGGGGACAGGACCTCGTCGCCGAACAGCATCGTTGACAGCGTCAGCACCTCCCCCGTGGGGCGCAGCGCACAGAGCTGCTGCTTCGAGCGCAGCACGACCCGACCGACCCCCACCTTCCCGGACTCGCGCATGGCGTCGAGCAGCAGTCGGTAGGCCTTGGCTCCTCCGGCCGTCGGGGCCAGGTAGTAGGAGTGGTCGTAGTAGATCGGGTCGATGTCCTCGAGGTCTACGAAATCCTCGATGTCCACCGTCTTCGTCGCCTTGGGGTCGAGGGCGTCGAGCTCGTCGGGATCGATCAGGACGTAGCGCTCCGGGCTGATCTCATAGCCCTTGACGATCTCCTCGTACGGGACCTCTTCGCCGGTTGAAGGATCGACCCGCTTCTGGCGCACCCGGGCCCCGGTCTTGGCCGAGAGCTGGTGGAAGCGCACCGTCTTGGGCGACGTCGCGCTGTAGAGCTTCACCGGCACGTTGACCAGCCCAAAGCTGATCGCGCCGCTCCAAATCGCACGTGGCATGTGGTCCTTGTATATCGCAGCGGCGCCGTTCGGCAAGCCCCGGGCGACGTCTTGCCAGGCGCTAGGCCTGGGCGCGCGATCGCGGCCTGGCGAATCCGCGCGCGACCCGCGCGCCGCGCGTCCGGGCCCGCGACCCCCGCGCCGGGCCTCCGCGCGCGACCCCGCGCGGCGTTCTCGGATTTCGCAGCAAACCCGGCGCGGCGGTGCCGGCCTGGCGAGATAAGCATCCTGGGGATGCTTATGTGCACAAAGGGCGGAGGGGCGGCCGCGTTTGTTGCGTTATTCGAGCTTCCGGCGGCCCCAGCCGGCGGCCCTAGGCCGAGCCCTAGCGGTTCACCACGGACATGTCGGGATAGCGGTCGCCGGCCGTGGCGCCCAGAGGAGCCGCCTCGTCGAGCGCCCGTAGGTCATCCGCGCTCAGCGCGATCTCGCTCGCCGCGACATTCTCCTCCAGATACGGACGGCGCTTGGTGCCGGGAATCGGCACCACGTCATCGCCCTGATGGAGAACCCAGGCCAGGGCCAGCTGGCCGGGCGTGCACTGGTGCGCGGACGCCAGCTCCCTGACGCGCTCCACGAGCTCGAGGTTGCGCCTGAAGTTCTCACCCTGAAAGCGTGGGTTGTGGCGCCGGAAGTCGTGCTCCGGAAAGTCGTCGGGGCTCGTGAACCGGCCGGTCAGGAATCCTCGTCCCAGCGGGCTATAGGCCACGAGCCCGATGCCGAGCTCGCGGATGGTGGGTAGCACCTCGTCCTCCAGGTCGCGGCTCCACAGCGAATACTCGCTCTGAAGCGCCGAGATCGGGTGCACCTGCTGGGCCCGGGTGATCGTCTCCGCCGAGGCTTCCGACAATCCGAGGAAGCGCACCTTGCCGGCGCCGACGAGCTCGGCCATGGCGCCCACCGTCTCCTCGATCGGAACCTCAGTGTCGACGCGGTGCTGGTAGTAGAGGTCGATGTGGTCCACGCCCAGGCGTCGCAGGGACGCGTCACACGCCTGGTGCACGTACTCCGGACGTCCGCTTACGCCTCGGCCCTGCGGGTTTTCTGGCTCCCGGATGACCCCGAACTTGGTGGCCAGCACTACCTGGTCCCGACGGTCTGAGATCGCGCCGCCCACGAGCTGCTCGTTTGCGCCCGAGCCATACATGTCCGCCGTGTCCAGCAGCGTCACTCCGAGCTCCAGCGCGCGGTGGATGGTGGCGATCGACTCCTGATCGTCGCCGGTGCCATAGAACTCCGACATCCCCATGCAGCCCAGCCCCTGGGCCGAAACGGTGAGACCTTCTGTTCCTAGCGTGCGTGTATCCATACGCTCACTGTAGTTCTCACGAATTGCCGCCTCGCGGCGTTTCATCATCTGCGTGACGGTGACCCTCCCTCCGTTCCAGTCCCTGCTCGACGCGCATGGGCATGACGTCCATCGCTTCCTCGTGGCGACGGTCGGCCGACCGGACGCCGACGACTGCTACCAGGAGACGTGGCTGGCCGCGCTGCGCGCCTACCCTCGACTTCGCGACGGGCGCAACCTCCGTAGCTGGATCTTCACCGTCGCGCACCACAAGGCGCTGGACCACATCCGCGCCGCTCGCCGCAGGCCCGCTGTCTTGGTGGCCGAGGTGCCCGAGCCGTCTGCGGCCCGAGCCCGCGTTGGCGCCCAATCCGGAGCCGGGACCGAGGCCGTAGCCGACGGGCAACCGGAGCTCTGGGCCAGCGTGCGTCGGCTCCCCGCCAAACAGCGGGCGGCGGTCGCCCTGCGCTTCATTTTCGACTGGGATCACGCCGAGATCGGGCGCGCGATGGAGACCAGCGCGGAGGCGGCGCGCCGGAATGTTCACGAGGGACTCAAGCGACTCAGGACGGAGTACGACCATGAACGAGAATGAGCTACTGGAAGCCGCGCTGAAGCGAACGGCACACGAGCTGCCCACTGGCCCACTTCCGGAGCTGGATCGGCTGGCTTTCGACGCCGGCCTGCTCGACGTCGCCTACGCCACGCTTGACTCTCCGGTGGGCAGGATCCTGCTTGCGACGACGAGCGTCGGGCTCGTGCGGCTCGCGTATCTCGACCGCGGCGACGACGAGGACACCGTGTTGGCGGACCTCGCCGTCCGTGTTTCGCCTCGCGTGCTGACGGCCGCGCGAAGGCTTGACGAGCCGCGGCGCGAGCTCGAGCAGTACTTCGAGGGCCACCGGCAGCTGTTCGAGATGCCGCTCGACTGGCAGCTGGTCCAAGGCTTCGCGCGGAGGGTGCTGGGAGCCACCGCCCGGATCCCGTTCGGTTCGGTGTCGACCTACAAGCAGGTCGCGAACGAGGCCGGCAGCCCGCGCGCGTTCCGCGCCGCTGGCAACGCGCTGGGGTCCAACCCGCTGCCGATCGTGATCCCTTGCCACCGCGTCGTCCACGCCGGCGGTGGGCTCGGCGGCTACACCGGCGGGCTGGAGCGCAAGCGCGTTCTGCTCGAGGTCGAGGGTCGAAGCTGACCGGCGGCGTCCAGCAGCAGCGAACGCGCGTCGTCGCTGGCCTCGAGCGTTCGTAAGAGCAAGGCGTAAGACGCGCCCAGGAGCTCGGGCGAGATCCCGCCGGGCTCGGCCAGCTTGAGCACGCCCGAGACCGACCCCGAGTGCGAGCATAGTCGCGCTCTGTCAGGAGCTCGTCGGGAAACTCATTCCGGCCTCCGCGGTCGTGACGGCACCGAAGGCGGCGAGTGTCGCGCCGCCATGCCTCGATGCCCTCACGACCAGGTTTCGCAGCTCGTCGTCACGCTGCCCGTGAAGCCAGGCCTCGATGAACAGACGGAAGGCGTCGGGGTCTTCCTCGAGCTCGGCCATCCACCGGTCAGCACCCAGCGCGCGGACGCTCGCTCAGTCGCAAGCGACGGATCGACAGCGCGATCTGCTCGGCGATCTGAGCCAGAGAGATGCTCGTCGAGCAACGCGAACAGCAGCTTCTCCTTGCTGCCGAAGTGGTCGTAGACGGCGCCCTTCGTGAAGCCGGCCTCGTCGGCAACCTCGTCGATCGTCGCCGCCTCGAAGCCACGGCGGGCGTACACCGCGGCCGCGGCGTCGAGCAGCTGCGCGCGGGTTCGAGCGCGGCGCTCAGAACGATCGAACGACCGCGCGGCATGGGTGATCGACGTCACACAACTCGACATACCGTTCAGTATATATATTCGTCAGGATGCAACTCGGGGCCGCTAGCAAGCTGAGAGGTAAGCGAGAACTGCGGCGTACAGCTTCCTCCGGCCCCCGGGCTCCCGCCGCGCTGCAGCTGCTTGCCACCTGGAAGCGCCCGACGGCCTCGCTAGAAGCGACTGCGACGGCGATACGGCAAGCGCATCACCGTCCAGCTGCCGCTCCAGCCGCCGTTCGTGCTCCTCTCGGACCCCGAGGAGATCAAGCAACTGTTCACCGCCGCGCCAGAGGTGTTGCATCCAGGCGAAGGGGCACGCGTGCTCGAACCGATCGTCGGCCGGCAGTCGGTGATCCTGCTCGACGAGGGACGCACACCTCGAGCAGCGCAAGCTGCTGTTACCGGCGTTTCACGGGGAGAAGATGCTGGCGCTCACAGGGACTGATGCAGGAGCTGGCGGAGAGCGGAGCTCGACAGCTGGCCGACCGGGCGAGCCGGTCGTGCTCCACTCCGCGACTGCAGCGTCTGACGCTGGAGATCATCCTCCGCGCGGTGTTCGGACTGGAGCAGGGACGGCAGCTCGACTCGCTGCGCGACCTGCTGACCCAGGTGCTTGGCTTTCAGCGAGAGCCCCCTGTCGGTGCTGCCCAGCCGCCCAGCGGCTCGCGCCCTGGCTGCGGCCCGCTGAAGCAGTTTCAGGCGCTCAGCGAGCGGGTCGATCGGGAGATCTTCGCGCTGATCGAGGAGCGTCGGGCCGCGCCCGCGCAGGATGCCGTGATGACGTGCTCGGCATGCTGCTCGCGGCCCGCCATGAGGACGGCAGTCAGATGTCGGCACAAGAGCTCCGCGACGAGCTGATGACCGCGCTGGTCGCCGGACACGAGACGACGGCGTCGCAGCTGGCCTGGGCCTTCGAGCGCCTGGCGCGTGAGCCAGACGTCGTGGCAGCGTCTGCTCGAAGAGCGCGATGGCGACGAGTACCTGACGGCCACGGTCTACGAGATCTGAGGGAGGGGCGCTGCCGAACGCCGAACCCCGCCTGACCAAGCGTCCGATCGAAATCGGCGGCGTCGAGTACCCGCCGGGGGTGGCGCTGCTGGCCAGCGCTCAACTCGTTCATCAGGATCCCGAGATCTACCCCGATCCGCTCGCCTTCCGCCCCGAGCGATTCGTCGGCAAGTCGCCGGGGACCTACACCTGGATCCCCTTCGGCGGCGGCCGCCGCCGCTGCCTGGGCGCGAGCTTCGCGCTCCAGGAGATGAAGATCGTGATCCGCTCGGCGCTCGAGCGCTACGAGTTCGAGGCTGCGAGTGCCGCGTCCGAGCGAACCGGGCGGCGAAGCATCACCTTCAGTCCCGCGGGCGGCGCGACCGTCGTCCTGCGCCCCCGCGCGACACTCCGCGAGCTGGGCCCCGCAGCTGGCCGCTCTTGCCTAAGCCGCCGCCGGCGGGGTATCACTTGTTACATGGACCTGCTTCGCCCCGTGCGGGCGTTCGATCGCCTACAGCAGCGCGTCTCGCCACTGGCGCTGCCAATGGCCGTCTTGAAGAAGTTTTCGGACGACGGCGCCGGCGGCATGGCGGCGATGATCGCCTATTACGGGTTCTTCTCGCTGTTCCCGCTGCTGCTGCTGATGTTCACGATCCTGGCCTACGTGCTGCACGGCAGCCCCAGCGCGCAGAACGCAATCGCCGACTCGGTGCTGGCGCAGTTTCCGATCATCGGCCAGGACCTGCACAAGAACATCCACACCCTGGAGGGACACGCGCTGGCGCTGACCGTCGGGGCCGTCGGTTCGCTGTGGGCCGGACTGGGCGTGACCCAAGCGGTCAGCAACGCGTTCGACCGTATCTGGGCAGTGCCATTCAAGGACCGTCCTGACTTCTTCGGTCGTCGCCTGCGTGGCCTGGTACTTCTCCTGTCGCTCGGGCTGCTCTTCATCATCTCGACGCTGGCCTCCGGCCTGGTCACCGGCGGTCTCGGGGGTACGTGGGCAAAGGTGGGAGGAATCGTCATCTCGCTGCTGCTCAACTTCGCGCTGTTCTTGGCCTCGTTCAGGTTGATGACCTCGTCGGTGATCGGAACGAGCCGGCTCTGGATCGGAGCCACGACGGCCGCGGTGCTGTGGGAGATCCTGCAGGTCGTAGGCGGCCTCTACATCGGCCACGTCTTCAAGCACACGACGAGCACCTACGGGCTATTCGGACTGGTGCTGGCGCTGCTCGTGTGGCTCCACCTGGGCGCGCTGATCCTGGTCTACTCGGCTGAGATCAACGTGGTGCTCGATCGCGGCCTCTGGCCCCGCAGCCTGCTCGGCCCGCCTGCCGTGCCGGCCGATGAGAAGACACTGACAGCGCTGGCGAAGGTAGAGGAGCGCCACGACGAGGAGCAGATCGAGGTCGAGTTCAGAACAGGCGACCCTGGAACTCGCTCGTAGCGCAACCCGCGGTTGCCATCGGAGCGGGGGTGGCACGGCGGGTCAGCTCGGGCGGCCAGCGGCAGAGACCGTTTTCGCCCGGGCAGCCGGAGCAGAGCCCGACCCAGGGCTCCTCGGAGACCGGGAACTCTCCCCCCAGCGCGCCGCGGGCCAATGCGAGCAGCCCCCGCTCGAGCGACTCGATGTGCTCGCGGGAGTACGAAGCGCTGACAGGGTCGTCGGGCCGCTCGAGGAAGAGGTGCAGGACCTCAACGCTCGCCGCCCCGCCGCGCAATGCGGCCAGAGCGTAGATCAGCCGCTGAATGGCGTACTGCCCCTCCACAATCGCAGCCGGGTCAGCGCCCTCGAGCCGGTCGCTCTTGTAGTCGACGACGAGTGTCGCGCCGTCCCGCTCGCGGGCCACCACGTCGAGCACTCCCGTGATCAACGCATCGCCCAGCAGGAACGCGAACCCCTCCTCGCGGCGCACGTCCCGGGCCGCTCCGAGTCGATGCCGCAGCGGGCTGTCGATGAAGCCCGCGACGAGCCTCGCCACGTCATCGGGCACGGCGGCCGGTAGCACCGGCCGGCGGAGGTCGAGCCGCTCGAGCAGCAGGTGCACGAGCACGCCCCGTTCGGTGCCGGGAAGGCCCTCGGCGATCGGCTCCTCGTGATCGGTCACGGACCGTGACGGGGTAGTGGCCGGCAGTCCCAGCACGCGTTCCAGGTAGAAGCGATACCCGCAGCGCTCGTATTGATTGAGCGCGGAGTAGCTGAGCGTGGTGACGCGAGCAACCTCCGTCGGCCGCTCCGGAGGTCGGGCAGGGCGCGGCCGAGCGCTCGGCAGTGGCCGTATGGCTGCTTCGCGGGCAGCCTCTGAAGACGGAGTCGTCTTCGCGACTACCCCGGCTGCGGACAGCGCTTCGCTCAGCCACATGATCGGGCCCTCGGAGGGAGTGGCACCGCTCAGGATCAGGCGCTCGCGGGCACGGGTCATCGCCACATAGAAGATCCGGCGCTCTTCCGCCTCCTCGTGCCGCTGCCTCTCCGCTCCCAGCTCCTGGTAATCGAGCGCCAGGACGGGCTTGCCGCCGCCCGGACGTGCCAACCTGAGCCCCAGCCGCCGGCCGTCTGAGTCCACCCTCAGCAGTCCACCGCCGCGGCGAGGCTCGCGCCCCAGGTCGGCGACGACGACGATCTCGAACTCGAGGCCCTTGGCCCTGTGGATCGTCATCAACCGCACCGCGTCGAGCGCCTCACCTTCCACGGGCGCCTCGCCTTCGCGGGCATCGAGACGCCCGCTCGCCGCGCGCATGGCGATCGTGTCCAAGAACCGGCGCAGATCGGGCCCATCGGAGGCCGCGTACTCATGGCCCAGGCGCATCAGCTTGCGGATGTTGGCCAGCCCGCGCTCGCCGCCGGGGCCGTCAAGCGTCGCGAGGTCGTAGCCCGTCAGATAAAGGACGCGCTCGATCAGCTCATCGATTCCCGCCCAGGCGACCCGCCGGCGCTCGCCGGCGAACCACCGCTCGAATGCCTGCAGCCGCTCCGCGTCCGCTGCGGAGAGCCCCTCCGGCTGGCCTTTCTTTGCCTCGCGGCGCGCAGCTGCCAGTAGGACCAGCGCGTCCATCGAGAGCCCCACCAGCGGCGAGGCGAGCACGTGGTAATAGGAGCGCTCGTCGAACGGGTTGGCCAGCGACCGCAGATAGGCCACCAGGTCCATCACGGGCGGCGATGACCAGTAGCCGCGGCCGCCGATCGTGTACGTCGGGATCGCGCGGTCCTCGAGTGCACGCTCGTAGATCCTCAGATCGGTGGCGGCCCGCGTCAGCAGGACGACGTCGCGCGGCGCTGCGCCGGTATCGATCAACTCCCGCACACGCGAGGCGACGGTACGCGCCTCCGCCGCGCGCCATCCGGAGTCCACCTTCTCCACGACCAGAAGCTCTACCAGCGGCTCGGAGGCCGGCGGCTCGTGCCGTCCTGCCTCGAGCGGCTCGTGGCGTCCCCTCAGGGCTCGTGGCGTTCCCCCTTCAGCGCATCCGTGGCAAATGCCTTGTTCACGACATCCAGAATCTCGCGCCGCGAGCGGAAGTTGGTGCGCAGCGCGGCGCGCCTCCCCCGGTCCGCCAGCCGGGCGGAGAGCTGCTCGAACAGCTGTACGTTCGCGTGCCTGAAACCGTAGATCGACTGCTGCGCGTCGCCGACCACGAACAGGTTTCCGCGGGCGATCGATTCGATCAGCTGAAGCTGGACGCCGTTGGTGTCCTGGAGTTCGTCGACCATGATCTGCGCGAATCGCGCTGCATAGCGCTGCTGCAGCTCCCCGTCGGCCAGAAGCTGGCGAGCGAACAGCTCGAGATCCTCGAAGTCGAGCCCAGAGCAGGCGCGCTTGCGCTCGGCGTAGCGCTCGCCGAAGGTGCGCAGTAAGCGGTCCAACGGTTCATACGTGCGCACTGCCCAGTGGCGCTCGCAGCCGGATCTCAGCCCGGCGAGCGCCTCGGTGTACACGGCGCAGGCCGCTGTGTGCAGCGCGGCACCATTGCCGTTCGGGAGCTGCAGCGAATCGAGCTCGCCCGGCCACGGAACCGAGTTCCCGAGCACCGAAGGAATTGCTGCCAAGCGCTTGAGTGCGTCCTGAACGCGAACGCTAGGCTCGGGCAGTGCGCCGAGCTCAGCGGCCAGAGCTGCAGCCGCTGTTTCAAGCGCGACGCGGGCGGCGGTGAGATCAGGTGCCGTCGCTAGCGGCGGCAATGCCGGATGCGGCTCCCCGCGAGCCCGGAGCTCGTGGTAGGTGGCGATCACCGCGCTGCGCAGCGACCAGGGACCATACGAGGCGATGAGCTCGCTGTCGGCTTCGCTCAGCGCATCTTCGAACGCGAGGTCGGCGAGTCGCCCCGCCGCCACCTCGTCGAGCACGCTGAAGCTGGGGTCGATGCCGGCGGCGAGCGCGTGAGCGCGCAGCACGCGGGCGCAGAAGCCGTGAATCGTCGAGATGAACGCCGCCTCCGTGGCTCGGGCCTCCTCCGTTGCCCCCAGCGCGCGCAGGCGTGCCCTCACCCGCTCACGCAGTTCGGCTGCAGCCTTCTCTGTGAAAGTGATCGCCAGGATCGCCCCGACTTCGACGCCATCCTCTAGCACCGCCCGTACGAACCGCTCCACCAGGACGGACGTCTTGCCGCTGCCGGCGCCGGCATCGAGCAGCAGATCGCCGTCGCGGCGCTCGATGGCCCTCAGTTGCTCCCCGGTCCACCGGCTACCGAGTTCTGACGCGGGCGCCGGGTCTGCGGCCTCGCCCAGCGGTTCACGCGCGCTCATTCCTCGCTCCGGCAGATCCCGGGATACGCACACCCATCCCGCGAGCAGGTCTGAGGACACGGCGACAAATCGCCTGAGCGGAGCCTGGCCGCCAGCGCCAACGCGCGCGCCCGCGCGTCGTCAAGCGCCTCATCGATCTCCTGACGCGTGCGTGCGTCGTTCGGCACCACCCCCGAGCCGACCGCCGCTTCGTCGAGGAAGATGCCACGCCCCCTGAGGTCATCGCCGCCCAGCGGCTGGTAGAAGCCCGCCACCGGCTCGAGCCCCAACAGCTCGCGCACCGCGCGCATGTACAGCGCTACCTGCAGCTGGCGGTCCTCGCTCCAGCGCGCTCCCTGAAACTCGGCTTTCCTGCCACCGGTCTTGTAATCACGAACGATCGCCCTTCCGGCCCCGTCGACGTCCACTCGGTCGATCACCCCCCGCATCCGCACGCCGGGCGCCAGCTCCAGCGCTGGAAGCGACCCCTCTTCGTCGAAGCCAAAGCGCAGCTCGACCGCGTCCGCGCGCCAGCCAGCGCCGCAGTCGGCCTCGTGGCGCAGGTACCGGCGAAGATCCGCCTGGACCGCCAGTAACGCTCCGGCGCGCACGGCCTCAGAGCGACCTGGCGCCAGCGGCAGCTCCACCTCAGCCAACAGTTCCTCCAGGATCCGCTCAGCTTCCGGCAACGAGTCAGCCGTTACGGGATGGCCTAGGCGGCGCAGCAGAACCTCCAGCAGGTCATGGATGAAGCTCCCCCGCACCATCGCGTCGCTGTCGGGCTCCAAGCGCTCCGGCTGGAGCTCACGCTCGACGAGCCACTTGACCGGACAGCTCGCGTAGCTCTCGAGCGCCCCGGCGGACAGGATCTCCCGGTGGCGCACACGCGTCAGCGCTCGCTCGCTGAGCCTGCGGCCCGAACCTTCCTGGCCGTCATCGGCCGCCGTCGTCCCTGCCATGGCGGCCTCGCTGCGTTCGCGCTCGCGCGCGGTCGGCGCCTCTTCGGCGGTCCAGACAACGTCGGCCAGCAGGCGCCGGCGGCGGCGCTCGAACCACTGCGGCGCGAGCAGCTCAGAGACGTCCGAGACGAACGGCGAGGGGAGCTCGATGTTCCCCTCCTCATCGGAGCTACGGAAGCTGAGGACGACACGCTCCGTGGCCCGCGACAGACACGAGTAGAACAGGTAACGCTCGCGAGCGAGCGCGTCCTCGCGCGGCCGCAGGCGCAGGCCGGAGGCAGCCGCCAGCTCTCGCCGCCACTCGTCGGGCAGAAAGGGCTCGGGCGCCCCCGGCGCCGGGAACGACCCCTCCTGCAGTCCGCAGACGAACACCGCGCGAAAACGGCGAGCCCTTATCTGAAGCGGCTCCGCAACCAGCACGGCGCCCGGGGCGCCGCGCGTCCTTGTCGGCACTTCGAGCCGCTCGAGCAGCTCGACGAGCTCGTGTCCTGATAACCGCTCCCCGAGCTCATCAATCTCGGCCAGCGAGCGCACGAGTACCGACACCGCCCGGGCATCGAGCATGCGGCCGTCGTGAAGCACTGCGGCCTGACCGCGGTCGGGAGCCGCCAGCAGGCGTCTGGCCTGACGCTCTAGCTCGAGGGCCGGAGCTGTCGAGGCGCGCAATGCGTCGAGCTCGCCGAACCGGAGACCGGTTCGTTCGCGCGCCTCTGCGGCGGTCCGAAGGCCCTCTCGCCGTACGGTCGCCTCGAGGCGGTCGGCCAGCTCGGGGCGATTGAGGGCTCCAGGGGTACGAGCGTAGGCAACGAGGTCGGCGGCACTCGCCTGTTCTTCGCCCACAAGCGCACAGCGGGCGAATGCCAGCAGCCCTCGGCCGAGCGAGGTGTGGCCGAAAGGGATGCGGCGCTCGATCGAGACGGAAACTCCGAAGTCGGCGAACACCTGCTCCAGCAGCGGTGCCACGGACGCCAGCGACCGGTACACGACCGCGATCTGCTCGCCGCCGAAGCCCGCGCCCAACAGCTCGAGCACCTCGGCGCAGACCAGCTCTGCCTCGGCCCGCTCTCCGCCGGCCTCGAGGAGGCGAACGGCCTGGCCGGGGTCGGGGCGATCATCGCCCTGGGGCGGACGAGCATCACACTCGAGCGGTGAGCTCGGCATGGCAGCACTGCCCTCCGGCGGTGAGCTCGGCGTGGCAGCACCGCCCTCGGCTCCCTCTTCGAACAGCCGCCGCTCGAGCAGGTGCAGGACCGGCTCCTCGTAGTAGCGGTCGAGCGCGGGAAGCTCGGTCACGCGCCCCGCGATCGCGCGCAGCTCCTCGACCACGTCCGCCCGGGCGGCCAGAGCGGAACGTCCCGACTCGTACGTCAACGAAACCGTCACCTCGGCTCCCACGGTCCGCGCCAGCGTCTCGATCGCGTCGCGCTCGAGCGGTGTCAGGTCGTCGAAGCCGTAGAAGAAGACAGGCGCGCCGCCCCAACGGTCCGGCGCCTCGCGCAGGGCGTCCAGGGCCCGCCACGCGAATAGCTCGCTGTCGAGACGCCCGACCCGGTCAAGCTGGCTCCAGTAGCGGCGATAGATCGCCGCCAAACCGTTCGAGTAGCGCTCCCGATGTGCGTCGCCGGCGGCCCATTTAGCGAGCGCCGCCGCGAATCGCTGTGGCGTGATCAGCGAGCGCTCGAGCTCGGCGATTAGCTCGAGCGCCGCCGCGGCGAACCCGGGTGCGTCAGCCGAGCGCGCCAGCGGCCCGAGCGAGGCACCGGAGATCGCCCGGCGGAGCAGGCGCTCGCGCTGAAGCGCGCTCACAGTACCCATCGGTTCGTGCACGCGGTCGGCGGCGGGGGAGTCCACGCTGCGGGCGATCTGCCTGGCCAGCCCGCTGAAGGTGAGAACCGCGCCGCCAAGCACCGCGCCGTCCGCGGCGAGCTCGCGCGCGTAGACCTCGGCGTCGCGGGCGGTAGGCACCACCAGCAGCGCTCCACGCGCCCGAGCGAGGCTGTACGCGCCGAGCACCTCCCCGGCCTTGGCGGAGTTGGCGGGCCCCAGTACGAGCGTCAACGGCATAACGCTCCATGGTGGCGCGGCGGGAGGACGTAGCGCGCGTGTTCAACCGCCGACCCCCCTCTGGAGCTGACGGTTGGATATTTGTCGCGCTATGCGCGACAAATATCCCATCGTCAGGTTCGAACCGCCCCCGCCGACCCCCCCGCGCCGCCCGCCGACCACCGCACCCCCCCGTGGCCCCCAACCACCCCGGGAGCCCTACGCCGCCGCGGGCTCCGTCTCGGCCGCGGCGGCAGGCCCGCCTTCCTCAGCCGAAGCAGCCGGCGGCCGGGCACCCTCCTTCGCCCACGGCTCGTCGAACTCCACGCGCCACTTACCGTCCTCGGACTGTTGCAAAGCCAACCGCGCGCGGAACGAACGCCCGGAGCGCCCCTTGAAGCCGCTGACGGGCTTCTCTGTACGCCCGGTCCTGATCAGCTCGCGCGCCACCGCGATCGGCAGCTGCTTGCCTGCCTTGGCCTTCCAGATCACGAACCCGCAGCCGGGATCCTCCCGCGACCAGCAGGAGTACCCCTTGCGGTTCTCGACGATGTCCCTGCCGCACACCGGGCAGGGCCCCAGCCGCGCACGCGGGATCCGTACGTCCTTGAGGCGCGTGTCCAGCTCGCCGACGGTGTTCTCGGTGAACTTGACGATGTCGCCCATGAACGCCTTTCGGGAGTCGTTCCCCGTCTCGATCCGCGCCAGCCGATGCTCCCATTCGCCCGTAAGTACCGGCGAGGTGAGGGCGTGTTCGCCCAGCAGACGAATTACGTTCAGGCCTTTCTCGGTCACCACCAGGGAGCGACCCTCGCGCTCCACGTAGCCGACCTGAATCAGCCGCTCGATGATCGCGGCACGCGTGGCCGGAGTCCCGATACCCGAGTCCTTCATCGCCTCGCGTAGTTCGTCCTCGTCCACGAGCTTGCCCGCGGTCTCCATCGCCCCCAGCAGCGACCCCTCGCTGTATCGGCGCGGCGGCTTGGTCTCCTTGTCCTCCGAGCTCACCTCGCGCACCGACGCATCTTCGCCCTCGGAAAGGCGCGGTAGCCGCTGCTCGCGGCCCTCGTCCTCGTCGGATTCGGGGCGCCCGTCGCCGTCGGCGCTCTCGCCGTACACGCCGCGCCAGCCGGGCACCAGCATCAGCTTTCCGCGAGTGCGGAACACGTGCTCGGATGCGACCGTCGTCTCCACGCGCGTGTTCTCGAACACCGCGTCGGGGTGAAACACCGCCAAGAAGCGGCGAACGACCAGGTCATATACGCGGCGGTCGTCGTCGGAGAACTTCTCCACCGGATGGCGCTCGGCCAGCGTGGGGATGATCGCGTGGTGGTCGGTCACCCGAGCGTCGTTGATCACGCGCCCCAGCGGCAGAACGTCGAGTCCCAGCACGTACTCCGAGCCGGCGCCGTAGGCCGAGCGGTCGACCGAGCCCACGAGCCGTGCGATGGGCTTGATGGTCGAGACCATGTCGCCGGTCAGAAAGCGCGAGTTCGTCCGTGGATACGTCAGAGCCGTGTGCTCCTCGTACAGTCGTTGCGCCGCGGCCAGGGTGCGGCGGGCGGAGAAGCCGTAGCGGCTGTTGGCGTCACGCTGAAGCGAGGTCAGGTCATACAGCAGCGGCACGCGCTCGCGGCGCTCTGACTTCTCGAGCTTGGTGATCGTGCCGGTCTGCCCCCGGCAGGCCTCGACGACGGCAGCCGCCTCGGAAGCCGACCGGAATCGCGGGTTCGCCCCCACGTGCGCCCGCCCGTCATACGCCCTCCCCGACGGCTCGGCCACCGCCTCGAACGAAGCATCGACGATCCAGTACGGCTCGGGCTTGAAATCCCTGATCTCCTGCTCGCGGCGGGCCAGGATCGCCAGCGTCGGCGTCTGAACCCTCCCCAACGACACCGTCCCGTCAAACGAGCTCCTCAGGCGGATAGTCGCCGCACGGGTGGCGTTCATGCCCACGATCCAATCCGCCTCCGAGCGCGACCGGGCCGCATCCTGAAGCGAGGCCAGGTCCGCGCCGGGACGGAGCGACCCGAACGCGTCCTCGATCGCCCCCTTGGTCATGGAGTTGAGCCACAGGCGCTTGACCGGCTTGCGTGACCCCGACTTCTCGTACAGGTAGGCGAAGATCAGCTCGCCCTCGCGCCCGGCGTCGCAGGCGTTCACCACCTCGCTCACGTCGTCGCGCGCCAGCAGGCGCTTGACGACATTCATCTGCTTCTTCGAGCGCTCATCGCGCACGACCAGCTTGAAGCGGTCCGGAACGATCGGCAAATCGGCCATCCGCCATTTCTTGAAGCGCTGGTCGTACTCGTCGGGGTCGGCGAGCTGGACGAGGTGCCCGACGGCCCAGGTCACGATGTGCGAGGGACCCTCCAGGTAGCCCTCGGACTTCTGGAAGGCGCCCGGCAGCACGCGCGCCAGATCGCGCCCGACGGACGGTTTCTCGGCGATGACAAGCGTCTTGGACATGAGTTCGGGGAGGGTAGCGCCCGCTTCAAGGACGCCTGAAACGCTGCGGTCAGTTCCGCAACCTGAAGCTCACACTCACTTCAATATCTCCTCCAGCCTCTGGGCTCGCTGCGCCAGCGCCGGCAGCGGCAATTGGCGGAGCGTCGAAGAAGCAGCGTCCAGCAACTCCCGTGCGCGGCGCAGGCCGCCCCGCCCCTCGGCCCGGGGCCCGCCGCCCCCCTCGGCAGCGCGGGCCCCGCCGCCCAGCGCCTGTGCGTAGTCCAGCCGCGTACGGGTCAGGCACACGATCGCGCCCAGAGCCTCGTTGCGCTCCAGTGCGCGCTCGAACTGCCGGGCAGCGTCCTCGAGGGACCCGGCCACCGCGGCCACACGGCCCAGATGGCGCGCGGCGGCGCCCTCGCACAGGGCCCCCAGCCCGATCACGACGTTGACCTCCGCGTAGGGCAGAAGCAGCGTGTAGAGCTTCTTCGCGCGCTCAACATCGCCCAGCTCGGCGCACACATCGGCCAGCAGGGTCATGGTCGTCAGCCAGTCGACGTCCTTCGGGATCTGGTCGATGTCGAGCGTCGAGATCTCTGACCGGGCCTCGTCGGGCCGTCCGGTCTCGACCAGCAGCAGCGCCAGCCCCGCTCTGTAGGCGAGGCGGCTCGGGTAGTCGGCAAGCATCCGCCTGATGGCCGGCTCGAGACCGCCTATCTGCCCCTGCTCACGCGAGATTGCGAGCAGCTGGGCGCCGTAGTACTGGCCGGCGGTGACGGCCTCCGCTCGGGCGCCGAGGGCCAGCGCCTCTTGCGCCACCTGGCCCGCCTGCTCGAGCCGTCCTGCGAGCAGCGCCTGCATCACCCGCCAGATGGCGGCCTGCCAGAGATAGAGCGGTTGGCGAAGTCGATCCGCGCCGCTGGTGAAGGCCTCGATCTGGGCCTCGACGGCATCGACATCGCCGTGCTCTAGGAGGTCGACCACCAACCAGGCGTGACCCTGCAGCGTCAACTCGACGTCTCCCGCCTCGCGCGCGAAGCGCAGCAGCTCAGTCGAGTCCGACAGCCGCTCGACGAGCCGCGCGGGCTCCCAGTACGCCCGCCGGCGCGCCGCCGCCGCAAGCGCCAAAGGCTCCGGCAGGTCCAGCTCGTGGGCGATGTCGGTGGCCTCAGCCGCCAGCGCTTCCATCCGAGCGCGCTGCGGCGAGTAGTAGAACGCACCGCAGGCCCGCGCCAGCAGCCGCACCCGCAGCGTCGTCCGCTGGCCCGCGGTCATCTCCAGAGCGCGCTCGATCAGGTCCAGCAGCTCCTCGTCGACCACGCCCGGCGGCTGCACGTAGCGTCGCGAGGCGGCGAACGCGGCCCGGGCGAGCGATTGTGGATCGGAGCGTCGAATGGCGATGTCGGCCGCCTCGCGCAGCGGCTGCCAGGCCAGCGGCTGATCGCCGCTGCGGACGTAGGCCTCGCCGAGCGCCAGCAGCAGGTGGAGGCGCTGCTGCTCGTCCTGCGGCGTGAACGCCTCCAGCACCGAAAGCGCGCGCGCGTGGTGATCCGCTGCCTGCTCGTAGGCCAGCATCGCCGTGGCGTGCTCGCCTGCCCGCGTCGCATAGCGGATCGCCTTCTCGACGTCCTGTGGGCCGGCCGCGCGCGTGAAGTGCTCGGCCAGCAGCGCCGCCCGGTCTGGCGCTGCGTCGCTTCCCGTGCCTGCGTCGAGGCGCTCGAGTGCCTCTCCCACCCGCCGGTGCAGCATCGCCCGCCTGCGAGCGGACATGTCCTCGTACAGCGTCTCGCGGATCAACACGTGCGAGAAGCTGTAGCCAAACGCGTACCCCCCACCCCGATGCCCCCTGCCCAACTGTCCCTCGGCGCCCTGGGCGTCACCAACCGGTCCTCGGCCCGTATCGCGATGCTCGACGACCACGCCGGCCGCCAGCGCCTCCTCCAGCGAGTCGATACAGCGCTCCTCATCGAGTGGCACCACGCGCTCCACGAGCGCGGCGTCGAAGTCTCGGCCGATGACCGCTGCGGTCCGCAGCCACTCCTCAGTGGGTCCACCGAGTCCGTGCAGCCGGTGGGCTATGACGCTCCTCACGCCCTCCGGGAGCCCCAGCTCCCGCAGCTCGCCGGGGCCGGCCGTCGAGAGATCGATGCCGGCCCCGGCCAGCTCGCCGACGATCTGTGAGACGAACAGCGGGTTGCCCTCGGTCTGCTCGTGCAGAGCGCGGACCAGCGCCAGCGGCGGCACGACGCCGGTGTTCGTGCGCGAGCGGATGAGCTCCGCCACCTCGTCCTCCGACAGTCCATGAAGCTGGAACTCCGTCACCAGCTGTTCGCGACGCAGCTCCGTCAGGGCGTCGGCGAACGGGCCCGCCTTCTTGGCCTCGGAGAGCCGGTAACAACCCAGGATCGGAACGCGCGAGGGAGCGCGCGCCAGGTGGCGCAGCAAAAGCAGCGTCGGCCGGTCGGCCCAATGGAGGTCATCGAGCACAAGCAGCAGCGGCGAGCTCGCGGCGATCTCGGCCAGCAGCCCGACCACCGCCTCGAACAGGCGGTAGCGCTCGGTCTCCGGGTGGCCCTCCGCCGGCGGCCTCAGATCGGGCAGTCGCTGGCGAAGCTCCGGCAGCACGCGCTGAAGCTCGGTGCCGTGGGTCCCGGCCGTGGCCTGCAGGTCGGCGAGCGCGGCCTGGGAGATGTAGTGCCGCAGAGCCTCGAGAAACGGCTGGTATGGCGTGAGCGGCTCCTGGGGCGAGCGGCCGAACAGGACGATCGCTCCCTGTGCGTGGACGCGGCGGGCAAACTCCGCGGTCAGGCGCGACTTCCCGATCCCCGGCTCGCCGGCGAACAGCACAATCGGGCTTGCTTCGGTCTCTGCCTCGGCGTCGCGCTGCGCGCGCCACAGCCGCTCAAGCCCGGCCATCTCAACGCCACGGCCCACGAGCGCCCCGGCGCGGCGCAGCTCGCCCGGAAGCTCGATCCCCATCGCGTCGCGAGATCGCGCCGGCGACGTCCGTGCCCGCGCGCCAGCAGCCCCTGAAGAGCGGTGAAGGAGGCGGTCGTGTGCGGCGATCGTCTCGCGCGAGGGGGTCGTGCCCAGCTCGTCTCGCAGCAGCGTCCGCAGGCGCTCGAACGCCCGCAGCCCCTCGGCCACGTTGCCCTCCGCGGCCAGCGCCTCCATCAACAGGACGTAGCCCGATTCGCGGTAGGGCTCGGCCTCGATCAGCGAGCTGGCCGCCCGCTGCGCGGAGGCCAGCTGTGTGCCGCCCAGCATCAGTCCCGCGCGCCCTATCAGCTCGAGCGCCTGCAGCCGCAGGGTCTCGAGCTCACGGCGTCGCGGCTCGAGCCAGTCGGCCTGAGCGCCGGGGAGCATCCCTCGGCCTGAGATGTTGAATGGCACCTGTGCCAGCGCCCAAGCGGCGCGAGCGTCCTTCATCGCCAGCGCCTCCCGGGCGCGCGCGATGCCGGCCGCGGCCGCCTCAAAGTCGATCCACACCGGCTCGGGCAGCGCCAGCTGCAGCCGCTCACGGCCCGGGACGACGTCCGCGCCCAAGGCCGAGCGCAGTCGCGAGAGCAGCGTCCTCAGCGAGCCATCCTGTGACTGCGGCGCTTGCCTTGGCCACAGTGCGTCGCTCAGCTCGTCACGCCCGACGTCGCGCTCGCGGTTGAGTGCCAGATAGGCCAGCACCAGCGGCACCTGCCGGCCCCGCAGAGCCGGAGCCCGCTGCTGGCCGTCGATCTCAACCGACAAGCGCCCGCACAGCTGAATACGGGTCCTGTCGGGCACACCATGCTGGGCCGGCAACGTTACGGAAACGTAGCGCCAACGCCACTCCGAAAACCTGCTCGTCATGGTGACTGCAGGAACACCGGCCGAGGGCAATGGCATGGGGGCAGCCCAGGGCAAGCGGCCCGCAGCAGCTCGGGGCGCATAGATGGGGGCGATCGGGGGCAATCCTGCAGGCACTGGCAATGGTCGAGCGGCTCGTAATCGGGACCGGGGCGAGCTCGCGAAGGCCAACGGGCGCGACGGCGCCGCTTCGGAGCTGCACAGACGCATCGCCCATTGCGAGTGTGGGGCGACACTCGAGGGCGCGTCTGAGCATGAGCTCTACGAAGCGACGCAGCTGCACTTGGCTCAACACCACCCCCAGCTGCTCGGGGCAATCGGGCCGGAGGTGGTGCGTCAGATGGCCGAGGACGCCGGGACCGCGGTCTCTGGGAGTGGTCAGTAAGGCGCTCCGGGGGCACAGGCCCGCGGGCGGGTGGCGAGCAGATGCCGCCCGCCCCCGGGGGCCTAACTTCGCCGGGCCGGATGCCAGGCCGGATGCCGGGCCGGATGCCCGGCCGTGGTCACCGCCGGCGTATCAGCCCGCGCACGGCCCGGTCCCGACCACTGAGCCCCGCGCCTCGGCCGTAGACAGCTGTGCCCGGACCAGCGCGTTGGGGACCGCGAAGCCGCCGCCGCTGGAGGACCCGGTGAGGGCCGCAAACACCGTGGCCACGACCTCCCCGTCGGCGGCCACCATCGGCCCGCCCGAGTTCCCGGGCCGCACCCGGCCCAGCAGCTGCGTCACCGAGCGCCGCACCGGTCCCTGCCCGTAGGCATTCTCGGTGTCGACGTCCAGCGTGCGCCCGATGCGCCCGGGCTCGGCGTCAAAGGCACCGTCCTCCGGGTAGCCCAGGATCGCCGCCGAGGTGCCCGCTGCAGGATTGACCGCCAGCGTCAGCGCTCGCTGGGAGAGCCCCGGCACGCGCAGGATGGCGATGTCGTCGGTGGGATTGAAGCCGATCGCCTCCGCCGGCAGCCCCGGCGCGTTGCCGCCCGGCTGCACGCGCGTATCGGTCTCGCCGGCGACCACGTGCGCGTTGGTGACGACGATGCCCGGCGCGGCCACCCAGCCCGAACCCTCCACGCCCAACCCGCAGGCATCGCCCACCACCCGCACGATGCTCGGCTCCGCCGCGCGCACACCGCTTGCGCCTACGATCCCCTGCGCAGGCGGCGGCACGGCCGCGATTTGCCCGTGCAGCGAGGGGAGCGGGTCGAAGCGGGCCAGCGCGTTCAGGATTGGCCCAGAGGGCGGGAGCCACTGATCGAGGTGGCTGAGGATGACCGAGCGCTGCAGCGTCTGGCGCAGCGTCAGCGAGTTGCTCGACTGCAGCGCGACGGCGCCGACGATCCAGGCGATGCCCAGCCCCACGCAACCCGTGAGCACGGCGCCCAGCAATCCGTCGAGCGTCCGGATCCCGGGCAGCCGCAGCGCGGCGCGGGCGCGCATCCCGAGGCCCTCGAAACCGCTGGCCAGGATCGCGCCGGCCAGCAGCGCTCCGACCAGCCCGAACAACGGTGCGTACTGGTTGTGCGAGCCGTTCGGCAACAGCAGGGGCCCGATGCGCGTGCCGATGAAGGCCCCCAGCGCGAAGCCCAGAAGCGACATCCCGCCCACCAGTAACCCCTGGAGGTAGCCGTAGACGGCGAGCAGCGCGGCGAAGGCGAGGATCAGCCAGTCGATGCCGGTCATGGCAGCCCGAGAGTAGTGACGCCAGGGGCCCGCCTCACAACCCGGTAGCGTTACCCGCCGAATTGCAAGCTGCGGGGTTACGTCGGGGGGCTCACAACACTTATCCGCCGTGGTCGAGCGTCCGACGCCGGCGCCTGGTGACGCGCGCTGTCCCCCTGGGGGTCCTGGCCGCAGCGGCGCTCGTCTGGGGCATCGTCGTGGCCACCTCCAGCGGCCAGGACGTGCGAGCGGTCGCCCAGCGCTACGTGACGGCGTGGCAGCACCACGACTACGGACGCATGTACGCGCTACTCGACAGGCGCTCGCAGGCCAGGCTCTCCGAGCCGGCGTTCGCCGCCGCATACGGCCGCGCCGCGGACATCGCCACGCTGACGGCGCTCGGCCGTCCACGCGTCGGCAATCCCAACGGCAAGGAGGTCCCCGTCGGCCTAATCGCCCGCACGCGCATCTTTGGCACGCTGCGCGAGACGCTCCAGATCCCCTACACGAGCGCCAGCACCGGCCCTGAGGTGCGCTTCGACCAGCGGCTCTTGTTTCCCGGCTTGCGTGCCGGCGAGCACCTGCACCGTCGGGTCGCGCTCGCGCCGCGGGCCTCGATCCTCGCCCGCGACGGCACGCCGCTGGCCCAGGGGCCCGACCGCAGTTCCCCGATCCCCGCCGTCGCCAATCAGATCGTCGGCACGCTCGCCCCGATCCCGGCGGCAGAGAGCAGCTATTACGCCGCCCAGGGCCTCCCCGTCGCCGCCAAGGTCGGCCGGGACGGGCTGGAGCAAGTCTTCCAGTCCCGTCTGGCAGGCACCCCCGGCGGCACGCTCTACGCCGGCTCGCGCGTGCTGGCCGCGACTCAGCCGGTGGCCGGCCAGTCGGTCACCACGACGATCGACCCGACGCTGGAGCAGGCGGTCACCACGGCGATGGGGAGCAATTACGCGGGCATCCTGGCCATGGATCCCCGTAACGGCGGCATCCTCGCGGCGGCGGGGATCGCGTACTCGGACACCCAGCCGCCGGGCTCGACGATGAAGATCATCACCGCCACTGCCGCGCTCCAGGCGGGGATCGTCAGCCTGTCCACCACCTTCCCCATCGCGACCTCCTCGACGATCGACGGCTACACGCTCCAGAACGCCAGCAGCGAGGCCTGCGGCGGCACGTTCCTGAACGCCTTCGCCGTCTCCTGCAATTCCGTGTTTGCGCCCCTGGGCGCGAGGCTCGGCGGAGCGAGGCTCGTCAGCATGGCGGAGCGCTTCGGCTTCAACGAGCCGGCGCCATTTCCGGGGGCCCTCCCCTCGACGATCCCCTCGGCGCAGGACATCGGCAGCGCCCTGGCGGTCGGCTCGTCGGCCATCGGCCAGGGCAAGGTGCTGGCCACGCCGCTTGAGATGGCGGAGGCCGGCGCGACGATCGCCATGGGTGGAAATCGCCCCGAGCCGACGCTCGAGCTGCACGCCCCGACACGCTCCGTACCGGTCACCTCGGGGACGATCGCCGGCCAGGTGCAGAAGATGATGATGGCTGTCGTGCAGTTCGGCACGGGCACCTCGGCCCAGATACCGGGCGTCAAGGTGGCCGGCAAGACGGGCACCGCCGAGCTTCGCAACACGGCCGCGCCCGGTGCTTCGACCTCGGCCAACACCGACGCCTGGTTCGTGGGCTACGCGCCCGTGGGGGCGCCCAGGATTGTGGTTGCGGCACTTTTCCCCAATCAGGGCGCGGGCGGCCAGACGGCAGCACCGGCCGTCCAGCAGGTGCTCGTCGCCGCGCTACACGCGAGCTACTAGGGCCCCGCCCCCACCTCGACCTAGAGATCCAGCGAGATCGTGGCCCAGACCTTGTTCGTGGGCCCGCGGATCTCGAGCGTCAACGGGCGGTTCGAGTACGCGCTCAAATTGCCCGACGAGTAGATCTTGAACAGCACCAGCGCGCCGCCGGTGGGACCGAACCCGGCTGTGGTGTTGGGATTAGGCTGCACCGCGCCCGGCCGCAGCATCTGGGAGGTCCACATGTATGGGTTGCTGGCCTTGATCGGGTGATAGACGTTGCCCTGCGTGTCGACGATTTCGAAATTGTCGACCGTCATTTGCGGCTGCTGGGTCTGATTCTTGGCCCACAGGAAGACCCCGTACCACTCCTGGTCGGGGGCCAGCGAGGTCTCCGACTTCGGCAGGCCCGCCACGTAGCCTGAGTCCTCCGGCAGGTACTGGTTGAGCTGGCGCGAGACCTGGAGCTGGTAGGTGACGGGCCCCGCCTTGACATATGTGCCGTTGTTATTGGCGTCGGCGTAGTTCGAGTGGTGCGACCCGCAGGCGGCGGCGAGCGACCCCGAGGCGAGCACGACGGCGGCTGTCAGCAGGCGACGCAAGGCGGGAGGATTTTACTCAGCGCCCGGCCACGGTCGCGCGGCGCCCGCGGTCCCGATCGTCTTCGAGGATCCGCTGCAGCCGGCGCATGGCGCGCGACATCTTGCGCTTGATCCATGCCCGGCCGCCGAGGGCGTCCATCAGCTTGTCGGAGAGCATCACGGGCAGGGTCTCGAGCGTGTACTCGACCCTGGTCGTGTCCTCGGGGCCCGGAGACAACGTGTAGGTGCCCAGCATCCGGATGCGGTTGAACTTTCCCCCGCGGCCGTGCTCCACGATCTTGTATGGCGGCTGGACGTCGGCGAACGTCATGTCGGCCCAGTTGAAGCGGCTGAACGGCGCCTTGATCCGGAAGCGGGCGCCGGCGCCCGTGCCGTAGGAGTCCACGCGCGTCAGATGCCAATCGACCAGGTAGTGGTCATTGAACTCCGCGTGGTTGGCGATGTCCGCCAGGTAGGCGAACACCTCCTGCCGCGGGCGGGAGATCGTCGTGGAAACGGTCACGGGATCCACGCCGAGGATCTTAGGTTCTAGGCCGGCAGGGATGTACGACCGGGGCGGCCGAGGGGCAAGCAAGGCAAGGACGCAGGGGGTGGCGGCGTAGCAGCGCTACGCCGAACCCCCGAGGACGCCGCATTGCGCAGGTCATCGGTCGCATCCGGGTGTGCAGACCTGGTGGGCTAGGGCCTTGTTTTTATATACGGGGCGCGCGTACGCGCGCCCTTATTAATTACGCGGCTGGCCGCGCACGGACCTTCATCGTGTGGCCGAACTCGGGTCCGTGAACGGAGCGGATCGCCAGTGGCGGGCGGCGCTCGCGCTCCCGGCAGAGGTCGCACAGGACCTGGTCGGCGTAGACGTGCACGATCTCGCCCAGCAGCGGCGTTCTGTCGCAGCGCCCGCAGCGCTCACTGGCCGCCGCCATGTCATCCAGACCGCGCCGCATCAGCTGAAGCTCGAGGTCCGGCATGTCACGAACTTCGGCGCCCATGCGCTGTCGATTCGGTGCACCGCAAGAGACTCCTGCAAACGACGGCTCTTTAGCCCGGCTTTGACCGGCAGGTTATGATCGTGTTTGCGACTTGTCCGTCTCGCACAGTTCGCTTGTTGTTGCCCGTCCAAAGCGGACTGCCCCGTCGTAAAGGAGAGAGCCCCATGAAAGCTTGGACATCGGGCAACGTGGCGGGGACCGGAACTTTCCGTTGCACCGAGTGTGATTACCCCGTCTCGCTCGATGCGGTGGACGAGCTGCCGACCTGCCCCAACTGTGGCGGAACCGAGTTCGTGCGCGCGTCGCTGTTCACGACCGCCCAGACCGCCGTCGTGGAAATGCCGAGCGAAGTTCAGGACCAGGGCTGGCTCGACGAGCTGCGTGACGGCCTCGATGAGCCTGGCCAGTACCTCGCCTACCGCACCCCGTCGGACGACGTCATGGCCTTCGGCCTGAAGCGTGAATGGACGCGTATCGGGCGCAGCCTGGCCGCCGACATCCGCTTCGACGACCCCACGGTCTCCCGCCGGCACGCGTTGATCGTCCGTCAGCCGGACGGCCTGCGGGTGCTCGATGACCGCAGTTTGAACGGCGTGTTCGTCAACGGCGAGCGCGTCGAGTGGTCGACGCTGGCGGACGGCGATGAGGTCGTCATCGGCCGCCACCACCTGCATTTCATCGACGTTCCGGTGATCTCCGGCATGCGCTACGGAGAGCCGTCCGAGCCCACGCAAGCCCAGCCGTCGGCCGGCTGACAGTCCGCCTATAGTGCGCCGTCCGATGGCGGCGACGATCGCGGTCCTCTCCCAGAAGGGCGGCACCGGCAAGACCACTGCCGTGCGCACCGTGACCGACGTACTGAGGCGCATCGACGTGCGCGTTCTGGCCGTCGATCTTGATCCCCAGGGCAACCTCTCCGACTACCTGGACGTCGCCCCCGACGCCTCGCCCACGATCGGCGACGTGCTCGCCGGCCGAGCCAAGGCCGCCGATGCGGTGCACGATGGCGTGATCCCCGCCAACCTTGGGCTGGCCGAAGCCGAGCTGATGCTGGCAGGCAAGATGGGCCGCGAGCTGACGCTCAAGCGCGCGCTGCGAGAACTGGGCGATCGCTACGAGATGGTGCTGATCGACTGTCCACCGGCGCTCGGCCTGTTGACCGTCAACGCGCTCGTGGCCTCCGACTACGGGCTGCTGTCCGCCGAGGCCCAGTACTTTGCGCTGCAGGGGGTGGAGCAGGCGCTCGAGGTGATCGAGCTCGCGCGCGAGAGCCTCAACCCCGAGCTCGAGTGGCTGGGCGTCCTGCTGAACATCGCCGACATGCGCACCAGGCACTCGCGCGAGGCGTTCGACTCGCTGCGCCAGCACTACGGCGAGAAGCTGCTCGACACCACGATCCGGGCCTCGATCGCCTACGCCGAGTCGGCCGAGCGGGCGGTCTCGATCCTCGACTTCCGCCCTGACCTGGCGGTCGACTACCTCAATGTCACCGACGAGCTGCTGAGACGCCTGGGTCTGACCGATGCCCGGCGGCGGCTGGAGCGGCTGGCCCGCGAATCGCAGGTGGCTTAGGCCTCGAACACGTGTTCAACGGGCCCTGCGCGGAGTGTTCTCACGCGCTGCGCTGGTAGCTGCGAAACGCCCTGGTGGCGAACCCCAGGCAGACCAGCAGCAGCGCGGCCAGAAAGCCGGCGCGCGAGGCGACCAGACCCCAGTCCGGGTGGGCGGAGGTGGCGCCGCGACCCGCGACCACAGCCCAGTTGACGGGGTTGAAGTCCGCCACGTGCCGGATCCAGTGCGGCGCGAGGTTGGAGGCGATGAACACCGATGAGACGAAGGTCAGCGGCAGCGTGATGAACTGGACCGCGCCGATCAGCGCCTCCTCCTGGCGCATGATCAGGGCGAAGCCGCTCGATAGGCCGGAGAAGATCGCTCCCAGCAGGGCACCGACCGCGATCAGCACCACCACGCCGCCCACGCCGCCCGCAAACGACGCTCCGTCGGCCAGCGCCAGTGCCACGATCAGCAGCGCCTGGATCGTGAACACCACGACGTCCTTGAGGATCCGCCCCGCGATCAGCGACACGCGCCCCACCGGCGTGACCAGAAAGCGGGAAGTAACGCCGCGGTCGATGTCCTCGATCAGCCCCATCCCGCTCCACGCCGAGCTGAACATCGCATTCATCACCACCACGCCGGGCGCCAGGAAAGCGATGTAGGAGGTGGCGTGGAAGCCCGGGATCTCAACGATCCGCTTGAACAGCGCGCCGAACAAAAGCAGCCAGATGATCGGCGTGACCACCGTCACCGCCACGAACCAGGGCTGGCGCCACAGCTCGCGCAGATGCCTGAGCGTCATGTACAGGGTCTGTCGGACGAGGGTCATTTCTTTGTTGCCTCCTCCTCGGCCGCGGCGAACGTGCGGCCGGTGTATCGCAGATAGACGTCATCCAACGACGGGCGCGCGACCGTGACCGACGAGACCGCGACCCCGCGCGCGTCGAGCGCCTGGAGCATTGCGGGCACGGCCCGGCCACCGTCATCGGAGCGGGCCCTGAGTGCGCGCCCGTCGAGCTCCACCTCGCGAATTCCTTCGAGCGCGTCGAAGGCCTGCTCGACGTTGCCGTTGGCCCGCGCCTGAAGCTCGATGTGGATCGCGTCGCCGCGCAGCTGGCGCTTGAGCTCATCGGGACTCCCCTCGGCGACCACCTTGCCCCGGTCGACGATCGCGACGCTGGCCGCCAGCTGGTCTGCCTCCTCCAGGTAGTGCGTGGTCAAAAGCACGGATTTCCCGCGCTCGACGGACAGTCCACGAATCTCCTGCCACATCTCCGCCCGGACCTCCGGGTCGAGCCCGGTCGTGGGCTCGTCGAGGAACATAACCTGGGGGTCGTGGACCAGCGACATGGCGATATCCAGGCGCCGCTGCATGCCGCCCGAGTAGCCCCGCGCGATGCGCTCGGCGGCGTCCGCCAGCCCGAAGCGCTCGAGCAGCTCATCGACGCGGCGCTCCAGCGTGCGGCCCCGCAGCCCGTAGAGCTGGCCCTGCAGACGCAGGTTCTCGCGTCCTGTGGCCTGGACGTCGACGCCGGAGCCCTGCGATACGACCCCGATCGTGCGGCGCACGCGGTCGGGATCGGCGGCGACGTCGATGCCGGCCACGGTTGCCCGGCCGGAGTCCGCACGCGTCAGCGTGGTGAGGATCTTGACCGCCGTCGACTTGCCGGCGCCGTTCGGGCCGAGCAGCGCGAACACCGTGCCCGGCAGGGCAGTGAACGACAGGCCATCGAGCGCGGTCACGCCCTTGGGATAGGTCTTGACGAGGCTCTCCGCCTCGATCGCAGTCTCCATGAAATCTTTCACCTCCAGAGAGTCTTGATGCTAAGATATCTTAGATGTCAAGAGATTCTGGCGCGCGAGATCGTAGGGAGCGGCTTTTCCAGGAACTCGGTAACGAGGTGCGCGCATCCCAGCGCGCCACCGACGAGGTCGACGAGCTGATCTCCGAACACCTGGGGATCAACCGCACGGACAGCCGCTGCCTGGACATCCTCGACCAGCACGGGCGCATGAGCGCCGGCCGGCTCGCGGAGCTGAGCGGGCTCAGCACCGGAGCGGTGACCGCGGTCATCGACCGGCTGGAGCGCGGAGGGTACGCGCGACGGGTCTCGGACCCCAGCGACCGCCGACGCGTGCTGGTGGAGCTGACTCCGAAGACCACGGAGCTCGCGTGGGAGCTGATGGGAGGCCCGATGAGCGAGGCCGCCAGGCCGCTGATCGAGCGATACAGCGAATCGGAGCTCGAGCTTCTGCTGGAGTTCACGCGCCGCGGCCGCGAGGTCCAGGAGCGCCACGCCCAGTGGCTGCGCGAGCGCCTCGAAGACCGCGAGAGCGCCTAGAGCGAGCGCACGTCCGCGCCCTGTGACTCAAACGGGACGCGGATCACGCGGGCCCAGCCATCGGCCTGACGGGAGAGAGCGTCGGCAAGCATCCCGGTCTGCTCGAAGTGCGACCACACCAGCACGCTCGGCCCGGCGCCCGAGATCGTGGCGCCGAGCGCGCCCAGCTGCGGTGCCTTTTCCACGAGCTCCGCCGAGCGGGGGTACAGCGACGCCCGCTGCGGCTGGTGGAGACGGTCTCTGAGACCGGCGGCGATCAGCTCCCAGTTGGCCGTGCTCAGTCCCAGCATCAGCGTCGCAGCGTGGGCCACGTTAAAGACGGCGTCCGCTCTGGGAACGGAGTCCGCCAGGGCCCTCCTGGCCTCGATCGTCGATACCGGCTCCTCGGGCACCACCAGCAGGCCCTCGAGTCCGAGCGGCGGGTCGAAGCGGTGCGCGCGGCCGTCGACGCAGACCACAAAGCCGCCCTCCAACGCCGCCGCGGCGTTGTCGGGATGGCCCTCGAGCTCGGCGGCCAGCGCCAGCAGGTCGACGTCCAGCTCGAAGATGTGGTCGGCGGCCATCAGCCCGGCCACCGTCGCGGCCGCGCTGCCGCCGGCGCCGCCGCAGAGGGGGATGCTCGACGCGATCCGGAACTCGAATGCCTCGGCCGGATGCAGGCGCTCGAATGCGCGCACGATCAGGTTGCTCCGGTCGCGGGGGACGTCGAGGTCCGTGACCACGGCGAAGCTCCCGGTCTCCACCACCTCCAGCTCCAGGTGCAGCGACAGCGCCGCGGCCAGCACGTCGAAGCCGGGGCCAAGGTTTGCCGAGGAGCCCGGGACGCGAACCACCCGCCGGCGGCCGAGGCTCATGGCAGCCTCCGGGCTCGAGCGCAGGCGCTCACTCCAGCACCGCCCGCTCGATCGCCTCCAGCTCGGGCTCGCACGGGACGATCGCCCCCGCCTGGGACAGCGCGAGGTCGGGATCCTTCAGCCCGTGGCCGGTCAGCACGCACACGATGCGCCGGGCGTCGCCGGCGCCGTGGTTGATCAGGCCCGCCACGCTGGCCGCCGAGGCCGGCTCGCAGAACACGCCCTCCTCGGCGGCGAGCAGCCGATAGGCGTCCAGGATCTGCTCGTCGGTGACGGCCTTCACGGCCCCGCCCGAGGCGGTCATGGCCCCCATGGCATCCTCCCAGCGGGCCGGGTTGCCGATCCGGATCGCGCTGGCCACCGTCTCCGGATGCTCGACGGGACGCCCCTGGACCAGCGGCGCCGCACCCGCGGCCTGGAAGCCCAGCATCCGTGGCCGGCACCCCGCTTCGGTGAAGCCCTTCCAGTAGGCCGTGATGTTGCCGGCGTTTCCAACCGGTATGCACAGGCCGTCGAGCTCTGAGTCGAGCGCGTCGAGCAGCTCGAAGGCGGCGGTCTTCTGGCCCTCGATGCGAAAGTCGTTGACCGAGTTCACGAGCGAGATCGTGTGGCGGCTGGCCAGCTGGCGCACGAGCTGGAGCGCGTCGTCGAAGTTGCCCCTGAGCGCCACCACGCGGGCGCCGTGCATCAGCGCCTGGGCCAGCTTGCCGGTCGCGATCTTGCCCTCGGGGACGATCACCGCGCCGCGCACGCCGGCGCGCGCGGCGTAGGCCGCGGCCGAGGCGGCCGTGTTGCCGGTCGAGGCGCAGACAATCGCCGTCGCCCCCTCGCGTACCGCGGCCGAGACGGCGCAGGTCATCCCGCGGTCCTTGAACGACCCGGTGGGGTTGGCGCCCTCGAGCTTCAGCCATACCTCGGCCCTGACGCGGGCCGACAGCCGCGGCGCCGGGATCAGCGGCGTCGAGCCCTCGCCGAGGGTGACGATCGGATCGCCAGCCGCGAATGGCAGGTGCTCGCCGTAGCGCTCGATGACACCTGGCGTGTGCGGGGCCCCAGACATGGGTCCGGAGCATGTCAGAGGGGGCTTTCCGTGGCCCGGTGGGCCTGGGCAGGATGGGCGTGGCAAATAGCTACACTGCCGTAGCATGGCGAGCGCCGCCTCCGAGACCCGCGCCGCGCATTCCCACGCCGCCTCCGCGCCTGCCCAGTCGACCACCGCCCCCGAGCCCGACCACCAGGTGGCGATCATCGGCGCCGGCCTGGGCGGGATCGGGGCGGCGATCGCGCTGCGGCGCGCGGGCATCGAGGACTTCGTGCTGCTCGAGCGGGCCTCCGACATCGGCGGCACCTGGCGCGACAACGTCTACCCGGGCATCGCCGTCGACATCCCGGCACAGGCCTATCAGTTCTCGTTCGAGCTGAAGCCCGACTGGTCACGGGTGTTCGCCCGCGGCGACGAGGTCAAGGCCTACATCGACCACTGCGCCGACCGCTACGACATCCGCCGCCGCGTGCGGCTGGAGTGCGAGGTGCTGGAGCGCGAGTGGGATGAGACGGCGCACGTGTGGCGGCTGCGGCTGCCGGGTGGCGAAGTGCTGAGCGCGCGCTTCGTGATCAGCGCCGTCGGCGCGTTCGTCAACCCGAAGCCGGCCGAGATCCCGGGAGTTGCGGACTTCAAGGGACCGGTGCTCCGATCGGCGGCCTGGGATCACTCAGTGCCGCTCGGGGGCAGGCGCGCAGCGATCGTGGGCACCGGCGCGAGCGCGATCCAGATCATCCCCGAGATCGCGCCTGTCGTCGGCCACCTCGACGTCTATCAGCGCACCCCGATCTGGGTCGGGCCGAAGCTCGACTTCCCAACCTCGGCCCCGGCCCGCTGGCTCTTCAGCCGCTATCCGCGGCTGCAGGACCGCGTGCGTCGTCAGGTGACAAGCGCGGTCGAGGCCGGGCTGGTGGGTCTGGTCGTCCACCACGACGAGCTGGGCTGGGTCACCAGCACGGCAGGCTGGCTGGCGCGCAACGTCTGGTACCGCCAAGTCCGCGACCGTGACGTCCGCCGCCGCCTCACCCCGCACTACGAGGTGGGCTGCAAACGACCGTCGGTCTCCAACGCCTACCTGCGGACGTTCAACCGCGCGAACGTCGAGCTCGTCTCCGAGCGCATCGAGCGGGTCACGGACAACGCGATCCGGACGGCCGACGGGCGCGAGCGCCAGATCGACGTGCTGGTGCTGGCCACGGGCTTCCGGCTGGCGACCGACCCCGAGAACTACCGGCAGAACCCGGTCCGCGGGCGCGATGGCTTCGACCTGGCGTCGTTCTACGCCTCGCACCGCGCCCGCTCGTACGAGAGCGTGAGCATGCCCGGGTTGCCCAACCACTTCATGATCTTCGGCCCCTACGGGTGGACGGGGGGCACCTGGCACGTGCTCGTGGAGACGGCTTCTGCGCACATCATGCGCGTGATCCGGGAGGCCTCGCGGCGGGGGGCGACGGCGGTCGAGGTCCGGGAAGAGGCGGCGGAGCGCTGGACGCGCTTTGTAACCGAGCGGTTGGGGCGCTCGCTGTGGAGCCTGGGCGCCTGCGCCACAGCCAACAGCTACTACTTCGACCAACACGGTGACACGCCGTTCCTCAGGCCGACGAGCTCGCGCCAGGCGTGGCGGGCGGCAAGGACCTTCCCCCTCGATGACTACGAGTTCAGGGGCTCGAGCCGACCGAGGCACCCCCGGTCGGCGACGCCGTCGCGCTCGGCTGCGACGTCGGCGTCGGAGACTTGGTCTGGGTCGGCGGTCGAGGGGTAGACGTCGCGGTAGAACGTGTCGGCGGTGCGCTGGTGGGAGTCGAGGCGGCCGGCGCCGGCACGGCGGACGCCGGGCTGCTGGCCCGCGGGGCGACCGCAGCGGAGGTCGGCGCGTACGTGTGGGTGGCGGACGACGTCGGCGATGCCGTGTGGGTCGCGGACGACGTCGGCGAAGCGGTGTGATGGACGGCAGCCGGGGATCGGTTATGACCCGCGGTCTGCCGGGTCGCCACCGCGTTGACGGGGGCACGATTAGCAGTGTCAGCCGGCCGGGTTCGAGGTGCGGACACCGAGTGGGTGGGCCTCTTGGCCGCGGCCGCGTGCGGCGATCCCGTGTGATGCAGAGCGAGCGCGACGGCAGCCGCTGCCAGCGCGAGCAAGAGCAGGGCCGCGACGGCGATCGCTGGACGCTTCGCGGCCCGCAGGCGCGAGCCAGCCTCGGAGGGTGAACTGGGACGACCAGCGTCCGCCACCGGCACCGAGGCGATCGCCAGCCACGGCGCGGAGGGAGTTCGCTCGGGTCGGTCCGTGTCGCCCATCGCCCCGGGCGGCTCGGGCCATACGGGCGGTGTAGCGAGTTCCCACTCCGGCTGCATCGCGGGCTCCGGTTCCGGCAGCATCGCGGTCTCCGGTTCTGAGATCACATCCGGTGCCTCCGCCCACCCGGGCGGTTCTGAGACCGCTTCCGGTGCCTCCGCCCACCCGGACGGTTCAGAGACCTCCGCCCACTCGGGCGGCGGTGGCTCGGTGCCCAGCTCGGTGGAAGCCGCGACCGGCTCTGGCAGCCACGAGTCGGCTGCGAGTGCCTCGGGGGCGGGGTCGTGTCGGCTGGCAACGACCGGCTCCGCCAGCCACGGATCGTCCGCGAGCGTCTCGGAGGGCACCAGATCGGCGGCGCCCGCCGCGACGGAGCCACGCGCACGCCGGCCGGCAGCCATCTTCACGGCTGCCACGCCGCTGAGGCCAATTGCTGTCACGCGCAGGAGGACACCCACCAACGGTCAGTTCGCGCTTCGCCCCGTCGCTCCTGCTCGACGGCGCACGAACTCGGGCGGTGAGGACTACTCGACTTCGAGTACCACCTTTCCGATCCCGCCGCGCTCATCCATCAGCCTCAGGGCCTCCGAGGCGCGCTCCAGCGGAAAGCGGGCGCCGATGATCGGCCGCACGAACCCTTTCTCGATCAGCTTGGCGATCTGCTCGCCGATCCGCACGATCAGCTCCGGCTTCGACATCACCGACGCACCCCACCCGGCGCCAATGATCTCGGTGTTGTTCAGCAGCAACCGGTTGACCTTGACCTCAGGGATCGACCCGGCGGTGAAGCCCACGACCACCACCCGGCCGCCTTCAGCCAGCGAGCGCAGGCTGTCGGTGAAGCGCTCGCCGCCCACCGGGTCGAGCACGATGTCCACCCCCCCGCCCGAGATCTCCTTGGCCTCGTCCTTCCACTGCCCGTCGGAGCGCAGCACGTGCTCGGCTCCGGCCTCGCGCGCCGCGCGCTCCTTCTCATCACTCGAGACGACACCGATGGTTTGCGCCCCGAGCCCCTTCGCCACCTGCAGCACCGCGGTTCCAACGCCGCCAGCCGCCCCGTGCACGAGCACCCAGTCGCCCTCCTGAAGCCGCCCCCGGAGCTTCAGCGAGAAGTAGGCCGTGTGGTAGTTCATGACCAGGGCGGCCCCCTGGGCGAAGTCGAGCGACTCGGGCAGCGCGAAACACAGGTGCGCCGGAGCCACGGCAGCCTCGGCGAAGCCGCCCAAGATGCAGAACGCCGCCACCCGCTCTCCGGGCCTCACCGGCGCCCCGTCGCTTGCCTCGCGGACGACGCCCGCAATATCGGCCCCCGGCACGAACGGCAGCGGCGGCTTGATCTGGTACTCGCCACGGGTCTGGAGCACCTCGGGGAACGAGACGCCCGCGGCCTTGATCTCCACCACCACCCCGCTTCCGGGGGTCATCGGATGCGAGGGTTCGGGGTCGGGAAGCTCGGCGAATTGGAGCGCGCTGGCCGGCCCACTCAGTTCCGTTATCTGAAGCGCACGCATCGGCGCCGGGACCCTAGCGCGCCGGGGGCCCCAGCGCCCTAGCCGAACTCCTCCTCCAGCACCCGGATGGCACGGGGAGGGGCTCGCAGATCCCCGAGCTGGGCGAGCTCGGCCATCGCGGCGTCGAAGCGCGACTCCAGCACCGGGTGCGCGACCATCACCAGCCGCGCCTGGGCCCCCAGCCCCTTCTGCACGACCGACTTGACCGACACACCTTGACCCGAGAGCACCTGCGCGACCCGGGCCAGGACGCCCGGCTCGTCGGCCACCTCGAGGTGCAGATAAAACGCGGAGACCACGTCTTGCACCAGCTCGAGGCGCTCGGAGGCGGCGGGCGTGGAGGCCGGCGGGATCATGGCCGAGATCACGTCGCTCAGCACCGCGCTCGCTGTCTGCGGGCCGCCGGCACCCGGACCCGACATCGTGATCTCGGTGATGTCCTTCGACTCGACGGTTACCGCATTGAACGGTCCCCCCACCGAGGCCAGCGGATGCCCGGGGTACAGGAACGCGGGATGCACGCGCACCGACAGGCCGCCGTCGATCCGCTCGGCCGTCCCGATGAGCTTCAGCCCAAGGCCCAGCTCGCGCGCGTACTCGAGATCGTCGGGCTGGATGTGCTCGATCCCGCCATAGCGGACCTGGTCGATGTGCACCGGGGTGTCGAACGCCAGCCGCGCGAGGATCGCCATCTTTGCCGCCGCATCGGAGCCCGTGACGTCATCGGTGGGGTCGGCCTCGGCGTAGCCCAGCCGCTGGGCCTCGGCCAGGGCGTCCGTGAACGTCGCACCGGTACGGGCCATCTCACTCAAGATGAAGTTGGTGGTTCCGTTGACGATTCCGTGGACGCGGTCGATCGTCGCCCCGGCCAGCGACTCCTGAAGTACGCGGATCACGGGCACGACACCAGCCACAGCGCCCTCGAAGCGAAGCTGGACACCTTCAGAGCGGGCCACGTCCCACAGCTCCTCGCCGTGGCGAGAGAGCAGTTGCTTGTTGGCCGTGACCACGTGGCGCCCGGCGTGCATCGCCCGCAGCACATAGTCGTGTGCGGGCTCGACGCCGCCGATCAGCTCGACGATCAGATCCGACCGCTCGAGCAGCTCCTCGAACGTTCCCTGCCGACGGGTGACGATGCCCGAGAGCACCGGCTTGAGCCCGGTGATGCGCTCGACCCGCTCGGCGTGTTGCGGAACGAGCCCCGCAAACGCCGAGCCCACGGTCCCGTGGCCCAGCAGCCCGACCCGGAACTCCCTAAAGGACGTCACGGGCCGCCAGGTCCTCGTAGGTCTCGCGCCGGACGACGACCCGCGCCGAGCCCTGACGGCAGAAGATGACGGGCGGCCGCGGCACGCCGTTGTAGTTGTTGGCCAGGGCGTGACCGTAGGCGCCGGTCACCGGCGTCACAACCACGTCGCCCACGCGCGGGGCGGCCAGGGCGACGTCACGGATGATCACGTCGCCAGACTCGCAGTGCTTGCCCGCCAGATGACAGCGCTCGGACGGGGGCTGCAGCGGGCGCTCGGCGATCAGCGCCTCGTAGACCGAGCCGTAGAGCATCGGGCGCAGGTTGTCGGACATGCCCCCGTCGACCGCCACCCACCTCGAGACGTTGCGCTTGATCGTCTGCACCGTGTAGAGGGTCACCGCGCTGTTGGCGACGAGCGCGCGCCCAGGCTCGATCAGAAGGCGCTTGTCGGCTCCCAGAGACTCGTCGGCCGCGGCCACCAGCGCGTCCACCCACTCGGCCGGCGAAGGGACGCTCTGCTCGCTGGTGTAGGCCACGCCGAGGCCTCCGCCCAGGTTGTAGACCGGGAACGAGCCCAGGGCGGCGATGGCCTTGACCGCGCGCCTAAAGGGCTCGAGCTCGAGCAGCTGCGAGCCAATGTGGAAGTGCAGCCCCACCAGCTCTAGCTGATTAGAGGCGCCGGCGCGCTCCAGCGCGCCCGGCGCCTGTTCTATTGAAAATCCGAACTTGGAGTCGGCCTGGCCGGTGGAGATTGCATGGTGGGTGTCGCCGGCCACCCCGGGGATGATGCGCAGCAGGACCTTCTGGCGGGGGCTTCCGGGCGGACGCGCGGCACACATCCGCTCCAGTCGCTCGATGTCGTCGAAGGAGTCGAGCACGATGTGGCCCACGCCCGCCTCCAGTGCCTCCGCCAGCTCGGTGTCCGACTTGGCGTTGCCGTGCAGGTAGATCCGATCGGGGGCGAACCCGCCCTTGAGCGCCATCGCCAGCTCGCCGCCGGACGCCACGTCACACGCCAGTTGTTCCTCTGCCAGCACCCTGTACACGGCGGTGCAGGGGAAGGCCTTCGAGGCGAACAGGACGTCGAAGTCGTCGTGGCGCGCGGCCATTGCCTCTCGGAAGGTGCGGGCCCTGGCGCGGAGGTCGTCCTCGGCGACGATGAACGCCGGTGTGCCGAACTCGCGCGCCAGCTCGACGGTGTCGCAGCCCCCGACCTCTAGCCGCCCGCGCTCGTTGACGCGCGAGCCGCGCGGGTAGACGGGCGAGAGCACGGTGTTGGCATTGGTTGCGGTCACGGCGCGGCGATCATGGCATGATCGCGAGGGTTCGTAGGGGGATAAGGTGTGGGAGGTGCGGAGGCTGGTGCGGACCGTGAACGCGCCGCGTCCGGCCGAGCTCGGCCGGCACGAGGGCCTGGCCTACTCGCTGTGGCTTCCCTCGGGACCGCCTCGCGGCGGCGTCGTGATCCTGCACGGCGCCGGTTCCTGCAAGGAGAGCCACCACGACTACGCCCGGGTGCTGATCGCCGCGGGGATCGCGGCGCTGGCATTCGACCAGCGCGGCCACGGGCAGAGCGAGGGACCGATGGATGGCCGTGCGCTGGACGACGTGGTACTCATGTCCGCGCTGCTGCACGAGGCCTGCGGCGCCGACTCGGTGCCGCTGGCGCTTCGCGGCTCCAGCATGGGTGGATATCTGGCGATCGTGGCCGCACCGCTGGTGGACGCCCGCGCCGTGGTGGCCATCTGCCCCGCGAGCGGCGAGGGTCTGCGCCGGGGGCTGGGCGCCGGCCGGTTTCAGTTCGAGGCGGACGCCGCCGCGCTCGACGCCTTGTTCGCCGCGCACGACCTGCACGCCACCATCGGCGAGCTTCACGTGCCGGTGCTGCTGTTGCACGCCGAGGGCGATGAGCAGGTGCCGGTGGAGCACTCACGCGAGCTGGCCACGCGGCTGCGGGCACCCGCCAGTCGCCTGATCGTTGTCCCCGGCGGCCACCACCGCTCGATCCAGCACGACGACGAGCTGCAGGCGGTGAGCCTGCGGTTCATCGAGCGGGCGCTGGCCGGCGTTAAGGAAGCCCGCCCACGACCTGGTTGACGGTCGAGGTCAGGTTCTGGGTCGTGTTGGAGACCGTGTTCTGGATCGTGCTCGCCGCACCCTGAACGACGCTGTTCAGCGTGTCGGCGAGGCTCGGCGGGCTGCTGCTGCCACCGGTGGTGGGGCTGGTCGTCGTGTTGGTGGAGCAGCTGGAGCAAGGGGCTGAGGCCGTGGACGGGGGCGCCTGGCTCGACGTGCCGGGCGAGGACGTCGGGGCCGGCGCCTGGGTTTGAGGCGTCGCGCTGCCCGGCGCGCCTGAGGGTCCTTGCGCTGAGCTCGCCGGCTGGACATGGGTCCTTGTCGGAGCCAGTGTCGGTGCCGCGCTCGCCACCCGGGTCGTCGAGCGGGTGACGGTTGCATGGAGCGCGGCGTGGCGTGGTGCCGCCCGCGGCGCTAGGAGCGTGGCCTTCGACGGGGCTTTCGGCGCCGCGATCGTGAGCGAGGCGGCCGAGCTGTGATAGTCGAGCTGCGGCCAGCCGCGGACCGCGACCACGGCGCTGGCCAGCACAAACAGCATCGCCGCGCCGGCGAGCAGCGAGCCCGCGGTACCGAAGCCGGCTAGGTAAGCCCGAGTCGCGCGCATAGCCTCAATTCGATATCGGCACGAGCGCCGCCGACTTTAGGGGTTGACGGCCGATTTGCAGCGGTGCGTGGGGCCCTCGTTCTTAGAGATTTGTTCACTGGGGCTTGAGCCCGTCTGCCACCATTGATTTGACATGGCACAGCACCCGACTAAATTCGGCCGTGACCCCGGCCTCCAGGCCCGGATGATTCTCACGCTGTTCCTGCTGGGACTGGTTTACGCGGTGCTGGTCGGTGTGCTGTTCGCCGCGGGCGTGGGGGCGGTCACGGTAGCCGTAATCGCCGGTGCGCTGTTCCTAGTCCAGTTCTTCACCTCGGACAAGCTGGCGCTGGCGTCGATGGGGGCGCGCGTGGTCGAGCCGGGAGATTCGCCCGAAGCCAGGCGTCTGCACGCCATCATCGAGCGGCTCTGCATCCAGGCCAACCTGCCCAAGCCCAGAGTCGCGATCGCCGACACCCCGATGCCCAACGCGTTCGCCGTCGGCCGCTCACCGAAGACCGCGACAGTCTGCGCCACCACCGGGATCCTGCAGCTGCTGACGGACGGCGAGCTGGAGGGCGTCCTGGGCCACGAGCTGACCCACGTCCAGAATCGCGACGTGATGGTCATGACGCTGGCCAGCTTCTTCGCCTCGATCGCCTCGTTCATCGTGCAGATCGGCTTCTGGTTCGGCGGAGCGTTCGACGACAACAACAACAGCGGCATCGGCATCATCGGCGTGATGCTGGTCTCGGCCGTGGTCTACGTCGTCTCGTGGCTGCTGCTGCAGGCGCTCTCGCGCTACCGCGAGTTCGCCGCCGACCGCGGCTCGGCGATCCTCACCGGCCGCCCGAGCGCACTGGTCTCGGCGCTTTACAAGATCGAGGGCACGATGCAGCGAATCCCGCAGCAGGATCTGCGGGCCGCTTCGGGCGAGATGGCGGCCTTCTACATCATCCCGCCGCGGGCGAAGCAGACCGTCTCCACCCTGTTCTCGACGCATCCCCCGCTCCAGGCCCGGGTGGCGCGGCTCGAGCGGCTCGAGACGCAGCTGCAGGGCGTCGCCTAGAAGCCCGATAATTCCGCCGTGCTTCCGAGCGTGGCGATCCTCTGTGGCGGCGCGGGCACTCGCCTCAGAGAACAAAGCCAGTCGATCCCCAAGCCGCTGGTCGAGATCGGCGGACGTCCGATCCTCTGGCATGTGATCGGGATCTACCTGGCCCAAGGGTTCACGGACTTCGTGTTGCTGACCGGATTTCGTGCGGAGCTGATCGAAGCGTTCGTGGCCCAGGAGCCGTGGCCGGCGGGCGTGCGCGTGCGCTGCCTGGAGACAGGCCTTGACACCCCCACCGGCGGCCGCCTCAGCCGCGCCGCCTCGGAGTTAGACGGCGAGCAGGCGGTGTGCGTGACCTACGCCGACGGAGTCGCCGACATCGACCTCGGCCGGCTGCTGGAGACGCACCGCGAGGGTGGTGCGCAGGCCACGATGACCGTCGTCCGGCCGCAGCTTCCGTTCGGAGTCGCTGAGCTCAACGGCGACGGAGCGGTGCGCGGCTTTCGGGAGAAGCCGCGCTCTGAGCACTGGATCAACGGTGGCTTTTTCTGCCTGGAGCCGGAGGTGCTGCGATCTGTGGGCGCCGAGGAGGTTCTCGAGCGCGAGCCGCTGAGCCGCCTGGCGGCCGCGGGGCAGCTGCGGGCTTTTCGCCACGAGGGCTTCTGGGCTTGCATGGACACCTACAAGGACGCCGTGGCGCTGAACGAGCTGTGGGCCAGCGGGCGGGCGCCCTGGAAGCTGTGGAGCTGAGCGGCCCCGGAGCCGGTCCTCCGCGCGACGAATCCGTGACCGGGCACTCGGTGCTCGTCACGGGCGCGTACGGCCTGCTCGGCTCGTGGTTGGTCAAGGAGCTGCTCGCGCGTGCGGCCCGGGTCTCCGTTATCAGGCGGGATCAGCGGGCACTCAGCGCGCTGGAGAGCATGGCCCTCGACCGCCAGGTGAACGTGATCGACGGCGACATCTGCGCCGACGGGCTCGTGCTCCGGACGCTGGCCGAATACGAGGTGGACAGCGTCTTTCATCTCGCCGCGCAGACGCTCGTCCCGACGGCGAACCACTCGCCCCTGGGCACGTTCGAGACCAACATTCGCGGGACCTGGACGGTGCTCGAGGCCTGCCGGCTGCACGGCGCCGAGCGCGTAATCGTTGCCTCCTCCGACAAGGCGTACGGCGCTCAGAACAGGCTGCCTTATCGGGAGGAGTTTGCGCTCGAGGCCCGCTACCCCTACGACGTCTCCAAGGCCGCCACGGACCTGATCGCCCGCTCCTACTGGCACACCTGGCGCCTGCCGGTGGCCGTCACCCGCTTTGCCAACCTCTACGGCGGCGGCGACGTCAACGGCTCGCGCCTGGTGCCGGAGGCGGTCACCGCGGCGCTGGCCGGGCGGCGTCCCGTGGTGCGCTCGGACGGCTCGCCCGAGCGCGATTTCCTCTACGTGGAGGATGCGGTGCGCGCTTACCTCGATATCTGGCGGGCGCTGGGGGGCGACGGAAGCGGCCTTGCCGGAGCCGCGGGCGAGGCCTTCAACGCCGGCGGCGGACGTCCGCACCGGGTGGGCGACCTTGTCGGGCTCATCTGCCGCCTGGCGGGTACGGGAGTCGAGCCCGACGTGCGCGGGCGCGGAACCCCGCGCGGCGAGATCGACCGTCAGTGGGTCGACTACTCCAAGCTCAATGGACTCACGGGCTGGGAGCCGCGGGTGGGCCTAGAGGAAGGCCTGCGGCGGACGATCGAGTGGTATCGGGAGCACCCGGAGTGGGTTGAGCTAAGGCCGCCGCGGGCGCTGCGTCTAAAACAGTGCCGAGCGGGGCACGAGCTTGTGGCGCAGGCCGGTAGAGGCGTCAACCAGTGCTTGTCCTCTGTACGGCACCTTGAGATGCACGGGCACGAGGAACGGCCCGCGGATCGCCAAGGCGGGACAAGCGAATCCCTGAGGGAGCTGCGGAACACGCTCGCGAAGCAGGATCTTGATCACCCGTTTCGTCTGCGTCACGGCGCGCGCCTCGTAATGGCTGAAGCAGAGGCTGCGGGTGTCGCGCGTGCTCTCGGGAACATCGATCACCAGGAGCTTCGAGGTCTTTCCCTCGGCGATCTGACTCCAGGGCGCGGAGACCCATTGCGCTTTGGCGGCGGTAGCCGCCCCAACTGCGCTCGCCCCTGCCGCCGCCAAGAGGGCGACCGTTAGCGCAAGTAGAACCGTGTGACATCGCTTGCGATTCATGCCTTTAGCGAGAGCATCTTAGGCTCGGCCCGCCCGGCGCCGGTAGGCTGAATGTTGTGGGACTCCTCGACGTCATCATCGGCAAGCGCAAGCTGGCCGCGCCAGCGCAAGACCGGCTGTTCGCCATGTCCACGTCCAACGTCCTCTTTGAGACGGAGCTCGAGATCAGCTCGCGAGGCACGGCGGCGATCGTCTTTCAGGCGCTCCAGACGGCCGACTTCAACTCGATCCTCCGCGACATGGAGGAGGTCGTACGGGCAACGGCCGCCGACAGCGGTACGACCGTGGAGAGCTCGGATGACCCATACGGCTTTCGCTGGCTGATCCTGCGGGGCTCGGACTTCGACCAGCTGGTCGTCGGAATCAACGCCGTCTCGAGCGCAATCGAGGCCGGCGGGTACGGCGAGCGTCTGCTGTGCGCCGTGTTCGCCTTCGAGGACCGGCAGAAGCGACCGCTCTACTGGATCTATAACTACAAGCGCGGAAGCTTCTATCCGTTCGTCCCCGCCGGCGGGGCCGAGCAACGCGACTCGGAGCGCGAGCTGGTGCTAAAGGCCCAGGTCGGAAAGAGCTTCCGGTGGAGCCGGAGCTGGAGCGCTGGTTTCCGCTGTGGGGGATTCCGATCTGAGCTACAGAGCTTGGGTGGTCTCACCCTGGCCTCCACGCCCGCGTGGCGTCAGCCAAGAACGCGATCTCGGCAGCGTTGGTTTTCGAGTAGGAGGCGACGCTTACCCCGCGGTGGTCGCCCGCTCCGTGTACGAATCCCGTGGGGCCGGGCGGGAGCACTAGCAGTTTCGCGGTCGGTAGCGCCCGAGCCATTTCCTCTCCTTGAGCCACTGGAACGACCGGATCGCTCTGGGCGTAGACAAGCATGACCCTGGCCCGAATTGACTTGGCGAGGAGGCTGGGGCTGTAGGCAGCGAGGTGGTCGTTTCCGAACGCCTGGACAGCGAGGGCATGGGCATACGAGCCACCCGGTTCCTTGGCTAGGGCGGTCAGATCGGTCGGTCCCGCCAGGTCCAGCACGCAGGCGAGATCTGGATCGTTCACGGCCAGCATCAGTGCGATGTGGCCGCCTGCCGATTCGCCCAACGCACAAATCGGGAAGTTTGGGCCGACTCGCTTGCGAGCGAACCGGTAGAACATCTCAGCGTCCTGAACCCCGTGGGCCCCGCCGCGGTAGTTGAACGTCAGCGTTTCGTAGCCGAGGCGCTGGAACAGGGGTGCCTCTTCGAGCTGAAACTGATACGAGGCGCGATCGAGTCCCTTCCAGCCTCCGCCGTGGATGTTGAGCAGTAGCGCCCGCGGATGTATTCCATCCGGCGGCATCCCCCACACGGCAGGAAGGTGCGGCTCGTTGCTCGCCGTGCGTGTTGTATGCGAGTTCGAACCGCAGGCCGCAATCGCACCGGCCGCCGCAGCAATCACTGAAATCACGGTCGCGGTCCGTCGAGGCGAGTTCATGGCGCTTGGGCTGCTTTGTGAGACCTCACTGGGGCGCCGGGGCTCAACGGAGGGGGCGGCGCGAAGACGCTGGCGTGGGGACGGAGCCGGTAGGCTTGGGCGTAGTCGTCCAGCGCTTGCGTTACCTCTCCGAGCTCCGCGTCGATGCGCGAGCGAATCAGCCAGTGGGCGTAGTTTCGGGCTCGTGCGAGATCGCGAGCGTCTCCTGGTGCTTCGCCTGCCGGAGCTGCTCGATGGCCTCCAGGACCAGCGCCTGCTGCTCGTGGGCGCTCGCGGACCAGGGCTCCGCCGACACGGCGTCCCGCGCCAGCGCAGCGCGACGGGCGCGTTCCCGGCGCGCTCGGCGGCCTGGCTGCGGCGAACGTCGGTGGTGGAGAGGATGCCCGGTAACTGGACCACGATCAGCGCCGGCGGCGAGCGCCACGAGCACGGTTCGGAGCGGGAGCGCCAGCCGCATCGCGTGCCGGCCAGGCGTGCGCCGACGACGGCCACCCCCGCCAGCGCGAGCACGGTGACGGCGGTCGACTCCCACATCCAGTCGACGCTGGCGTGCAGCAGGTAGACGACGAATGCGGCGAGGAACGCCGCTGCGGCACCCGCAGTGGCCCTCCGTCTGGCGCGCAGCCGGGCCCTCACGGCGACGCACACAGCCGGCAGCGCCACGGCCACGATCAGCAGCAGGCCGGGCAGGCCAAGCTCGGCCATGTTCTGAAGCCAGATGTTGTGGGTGTCGCGTAGGAACTCGCCGGTCGTGCCGTGCTCGTTCCACCAGAACTCGAACGTGCCGGCGCCGGTGCCTTCGGCCGGATGTGCCTCGAACGCCTTGATGCCCGCCTTCCAGACCGGGTAGCGCGAGCTCGAGAGGCTGGACAGTCGCGCCGTGGGGTTGGTGCTCGGCGCTGCCGGCGCGGTGTCGCGTGAACGAATGCCAGGCGTGACTCGCGAGCCGAGGACCGACGGCCGCAAGCGGCGACGAGCACGACGATCGTCCCCGCAATCGCGAGCGGACGGCGGAGCCGCGCGGGCATGCGCCAGCGGTCGAGTGCCGACCCGCTGCGTGAGGACCGCAGCAACGCGCACAGCGCGGCGGCGAACACGAGCGCTCCGAACACCGCGCCCGCACCGCGCGTGCCGGTGGCATGGGCGATCGCCGGTGCGCCGCGCACGGCCAGGATCGCCAGCGCCGAGCCGCCGCGGCGACGCAGCGCATGTACCACCGCCGTGATCCGGCTGCGGCTGAAGCGCGATCGCGGCGATCACCGCCAGCGCCGGTCGCCGAAAAGACCCGCGCGGGAATAGGTCATGTAGGTCATCGTCGCCGCCACCGGCACGAATCCCAGCGCCACAGCGCGCCGTATCGCGCGAGGTGTCGTGGGCACTCCAGGTGAGCGCCGAGCGCGATGCACATCGCTCCCCACGCGGCGACCGCGTTCCAGTAGCCGAATGGGTAGCTCAGCCGATCGGAGTGCAGTGCCTGGTCGACGTGGTCGACGCCAAAGACCGACGGCGCCAGCCGGGTTCCGACGGCCATCACGCACACCACGAACGCCGCCAGACGCCAGGCCAGCGGCCGCCGACCGCCAGGTGTCGCGATCCAAGTATCAGCACCGCCAGCGCGACGAGCCCGAGGTAGTCGAGCGACCTCGCCAGCTCCACGAACGTCAGCTCGGAGCTCTCGGTCCACAGCAAGCTCAGCGCCGTCCACGCCGCATACGCCGCAAGCGCAGCCGAGCAGCACGAGCGACCAGCGGGAGGGGCGTGCCCGGGGAAGCACGCCGAGCGCAAGCCCGACCGCGATAACCCACCAAACGGCAAGTCCCTGCTCCTCGAACGTCACGAGGTCGTACGAGCCGCCGCCGCGCAGCGCGTACAGCATTAGCCGCCGCCGGCGAGCAGAAATGCGACCGCCGCGCAGAAAATCAGCCCGCGGGTCTCCCCCTGGGCGACCGCCTGGCGCGGACCGATCGCTCCGGCAAATGGAGCGTCGCGGCAGGTTGATCGGCTAGCATCGCGCCGGGGATTGAACAGGCATGTCGCGGAACCTGCGCAGAGCGATTCTCTGATTGCGATGCTTGCGGGGCTCTCTGAGGGCTTTTGCCCAGCGGGCGGCCGCGACCGTTCCTGGCTGCACGAACCCGGCCGACAGCGCGCTCAACCAATACTGCGAGGTGATCCCGACATCCACCGGGGGCCAGACGCCGAACGGCGGGGCGACCTGGCCTCGGGCGACGCTTGCTCGCGCGGTGCACCGGATAGCGGGCGGATCTGGTCCGCAGGCGCGGGCGGCGCGGGCCCTGCTGAGGATCAGCCCGCCAGGATCGACGCCACGTGACGCGGCCCAGCGCACCCAGTCGCCAAGGCCAGCGCGTCGTTCCTCCCCGTCTGGTTGTTAATCGCGCTGGCGGCCTTGGCGCTGGCGCTGTTCGGCGGTGCGCTTGTGGGGCGGCGCCGACGCCTGCAGCAGGATTCGCCGCCGTCTCCCGACGTTCCACTGAGACTCGATAACGTCACCCGTCCAGGCGCTGAGCGGCCGTCCTGAGGGCTCCGAGTACCGGCTTGGGCTGGAGGCTCATGTAGAGAGCCCAGGTGGAATCCCCACCAGTTCCGTGGGCCCGGGGCGAAGATACGGTCCTGCCAGGCGGACCAGAACATCTCTCCCAGCTTCAACTTGCCGCGGTTCCGTTCGGCGAAGCGAAGAAACTTGGCCGCGTTTGCAGCCTGGCCGCGTGTGCTCGTGATAAAGCCATCTGGGTCCCCGCCGGCCCAGCCGAACTCCGTCATCCAGAGGGTCTTGTTTCGGTCACCGAAGCGGTTCATCAGGCGACGCGCGGTCAAAAGCCGCTCCTCAGCCTGAGCGACGGTCGCCGAATAAGGATGGATTCCCACAGCGTCAAAGTAGCCGCGGGCGCCCTGTCGGTAGAGCTGGGAGATGAAGTGTGTCTCGTCAGAGCTGCCATAGAAAGGCATGCCGCCGGTGACTACTATCGCGTGAGGGTCGACGCCTTTGATCGCCCGGTAGGACGCACGCAGGAGCCGAACGTACGCGCGCATGTTCGGATGGGGCTCCCAGTACTGGGCCAGGTTCTCTTCATTCCAGATCTCCCAGGCTCGGACCGGGTAGTAGGGGAGCTGGGGGTTCTCGCGCCAGAACGTGCCGCCCGGGCCATAGCGCTGGACTGCCAAGGCGACGAACTGTGCGAAGCGGCTGGGGCTCTTTGGGGGGTAAAAGCCGGGCTGGGCCCCGTGCGCAGGCGCGGTTGATTCCCAATCGGCTCACCGAGAAACCCACCGAGGAACTGAATGTGGTGGCGCGCGAGCTCGGCGATCAGGCTGTCGTATGCCGCCCAGTAATACGTGCCGTTGCTCCCCTCCACGATTCCCCAATCGATACGCCCCCGGAAGTAGCCGATGCCCTCGGCAGCCATCCAGCCGAAGGTACAGTCGCGATAGGGCCCCTCAGCCTTCCACATAGCCGTCGCCGATGCCGACGAATGGGTTCCGGTGCTGGAACACGGCCGACGAATACATGCAGTAGTTGATGGCTGCCTCATGGCTGGCAGCAGGCCCAGGTGGAAACCAGCACCGCTGCGAACACAGCTGCGGCGAGACAACGAAGCGATCGCCCCCGTACGCCGTCCCCCCGCCATTGCATCGCGCAATCGTCCCAGGCGTCGGCACCGATGCGCCAGTTGGTCTCGTGACACGATGTGCAGCTCAAATGTCTAACGCTCACCAGTGGACACCCGTTGAGCTAATCGCCGGGCGGCATCCTGGCACCGCAGTCGACTACTACGACGCCAAGGCGCCGATCGTCAGGGATTACTGCGCCGAGCTGTGTCCCCCTGAGCTCGTCGATGACGCACTTCTCGGGGCGTTCATCGACCTGCGCGCTCGCGCCGCTGCCGCTCCGAGAGACGCTGACCTCGACGACCTGCTTCGCAAGGCCGCGCGCGCCGCCGCTGCCGCCCGAATTCAGCCCAACGAGGGATTCAATGCGCCGTGCCGCGTTGTGCCCGACCTGCTCGGGGCGGCGATGAGCGACGAGCTCGCCGATGATCGCGCCTTGAACCGCCATCTTGGAGTGTGTGAACGCTGCGGCGCCGTCGCCGAGCGGTTCAGGCGTGCCGAGCAGGCGATCAACGAGACCCGGCACCACAGAGCGTCCGATGGCCTGGCTAGAGCTGCGCGACCACCCTCGCCAGGGCCCGCCGCCCGCGAGCCCTCTACCCAAGCAACCGCTGCGTGGCTGCCGCCCGCGCTCAAGGGGCCCCACGGGGCGCCGCGCGCAGGGGCGGTGGGGCCGACAGCCGTCGCACACAGCCAGCTGTCGAAGCAGCGCCGTCGAAATCAACCCAGCGACCCGCCGCACACGAACCGATCCGGAAAGCCCGGAGGACGGAGAGGTGGTCTCGTGGGCGCCGCGCGGCGATGGGCTCCAGGGCGCGCCAGCCCTGAGTTCGCCTAGGATCCCTGACCGTGTCTCGCGTAGTCGTCACGGGCGGCGCTGGCTTTATCGGCTCTCACGTGGTCGATGCCCTGCTAGCCGAGGGCCAGCAGGTCACCGTGGTCGATGACCTCTCGACGGGCGTTCGCGATCTGGTCAACCCGAGTGCCGAGCTCGAGGTGATCGACATAGCCGACTCGAGCCCTCGATTCGGTGCTAGACGCCTCTGCGCCGACAGCGATCTATCACCTGGCCGCCCAAGCGTCGGTGACTGCCTCAGTCGCCGATCCGCAGCGCGACTGCGAAGTCAACGTCCGCGGCACGTTAAACCTCTTGGAGGCAGCTCGGCGCTGCCGCGCACCACTGATCTTCTCCTCCACCGGCGGCGCACTGTATGGCAACGAGGCCCCGATCCCCACCTCCGAGTCGTTTATTCCCTCTCCGCTTGCGCCCTACGGGGCATCCAAGTGGGCTGCCGAGGCGTACGTCAACACCTGGGCCAATTCCTCGGGCCTTCCCCACGCTGTGCTCCGCTTTGGCAATGTCTACGGCCCTCGCCAGAGCCCCCACGGCGAGGCAGGCGTCGTGGCTATATTCAGCCACGCGTTGTGGCGCGGCGAGCAGGCACGTATGTTCGGCTACGGCAGGCCGACACGCGACTATGTCCATGTCGCGGACGTCACGGCGGCGATGCTGGGGGCTACAGGCGTCAGGGGCACCTTCAACGTGGCAACCGGGATCGAGACACCTGTCTCGAGACTCTTTCAGCTGCTCGCGGAAGAAGCAGGCAGCTCAAGCGAACCCCTACAGCTTCCACTGCGCGAGGGGGAGCTGGAACGCTCCTGCTTGGACCCATCTCGGGGCCTTGAAGCTCCTCGACTGGCGAGCGGAGACCGCGATCGAGCGTGGGCTTCAGGAGACCTATCGCGAGCTCGTCGCCGAGTTCGAGAGACAGGAAGTTCCCCCGGGTCGTGATCCCTGAGCTCAGCGGGCACAACGTGCTCGTCACCGGAGCGTCGGAAGGGATCGGGCTCGAGGTGGCGCGAGTGCTCGGAGCTCGCGGCGCGCGCGTCATCGCTGCGGCCCGACGCGCGGGCCCACTTGAGAGCGCCGTGGCCGAGCTGCCCGGGGACGGACATGTCGCGCTGCCCCTGGATGTTTCTGAGCGGGACAGGTGGCCGCCTGCGTTCGCCGCCGTGGACCAGGTAGGCCCATTGCATGGTTTGGTGACGGCCGCCGGGATCCTGGGGCCGATCGGTGCGTTGGACGAGCTCGCGCCGCGCGACATCGAGCACACGCTGGCGATCAATCTGGTTGGTACGGCGCTCGCCCTGCAGCAGCGCTGCCGCGGCTGCGGCGTGCGGCGGCGTGCGGTGACGTTCTCCGGCGGGGGCGGCACGGGTCCGCTGGCGCGCTATGACGCCTACGCCGCCTCGAAGGCCGGCGTGGTGCGGCTCACCGAGAACATCGCCGGGCCGACGGCGCGATCGAAGATCAACTGCGTGGCTCCCGGGTTCGTGGCCACGCGCATGCACGAGGGCACCTCGGCGCCGGCCCCGATGCCGTGGGATCGTCGTACTTTGCGCGAACCCGGGACCAGATCGAGACGGGAGGGTTTCCGGCGTCGAGGCGGCCGAGCTTGTCGCTTCCTGCCTCGGACCGAAGCCGCCGGATCACCGGTCGGCTGATCAGCGCGCAGTGGGACCCGTGGCGCGAGCCCGGGTTCCGCGACCGGCTGCGGCGCGACCCGGATCTCGGCACGCTCCGCCGGATCGACGAGCAGTTCTACGATCGGCTGCCGAGAGATGATCCGGCCGACGCGCCTACGGCTACGCTTACGCTCCGGATGTGCCCAGCGAGCACTCGACGCGGTACTTCGTGTCCGCCGCCGACGCTGCGCCGGGCGATCGACGGCGCGCCAGGTCGACGCGATCGCGCGGGGCCTGGCGGGCGTCCGCGAGCGCGCGGGGCGGCTGTTCATCCTCGGCGTCGGCGGCGGCGCCGGCCACGCCTCGCACGCGGTCAACGACTTCCGCAAGCTGTGCCTGCATCGAGAGCTACGCGCCGACCGACAACGTCTCCGAGCTCACGGCGCGCACCAACGACGACGGCTGGGAGACCGTCTTCGCGCGAGTGGCTGCCGGTCTCGCGGCTCTCGGCGCGCGACGCGCTGCTGGTGTTCAGCGTGGGCGGCGGCTCGCGCGAGCACGACGTGTCGGTCAACCTCGTGCAACGCGATCGAGCGCGCGCGGGAGCGCGGCGCCGCGATCTACGGCGTGGTCGGCGCGCCCGGCGGGACGCTCGCCGAGCTGGCGGACGTGGCGGTCGTGATCGATGCCCCGGCGGATCTCAAGACGCCGCTGGTCGAGTCGTTCCAGGCCGTCGTCTGGCACGCGCTCGTCTCCCATCCCGAGCTGGCCGCCGCCAGGGGCACTGGGAGACGCTCGGCCGCGGGCGACGACAGTGAGCTGACGCGGCGCCGTGTTCGTCGACCGCGACGGGGTGATCAACGAGCTGGTCCCCGACCCGGTCACGGCCGCCGGAGTCGCCGCTGCGACCGCGAGGACGTGACGCCTGATCCCGGGCGCCGCCGGCGCTGAGGCGGCTCGCAGATGCCGGGCTGGCTGCTGGTCGGGGTCTCCAACCAGCCCGCGGCGGCAAAGGGCACGGTGCCGCTCGAGGAGCTCGAGGCGGTCCAGGCGCGGGTGCTCGAGCTGCTGGCGGCCGAGGGGGTCCGGCTTCGACGACTTTCGTGCTCTGCCTGCACCACCCCGAGGCGTCGTGCCGGGACTGAGCGGAGCGTGCGAGTGCCGCAAGCCGGCGCCGGGGATGCTGCTCGACGCGGCCGCGCGAGCTCGGCATCGATCTCGAGACGCTCATGGATGATCGGCGACACCGACGCGGACGTGCTCGCGGGCAGGCGGCCGGGTGCCAGACTGTGCTGGTCGAGAACCGCGGCAGCGCTCACAAGCGCGACGGCGGACGCGCAGCCGGACGCGATGGTGCCGACTCTGCCGGCGGCGGTCGACGTGCTCTTGCGCCGGAAGGGAGTAGAACGAGCCGTGATCGACGAGCTGAGCGTCAAGATCTTCGCCGACGGGGCCGACCTGGACGCGATCCTGGCGCTCGCCGCGGACCGGCGGATTCGCGGCTTCACGACCAACCCGACGCTGATGTGGAAGGCGGGGCTGACCGACTACGAGGAGTTCGCCAGGCGGCTGCTCGAGCGGATCACCGACAAGCCGATCTCGTTCGAGGTGTTCGCCGACGACGCCGACGAGATGCGCCGGCAGGCGCTGAAGATCGTCGCAGTGGGGCGAGAACGTGTACGTCAAGATCCCCGTCTCGACCACCGACGGCGAGTCGATGGCGCCGCTCGTGCGCGAGCTTTCCGAGGGCGGCGTCAAGGTCAACGTGACCGCGCTGTTCACGACCGCGCAGGTCGAGCTGATCACCGAGGCGGTCAAGGACGGCGCGCCCTCCTACATCTCGGTGTTCGCCGGCCGGATCGCCGATGCCGGGATCGATCCGGTGCCGATCATGGCGCGCGCGGTCGACATCATGGTCGACGCGCCCCGCTCTGAGCTGATCTGGGCCTCGCCGCGCGAGGTCCTGAACGTCGTCCAGGCCGACCAGGTCGGCTGCCACATCATCACGGTCACGCACGATCTGCTGAAGAAGCTCGACCTGCTCGGCAAGGACCTACTCGCAGTTCTCGCTCGAGACCGTGCAGATGTTCCACCGCGACGCGGTCGCCGCCGGCTTCAGCTCTGTAGACGCGTTGAAGCGGGCGTGCATCACCGGCGGGGCCGGGTTCATCGGCTCGAACCTCGCTGAGCGTCTGCGCGCCGATGGTGTCGAGGTGGTGATCGTCGACGACTTCCGCACCGGCCGGCGCGAGTTCGTCGCAGGGCTGCTCGAGCGACCCCGGAGTGACGCTGCATCGAGGGCGACGTGCTCGATCAGCGCCTGCTCGAGCGCGCCTTCGAAGGCTGCGACTGGGTGTTTCATCTGCAGGCCAACGCCGACGTTCGCCACGGCCTCGAGCATCCACGCAGGGATCTCGAGCAGAACACGATCGCCACCGCGAACGTGCTCGAGGCGATGCGCGCCGCCGGCGTGTCGCAAGATCGCGTTCTCCTCGACCGGCTCGGTGTACGGCGAGCCCGACGTGTTCCCCACGCCCGAGGACGCCCCGTTCCCGGTCCAGACCTCGCTGTACGCGGCCTCGAAGCTCGCCGGCGAGGGGATGATCGGCGCCTACGCCCACGGCTTCGGCTTCACCGGTCTGGTGTTCCGGTTCGTCTCGATCCTCGGCGAGCGCTACACCCACGGCCACGTGTTCGACTTCTATCGCGCGCTGAAGCGGGATCCGAGCCGGCTGCGCGTGCTCGGCGACGGCCGGCAGGAGAAGTCCTACCTGTACGTCGGCGACTGCGTCGACGGCGATGCTGCGTGGCCGCCGCGCGGCACGAGGACCGTCCGGGCGAGTTCGGCGTCTACAACCTCGGCACCGACGAGACCGTCGTGGTCGACGACTCGATCGCGATCATCTGCGAGCACATGGGCGTCGAGCCCGAGCTCGAGTACACCGGCGGCAAGCGCGGCTGGGCCGGCGACAGCCCTCTGATCCACCTCGACTGCGCACGGATCCGCGCGCTCGGCTGGGCGCCGACGCTGACGATCCGGGAGGCGATCGTGCGCACGCTCGAGTGGTTCGACGCCAACCCCTACGCCTGGGCACGACCTGGGCGAGGCGGCGCGTCGATGAGCGTCATCTTCAGCCGCGCGCCGCTGCGGATCTCGCTCGGCGGCGGCGGCACCGACCTGCCCTCCTACTACCGCGAGCACGGCGGCTTCCTCGTCGCCGGCGCGATCGACAAGTACATCTACATGCTGATGCACACCGTCTTCCAGCGCCGCTACAAGATGAAGTACTCGGAGACCGAGGACGTCGATGACGATCGCGTCGATCAGGCATCCGATCCTGCGCGAGACGCTGCTGCGCCACTGGCGCGGCAACCCGCTCGAGATCGCCTCGGTCGCCGACGTTCCGGCCGGGACCGGGATGGGCTCCTCCGGCGCGTTCACGGTGGCGCTGCTCAAGGGGCTGGCGCACGCCCGCCGGACCTCGATCACGCCAGGGCGCGCTGGCCGAGGCGGCGTGCGAGATCGAGATCGACGTGCTGAGCGAGCCGTGCGGCAAGCAGGATCCGTACGTCGCCGCCCACGGCGGCATCTGCGCCTACACGTTCGAGCGCGACGGGACGCGTGACCGTCGAGCCGCTGGAGCTCGCGCCCGAGACGCTGCGCGCGCTGCGCGACCAGCTGCTGCTGTTCTACACCGGCGAGGCACGCGACGGCGTCAGCGGTGCTCTCCGACCAGGACGAGCGCACGCAAGACCGGCGACGAGGAGATGATCGAGAACCTCCACCGGACCAAGGAGATCGGCCTGCCAGAGCCGCGAGCTGCTGCGTGTCCGGCGACCTGTTCGCCTACGCCGAGCTGATGCACGAGCACTGGCTGAACAAGCGCCGCCGCTCGCCGGGGATGGCCACCGACGGATCGACGAGCTGTACACGCTGGCCCGCCGCAGCGGCGTGATCGGCGGCAAGCTCGTCGGCGCCGGCGGCGGCGGCTTCCTGCTCGTCTACGCGCGCAACCCGGCCGACACGCGCCAGGCGATGGCGGCCGCCGGCGCGACCGAGCTGCCGTTCGACTTCGAGTTCGTCGGGGCGTACTCCACCGAGTACGCATGAGCGCGCGCCGCCGGGTTGCGGGTCGGCGATCGTCGGCTGCGGGCTGATCGGGCACAAGCGGGCCGCGGCGCTCGGGCGCAGGACGAGCTGGTCGGCGCGTTCGACCCGGTCGCCGGAGCGGGCGCCGACGCTTGTCGCCAGCTCACGGCGGCCGCGCCTGCGACGAGCTTCGACGAGCTGCTGGCGCTGGAGCCGGACGTGGTCGTCGTGGCCGTCACGCACGATCAGCTCGCGCCGCTGACCGAGCGGGCGCTGGCAGCCGGCGCCACGTGCTGGTCGAGAAGCCCGCCGGGCATCGGCACGCCGAGATCGAGCGGCTGAAGCGACGCCGCCGACGCGAGCCGGACGCCTGGTCAAGGTCGGCTTCAACCACCGCTTCCATCCTGCGCTCGCGCGAGCTGGCGGCCGAGGTTCACTCCGGCGCGCACGGCGAGCTGATGCACCTGCGTGCGCGCTACGGCCACGGCGGGCGGCTCGGCTACGACCGCGAATGGCGCGCGCGACCCGCGGCGCTCGGGCGGCGGCGAGCTGATCGATCAGGGGATGCACCTGCTCGATCTGGCGCACTGGCTCGCGGGCCCGCTGCCGCTGCACTAGCGCGCTGCTTCGCACCCACTTCTGGGACACGCGCGGTCGAGGACAACGCCGCGCTGATCCTCGGCGAGACCGGACGATCGGCGCGCGCCGTGGGCGATGCTGCACGTCACCTGGACGGAGTGGAAGAACATGTTCTCGCTCGAGGTCTACTGCCGGACGGCGAAGCTCCAGGTCGACGGCCTGGTGCGCTCGTACGGGACGCAGCGGCTGCGGATCTACCGCATGCGCCCGAGCTCGGCCCGCCCGAGCTCGAGGAGCGATCATTCGGCTCCGAGGACGATCGTGGTCGGCGGAGTGGGAGCACTTCGCGCTGCACTGCTGCGGGCGGGAGCTCTGCTCGGCGGCCTTGACGATGCCCGGTACGCGTGGGCGCGCGTCGAGGATGCCTACGCGGCCTCGCCCGAGTATGCGCTGGTCCCTCGACTGCCCGTTGTTCGCGCGGGCCGCGCCTAGGGTCACGAGCGGGTCAATTCCGGCGATGGCGGAGCGCACATCTGAGCGGCTTGTCCCGGTTTGCATCCTGACGGGGGGCCTTGGCACGCGCCTTGGCGGGCGTACGCGCCAGACGCCGAAGGGTTTAGTCGAGGTTGCGGGCGCCCCGTTCATCTTCCACCAGCTCGCGCTTTTGCGCCGCCATGGCGCCGAGCGGGCGGTGCTCTGTGTCGGTCACCTTGGCGAGCAGGTGGAGGCACTCGTCGGAGATGGGTCGCGGTTCGGGCTGGAGATCGAATACTCCTACGACGGACCGGTGCCGATCGGAACCGCGGCTGCCGTTCGGCGCGCGCGACCGTTGCTTGGCGATGTGTTCTTTGTCCTCTACGGCGACACGTATCTCCGCATCGCCTATGGCGCCGTTCAGCGAGCCTTCAATGACAGCAACTACCCGGCGATAATGACGGTGCTGCGCAACGACAGCCGTTGGGACACGAGCAATGTCGCGTTCGAAGGTGGCCGGGTGAAGGTCTATGACAAGCAACACCAGACTCCGGGGATGAGATGGATCGACTACGGGCTCGGGATTTTCGAAGCCCACGTCCTCCAGGAGGCCGCACCTCACGCCAGCGACCTGGCGGATGTTTACAGGGACCTCGCAACGAGTGGAAGGCTTGGTGGGTTCGAGGCCACCGAGCGGTTCTACGAGATTGGCACTCCCGAAGCGCTGGCCGAGACGGCGCGATTCCTGTCCCAGGCGGGCTCACCGTCTACGGAGCTCTCTGAGATGTAATCGCCGGTGTCGGTCTGGACGTCGGTGAGCACGATCGCTAATGGATGCTGCGTTAGCCGCCCCAACAACGTGCGGGTACGCATGGCCTGCTCCGCCGTCGTGCGTCCGAGGCGCACACAGAGCAGGGTGGCGTCGGCCATCGTTGCGATCTCGATCGCCTGCGCTGACCCGAGCAGCGGCCCCGCATCGATCACAACCGTGTCATAGGCCTGGGTCACAGCCGAGAGCATCGGCGCGAAGCTCCGGACTCCGAGCTCGGAGGCGACGAACCGTCCAGCACCAGCCGTGATGCACGCCAACCGCGATCGCTGAGCATTCTCTTCGGAGCGATTCCCTACAGGCGCCAGCACCCCGTGAGCGAACCTGTGAACCTGGAGGATCTCCGCCGGCGATACATCGCCATTGAGGTAGTCCGACAGACCGGGCGCTGTCGCGAGGCCGAGCCGCTTGGCGACCGCGGGGCGGTCAACGTCAGCTTCTATGAGCAGGGTGTTCAGGCCAGTGGCCGCCATGGCCAGCGCCAGGCCGATGGCCACCGTGCTCTTTCCTTCCTCGTGAAGGGCGCTAGTGACAAGAATCGAGCGCGGTGGATTGCCGTCGCCCGTCCGCAAAAAGCGCACATTTGAGCGAAGCATCCGAAACGCTGCCATGCCGGCGAGTCCACCCTCATCGGCCGTCGTGTTGCCCAACATGCTGGACTGGAGCGCACCGATTACCGGCAGCCCGAGGATCGAGGCGACCTCTGCGGGACGCCGTAGCCCCTTGCCGAGTGACTCGAGCAACCACGCAAGCAGGATCCCGACGACCAGACCCACCACCAGTCCGAGAATGAAGTTCGTGACCGGGTGGGGTGAGCTTGGTGACGTTGGCAAGGAAGCGTATGACGCCACGTGCGCGACCGTCACCAGCTTGCTGAATGACTCCACGTCCGCCGAGAGTTGCTCCAGTTGTGTCGCCTGCTGAAGGCGATTTTGCTCTCCGGAGGTGATCCGCCCTGCGCCTCCGGCCGTGTACTGAGCACTAAGCGCGAGGGCGGAGCGATTGTCCCGCGCCGCTACCGCTGCGAAATGAGCTCGCACCGCCTGATTGGAAACGGTTGCGATCTCGTCGGCCATCGTGTCCGCGAGGGCAACCGCGCCGGACGGCGTGCCCGCAGACGCATCTAGCAGCAGATAACTCGACTGTTGATCCTCGGAGAGCGTCAGGCGCGACCGGATCTTGTTGATGCTGTCCGGCAATCGGAGCCGCGCCTTGACGGCGGCGATGGCCGCTGTCTGTGTTGCGGTCTGTGCAAGCTGAGCAGCGGTCTCGGAGCTGACGTTAACGTCTGCCTGTGTCAGCTCGGCGTAACCCGCTGTCTGAGAAGGGTCTAGTGCCTGGATCGTCGCCTGCGCCTCATAGCTCTTCTGCTGGGCGATGGAGATCCCCCCCGCAACCAGCCCGGCGATCACCCCTACGACAAGGATCAGAAGCTTTCGGCGCTGCGCGATCTCAAGGGAGTAGCGGATCATCACGTGATCGTGCTGTTGTTCACTGTGGCTAGCGGCCCTCTGGACCCAAGCGCAGGGACGCATTTGGGGTGCGCCGGAATCCCCCGCGCAACGGTATCAGCGCCAACGCGTTGGACGCCCGCGGCTGACCCCAGCTAGGGGTTGACGCGGACGACGAGGATCCCGTACGTGCCGTTGACGGCTGTCGCGCCTGCCAGCACGACCTTGCCGTCCGTCGGCTGGAACGCGATCCCATTGGCGGCGCAGCCACGGCCGTTGCAGTAGAACCCGACGCCGCCAGAAAACGAGGTGTCGATGCTCCCGCTGGGGTTGAGGCGCACGACCGAGGCCCCGACGCCCGCCAGGTCGATGCGGCCACTGGAGTCGACGGCTATCGCGTTAACCCCGGAGCCCGCGAACGATGAGACGCCGTCGGTGCCAAACGACGGATCGAGCGACCCATCGGGTGAGAGCGCGACGGTGGCGACCCGCCCGCCGCTTGAGGTGTGCGCCTGGCCGGTGAAAAGGATGTCTCCGCTCGGCGCGAGCGCGGCGCCGAGCCCTAACGCGCTGCCGCCGAAGTTCATCCTGAACACCCCATTGTTGGCGAACGAATTGTCCAGCTGGCCGTTCTGCTGGAGGCCGAGCGCCATGTACGAGCTCGAGCAGCCGGAGCAGGGCTGCTCGGTGCCTGCAAGCACGATGCGCCCGTTCGATTGAAGCACCATCCCCCAGGCGCCCCCGGGCGGTTGACCGGTGAGGAACGACACGCCTCCAGTGCCGAACGTGGCGTCGAGCGAGCCGCTTGGTGTCAGCCGTGCGGCGGCAAAGTAGATGTGCGAGCCGGAGGCGGCGGCGCCCCCGAGGACGATGTAGCCGTTGGGCTGGATAACCACCGCGGTGGCAATCGCCGAGTATCCGATGGGCACCAGGGCGACCCCGCCGGAGCCAAACGTCGAGTCGAGGCTTCCGTCGCTGTTGAGGCGCACCGCCGCGAACTCGAGCCCGCGAGAGCCCTGGCCGGTCCCAACCGCCACGATCTGCCCGCCCGGCTCGAGCGCCAGCGCCGCGCCGCTGTCCACTCCAGATGCGTCGCCCACCGGCACGATCACGATCCCGCCTTGACCGAAGCTCGCGTCCAGCTTTCCGACGGGGGTCATTCGCGTGAAGATCATCGCGGCCTGACCGCTGGCCTCCCAGGCCTCGCCCACGGTGACGATGTCGCCATTCGGCTGGACAATTGTCGCGGCCGCTACGGCCTTCGAGCCGTATGTGACTGTCGAAAACCCGGCCGTGCCGAAGCTCGTATCCAGAGCGCCAGAGCTTTCAGCGCGGGCGGCAGCTGGAAGCGCCGTAAAGCTCGCGAGCAGGCACACGACGAGCGCACGCCAGTGGCGTTTCCGGTCCCACATCTCGCCCCCACCCTAGGTCCCGTATCACTTGATGGAAAGGCTCCGGCGAAAAGAAGGGGGGTGGAGCGGTCGAAGCTTACAGTAAAGCTACTGCCGCTACCTACGCCTGATTTGCACGTGTATTCAGGCCTAGACACCTCTGCGACAGCGCAGGATCGGCTAGCATCCCGCGCGCTTGTGGCCTGGGGCCATTTCGAGATGTGCGCAAAGGGATGCCGGTAGCGATCGTCACAGGCTCCGGTGGGTTGATCGGCTCCGAGGCAGTCGGCCACTTCGTGCAGCTCGGGTTCGACGTGATCGGGATCGAGAACGATATGCGGGCCAGGTTCTTCGGACAGGAGGCCTCGACGGCGCGGATCACGGAATCTCTCTTGGATCGGTACCGCGGCGAGTTTCGCTCGATCGACCTGGACATCCGCGACCGCGACGGCGTAGACCGGGTGTTCGCTGCGGCCCAGGACATCGAGCTCGTGGTTCACACTGCGGCGCAGCCATCGCACGACTGGGCCGCGTCGGAACCGCAGACGGACTTCGGCGTCAACGCCAACGGCACCTTGAACCTGCTCGAGGCCGCGCGTCATCGCTGTCCGGATGCCCCATTCATCTTCTGCTCCACCAACAAGGTGTATGGCGATGCGCCGAACGGCCTGCCTCTGAGAAGGGTCGGCGACAGATTGGAGCTAGCCGGATGATCATCGCTACTGGCAAGGGATCGATACGACGATGTCGATCGACCTCTCAACTCACTCGTTGTTCGGCGTCTCAAAGGCTGCAGCCGATCTGTTGGTACAGGAGTACGGGAGGTACTTCGGGATGCCGACGGTCTGCTTTCGCGGGGGCTGTCTGACTGGGCCTAACCACGCCGGCGCCCAGCTGCACGGCTTCCTGTCATACCTGATGCGTTGCACGATCACGGGTGGGCATTACACGGTCTACGGCTACGGGGGGCTCCAGGTTCGCGACAACATCCACTCGAGCGATCTGGTGTCCGCGTTCGAGGCATTTCGCCAGCGCCCCGCGGGCTGCGGCCGTCTACAACATCGGCGGCGGACGGCAGAGCAACTGCTCGATGCTGGAAGCCATATCCGCTTGCAACCGGATCGCCGGGCGGGAGCTCGACTGGAACCTTGCCGAACACAACCGGATCGGCGACCATCGCTGGTGGGTCAGTGATCTCGGGGCGTTCAAGCGTGACTTTCCCGGGTGGGACATCACCTACAGCATCGATGACATTCTGGTGGAGATCCGCGATCGCAACACAGACGCTTGGACGGGGGCGGTGCGGTGACTAACGCCCCGAGGTCGCCCTGTTCAGGAGACTGACCTCTTCGCCTTGCGCCTTTGCATAGGCGGACTGGCTCACGCCCGAGTCCGCCGCTGGGGCCCCGACCCCCGTGTGCACGAACGAGGCCGATCCCGGCGGCAGCACGATCAGCCGCGCGGCTGGGTCGGCGCGTTCCATTTCCTCTCCCTGCGCTACGGGAACGAGCGGGTCGTTCTGCGCGTAGACCAGGAGGAGTCTCGCCTTGATTGAAGCGCCGTGGAGCGCGGGACTGAGCTGTGTGAGCGGCGCGGTTCCGAACGTTGCCTCGATCACCTTGTAGAGCGCAGCACCACCCGGCTCGGTCTTGAAAGCGGAGAGATCCGTCGGTCCTGCGAGGTCGAGGACGCACGCAAGGTCGGGATTGCGGACCGCGAGCATCAGCGCGATGTGAGCGCCGGCAGAGACGCCCGCCGCGCAGATCGGCACCGACGACCCCACCTGCCGCCGCGCGGCCAGGTACAGATTGTCGACGTCATTGACCCCTTGCGCGCCGCGTCGGTAGTCCACTGTCAGCGTCTCTAATCCCAGGTTCTGGAAGACCGTAGCCGTGGCCCGCATATTCCGGAACTCGGGCTGACTGAGCCCGGCCCAGGAACCACCATGGATCATGATCAGTACCCCACGCGGGGTCTGTCCGTCGGTAGGAGCGCCCCATACCGCCTCCGGCTGGCCAGGGGCGCCGAGATTCTGGAGGTGACCCCAATCTGGTTTGACCGCGCCCTGCGTCGCAGTCCCGATTCCAGTTTGAGTTCCCCCAGCTCCCCCGCCGCCCCCGCACGCAGATACCAGGGCACCGCATGCCATCACGACCCACGCCGCGAGAAGCATCGCCCGGCACGTCACTCGGGGGACCTAGGACGCGGTGTGGGCTTCTCTGCTAGAGGCCGAAATCGAGTAGTCGTATGGGTAGGTGTAGCCGTAGTAAGCGCCGACGCCCGGATCGAGGTCGGTCAGCACAGCTGCAGTCGGCCGCTCCGGGAGCCGCCCCAGCGAGGCACGGACGCTTCGCGCCTGCTCGACGGTCGTGCGGCCGAGACGGGCGCACAACACGATCGCGTCGGCGAAGGCGATTATCTCAAGCGTCTCTGGAACGGCTAGCAGCGGCGCCGTGTCGATCACGACCAGGTCATACACCTCGCTGACCTGGGAGATGACGTTTGCAAACTCCTCCGACCCCAGCGCCGTCGCCGGAAACGACCTCGGGGTTCCTGCGGTAATGCAGGCGATCCTGGAGACCGTGCCGTTCGACGCGCTGCCGTTCGTTTGTCCCCTTCGCGAGGATGGATCGACGAACGCGTACTGCTGCACGACCGCGCTAGGGACGATCCCGCCGCGAAGGTAGTCGGTCAATCCAGGGCCTTGCGCCAAACCGAGACGTTTGGCGTGCACAGGGCGATGCACGTCGGCTTCGATCAACACAGTCCTCAGCCCGGCGACGGCGGCCGACATTGCCAGGCCCAGGGCTACCGTCGTCTTTCCTTCCTCCGACACAGCACTCGTGATCAGAATCGACCGAGGCGGCTCGTCGCTGCCCGAGGCCAGCAGGCGAATGTTCGTGCGGAGCATCCGAAACGGGGCCAGGTTGAGTCCATCTTTTGCCTCGGCAGGGTTCTTTCCAAGGTCTCCTCTGTGAACGGCGGCCACGATAGGAAGGCCAAGGATCGATTCCGCCTCGTCGGGACGACGGAGGCGTCGGTCGAGCGATTCGAGGAACCAGACGACGAGCAGCGCAATGAATAGGCCCACGATTCCGCCTAGTACCGCGCTCGTGGCCGCATGGGGCGAGCTGGGCGACGTCGGCACCGGCGCTGCAGCCTCCACTTGCGCAACCGTGACGACTTTGCTGAAGGCCGCGATTCGCGCCGCGAGCTGGTCGAGCTGACTCGCCTCGGTGTTATTGGCCTGAAAGCGTGCCTGATCGGTGGCACTGAGCTGACCGGAAGGCTTCCCCGCGAACGGAGCGAGTAGCGCTCGGGCGGCATTGTTGTCCTGAAGGGCAACGGCGGCAAACTGAGCACGAATGGCCTGATTCGAGAGCGTGGCGATCGCATTGGCCGTCGTGTTGGCGAGCGCGGCCGCAGCTTCAGGCGTGCTGCCGGTTGCGCTCAGGAGCACGTAGTTCGAGGTTGCGTCCTCGGACAGCGATAGCTTTGAACGGATTTGGTCGATGGTGTCGGGCAGACGAAGCCGAGCTTTGACCGCACCGATGACCTGCGAGCGCGTCGCGGTCTGAGCGAGTTGAGCCGACGTCTCCGTGTTGAGGTTGACATCTGCCTGCTGCAAACCCGCGTACCCCGCGCTCTGCGACGGATCCAAGGCCTCAAGCTTGGCCTGTGCCGTGTAACTCTTGGGGGAGGTCAGCGACAGTGCGACTCCGGCCGCTGCACCGACAATGATCAGTCCGAGGATCACCAACTTGCGGCGGCGTAACGTCGCCAGATAATCCCGGATCGTGGCGTGGCTACGCTGTTCAGACGGCTGTTCGGTCATTTCGCCCGGTTTTCTGTCGTGCCCACATTACGCGACCGCACAGATATGAAACCCCAACCCGGAAGACCCGCCCAAAGGTAGCACGACCCCTGGCATCGGTATACCGTCTGCTGGACTTCGGACCAGACCATCCGGCGGACTTCGGCGAGCTATGCCCGGCGCCTGCCCCAGCCGAGGAGGCCGATCAGCAAGGACCTGGGAGCGAGGCTCCGGCGCACCAGCCCGAGCCGATAAGGCGAGTGGGCTGAACGCTAGATACGAGGGCTCATCCTCGGAGGTGTAGACGACGGCGTCGAACCCGTGCGGAGAGCGGCGTCAGACGCTTGCGCGTGTTGCACGGTAGACGGTTGGGAACACGTCCTGCGCTCGCGGGCGGGGTGGGTGCGGGAGAGCGTCGCCGCGTGCAGCGTCCAGGAGTGAACCGCGAGACGACACCCAGATAGCTGTGGGGTTGATCGTCCGGATACAAAATAGCCGCCGGGTGCGATCGCTCGCGCGCTTCGGCGAAGAAGGCGTCCGGGTCGGGCACGTGTTCGATCACGAAGTCGGCCAGCGCGAGGTCGACGTGGCTAGTCTACCGGCCACGGGCGGTGGTTGATCAGCCGGAACTCGTCAATGAAGCGGTTGTCGGCACCCACCGGGTCCACATCGATCCCGATCACCCGCCGGCATGCCGCGAAGGATCCGTAGTCGCGGCGGACCCGGACCGGGTCATCGCCCTGTGTCCCACGCCACAGCCGAATCGAGCAGGGCCCCGCTCGCGGTATCAGCTCCCGACCCGCGCATAGAACCGAATCGCGCCGTCGAGCTCGGTGAAGCCCCCGAATTCGGTCTCGGGGTCAACCGGCGGCGCAGCTCGAACCAGCCGACGGGTCACGCCTAATCGACCGCCGGGCGCTTCGTCTCGGGACGGACGCGGTAGCCCGCGAACCGCCGCATCCGCTCCCGCGAGCAGACGATCAGGCACAGCAGCAACGGCCCGCTGAAAAACAGCGACCGCGCGAAGGCGTCGGGACGCTGTTGCGGACCATGATCACGAGAATCGGAAGCGTCGCCGCAAAGACGATCTGAACGCCCTCGCTGCCTTCGTGGCGCTTGAAGTACTCCCACATGAACCGGCAGATGATCCCGATCACGATGTCGTACAGGACAATCGTGTACCAGCCCCCGTCGGCGAAGAAGTCGCCGAAGATCGCCGGGTTGAACGTGGCCCGGGTCGCAATCGTGTTCGGAAACAGGCGGTCGACCACGAATTGGGGCCGCCGGTCCTTTGTTGTGCAGGAGCTTCCGGGGACCCAAGGCGACCGCGCAGAGCAGCGTCTGCCCGGGATGGAAGCTGAGCGGGTTATAGGACCTCGCGTACGCCTCGTGCTCGAGCTCGAGCACGGTGAACTCGGCGAGGTCGACGCCGGTGGAGAACTTCTTCAACTGGCCGGGAGTGGGGACCGCCTCGGTCGACCTCATCCAATCGACGGGCCCTGCCCGCTGGTTCGCGTTACAAACAACACATTCAACCCCAGGATCGAGATCAGCACACGACATGAAGCGTGACGTCCCCGGCCTCCGCTGCTTGCGCAGATAGGGGAACATCAGCAGCGGCATCATCAGCGCGAGCACGTACGTCCGGTCACCCTGGGGGCCGAGACGAAGATCGCCCCCCCGAGCGAAAATCAGGAACAGTGCGAGGGTCTTGAACGTCCGCAATCGTGCGAACGCGAACACGAAGATGATCGCCGCCGGGATGGTCAGGTACGGACCCAGCGCGACGTAACCCGAGACCTCGAGAAAAGTCGTGCCGGTGGTCGTGCTCCGCCCGAGATAGAAGTGGAACAGCGTGCTCGGCCCGATTGTGGCTGCGAATGCCTCGGGAACAGCGCGCAGACGACGAGCAGCCAAATCCCGAACTTCACCGAACGCTCCGGATCCCACATCGGGGGGGCCGAGGGGGCCCGTCCAGCGATCCGCGGTCCGGCTACAGCGCGTAGCCGATGTACAGGGACATCATCCCGACCGCGCAGATCAGCGCCGCCCCATCGAAGCCGCCCGGGCGTACTGGTTGTCAAACGTCGTGATATTCCAGATCGGCTCCGCGCCCGGACGGATGCCATAGAGGATGATGAACGCGACCGAACCACGACCATCGGTTCGAACGGGTCGAACCGCCGTTGCGCAACTCGGACCAAGATCGGCAGCGGCGCGACCAGGACGCAGGATCGCCAGGCCCACCTCGCGATGCGCCAGAAGAGCGGCCGGCCCCCGCGCCCGCGAGCACCGGAGCGGCGACGACTACCGCAAGCGGTCCTCCGCCCTCAGATCGGCGTCGCTGCGCCCATGCGGCGAGAGGGTAGATCGTTCCCCGTCTCTACCATCCGGCCGCGGCCGGTCGCGGATGTCATGCGCTGCGCCACGATCGAACCAGGGCCCGCGTTGGCTAGCATGCTCCGGATGAGCGCTGCTCGCAGGACCTCGACACGTCGCGGCCACCCAACAACGGTGGATCCGCGCTGCGGCTTCACCTGGGCTGCGGCGGCAACGCACCCCAGGGCTGGGTGAATGTCGACAAGTCCTTCGGGCCTACGATCGAGCGATCGGGATCAAGCGCGCGATCACCGGTCGGCGCGATCTCCGAGATCCAGGGGGTTTTGGAAATGGCCGACGAACGTGCAGCGGATGGACCTCACAAAGGATGGCCGTGGGCGGACCGGTCAGCTGAAGCGATCTATTCCTCACACATGATCGAGCACTTCAAGCCGGCCGATGCTTGGTTCCTCGAGCGGAGCTTCCGCGTACTGCGCCCCGGCGGCATCCTGCGTCTCGCGATGCCTGACCTCGAGGCGACAGTCAACGAATACCTCACCGCCCGCGGCGCGGGCCGATCCGACGCCGCCGACATCCTGAACAAGCTCTTCTACAGCACCCCGATACAGCCGAAGAAAGCTCGATCCATCGCCCGGCCATCAGGGTGCTGCACCGTCCCCACGCATGGCATTACGACTACGGGTCGATGGGGCGCGGATGCGCGAGGCGGGGTTCACCGAGGGGGCGAGGCTCATTCGGCAAGGTCGTCTGCCGGACGTAGAGATAATGGATGTCAGGCCCGACAGCCTCTTCATCGAGGCGATCCGGCCCTGATCTTCGTCTTTTTGGCTAGCAGCTAGCCGAGCCCCAGCCGTTCTGCCTCGGTGGCGGGACGTATCGACCCCGAGCCACGATGTGGCCGGCCGGTATATCCTTGACGATCAGCGAGTTCGCGCCGATCACGGCGCTGTCGCCGATCGCGACGGCCCCGCGACACCGGCCGGTGAAGATCGTGACATCGTCTCCGATCTGGAACCAGCCGGCGACTTGCCGGTCCGCCAGTTCGTCGTACCGGCGAGAGCGTGATGTGGTGCTGGAGTACGACGTCGCGCCCGAGAACGCCATGGCCGACGAGGATGCCGATCGGATGGGCATCCGCAGTCCCGGTCCGATCCGGCAGTAGGGCTGGAAGTCCGACGCGTGCAGCGTGATCAGCAGCCGCCGCCAGAACCACGTCATGCACAGCGGCGTTCCCTGCAGCAGGCGTACGAGAAGACAGGCGTGCATCGACGAGTTGACGAACATCCGCGGCAGGAACATCCGCGCGGCGTGGCAAGATTCTGCGCGCCGAACCACGCGATGTAGTCCGACCAGATCAGCTCCCAGAGGCCGTATTCGCGCGGAGGCAGCCATCCATCGCCTTCACCTCGTCGAAGCTCATGCCGCGGACGGTGCCGCGGGGATCACCTCGCGCCGTCCGCCGACGGCGCGGCGACTGGCGTGCCTTCCTTTGCTCGCGCTCATCGCCCGAGGATATCCGCTCCCTTGCCTGGCTCTGATGCTCGCAGCCGCTCCTCAGCATCGCGATCGCCTCGCGATCCGGCGTGAACAGCTTGCGCATCGGCATGCCGGTGATCACCCTGATCCGCCATGCCATCCACAGGCCCGAGATCGAATACGACACGAGCGTCGCCCACGCGGCGCCGATCAGACCGAGCGTCGGCAGCAGCGCCGCGAGCCCGGCGATCGTGCCGCCCAGCGCGACGAACTCGGCAGATCCGGCCGTCAGCGGCCGCCCCATGCCCCGCAGCACGCCCTCCAGCGCGCGCGTGGTCGCGAAAGAGATCGACGCGATCGCCGTGACCCGAGTGATGTTCGCCCCGATCGAGAACGCGTGGCCGAAGAACAGCTGGATCAGCCAGGAGCGAGCACGATCACCGGCACCGACGCGATCAGCGCCGCGATCAGCGTCAGGCTGACGAACCTCCGCCCCAGCCTCGCCTGCCTCGGCGGTCCTCGAGCTTCGCGATGTTCGGCAGCGCCGCGACCATCACCGATGCGCCCAGCAGCGACGTGAACAGCGTGAAGGTGACCGCGACCACGTAGATCCCTAGCTGTCTCGTGGTGAGGAACACCGAGATGACCAGCTGATCGAGACGCTGATTCAGATACGAGGAGGTATTGCTCGTATGGCTCTTTGCGCCGTACAGAAAGATGGTCCGCATCGTTTTGCGGTTGACGCTCAGCCGCCCGGGCGAGCTCGGAATGTGAGCGCGAAATCGAACAGCAGGCAGATGATGTAGCAACCCATCATCGCCGTCACGATGATCTCTACGTGAAACGCGCCGATCAGAGCAGGACGGTCTGAGCGACCACGATCGCCACCCCGATGCTGACCCGCACCGCGTTGTAGTACGTGTATCGGTGAAGTCCGTTGAGCGCTCCATTCAGAGTCAGGTTGAACATGTTGATCGACACGAAGCCGGAGAAGATCAGCCCGGAGTGGATTGTCGTCGAGTGTGGCTGCGGAGCGCGAGTGGGACCGCGACGAGCGCGATCACGGTGAACAGGAGAGCCTGGATCGCGCATAGGGAGCGCGCTCCGAGCAACCCACCAACCTCGCTGCGCTTGCGCGCGCCGGCGACATGAAAGGTGACGGACTCTTCGAGGCCGAGCACGCCGATCCCGCCGATCATCGTCGGCCACAGGATCGCGGCCGCGAGTTCGCCGCGGCCGGTCAGGCCGAGCCCGCGAGCCAGCTCGACGCCGGAGACCATCGCAAGCCCCTGCAAGAGCAGGGAGCCGTCATCACGTTCTTGATCGCGCGGGTGGACGCTCGCGCCCTTAGGCGGCAGCTCGTTCTCAAGCTCGTGTTCGAGCGCGGCCTCAGGCACCGGGCCCCCCCGGGAGGGACCGCCGACATTCCGCGGTGGTGCTCACAGCAAGCGAGGATACGGGACGTATCAGGCGGCGGCGGCGCGTACGCATCCAGAACGACAGCGGCGGCTGGCCGGCACGCGCGGGAGCGATCGCTTTCGCAAAGCGCTCGTGCCGCTCGCGCCACAGCGCATGCGCCCCGACCAGCACCTCGAGGCTCCGGTTGCCCGCCAGCAGCGCCTGAAGGAGGTACTGCTCCGCCCAGTACCAGCCGAACTGCTCGAACCATTCGCGCGGATAGCCATCCGGAGGTAGACATCGTGCACGTGTACGAGGACCCCCGCTGGGGCCGCGGCACCACCTCGCAGAGAAGGTGCACGACATCTCCGCCCAGTCGGACAGTGTGCGAGCAGTCGATGAACAACATATCGCCCTTCGCAAGGGCCGCGAACTCAGAGTCGTCGAGTCCTCGGCCGCGACCGGCCGCAAGTCCGCGAGGCCGTCCACGCGTGCGGCCGCCTCCCTCGAGGCGTAAGGATCACAAGAGATGAGCCGAGTCTCCATGACCGGCGCGGCGGTTAGCTCGCACGGCGCTCGCGCTCACCAGCGTCGAGAAGCCGGCGCCGAACGCGAGCGCCGACGCGGGCGGTACCTCCGGATCATCGCGTACAGCAGCTCCGCGTCGCCGGGCCGAAGAGCCCATTCTCGAGGTAGTACTCGAGTCGTGAGCGGTTGCTGCGCGAGGCGCCTCGAACTCGGCGAGTAAACTGGGCCAGCTCGGAGTCGAGGAAGCTCGCCTGTCGGTCGAGATCGAACGCGATCCCGGGGAGTGCTGACCGAGCCGCACCACGTACTTCGTCGAGCCGCGAGAGTCGGGATCGGGCTGTAGAAGCTCCGTAGCTCGAAGTCGAAACCAGCCCGACGCACCGGTCGGCGCAGCAGCCTCACCACCGCCGACCGTGCGCGCCGTCGGGGGTCGGAATAGAAGTCGCGTTCGAGAAACGGCTGGCGGACCGCCACGGGCGGCGAGGGTAGCCGTTTGGCTGGTGTCGATGCGGTTACCAACTACCGCCCCGATGCGCAGCCCCGAACATAAACGACCGAACGACGTGGGTCTCCGGCGGAGTCACGGTCGCGAATCCCGGAGGGGTCAGCTGGATGATCCAATCAGCCGAGGCTTGGCCGAGCACGGAGAGCTGGCCACCTATTGTTCGCCCGCGGTATTCACAGAGCGCGACATATTGACGATCGAGCGCCGGCTTCCCAGATCGGCAGAAGGGTAGCCAACCAACTGCGGTTTCGCGCCGCACCGGATACTGTTCCCGGGACCGGTTCATACGGATCGCGACGCCACGGAGGTGGGATATGTCCTCGCGCTCCGCGCCGGCCTCCCGGAGGTGGCGCTCTCGGTTGCCGACCGTCGAGCTGCTGTCCTTCGACTAGGGCGTCAGCCGGCTGGTCCGACAGGGCCATGATGCGGTGATCGGCTACCAGGGCAGCACCACGCGAACATTCCGTGTGGCCAAACGACGCGGGATCCCGTGCGTGCTGGATTTCCCTATCGCCCACTACGAGGAGGTCGAACGGGTCCTGGGTGAGGAAGTCAAGCGTGTTCCGGCGTACGCCGGGACAATGCAAGGCCCTCATTACGAACCGTGGCGCAAGCGCCGCTATGCCGAAGAGATCGCCGCCGCCGACCGGATCATCATGGTCTCCAGCTACCACCAGCGGACATTCGAGGCGGCCGGGGTCGATCCGGCGCGACTGTTCATGGCCCATTTCGGGGTGAACAGCAGCCTGTTTTCTCCGGGCCAGCCGCGAGAGGGAGCGCCTTCCGGGTGTTGTTCTGCGGCCCGATCGCCCAGCGTAAGGGGATCTCGTACCTCGTCGAGGCGTTCAAGCGGGCCGAGCTCACGGATGCCGAGCTCGTGTTCGCCGGTCGCCCGGTCGGGAGCGCCCAGCCCTGGATCGACGAGCCGCGCGTCAGACACATCGATGCGCTTCCACGACCGAAGCTGGTCTAGGTCTATCGCAGCGCAGACGTGATCGTGCTGCCGTCGCTGATCGAGGGCTTTCCCTCCACGCCGCTTGAGGGGATGGCCTGTGGACTGCCGGCGATCGTCTCCGATCACACGTTCGGCCATGACGTGATCGAAGACGGCGTCGATGGGTGGGTGATTCCCATCAGGGACGCGGACGCGATCGCCGACAAGCTGCGGCTGCTCTACGAGGACCAGGATCTGAAACGGACGATGGGCGCGGCCGCCAGGCGCAAGGCGGAGCAGTTCACCTGGAAGCGCTACGGGGATGCCATCCGCGCGGGAATAACCTCGCTCAGGCATGGACGCCCGTGAACCCGAGCGAAGTTGCGCCAATGCGGGTGGCGCTGCTAGCCCCGTCCCCCATTCCGTTCAAGGTCCCGCTCTACCGCCGGATCGCCGCCGCCGAAGGCATCGACCTCACGGTGATGTATGCCTGCTCGATGGGCGTCCGCCCGGCGACCGCCGGCTACAGCGAGAACATCGTATGGGACACGGCGCTACTCGACGGCTACAGGGCCCGGTTTCTCAGCGCAGCGGATCGCACCGCACCCGTCGCCGTCAGCATCACCGAGCTGGTTAACCCCGATGTGATCCCGTGGCTCGTCAGGGAGAGGTTCGACGTGCTCTGGTCCGACGGCTACAGCTGGATCACCAACCAGATGGCGATCCTCACTCAGCGCGCACGCCGTATGGGGGTGGTGATGCGCGACGAGCAGACGCTGCTGCACCCCCGCGGGCTCGTGAAGACGGTAGTCAAGGAGATCGCTCTGCGGAGCCTGTTCTCCGCCCTCGACGCGGCCGTGTACATGGCGCCGAGAACCGGCGTTGGCTCGAGCACTATGGCATCCGCGCCGAACAGCTCTTCTACTGCCCGTACGGGGCGGACACCGAGTATTTCTTCGCGGAAGCAGAGCGGCTGCGCGACCAGCGTGAATCGCTGCGCGCGCATTTTGGCTTCGGCCCGGACGACGGTCCGATCATCCTCAGCGTATCTCGGCTGGCGGAGCCCAAGCAGCCAGCCATGCTGATCGAGGCGTTCCGACGGGTGCGCGAGCGCCACCGGTGCGGACTCATGCTGGTGGGATCGGGACCGCTCGAGGCCGAGCTTCGCTCGCTGGTCGAGCGTGAGCGGATTCCCGACGTGCGCCTGACTGGGTTTTTGAACCAGTCCGAGGTGACTAGCGCGTATGCGGCCGCGGACACATTCGCGCTGCTGTCGGCCTGGGGCGAGACGTTTGGGGTGGCCGTGGCGGAGTCGATGCACTTCCGCTTACCTCTGGTGCTCTCGGACAAAGTCGGTAGTGCCGCGGATCTGTTGGGCGACGGTGGGAACGGGTTCATCGTGCCGCGCGACGACGTCGAGGCTGCCGAGCGGGCGCTGGAGGCCCTGGTAAGCGACGCGGACCTTCGCGCCCGCTTTGGCGACGCCTCGGCCCGTCGCGTTGCCGCCCGCGGCTTGGACCGGGCGGCCGCTGGCGCGATCGCCGCACTTCGATTCGCTGGGCAGCGAACTCCAAGCCCCCCCTCCCGCGCCGCCCTCTAGCGCGCTGCCCAGCGCTTCCTTCAGCCATCGCAACGCACTATGCTGGGCAGCCCGATGGCAGAGGCAGAAAAACTGACCTATGGGACCGACGGGGCCGCCATACAACCGCAGGTCACGTTGCCCGACTGGGGCTTTTTTCGCCTGATCCTGTCCGACTATCGCTTCCTGTACCGGTACACGGAGGAGAGCATGGAGAGATCGCTGTTGCTGCTGATCCCTCGGCTCGCCCTGAGCCCTAGCTTGCAGTTCTCGATCCTGGTGCGACTCTGCCAGCGGGGTCCAGCCTGGTTGGCTCGGATCATCGCTTACCTCCAGGTGATGCTGTTTTCCAGCGAAGCGTTCGCCTTTCACCAGGGCCCGGGAATCAAGCTCGGGGCCGCCGTGGCGTTCCCGCATCCATATGGCGTGATGATCGGACCAGGGTCCGAGATCGGCTCCCGCGTGTCCATCTACCACCACACGATGATCGGCACCGATCGGAGGTGGTTCCGAGGAGAAGCGCTGCGCCCACCCGTCATCGGCGACGACGCGGTCATCGGAGGAGCCAGCAGGGTGCTGGGCCCATTCAAGATCGGAGAAGGGGCGGTGATCGGCCTGAACGTATTCGTCAGGGAGGACCTGCCCCCGATGAGCACGCTGTTGCTGAGCGGGATGAAGGTCGCCGGGGAGTGGAACGATCCCCGCACGGATGGCCGGGAGCCGCCACCGCCACCCGAGCTGCTCACGATCAGCCCTTACTGTGCGTCGCGGTGAGTGTCCCAGCCCAGCGCGTTGAATGCCGAGCGGCAGTCGGAGACTCGCGCAGTGGAGCCAAGCTCAGAGCGTCAGGTGAGCTACGAACCGGCAACTCACTACGACCGCGTCACAGCAGCCTGGGGTCTGCTGCTCGGCGAGGAACTCCACTACGGAGCGTTTGCCGACGCCGGCGATGACCTAGCTTCAGCCACGCGGAGGCTTACCGCACTGATGCTGGAATCCGCCCGGATCGAGCCCGACATGAAGGTTCTGGACGTTGGTTGCGGCACGGGCGCTCCGGCGTGCCGGATCGCGGCCGAGCTTCGCGCGCGGGTGATCGGCATCTCAACGAGCCCAGAGGGAATCCAGTTGGCTCGCGATCGCGCCGTGGCCGCCGAGCTTGACCACTTGGTCTCGTTCGAGGTGCGGGATGGCATGGACAACGGCTTTCACTCCCGCTCGTTCGATCGAGTTTGGGTGCTTGAGTCCTCGCACCTGATGCGCCACCGGGACCAGCTGTTCTCGGAGTGCGCCAGGGTCCTGCGACCCGGCGGACGGATGACCTTGTGCGACATCGTGCTGCGCCGGCCGCTTGATCTCAATGAGGTGCGCCGCCTCCGCGGGCCGCTCACGCTGCTGCGGGCCGTATTCGGCGACGCGCGCATGGAACCGCTGATGGAGTACGTACGGCTGGCGGATGCGAACGCTCTGTCAGTCGATCAGAGGGTCGACCTCACAGCGGCAACACGCCCCACGTTCGCCCGCTGGCGGGAGAACGCCGACCGGTACCGGAGCGAGGTGGTCGCGCTGATCGGTGCCGAGGATTGGCAGCGGTTTCGGGATTCATGCGAGGTGCTCGAGCGCTTCTGGGACGACGGCACACTCGGATACGCGCTGCTATCCGCGAACAAAACGTCGTGATGTCGGCCGGCGAGCGAACATTCGAACTGACCAGCACAGACGGGATCAAGCTTCATGCTCTGCTCGCGACCCCTTCATCGCCCCGTGCGGCATTCATCCTCTGCCACGGAATCACCACCAACTGCGACGAGCACGGCGCCTTCCCAGCTTTGCGTGATCGTGCCCTGAAAGCAGGCCTCGCCGTCGCCCGATTCGACTTCCGCGCCCACGGTCAAAGCTCTGGAACGAACGAACAGCTTCGTCTGGCGGGCATGCGGGCAGACGTTGAGCAAGTCGTCAAGCTGATCGACGAACAGCTGGGGCCGGACATGCCGGTAATCCCGCTCGGTGTGTCCTTCGGCGGCGCTGCGGCAGTCCACGCCGCCGCCATGCGTCGCTGCGTGGGCCTGGTGCTGTGGTACGCGGTCGTTGACTACGCGTCGAACTTCGGGTCACAGTCATCCGTGCCCTTTACGCAGCAAATGCGCGCAGCAAGGAGCGATCGCGATCCCGACTGGTCCGAAATGCCGCTGGTAGGCACCGACTACTACCTGCCGGCTGCGCTGTTCGCTGAGATGACCCAAGACCGCACTCTGACAGCGATTAGCGAGCTGTCGATCCCGGTGCTGGGCTACTACGGCAGCCGCGACAAGCTTGTCCACGTAGATCCGTTGCGGGACGTCGCCATCGGCCCGAACGTCGAGCTGCATGTCATCCGTGGGGCCGGACACGGGTTTCTGCTGTGGCGGCCGTGGGTCGTCCGGCGAACTGTCTCGTGGGCGTCCAGGCTCGCCCGGCAGGCTGAAAGCTAGGCGGTCAGTCCACCGTCGACAACCAGCACGTGCCCATTGACGAACGCCGCTTCGGCCGAGGCGAGGAACCGCACTGCCGCCGCAACATCCTCGGGCTCACCAAGGCGCCCCGCCGGGGTGCGACGGCCGATCTGGGCCAGCTGGGCCTCGTCCAGCCCATGAGACATCTCGGTTCGTAGGTAGCCGGGGGCAACCGAGTTGACCGTTATTCCGCGCGAGCCGAGCTCTCGGGCGAGCGCCCGCGTGAATCCGTCGAGTGCTGCCTTTGTGGCCGAATATACGGACAGCCCGCGGTACCCCGCCAGACCCACAATCGAGGAGATGTTGATGATCCGACCGCTGCGCTGGGCGAGCATGCGGCGGCTCACCAGCCGGGTAACGCCGATCGTGGCCCTAAGGTTCACGTCGATCACTTGGTCTGCGTCTTGGTCTGCGAACAGCGCAAGCACACCGTCCCGGGCGACGCCTGCGTTGTTGACCAGCACGTCCACGCGGCCGAAGCGATCGATCACATGCCGGACGAACTGCTCGCGGCCCTGCGCATCGACGAGATCGACCGCGTCGTGCAGGAAGCGCTCCGCGAGCGCAGCGTCGCGGGCCCAGGTCTCCGTGTCGGGAGTGGCCGACCGGCTACACGTGGCGACAACGTCGCCGAGCTCGAGGAAGGAGCGCACGAGCCCCGCCCCCAGGCCGCGGCTGCCACCCGTGACCATCACGACCCGGCGCGCTGCCGTCATCGGCTGGCCGTGCCCTGGCGCACCAGCTTGCTTCCGCGGGTATCCAGGTCCTCGACAAACCTGATGCGGCGCGGACGCCCCGCGGCGGGAAGAGTCTCGCACGCCGATCGAATCCGCCCGGCCAGCGCGTCGCGATCGATTCCTGGCCCGGCGACCACGTCGACGGCAACGATCTGGCCGGTGACCGGGTTGGGACGTCCATACACGGCGGCGAGTTGGACCCCTTCTACCGCGCAGATCACCTCCTCCACCGGCAGCGGATGGATCTTGGCACCGCCGACGTTGATGATCTCCGTGGTCCGGCCGACGAAATGGATCCGGCCATCGCGCAGCTCGACGAGATCGCCTGTGGGATGCCACTCTCGCCTGTTGTCCTCGCCACGGTGGTAGCCAAGCATCCCGATCGCGGATGAGATCTGCAGCTCGCCGTCGACGATCCGGAACCGGACTTCGGCGCTGTCGTCGCGCTCGAGGAGCGAGGCCGGCAGTCCGCTATGGCCGTCGCGCACGGACACCACGGACCCGAACTCCGTTCCGGCATAAACGTGAGAGATCCGCGCCGCCGGAAACAGCGCCTGCAGTCGCTCGATCAGGCCTTGGGGCGCGGCTTCGCCTCCGAGCGTGATTTGCTCCAGCGGGAGCTCGTCGGCGCTCTCCTCGTCCAGCCGACCGGCGACCAGCCGCCAAAGGGTCGGAGTCGCGCTCGCGTGCGTGATCGCTTGCTCGCGGATGGCGTCGATCACGTCGTCCGCGCGCCGCGAGGCCGGAACGACTAGCGTCGCATGGCTGGCAAGGACGTGCGTCAAGATCTGGATGCCCGCGAACTGGTTCAGGTTGTAGGTCAACAGCCAGCGCGTGCCCGGACGTGGGTCTGGGTTGCGCACCGCCCGCACGAGTCGCAACCAGTCGTGCCGGGCGCCCTTGGGCTCACCGGTCGTGCCCGTCGTGAGGATCAGCAGCGGCGATCGATCCGGAGCCGGAGGAGCGCCGTGGGGGCGCCTGACAAGCTGATCCAGCGTCAGTACGCGCGTGTGATCGAGCTCGAGCTCGTGGTCGGCCACGACGACTTCGTGGCCGAATCTGGCCGCGAACCGTTCGATCTCGTCCCCCTCCAGGTCGCGGGGGTAGATGCAGGGCTCGCAGGCGGATGCCGAGGCCGCAGCGAGCATGACCATGATGTCCTCGGGAGCTACCACGACACAGCCCAATCGCTGAACCTCTGTGGTCCGAAGTCCGGCGGCGGTGGCCTCCGCGCGAGTCAGCAGCTCACCGTAGCTGAGCGAGCCGCCCGCGGTGATCACGACAGGCCGCTCGGGCATCTCCGCCGCGGCGTCGCGCACGAGCTCGATCAGCACGGAAGGTTCAGCGGTCGTAGTACGCGACCAGCTCGCCCACGGTCTCGGGCACGATGCCCTCCGAGAACGGGTCGTGTCCGACCTCGTCCTCCAGGACCGCCGAAAGCTCGGCGAGCTCGAGAGAGTCAAGGCCGAGATCCACGGTCAGCTTCGCCTCGGATCTGATCTCCAGGCTGCCGGCTCCGCGCTGCTCGAGCAGCCTCTGAATCGTTTCGCGGATGACGTTTTCAACTTCTACCGTCGTCTCGGCATCCGGCAAGCTGGCTCCTTCACGCTGGTCTCAGAGGACGCGGCAGCATCGAAGCTGGCGCCCGGCGGCGGCCGCGAATCGCGAGCATAGCGCGCGCCGCACCTGAGGGCCGGCTGCCGAGCCCGAAAGGTAGGCTGGACCCATGCAGGCCCCGGACCGACCGCCACTGAAGGTCGACCTGCGGCTGACGAGCACCCGGGCCGGTCTGCCAGGGGGGGACGACAAAGGCGGGCGCGGATTCGCGATCCGGGCCCTGTGGTCGTTAGTCAATGCGCTCGTGTTCCTGAACCCCATGCTGCCCGCGTACCGGCTGAAGGCGCAGATCCTGAGGCTGTTCGGCGCCAAAATCGGCCCGGGCGTAGTGATCAAGCCCGGCGTCAACATCAAGTACCCGTGGTTTTTGACGGTCGGCGAGTACAGCTGGATCGGAGAGCGCGTATGGCTCGACTGCCTGGCTCCACTTCGGATCGGCAAGCACGTCGTGATCTCCCAAGGCGCATACCTGGTCTGCGGCACACACGACTGGGAGGATCCCGGGATGGGAAGCGTGATCGCCCCGATCGTGGTTGAGGATGGCGCCTGGATCGCGTCGTTCGCGAAGATCGCCGGCAACGTTACGGTCGGCCAGGAGGCGATGATCGCGCTAGGCGCAGTCGTGTTTGCGGATTGCGAGCCCCGGGGCACTTACCGGGGCAATCCTGCCCAGCGGGTCGGCCGCCGCCGGATCCGGGACTACCCTGGGCCGCGGCGGGGAGTCCGAGCCACTGATCCGGAGCCCCCCTTGGCCGGACGCTCGCATATCTGAGTCACCCCGACGGGCCCGACGTCGTCACGTGCTCGATCATGATCGTCGGAAGCCAGTCTGATCGCTCCGCGCGCCAGCATGGCGCCCGGCGGCAGGTTGTCCGTGAGGATCTGAAGGGCACCCACCTGCGCACCCGGGCCAACCACCTTGTTCACGGCAAGCACTTGACAGTAGGGATAGAGGACCGCGCCATCGCCGATCACGACGGTGGCATCTGAATCCGTCTGTCCCGGTATCCACCGTCCGCGGACCGGCCCAATCGACACGCCATGGTGGATGCAAACGTTTGAGCCGATATGGCTGTTTGCGCCGATCGCAATCCCAAACGGATGAGGCAGCTCCAGTCCTGGGCCGATAGTGATGTCACGGCTGATATCGCACGAGTGGCTGGAGATCAGGATCCTCCGCCAGAGGTAGGACATCCAGCGTGGGGTTCCGATGATTAGGCGGAACAGGACGTTGGCATGCAGCGATGCGTTCGTCAGCATCCGTGGGAGCATCAACATGCGGGTGCGCAGCTCGCTCTCCTCCTTGTACGCATACCCGACCCGGTAATCGGACACGATTAAGCTCCACCATCGTCGTCCGTTGCCGCCGTCAGCGAACTTGGTGTCGGCGTGTGGCACCGGGCCGCCAGTCTACTCGGGCCTCACGGGGCGGAAACGAGCATTCAGTTCTCGCGCCGTAAAACACGCTGAAGCTACCGTCAAGTCATCAGCCACCTCGTCGCCGGAGTGCCTCGGCCATGGCGTCAACGGTGCCGCGCGCGCAGCGCTGCCAGCTGAAATCCCCCACCCGGGCGCGGCCCGCTTCGGCCAGCCGTTCGCGTTGTACCGGGTCACTGAGCACTTCGCTCAATCCGTCCGCAATGTCTTCGACGTCGGTTGGATCCACGAGGCGAGCGGCGCCACCCGCCACCTCGGCCGCGCCGCCCGTTGTCGAGGTGACGAGCGGTCGTCCCGTTGCAAAGGCCTCCAGAACGGGGTGACCAAAGGTCTCGTACAGGCTCACGTAGGCAACCATATCGGCGCCCGCGTACAGTTTCGGAACCTCAGCCTGAGGGACGCGACCGAGCAGCACAACCCGGTCGGCGACGCCGAGGACGCGGGCGATATCGGACAGCTGGTTTCGGGTGACATCCGCATCCCCGCCGACGATCACGAGCTTATGGGGAAATCCATCGCTGTGAACGAGGTCCGCGAATGCCTCGATCAGTCGACGGTGGTTCTTGAGGGCGTATAGCCGCGAGATGCAAAGAACGTAAGGCGCACCATCCTGCGTCACGTACGGCTCGATTGGCGCCCGGCGGCCCTCGAGCTGCTCGAGCACCCAAGGCGACGGCCCCATCGGGACGCTCACTATCCGGTTCGGATCGAGCACGAACAGACGTATCGCGTCTCTTCGCAAGGTTTCGCTGACGGCCACCACGAGATCCGCAGTCCGCGCCGAGCGCGGCACCGCGTATCTGACGTATGCGGAGCGCACGCGTCCTATGTCGTCCCCCAGGAGAAAGTGCTGCACAGCGTGTAGCGCAAGCACGTTCGGTTGCCCGTACCGCAGCGGTCGGAAATTTCCGGTAGAGAACAGCACGTCGACCCCGTCGTGGCGGGCGTGACGCGGGACCGCCGCCTGCTCGTAGGCCACACGCAGAGGGCGGATACGTGGCACCGGCAGCCGTCGGACCACCAGTCGTGGATGACTCCAGCGGGTCGCGGGCTCATACCAGCGCGCGACGTAGACAGTCAATCGTTCAACACGGGCATCGTTGAGCAGCTCGGGAACGAGTCCCTCGATGTAGCCCGATGCTCCTCCTTGCCCTTCGCCTAGCCCGCTGCCCGCCGCAATCACCTCGACGCCTACGTGCATGTCACTCAGTTTTCCGCGAGAGGTATGGCGCTCTCACGCGTCGTGCCTTTACCGGCCGCCCCGGTCGTAACGGAGCTCAGCAACGCCTCGAATTGCAGTGCAATCGCGGCGGGAGTCGCGTTGGCGCGCGCAAATTCGAGCGCTCGGTTCGCGCGATGACGGCGGTCGTCGGCGTCTGTCAGGGCGTGGACCAGGCGACCCGAGAGCTCAGCCGGGTCCGAGCTTCTGGCCACCCAGCCGGCTCCGGACTCAGTGATGATCCGCGCTACCTCCGAGTCGGGGCGAACCGCGGCCACCGTCGGTACGCCGTAGGCCATGAAGTTCATCAGCTTCGATGGGACGTTGAAGTCGTGTCCCTGGTACTGCTGTGAGACGATCGCCACGGCCGCACGGCCCAGGTAGTTCTCCAGCCGCTCGCGGGGCAGCACCCCGGTTACCTCCACGCGGTCGGTGGTGATCGCGGCGCGTACGTCGTCGCCGGCCACGCCGTCGCCTACGAGCACGAGGCGGGCACCAAGCGCCGCGAGCTCAGCCGAGGACTGGAACGCACGCGCGACGTGAACGAGGTTCTGTGTATGTCCAATGTTTCCCATCGTCAGTACTAGGCGGTCATCGATGTTGCGCGCAGCAGCGGATTGGTCCTGGATCGGAAGCGTCGCCGGGTTGAAGATCCGGACGATGCGGGAAGGGGGAACGCCCTTCTCGATCAGGTTGGAAGCGAAGCTGTCCGAAATCACCACGACCCGTTGCGCCGACCGATACGCGACCAGCTCAAATCGACGTAGCGCTGCAATTAGCGCCCCATCGTCCAATAGTCCAGTGGCGGTGGCGCCGTCAGGCAGAATGTCCTGTAGCCAGAGGACCCATGGAATCCGCCTCGCTCGCGCCGCGATCATCGCCGGAGCAAGCGCCGGGAAGCTCGGGGACACCGCAACTATCACGTCTGCGCGGCCCAGCAGTGGTGTCGCGCACGACAGAGCGACGGTGTACGTGAGCTCCTGACGCAGCCGCTGGGCGGTGCTCTTCCGTCCTGGCCATATGGGCAGCCTTACGATCGGTACCCCGCTTCGGATCTCCCGGCGGGGAAGGATCGGCCGGCCCCACGCTGGCTCGGGATAGTGCGGGTGTGCCGCGACCACCTCAATCCGATGTCCGCGCTCGCGTAGCGCGCGCGCCAACACGGTGCTGAGGGGCCCGATTCCGGTGGGTTCCGGGTCGTAGTTGTAGCTCCAGAGCTGGATCTTCATCTTGCATCCGAACCCCGAAGCCGGCCGCCGCCGCCACTCTTCGATGGGCTCGCCCCCCGACAGGTCGGGTGCCGTCCCGGCAACTGTATCCCCCACCAGTCCTAAAGAGACACTGACCCTGTCAGAACGACAATGACCATTGGTTGAGTTTCATGGAAAAGCGCGTCCCAACCGCGCTGTAGCAGACCCCAGCTCGCGAGCTGAATCCTCTTGCGCTGCATCTAACTCAGCTGCCGGAGAACCACGCGAGCCTCGTCTATGCTGGCGGCGTGTCAAAGCGCTGGGTGGAGACGCGGGTGCTCGAACGCCTCAGGGGCCGAGGCTCGGAGGGGATCAGCGACACGGCGTCCCGTCTCGCGCGTCAAGAGGGTGAAGGAGATCCCCTGAGGCCGTCGTGGCTGCCCGAGACGATGACGCAGCCCACCGACAGGATCCAGACCGAGGCAGCCGACGACAAACCGTCAACGGAGACGTCCGATCATGGGACGCGTTGGATGGCGGTCGCCGAGCAGGCTTCACGTCCATCCGGCAAGCGGACGACCGGCCGGCCGGAGTCTGAACGCGCGGAGCGCCGATGGAGTTCTGGTAAGAAGCCCACGGCCACGGCGGTAACGCAGTCGTCGCCGTCTCTCACGGAGCCGGCGCGGCGCGACGATGGCCCGTCGGCCTGGCTGATCGACGAGTGGTCCGATGAAAGCGCACGCGCGACGGCCGCCGAAGCCCTCGGAGCCGAGCAAGCCTCCAAGGACGAGTCAGAAGTCCTCGCCGCCAGAAGGCGCAAAACGACGGCGGTGGAGGCTTATTGCGCGGAAGTGTGTTCTCCGGCCGTGGCGGCCGCGGCCGCCGCCGCTGCGCTTAGCTCTTTCAACGGCGACGATGACCGGGAGCTACTTCGACTGACACGACGTTCTGCCGCCAACCATGTATCCGATTCTGCGGAACGCCGCCCCGCCGGTGCGGTACCGGGGACGGAGCGGGAGCGCGGGTGCGAGGCGACTCCCGCCCTTCTCGCTTCCCGGGCGAACGGCGAGCTGGGATCGGGCGAGAGTGGATGGCTCCAACAGCACTTGCATGACTGTCTGGTGTGTCAAGCAAGCGAGGTTCGCATGCTTCGAGCTGAGCGGGCCTTTGCAGGGCTCCTAGGCGTGGACGTCGCGGCAGCGCCGCGAGCAGCGGATGTCCCTTCCCGGGTCGCGCGCCGCCAGACCCTAGCCCGGGCCACAGCCAACGACAGCATGGCCGTCGTTCCTGCGGCCGCGGCTGGGCCGGCGACCGCCGAAGCCGGACCTGTGTCCGCCGCCGTCGTGCCTGCCCGCCGCCGTCGGCTCCTGACTCTTGGGCTGGCCGCTGCTGGCCTCACCCTTTTGGTGGGCGCTGCCATAGCCGCCGCGTTGGTCGCCGGCGGAGCGTCCAAGCATCACACCCCGCGCGCCGCAGTCGTTACTTCACCAGCCAGAACGCCAACCGTCGCTCCAGCGCGCCGTCCGGCGCCGAAGTCCAAGCCTGCTGCTCACAAACGCCACGGCGCTAACCGCGCCGGGCGCTCTGCCGCACCGGCTGCGCACGCTGCGTCATCGGCTCAGACGTCGCCACCGGCGACCGCGTCCCCAGAGGTCAAGGCAGCCTCGCCGGCGCCCACACCCTCGACGTCCTCGCCCGCGCCCTCGACGTCGTCGTCCGCGCCGCAATCGAACCCAACCCCCTCATCGTCATCGAACTCTTCGTCCGCCTCGAGCTCGATTCAGCAGCCGAGCCTCGGGGCGACCTCTGCCCCCCAGGGAGTCGGTAAGAGCAAGCCCTAACCGGGCCGCCGGGCCCGCGCTAACCCGGGATCAGACCCTCGCCGCTGAACTTCGTTTCGAGCCCTCCCCCAGCTCGTACTACCCCTCGGTCGCTACGCGAACGATCACGGAGCGTGTTCTTGCGACGAACCCTGCTCGCTCGCGGCAGGTTCTGAAGCGGCGCCGCCGCCTGACCCGGTCCCCAGCTCACCTGCGGACTGTCCGCTGCCCAACTCGGCCTTCATCTTCTCGAGTTCTGAGTCCACCTCGCTCGAGGACGAGAGCTCCTTGAGCTGGCGATCGATGTCATCATCGCCCGAGCCGAGCGCCGTCAGGTCCTCGAACGTGCCGGCGGCCTCTAGCTCACCGACAGCGCTGGCGCGGGCCTTCATGTTCTCGGTCTTGTCCAGTGCCCGCTGCATCGCGAGCCCAACGTCCGCCATCTCGTCGCCCACACCCGTCGCGGCCTCGGAGATCCGCACCTGTGCCTCCGCCGCCGAGTACTGAGCCTTGACGACCTCCTTCTTGGAGCGGAACTGCTCGATCTTGGTCCGCAGCTTCTGCTCCGAGGCGGTCAGCTGTTCTTGCTGCTGCTCGAGTTCCGCGACCTGCGCGTCGAGCGATTGCAGCTCTGTCTGGGCGACGTTCTTGCGCTCGAGAGCCGCCCGCGCGAGGTCCTCGTTGCTGGCGGCGAGCGCCTGCCGAGCCTGCGTGTCCAGTTTCACGATCTGCTGCTGGATCTTCTCTTCCTGCAGCTGGAGCCGCTTCTTTGAGGTGACGACGTCGGCAATCCCCTTCTTGACGTTCTGAAGTAGCTCGATCTGCTTTTGATAGCTGTACTCGAGCGTCTCCGACGGATCCTCGGCACGGTCGAGGAGCTTCGAGATCTTGGCTTTGATGACTGTCGACATGCGCCCGGAAAGGCCCGGCATCGCATCCTCCTTGGCGGGTGACTGAAAACGCATCTCAAGCGTAGCGGGGACGGGCTCAAGATTCCGTAGGATCGCCTTCGTGGAACCAGATTCAAGGCCCGTGTCCGACTCGCGCTCGCAACTCGTCCGCTGGATGGCCGTCACTGACGCCAACAGCGCGGGCAACGTGCATGGAGGGACGATCATGCGGATGGCCGACGAGGCAGCGGCGCTGGCGGCGATCAAGCACTCCCGCCGGCGCGTTGTGACGGTTGCCATGGATCGGATGAACTTCCTGTATCCGATCTACGTCGGAGAGCTCGTGACTTTCAGCGCCACGGTCAACGCGGCTTGGCGCACCTCGATGGAGGTCGGCGTACGCGTCGAGGCCGAAAAACCACGCACCGGCGAAGCACGGCACACCAACACCGCCTACCTGACGATGGTGGCGCTGGACGACGATGGCAGGCCGACGCCGATTCCGGGGATCGTCGCCACGTCTCCCGCGGAGGAGCGACGGATGCGAGAGGCGGAGCTGCGACGCGCCAACCGCCTTGCAGAGCGCGAGCAGATCATTGCCCATCGCAAGCAAGAGGAGGCAGAACCCAAGCAAGAAGAGGCAGAACCGAGCCGGATCTAAGGCGCACCGCACCCGGCGCCTGAGAGCCGATCGCCCGCTAAGGTCCCGCGCCGAATATGGTCCGTGTTCGCCCTCTCGTGGGAGTTGCGGTCGCCTGCGCCGCGCTCGCGGGGTGCGGAGGCGGCTCAAAGCTCGTCAGCACGACGCCCTCGGTCAGCGGCGGTGTTGCCTCGAGGACGCCGCAGGCCGGTCAAAGGCTGGGGTTCCCGTCGCTGGCGACGAAGAACACGACGCGCGTCGGGGGGACCGACCCGGTGGCAGACGCAGCCGGTGTCGCGCTCGCTGTCTACCCCTCCTCCACCAGCGGTACGCACCCCCCGGCAGCGGTCATTGCCCCGACCGACGACTGGCAAGCCGCGCTTGCCTCCTCCCTGCTGATGGCCTCCCCCATCAGAGCTCCAATTCTGTTGTCGGGTGCCTCGGCGCTGCCCTCGGCGACGTCCGGCGCGCTCAGCACGCTCGCTCCAGCCGGCTCGGGGGCCATCGACGGCGCCCAGGTGATCCGGATCGGCGACGTCCCCGGCGTGCGAGGGCTGCGCTCGGTGTCGATCCATGGCAGCAACCCCTACACGCTCGCTGCGGCGATCGACCGCTTCCAGAGCGCCGCCGCTGGCAGGCCGAGTGACAACGTCGTTGTCGCATCCGCAGACAACTCGAGCTACACGATGCCGGCCGCCGGCTGGGCTGCCGAGAGCGGAGATCCGATTCTCTACGTCAACGGCTCAGGCGTTCCGGCGCCGACGCGCCAGGCGCTCCAGTCCCATCAGCAGCCTCACATCTACGTATTGGGACCCTCGAGTGTGATCCCCGACAAGGTTCTGAAGCAGCTGCAGCGCTACGGGACCGTGAAGCGGGTCGGTGCCAGTGACCCCGCGGCCAACTCCGTGGCGTTCGCCATCTACCGCGACCCACCGTGCGTATCGGGGCAGCCGTGCGCCCACGTGCCCGGCAGCTTCGGCTGGGCGATGAAGAGCCCCGGCCATGGCTACGTGCTGCTCAATGCTTCGCGTCCACTAGATGCGGCTGCTGCCGCGCCGCTGTCGGCAAGTGGAACCTACGGGCCCCAGCTGCTCTTGAACAGCGGCTCTAGCCTTCCGTCCTCGGTGGAGAACTTTTTCTTCAACTACGCGACGCCGGGCTACACCCAGGAAGGCCCCACGGCCGCCGTTTACAACCACGGCTGGGTGATCGGCGACCCAAGCGCGATCTCCATCGGGGTGCAGGCCAAGGTGGACTCCGATCTCGAGCCGCAGCCGGTCAGCAATACTGGAAACGGATCTTGAGATGAGCCAAGCTGAGCACCCAGCCCGCTTGAGAGAGGGCCGCGAGGTCACCGTCGACGACGTTCGGCAGCTGATGGGTGCCTCGACTCCCCACTTCGCACTGCAGTTGAGGGAGCGGATCCGCGCACTGATTCGCGACCTTCCGGCGGGCCACCTGGCCAGGATCGAAGGGGAACGCGAGATCGCGCGCCTCGATCGGCTGGCGTACGCGGGAGAGGTCCGGGGACACGAGGCGGAGTCCGGGCTGGCGCCGCTGCCCAGCGTGGGACACGAGCCCCACTAGCTGAAGTAGCGTCCTACCTGCTGGTCAACGAGACCCGCGACGTCAGCGTCGGCTGAGCCGTGAGCAGCGACGCGATGAGCTTCGCGTTCAGGCGGTGGTGGTTTGTCTTGCGCACGAGCCTCAGACAAACTCCACTCACCGACGCCTTGACAGCCTTGGTCGCGCCGGCCGGGATAGAGAAACGCTGGCCGCGCACGCAGCGCATCCGTCCATAATCGACGGTCACCCTGCCCGTGCAGGGCTGGGCGCTCGAGCATCTCAATGCGACGCGCACCGTCCCCCGGTCCGAGATGAGCTTGCTCCGCCGAAGCTGAAGCGAGCCGCTATCGCTCGGAGCGGAGGTCGTGGGCGGTGTCGCTTGGCCGGCCGACGGGACCGAGATCCGGAATGCGAGAATCTGCAGGCCTCCGCTGATCGTCGCGGCTCCAGCGAGGACCAGGTCGCCCCTCGTCGGGTCGATCGATGCTCCGTTCGCGGCACACGCGGGGCCGTCGCAGTAGAGCTCAACGCCCCCTTGGCCGAAGCTGGGATCGAAGCTTCCATTGGGATCCAGCCGGATTACCGTCGCGCCGACTCCCACGAGATACACGCGGCCCGCGGAGTCGACCGCCATGGCGTTCAGTCCGCCGCCGTTGAACTGCAGGATTCCGTCAGAGGCGAAGCTCGTATCGAGCGATCCGTCCGCATTGAGGCGGACCGCCGCCGCTACGACCGTGCCGTCGACACGTTTCGCATCACCTCCGATCACGATTTTCCCGTCTGACTGCAGCGCCACCGCTAACCCGGCCGCCCATGAACCGATCGGAATCGTAGCCGTACCCGCATCACCGAACTTCGGGTCCGGAGACCCGTTGGCGAGCACCCGCGCGGCGATAAACGCTTCGCTGGAGCCATAGAACTCCTCGCCGGCGATGACTATGCTGCCGTCCGACTGCAACACCATGCCCCAGGCCGCCGCAGACGGGGAGAGGAACGTGACACCGCTCGAGCCAAAGTCAGGGTCGAGCGAGCCGTCCGGGGTGAGTCTGACAACCGCAAAGTGCTTGATGCCATTCACGTCTGCGGTCCCACCCACGTAAACGTCCCCTGAGCTGCTGTCTATGCGCACAGCAGTCGCGATGGCCGCGCTGCCGAGGGGGACCGTAACGATCCCGTCCTGGCCGAAGGTCGGATCCAGCGATCCGTTGGAATCCAAGCGCACAACGGCGAAGTCGAGCTTGCCTTGGGCAGCGCCTGTGCCCGCGATCAGAATCTTGCCGTCGGGCTGAAGCGCGATCCCGGCCCCGCTGTCGACGCCCGCGCTACCGCCGATGTTGATCGTGACAATCCCGCCCTTTCCAAAGCCACCGTCAGGCCGGCCGGCGTTCGTGTACCTCGTGGCAATGATCTCGTCAGTTCCGTTGACGTCCGTCTGGCCCGCGGTCACCACATAGCCGTTCGGCTGCACCACGTCCGCCGCGGCGGCGGCCCACGTGCCGTATGCGCTCGTCGCGAAGCCCCCGGGCCCGAACGAAGTGTCGAGCGAACCGTCGGTCGCCGCGGCCGACGGCGACGCCGCCGCCGCGCACATGGCGGCCGCCACCGAAATGAGAGTCAGAGCACGGACGCCGCATGAATGTCGAAGCTTCATGACCTGGATAGAGAAGGTCCGACCTGCACCCGGCGTAGTGACTGCCTGGCCACAACCGATCCCGGACGAATCTATGTCCTCCGACCGCGGCCGAGATCATGCTGCGAGCGGTTGCGCAGCTTCCGCCGCGAATGTAGTCAGGAACTGCTTGAGACTGCCCTACAACCCCAGCGTCTTTGAGATGATGTCCCGCTGGATCTCGCTCGTGCCGCCGTAGATGGTCGAGGCCAGAGCGGTGCGGACGTGGCGCTCCATGTCGTATTCGGTGGCGTAGCCATAGCCGCCCATCATCTGCATACCCTCCAGCGCCACGCGCTTGGCAGTCTCGGTTGCCTTGAGCTTGGCCATCGAGGCCTCCCGCGGCAGCAGCTGTCCGGGGTTCTCATCGGTCCGCATCGCGACGTCGTAGACCAGCAGCCGCGAGGTCTCGATCTCGGTTGCCAGGTCCGCCAGCCGGTGGCGAAGCGACTGGAAGCTCCCGATCGGACGGCCGAATTGCTTGCGCTCCTTGACGTAGGACAGCGCGTCGTCGAAGGCACGCTCGGCGACCCCCAGCAGCTGCGCGGCGATGATCAACCGTTCATGGTTCAGGCCGGCCATGAGCTGCATCCAGGCCTGGTCCTCTCGCCCCAGCAGGCGCTCGGCCGGGACCTCGCAGTCGGTGAAGAAGACGTCGTTGACCTCGCGGCCGCCCATCGTGTCGATTCCCCGGATCTCGAGGCCGTCCGAGTCGGTGGGCACGGAGATCATGCTTAGCCCCTCGTGCTTGTTGTCGGTCCGGTTGGTGCGGCACACGAGCAGGATGTGGGCTGCCTCGTGGGCCCCGGTGATCCATGTCTTCTGTCCGTTGATGACATAGCCGCCGTTGGCGCGAGCGGCGCGGCAGGACAGGTTGCCGACGTCCGACCCGGCCTCGGGCTCTGACATCGCTATGCATTCGAGGACTCCGTCGGCGATGCCACCCAGCACCTGATGCTTTTGCTCGTCGGTTCCGAAGCGCTGATAAGCGCCGGCGACGATCATCGTCACGGCATAGAAGCCCATCGGGATTTGCCCACGGGCCGACTCCTCGAGCAACAAACACAGATCCACGGCGCCCCCGCCTGAGCCGCCGTACTCCTCGGGGATCGCGGCACCGAGCCAGCCCAAGTCTGCGACGCGCCCGTAGAGGTCATGGTTGAAGACCTCCTTGCCGTGGTCGGTCAGCGCGTCGCGCTGCTCGCGCGTGCCGCATTCGCGCTGCGCAAAGTCGCGGATGGCCTCAACAAATGCCCGCTGCTCGTCGGTGAACGTCAAGCTCATACGTCTCTCCTCAAAACTGGATCCGCCGCTGGCGCCGTCTAGCTAATTGGCATTGTGCCAATAAGCCTGCCGGTACGTGTCGCCGCACGACGTGTGTCGCGGCACGATGCGGTGGGCTGGCGCGTGACCCCCGCGGCCGCTCACTGCGATACACCAAGCGGCATGCAGATCCGCTCCGCCAATCCCCGCCGCGACGCGTCCGCTTGCGCGTCGATTTACGCGCCGTATGTACGGGAGACCGCGATCTCGTTTGAGGAGCATCCGCCTGAGGCAACTGCTTTCGCCGAGCGGATGGAGGGCACCGCGCGCACGCATCCGTGGCTCGTGGCCGAGGACGCCGGGCAGGTAGTCGGCTTCGCGTACGGCTGTCGCCACCGCGAGCGCGCGGCATACCGCTGGGCGGCTGATGTCAGCGTCTACGTGGATCCCGACAGACGCCGGCTCGGCGTCGGGCGGGCGCTGTACGACGCGCTGCTTGCGCTCTTGCGCGACCAGGGTCTCCACATCGCTTGCGCCGGCGTGACTTTGCCCAACGAGGCGAGCGTTGCCTTCCACGAGTCGTTCGGTTTCACGTCCGTCGGCGTCTACCGCCAAATCGGGTTCAAGCTCGGCACCTGGTGGGACGTCGGCTGGTGGCAGCTTCAGCTGTCCCGGCCCGGCGAGAACGCGCCGGGCGACGTCAGGGCACCGTCCCGGATCGGCTAGCGCCGGCGCCCCGTCACTATTCCCGCTCGCGCTCTAACAAGAGTGCCAGCGTGGGGCAGACATCGACCGCGCGGCGCGCCAGATCGTCCAGCTCCGGCGGCACTTCCGGATAGTCGATGATCGGATAGCCCCAGTCGTCGAGGCGAATCAGCTCGGGCAGCAGCTCGGCGCACTGACCGTGGCCCTCGCAGCGGATCGGGTTGACACGGAGGCGCTCGCTCATGGGCTCAGCACTCCCGACAGCCGCTCGCTCATTTATACGCTCCGATCATTGACCGACCACGCTCCGGCCCACCCATGGCCGAAGCCCCGGGCACGGAGCCCAAAGGCAGCCCCGCAGGCTGCGCCGTGCAGCGCTGGCTCTGATGGTCTTCGAGCTCCTCGGCGAACACCCGTAACGCGCTCTGCACAAACCGCACCGCGCCGTCGGGGTGGTGGCACGCCCCGCGACCCCGGACATCCGACGCCCAGCGGAGGACCCGCTCCCGCTCTCGGGCATGCGCCACACCGTCGGCCAGCTGGATGACCGAATCGGCGATCGCCCGCAGTCCGTGCACGCAAGGACCGCACTGCCCGGTGCTCTCCCGCGCCAGGTAGTCGATCACCCTGGCGCTTTCATGAAGCCCGCAGGAGCTCTCGCCGAGCGCGATGACTACGCCTGACCCCAGCGAGCAGCCGACGGCTTGCAGATCCTGGCGCGCCAGCCGGAGGGCGAGGGCCTCCGAAGCCTCCACCCAGGTACCGAAGTAACCACCAACAAGAAGCGCCCGCAGCGGCTCCCGTTCGCCCCCGGCCGCGCCCAGCAGGCTCTCGATCGGCGTTCCGAACGCCAGCTCGTAGACGCCGGGCCTGGCGACGGCGCCGGAGATCGTCACCAGCGCTGAGCCTGGATCCTGCTCGGTGCCGAGCTCCCTGAACCAGCCGTCGCCGTGCCGCGCGATCAACGCCAGTTGAGCCGCGGTCTCGGCGTTGGCCATCAGCGTCGGGCGGCGGCGGTAGCCCCGTTCGAATGGCCGCGGCGGGACGAAAGTGGGCTTCGGCTGCCCGCCGTTCAGGTAGTGGATGACGGCGCTCTCTTCCCCGCTCACATATCCATTGGGGCCGCCCACCAGCTGCACGGGCACCGGATCCCTGCGGACGGCGATCGCACTCTGGAGTGCTTGGATCGTCTCGGACGCCCGGTCTGAGACCTTGACCACGACCTCCCTGGCGCCGACGGCCTCGGCCGCGACGATCGCCCCGTCGAGCACCAGATGCGGCAGGCGGGCGAACAGCAGCCGGTCCTTGGCGCTGGCCGGCTCCGTCTCCGAGCCGTTGATCACGACCGCGCGGTGCCGGGAGCGCGCCTGGGCTACGGCCCTGAGTTTGCGTCCCGTGGGGAAGTCGGCGCCGCCTCGGCCCCTCAGGCCGCTGCGCTCCACCGTGTCGATCAGCGCGGCAGGGTCGTGCTGCGGCAGCGGGCCGTGTATGCGTTCGTGGTCCGAGAGCGTCATCACCGCGCCGCGGCGATCGACTCCTGCCAAGAGTCGTGGAAGTCCCATCAGCTCGCGGTAGCCTGGAGCGAGCCCGTCGCGGTGTCGCTTGACTCGTCGATGTTGAGATTCACCTGTAGCTGACGCCTGCTGCCATTGGCGTCGCGGACGCGAGCCACGAACTGCTGGCCCTGAAGCTCGGTTATCTGCCCCTGGAGCACGGGCGCACCGGTCACCGCCAGGTCAACCTGACTGCCAGTCATCGAGAGGCCCCCACCGTTGGCCGGCACACCCCCGATCCTGACGCGCAGAACACCGCGGGCGCCGCCGCTCAGCTGGAGCGACATGTTGACGATGTCCCCGCCGGCGTCGCCCGCCTGCTCCTGAGAGACCGAACCACTCAGCGAGGCACTGAACGACGACGGCGCGGCCTTTGCGCTCGTCGGCGATGTGGCAGCTTTGGTCGACACGACTTCGGAGCGCGCAGCCGCGGCCGTTTGGGCCGTGAGACGGGAAGGCGTCCCCGCCTTGCGCGCCCACCCGGGCTGAAGCGGCCCGGCGAGCGTGAAGATCGCCAATCCGAGCGGGGTGGCTACCGCCAGCCCAATCAGCGTCTGGCGCAGGCCACCGTAGAGCTGCTTGGCGTCCTGGATCCGCGCCCAGACCGCGGCCACCACGGCCAGCAGGCAGACCACGGTCAGCAGGAGGTTCCACCACACCTTCGTGTCGCTGCCGGTGCCCAGGCCGTGCAGCACGGCCACCGGCCAGCTGGCGTACGCCAGCCAGTGGACCGCTCGCCAGCTGCGGTAGCCGAGCCTGCGCCGCATCAGGCTGGTGATCACCAGCGCCAGCAGCAGGTCGAAGGCGAGCGCGCCCAGCCCAAGCCACAATGGCCGGTAGGCGGAGATGAAGGGGATCACCGCGTCGAGCAGCCGGATGGGGGCAAACCCGTCGAGGACGCTGGTCACGATATGAATCACCAGCACGGCGATCACCAGCAGCGAGACGTCTCGATGCAGCGTGTCGATCGCAAACCGCGGCCAGCGATCAGAGATCCTGACCCGCAACGGCCCGAGCACCCCGAGCGCGACGCTTACGGTCAGCAGCACCAGTGAGACGATCCCGGTGGCGCGCGCCAGGTACCAGTAGGCGCTGGGCCCCAGTGCGGAGGCGAACGCGATCACGCGGCAAGCTCCGGTTCCACAGACGGCAGGTCGTCGTCCGCCGCGGGCCAGTCGGCCAGGTGTAGGACGCGGCCATCTACCGACACGAGCCGGCTCGGGAGACCGACCGACTCAAGCCAGCTGACCGCGCGTTCGCCTCGGACGATGGCCGCGGTGCTGGCGGTGTTGGCATCAAGGCACGAGCCGGCGCTGACGCTGGCCGTCCGCCAGGGACCGTCAGCGGGCCGTCCTGTCGCCGGATCTACCAGGTGGTGGACGAGCTCCGATCCCAGCCGCCACCGCCGCACGGTGCTGCTTGACGTGGCCAGCCCGCCGGAGCGAAGCCTGATCCATTGGCCGGGGGCCTCGACGCCGGCGCGATGATCGTCTGTCACCCGCACGCGCCAGCCTTCCTCAGGCGCTTGCCCGGCCACGGCGATGTCACCGCCCAGCCCCACGAGCACACCGCAGCCCGCGACGTCCGCCGCGCGTTGCGCGGCTCGGTCCGCGGCCAGCGCCTTGGCCGTGGCGCCTAGGTCGAGCTTGACGCCGCGCGGGACGCGGATTGTTCCCGCCTGGCGGTCAAGCCGGATCGCCCGCCAGCCCGCAACCCGCGCGATCCGTCGCTCAGAAAGCGCTGCACCGCGCTCGTCATCCGGGGCCACGCGGTCTGTGTCCGCCCCACGGTCGGTGGTGGAATGGCGGCCGACGAAGGCGAGGTCCCGGTCGTAGCCCAACGCGATCAGCGCCTCGCCGACGCTGGGATCGACGTCGCCGTCGGTCAGCGCAGCGGCCCGAAGGGCGGCCTCAACCGCGTCGAGCAGCAGCCCGCTGGCGGGTACCGGCTTTCCATCGGACCCGGTCAGCGCGCTGAGCTCGGAGTCCTGGCGGAAGCGCGAACAGGCGCGATCGAAGTCCTCGATGACTTCGTCGACGGCTTGGCGCGTAGGCGCGATGGCTTCGGGGTCGGTGGTGATGAGGACCCCGAGGCTCCCCCACACCGGAAATGTGGTTGAACTCATGACCCGCCGGAGACGGCCGACGATCCTCCGCCCGCGGAGCTCGACGGCGGCGACGGCGCGGGAGTCGCCGCGGCGGACCCGGAAGAGCCAGACCCGGAAGAGCCAGACCCGGAAGAGCCGGACCCCGAAGAGTCAGACCCGGATGAGGAAGAACCCGACGATGACGTCGAGCCATCGGCGGACGGCGCTGCACTCGGACCCTGAAGCCCAAGCTGACTGGCGCCGGCCGGCGTCGGCATCTGTGAGCTGCTGGAGGTGCTGGTGCCAGACGTCGACGCACTCGACCCCGTCGATTGCGTGCCGTGGCTGCCCGCGCCCAGCGTGCGGCCGGGATTGATGGCTGAAACGAGCCCCGCGATCGCGGCGGTGGCAGCGGCCGTGCCGGCGATGATCCATCGCCGCGCGCGCGAGACGCGCAGCAGCGCGGCGTCGCGCATCGTTGACGACGCCCTGCGCTGATTGGGATCGGGTGTTGTCCGAAGGTTGTCAGGCATTGAAGGAGATATTCCACGCCCAGCGTAAGACCCTCGTCAGAGGAGGATGAGAATTCACGTAGAGCTTTCGCGCCGCTGAAGATGAGAACTTGCTCATCACGATCGGGCTTGACTCGCCACCCTTAGCTTCGTTTTAGCTCCGCTCGGGCAAGATGGGCGTGGTGCGTCGAGGTTACTCCAGCCGGCGCGCTCGCTCCCGACGTCGTCCCACTCAGTCGGGGCGGGCGACTTCTGTCCTCACTCAGGCTCCACGCGCCTCGGGCGACGACGCATGGCGGCGGCGCTGGCGGCGCGCATCGGTGTGGGCGGCAACGCTGATCATCGCCGCCGCAGCTGCAGTCGCCGTCGAGCTGGCGAGGACCTCTCGCGGGCCGGCACCCAGTCGCTCCGCGGCCGCCGACCATAAAGCAGCACCGAGCACCCCCGTCTCTGCACAGCTTCGCTCGCGACAGGTGGGCCGCCTTCCTCTGGCCATTCAGGATGCCGCGGCCGCCCTGGCCGGCGGCGACAGGGTGGCGCTACTCGGTGGCTTGGACGCCGCCGATACGTCCCGCGCGGGAATCATCGCCCTGGGACACGGAAGCGCCAACACGATCGGGACCCTCCCCACTCCCCTTCACGACGCCGCGGCCGTGACGCTCGGGGGCTCGGTCTACCTGTTCGGCGGCGGCCAGAGCGCCTCGTACGCCAGCATCCTCGAAGTCGACCCACGAACCGGACGCACCAGCAACGCCGGACAGCTGCCAGAGCCGAGATCGGACCTGGCGGCGGCCAGCATTGGCGGCACGGCGTATCTGATCGGTGGCTACACGGGACAGCAAGCGCTCGACACGATCCTCGCCTGGCGCCCGGGTCAAGCCGCGCACGTCGTCGCCAGGCTGCCGGAGCCGCTTCGCTACGCCTCCGCGGCCGCGGACGGGCGGCGCATCGTGATCGCCGGAGGCCAGACTCAACAGGGCCCGACGCGCCAGATCCTGAGCTTCGATCCCACGACCGGGGCCGTCTCCCCGTTGGGTTCGCTGCCGCAAGCGATCTCCCACGCCGCGGCCGCACCGCTCGGGAGCTTCGTGTATGTCGTGGGAGGCCGTGACGCGCACGGCGTTCCCGCCCACTCGCTGACGGCTATCAATCCCGCGAGCGGCGCCACGTCATCGGCCGGCTCCCTGAGCCAACCGCTGTCCGACTCCACGGCTACGGCGGTGGGCGGCAAGATCGTGGTTGCCGGTGGCCAGAGCAGCGCGGCCCCCGTCAACGGCGTGCTCGAGCTGTCGCAGGACCCCCGCAGCCCACAGGGCCGCTCGGCAAACGCCCCCACGCCCTCCACGCTCAGACCGGGATCCGATCCCTCGGTTCTCCCGGGCGATGTGCTGATCGCCGACAAGGCAAACAACCGTCTACTCGAGATCACCCCCCAGGGCCAGGTCGTCTGGAGCTTTCCCCATCCCGGGGATCTGGGCAAGGGGCAGACCTTCCTTGTGCCTGACGACGCGTTCTTCAGCTACGACGGGCGCCAGATCCTGGCCACGGAGGAAGACGACTTCGTCATTTCGCTAATCGATATGGGTACCGGGCGCATCGTCTACCGCTACGGGCACCCGGGGATACCTGGATCGGCGCCGGGCTATGTCTACAACCCCGATGACGCCATCTCCCTGCGCGACGGAAACATCGTCACGGCTGACATCAAGAACTGCCGGCTGTTGGAGCTGAAGCCACCGCTCGATCACCCCGTGGCGCAGATCGCAACGACCGGCAGCTGCGTGCACGACCCGCCCAGCGCGCTGTCTTCGCCGAACGGTGCCTTTCCCCTGTCGAACGGCGGCAACGTGGTCACCGAGATCGGCGGCGTCTGGATTGACGTGTTTGACCGCTCAGGCAAGCTGACGGGCGCCACCAACCCGCCTGGCTTCAGCTATCCCTCGGACACCAATGAGGTGCGGCCCGGCGTCTATCTGACCGTCGATTATGCGCAGCCCGGAACGATGATGGAGCTGACGGCAAGCGGCAAGGTGCTGTGGCGCTTCTCGCCGCGTGGACCCGACGAGCTCAATCACCCCTCGCTCGCGCTGCCGCTGCCAAATGGCGACGTGTTGGCCAACGACGACTACAACGATCGGGTGATCGTCGTCGATCCGCACACGAACCGGATCGTCTGGCAGTACGGGCATACCGGCGTCTCAGGCACCACGCCCGGCTATCTGAGCATCCCGGACGGCGTGGATCTGGCACCCCCGTACTCCCTCAGTGAGCGCTTTCCCCAGGTGCGCGGGCTGCCCGGGCACTGAGGCCGTCGAGCGGCAGCTCGATCGTGAAGACCGAGCCCTGCACCTGCACCTGCCCGCCGTGAGTCTCGGCGATGGCCTGAACGATCGACAGTCCCAGCCCCGAGCCCGGCCGCCCCTCGGTCTGCTCGCCACGCCAGAAGCGCTCGAACAGGCGCTCGCGCTCGCTGCTGGGCGGACCGGGGCCCTCGTCTGAGACCGACAACGCCGCGTTGTCTCCGTTCCGTCGCAGCGAGACGCTGACCGGACGGTGGGCCGGACCATGGACCAGTGCGTTCTCGATCAGGTTGTGCAGCGCCCGCGCCAGCGCGTCCGGATCACCGCGAACCGTGAGCGGCTCGAGAGTGGCCACCACAACGCGCTCGTCGTGCTCGGAGCTCACCACATCGCTGACCAGCCGATCGAGCTCAAGCGCCGCTGGCTGGGCCGCCGTCTGGGTCCCGACGCGCTCAAGCACCAGCAGGTCATCCACCAGTCGCGCCAGCCTCATCGCATCCTGGCGGAGGTCATCCAGCACGGCCGCGCCGGCGCCGTGTCGCAGGGCATACTCGATATTTCCCCGCAGCGCCGTGACCGGCGTCCGCAGCTCGTGGGATGCATCGGCCAAGAAGCGGCGCTCGCTGGAGCGGGCCCGGTCCAGGGAGGACAGCATCCTGTTGAGGACACCGGTCAGGGCGCCGACCTCATCGGCCGCGGGGGGCTCGGGAAGCCGCCTGGCTGGGTCCGCTGTGCGCTCGATCTCCGCGGCTGCGGCCGCCAGCCGCCGCAGAGGCCGAAGCCCCCCGCGCGTCAGGACGGCGGCGGCCACCGCTGCCAGGAGCGCCGCCCCGGCGCCGCTCAGCGCCAGCAGGACGCCGAGGCGCCCGACCGTGTGGTCGATGTCCGTCGTATCCGAGGCGACGAGGACCACGCCCCCCGCCGCCGGGCCGCCCGCCTCGGCGATCGGCGCCGCATAGAGCCGAAAAGGCCGTCCGCCGAGCCGCGTGTTCTCATAACCCGGGCGGCCCGCGGTCAGAGCTGTGCGCGCCAGGCGGTCGCTCGGCAGCAGGCGAGCGCCGAGCGTCTGCGAACGGGCCAATAGCCGCCCCCGGTGGTCAAGGACCTCGACGGCGATCTGCCGTCCGGAAACCGGACTCTCCAGCGCGCCGGGGTCGGTGAGGACGGCCGGTGCAGACACGGCCAGCTCGGCCACCTGCTGTGCGCGTTGTTGCAACGCCTGGTCGAGGCTTCCCCGCAGCTCATCGTTGACCACCACGACGGTGGCCAGCGCGAACAACGCCACGGCGACCAGAATGGCCCCGGTGGCGGCGAGTACGAGCCGCGCCCGCAGCGTGCGCGGCAAGCCCCTCGAGGAACCGAAAATGCTACGCCCGCCGCCGGCGTTACCGCGTATTGTCACCTGGGCACAGGGGTCGTAAGGATTTGCCGACTAAAGGGACGGGAACAGCCGCCATTGGAGCATGAGGCACGGCGTTTAGGCACATCGCGGATACTGCTGATCGACCAGAACGCCGAGGCGGCGGCGCTGGTCACGGAGATGCTGCGCGGAGCGGGGCCGGAGCGCCGGGTGCTGGCGCGCGCCGAACGGCTCGAAGACGCCGGCCAGGAGCTGCTCGACTACGGGGCTTCGTGCGCGGTGCTGGCGATGACCGCCGTGGTGGGACTCGGCCCGCTCGAGCAGCTGCGCACGATCGCGCCCGAGGTCCCGATCGTGGTCGTCTCCGAACTCGCCGATGAGGCGTACGCGCTTCAGGCCATCCGCGCCGGCGCCCAGGACTATCTCGTTCGAGGAGAGCTCAACGCGACGCTCCTGCGCCGCGCGATCACGCACGCCATCGAACGCAACCGCTCCGAGGTCCAGCTCGCTGAGCGAGCCCTTCACGACCCGCTGACGGGCCTGCCGAACCGCGCCCTGTTCCTCGATCGGCTGTCTGTGGCCCTCGATCGACTTCGGCGCACCAGGGCCACCGTGGCCGTGCTGTTCCTCGACATCGATGACTTCAAGCGGGTGAACGACTCTTTGGGCCATGCCGCCGGCGACCGCGTGCTCCACCAATTGGCGCGCCGTCTGCGGGGCATGCTGCGGCCCATGGATACCGTGGCGCGCTTCGGCGGCGACGAGTTCACGTTCCTGTTCGAGGAGCTGGCGAGCGAACGCGAGGCGATGCTGATCGCCGAGCGCATCAGCCGTACCGCGGAGCTGCCGGTCGCTCTGGCTGATGCCGAGACGCGTGTCGCGGTGAGCATTGGCATCACGCTGGTCAGCGACCCCGCCACCGCTCCGGAGACGGTCATCCGCGAGGCGGACGCCGCGATGTATCGCGCCAAAGAGCCGGGGACGCCGCGTTATGAGTTGTTCGACGAGGGCTTGCGCCAGCGCGCCCACGCCAGGATCGAGCGCGAGGCCGCGCTGCGCAAAGCGGTCGAAGGCTCGGAGTTGCGCGTCGTCTATGAGCCAAGGGTGAGCCTCGGCCCCGGCGCGCGGATCGTGGGCTTCGAGGCGCTGCTGCGCTGGGAGCATCCGGAGCGGGGACCCATGGGCTCCGAGGAATTCATGCCCCTGGCCGAAGAGACGGGGCTGGCCCTGACGATCAGGCAGTACCTGCTGAGCGAAGCGCTCGGCACTCGGGAGCGCTGGCGGGCGCGAGACCGCGAAGTGGCGGTTTCCGTGAGCGCCTCGGCCCGCGAGCTCGAGGATCCGGGACTGGCCTCGGCGCTCGAGCGCTCGCGCGCCGCCGGGCTCGTGCTTGCGCTGGCGAGCTTCGGCGCAGACGGCAGCTCCGTCGACGATCTGGCCGGGCTTCCGGTCGACCTGTTCAAGCTCGATCGAAGCTTTGTGGAGCCGCTCGGCCATCACGCGCAACATCCACCGGTCCTAGAAGCGATGGTGGCGCTGGGGCATGCCCTGAAACGAACAGTGGTGGCTGCGGGGGTCGCCACCGAGGCCCGGCTCGGGCAGCTGCGGGCGGTCGGCTGCGACGCGGCGCAGGGCCCGTTGTTCGGTACGCCGGTCTCTGACGAGGACGCCCTGCTCTTGCTAGGGGACCAGTAGGCGCCTACCGCTCGGCATATCACGGTCCTAAGCCCGAAGCGCGAATCCCCGTCCCCTGACCGTCTGGATCAGCGACGGCTCGCCCAACTTCCTCCGCAGCCGCGTGATGTAGCGGTCGACGACGTTGGGCTCCGCCGCGCCGCCCCAGATCTCCACGATCGCCCGCTCGCGGGAGACCGCCCGCCCAGCCTCCTCCAACAGCAGCCCCAGCAGCTCTGCCTCCCTTCCGGTCAGACCGATCACCTCCCCGCGGCGCGTCACCCGCCGTTCACCGAGCTCCAGCGTCAGGTCCGCGTAGGACCGAACTGCGCCCGCCTCGACACCTCGCCTGCGCAGCGCCCGTAGCCGGGCAACGAGTTCCTCGAGCGCGAACGGCTTGACCAGGTAGTCGTCGGCACCGGCATCGAATCCCGCCACCCGGTCCGAGACGGCATCGCGTGCCGTCAGCATCAGAATCGGCGTGGCCAGCCCCTTGGCGCGCAGACGTCGGCACACGGCGAGGCCGTCGAGCCCGGGCATGGTCACGTCGAGCACGATCACATCCGGCGCTCCGCGTTCGGTCTCGAGCAACGCCCCGGCGCCGTCGCCCGCCGCCCTCACATCGAAGCCCTCGGCCGCCAGGGCCCGCTCGAGCATCCGGCGCAGCGACGGGTCATCGTCCACCACCAGCACGCGCTCGGGCCCGGTGGACCCAGCGTCAGAGGACGCCCTGGATGCGCCCTCAGCCACCCGCCACGTCGCGGCGCAGGAAGACCAAAAACGCCGTCACCAAAGCTGGTACGCCGTACATGGCGCAGACCCAGACCGCGCGGATGATTGGTGACCAGTCGATCGGGGTGCGCAGGAATCCCTGCCACGCGTTGAACTGCGTGCTCAGCAAGTAGGGCTGGGTTCCCCCCAGTCCGGGAAGGATGCCGATCAGCTGAAACAGCAGCGAGATCATCAGCGTCCCCACCACCGCGGCCGCGCTGTTGCGCGTGACCGCTGAGAGCATCAGCCCGATGCACACGATCGTGGCGATCGGAATCAGGTAGACGAGCAGGCTCACGTACACGAGCTCGAGCGCCTTGGGCGCGGAGATGATCGTTCCCGAGAGGCTCTGCATCGAGTTGAAACCGGACTCGATGCCGCCGGCGATCACGGCCACAGTGCCGTTGATCAGGATCGCCGCCGCCGCGTAGGTCGCCGCCGTCAGCAGCTTGCCGGCGAAGATCTGGCTGCGCTCCAGCGAGCGGGTGAGGACCGTCTTGAGCGTGCCGTTGTGATCCTCGGAGGCGACGATGTCGCCTGCCACGAGCGCGGTGATCAACGGGAACATCCACACGGCCCCGAACAGCAGGATCACGAGCGGAAACGCGAACCCGCTCTTCGTCAGGTACGAGGCGAAGGCGAAGTCGCCGCCGCCGTGTCGGTCGTGGCGGAAGTGAACGGCGACGACGAAGATGATCGGGACGAGGATCGAGGCCCCCAGTCCCAGGTAGGTCCGCTTCTGGTAGCGGAGCTTCGTCAATTCCCAGCGGTACACGGTGAACACTCCGGGCCCCGACGCCCGCGCCCGCCGCGCCTCGGTGGCCGGTCCGCGCTCAGCGAGCGCACCGGTGCTCACCGCGCCACCTCCGCGGCCTGAGCGGGCTGCGCCGGCAGCTGCGGCTCGGGCGCCAGCTGCGCCACCTCCCCGGCCTCGGTCAGCGAGAAGAACAGCTGCTCAAGTGATGCTGTCTGGGGTGCGAGTGAGCGGATCAAGGCGCCTGACTCCACGAGCGCCCGGGACAGCGAGGCCACCGCCCCATCGTCGTTGGCGGTGAACCACACGCGTTCGTGCTGGATACGGACATCATCAATCCCCCGCTGTGCGCGGCAGACCTCGAGGGCACGCGCGTCATCGGTGCTGGAGAGTGCGTACGAGGCACCGGCGCTCCGCTTGAGCGCCGAGATCTCGCCCTCGTAGACGATCCGCCCGCTCTGGACGATCGCCACGCGGTTGCACAGCTCCTCCACCTCCGCCAGTTGATGGCTAGAGAGCATGATCGTCATCCCCTGTTCGGCGAGCCGCCGGACGAGGACGCGCATATCGCGCATACCCGCGGGGTCGAGCCCCGTGGCTGGCTCGTCGAGCAGCAACAGCCGTGGGTCTCGCAGCAACGCGGCGGCGATCCCCAGCCGCTGGCGCATGCCATGCGAGTAGCCGCCCACCCGGTCCTCGGCGCGCTCCAAGAGCTCGACGCGCACCAGCGCGTCGTCGACGCGCGAGGCGGCGCCGTCGCCGTCGAACGCCGCCAGCAGCTCGAGGTTGCGCCTCCCCGTCAGATAGGGATAGAAGGTCGGCGCCTCGACGAAGCCCGCCACGCCGTCGAGCGCCCGGACGGTCTCCCACGGGTCGCGCCCGAACAGCCTGACCGTGCCCGCGGTCGGGCGGATCAGGCCCAGCATCATGCGCAGCGAGGTGGTCTTGCCGGCGCCGTTGGGTCCCAGGTACCCGTAGACGTCGCCGGCCCTCACCGTCACATCGACATCGGCCACGGCGGTCAAGTCGCCGTAGCGCTTGACCAAGCCGCGGACTTCGAGTGGCGCAGGACCGGCCGTTGCGGTCATGACCCCCGGCTCACAGCGCCCGCGCCGCCGCTTCCGCCGCGGTGGGCGGCACCGAGCCGAGGACGGTGTAGGACACCTTGCCGCTCGTGAAGCGGATCACGGTACCCAGAGCGGTGTCCAGCTCCTGGCCGCTCGCGCCGTTGATCGAAACGGTGGGCAGGCTGAAACCCGCACCTTGGCTAGCGCTCTTCGTCGAGCTGGCGGCGCTGCGGGCCGAGGTGGCACTCTGTTCGACGACCGCGATCCCGCCCAGGTTCTGGCCGTAGGTGACGAGTGCCGCCGGCTTCCCGCCCCAGTCGAGCAGCGTGACCGACTGCCGTGGCAACCCGACCAGCGTGCCCGGCGCATTCAGCGAGAACGGCAGCTGACGGGAGACGGCGGCCACGCCTGACACCTGGTGCTGGTGTGCGCGCTTGGACGCCGCCCGAGCCTTCTTCAGCGCGCCATTGTGATTCGCGCCGGCGGTCGAGACCTTGACCACCTTCGAACCGCTTGGCGGCGAGACTTTGAAGTCAGAGCTCGGGACTTGGCCGAAGGAGATGTCAGTGGCCTTCAGTTCGATCACGGGCGAGGAGGAGCCGCGCGCGTAGACCGCGAAGCGCAGCGGCACGCCGCGAACAGCGTCCCACGCTGCCTGCACGTCGCCCAGCAGACCGCCGTCGTGCTTGGGCGAGACCTGCACCGTGTACGCCGGCTGGCCGGCGACATCGCTCGGTATCGCGCCCGAGACGTTGAGGTGCTGGGTGAGCTTGTTCAACTCCGTCTGGATCTGCTTGATCGACGGGACTGCGTCCTTCGCCTTCTGCTGCTTTGACTTGGCAGTGTGAGACTGCGCCGGAAGGGTGCCCTCGTAGACGGTCTTCGAACTGGGGTCATACACCCAGAACGAGCGGCCCGAGACCACGACCTGTCCGTCGCCATTGTCGGATTGGAGCTCCAGTCGCAGCTGGTGCGTCGAAGGCGAGAACCACAGCCTGCCTGTGGCGCCCTGCAGCAGCGGGTCCTTGCCCTGGATGTTGGAGGCGTCGATCAGATTGTTGGTGAACGTGATGCGGGCGCTGATCCCTTGCACCGAGGGGGCCGTGAGCGGGGCGTGGACCGCCTGCGCCAGCGACTCCGGCCGGGGAACTGGGCCCCCGCTCGTCGCCGCTACGGCGATCGCGCTGCCGCCGGCGATCGCGATTACCAAGCCGGCCAGGACGGCCAGAAGCCTTCGGGTTGGGACGGTGCGTAGGAATCTCATGATCGATCCAGCCTTTCTCGTGATCGAGCTAGAAGATAGGCCGGGAGCCTGAAATTACCCTGACAATGCTACGAGACTGCCTTAGCGGTACTGAAAGGCCTGGGTCTGCGTGACCTTGGCCGCCAACTTGCCATCGTCGCGCTCCAGCACCGTTTCCAACACCATGAAATTGCGTCCGGCGTGAAGCGGCCGCGTGCTCGCCGTCACCGCGCCGGCGCGCACTGCGCGCATGAAGTTGGTCTTGGACTCGATCGTGGCCGTCCCCTGGGCCCCCTCGGGGATGTTCAGGAACGCACACAGGCCGCCGCAGTTGTCGGCCAGCCCCATGAGCGCTCCGCCATGCATGATGCCCCCGCCTGTGCAGCGCTCGGGCGCCCACTGAAGCCTGGCGCGCACCAGCTCCGGCGTGGCTTCGAGCACCTCGATGCCCAGCAGCTTCGAGAACGGGATGCCGTCGTCCACCTACCTCAACCTATAACGTCGAGGACAACATGTGCCGCCTGTTCGGGATGAGCGGTGGGCGCGAGCCGGTGACCGCCACCTTCTGGCTACTCGAGGCGCCGGACTCGCTGGCCCTCCAGAGCCGCCGCGAGCCGGACGGCACCGGCCTCGGGACCTTCGAGGCAGACGGCCGCCCGGTGATTTCAAAGCAGCCGCTTGCCGCCTACGAGGACCAGGCGTTCGCGCGCGAGGCGCGCGAGATCCGCTCACGCACGTTCGTGGCCCACGTCCGCTATGCCTCGACGGGCGCGCTGAGTACGGCGAACACGCATCCTTTCGAGCAGGCCGACCGCCTGTTCGCCCACAACGGGGTGATCGGAGACCTGGACGCGCTCGACGAGCGCCTGGGCGACGCTCAATCGCTGGTGCATGGGGAAACCGACTCGGAGCGCTACTTCGCGCTGATCACCAGCGAGACCGAGCGGACGGGCGAGATCGCGAAGGGAATTACGGCGGCGGTCGACTGGATCTCTCAGAACCTGCCCGTGTTCGCGCTGAACTTCGTCCTCATCACCCGGGATGAACTCTGGGCGTTCCGCTACCCCGACGTGCACGAGCTGTACGTGCTCGAGCGCGCCGCGGGTGGCCCCACGGGCCACCGTCACCTGGAGCACGCCAGCGCGCGCGGCAGCATCCGCGTCCGCTCCGGCGATCTGACGGCGAGGCCCGCGGTTATCGTGGCCTCGGAGCCGATGGACGAGGACACCGGCTGGCGCGCTCTCGACCCCGGCGAGCTGGTCCACGTGGGCCCCGATCTGAGCGTTTCGAGCACCACCGTGCTCGATCGGCCCCCGGCGCACCAGCTGACGCTCGCCGACCTCGGCGCCAAGGCCGCCGCCTCGCAAGCGCCGTCGGGCCGGCCGTGAGCCCCGCGAGCGCCACCGTGGCCACCGAGAGCGCGAAGCTACCTCCCGGACCCCGCCTACCGCGCGCGCTCCAGACGGCCGCGTTCATGCTTGCCGGGCCGCGCTTCCTCGAGGCCTGCAGGCGCCGCTACGGCGGTGCGGTCACGCTGGGCACGCTGTTCGACGACAAGTTCGTGATCCTGTTCGACCCCGAGCTGGTCAAGGAGCTGTTCAAGGGGCCTGCCGATCAGCTGCACGCGGGCGAGGCCAACGCGCTCTTGGGGCCGGTGCTGGGCGAGCGCTCGGTGCTGCTGCTCGACGGCTCCGAGCACCTCCGCCACCGCCGGCTGATGCTCCCCCACCTGCACGGCCAGCGGATGCAGTCCTACGCCCAGACGGTGCTCGAGGCCACCGATCGCGAGATCGATGCCTGGCCGGTGGGCGATCCGTTCACGCTGCTGCCGAGCATGCAGGCGCTGGCGCTCCAGGTGATCATCCGTGCCGTGTTCGGCTATCGGCCGGGGGCCGCCGAGGAGGAGCTGCGATCGCGGCTGCGAGCGATGGTCGAGCCGCTGTCCAGCCCCCGCGGAATCCCGCTGATGATGCTGCTCGGTCGGCTGGGGGCAGACCGCGGCGCGCTGCAGCGCTTCGAGGCCCGGCGGAGGGCGGTCGACGAGATCCTGTACGCCGAGATCGAGCGCCGACGCACTCAGCCCGACTTGGCCGACCGCGACGACGTGTTCTCGGCGCTGCTGCTGGCGGAGGACGAGGACGGCCAGCGGTTGTCAGACCGCGAGGTCCGCGACGAGCTGGTGACCCTGCTGCTGGCCGGACACGAGACGACTGCCACGGGGCTGGCGTGGACGTTCGATCTGGTCCTTCACGACCAGCGCGTCCTCGCCCGCCTGCGCGCCGACTCGGATGACGAGTACCGCGATGCGGCCGTCAAGGAGGCACTTCGCATTCGCCCGGTGATCCCTGGCGTGGGGCGCGTGGTGCGGGGTGAACCGTTTCGCCTGAACGGCTACGTGATCCCACCTGGCGTGGAGATCAACCCCTCGATCCGAATGATCCATCACCGCGCCGATCTCTACCCCGAACCGTCTTCCTTTCGCCCCGAGCGCTTCCTCGGTCCCGACCCGCCTGACACGTACACATGGCTGCCGTTCGGCGGCGGCATCCGCCGCTGCCTGGGCGCCAGCTTTGCTCTGATGGAGATGCGAATCGTGCTGGGCCGGGTGCTCCAGCGGGCGGCGCTTCGCGCCGCCGATCCCGAGCGCGAGCGCGTCCAGTTCCGGGCGATCACGCTCTCGCCGCGCAATGGCACGCGTGTGATTCAGGATTGCGCGCCGGTCAGCCTGCGCAGCTCGAAGGTCGCGCCGCGGTGACGCTGTGGCGCCTTCCGGGCGCCACATGATTGCCGACGCCGGTAGTCGCCGTCCGTTCGTTGATCAGCGTGGCCATCGTCGCCGGCGCCCGCACGCGTCGCCCGGTGACGTGAGCACCGCTGGGACGCTGGCCGCAGGAGAAGCTGGCCGGACGGCGAGGCTCATAAGGACGCCTCACGACGGGGAGACTCCGAATCAGGCGCACCGTGCCGACACGCTGTGTCCGCTGTATGTAGCGGTGCCGTTCCGCCGATGCGTAATAGGGCCGGAACCGACGGTTGGCGATACGGTGCCGCACATGCCTCCGAACTGTGGCGTGCGTGGAGGCGTCGTCGGGCCGGGCCGAGAAGCTCGGCAAACCACTGTTGGCGACAGCGACGCCGCCGGCGGCGGAGACGATCAGGCCAACGGCGATCGGTAGGCCACGCCGTCCGAGATAGGCCGGGCGCAGACGAGCCTGCCACGCCGAGCTTCGGCGCTGCGGTCGCCGGCGGGTGCTCATCAGCGCCTCGCGTCCAGGTGCGGCGATCTCCCACTGGCCGCGGTTGTTTGTGCGAACCAGTCCGTGGACGTGCGCGTCGACGAGCACCAGGCGGGCATCGAGTCGAGTCAGGCCCAGCTGCTGCGCGAGCTCTTCGCTCGACAGCGGGCCGCCTTCGATCAAAGCGCCGAGCACATCATCCAGCGCAACCAGCGTGTGGTGATTGTTCTGTCGCGACACCCCTTGCCCTACAAGAGGATAGGGACGTCGGGCGCGACCGTGCAGGTTGTTTTCTAAATCAGCGCTTACCGGCCGCGTAGCCGAGGATTGAAAGGTCGGTCAGCCACTCGACGGGCGCGCGGTCGTCGGTGAACACCGAACCGCCGCGCATGGGCGGGCCGAGGCGGGACGCCACCGTCTGGGCCAACCCTCCGAGCTCGGGCGGTAGCGCCCGGCTCGAGGCAAGCATCTGCCCACCGGACAGGGGCCCGGTGCTGGCCAGCACCAACGAGTTGCCGTCGCTGAAATGGTCCCGGAGGACTACGGGGAACGCGGAGCGCACGGTGGCGCTCACCACTTTCTCCAATGCGTCCGAGCCGGGGATGTGCCCCACGTTGATGATCAGCACCCCGCCCGGGAGCAGGTGGCGGCGCACGAGCTCGAAGAACTCGCGCGTCACCAGGTAGAAGGGAATGTAGGGCTGGCGGTAGGCATCGAGGAAGATCGCGTCGTAGCGGACCGAGCTCTCCTCTAGCCACGGGCGGGCGTCGGCGGTGTAGAGGTGAAGGCGAGGCCCGCTCAGCGCGAAGTAGCGCTTTCCGATCGAGGTCAGCTCGCCGTCGAGCTCGACGGCGTCGACGCGCGTTGCGGGGAAGTAGTGCCCGTAAGCCCGGGCGACGGTCCCTGCGGCATCACCCAGGATCGCGATTCGGTGCGGTACGCCGCGGACGCCGGTCAGCGGCAGCACCAGGAAGTCGTCCCAGTAGCCGCCGGTCAGATAGCTCCACGGCCGGTATAGGGAGTGGACCGCCACCCCCTCGTTGAGCTGAAGCCAGCGCGCCCCGCTCGGGAACTGCAGGACGCGTGCGTACTGGTAGGGGGTCTCGGTCTCATAGACGACCTTGGCCCCGGCCACGTCCGACCCCACCCCGGGAGGCGGGACGAACAGCAACCCGGCAACGACCAGGGGCACGAGCAGAAAGCGGCGGCCCATCCAGGGAGCGGCCACCAGCGCCAGCGCCAGCGCAAACAGGCCGAACGTGCGGTGCGTGCCGACTGTGGGAATCAGGAGCAGGGCCGCGAGGAAGGTGCCCACCAGCGATCCGGCGGTGGAGATGGCATACAGGCGACCCGTGACCGTGCCGGCCTCGCCCACCCGGGCGAGCGCCAGCCGATTGGCATACGGCGCGACCGTGCCCAGCAGCACCACCGGCAGCGCAACTAGCACCAGCACTGCGGCCAGCGATCCGGCGAAGCCGCCGACCGACAGCGCACCGAGCGCGTTCACCGACAGCCGCAGGAAGGGGTCGGAGATGAACGGGACCACCGCCAGCAGCACGGCGGCCGCAAGCACGACAGCGCACAGTCCCTTCAGGTCCGCGCGGCGGTCGGCGAGCTTGCCGCCGAACGCATAGCCGGCCGACAGTGCGACCAGCACGGTGGCGATCGTGTTGGCCCACACGATCGTCGAGGCGCCGAAGTACGGGGCCAGCAGCCGAGCGGCGGCGATCTCCGCGCCGAGGCTGGCCGAACCGACTACGAACACCAGCAGCCGAAGTGCGCCGCGCGGCACGGCCTGCGGGCGCTGCTCCAGCAGCCGGGCGCCCTCGGCATCGCGTTCGGTGTCGGTGACGGTCACGGTGGATCCAGTGCTACCCCGCGATCGTCCTGACCCCGACACCCGCGCTTCGGACGATCGTCGCCGCGGAGGCTGTTCTCAGCCGGCTTGAGCCCGTGCCGGCGACCGGGGCACGTGGCGATGGACGGCCGACACGGCGCTAGCGCTGCTTGCGCCCCCGGACCACGCGCTGCGGGAGCCCAATGGGGGACAGCTGCTCGGCCATCTCGCCGACCAGCAACCGTGGTTCGGCTTTGGCCACCAGACTCCGCAGCTCCTCGCGATCACCGGCGCTCAGATGGCTCGGCCGCCCGTGGCCTTTTCGGACCAGCTGGATCACCCGCCGGCGCTCGTAGGGGTCCAGCCGCTCGACGTGCTCCCGGGCGATCAAAACGATCTCGGCCGCCGCGAGCAGCTTCACCACCGGGATCACGCGCAGGCCGGGGACCTTCCGGGTGACCCGCTCGACCATCCGTCCCGTTCGATTGCTGGGCATAGACCTCATGAGTGTAGGTGGGCCGCTCGACGCTACGGTTGAACGACGATGGACGTCGAACAGGCCATCCGTACCCGTCGCACCCACAAGGCGTTCGCGCCCGACCCGGTGCCACGCGAGCTGCTCGACGAGTTGCTCGAGCTGTCCCGCTGGGTCCCAAACCACCACTTGACCAATCCCTGGCGCTTTCGCGTGCTGGGGCCGAGTACGCTGGCGGCGCTGAAGGGGATCGCCGGGCCCGAGGGTGGTGCCAAGCTCGACCGCGCGCCGACGCTCGTCGCGGCCAGCGCGAAGCGCTCGGACGACCCGCTCCAGGACGAGGAGGACCTCTGCGCCACCGCCTGCGCTATCTATGCCGTGCTGCTGGCGGCGCACGGCCGGGGACTTGCGGGCTACTGGCGCACGCCTTCGGTACTCCGCTCCGAAGAGGGGCGTGCGGCGCTCGGCATGCCGGACGATGAGCGGTTTGTTGCGTTGATCCATCTGGGCTGGGGGCGTCAGGAGAAGGAGCCGCCGGAACGGCTGCCGCCGCGCGAAGTCGTGAGCTATCTCGACTGATGCTGGACCGACGCGGGCGACGATGCTGAGCTTTCGGGAGCGTCCGCCTGATACTTCGGCACGCGGCCTTCTCGTCCTGCACCACGGGCGGGGAACCGACGAGAACGACCTGCTGCCCTTGGCCGACGTGCTTGACCCGGACCTTCGGCTGCACGTCTACTCGCCGCGAGCCCCGCTGCCGTTTCCGGGGACGCCGGGCTACCGCTGGTATGAGACGCGGGAAGTGGGCTCTCCCGATCCCGCCAGCTTCCGTTCGTCCTATGCCCAGCTCGCCGCGTTTCACGATCGGCTGTGGGAGAGCACCGGCCTGACGCCGGAGCAGACGGTGCTGGGGGGCTTCTCGATGGGTACGGCGATGAGCTTCGCCCTCGGGCTGGGACCCGACCGTCCGGCGCCGGCAGGCATCCTGGCCTTCTCAGGCTTCATACCGACCGTCGCGGGGTGGAAGCCTAATCTGATAAAGGCGCGCGACACGCGCGTGTTCATCTACCACGGCATCGATGATCCGGTGATCAGCTCGCGGTTCGGCCGCCAGGCGCACGAGGTGCTTCAGGAAGCGGGCTTCGATGTCGTCTACCACGAGGCTCACGCCCCCCACGCCATCGCCCCGACGGTCCTGCCGGAAGCCCAGCGATGGCTGGCGACGGTCCTCGGCGAATGAAAGTCTCGCGGCCTGTCGGTCTATCGTTCTGCGCATGAGAGACGCGGTCATCTGCGAGCCGCTGCGAACGCCCGTCGGCCGCTTCGGCGGTGTTTTCCGTGACCTGCCGGCGGCCAAGCTGGCATCGACGGTGGTCTCGGCCCTCGTGGAGCGCACCGGTCTCCCGCACGAGGCCATCGACGACGTGCTGCTCGGCCAGTGCTACGCCAACGGCGACGCTCCGGCGCTGGGACGGGTGGCGGCGCTCGACGCCGGCCTGCCGGTAGAGGTCCCCGGCCTCCAGCTCGACCGACGCTGCGGATCGGGGCTGCAGGCTGTGATCGAAGCCAGCATGATGGTCCAGACGGAAGCGGCGGATCTCGTCCTGGCGGGCGGGGGCGAGAGCATGAGCCAGGCCGAGCTTTACTCCACACACCTGCGATGGGGAGCCCGTTCCGGGGGCGCCATGCTCGAGGATCGCCTCGTGCGCTCGCGCGTCACCGCCGGAGGAGTCAACCACCCCGTTCCCGGCGGCATGCTGGAGACGGCCGAGAACCTGCGCCGCGAATACGGGATCCGGCGTCAGGAGCAGGATGAGCTCTCCTTGCGCTCCCACCGGCTGGCGGTCGACGCGCACGAGCGTGGAGCCTTCGCCGAGGAGATCGTGCCGGTGACGGTCGAGGATCGCAAGAACGGAACACGGACTATCAGCCGCGACGAGCACCCTCGACCCGACGCCACGCTCGAGACCCTGGGCGCGCTCAAGCCCATAACGCGCCGCCAGGACAGCGAGGCAACGGTGACCGCCGGCAACTCGAGCGGTCAGAACGACGGCGCCGCCGTGTGCATCGTCACCCATCCCGAGCGCGCCGCGGAGTTGGGTCTGGAGCCGTTCGGCCGGCTCGTGTCCTGGGCGGTGGCCGGCGTGCCGCCCCGGACGATGGGTATCGGCCCGGTGCCCGCCACGGCCCGGGCGCTCGCGCGGGCCGGTCTCAGCCTCGACGACCTCGGCCTGATCGAGCTGAACGAGGCCTTCGCCGCCCAGGTGCTGGCGGTTCTGAGCGAGTGGCAGCTATCGGACGGCCTCGAGCGGCTGAACGTGAACGGCTCCGGGATCTCGCTTGGCCACCCGGTGGGCGCCACCGGCGCCCGCATCCTGACGACGCTCCTGCGCGAGCTTCGGCGCCGCGGCGATCGCTACGGCCTAGAGACCATGTGCATCGGCGGCGGCCAGGGGCTGGCGGCGATCTTCGAGCGCCCCTGAGCGCACGATGCCGCTGGCCACCGAGCTCGAGCTTCCCCTGCTCGATCACACCGACCCCTCGCTTCGCGGCCGCCGCTACGTGGAGGCGATGGCGAGCCTGCGTGGCCACGACGAATGGCTGGCAGCAAGCCCGTTCGGGTTCATCGTGCTCGACCGCGAGGCAGGCGAGTTCTTTCTGCGCGCCAAGGATGCCGTGTTCCCGGGGATGACGATCGCGCAGCTGTTCAAGATCGACGATGGGCCGCTGCACGAGGAGATCGTCAAGAACATCATCAACGTAAATGGCGACGACCATCGGCGCCTGCGAAACCTGGTCAATCCAGCGCTGGCGCCCCGCGCAATCGACCGCTACCGCCCCGCCATGCGCCGCTTCCTCGCGCAGCTGCTTCCGTCCAACGGCGCCCTGGAGTTCATCGCCGACTTCGCCAAGCCCTACCCGTCGCTCGTGATCGCCGAAGTGATGGGCGCACCGCTCGAGGACGCGCCGCGGCTCCATCATTGGTCGAACTGGATCCAGCGCCAGTTCGACGCCACCAGCCTGATGGGGGAGCGGCAGCTGATCGAGCAGGCCGTCGCGGAGTTCTACGACTACGGGGACGCACTGATCGCCGACCGTCGGGCTAGGCCCGGAGATGACTTGATCACGGATCTGATCCACGCCGAAGAGGCCGGCGATCACCAGGCCGGCGAAGCCGGCCGCGATCGTTTGACCGATGACGAGCTGCGCAACCTCGTGCTGAACATTCTCGTCGGGGGTGTGGACACGAGCCAGAGCCAGCTGGCGCACGCGGTGCGGCTATTGGCGGAGCACCCTCTGCAATGGGAGGCGCTGCGCTCGGATCCGCACGGCCTGGCGCTCGCCGCCGTCGACGAGGCGCTTCGATACGAGCCAATCACTCCGCTCACCGCCCGGATCACGCTCGTAGATGTGGAGCATCGCGGCGTGACGTTCCCGGCGGGAACGATCGTCCTGGTGTCCGCGTGGCACGCTAACCGGGAGGGGATTGAGCCCGACACGTTCGACATCACCGCTGAGCGCCCGCGCTCCCGCCTGTTGACGTTCGGCGCCGGGATCCATTACTGCGTCGGGGCCAACCTGGCCCGGGCCGAGATGCAGGAAGGACTGGCGTTCTTGGCCGAACGGGTGCGCTCAGTGCGTCTCGACGCTGAACCCGAGTTCGGCACCCCGTCCGGGATCTACGGGCTGGAGAGGCTGCCGCTGGTGCTCGAGCTCGGCTGAGCGCAGGGCGCCCCTGGCCCGCCGCGTGACGCGCGCCGGCTTACTGGTTCCAGCTGGGCTCGCCCGCGCGGTTGACGAGCACCGAGGCCTTGCCGCCCGAGAACGGAATCGTCGCCACGCTGCCGGTCGGCGGTCCCTGGAACCCGCCCAGACCGACCAGCACCCGCTTGCCGTTGCGCGAGATGCCCCACGGCGTGACGTACTTCTTGCCGGCCCTCAGACGGACCAGCTTCTTCGTCCTGAGGTTCACGGTCCAGGCCTGATCGGTGTCCTCGCCGTTGTAAGCGGCCACGAGGTGCACGCCGTCGGACGCGATCGACATCGGGACCAGCCCCGTGAGCAGCGATGGCACCTTCAGGTTCGTGATCTGCCTGGTCTTGCCGTTGTTCAGCACACAGATCTGAGCGATGGGAGCGTCGTTCTTGCGCGGGGTCAAGCGGTCGAAGACGATGCCTTTCGAGCCCCACAGCGGGTTGGCGCTGCGTCCGTTGGTGGTGAGCTGCTTCCGGCTTGTTCCGTTGGGGTTGACGGTGTAGAGGTTGACCGGTGCGTTCAACGCCTCGGACCTGCTGAGCCCGTACACCACCCTGCTGCCGGTGGGCGCAAAGCTCACGCCCTGCAGCTGCCCTCTGGCGATCTGCCTGACGGCTCCGGAGCTCAGATCCGCAACCTGGAGGCCGCTCTTCTGCATCGCCAGGTAGCGGGAGTTGGACGAGAACGTCAGCGGACCCTCTGCCCCCGGGTATCGCGCCAGAAGCGTCCCGCCTGCCGAGTACACCGCCACTGCCTGGGTGCTGGTCGCGGTGACGACGGCCACCAGCTGGCCGTTGGGCGAGAGCGTCGGCTCATCTCCCTGCGTCAGCTGCATCGCATTCTGACCGGTGGGGCCGGCCACCCACGCCGCAGTCGAGGTGTTGTTGTTGGTGGAGGTCACGTAGGCCAAGCGCCCGGGCGCCGCGGCCGCCGCACTCGCCGGCACCGCGGCAACGCAGGCCGCGGCGACCGCAGCCAGCGCGGCTTTGCTTAGGGCGGCGTACGCAGTTGATCGCAACTCCCCCACGGACCGAACCCTAGGCGATCGGAGCTTCAAACGGCAACGGCTAACCGTCCTTGTGCTGAAACCGGAGCACTTTTAGCCGCGAAAGCTGGAAGACGGCTTCCACAACGCGTCGCCGCCCAGCGGCTGGCGCACGGCCTTGCCCTCGCCGACCAGCTCCAGCAGCGCCACCTCCGCCGCGGCAGGGTCCGGTGCGTCGTTGCCCTCCGTGAGCAGTGCCGCGACCTCCTGCGTTGTGAGGCCATCGGGGAAGCGCTCGAGCAGCGGCCCCGGCGTCTCGGGCGGTGGCTCTCGGTGCAGGGAGGGGTCGAGGTTGGCCACCAGCACGTCGTAGGCCTCGACCGGCTGAAACCCACCGGCCACCAATTGCCGGCCGTCACGCTGAAAGACCACGGACGGCGCGGTGAAGCGCACGGGTCCGTCTGTGGTGGCGGTCTTGCCCTGCAGCTCGGCCGCCGAACCCTCGGCCTCTCGCGCTTGCTCCCGATCGCGCTGGTAGGCCGCGACCACCTCGGGCGCGTCGATCCGCAGCACGATCTCGCGGGCGTCGATTCCGGGCACATCGGCCAGCGCATCGGCCAGCTGGGCGTCGTCGTCGAGCAGCAGCGGGGTGGTGAAGTTGGCGAGCTGTAGCGCGCGGAAGACGCGCCACTCGGAACCCGGCATGGTCAGGCGGGCGGCGACCACGGCTCGGCAGGCCCGCGCCGTGGCGCTGAGGCGGGCTTTCGGCGCCGGCGCAAATGGCATCCCATAGCGACCGCGGAAGCGCAGCTGACTCATTGCGCCCCGCAGCGGCGTGTAGCCGCGCCGCTCGTATTGCGAGGCGTCCTCGGTCAGGCCGATGACCACGAGCTGCCAGCGAAGCTGCTGCCCGTAACGCCACTCGATGACCCGCAGCGCGGGACTCTCGGAGTAGGCCCAGGGGCACGCCGGATCGCTGTAGAGAGTGGCGTCGATCATCAAACGGTTGCCTCCAGGACGTGCGCCAGGTGGCTGGCGCTGTTGCGGTTCTCACCGGCGACCTGCGAGGCCTGGCGGACCTCGGCGGTCGTGAACCCGGCATCCAGCAGCGCGCCGCGAATCTCCGACTCCCCGCCGAAGTGCAGATGGACGCGGCCGCGGACGAATACCGACAGCAGCAGGCGGAAGATGCGCACCTGGGGGTTCTGAAGCTCGCCCATGTGGATGTCGGAAATGTAGGTCCCGTGCTCGAAGCCCTCGAGCGTCTCGGCAAAGCGCCGCCAGATGCCATCGACCGACTGGCGGTCGAGGTAGCCGAGCAGCCCTTCGGTGATGATCGCCAGGCCCTTGCGGCGATCGAGCGTCGCCGCCAGCTCGGCGAGACTCCCAGGACCGTCGTCCTTGAGCGCGTCTACCTCCGCCACCCGATGGTGGTCTGACAGCGCGTCGATCTTCTGCAGCGCCTCGCGCTTTCGCTCCACCATCCCCGGAAGATCGGCCTCCACGTACGTCAGCTGCTCGCCATGGCGGCGGCTGAAACGAAGACCGCGCGGCGAGAGCCCGGACGCCACCTCGATCACCTGGGCCACCCGTCCCGCGGCGATCGCCTGCTCCAACAGAGCGTCGATCGCGCGGTGGCGGGCCATCAGATACGCCTCGAGCGTCCCGCTTCCCAGGACGGCGCTGACGATCATCGGCGCGCGCAGCGACTCGAACAGGATCCGGCCCTCCACCGTTTCGAGCTCCGGATCCGAGAGCCCGTTACGCGCCCACACGTAACCCGTGTAGTGAGCGGTGGGGCTGATACGCCCGCTCGAGCTCACGGCCGCTCAACCTCCGGCGCCACGCGCTCGGCGGCTCCTTGCGCCAGCAGACGGTCCAGAAATGCCACCTGGGCCGGGATCAGTTTCTCCCGGGCCTCGTCGATCTCGAACCAGCCCGCTCGGTCGACCTCGGGGAACTCCTGCATCTGTCCCGAGCGGGGCGGCCACTCGAGCGTGAACGTGTTGCTCTCGATCTGCGTGCAATCGAGGTCGCCCTCGAGTGCCCAAGCCGAGACGTGCTTCCCGGACTTCTGGCGCACCTCGCCCAGATCGAGTGGCTCGAGATCGTGGGGCGGCACGGCGCCCAGCTCCTCCTCGAACTCTCGCCGGGCCGCGGCCAGCCCGTCCTCACCGCCCTCGTACTCGCCCTTCGGTATCGACCAGGCGCCGGCGTCGCGGCGTGACCAGAAGCGGACCGCCGGGATGGACGAGCAGCACCTCGAGCCCCCCGGCCGCGTCTCGCCGATCTGAAGCAGCGGGGCGCGAGCGCCGGTAGAGGAGGATGCCGGCGCTGCGGCGTCGTGGGCTCGTCCGGGGCACTGGGTGCCATGGTCGCAGGCTCGCTTGCCCGGCCGCGCGCCGCCCGACCTGTCCAAACCGCCATTCGCACCGCGCGGGCGCGGCGTCTGTCACGTTCGACAGGCTCAGCCTGTTCAAGTTCCCTTCTCGCGAGTCTCGAAGACGCGCTGGCACGTTGAACAGGTCTCGGGCGGCCCGGCCCGACCTCGAGCGGCCCGACCCGATCTCAGGCAGCCCGGCCGGACCCGACCCTCACCGCGCCGGGCACGGCGGGCGCCTCCCCGGATCTTCATCCTCTCTTCGATTCCATTCATCGCTCGCTCGGCCGGCGGTGCTGAAGTGAGCGCATGAGCATCCAAGCATTCCCCGCACCCGTAGAGCAACGGGACGGACCGACGGAGCAGCTGCGGCCGGATGTTGGGGAGCCGATTCTCGACGCGCTGCCGCTGCTCGATCACCGCACTCGGGCGCGAGCGCTCGAGCCGCGCATGGCCCCGCGCGGTCACTACATCGAGTTCCAGGACGGCGACGAGGTGGTCTACGTTCCGCTGGAGCAGCGGATCACCCATATCGGCCGCGGCTTCACCGCCGATGTGCGCCTCGAGCAGAGCCACGTGTCGGTCAGCCACGCGATCCTCGTCCGCCACGGACGCTTCATGCGCGTACTCGACAACCGCAGCTCCAACGGCACGTTCATCAACGGCCGGCGCATCATCGCCACCAACGTCCAAGATCAGGATGTCCTCAGGGTCGGCCCGGTCGTGATGCGCTACGTCGTGGTCAGCTGACCGAAGCGCAACACGGAGCTAGCGCACGACGCCCGGACCACGTTCGCGCTCAGCAACAGCACGCTGTGGGCGGTGACCGCTACGCACGGGCTGTGGAGCGCTCCGGCGCCTCAGCCGCCCAGGCGCTAGCCCCCGCTGCCCCGCCACGTGGCCCTAGCCGACCGTCAGCTGAGGCCCCTCCTCGGCCACGTCGCGCGCCACCAGCGCCGCGTAGAGCCCGCCCCGGTCCAGCAGCTCGAAGTGCGTTCCCCGCTCCACGATCCGTCCGTGGTCGAGCACCACGATCTGATCGGCGTCTCTGACCGTCGATAGTCGATGGGCGATGGTGATCGTCGTACGCCCCTCCGACAGCCGCTCGAGCTCAGCCTGCACCGCGGCCTCGGTCTGCGTGTCGAGCGAGCTGGTGGCCTCGTCCAGCACCAGCACCGGCGGATTGCGCAGAATCGTCCGCGCGATCGCCATGCGCTGCTTCTCGCCGCCCGAGAAGCGGTAACCGCGCTCGCCGACCACGGTGTCGTAGCGGTCGGGCAGCGACTCGATCAGCTCATGGATCCGCGCCGTGCGCGCAGCCTGCTCGATCTCCTCATCCGTGGCGTCCGGGCGCGCGAAGCGCAGGTTCTCGCGCACGCTGGCGTGGAACAGATAGGTCTCCTGCGACACCACCCCCACCGTCTTCGCCAGCGACTGAAGCGAGGCGTCGCGCACGTCGATGCCGTCGATCGTCACCCGTCCCCGCTGCGGGTCATAGAGCCTTGCCACCAGGTAGCCGAGCGTCGTCTTGCCGGCGCCGGTCTCGCCGACGATCGCCGTGCGCGTACCTGCGGGCACCACGAGCTCGATGCTCTGCACGGTCCAGGGCTCCTTGCCGTAGTAGCTGAAGTACAGGTCCTCGAAGCGAACCTCACCCAGCAGTTCGCCGGGCCGGAGCTCGACCGGGTCCTGCTTCTCGACGATGTCGATCGGCAGATCCAGGTACTCGAAGATGCGGTCGAAGAACGCCAGCGAGGCCTCTACGTCGGCCCCCACGCCGAGCAGCTGCTGGATCGGGAACAGCAGCCGCGTCTGGAGGGTGGTCAGCGCCACGACCGTGCCCAGCGAGATGTGGCCGATGATCGAGCCCTGCCCGGCGAGGAAATAGACGATCGCCGGCTGGATGGCAAACGTCATCTGGATCGTCGACATGACCCAGCGGCCCGCCATCCGCGAGCGCACCTCGAGGTCCGCGATGTCCCTCGACTCGCCGGTGAAGCGCTTGGCCAGATCGCCGCCCCGCCCCATCGTCTTGCCGAGCATGATCCCCGAGACCGACAGCGATTCGGCGACCAGCGCCGAGAGGTCGGCCAGCCGCCGCTGCTGCTGCATCGTGATCCGGCGCCTGACCTTGCCGACGCGGCGTGTGAGGTAGACGAACAGCGGCACGAACACCAGCGAGATCGCCGCCAGGCGCCAATCCAGCAGCAGCATGGCGACGATCGTGGCGATCACCGTGGTGGCGTTCTGGGCGACCGTGGTGGCCGTGTTGGTGAGAATGTCGTCCAGCCCGCCGATGTCGTTGGCGATCCGGGACTGCACCTCCCCGGTCCGCGTGCGCGTGAAGAACGCCAGCGACATTCGCTGCAGGCGCTCGTAAACGGCCGAGCGCAGATCGTGCATCACGCGCTGGCCGACGGCGTTTGAGAGATACGTCTGCCACACGCTGAAGGCGGCCGTGACGATGGCGATGGCGATCATCCCGCCGACGCCCCAGTCGAGCACCGTCGACTCGTGTCTCAGCAGGCCCTTGTCGAGCACCGCCCGCAGCAGGAACGGGGAGACCATGCTGAGCCCGGCGGACACGACGATCAGGCCCATCGCCGCGCCCAGCCGCCGCCTGTAGGGGACGAACAGGCGCAGGATCCGATGGCGGTCACGCTGGCGGCTGGGATCCATCAGCGGCGGAGGCTCCTTGCGCCCGCGCAGTGAACGCATCGCGCCCGTCCCGGCGTTCCCGTGTGCCGCGCCGAATCCGCGTCCTGTGAAGCTCATCGTCCTCCCATGATGACAACCCCCGTGAGCCATACTTGCCGGCGATGAGCGGACCCGAGATCGGACTTGCCCTGTCGGTGCTGCTGGCCTGCTCGGTGGAGGCCGTGGAGGCGCTGACGATCGTGCTGGCGGTGGGGACGACGCGCAGCTGGCGCTCGTCGTTCTACGGCGTCGGCGCGGCGGTGGCCGTGCTGGCGGCGGTTGTCGCCGCCCTGGGGCCGGCGCTGACCTCGCTGCCGCTGAACGCGCTGCGCGTGGCCATCGGAGGGCTGTTGCTGGTCTTCGGCCTGCAGTGGCTGCGCAAGGCGATCCTGCGCGCGGCGGGCCTCAAGGCGCTCCACGACGAGGAAGCCGCTTTCGAAAAACAAAGCGCCGCGGCTCGCGCTGCGAGCACGCGGCGCGCATTTAAAGACATCGACACCTATTCGTTCATCGTGTCCTTCAAGGGTGTCCTGCTCGAAGGCCTGGAGGTGGCGGTGATCGTGCTCACGTTCGGCGCAAACCAGCACCGCATCGGGCTGGCTGCGGCGGCCGCCGGCGTCGCCGTGGCCCTCGTCGTGCTGGCAGGCGTCGCGGTCAGAGCACCGCTGGCCCGGGTGCCGGAGAACGCGATGAAGTTCGCCGTGGGCGTCATGCTGAGCTCGTTCGGCATGTTCTGGGGCGCCGAGGGAGCCGGGGCCTCCTGGCCCGGCGGCGATGCGTCGCTGCTCGCGATCATCCCCGGCGTCGCGGTGATCTCGCTGGCACTCGTGGCGTGGCTGCGCGGCGCGGGCCGGGAGCCAGGCAGCCGACCCGCGGGAGAGCCGGCGTGAAGGCGATCCGACGCGTCCTCGCCGCCGTGTGGGACTTCGTCGTCGGCGACGACTGGATCACCGCGCTCGGGGTGGTTGTGGCGCTCGGGATCACGGCCCTGCTGGCGTCCGGCGGCGCCACCGCGTGGTGGGTGATGCCGGTGGCGGTGCTCCTGCTGCTGGGCATCTCCTTGCGCCGGGCGGCTTCGGGCACGTAATACTCACCGCCATGGAGCAGGCGACCGGGAACCCCCAGCCGGCGGGCGACACCCGATCCATGCCCGTCGCCGCGATCTCGCCCACCAGGAGCGCGGTGCCCCGCCTGCGCTCCGAGTTGCCGGCGGCGGCCAGCCCGTTCCCGCCCATCGCCGACTACGCGTTCCTCTCGGACTGCGAGACGGTCGCGCTCGTCGCGCCGGGGGGCGCCGTGGAGTGGATGTGCCTGCCGCGGGTCGACTCACCGAGCGTGTTCGGCTCGATGCTCGATCGCGACGCCGGCTACTTCCGCCTGGGCCCGGCCGGCGTGGCGGTGCCCGCGTCTCGCCGCTATCTGCCGGGCACGATGGTGCTGGAGACCAGCTGGGGCACGGGCGGGGGCTGGATCATCGTCCGCGACGTGCTGCTGATGGGGCCCTGGCACCACGAGAACGAACGCTCTCACTCGCACCGCCGGGCTCCCACCGACTATGACGCCGACCACGTGCTGCTGCGGACCGTGCGCTGCGTCAACGGCGAGGTGGAGCTGTTGCTGGACTGCGAGCCGGCGTTCGACTACGGCCGCAAGTCGGCCAGCTGGGAGTACACGGCAGCCGGCTACCACGAGGGCGTGGCCCGCGCGGAGGGAACCCGGCCCGAGCTGCGGCTGACCACCGACCTGCGGCTGGGCTTCGAGGGTCGACGAGCCACGGCCCGCCACCGGATGAAGGAGGGCGAAGAGCGGTTCTGCGCCCTCAGCTGGTCCGAGCACTCGCCGCCGCAGAACTTCGACGAGGCCTACCGCCGGCTGGTGTGGACCGCCCACCACTGGCAGCACTGGCTCGACCGCGGCGACTTCCCCGACCATCCCTGGCGCGAGTTTCTGCAGCGCAGCGCGCTGACGCTCAAGGGACTGACTTACGCCCCCACGGGCGCGCTGGTGGCGGCGGCCACCACGTCGCTGCCCGAGACCCCTCACGGCGAGCGCAACTGGGACTACCGCTACAGCTGGATTCGCGACTCCACGTTCATGCTGTGGTCGCTCTTCACGCTGGGCTTCGACTGGGAGGCCAACGACTTCTTCTACTTCATCGCCGACGTCGCCGAGGGCGCCGAGGACCTGCAGGTGCTCTACGGGGTGGGCGGCGAGCGGGCGCTCGAGGAGCATCTGCTCGAGCACCTGGACGGCTACCAGGGCGCCCGGCCGGTGAGGCTCGGCAACGACGCCTACAAGCAGCGCCAGCACGATGTGTGGGGCGTGCTGCTCGACTCCGTTTATCTCCACACCCGCTCGCGCGACTCGCTCGACGAGCGCGTGTGGCCGATCCTCAAGCGCCAGGTGGAGGCGGCGATCTCCAACTGGCGCAAGCCCGACCGCGGCATCTGGGAGGTCAGGGGCGAGCCCAAGCACTTCACCTCCTCGAAGATGTTCTGCTGGGTGGCCTGCGACCGCGGCGCACGGCTGGCCGAGCTGCGCGAGGACTCAGAGCACGTCGCCCGCTGGCAGGCGGTGGCCGACGAGATCCACAGCGACATCTGCGAGCGCGCGGTCGATGATCGCGGCGTGTTCGTCCAGCACTACGACACCACGGCGCTCGACGCCTCGTTGCTGCTGCTGCCGATCGTCCGCTTCCTGCCACCGAGCGACGAGCGCATCCGGGGCACGGTGTTCGCCATCGAGGAGGAGCTGACCGACAACGGGCTCGTGCTCCGATACCGGCCCGAGCAGACCGATGACGGCCTTCAGAGCCGCGAGGGCACGTTCACCATCTGCTCCTTCTGGATGGTCTCGGCGCTTGTGGAAATAGGCGAGGTGGAGCGCGCCCGCGGCCTGTGCGAGCGGCTGCTGGCGCACTCCAGCCCGCTGGGCCTCTACGCCGAGGAGCTCGACGCCCGCAGCGGCCGTCACCTCGGCAACTTCCCGCAGGCCTTCACGCACCTGTCGCTGATAAACGCGGTGATGCACGTGATCCAGGCCGACGAGGAGCTCGAGCGCGCCGGCTCGCCGTGGATGTACGAGTGAGCCTATGTACCGACGGTGAAGCCCTTGGAGGCTCGAAGCAACACGCCGTTGGGACCGTTCTTCGGCTCGGATGACTTGACCAGGTACGCGCACACGTAGTACGTCTTGGCCTGCGGCGAACGCCACCCGCCCGAGACGTACTTGAAGTTCCCGTGGACCGTCGGGGCGTAGCCGTTGGCATTGTGGACGGCATGCTCCACGTGCGGGTTGGCACCGCACTTCTTGACGTCGTTGAAGTAGTAGAGCCGCTCCGTAGTTGGGGCGAAGCCGCTGACCGTGAACGAGTAGTTCTTGTTGACCTTGGCGTTCGTCGGCACGTTGATGCTGATGCTGTTGCCGGCCGCCAGTGCCGCGCCGCCGAACGCGCAGAGCACGGTGGCCGCGGTGAGAAGTAGCAGCGCGCTGATGCGCCGGCTCATGTCCCCGATCATGATGTCCTCCGTTCCAGTTTTCGACAAGCCTCAGGCTGCCGGCCGCAGCCGCACGGGCAGCGACTTTAGCTGATTCACGAACGCCGACTCCACGTATGCCGGCGTCCCGGCCAGCTCCATCTGCGGGTAGCGGGAGAGCGTCTCTTCAAACAGGATCCGCAGCTCCAGCCTGGCCAGCGCGGCGCCCAGGCAGAAGTGCCGCCCGCCGGCGCCGAACGCCTGGTGCTCGGGGGCACGGCGCACCTCGAAGCGGTCCGGTTCCTCGTAGCGCGACTCGTCGCGGTTCGAGGACACGTACCACATGACGACCTTGTCTCCCGCGCGGATCTCCTGGCCGCCGATCGCCGTGTCGCACATTGCCGTGCGGCCAAAGTGGGCGAACGCCGGATACATGCGCAACGACTCCTCGACGGCCGCGGGAATCAGCGACGGGTCCTCCAGGACGGCCTGGCGCTGGTCTGCGTGCTCGATCAGCGCCCGCATGCCGCTGGCGTACGTGGCCTTGGTCGAGTCGTTGCCCGCCGCTACGAGCAGGAAGAAGCCCATCACGATCTCGTGCTCCTCCAGCTTCTGGCCATCGATCTCCGCGTGGACCAGAGCGCTGGTCAAATCGTCGGTCGGTCGCTCGCGGCGCTCGGCGATCATCCGCCCGCAACGCGCGAAGAGCTCCGGCACGTACTTCGCCACGACATCGTCGATCCCGCCGGGATTCAGATCGGGATCCCCCATGCCCAGCATCGAGTTCATGAGCCGAGCCCAGATCACGTCGTCCTCCGGCGGTATGCCCATGAAGCTTCCGATCACGCGCGAGACGACCGGCTGGGCCACATCGTTGACCAGCTCACAGCTCTCGCGTCCCTCCAGGCGGTCCAGCACGTCACACACGATCTTGCGGATTTCCGGTTCGTGGTTCGCGATCCGCTTGGGGGTGAAGCCCATCTGAAAGAGCATCTTCAGCCGGTCGTGCTTGGGCGGGTCCATGCCGATGAACATGGCCCGCATGAGTTCCAGCGGGAAGACGTCGCGCGTCGCCGTGATCCCGCCCTCCTCCGAGGAGAACGTCCGCCAGTCGCGGCTCACGGTGTGGATGTCGTCGGCCCGCGTGATCGACCAGAAGCCCGGCTCGCCGGGGTAATCGCTGATCTGGTCCGTCCAGTGCACGGGGCACTCGGAGCGCAGGCGACCGAACAGCTCGTGCGGCGGCCCGTCGAGCCACAGGTCCCGCTCGGCGACGCGCACGCGGTCGAGGCTCCCGCCGACCCTCTCCCGCTCCACGGCCATGACGGTCATCCTACAGGCGGCAACTCGGCCGCCCCAGCGGGAAGCGGGGCGACCGAGTGCCTATCCCCTTCAGGCGGCTCACATGTTGGGGCAGGAATGCGAGCTGCCTCCCGGTCCGCGGGAACCTGGTGAAGTCCGCGGGGCGGTCCGGGACGGGGCGGTGCTATGCGATGTCGTGCTCGAGGTCGAGGGGGCCGTGGTGGCGGTCGACGTCGAGCTGGCCGCGTTGGCTACCGCGGCTCCGCCGCCCGCGAGGGCACCGGTCGCGGCGAGCGTCGCCAGCAGCGGGGTGATTCGCATGTCTTTCACCTCCTTTGGTTGACGCTCGGGACATTGCTCCTCGAACGTCAGAGCCACGTAGGAGAGTGCGAAGAGTTGGCTACGGGCCGACCGATGAGTTCGTGCGCGGCGACGTGTCTAAGAGAAAGACCACCTCCGTGTCCATGAGGACGCCGAGGATCTGCTTCAGGAGACATTCTTGGCGCCATCGAGAGGCCCCCCCAGACCCACCCGCATAGGCGCGCCTCTGTGGTTCGAGCCCTACCCGGATGCGCTGCTGGAGCGAGTGGCTGATCTGCCGCGCGGGCCCGAGGCGCGCTACGACCGCAGCGAGGCGATCGCGCTGGCGTTCGTGGCGGCGCTTCAGCAGCTGCCGCCACGTGAGCGGGCGGCCCTCGTGCTTCGCGACGTGGTGGGGTTTGCGCCAGCGGAGGTGGCACGGATGCTCGAGATCAGCGAGGCGACCGTGCACATCGCGCTGCAGCGCGCCCAGGCGACGCTGGAGGCGCACCTTCCGGCAGCGCGAGAGGGCCCGCCGGTCCGGCGCTCGGCCGCGGAGCGAGAGCTGCTGGACCAATTCGCGAAAGCGTTCGAGGACGGGGCCGTCGAGCGGATCGTCGCGCTGCTCACCGACGACGCGCGGCTGACCATGCCGCCGCTGGCGCTCGGGTACGAGGGTCCGGCCGCGATTGGGGCGTTCCTTTCAAGCTGCTTCGCGGCTCACGCTGGGCGGCGTGCGCACTGCATCTGGACGGGGGCCAACGACCAGCCGGCGTTCGGCCACTACGTCGACGACGCACGAGCCCCTGTGGCTCGGTGCCACGGCGTGATCGTCCTGACGCTGGAGGGCGAGCGGATCGCCGCGCTCACGCGCTTCGGCGACACAGCGCTGCTGCGGCATTTCGGCCTACCGCCGATGCTGCCGCGGTGAGCGCGCAGCGCCTCCTTCCGGCGGCTCAGCGGCGCCGAGCCTCGGGCTCCAGCGCCGGGTTCTGCCAGCCCCCGTCGGCGGGATTCAGGTTGACGCCGGGGGGCACGATCTCGTCGATGCGATCGAGCACGTCGTCCGTCAGCCGGACGTCAACGGCGGATAGCTGCGATTCGAGCTGCTCCATGGTCCGCGGGCCGATGATCGCGGCGGTCACGGCCGGGTGACGGATGACGAACGCCAGCGCCAGGTCGATCAGCGTCATCCCCGCGTCCTCGGCCAGCTTGGCCAATGCGTCGGCGGCCTCGAGCTTTCGCTTGTTGCCCGGCAGTGACATGTCATAGCGGGAAGGGATGCGCTCCGCCCGATGTGAGCTCGGGACGTCCTGGCCCACCCGGTAGCGTCCGGTCAGCCAGCCACCGGCCAGCGGGCTCCACGGGATGACGCCCATGCCGTAGCGCTGGCAAGTGGGCAGCACGTCGTTCTCAACGCCGCGGACGAGGATCGAGTAGGGCGGCTGCTCGCACACGAACCGCTCGCGCCCGCGCTCTTTGGCCACCCACTGGGCCTCAACGATCTGGCTGGCGGGGAACGTCGAGGAGCCCACGTAGCGGATCTTGCCGGCGTGGACAAGGTCGCTGAGCGCGCCCAGCGTCTCGTCGATGTCGGTGTCCGCCTCGGGGCGGTGGATCTGGTAGAGGTCGATCCAATCTGTCTTCAACCGACGAAGACTGTTGTCCACCTCGCGCACGATCCAGCGCCGCGAGTTGCCGAACTCGTTGGCGTCCTCCCCCATCGTCCCGTGGACCTTCGTGGCCAGCACCACGTTCTCGCGGCGACCCCCCGCCAGCGCCTTGCCCACGATCTCCTCCGACTCGCCGCGGGCGTAGACGTCAGCAGTGTCGATGAAGTTCAGCCCCGCGTCGAGCGCCCGGTGGATGATGCGCACGCACTCGTCGTGGTCTGTATTGCCCCAGGCGCCGAACATCATCGCGCCCAGACAGAGCGGGCTGACCTTGACGCCCGTGCGGCCTAGGGTACGAAGCTCCATCGGTCCTAACCTAGCGGGGTCGTCTGGCGCTCAGCGCGAGCCGGTGCCAATCAGGCTCAGGCGCAGGGCCTGCAGCGGCTGCAGGTAGACGCGCCAGCGCTTCTGGCAACCTCGGCACGCGCATTCGACCGACGGGTCATAGCCTTCGAGCGCCGCGTGCCACTCGACCTGCTCGCTACACAGGCACAGCGGGCACGCGAGCGAGGCGGTCACGAGCTCGTCCGGGTCATCCGCGCGGAAGCGTGCAGTGTCAACGAGAGCGGTCACACCCCGAGCATGCCCGTCGAACTCCGTTCCTACAACCCGCCCGGCCCAGCAACCCCCCGGGTGGGGGGACGCCTACCTGGCGGCTGTGCTGGAGAGCGACATGCCCCCGTTGCCGTCCGGGCCCGCGGCCATCTCGTCGATCAGCGCGGACAGCCGCAGCAGCAGATCTGGCGCCAGCCGCCGCTCCGCATGGGGCAGGCGCGCGTAGAAGTCGCGCTCGCGGGCGCGCAGCCAGTCGTCCTCATCGCGCAGCACGTCGCGCCCGGCGGCGGTGAGCGTCACGCTGACGCCACGGCGATCGCCTGCCGAGCGGCTGCGGTCGACGATCCCCCGCCGCTCGAGCGCGTCGAGGATCCGCGTCGCGGTGGACGGAGTGATCCCCGCCCGCGCGGCGAGCTCGCGAACGCGCGCGCGCTCGGATCGAGCGAGCGGCTGCAGCAGGCCGTACTGGGACAGCGTCAGGGCACGCTCGCGCTCGCGCGTGCGTCCGCCGCGCGCCCGCCGGACCGCCTGAACGAAAGCGTCGAATGCGTCGAGAAACTCATCGACGCCGGCCTTTTCCCCAATTTCTTGAACCGGCAGGCGAGACTCCACACCCGCACCGTAGCAGGGGTCACTTGCATGCTAGTATTTGGCATGCTAAGCATGTCCTCCGAGGAGGGCGAATCATGTTCCACAACATCCTCGTCAGCATCGACGGCTCGCCCCACGCCAACCAGGCGCTGCGAGAGGCGATCGATATCGCACTCGCCGACAACTCGCGCCTCACGCTGCTGACCTCGGTGCGCCGCTGCCCATCGTGGGCCTACAGCCCGGTGAGCGCCGGCGCCGTCCAGCAGCTGACTACTGACTTCGAGCGGGAGGCACAGCGGGTCATGCGAGATGCGGTGGACAGCGTGCCGGAGTCGATTCCGGTCACGAAGATCCTCACCCACGACCCTGTCAAGTCGGCACTGATGCACCAGATCAAGTCGGGCAATCACGACCTGCTGGTGATGGGCTCACGCGGGCGCGGCGCGGTGACCGCCTCGCTGCTCGGAAGCGTCAGCCATTATGTGCTCAACCACAGCCCGATCCCGGTGCTGATCGCGCAGAGTCCCGGCGATGAGCCGGCCGAGGGTCCGGTCTCACCGCAGCGCCCGATCCAGGCGCCGGGCATCACCGGCGCCGGCGGTGCCAAACCGGCCGGCGGTGGCGCCGGCGCGCCGGCGGCCGCCTGAGCTGCGTCCGCGTCCACGAGGGCGAGCGCGGCGGTTTCCGCCGCGGGGCCACCGCCTACCCTTGGTCCATGCGCCTTTCAGTGCTCGACCAGTCGCCGATTCCCGAAGGCTCGACCGGCGCCGACGCGCTCCGCAACACGCTCGATCTGGCGCAGCTCGCAGACGAGCTCGGCTACCACCGCTACTGGGTGGCCGAGCACCACGGCGGTCCGATGCTGGCCAGCGCCAGCCCCGAGGCGCTGATCGGGCCGATCGCCTCGGCCACCGAGCGCATCCGCGTCGGCAGCGGCGGCGTCATGCTCCCCCACTACAGCCCGTTCAAGGTCGCGGAGACGTTCACCGTGTTGGCGGCGCTGTACCCCGGTCGCATCGACCTGGGTCTCGGACGGGCTGCCGGCACCGACCCCCTGACCACCTTTGCGCTCCAGCGAGACCGCCGCGACGCCGCGCCCGACGACTTTCCCCAGCAGCTCGCGGAGCTGCTGGCCTATTTCGACGACAGCCTTCCCGCGGACCATCCGTTCGCGCGGCTGGCGGAAATGCTGCCGGGCCGGCCCGAGCTGCCGGCGCCATGGCTGCTCGGCTCCTCGCCGCAGAGCGCGATCTGGGCCGCGCAGCTCGGTCTTCCATATGCGTTTGCGGACTTCATCGCCCCAGGCAACGGCGAGATCGCCGCCGAGTACCGCCGCCGGTTCAGTCCCGAGCGAGAGCTGTCGGCGCCGCGGACAGCCGTGGCCTGCTGGGTGCTATGCGCCGACAGCGACGAGGAGGCCTCGCGACTGGCCTCCAGCAGCAGGATGACCTTGACCCTGCTGCGCCGGGGGCAGCTGATCGCGGTGCCCACGCCCGAGCGGGCGCTCGAGTTCCTGGCCTCGGAGGGCAAGCCGGTGAACGGACCACTGCCGGGACGGCGCGGGATCGTCGGCTCTGCGGATACGGTCCGGGCGGGACTGGAGCGGATCGTGGCCGAGTACGGCGCCGAGGAGGTGATCGTCGTCACGATCACCCACGACCACGGCGCGCGGCGGCGCTCGTACGAGCTGCTGGCCGAGGCCATGGGCCTGGAGCGCCGGCCTGCGGCGGCGAGCGTGGCGTCGCGCCACCTCACGCCGGCCAGTCGCGCGGCGTTATAGCCGCATGAGATACAGCACGATTGAAAGCCCGATCGGTGACCTCTTGCTGGCCGGCGATGGATGCGCTCTGCGCCGTCTACACATGTCGCCTTTCACACTCGACGAACGCTGGCAACGAGACGATGCCCAGTTCACGGAGGTTGGAGAGCAGCTGGAGCAGTACTTCGCCGGCACTCGGCGCGAGTTCGACGTGGCGCTAGAGCTCCGCGGCAATTCGTTCGAACGCGCCGTGTGGGACGCGCTGCTGCAAGTCCCATATGGCGAGACAACAAGCTACGGCGAGATCGCTCGGCGGGTGGGTCATCCGGACGCGCCGCGAGCCGTGGGCGTGGCCAACGCCCGCAATCCGGTGGCGCTGATCGTCCCCTGCCACAGGGTGATCGGCTCGGACGGGAGCCTGACCGGTTACGGCGGGGGCCTCGAGCGAAAGCGATTCCTGCTCGACCTCGAAGCCGGCGTGACCCAGCTGACCGCGTAGCGAGCGAGCCGCGCTGACGGTACCTCGCTGGCGATAGCGGGGAGCATGTGCTGCATGCTTCGACAGGCCGGGAGGCGAGCCCGCCTCAGCGAGCGCTTGGCCGGCTATGGCGTCGCCTATGCCTTCGCGGCGACGATGGTCGGCACGACCCTCCCCACGCCCCTCTATCCGCTCTACGAGCGGAGGATGCACTTCTCGGGACTGGTAGTCACGCTGGTGTTCGCCACCTATGCCGTCGGCGTGATCGCCGCGCTGCTGCTGGTCGGCCAGCGATCCGACCTGATCGGGCGCAGGCCGGTGCTGCTCCCGGGCCTGGCTTGCTCCGCCGCCGCCGCGATCGTCTTCCTCCTCGCGCAGTCGCTGGCGCCGCTGTTCGTGGCCAGGCTCCTCTCCGGGCTATCGGCCGGCATCTTCACCGGAACCGCCACGGCCGCGATCGTCGACCTGGCGCCAGCCGAGGAGCGCGGTCGCGCCACCGCCATCTCGGCGGTCGCCAACCTCGCGGGACTCGGGCTGGGGTCACTGCTGGCCGGTGTCCTGGCCGAGGTGGCCGATCCGCTGCGGCTCCCTTACTTCGTGCAGCTGGCGATGCTGGTCCCCGCGGCGATCGTCATCTGGCTGATGCCCGAGCCGGTCGAGGCCCAGCCGCACGCGGGCCTCGGGATCCAGCGCATCGGCGTCCCCCGCGAGATGCGCGCGACGTTCACCCGCGGTGCGGCGGCTTCTTTCGCCGGCTTTGCGGTGCTGGGGCTGTTCACCGCGGTGACGCCCTCGTTTCTGGCGGAATTGCTGAAGCTGCAGAGCCACGCATTGACCGGCGTCGTCGTGTTCGCGCTGTTCGCCGCGGCCATCGTGGGCCAGCTGGCGGTCGACCGGTTCCCGGACCAGAGCGCGCTCGCGAGCGGCTGCGCCGCAATGATCGCCGGTGCCGGCCTGATCGCCTGGGGTATAGGCGCCGGCGCGCTCGGACCGCTGATCGCCGGCGCGGTGGTCGCCGGGGTGGGAGTGGGACTCAGCTTCCGCGCCGCCCTGGAGTCGATCGCCCGTGAGGCGCCGAGCGAGCGTCGCGGCGAGGTCACCTCCGGCTTCTTCGTCATCTCCTACGTCGCGATCTCCATCCCGATCGTCGGTGTCGGCGTGGCCAGTCAGGGCATCGGGCTGCGCTCGGCGGGACTGGTGTTCACCGGGCTGGTGGCCTTGATCGCGCTCTGCGTTGCGCTCAGCCTCGCAGGGCGGCTGCGACTGGGCGGGCGCTGAGGCCCGCCCCAAGCCGCCCGGTCATAGATCACCCTTAACTTCCTACGTCCCAGGTCTTTTGTGTCTGCCTGGGCGGCTGACACTCCCGACCACCGGGACTGGCCGCCGACCACGAGGGCCGGCGCGTGGCCCGGCTGGGCACTGGGCCCTGGCCGAGTAGGCGATCCGCCGGAGGAAGAATGTTAGCCGCGTCTGGGGGTGCTCCGGTGCCCGGGCCGTGCATGCGAGCTGACGCGGGCCCCGGGGCGGCGTCAGCGGGCTGACGCGGGCCCTGGGGTCGCGCGGTCTATGACCTACCAACTGTGACCTAGCTACAACGTCCCCGGGCGCGGGGCGGAGCGCCGCAACCTGTTCAAGTCACCATTTTGCGCAGCCAGGAGCTCGAGAGTCACATCCAACAGGTCTGACATGCAATCCGTGTCAACGACCGCGTCCTCAAGCTCTCTTGCCACGTTGAACAGGTCGGCTTGGCGGTTCCGCCGGGCCGGCGGCGCGGGGCGGCCCTACGCCACCGCGACGCCGCCCGCGGCCCTACGCCACCGCCACGCCGCGGGCGGCCCGCTGCTCGGCCCCCGCCAGCCCGCGCTCGTGAAGGAGCTGGGCGATCTGGACGGCGTTCGTAGCGGCGCCCTTGCGCAGGTTGTCTCCCACCACCCACATGTTCAGATAGCGCTCCCCGCCGCGGCCCGGGTCGTGGCGCAGGCGGCCGACGAACACCTCGTCGTGCTCGGCGGCTTCGGTGGCCAGCGGGTAGGCGGCCTGCTGCGGATCATCGATCAGCACCACACCCGGCGCGCGCTCAAGGAGCTCCCGAGCGCGCTCGACACTGAGTTGCTCACGGGTACGGATCCGGACCGATTCGGAATGGGCCTGCATAACCGGCACCCGCACGCAGGTGGCGGTGATGTGCAGCTCGTCTTCGCCCACCCCGAGGATCTTGCGCGTCTCGTCCATCATCTTGCGCTCCTCGGTCGTGTACGCGCTTCCATCCTTGAAGGACTCCACCTGGGGGATCGCGTTGAAGGCGATCTGGTGGGGGTAGACGCTCGGCGGCTCGGGTTGCGAGCCGTGCAGCAGCGTGTGTGTCTGAAGCTCTAGCTCGTCGACCGCGGCGCGACCGGTGCCCGACACCGACTGGTAGGTCGACACCACGATCTCCTCAAGCACCGCCTCACGATGAAGCGGATAGAGGGGCACGATCATGGCCATCGTCGAGCAGTTGGGGCTGGCGATGATCCCCCGTCCGTCAGAGGACAGGGCGCGCTCGGCGGCGTCCGGGTTGATCTCGGGCACCACCAGTGGCACGTCATCGTGCATGCGCCAGTAGCTCGTCTTGTCGATCACCACGGCGCGGTGCTCCGCGAAGCGGGGGGCCCATTCGGCGCTGACCGATCCACCGGCGGCGCCGAACACCAGATCGAAGCCGTCGACTGCCTCCTCGGAGGGCGATCTGCACGCCAGTTGCTCGCCGCGGAACGAGACCTCCTTGCCCTCCGAGCGCACGCTGGCGAACGGAACGAGCTCCGAGATCGGAAACTCGCGCTCCTCGAGCACTTCAAGCACCTTCTGGCCGACGGCGCCGGTGGCGCCGAGAACTGCCACGCGGTAGGCCATGGCTTCCATTATCCAGATGCGAGGCCTGGGCGCTCTTTGCAACGAACCTTGCGGTCCGTCCGCGCCGCCTCCTACGGTCGCCCGCTCATGTCCCCCGCCGCTCGCGCCCCGGAGACCGGGGCCACACGCCTGCCGACCGAAGCCCCGTGGCTCGCGCAACTGAACCCCGAACAGCTCGCCGCCGCCACGCATCACGGCGGACCGCTGCTGATCCTGGCAGGCGCCGGCACCGGCAAGACGACGACCCTCTCGGCGCGTGTCGCGTGGCTGGTCGCCGGTGGCGTGGCGCCGGAGCGGATCATGCTGCTGACCTTCACCCGTCGCGCGGCGCGGGAGATGCTCGAGCGGGTAGGGACGATGATCGGTATCTCCAGTCGCGAGGCCGGGGTGCTGGGCGGCACCTTTCACTCCGTCGCCCACCGCTTTGTGCGGATGCACGCCGCGTCGCTCGGCCTATCCGCGGGCTTCGCCGTGCTCGACCCGGGCGACGCCGCCGATGTCCTGGATCTCATCCGCGCGGAGTGCGGCGATGCCGCCGGACCCCGTCGGTTTCCGCGGGCCAGCACGCTGCTCGACATCTATTCGCGGACGGTCAACAGCCAGATGCAGCTCTCGGACCTAGTCGCCCTGCACTTTCCCTGGTGCGAAGGCCACGTCGACGCCATGGCCGGCATATTCAAGGAGTACGTGACGCGCAAGCGCGCGCTGCACGCCCTCGATCTCGACGATCTGTTGCTGTACTGGCACGCCCTGGCTCAGGACGAGGTGATCGGGGCATCGATCGAGCAGGCCTTTGACCACGTGTTGATCGACGAGTATCAGGACGTGAACGGGCTACAGGTGGAGATCGTGCGGGCTCTGCGCTCCCGCTGTCACGACGTGACCGCGGTCGGCGACGACCTCCAGGCGATCTACGGCTGGCGGGCAGCATCAGCCGAGCACATCCTGAGCTTCCCCGAGCACTTTCCGCGAGACGGAGATCGTGAGGCTGGAGCGCAACTACCGCTCGCAGCAGCCGATCCTTGACACCGCGAACGCGCTCGCCGGCCAGTTCAAGCGCGCGTTTCGCAAGGAGCTCACGACCGAACGGGCCCACGGCGCCCGGCCCGAGCTGGCCTTCTGCCGGGACGAGTCGAGTCAGGCCGTCGAGGTCTGCGAGCGCGTGCTGCATGGGCGCGAGCAGGGGATGGAGCTCCGCAGCCAGGCGGTGCTGATGCGCACCTCGCATGACTCGGACCTGCTGGAGCTGGAGCTGGCGCGCCGCCAGATCCCGTTCGTCAAGTACGGCGGTCTGCGCTACCTGGAGGCGGCGCACGTCAAGGACCTGATCGCGCTGTTCCGCCTGCTCGAGAACCCGGCGAACCAGCTGTCCTGGCTCCGCGTGCTGCGCCTGCTGGACGGCGTGGGCCCGGTGACCGCCCGCAGAACGATCGACGCCCTGGTGGGCGGCACCTGGCCCGAAGCTCGCGAGCGACTTCCCAGCGGTGCCCGGGCTCCGGCCGAGGAACTCATCGCCGCCCTCGAAGCGGCTCGCCACGCGGACAGCGCCGGCACCCAGGCGGAGCTACTGCGAGACGCGCTGGCGCCGCTGATCGAAGCCCGCTACCCGGACGGTGCGCTGCGCCTCGGCGACCTCGACCGACTCGTCGAGGCCGCGCGCCAGGCGTCTCACCTCGGTCACTTCGCCGCCGAGCTGGCGCTCGACCCCCCACAGTCGAGTGGTGACCTGGCGGGCCCGCCGCACCTGGACGAGGACTATCTCGTGCTCTCCACCGTTCACTCCGCCAAGGGGCTCGAGTGGGAGGCCGTCCACGTCCTGGCCCTCTACGACGGCAACTTCCCGGCCGACATGGCCTGCGGCTCGGCCGAAGGCATAGACGAGGAGCGCCGGTTGCTCTACGTGGCCGTGACGCGCGCCCGCCGGCAGCTATGCCTCCACGTGCCGCTCCGCTATTACCACCGCCCGCGCGGGATCGACGATGGCCACGGCTATGGCAAGCCGTCGCGATTTTTGACCGAGGCGGTCAGACGCACGACTGAAATGATCACGCTAGACGACGCCGCCGCGCCCGCGCCGGACATTGCGAAGCGCGCGCCGCCGCGCCAGATCACCGTCTCGCTCGACGGCCTGTTCAGCTGAGGGAACTAGACCCGACCGCGGTGGTCACCACACGGGCGACGTAGCGCCGGACGCGGTTGCGGGGTTGACGCGGATCAGGTCTCGGTTCAACTCAGCGATGGTGGTCGCGCCACAAAGCGCCATCGTCATCTTGAGCTCTTGAGCCAAGATGTCGATGCAGTGGCGCACGCCCGCCTCGCCGGCCGCCGACAACCCGTAGAGGTGGGCCCGCCCGATGAGAACCGCCTTGGCCCCGAGTGCGATGGCCGCGGCGACATCGCTACCGCGCCGAAAGCCCGAGTCGACGAGAACCTCCAGGCGGTCACCAACAGCGTCCACGATCTCCGGCAGCACATCGATCGTCGCCGGCAGGTGGTCAAGTTGCCTGCCGCCATGGTTTGAGACGATCACCCCGTCGAGGCCCGCATCGGCAGCCCGGACCGCCTCCTCGGGCCGCATCACCCCCTTGAGCAGAATCGGCCCATCCCATCGCTCGCGGATCCAATCGAGGTCCTCCCAGCACACCGTGCCGTCGAACATCTGGTCGAGCTTCTGGCGCGAGCGGTGGTCCGGGGGGCCGATGTTGGGAAAGGTGATCGGCTCGGACGTGAGGAAGTGCCAGGCCCAGCTTGGATGTAGCGCCCCGTCGAGGAAAGTGCGCAACCTCAGCTGCGGACTTGGGAGGTTCAGTCCAGCCCGCTTCTCGCGCTCGCGCTTCGAGCGCACTGCGGTGTCGATGCTGAACAGGAGCGCGCTGAAGCCGGCCGCCCGCGCGCGAGCAATCGCTTCCTTAATTTCGCGCCGATCGCCCCACACGTAGAGCTGAAACCAAAGCGGCGAGACGGTCTGGGCGGCCACGGCCTCGACCGACGCCGTCGCGAGCGTCGAGAGCCCATAGGGGATGCCGGCGCGTCCTGCGGCGCGAGCTACTGCCAGCTCGCCCTCATGGTGGAACATGCGTGGCGCACCTACGGGCGACAGCGCGAACGGCAGCGGAACGCGGCGGCCGAGCAGTTCCGTGCTGGTATCGACCTGGCTCACGTCGCGCGGCATTTCGGGCAGAAACTCGATCGCGTCGAACCCCGCGCGGTTGCGTCGCAGCGTGAATTCGTCCTCGCCGCCACCCTCGAGGTATCCACGCGCACCGGTCGGTAGCCGCCGGCGAGCGACCCTGGCCACATCCTCGATGCTGTAGCAGCGGTCGAGTGACCGAGCACCGTAGGGAGCAGCCGGTCGCGCCACGCGAAGCAGGGGAAGCGTCTCTCTGAGCCTCATCGCTGCTTCGCTTCCCGCCGCGCACCGGAGGCATCAGGAACCGTCCGCGTAATGACACTTCGGTCGCCCTGCTCCGGGTCGGGGCCGTCGAGTTCGGGGCCCGGCGGCGCAGAGCGCCTAGTTCACGAGGACTGAACCGCCGCGGCCAGCCGCTCGAGGATCTGGCCGTAGATCCGCCGCAGGCCGAGCGGTGCGAATAGCCGCTCGAAGAAGCCCGCGATGCCACCGGCGCCGTCCCAGGAGCCCGTGAGCGTCACCGTGCTTCCGGTCGCGGTGGGGGCGACGGTCCAGTGGGAGACAAACGAAGACTTCTCGTCGCGCTCGAACAGCCCATCTTCCGATTCGTGCACGCGGAGCCTGAAGTCGCGTTCGCTGCTGCCGGCGCTCAGGTGATAGGCGAACACCGTGCCGGTCCCGTGGCCGCCCTCCTCCACGCGGTAGGCCGTGTAGTTGTCAGGCAGCAGGGGCTGACGGTTATCGCGGTAGTCGCGCAGGAACTCCAGCACCCGCTCGGGCGGCGCGTTCACCGAGCGGCTGGCGCTTGCTCTGACCTTGGCCATCTGCCTGATTCTTGCATCCGTCATGATTGGAGCGATGCGAGCCGTGTTCGCCACCGGCATCGACCGCGAGGATCCGCTCCGAGGTCTGGAGATCGGCGACCGTCCCGACCCCGAGGTGCCCGACGGCTGGACCACGGTCGAGGTCAAGGCGGCGTCACTCAACCACCACGACCTGTGGTCGCTGCGCGGGGTCGGGCTCGACGAGGATCGCCTGCCGATGATCCTGGGCTGCGACGCCGCCGGCCTCGACGAGGACGGCAACGAGGTTGTCGTGCACTCCGTCCTCACGGATGACGCGTGGCGCGCGGACGAAACGCTCGACCCTAAGCGGTCGATCCTCTCGGAGCGCTACCCGGGCACGTTCGCCGAGCGCGTCGCGGTACCGCGCCGAAACGTGATACCCAAGCCTCAGGAGCTGTCGTTCGAGGACGCCGCCTGCTTGCCGACGGCGTGGCTCACCGCCTACCGGATGCTGTTCACCCGCGCTGGCGTCGTACCGGGGATGACCGTCCTCGCCCAGGGGGCGGGCGGCGGTGTGTCGACGGCGCTGATCGTGCTCGGTCGAGCCGCGGGCGTGCGGGTGTGGGTAACGAGCCGCTCGGAGCGCAAGCGCGCCGAAGCGCTGGAACTGGGGGCGGACCAGGCGTTTGAATCGGGCGCCCGCCTGCCGGAGCGTGTCGACGCCGTGATGGAGACGGTCGGCGAGGCGACGTGGAAGCACTCCGTGCGCTCGCTCAAGCCCGGTGGGACGCTCGTCGTCTCGGGCGCCACAACCGGCGATGCGCCGTCCGCGGAGCTCAGCCGCGTCTTCTTCCTGCAACTGTCGGTAGTGGGCTCGACGATGGGCACCCGCGACGAGCTCGAGCGCCTCATCCGGATGTGCATCGAACGAGACGTGCGCCCGGTGATTGACAAGAAGCTGCCGCTCGACCAGGCCCGCGAGGGCTTCGAGGCCATGCTGGCCGGCGAGATGCTGGGCAAGATCGTCTTTACGCCCTGAAGGGCGCCTTCAGGCAGTGAACAGGCGCGGGTCCGACGTGGCCACCCCGTGCACGCCCAACGACCGCAGCGAGTCGATCGCGTCACGCTCGTTGACCGTCCAGGCAAACAGCTGTCCGCCGCGCTCGAGCACCTCATCGAGCAGGTCGCGATCGATCAGGCGGTGCTGCGCCATCAGCGCGTCCCAGCGGCGGGTGGTGAGTCCTGCCAGCACCTGCTCGCGCCAGTCGCCCCAGCGTCGGCTCGCTCGCGCTACGCGGCCGCCGATCGAGATGCCCACGCGGGCGTTCGGTTCGAGCTCGCGCACGCGGTCGACCACCGCCGTCACCTGGGAGGAGATCACCGTGCGGCTCAAGAGCTCTCGAGCCCGCAGGCTGTCGAGCAGGGCCGACTCGCAGCCGATGTGCTTGACATCGACGTTCAGCTCAATGTCAACAAAGCCGGGTCCCTGGAGGTAATCGAGCGCGTCGCGCAGCAGCACGTTGCCGCCGCGGCGAGCGTGCAGGATCGTGTGCGCCAGGACCAGCTCGCCGCGCCAGGCGCGGACGTCGAACTCCACGACGTCGACCCCGATTTCTCGGGCCATGTCGAACGAGGCCAGCGAGTTGGCGGGCGCCAGCGCGCTCGCGCCCCCATGGCCGATCCGCTGGAACAGGTGCGCCTGCACGTCAGACCAAAAGATGGCATGTCGACCGGCGGCCCTCGCCCGCTGGCCGGGGGCCGCTCATCCTCCGGCGACGACCACTCTGAGCGCCGAACAGCTTCCGATCCGCGGGTCGATCCCCGAGCAGAAGTGCGTGTGCCGCGCGACCAGAAGCGCCGAGCCTCGCGAGGCGGCGAGGTATGCGACCGTGGCCCCGCTTGTGCGCAGCCGCTTGACGGCGCCATTCGTGGGCGTGGGGACCGGAAAGTCAAGCCGTCCGTTCTGCTCGTGCTCGATCCGCACGTAAAACGTCTGTCCCCGGCGGAGCACGACCCGGGGCGGCCTCAGGGGCAGCAGGCCGGCGCATGAACCGGAGGACACCGGCGTGTGGTGCGCGAACGTGAACGTGTACGGGATGCCGCACGTCGTGACCGGCGGGATGTTCTGGCCGCTGGCCAGGGCCGCCGACGCCCCCAGAACCGCCGCCGCGACGAGCGCCACGCACGCGATCGGCCGTCGACTCGAGATCATCCGCGCCCCCACAGGCTCCGCAGCGGACCTTCCTCCCCCTCCACGGGATCGCGGTCCGGGAGCGGCACCGTGCGGATGTTCTCGAGCACTTCGTCGTGCTCGTCAGGGTCGCCCTTGCGTATGTCCCATGACATCCCATTCGGGTAGGCGCCGACCACGAGAAAGTCCGCGCTCGAGCCCGCGTTGAAGTGGCCCGTTCCCGCCGGCAGCACGAGCACGTCGCCGGCCGCGACATCCATCTCGCGCCCCACCGACGGGCCGCCGAGGACGACGGAGGCCGAGCCCGAGGCGATGCCCAGCACCTCGTGCGCGGTGGAGTGGAAGTGGTGATAGGAGAAGATCCCGTCGCGCCAGGCTCCGAGCCAGCCGTTGTTCGCGAACAGCGCCTCGCAGCTGCTGGGATCGCGGGCGCCGTCCACGTCGTGGTAGACGAGCACGGGCAGCCGCGAGTTGGGAAACGCGCCGTCGTCCTCGAACTGGTGGCTCTCGACGTCGGTCACGCTCGCGCTACTCCGCGATCAACAGCAGTTTGCCCGTGATTCGACGGCCCTCCATGTCCTCGTGCGCCTGGCGGGCCTCGCTCAGCGGGTAACGGCCGCCGATCCTCAGCTTTAGCTTGCCCTCGGCCAGCAGCTCGAACAGCCGCGTGGCGCGGTCCTTCAGCAGCTCGGGCGTGCGGGTGTAGGTGGCGAGCGTCGGCCGCTGGACGTAGAGCGAGCCGGCGGGCGCGAGCGAGGCCACCTCGAGCGGGTCGGGCTGCCCGCTGGCGTTGCCGTACAGGATCATCCGGCCCGTCGGCCGTAGCGCCTTGAAACCCTCGTAGAAGGTCGCCTTGCCCACTCCGTCGTAGACGGCGGCGGCACCGTCACCGCCCGAGATCTCCTTGACCCGCTGGGCAAAGCCCTCGTAGCCGATCACCTCGTCGGCGCCGGCCTCGCGCGCCAGGGCCGCCTTCTCCTCGCTGGAGGTGGTGGCGATGACGCGCCCGCCGCGCAGCTTGGCCATCTGCACCAGCAGCAGCCCCACGCCGCTTGCCGCGGCGTGGACCACGACCCAGTCGCCGGACTCGATGGGATAGGAGTCGAACGCCAGGAAGTGCGCGGTCATGCCCTGCAGCATCGCCGCCGCCGCGTTCTCGAACGAGACGCCCTCGGGCATCGGCACGAGCCGCCCCCGGTCGGCGGCCACGCGCGTGGCGTAGCTCCCGGGCACCGCGTTCCAAACCACGCGCTCGCCGCTGTCGGCGATCCGCCCCGCACCCTCGATGCCGAGCACCGCGGGCGGGGAAGCCCCGTAACCGTCCTGGCGGCGCTCATATACGTCGCGGTGGTTTACGCCGGCCACCTCGACATCGACCAGCACCTGGCCGTCGCCGGGCGCGGGGTCGTCGAGCTCCTTGTACTCCATGACCTCGGGCCCGCCCAGTTGATCGAACACAACAGCCTTCACCGTCCGGGAAACTTAGCGGCCGTGCTCCTCCCACGCGACCTGAGGGAACCGATCGTGCAGGCACCGTTGGCCGGCGGCCCCTCCACGCCCGAGCTGGCGATCGCCGTCTGCTTGGCCGGCGGGCTCGGCTTTCTGGCCGCAGGCTACAAGCGCGCCGACGCCGTGCGCGAGGAGATCGCCGCCGTCCGAGCCGCGGTCCAGGGCGCTCCATTCGGCGTCAACGTATTCGTGCCCGGCCCCCGGGCCGACGCCGCGGGTTTGCGCGCGTACCTCGAGCGCCTCGCGCCCGAAGCCGAGCGCCAGGGTGCCGATGTGGGCGAGCCTCGCTACGACGACGATGGTTGGCAGCAGAAGCTCGAGCTGCTCCATGCAGAGCGTCCGGCCGTGGCGTCGTTCACGTTCGGTTGCCCCGAGGCCGCGCTCGTGGCCCGCCTGCGCCAGGACGGGATCGCCGTCTGGGTCACGGTCGGCACGCCCCAGGAGGCGCAGCAGGCAGCCGACGCCGGCGCCGATGCCCTCGTCGTCCAGGGCACGGAGGCGGGCGGCCACCGCGGCGGCTTCAGCGACGACCCCGGCCAGAGCTGGGGACTGCTGGCGCTCCTGCGGGTCGTGGCCCGGCGCGTGCAGCTGCCCCTGATCGCCACGGGGGGCATCGCCGACGGCGCGGCGGTAGCCGCCGTTTTGTGCGCGGGTGCCTCGGCGGCGCAGGTCGGGACCGCGCTGATGCTGGCGCCCGAGGCCGGCACCGCCCAGGCCCAGCGTGAGCTCCTGGCGCGTCCCACGCCGACGCGACTGACACGGGCCTTCAGCGGTCGCACGGCGCGTGGCATCGTCAACCGCTTCATGGAGGCTCATGACGACGAGGCTCCGTCCGCCTATCCCGAGATCCACCACGCCACCAGCCCGCTGCGCGCCGCGGCTCGCCGCAGCGGGGACGCCGGCGGCTTCAACCTGTGGGCGGGCCAGGCGCACGAGCTGACTGTGGAGCGCCCGGCGGGCGAGATCATCCGCGAGCTGGGCGCCGAGGCCCGGCGCGTGCTCCGAGACCTGTCGGACCGCACATAAAAAAAGGGCGGCCCCTGCGGGGGGCCGCCCTGATTAATTCCTTATGCCGCTTCGCGCAGCGCTGCCAGCTCGGGCCTACGAGCCAGCCGGCGGAGGCCCTGCTCCTCGAGCTGCCGGGCGCGCTCGGCCGAGATGCCGAGCTCCTTGCCCGCCTGTCCCAGCGTCCGTGGCTCCTCGCCCGCCAGCCCGAAGCGCAGGCGGATCACGTTGCGCTCGGACTCGGGCAACTGCTCGACCACGTCGTTGAGCTGCCGGCCCATCTCGGCGTCCACGACCTCCTCCATGGGCTCCGGCTTGTCCGACGCCAGCAGATCGCCGAGCGGGGTCTCGCCCTCGTCGTCGACGCCCTGGTCGAGGCTGGTCAGACTGCGACTCAGCTCGCGCAGCTCGCGCACCTCCTCGATCGGGAAATCTGACACTTCGGTCAGCTCCTCGTCGGTCGGCTCGCGAGACAAGCGCGTCTGCAGGTCGGCCTCCAGCTTGCGCAGCTTGGTCTGCCGCTGGGCCACGTGGACCGGGATGCGAATCGTGCGGCCCGTGTTCTGCAGCCCGCGCTGAATCGCCTGTCGGATCCACAACGTCCCATAGGTCGAGAACTTGAACCCGCGCCGCCAGTCGAACTTCTCGACCGCGCGGATCAGGCCCAGCATGCCCTCCTGGACCAGGTCCTCCATCGGCAGGCCCAGGCCCTGGTAACGGCGGGCCTGCGAGACGACGAGGCGCAGGTTGGAGTTGATCATCCGCTCCTTGGCCTCGAGGTCGCCGCGCTCGATCCGCTTGGCGAGCTCGACCTCCTCGGCGGCCGTGAGCAGCGGGTGAACGCGCGCCTGCTGGAAGAACAGCTCCAGCGATTCGCGTACGCCGCCCTCGTACTCGCGCGCGGCCGCACGCTCCGCCGGCTCGGAGGCACGACGGCGCTGACGCCGATTGACGGTGGCCGTCGGCCGTGTTCTCGTCCGACCAGACCGCCCCTCTTGACTTTTCTGGTGCTGGTCCCCACGAGCCCGAGGCCCGGGCCCGTGACGGCCGCTCTCAAACTTGCTCAGGATGATCTCCGAGTTTCGATATCAATAGTTGGTACTTCCAATTGTTTTGTAATTGTAGCACTTGTTCGACGTTTGTCGAACGTTGTGCCTCCCCGACGTACCCCATTCGCAGTGCGGGGATACGCGGGCACACGTGAATTTCCGCGCCGCCGGCGCGCCTGGTGGCGCGGCGCCAGCGCGAGCTCGTTCAACCAGTTGTCCACTACCCATTCCGTACTCATCAAACAGCCTCCGTGTAAGGGATTGCGAAGACGGTGCCGGTCACACCGCCTCCGTGTAAGCGGGTTCGGCGACCACCGTCTCCTCCGCGATGGTCGGGCTGGGCCGTAGTGCCTCCAGCACCAGGAGCGCGACGATCAGCCCCGCGCCGGCGACGCTGGCCGACACCACCCAGGCCAGGTGGTAGCCGCTGGTCAGAGCGATGTTGGTGGAAACGTGGCTCGCCAGGAGATGTGAGCTTCTGGTGCTGGACAGGGTCGCCAGCACCGCCAGTCCCAGTGCGCCCCCGACCTGCATGGTCGTGTTGACGAGGCCCGACGCCAGCCCCGCCTCTTCCGGCCTGGCGCCCGACATCGCGAGCGTCATCAGCGAGGGGAACGCCAGCCCGGCGCCGACGCCCAGCAGCAGCATGGCCGGCAGCAGATCCGATCCGTAGGACGCGGCCACGGGCACGCGGGCGATCCAGGCCAGCCCGGCGACCGCCAGCGCCACGCCCACCAGCAGCGTCTGCTTGGGGCCAAAGCGCATGTTGAGCCGCGCCGAGAAGCCGAGCGACAAAACGCCGATGCCCAGGCTCACCGGCAAAAACGCAACGCCGGTACCGATCGAGCTGTAGCCCAGCACGTGCTGCATGAACAGCACACCCAGGAAGAACATGCCGAACAGCCCGGCGACCATCAGCAGCTGCACGACGTTCGCGCCGGCCACGTTGCGTGAGCGGAACATGCGCAGCGGCATCAGCGGCTCCGAGGCCAGCGCCTCGCGGACCACGAACCCCGCCAGCAGCGCCACGGCCACGGCTCCGAATCCCAGCGTGTGGGCCGAGCCCCAGCCGTAGCTGGAGGCCTCAACGATCGTGTAGACAGCCAGCATCAGCGCGCTGGTCACGAGCCCGGCGCCCGCGATGTCAATGCCGCGGTTGAGGCCGGGGACCTCACCGTCACTGCTGACGAGCCGCGCGGCCAGGATCGCCGTGACCACGCCGATCGGCAGGTTGATGAAGAAGATCCAGTGCCAGTTGATGGCCTGCGTGACGACGCCACCCAGCAGCAGCCCGAGCGAGGCGCCGGCCGAGGCCACGAATGCGTAGACGCCGATCGCCTTGCCCTGCTCCTTGGGCTCGGGGAACATCGTCACCACCATCCCCAGGATCACGGCCGAGGTCAGCGCCCCGCCGATTCCCTGGATGAAGCGCGCCGCGATCAGGAGGCCCTGGCTCTGCGAGAGCCCGCAGGCCAGCGAGGCCAGCGTGAACAGCGTCAGCCCCACCATGAACATGCGCTTGCGGCCCACCAGGTCGCCGAGCCGGCCGGCCAGCAGCAGCAGGCCGCCGAACGTGATCAGGTAGGCGTTGACCACCCAGGCCAGGTTGGCCTGCGAGAAATGAAGGTCGCGCTGGATTGACGGCAGCGCAACATTCACCACTGTCGAGTCGAGGATGATCATCAGCATCCCGGCGCACAGCACGATCAGCGCGATCCAGCGGCTCCTCGATGTCTGGGGCGTAAGTGTGTCGGTCATAGGCCTTCTCCCATTCGATCCGGTTCGAGAAGGAACTGTATCAAATCGTTCCGTTTGAGATCATCGTTGATTTAGAGATGATCCTGAGTCTGCGTATATATATGCGGAGCGGGCGGGAGAGGGCGCTGCGCTCGGGCCCTCGCCGGGGCGCCCGGCCCGCGCGGCGACGGGCGCTCGGGCGCCGATCGCCATCGACCACTCCACCCGGCCGATCGACCTGCTCAACGTGCCAACGTGGCGCCCCGGACCCGTGAATGGGCGTTTCAGCATGCTGAGCATGCATTACGTGCCAACGCCGCCTGGCGGACGCCGGTTTGGGCATTTTGAACAGGTCCTCGGCCGGCCGCGACCCACTCGCGCGCCTCGGTCCCGGTCTACGCCCGGCGGGCCAGCGGCGCCCGCGTCCGCGCCGAATGAGCTGCCCGGCCTACGCGTCTACGAGCGTGGCTCGCGGCGGCGGACGCCCTTGCAGGCGACAGGTTCCGCCAGCCGGCTGCGCACCAGCTCGCAGAGCCCGTCGAGCAGCGCCGCTCCGCTGACGGGACCGAGCGAGGTCAGCACCTTGGACTGAACGCTCTTGGCCACCTGGTCGGCCTCCGCCACCTTGCGCGCGCCGTCCTCCGTGACCTCCACGACCCGCGCGCGGCGGTCGTGGGGCGAGGAGACCCGACGCGCCAGCCCCGCGGCCTCCAGTTCGTCGAGCGTGACCACCATCGTCGTCTTGTCGAGCCCCACCATCTCCCCCAGTTCCTTCTGGGTCAGGGCCCCGGTCATCGCCGCCGCGAGGAGCGCGTGGCCGCGGGGGGCAATGCCGAGCGGTTCGAACGCAGCTCCCAACTCACTGGCCAGCGCGTAGTGCGCCTGCTTCAGAAGCCACCCGAGGTTCTCGCTCAGACAGGCTGGACAGACCTCGGCCTTAGCGCTCTCGGGGGTCGTAATTACGCTCATTTGCTGGCAATCTTAGCAGCGGTTGTTGAGGGCTAGATTATCTGCTCCGGGACTATTTCGCGCCGACTGCGGGTGAGCTTAGGGGCAGTACCGCGCCGGGATTGAGAAGGTTGTCGGGATCGAGCGCCCGCTTGATCGCCCGCATGGCCTGAAGCTCGGCCTCGCCCAGCGCGCGCTCTAGCCAACCGGCCTTGGCCACTCCCACCCCGTGCTCGGCGCTGATCGTTCCACCCAGTGAGAGGGTCAGCTCGAGCACCGCGTCGTCAACGCCGGCGTCTTCGGTGTCGGCGCCCAGCACGTTGACGTGAACATTGCCGTCGCCCAGGTGGCCGAACAGGATGACCCGCTCGCCGCCCGCCTTGCGCACGAGCTCGGGCACCTGCTCCAGGAAGCCGTCGAGCTGTTCGAGCGGCACGCCCACGTCCATCTTGTGCGGCACGCCGGCGGCGTTGATGGCGTCGGTGTGGCCCTCTCGCAGCGCCCAAAGGCTCTCGCGGCTGGTGGTGTCGTCGGCTACGAAGGCGTCCTCGATGCCAGCCCGTTCGAGTGCCTCGGCCAGCTCTTCGGTGGTGTCGGTCTGGGCCGCGCACTCAGCCAGCACGTAGAGCGGCGCGCGCGTGCGCAGCGGCGACTCCCGGTGCTGGTGGGAGAGCACCAGCTCGAGTCCGTCGTCGAGAAAGAAGTCGCAGCTCTCGAGCGACGGCGCGTGGGACCGCAGCGAGGCCAGTAGCCGGGCGGCCTCAGCGGCCGTGGACAGCGGCACGAGCATCGCCACGCGCGCACGCAGAAGCGGAGTGAGCTTCCAGCGCACGGCGCTGATGATCCCCAGCGTCCCCTCCGAGCCGACCAACAGAGCGGGCAGGTCATAGCCGGCGTTGTCCTTGGTCAACCCGGCCATCCGGGCCACGACCGAGCCGTCGGCCAGCACCGCCTCAAGCCCCGCTACGTGGCTTCGCCCCGTTCCGTGGCGCAGCGCCCGTGCGCCCCCGGCGTCGCAGGCCACGACGCCGCCGACCGTGCAGGAGTCCCGCGCGGCGAAGTCGAGCCCCGCGTCCTCGTCCGCTTCGCGTGCCGCTCGCTGGAGCGCGGCCAGGGTGGCGCCGGCGCCGACCGTGACCTGACCCGTGGCCTCGTCGACCTCACCGAGCTTGTCGAGGCGGGTGGTCGAGATCAGTACCTCTTGGTCGCGGGGAACGCTCGCCCCCACCAGCCCGGTATTGCCGCCCTGGGGGACGACGGCGGCTCCGTGCTCGGCGCAGGCGGCCATCACGCCTTGAAGCTCGGCGGTCTCGCCCGGTCTCACCACGAGCCGTGCACGACCGTGATAGCGCCCCGTGTAGTCGCGCTCGTAAGGCTCCTTGAGCTCCGGATCGTCAAGCACGTTCCGGGAGCCAACTACGTCATCGAGAGCCCGTTTCAGTGCGTCCACTGAGGGAAAGCTAACCAGCAGGGAGCGGGTCAACACAGGAGGTGAGAGATGGCTTCTGGCCACGAGACGATCTTTACGATGGAGGCCACGCCGGTTAAGTACGGCGCGGGCGCCTCGGACGACGCGGGCTGGGAGTTGAAACGCCTGGGCGTCAAGCGGGCGATGCTGGTCACCGACCCGGGCGTGGCCGCGCTCGGGCACCCCGAGCGGATCAAGGGCCTGATCGAGGACGAGGGAATCGAGGTCGTCGTCTACGACCGGGCCCGCGTCGAGCCGACGATCGACAGCTTCCAGAACGCCGCGGATTTCGCGCTCGAGCACGAGGTCGACGGCTTCGTGTCCGTGGGCGGCGGCTCCAGCATGGACACCGCCAAGGTGGCCAACCTCGTCTCCACCCACCCGGCGCCGGTGATGGACTACGTCAACCCGCCCGTCGGGGAAGGCAAGAAGCCGCCGTCGCCGATCAAGCCGCACCTGGCGATTCCCACCACCTCGGGGACCGGCTCGGAGGCCACCACCGTGGCCGTGCTCGACATCCCCGAGATGAAGGTCAAGACCGGCATCTCGCACCGCTACCTGCGCGCCACCCAGGCCCTTGTCGATCCTGAGCTGACGCGTTCGCTGCCCGCGGAGGTCACCTCATCCACCGGACTCGACGTCGTCTGTCACGCGGCGGAATCGTTTCTCTCAAAGCCATTTGACACGCGACCGGCGCCCGACGGCCCCGATGAGCGCCCGCCGTATCAGGGCTCCAACCCCATCGCCGACGTGTGGTCGGCCAAGGCGCTCGAGTTCGGGGGGCGCTACCTGCGGCGGGCGGTGGCAGACGGCAACGACGTCGAGGCCCGCGGCTTCATGATGCTTGGGGCCACGATGGCCGGTGTGGGCTTCGGCTCTGCGGGCGTCCACATCCCCCATTCCTGCGCGTATCCAATCGCTGGGCTGAAGCACGAGTACCAGCCGAAGGGCTATCCCGACGACCACCCATTCATCCCCCACGGCCACTCGGTGATCGTCACCGCCCCGGCCGCGTTCCGCTTCACCTACGACGCGATGCCGGAGCGCCATCACGAGGTGGCGGAGCTGCTGGCGGGCGAGCCGATCTCCGACCCGGGGCCGGACACGCTGCCGGAAATCCTGCGGCAGCTGATGCAGGACGTCGAGGCGCCGCGCGGCGTGGCCGAGCTCGGCTACAGCGAGGACGACATCCCGGAGCTGGTGGATGGGGCGCTGAAGCAGAAGCGCCTGCTCGCTGTCGCCCCGAAGGAGGTGAGCGGGGACGACCTAAGGCACATCATCACGGCGTCAATGACCAACTGGTAGCGAAGCAATTTACGAGGAGAGTTGGAGACATGAGCACCACCCAAACGCAGACGCACAACGGCCGCCAAGCGAGCGTCCCCGAGGGCGTGAGGCTGCACATGTTCGAGTGCGGCACGCTGAAGTGCCACCTGGAGAACATCAAGATGAACCAGGGAATCGGGGAGGAGTATGAGGTCCCAGTTCCCTGGTATCTGGTCGAGCACCCGCGCGGCCTGGTGGTCATCGATGGTGGCAATGCCGCCGAATGCGCCACAGACGCGCGCGGGCATTGGGGCGAGATCTGTGACATCTACTGGCCGGAGATGACCGAGGAGCAGGCGTGCGTCCCGGCAATGAAGGCCGCGGGCTTTGATCCCGCCGACGTGGTCTACGTCCTGCAGTCTCACCTGCACCTCGACCACACCGGGGCGCTCGGAGCCATCGACCAGTTCCCGAACGCCAAGGTGATCGCCACCCGCGACGAGTACGACTACGCGTTCAACCCTGACTGGTTCGCGGCTGGCGGCTACATCCAGAAGGACTTCAACAAGCCCGGCGTGCCCTGGGCCCTGCTCGAAGGCACCGAGGACGGCTATGACGTGTTCGACGACGGCACGATTCGCTGCTGGCAGAGCCCGGGCCACGCGCCGGGACACCAGTCGTTCGAAGTCACGCTCCCGAACTCGGGGACGGTGCTGTTGACCGTGGACGCCGCGTACACGACGGACCACTGGGAGGAGAAGGCGCTCCCAGGCTTCTTGGCCTCCGCGGTCGACGCCGTCCGCTCGGTGAAGAAGCTGAGGCGGCTGGCCGAGCGCTCTAACGCCACGGTCGTCACCGGTCACGACCCCGACGCCTGGCCGAAGTTCAAGCACTCGCCCGAGTACTACGACTAGGGGGCGGGCGATGAGCGTCTATGACGAGCGGCCCTGGCTGGCGCTCTACGCGCCCGGGATCCCGCATCACATAGAGCCGGAGCACGAGAGCATGCTGGCCGCGTTCAGGCATACCGCGGCCCGCGTCCCCGACAAGACGGCGATCCAGTACTTCGATTCGGCGCTCAGCTATCGGGAGCTCGATGAAGCCTCGGACGCGCTCGCTGTTGCCCTCCGCGGAGAGGGGTTTGAGCCCGGACAGCGGCTGGCCGTCTATCTGCAGAACACCCCCCAGTTCCCGATCGCGATGCTCGCCACCTGGAAAGCCGGCGGGATCATGGTGTCCGTCAGCCCGATGCTCAAGCACAAGGAGCTGAGGGACCAGCTTCAGGACTCGGGAGCCACGGCGCTCGTCACGCACGAGTCGCTTTGGCACGAGGTGGCCCGCGAAGTGATCCCCGAGACCGACGTGCGCACGGTCATCACTACATCGGAGCTCGACTACCTCGCGGAGGTTCCCCCGCTTCTGGAGGGCTCGCAGCGGATGCGGGATGAGGCGACGCTCGACCTGGTAGAGCTGGTGAAGCGTGGCTCGGGCGGGGACGCAGGTTCCGGCGCCGGCTCGGAGCTGGGGCCGGACGACATCGCCGTGCTCACGTACACCTCCGGCACCACCGGACCGTCGAAGGGCGCGATGAACAGCCACCGCAACGTGGTCTTCAACGCCCAGGCCTACCGCGACTGGATCGGGCTGACCGACGACGACGTGGTGTTCGGGGTGGCGCCGTTCTTCCACATCACCGGCCTGATCGGTCACGTGGCCGCGGGGCTGCTGGTGGGGATGCCGATCGTGATGAGCTATCGCTTCGACCCGGACACCGCGCTGGAGCTGATCGAGCGCTACGAGGCGACCTTCACGGTGGCCTCGATCACCGTGTTCATCGCGCTGACGAACGCCTCCAGCGCCGAGGAGCACGACCTGTCGAAGTTCCACAAGATCGTCAGCGGCGGCGCACCTATCGCTCCAGCTACGACGGAGGCCTACGAGCAGAAGTTCGGCACCTACATCCACAACATCTACGGGCTCACCGAGACCACCTCGCCGTCGCACTGCGTCCCAATCGGGACGCGGGCCCCCGTCGATGAGGACTCGGGAGCGCTGTCAGTCGGAGTTCCCATCTTCGACACCGTGGTCCGGGTCGTCGACGACGAGGGAGGCGAGCTCCCTCCCGGGGAGATCGGCGAGTTCGTCACCTCCGGTCCGCAGGTCGTCTCGGGCTATTGGGAGAAGCCCGAGGAGAGCGAGCGCTCGATTCCCGGCGGCGCGTTGCACACCGGCGATGTGGGCTTCATGGACGAGAACGGTTGGTTCTTCCTCGTTGACCGCAAGAAGGACCAGATCAACGTCTCCGGCTACAAGGTCTGGCCCCGCGACGTGGAGGACGTGCTGTACGGCAACGACGCAGTACGCGAGGTGGCCGTGGTCGGCGTCCCGGACGAGTACCGGGGCGAGCACGTCAAGGCGTTCGTCAGCCTGAAGCCCGGGGAGTCGGTCGATGAGCAGGCGCTGATCGCCTACTGCAAGGAGCGGGTGGCGGCCTACAAGTACCCCCGCGAGATCGAGTTCCTGGACGAGCTGCCGAAGACCGCGAGCGGCAAGATCCTGCGCCGCGAGCTGCGCGACAAGGAGCTCAGCCGGACGGGTTAGGTGAGCGCCAGCTCTTACTCGACTGGCTGGCCCAGCGTCCGGGCCGTCGGCGACTTCGGCACCGTCCGCTGGTCGGGGTCGGTGCCCAACACGCGGTCGCCGAGCTTGGAGGTGATGCCCAGCCAGTAGCCCTCGTGCTTGTAGTGGTGCAGGCGATGGTTGCGCCAGATCGCGCGGTACCAGCGCGTCTTGGGGACATACGGGGTGTGGATCAGGAAGTGAGACCACTCGTAACGGAACAGCCCCAGGTAGCTCAAGACCACCGCGGTCAGCCACAGCGGCAGGAAGTGCCCGCCGGAGAGCGCGACGAACACCCAGACGATGCCCGCGGCCACCACCGGAATCTGAGCCGTGAAGCTCACCACCTCCATCGGCTTCAGCAAGACCCGGTCCAGGTCTGCCGGGTCGCGGTGGTGGATGCGGTGCTGGATCGAGCCGTAGAGCTCAAGACGCCGGCCGAACAACTTGAACGGCGGCAGGTGCAGCAGATAGCGGTGGATCACCCACTCCACGAACGGCTGCATCGCGATCACAGCGACCGGCACGAGCGCGTCGCGCCACGACCAGCGGCCGACGGCGATGCGGCCGGCGAGCGCGATCGCCGTTGCCGTCACGATGGCGCGCGGCGAGAAGCGGTTCATGAACTCGCGCCAGCAGGCGCGCACCGTGCGCAGGTCGTTGCGGTCGGCGGTCAGAGCGGCGTTGTAGCCGGCAGGGACACGCTCGGGGCTCATGAAGCGGCCCGCTTCGAGGTCGCTCCCTCGGACGGCAGCCACTGCTCGGCGTCGGCGCCAGCGCCTCGCGCGTGGCCTCGACCGCTGCTCGGGGATCGCGTGCGGCGATCGCCCGGGCAATCGGGCGGCGGTAGTCCGAGCCCTCGAGCTCGTGCTCGAGCCACCGCAGGCTGAGCTCGGGCGTGGCGTTGACCGAGCGGATCAGGCTGTTGAAGGCCAGCTGGTAGGCGAGGTTGTCGGCCCCTTCGAGCACCAGCCGCCAGAAGCGCTGGTCTAACGGCAGCAACTCTGGCCCCCGGCCGATCGACGCCAGCTCATCGGCGAGCAATGGCAGCTCCCTGCGGATCCCGGGCGACGCATTTTCCGCCGCGAGGCGGGCGACATCGAGCCCGATGCCTGCTCGCATCTGCAGCGCGGCCTCGAGCATTCCCTCCAGCGCCTGCGCGTGCTCGGCGATCACCGCCAGGAGATCGAGGCCCGCCGTGCGGCGGAAGTCCAGGACCCGGGTCCGGCCGCCCTGCGCGGTCTTGATCAACCCGATCTGCTCCAGTCGCTTGAGCGCCTCACGCACCACGTGCCGATTGACCTCGAGCAGCGCGGTGAGCGCGCGCTCGGAGGGCAGCGCGTCCCCCGGCGCGTAGCGGCCGCTCACGATCTCGCCCAGCAACTGGCCGAAGACATCGTCGGGGAGGGAGCGCGGTTCGACAGGGTGGAGCATCGGGCCTGTAGCCGAGAGCCTAGCAGCTGGTTGGACCAGCTACTAGGCTGAGGTCGAGGCGGCGAGCCGCGAGCGAGCGATTTCCGCCGGCCCCATTGAGGCTGGGCGGATAAGCGACGCGTGGTGTCGCTTATCCGCCCACCCCCGTCCGAAGCACAAAGGGTCGGCGGAAAACGACGGGCCCGGCGCGCCCCGCCCCCCCGACGCTCTACAAGTGCTCCTCCGCGCGCTCCTGGTGGCGCTCGGCATCGGCGCGCTCTGAGTGGTGCTCCTCGAGCCAGGCGATGATGTGATCCTCGTCGGAGATCACGGCGCCGTCCTCGAGCAGCAGCGTCGGAATCTCGTCGGTGCCCGCCTTGCGGCGAAGCTCTTCGCGGTCGACGCGCTCGGCCGGCACCTGGCGCGCGATGTATGAGATGCCGAGCTCGGTCATGCGCTCCCTGACCTTCGAGGAGTGCGGGCACCACTCGGCTTGGTAGAGCTCAAGCATTCACGTAGCCGGATACCCGCGCGGGGCCGGAGCTAACGCCCGTTGCTCAGGAAGCGCTCGATCGCGGCGTGCGTCTCCTTGGGGCGCTCGAGCTGCGGCACGTGACCGCACATCAGCTCCAGGTGCTTGGACTGGGGCAGCGCATCGCGCACGTGGTGCTCGAAGCCGATCGGCACCAGCGGGTCCTTGCGACCCCAGACGAACAGGCTGTGCGGCTGAAGCCCCGGAAGTCGCGTCCAGAAGCCGGTGGGGCCATGGGGCTCCTCGAGATAGATGTTGCGCGCGGCGGCGTAGAACGCGGCGCGCCCCCGGGGCGTGAGATAGGAGCGCAGGAACTCGTCGATCCCGGCGGCTGTCCACTCCTCGTCCGAGCCGGGGACCACGTTGCGGACGATCTGCTCGACGACGAAGCGGGGGGCGGGCTGGATCAGCCCCAGCTGGGGGGCGACCATCTTCAGGTACGGGGCCCACGGCCGGTCGCGCAGCCAGGCCAGCGACGGGGCCAGCAGCGCCAGGCACTGCACACGCTCGGGCGCCAGAAGCCCGATCTCGATCGCCACACGGCCGCCCATGCTGTTGCCGATGACGTGCGCCCGCTCGATGTCGAGCGCGTCGAGCAGCGCGACCATCTCCTCGGCGAAGAACGCGGCGTCGTAGCGCGCCATGATCGGTTTGTGGGAGTCGCCGAAGCCCGGCAGGTCGGCGGCGATCGCCCGGAACCCCTGGGGTGCGAGCGCGGCCAGCGTCGGCAGGAAGGAGACCTTGGTCGCCCCCAGCCCGTGGACCATCAGTACCGGCGGGCCGTCGCCGGCCTCCGAGATCGAGATCGATCCGCACGCGGTGCGCACCGAGCGGATCCGCAGCGCGCCCGTCTCAGACGACGCGGTGGCAGCCAGGAAGCCCACGCCGAGGTGGAGGTCGTGCCGGATCTTGAGCCGCCCGCGGCGATAGGCATCCATGCCCCCGCGGAGGTCCGAGGCGATCGTCTCCCAGGTCTGCTCGTCGGCGTCAAGCACCGCGTCGGGCCGGGCGCCGTTGGCGCTCTCCAGCTTGGCGCGCCCGTCGCCGTCGAGCAGTACGTCGTAGGCCTTGGGGCCGGCGCCCCTCAGCCGGATCCGCGCCCGCCTCCGCCCCACCTCGAACTGGTCGGGGTCGTAGCGCTCGGTCAGCTCACGCAGTGCTCGCGGAGTGTCTGTCGTGCTTGACATCGTCGTTTCGGCCTCAACGGATCTGCATGCCGGAGATGGCCCGGGAAATCACGAGCCGCTGAATCTCGGACGTGCCCTCGAAGATCGTGTAGATCTTGGCGTCGCGGTGCATCCGCTCGACCGGGAACTCGCGCGTGTAGCCGTTGCCGCCCAGAATCTGGATCGCCCGCTCGGTGGCCCACACCGCGACCTCGCCCGCCTTGAGCTTGCTCATCGAGCCCTCGGCGTTGTTGAAGTCGTGGCCGTTGCGCCCCATCCACGCCGCGCGCCACACCAGCAGCCGGGCAGCGTCGATCTCGAGCTTCATGTCGGCCAGCATGAAGGCGATCGCCTGGTTCTCGATGATCGGGCGGCCGAACTGTGAGCGCTCCTTGGCGTAGTCGAGCGCGTACTCGTACGCCGCGCGGGCGATGCCCAGTGCCTGGGCGCCGACCGTGGGGCGGCTGATCTCGAACGTCCGCATCGCCGCCTGCCCGCGCGAGCTCCTTCCTTCCCGCGCCCGCGCGAGGCGCTCCTCGAGCTTCTCCTTGCCGCCCAACAGGCACGAGCCCGGGATCCGCACGTCGTCGAGGAACACGTCGGCGGTGTGCGAGGCCCGCAGTCCGTGCTTCTTGACCTTGGTCCCCATCTCCAAGCCCTTGGTGCCGGGCGGGATCACGAACGAGGCGTGGCCGCGGGCCTTCAACTCGGGGTCGACCTGCGCCACGACCACGTGCACGTTGCCGATGCCCCCGTTGGTGGCCCACGCCTTCTGGCCGTTCAGTACCCACTCGTCAGTAGCCTCGTCGTACTTGGCCCGTGTCCGGAGCGAGGAGACGTCGGAGCCGGCGTCAGGCTCGGAGACACAGAAGGCGGCCACCTTGGGCTCGCTCTCGGTGCCGAAGCAGAGCGGCAGCCACTCGCCCCACTGCTCGGGCGTGCCGTTGGCCTGGATCGCCGCCACGGCCAGCGTCGTGCCCATGATCGACATGCCGATGCCGGCGTCCCCCCAGAACAGCTCCTCGTTGACGAGCGGGAACATGATTCCGCTCTGGTCAAACCAGAATTGCGCCAGGCCCTCGAGGCTGTAGAGGCCGATTTTGGCCGCTTCCTCGATCACCGGCCACGGCGTCTCCTCGCGCTCGTCCCACTCCGCGGCCGCCGGCCGCACGGTCTGCTCGGCGAAGCCGTGTACCCAGTCGCGGATGTCCTTCTGGTCGTCTGTCAGCTCAAGGGAGAAGCCCGGATGCGCCGGTGTGCCGTTCGTGGCTTCCTGACCTGAGTCTGCGGTCTCCTGCTGCGCCGAGGCTAATTCCATCGTGCTCCTTCCGGTGTTCGAACGTCTAATGAACACGGGCGTTCAATTGATCTGGTGCTTAATTACCCGTCGAGCACCAAGAGGTGACGCATGCGTCAGCTTTGCAACATGGGCGGACGTGTGCGAATCGTCGCTAAGTGGGGCGGCGAAACATGTCCGCCAGCGGTCGCTAAGTCGGGCGGGCGCGAACACGTCCGCGAGCGGTCTATCGCTAAGTCGGGCGGCGCGAACGCGTCCGCCAGCGCCTGGTCGCTACACCCACGGCGCGAACGCGTCGACCAGCGCTTCCACGAGCGGCTCGAAGCGCTGGTCGTGGCCCGCCAGCTGGCCCCGGCCCGCCAGCCGGCGCTGGCGCCCAGCGCCGGTCTCGTGCATGGGCCCGTCGAGCCAGTCGAGCGCGTCCTCGCAACCGAGGTCGGCGGCGTGGTCGCGCGCGGCCTCAATCAGCTCTGAGAGCAGCCGTCGGGCCGGTATGCGCCTTTGGCGCAGAGGGTCGAGCAGCTCGGCGTCCATGCCGTCGCGCACCGCCAGGAAGCGATTCTCGTCGAGCAGCTCGACGGCGCCGAGCAGCTGTTCTGACGCAAATCCCTCCTCCAGCTCCAGGTGGGCGATCGCCTGGACCAGGGCCGCCAGCGCGCCCGTCTCGGCGACCGTGCTCTGGGCGTCCATGATCCGCACCTCAACGGTCCCCAGCCGTGGCTGCGGCCGCACGTCCCACCACAGGAACGTCGGCTCGGGAAACGCCTCGCAGCGCAGCAACTGGTCGACCGTCTCCGCGTAATCGCCATAGGAGGAGAACGCACGCGGGATCCCCACGCGCGGGAAGGCCTGGAACAAGGGCGTGCGGGCCGAGGCCAGGCCGGTGTCGCGTCCTTGCCAGAACGGCGAGTTGGCAGACAACGCCAGCAGCAGCGGAGCGTGCGCTCGCAGACGGTTGTACAGCTCGATTGCCGCCTCGGGCTCGCCGACGCCGACGTGGACGTGCAGGGCGAAAGTCGGCTCGCGCCGAGCCAGCTCGCGCATCGAGCCGTAGATCAGCTGATAGCGGGCTCCGCTCGAGATGCGGGTGTCGGTCCACACCGCGAAGGGGTGCGTGCCGGCGACAGCCGCCCGCAGGCCGAGCGCCTCCAGCTCGTGGGCTAGCGTGGAGCGCAAGCCCACGGCCTCGAGCGCCACCCCCCTGGCGGTGCTGTGGGGTGAGGTCGCCAGCTCGATCGCCGAGCCGTGTGTCTCCGCGGTCACGTGCTCCGCGAGCTCGTGCGAGAGGAGCGGCAGCACATCGTCGATCCGATGCGCAAGCGAGCAATCCGACGGGTCGACGAGCATCACCTCTTCCTCCACCCCCACGGTGTAGGCAGAAGACGCGTGCCATTCCGCCCACTTGGGGAGCGTCGATCGTGCCGTCGGGTGCTCGTGCATCAGGTCCCCGAAGTCAGGCCGCCCGAGCCAGGGCAGGCTGCCGGGCCGCGGGACGGGAGCGCCGCGCGGAGTCGGTCGCCCGCCGAGCGTCCCGCGTTCCCACGGCGTCGCCACACTCCCGGGCGGCGTCGACGAACGCGCCAAATAGCGCCGCCTGCGCCGGACGGTCGATCAGGCACTCGGCGTGCCACTGCACCCCCACGACAAACTCCCGGTCGGTCGCCTCGAGGCTCTCCACGGTCCCGTCAACGGCGCGTCCCGTGATGCTCAGACCGTGTCCCAGCACGTCGACGGCCTGGTGGTGAAACGAGTTGACCTTGGTCCGCCGGCGACCCAGAATCCGACTGACCCGGCTGGTGCGTTCGACCCTCACCCAATGCGTGACGGTCGCGCCGGGTTCCTGCTGACGGTGGCGGATCCGGCTGTCCACGATGTCCGGCAGATGTTGGTGCAGCGTGCCCCCGCGTGCAACGTTGAGCACCTGCATTCCTCTGCAAATTGCGAGGATCGGCATGCCCCTGGCATCCGCAGCCCGCGCCAGCGCCAGCTCAAAGGTGTCGAGCCGCCGTTCGGTGGGCCCCGTGCGGGCGTGCCGGCGGGCGCCGTAGCTGTCGGGGTCGAGGTCCGGACCGCCCGAGAGGCAGACCGCTGCCACCTGGTCGAGCAGCGGCTCGATGCAGTCCTCGCCCAGCGGGGGAACGACCATCGGCACCGCCCCGGCGGTCTCGAGCGCGTACAGATACTTCAGCCCGAGCGCCATCTCATGCTGTGGGGGCTCGCCCTCAGGCGTCAGCTGCACCGCTTCGATGCGTCGGAGCTCAGAGGTGCTGACTGCGATCAGCGGCCGGACGGTCACGCCGTGAGGTCTACCACCGGGCTCGGCAGGCGCGCTTTGGCCCAGTGGACAATGTCCGCTTTACGCGCTTTGGCCGCCCGGCTGTCTGACGCGCGCCGGCCGCGGTCAAAGTTTGGCCAGGCTCTCCCCCGGCTACTACGGGGAGATGGACCACAGCCAGGCGCCGCTGCTCGACTCCGTCGGCGAGTACCACGAGCTGGGGCGCTACGGCTTCACTCCGCCCGGGCACAGGCAGGGCCGCGGTGCCGACCCTCGTGTCCGCGCGGTGCTGGGCGATCAGCCGTTCCGCGACGATCTCCTGGCCAGCGCCGGCCTCGACGATCGCTCCTCCTCGCGCGGGTTGCTGAAGCACGCCGAGCAGCTGATGGCCGACGCGGTCGGCGCCGAGCACGCGTTCTTCTCCACCTGCGGCAGCTCGCTGTCGGTCAAGTCGGCGATGCTCGCCGTCGCCGGCCACAGCGGTGACCTGCTGCTGGGACGCGACGCGCACAAATCGGTGGTCGCCGGTCTGATCTTCTCCGGGCTGCGCCCGGGCTGGATCAGCCCGCGCTACGACACCGAGCTTCACATCGCCCATCCTCCTTCACCCCAGCAGGTCGCCGAGGCGTGGGAACGTTATCCCGACGCGGCTGGGGCCCTGATCGTCAGCCCCACGCCATACGGCACCTGCGCCGACCTCAAAACGATCGCCGAAATATGCCACCGACGCGGCCGGCCATTGATCGTCGACGAGGCGTGGGGAGCTCACCTTCCGTTCCACGATGCGCTGCCGACCTGGGCCATGGACGCCGGCGCGGATGTGTGCGTGGTGAGCGTCCACAAGATGGGCGCCGGCTTCGAGCAGGGCTCCGTGTTCCACGTCCAGGGAGACCTGGTCGACCCCTCGCATATCGCCGCCTGCGCCGACCTGCTGATGACGACCAGCCCGAACGTGCTGCTCTACTCGGCGTTGGACGGCTGGCGCCGCCAGATGGTGGAAAGCGGTCATCAGCTCCTCGGTGCCGCGCTGGCTGTGGCCGACGAGCTTCGTGCCGCGGCGGATGCGCTTCCGGGCCTGCGCGTGATGGAGGAGGAGCTGATCCACGCCGAGGCCTCGCACGATATGGACCGCCTCCAGGTGCTGATGGACGTCTCCGAGCTCGGCATCAGCGGCTATCAGGGGGCCGACTGGCTGCGCGAGCACGAGCGGATCGACGTCGGCCTCAGCGACCACAGGCGGATTCTGGCCACGCTGTCGATGGCGGATGACCAGAAGACGATCGGTCGGCTGCTGGGGGCCCTGGAGCGGCTGGTCGCCGCAGCCGAGGAGCTCCCTGCGCCACACCCGGTAGCGATCCCTGACCCCCCCGGACTCGAGCTCGAGACAGTTGACCTACCCCGCGACGCGTTCTTCGGCCCCGTGGAGCACGTGCCGCGCGAGCGCGTTGTTGGCAGGATCGCCGCCGAGCAGATCACGCCCTACCCGCCGGGCATCCCGGTCGTGGTCCCGGGCGAGCGGATCAGCCAGGAGGTCGTCGACTACCTGATCAGCGGGCTCGAGGCGGGAATGGTGCTGCCCGACCCAGCGGACCCCAAGCTCGAGACCTTCAGGGTCAAGGCGGGCTGAGAGCGCGACGTTCCGCCGCCTTCGCGCGCGGCTAACGTTCCGCCGGCGGTGAGCCTCACGCGACGAACCGTGGCGAGAAGCGAGCGCGACGGCGAGCGCTCGCCGAGGCTTCTGCGCTCTCACACCGGTGCCGAGCGGGCGACGAACGTTGAGCTGTTCTTCGACCTGGTCTACGTGTTCGCGGTGACCCAACTCTCGCATCACTTGCTTCAGCACACCACGGTGGGCGGGGCGCTCCAAACACTGCTGCTGTTCGGGATCGTCTGGCTGGTATGGGCTTACACGACGTGGGTCACCAACTGGCTTGACCCGCAACGGTTGCCGGTCCGCACGCTGCTGCTGGCGCTGATGATGGCCAGCCTGGTGCTCTCGGCGGCGCTGCCCAAGGCATTCGGCTCTCGCGGCCTGGCGGTGGGCTGCGCCTACGCGGGGATGCAGGTAGGGCGCAGCATCTTCGCCGTGCTCGCCCTGCGCGGCGACCGGCTGCAGCGGAACTTCGAGCGGATCCTCTGCTGGTGCCTGGTCAGCGGGGCACTGGCTGTCGCCGGCGGGATCGCCCACGGTCACGCCCGAGAGATCCTCTGGCTGGCGGCCGTCCTGGTTGACGTCACAGGGGGGCTGGCGGGCTTCTATACCCCCGGGCTCGGTCGCTCGCGAACCTCCGACTGGACGATCGAGGGAAACCATTTCGCGGAACGCTGCCAGGCGTTCCTGCTGATCGCCTTGGGCGAGTCGGTGGTGGTCATCGGGGCCACGCTTTCTGGGCTGGACCACGTGGGATCAGCGCACGTTGGAGCGTTCCTGGCGGCGTTCCTCGGAGCGGCGGCCTTGTGGTGGATCTACTTTGACCGCAGCGCCGACGAAGCCGCTGAGGTGATAGCCGCCTCGGACGATCCCGGGCGTCTCGGTCGTTCCGCCTACCACCTGCTCCACCCGGTGATGGTCGCGGGCATCATCGTCACTGCCGCGGCCGACGAGAAGGTGCTGGACCATCCGAGCGCTGCCCCCGCCACCGCCACGGCGTTGATGGTGCTGGGCGGCAGCGCGCTGTTCCTTGTGGGGCACGCCGCCTTCAAGGCAGTGGTCTGGCGCGCCGTCCCCGCGACGCGCCTAGCAGCGATCTGCGTGCTGGGACTGCTGGGCATCGCCGCCGGCCACGTGTCAGCGCTGGCGCTGGGGTGCATGGCAGGGGCCGTGCTGATCCTGGTGGCCGCTTTGGACCGCGCAGGACCGCCTTCAATCAGGCGGCGCGCCTGATCCGAGCGCGCGGGCGCGTCCGCCGCACGCTCACGCACACCAAATCGGGTTGGTCAGCGCCAATAGGGGGAACGCCTCCTGCCAGGAGGCGTTCCCCGTATCGATCAACTCGGCGCGGACGAGTCGCTCCTGGCCCAGGTCCACCCGCAACTCGAGCTCGAAGTCGTCTTCGTCGACGGCTGCGTCGGCGAGCTGCTGCTGGGCGGAGATGACCCTGAGCTTGCAGCCCGCGCCGCCGTTCACCATGCAGCGCACGGTCAGCTGAGCGCCGGGAGCGCTGTCGCCCACTTCCCAGGTACGCGACCCGTCCGTGGCCCGTAGCTCGAGCCACGGCCCGTCGTGAGTGGTGACCGTGACGCGACCTCGCCTCAGCCCGTCGAGCAGCTCGGCGGGGGTCCGGCCCGGGGCTCGGATCCAGGTCGTGGGCTGCCCGACGATGGGCGAGCCGGGCTTGCCGATGTGCACATCGCTGCCACCGACGGCAGTCACGCGGCGTCCCGCCGACAGCATCCCGTCCCACATCTCGAGCGTCACCGCGTTCAGCGGTCCGGCGCGGCCGTGCCAAACCTCGAAGCAGTCGAGCGGCAGCTCGTAGCCGAACGTCCACTCCACCCCGGTCATCGTGGGGTGGGCGGCGCTGACGATCGCCCCCTGCGCGTGCGCGGCGTCGATCACCCGGCGCAGCTCGGAGGCGTCCTTGACGCGGAAGTCGAGCGGCGCGGAATTGCCCCAGACGCTCATGTGGCCGTGATAGGAGGTCACCTCCTCGCCGGGGAGCAGGGCGAGCTCGTCGTGCCCGGCCAGGTACGGGAAGTGGCTGGTGGTGTTGTGGTCGGTGACGGCCAGGAACTCGAGCCCGCGCTGACGCGCCGCCGCAACCAGCTCCTGGAGTGAGCCCGGCGCGTCGCTGTGGTGCGTGTGGCTGTGCAGATCGCCGCGGTACCAGCGCGGCTCGCCAGGAGACCACATCACCCGCCGCGACGCGGCGGGCGCGCGGCGCGGGGAGCTCACCGGCCGTCAGCGCCATCCGCACCGTGAGCGTCAGGTCAAGTTCCTCGGAGGACATCTTGTAGAGCCCCAGCAGCACCCACCACCGACCGGGCTCGATCGCTCCCGGCAGGTAACCGGGCGTGGCGGCCTCCTCGGTGAGCACCACGCGGTGCCTGACAGCGCCGCTCCAGCCCCTGAAACCCGGAAAGCCAGGGAACTCGGCGCCGCGCGGGTCGACCAGCCCCAGATCGATCTGGTTGGCGCCCTCGCGCTCGTCGTAGGCGTACTCCAGCTCCAGCCGCGCCGTGCCGGCCATCACCTCGAACGGCACCAGCGCGTAGTCGGATCGCCGCTTCATCGCCGAATCGAGACGACAGGCGACGGTGATCGACGTGAGATCGCCGTCCCGGTCCATGTGGACCGTCAGGTCTCTCGAGCTCCGGGACGTGCACGGGCGCATGATCGCGGTCCCGCCGCCCGCGGACAGGATCCAGGGAGGCTTGTATCGAAACAACGTGCATTCGGTGCATCCCGGACCAACTTGCGGCCGGAAGACAAAAATCGCGGACTTTCCACGACAATTAGCGGGCTTGAACGCTTCACGCAGTGACCGAAGGGGCGTCGGCCAGGAACTAGTCGGCCCGACGCGAAGCGGGGACGGCTAGTCGTGCCACGCCCGATCGAGCGCGATCAGCGCTACTTCCCTGGGCTCGATGGCATCCGAGCCCTGGCTGTGCTGTGCGTGATCGCCTACCACGTGAACTTCCCCGGGGCCAGCGGAGGGATGCTCGGCGTGGGCGTCTTCTTCACGCTCTCGGGCTACCTGATCACCGACCTGCTGCTCCGCCGCTGGCACACCCACGGGGACCTGGGCCTCGGCAACTTCTGGCTGCGGCGGGCACGGCGCCTGCTGCCGGCGTTGTTCCTGATGCTGGCGGCGGTCAGCGTGTGGGTGGCGCTGTTCGACACGACGCAATTAAACGAGGTCCGCCGTCAGGTGATCGCGGCCGTCCTGTACTTCAACAACTGGTCGACGATCGCCCAGCACGGGTCCTACTTTGCCCGCTTCGCGGCCCCCCTGCCGCTCGACCACCTGTGGTCACTGGCGATCGAGGAGCAGTTCTACCTCGTGTGGCCATGGCTGCTGTTGATCGCGATCTGGACGGTGCGCAAGCGCAGCGCGCTTGTGGTGCTGACGCTCGCCGGGGCAGTGGCCTCGGCCGTGGCGATGGGTCTCATGTACCACCCGGGCTACGACCCCACGCGCGTGTATGAAGGGACAGATACGCGGGCCTTCGAGTTGCTGTTCGGCGCGGCGCTGGCGATTATCTGGCCCAGCGGCATCGCCATAAGGGGCACGGGACCGCGCATGGCCAAGATGCTCGATGCAGCCGGCGCAGCCGGCCTCATTTGCATTTTCATCCTCGTCTGGCAGACGAACTCGTTCTCCTCGTTCCTGTATCCCTACGGTTTCGTCCTGCTGTCGCTGGCAACCGTGGCGACGCTCGCCGCCGCGGTCAACCCGGACGGCATGCTGGGCGGCATTTTGGGATGGGAGCCGTTGCGCTGGATCGGCGTCCGCTCCTACGGAATCTATTTGTGGCAATGGCCGATCGTGGTGTTGGCAAGCCCCGGGGGGAGCGGCTTCAACCTGATCCGCGCGATCCTCGAGACCGCCGTCGCGATCGTGATCGCAAGCCTTTCGTGGCGCTACGTCGAGCAGCCCATCCGCCACGGGGCGCTCGGCCGTGTCTGGGCTCACATTCGCGCCGGCGTGGTCGTCGTCACCGAGCGCCGGCGAGCGCTCGGGTTCGCGACGGGGACGTTCGTCGCCGTGATGCTGTCGGTGGTCGGTCTGGCCGGAGCGCTCCCCATCGTCTCCCGGAACCTCACCGGGGCGGGCGAAGTCAAGAAGCTGCACGCAACCCCAACGCGGCTGCTGGCGGACAGGGGGAGCGGCCCGCGTCAAGCCAAGGCGAAAACCGGTGCCGACCCGCGACGCCCGGACACGACCGCGACCAGAACAGTGGCTCACCCCACAAGGACCTCGTGTCGCTCGGTGATCTACATCGGCGACTCGACGTCGGAGGGCTCGACTTCGCCTGACTACCTGCCGAACTGGCGCCAGCGACTGGGACCGCAGCTGGCCGATGTCGGCGTCACGCAGACGATTCCCGAGATCTCCGGCGCCCGCTCGATCGTCGAGGTCTACAAGAACAATCCCAATGCCGCCACCGTGGCCCAGAGACATATCGCCGCCGGCTATCACGGCTGCTGGATCATCGCCATGGGCACCAATGACGTCGACAACGTAGCCGGTGGGTCGAACGTCGGCTTGGCGCCGCGGATTTCGCGCATGATGAAGATCATCGGCAACCAGCCGGTGATGTGGGTGGACGTTGTCACGATGCTCAGCTCCGGGGCGTACGCGGAGAGCGGCATGCAGGACGTGGAACCGCGATCTGGCGGCCGCCTGCCGGCGCTATCCGAGCATGCGGGTGTTCGACTGGGCCGCATGGGCCAAGCCCAGCTACTTCATCCCCGACGGCATCCACTACTACACCCCGGGCTACATCGCGCGCACGCACCTGATCGCCAGGGCGCTGGTCGCGGCGTTCCCGCAGGGCGGACCGCCCAGCGCCAGCTGCGTCGTGCTCTGAGTGAATGCCGTTGCGCGAACGCCTCAGGCGTCCTGGTAGACGGTGATCTCCTCGCTGTAGAACTCGATCGCCGCGCGACCCTGCTCGTGCGGCCCGTAGCCCGAGGCCTTCGTGCCGCCGAACGGCACGTGGACGTCGGCGCCGGCGGTCTGGGAGTTGACGTGCAGGATCCCGGCCTGCAGCTGGTCGACGAACTGGGCGGCGGTGGCCAGGTTGGAGGTGAAGACCGCGGCCGAGAGCCCGAAGCGCACGGCGTTCGCGCGCTCGATGGCCTCTTCGATCGCTCCGAAGCGATACAGCGAGGTCACAGGGCCGAACACCTCCTCGCATGAGAGAAAGGCGTCCTCGCCCACGTCCTCGAACACGGTCGGCGGAACCAGGTAACCGTCGCCGTCGGCCCGCTCGCCGCCTGCGATCAGCTTGCCGCCCTCTTCGCGTCCGCGGCCGATGCCGGAGAGCACGTCCTCGAACTGCGTCTCGTTCACGATCGGGCCGACCTCGGTCTCGGGATCTGCCGGGTCGCCGACCTTGCCCTGCTCGATGCGCTGTAGGAGCCGCTGGCGGAAGTCGTCATAGACCTGATCCTGGACATAGACGCGTCGCGTGGCGGTGCACTTCTGGCCCGCGGCCCAGAAAGCCCCCGCGTACACGGCCTCGACCGCGGCGTCGAGCTTCGCGTCGGCGGTGACGATCGCCGGATTGTGGCCACCCAGCTCGAGCTGCACGCGCTTGCCGAGGTGCGCGGCCTGGTCGCGAACGCCGTGCCCGACGGGTTCCGACCCCGTGAACGAGATCGCCCGCACCCGGGGGTCGGCGATCAGCGGCTCGCCGACCTCCGAGCCGCGTCCGATGACGATGTTGAAGACGCCCTCCGGGATCTCTGCCTCCTCCAGCGCCCGCGCCAGGTGCAGCCCCGTCAGCGGCGAGTACTGCGCCAGCTTCATCACCACCGTGTTGCCGTAGGCGAGCGCCGGGGCCGACTTCCAGGCCGGGATCGCGGCGGGGAAGTTCCACGGCGTGATCAGCCCCACGACGCCCAGCGACTTCCGCCGCGTGTAGACCGTGGAGCCGGTGGCGGACTGCTCGTACACCTCGCCCAGCGGGCGCCAGCCCTCCCCCGAGAAGAAGCGGAAGATCGTCGCCGCGCGGGCGGCCTCCACGCGCGCCTCGCGCAGCGGCTTGCCCATTTCCCGCGTCATGTCCTGGGCGATGTCCTCCACCCGGGACTCGATCGCGGCCGCGGCCTTGGCCAGGATCGACCCTCGCTTGGCCGCCGGCAGCGCTGACCACCCGGGATAGGCGGCCTCGGCAGCCCCGACGGCCGCGTCGACGTCGTCCGCGTTCGAGCTCGGAAACTCGCCAACCACGTCCGACGGGCGCCATGGGTTGTGCCGCTCGTAGGTGTTGCCGGCGCTGCTGGGCGTCCATTTGCCGCCGATGAAGTTCACACTGCCCTGTGCGGTGAGCGTTTCAGCCATGTGCTTGTCCTCCTGGTTCGCTTGATCCCGCGGACGCCCCCACCGGGTTGCGCAGCACGCCGATCCCCGGGATCCGAATCTCGACCGACTGCCCCGGCGCGAGCCCGAAATCGTCGGGTGGCACGAGGCCGGTGCCGGTCAGTAACACGCTACCCGCCGGAACGGGGTTGTCACGAAACAGAAAGGCGATCAGCTCGTCGATCGAGCGCCGCATGGACGCCGTCGAGGTCTGCTCCGAAAATGTCTCGTGGCCGTCGGCGTCGAGGATCCGGCATTCGATCTCGAATGTCCGATCCCAGGCGTCGGGGATCAGCAGCGCCGGACCGAGCGCGCACGCCCGGCCGTAGATCTTGGCCTGCGGCAGATACAGGGGGTTGGCACCCTCGATGTCCCGCGAGGAGACGTCGTTGCCAACCGTGACCGCCAGCGGGCCGTCGCGGCCCACTATCACGGCGAGCTCGGGCTCGGGCACCGTCCAAGTGGCGTCCGAGCGCACGGCGATCGGCTCGCCCGGGCCGACCGTGCGCCGCCCGGCGGCGTCCTTCATGAACAGCTCGGGACGCTCGTCCTCATAGACGAGGTCGTAGACGTCGACGACGCGGCTCTCGTGCGTACGGGCGGAGCGGCTGCGCTCGTAGGTCACTCCCGCCGCCCAGGTCTCGGGCGCCACCACCGGCACCAACAGCCGCCACGGATCCGGCAGCTCGCACGTCTCGGGGTCGGCGATCGGAACGCGCTCGACCTCGTCGGCGAGCTCACCGCGCTCGAGCGTGCCGAGCATGTCCTCGGTCGCTGATACCGCGAGCTCGCCGTCGTGCAGGGCCCCGACGCGGATCCGTCCGCCGCCGTCGCGGACGCGGAGCAGGCGCGAGCCGGCCAGCTTGTCGGTCATGTGCTGACCTCGCTCCAGGCCTCGCCGTCGGGGTAGGCGTACTCGACCAGCGACTCCGGGAGCATCTCGATGCTGTATCCGGGGGCGTCCGGTGCCACGTAGCGACTGCGCTCGATCTTCACCGGCGCGACGAAGTGCTCGTGCAGCTCGTCGACGTACTCGATCACGCGGTCGGTGAGGTCCGCTCCCACAGCGATGTAGTCGATCAGCGACAGGTGCTGCACGTACTCCGACAGCCCTACCCCACCGGCGTGAGGGCAGACCGGGATCCCGAAGCGGGCCGCGAGCAGCAGCACGGCCAGGACCTCGTTGACCCCGCCCAGGCGGCAGGAGTCGAGCTGGCAGACGGCGAGCGCGCCGGCCTGCATGAACTGCTTGAACATCGTGCGGTTATGGCAGTGCTCGCCGGTGGCCACGCGGATGGGCGCGACCTCGCGGGCGATGCGGGCGTGGCCCAGGATGTCGTCCGGGCTCGTCGGCTCCTCCATCCACCACGGCTCGAACTGTGCCAGGCGCCGCGTGGCGACGATCGCCTGCTCCACGTCCCACACCTGGTTGGCGTCCATCATCAGCTTGCGCTCGGAACCGATCTCCTCGCGGATCATCGCCGCCCTGCGGTCGTCGTCATCGGGATTGCCGCCGACTTTCATCTTCACGTGCGTCCAGCCGTCCTGCACCGCCGCTCGCGCCCGGCGGCGGACCTCGTCGTCGCTGAAGCCCAGCCACCCAACCGAGGTGGTGTACGCCGGGAACCCGTCGCGGCGCATCTCGGCCTCCCGCTTCGCCTTCCCGCCGGCTCGCGACTGGAGCAGCTCCACCGCCTGCTCTGGCGTCAGCGCGTCGGTCATGTAGCGAAAGTCCACGCACCCGACGAGTTGCTCCGGGCGCATGTCGCTCACGAGCTTCCACAGCGGCTTGCCCTCGGCCCTGGCCCACAGATCCCAGACGGCGTTGACGAGCGCTGCCGTGGCCAGATGTATGACTCCCTTCTCCGGCCCGATCCAGCGCAGGTTGGGTTCGTTGCTCAGGCTGCGCCACAGCCCGCCTGGGTCTTCGACCACGTCTGACAGAAGGCGTCCCTTGACCAGGGGCGCCAGCGCGTGGATGGCGGCGACGACCACCTCGGTTCCCCGGCCGGTGGTGAACGTCATCCCGTAACCGGTGAGGTCGGAGTCCGTCTCCAGGATCACGTAGGCAGCCGAATAGTCGGGCGCCTGGTTCATCGCGTCCGAACCCGCGAGCGTGCGCGAGGTCGGAAAGCGGACATCGCGCACGTCGATGGCAGTCACCCGACAATCCTCCACGTAGCAGGCCATACCCGCTCCGGGCGGTTTTCGCACGTGGGCCTTTCGGGTACGCCAGAGGCGTGGAGCAGCGAGAGGATCACACCCGGGACGGACCGGATCCCCGCCCGTGATCTGGACACGCGTGACCGCCTGGCGGCGCTGCAGCTGATCAGCGAGGGCCGCATGTACGACCTCGACAGCGGGCGCTTCACGGGGATGCCCTTGTTCCCGGCGCACCCGCCGTTTCAGGTGCTCTCCTACCGCACGCCGCGGGGGCTCGAAAACCAGGACGATCAAGGCTGGCTGGGCGAGAACACCGTCAACTTCCACTGGCACACGGAGATGCTGATGGGCACCGTCCACTCGGGGACCCACATCGACGCCCTCTCGCACATCACCTGCGGCTCCGATCACAGCTTCTTCGGCGGCTTTTCCTCCAACCGCGACCTCGGTGACTTCGGTCCCCTGCGCCAGGACGCGACCGAGATCCCGCCGCTCATCACCCGTGGCGTGCTGATCGACATCGCCGGGGTGCGCGGCGTCGATGCGCTCGATGCCCACGAGCCGATCGGTCCCGACGAGCTCCGCCAGGCGCTCGCGCGTCAGGGGCTCGAGCTGCGCCCGGGGGATGTGCCATTGATCAGGACCGGCTACCTCTCGGGCTGGCCGGACGCCGAGTTCATCGCCGCCCACGAGCAGGCCGGGATCGACCGCGATGCGGCTCTGTGGCTCGCCGAGCAGGGCGCGGTGGCCGTCGGGGCTGACACGGAGTCGCTCGAGGTGCTGCCGTCCCCCGTGGAGGGCAACCCCCACCCCGTGCACATCGCGCTGCTCGTCGAGCGTGGCATCTTCATCCTGGAGATGGTCAACTGCGAGGAGCTTGCCCGCGATCGCCGCTACGAGTTCTGCTTCGTCTGCCTACCGCTGTCGATCAAGGGCGCAACGGGCTCCATGGTGCGGCCCGTCGCGCTCTGCTGAGCTCGGGCCTCGTCAATAGAGCAGCTTTGGATCGACTCGGTTGAGCAGCTCCTCGCCGCCCAGGTAGCGGCGCAGGTTCTTAAGGAACAGCGCGACGATGCGCTCGTTCTCGTGCAGTGACAGCGCTGCCGTGTGCGGGGTGATGAGCACGTTCGGGAGCTCCCACAGCGGGCTGTCGTCGGGAAGCGGCTCGGTGGCGAACACGTCGAGCGCCGCCCCGGCCAGCCTGCCCTGACGCAGCGCGTCGACCAGCGCCGGCTCGTCAATCACCTCGCCGCGGCCGACGTTGACCAGCACAGCGCCGCGCTTGATCCGCGCGATCGCCTCTGCGTCGATCAGACCCTCGGTCTCGGAGGTCAGCGGTAGTGAGACGACGATCGCGTCGGCGCGGGGAAGCCAGCCGGAGAGCTCGCGTATCGAGCCCACCTCGTGCACGTGCGGCGAGTCGCTGAACCCCCGCCGGTTCAGCCCGACGACGTGCATGCCTAGCGCGGTGCCCAGCCGCGCCACCTCCTCCCCGATCTGGCCCAGGCCGACGATCAGCAGCGTGCGGCCGCGGAGCTCGGCCGTCGGATAGTGGTCCCAGCGCCGCTGTGCCTTGTCCTCGAGCAGCCGTGGCAGCCCCTTGACGAATGCCAGGATTCCCAGCAGCGAGAACTCGGCCAGCGGCACGGCGTGGACGCCGCTGGCGCTCGTCACGCTCACGCGCCGGAGCTCCTCGGCACTCAGGCGGGCAGCGCCGACCTGCTGTCCGGCCCCGGCCGCGGTGGCCTGCACCCAGCGCAGCCCCGGACTGCGGCGAACGGCGTCGGCAAGCCCCTGCGGCGAATCGCCGGGGATCCCGAGCAGCACCTGCGCCCCGGCGATCATCTCCCGCCAGCGACGCTCGTCCTCGTCGCTGCGGGCAAAGTCATCGGTTCCGCGATGGTCGCCCGGATAGCGCGTGGGCGGCAGGAGCTCGGGGTGATGTACGACCGCCACCCGGGGATCGGCGGCGTCGATCGAATCGACCAGCGCTCGCTCGAGGGGTGTCGCGATTACCACAGTCGTCCGTTCGGCCATTAACAGTGGTTTACCCGGAGCGCGGTCGGGAAAAGTTTCCTTTATGGAGGAGAGCGGCGCCACGCCGGCGGCGAGCTTGACGCGTCGACGCTTCGTTCGCCAAGCGGCGACGGGTGTGGCGGGACTGACCGTGCTCGGAGCAGCTGCCGGGTGCAACGGCGCCGCCGGGGCGCGCGTCAACAACAAGTTGAAGATCCCGCTGGCGAACTCGTTCATCGGCAACACCTGGCGCCTTGAGATGGAGAACACCTACCGCGCAGCCCTGGGCATGGAGCCCTACCGCTCACAGGTCTTCGGGCAGGTGTTCAACTCCGAGAACGACATGTCCGACCAGGCGCAGCAGCTCTCCAACCTGATCTCTTCGCGGGTCGACGCGATCCTGATCGACGCCGCTTCCCCCACCGGACTGAACGGGGTGGTGGGGCAAGCGATCGACCGCGGGATCCTCGTCGTCTCGTTCGACAACATCGTCACCGCCCCCGGCGCGCTCCAGGTCAACACCGACCAGTTCAAGTTCGGACGCGAGCTGGCTCAATGGCTGGTGCGAGAGCTGCACGGCAAGGGCAACATCATCATGGTCACCGGCGTGCCGGGCACGTTCGTCGACACGCAGCGAACGGCCGGGGGGATGTCGGTCTTCTCGAAGACCCCAGGGATCAAGGTCGTCAACAAGTACTCCGGGATGTGGGACTCGGCTGTCGCCCAGCGCAACACGGCCGCCGTGCTGCCCTCGCTACCAAAGATCGACGGCATCTGGGCCCAGGGCGGTACCGACGGGATCCTCAAGGCCTTCAAGGCCGCCGGAAAACCGCTGCCGCCGACGGCCGGCGAGTCCGAGAACGGCTTCCGGCTGTTCATGAATGGCTCGAAGACGGGCCAGAAGCTCCCCGGTTTCTCGATCGCGCAGCCCCCCTACCTCGTGCTCCTGGCGCTCGAGCTCGCGCGGCGTGTCCTGCGCCACGAGTACCCGCGCAAAAGCCTGACTGTCCCCTTCGACACCGCGACGACCGCAACGGTTAAGCCCGGCGTGAACGTGTTCCCCCAGCTTCAGGACTCGTTCTTCACCGGGATCACCGATCTCACCCCCGACCGCCTCGTCAACGTCAAGCTGTCCGAGGTCGTCACGGGGAAGCCCGCCAGCTCCAGCATCAACATCCGACTCCCAGCGGCATGAATCGTTCTGCCGACACAGCCATCGAAGGCAGGGAAGTCCACAAGGCATACGGCGGCGTCAAGGCACTGGACGACGCCACCTTCTCCGCCTCCGCCGGCGAGATCCACGCCCTGGTCGGCGAGAACGGGGCGGGCAAGAGCACGATGATCAAGGCGCTCGCCGGGGTCATCCGCCCCGACGAGGGCAAGATCCGGATCGGCGGTGACGATGTGCGCCTGCGCTCGCCGCAGGATGCGCTGCGCCGCGGCGTGGCCACGGTGTTCCAGGAGCTCACGCTGCTGCCGCGGATGACGGTGGCGGAGAACCTGTTGCTGGGACGGGAGCCACGCGGCCGAGCAGGGATCATCCGGCGTCGCGAGCTGCCCGCACGAGCCATGGCCCTGCTGGCGGAACACGACGTTGAGTCGGTCGACGCGGGCGAACTCGTGGAGAACCTGCCGCTCGCAGAGCAGCAACTGGTGGAGATCGTGGGCGCCATTGAGCGCAAGCCTTCGGTGCTGATCCTCGATGAGCCGACTTCGGCGCTGGCCCGCCGCGAGGTGGAGTGGCTGTTCAACGCGGTCCGCCGCCTGCGGGACGAAGGCACCTGCGTGGTCTTCACCTCGCATCGCTGGAGCGAGGTCACCGAGCTGGCCAATCGGATCACGGTGTTTCGCAACGGGACCGACGTCGGCACACACGAGCAGCTCTCTGAGGAAGAAGGGGTCAAGCTGATGACCGGCCGCGACGTGTCGACCGCCTACGTCGAGCCCGAGGAGCAGCCGGAGCGCGATCTGGTGCTTGAGGCCCACGAGCTGAGGGCACCCGGGCTGAATGGCGTGTCGCTCGCCATGAAGGCAGGCGAGGTGGTGGGGATCGGCGGCCTGGAGGGCCAAGGTCAACGTGAGCTCTTCCACGCGCTCTTCGGGCTCTCGCCCACATCCGGTGAGATCGAAATTGGCGGCGAGCGCACCCGCCTGCGCAGTCCGCGTGACGCGATCCGCAAGGGCATCGCGTTCATTCCGCAGGACCGCAAGGCCGAAGGTCTGCTGCTGCCGATGTCGGTCCGCGAGAACCTGACGCTGCCGATCCTCCGCCAGGTCGCGGCCGGCGGCGTGCTTCGCCTGGCGGCTGAGCGCCGCACCGCTGGAGGAATGATCGACCGGCTCCACATCGACGCTCGGCAGCCCGGACAGCCGGTGGAGACCCTGAGCGGCGGCAACCAGCAGAAGGTGCTGCTCGGCCGCTGGCTGCTCGCCGACTCGAAGATCCTGTTGCTCTACGACGTCACCCGCGGCGTCGACGTCGCCACCAAACAGGACATCTACAAGCTGGTCCTCGATCTGGCCCGGGATGGCCGCGCGATCTTGTTCTACTCCTCGGACACGGACGAAGTGGCCCACCTCTGCCACCGGGTGCTCGTGCTCAGAGAGGGCGCGATCGCCAAGGAGCTCGAGGGGGACATCTCTTCGGAGGAGATCATCGCCGCGTCCTTCAGGGAGGAGGAGGCGCATGCTTGAGCGGGCCGGCGCCACGCGCGAGCTAGGACATCCCGGCGAATGGCTGGCCGAGCGCCGCGAGCAGCTATTGGCTCAGAACGCGCCGCTGGCCGTGGCGGTCCTGCTGCTGGTGGCGATGCTCGTCATCTACGTCGTGCTCTACGCGATCTCGATCGAGTCCTTCCCGGGCGGTTTCGAGGCGGCCTCGATCGTCGACCACGCGATGCCCCTGTCGCTGGCCGCGGTGGGGCAGACATTCGTGATCCTGACCCGCGGGATCGACCTGTCGGTCGGCGGCATGATGGACATGACGAACGCTTTGGCGGCGCTGAAGCTCCAGGGCGGCTTCGGCACCGAGGTGCTATGGACGGCAATCATCCTGCTGATCGGGGCCGCCGGCGGTCTGCTGAACGGCCTGCTGGTGGCGTTCGGGCGCCTTCAGCCGATCCTGGTGACGCTTGGCACGCTGTCGATCTTCCAGGGGATCGCGCTGTGGATCCTCCCCTCGCCGGGCGGTCACGTGGCGCACGGCTACACGAACTTCTTCCTCAACCCCACCGCCCCCAGTGCGCTGTTGTTCGTGGTCCTGCTGGGGATCGCATGGTCGGCGCTGCGCCGCAGCCGGCTGGGAGTGAACATCTACGCGATCGGCAATGACGAGAGCGCGGCGCGGGCCAACACGGTCCCCGTGTTACGCACGAAGGTCATCGCCTACACGCTCGCCGGCACGCTCGCCGCCGGAGCCGGGATCGCGCTCGCCACGACGACGACCGGCGGCGACGCCACGGGCGGCGACGTGTTCACGCTGTCCTCCATCGCCGCCGTTGTGGTGGGTGGCGTGTCCCTGTTCGGAGGCCGGGGAAGCGCCATCGGCTCGATCTGCGGGGCATTTGTCCTCACCCTGCTCGTAGACGTGCTCTTCTTCGCCAACATCGATCCGCTGTTCCAGCCCTTCTACCAGGGACTGTTCCTGGTGGTGGCGGTCGGTGCCAGCACGCTGCTCGGGCGCTATTTCGTCAGGCGGCGCCGATGAGCTCGACGACCGAATCACGCCCGGGGCCCAGCGCGCTGCGCACGGCGTTCAGCGTCGACCGGCGCAAGATCCTGTTCGCCTATGTGGCCGCCGTCGGCCTGTTCATCCTGGGCGACATCCTCACGCCGGGATTTGCCAGCGGCAGCGGCATCCAGCAGATCCTGCAGGTCTCCTCGTTCGTGGGGCTGGTGGCCGCCGGCCAGACGTTCGTGATCCTGGTTGGAGGTATCGATCTCTCGGTGCCGTGGGTGCTGAACACCGCCGCCATCGTGCTGATCGCGGCGTCCGGGGGGTCCAACGGAAAGCTGGCACTCGGCATCGTGCTGGCGCTGGTCTTGGGGCTGGCGTGCGGGATCATCAACGGGCTCGGCATCGCGCTGCTCGGCGTCCCGGCGGTGGTGATGACACTCGGGATGAACGGGATCGTGGAGGGGCTCTCGCTGGGCGTCACCCACGGTCTGTCGTGCGGCAGCTGCCAGAAGCCGGCACCGATGTCGCTGGTGAACCTGATGACGGGCAAGACGCTGGGCATCGACACCAGCCTCCTGATCTGGCTGGGGATCATCATCGTGGTCACGTTCGTGCTCTCCTACACGACCTTCGGACGCCGCGTCTATGCCGTCGGCAACTCCGGGCGGGTGTCCTACCTCGCCGGCGTCAACGTGAAGCTGGTCACCGTGGCGCTCTACGCGCTCAGCGGGATGTTCGCGGCGCTGGCCGGCGTGGCGCTCGTCGGCTTCGGTGGTAGCGCGACGCTGGGCATGGGCGACCCCTACCTGTTCCAGTCGATCGCCGCGGTGGTGATCGGCGGCACGTACATCCTCGGCGGCCGGGGCAATTATCTGGGAACCGTCGCCGGGGCGATCGTGTTGACCACACTCGTGAGCGTGCTGCTGGCGAAGAGCGCGCCCGACTATGCCCGCGACATCGTCTACGGCGTGGTGATCCTGGTCATCCTCCTGCTCTACGGCCGACAGCGGAGCGAAGCATGAGAGTGATCGTCTGGGAGGGCCCCGAGCGCATGAGCGTCGGGGAGCGCCCCGACCCGAAAGATCCGGGACCGGGCGAGGTCGTCCTCAGGCCGGGGGCAGTGGGAATCTGCGGCTCGGAGGTCGAGGGCTACCTGGGCCACATGGGTAACCGCCACCCGCCACTGGTCATGGGGCACGAGTTCGCGGGCCAGGTGATCGCCGCAGGAGCGGGCGCCGAGGACTGGCTCGGTGCGCGCGCCACCGTCAACCCCATCGCCGGCTGCGGGCACTGCCGCATGTGCCGGGCGGGGCAGGAGAACATCTGCCCCCGGCGGACGCTGATCGGCATCCACCACGATGGCGCATTCGCCGACCTGGTCAGGGCGCCGGCGGCCAACCTCCGCCCGCTGCCCGGCGACCTCGACGTCCGCGTCGGTGCGCTCACCGAGCCGCTCGCCAACGGCGTCCACGCCGTCCGCCTCGGGCTGGCGGCGCAGGAGCCACAGACCGCGGCGGTGATCGGCGCCGGAACGATCGGGCTCGTCACCCTTCAGGCCGCGCTGCTCAGCGAGATCCCCCACGTGGCGGTGATCGAGCCCCAGGAGGCTCGCCGCGAGCGCGCGCTGGCGCTGGGCGCCCACGCGGTCTACGCCGACGGCGCCTCTGTCGAGACCAGCGAGGAGGAGCTGGGCATCGACCTGGTGCTCGACGCGGTCGGTGCCGAGGCCACGCGGACGATGGCGCTCGAGCTGGCCCGCCCCGGCGGCACCGTCGTGTGCATCGGGCTGGCCAGCGACGAGACGACGCTGCCCTTCCACACCGTGGTCCGCCAGCAGATCGCGATAGTCGGCTCCTACGCCTACACGATGGCCGACTTCGAGCAGGCACTCGAGTGGCTCGTGGAGGGCCGCGCCACCCTCGGCGAGCTCGAGCCCGTGCGACCGCTCGAGGACGGGCCCGCGGCCTTCGCCCGCCTCGTCCAGGGGCCGCCCGATCAGGTCAAGGTATTCCTCGCGGGCGCGGGACGCGCTTGAGCGACCGCTCGTTGAGCGGCCGCGTGGCGATCGTCGTCGGCGCGTCCAGCGGCATCGGCGCGGCCACGGCGCGCGCGTTCGCCGGCGCAGGAGCGGAGGTGCACGCCGCGGCCCGGCGGCGCCCAGATCTCGGCGAGGCGGTCACCGGCCACGCGCTCGACATCACCGATCGCGGCGCGGTCGACCAGCTGGCGCGCGAGCTGACCGCCCGGGGTCAGGTTCACGCCGTGGTGGTCGCCGCCGGAACCAACGTCCCCGAGCGCCGGCTCGGGCAGCTCTCGCCCCAGACGTGGGACCACATGCTGGACGTCAACCTGACCGGCGCCTACAACGTCGTGCACGCGTTCCTGCCGGCGCTGCGCGACGCCCGGGGAGACGTCGTCCTCATCGGCTCGATCTCCGGCAGCTGGCCCGACCCTTCCGGCGCGGCCTACCAGGCAGCCAAGGCGGGGCTGCTGGCCTTCGCCCGCGCCGCGGGCTTTGAGGAGCACCGGCGAGGCGTGCGCTTCACCACCGTGCTCCCGGGAGTGGTCGACACGCCGATCGTTGACCGCCGGCCGGAGCCGCCGAGCGCGGAGGTCCGCGCGCACATGCTCCAGCCCGAGGACGTGGCCGCCGCGTGTCTGTTCGCGGTGAGCCTTCCGCCCCGCGCCCACGTTCCGGAATTAACTGTCTTGCCCACACGCCTTCAGGCGGTGGGCAAGACGAATGTTGCCAACCCCCAGCCCCCGTAAGCGCAATCCCGAGGCTCGGACCGTGGACGATCAAGCGGCAAGACGGCAAGCCCGCGAGGCGCTGAGCTCGGGCCCCGAGCGCGCCGGCGCCCGCTCGCACCTTCGCTCCATGGGCATCGATCCCGGTCGGCTCGACCGGCCGATCATCGGGATCGCCTCGACGTGGACCGGGACGATGCCCTGCAACCTAAACCTCCGACGTCTGGCCGACGGCGTGGCGGCTGGCGTGGAGTCCGCGGGCGCCCTGCCGCTGGTGTTCAACACGATCGCGGTGTCGGACAACCTGACGCAGGCCACGCCCGGCATGCGGGCGTCGCTCGTCTCGCGCGAGGTGATCGCCGACTCGATCGAGGTGATGGTCGACGCCCACGACTTCGATGGCCTGGTCTGCCTGGTGGGCTGCGACAAGACCGTCCCCGCGGCGCTGATGGCCGTGGCGCGGCTCGACGTGCCGGCCGTGGTGCTCTCCGGAGGACCGATGCTCGCCGGCCGCGACGGCGACCGGGCACTTACGATCCAGGACGTGTGGGAGGCCGTCGGCGCGCACGAGCGCGGAAAGCTGCCCCGCGGCCAGCTGGATGAGATCGAGCGGACGGCGTGTCCCGGCTTCGGCTACTGCGCCGGGAACTTCACCGCCAATACGATGACCATCGCCGTCGACTTCCTGGGGCTCGGGGTGGTCGGCGACGGAATGATTCCTGCGGCGTACGTGGAGGAGAAGGACGCGGCGGCATCGCGGGCTGGAGCGGTCGCGGTTTCACTCGCGGAGCGGGGGACGACAGCCCGCCGCTTCCTCAACCGCCGCGCGCTCGAGAACGCCGTCGCTGGCGTGGTCGCGAGCGGCGGCTCCACGAACGGGTTCCTGCACCTGCTGGCGATCGCGCGCGAGGCCGAGGTTCCACTGTCGCTTGACGACCTGGCCGAGATCAGCGCCCGCACCCCGGTGATCGCCGATCTGGCGCCGGGCGGCCGGGGGGTGGCGGAGGATTTGCACCGTGCGGGTGGTCCGGCGGCCTTGATGCGCGCGCTGATCCGCGGCGGTCACGTTGATGGCGGCGCTCCTGTGGTCGACGGTCGCACGCTCGCCGAGGTGAGCGAGGCGGCGCCGGAGCCCGACGGCAAGGTGATCGGCTCGTTCAAGCCCCGTGGCTCGCTGTACCCGCTGCGCGGCAACATCGCCCCCGAGGGCAGCGTGGTGAAGCTGGCGGGCACCGAACGGCGTAAGCACGTGGGCCCGGCGCGCGTGTTCGACGGCGAAGGCGCCTGTACCGAGGCGATTCGGGCAGGGCTGATCGAGCCTGGTGAGGTCGTCGTCGTGCGCTACGAGGGCCCGGCAGGCGGTCCGGGTATGCGCGAGATGCTGGGGCTGACGGCGTCGATCGTCGGCGCCGGGCTCGGCGAGTCGGTGGCGCTCGTGACCGACGGCCGCTTCTCCGGGGCGACGCGCGGGCTGATGGTGGGCCACGTCGCCCCCGAAGCCGCCCGCGGCGGCCCGCTCGCGGCGCTGGCCGACGGCGATCTGATCACGATCGATGTCGACGCCGGGCGGCTCGATGTCTCGTTGACGGAGGAGGAGCTGGCGCGGCGTCTCGCTGATCTCTCGCCCCCGCCGCCACGCGCCACGCGCGGCGTCTTCGCCCGCTACGCCGCGGCCGTGGGGTCTGCGTCCGATGGGGCGGTGTTGCTGACGGGCGGGGCGCCGACGCGCGTCCACAGCGTCGAGCCATCCCGGCCAACCTGAGCCTCCACCCGTCCCGCCGCCGCGAGTTTCCCCAGCTCCTCGCGGAACGCCGGATAGGAGATGAGACCGATGCGGGCCAGCGCCGGGTAGCCGACACGCGTGTAGAGATCGTCGGTGCTGGTCGGCTCGGCGCCGAGCGCAGCGAGCAGTACCGAGGCGCGCGACATGACGCTCTCAAGCTACTGCAGTGCGGACGTCCTCGCGGCTCGACCGCGACGAGGCAAGGCTAGTGACGCACGAGTGAGAACACCGTCGGCACCGTCGTACCGCACAGGCCGTCGGGTCCGCACTCGATGTCCGCGGTCGACGAGACGAGCCCCCGCCGCACGGCCTCGTCGACGGCCCACCACATCGCGTCGCGGTCGATGTCGCCGAGCCGCGCGGCGAGCGCATCGGGCGTCGCCGGGCCGAGGCGCAGGGCTCGGGCGATGTCGTCGGTGGTCGGCGCGGGCACGTTCTTATCGTAGGACCGACGCCGCTATGGCTCGGGCACGAGGTCGGCCTCGAGCGCGGAGTGATCGCTCAGTTCCCGCTCCCGCCACGCGTGGTGATACACGCTGGCGACGGGACGGAGATCTCCCGAAGCGAAGATGTGGTCTAAGCGCCAGCCGCCTCCGTGCCCCGCGATGCGCCTCCACGTCCAGCTCGGTTCTCGCCTCTCGTATCCGTGCACCGTCCGGTAGGCGTCACGGAAGCCGTAATCCCGAAGTCCCGGGACGACGCCGAGCTCGGCCGCGTCCCACTCCGGGCCGCGCTCCGGGTGAAGCCGCCCCGACGAGTCACGCGCGAACGAGATCACCTCGCCGCTGGGCAGCTCTCGCCGCGGCGTGTTCAGATCGCCGCACAGCACGCGTGGCACGTCACTGGGCACTGCCAACGAGCCCCGGATTTCCTGCAGAGTCGTGACCTTCACCCAGCCGTTGGCCGCGTTCGGGACATGCACGCAGTACACGTCCACTGGCCCGTCCTCCGTCTCGGCGCTTACGCCCAGCGCGGTCTCTGGCCACGGCACTGGTAGTGCTTGCGGGTCGGCGCCAAGCGCCAGTCGTGAAGCGAGCATGACGCCGGTCGTACGCCTCCTTGCCGGAGCGCGCGCCGGGTTCTGATCGTCGATCGACGTGCGGATGTGGACAAGGCCCATCAGCTCGAATGCTCGGCGCCACAGCGGGGCCGTTCGCCGAGTCACCTCCTGTAGCGCGACGATGTCCGGAGCTCTCCCTGCGAGCGCCGTGGCCTGCTCGACGAGCCGCGAGCTGCGCCGCGCGACGTTCCACGTGATCACCCGCAAGCAGTCGCCCGGGGAGCGGCCCGGGGCATCACCAAGGCACCACCCGGCGGCCGGTCAGCCAGCTGAGCGGCAGGGCTCGTTGCGCAGGCTGGGGCAGGGCGGCAACCCGCTGGTCACGTTCACGCCGGGGACGACCGGGAGGATCAGGCTCGAAGGCATGCTCTGGGAGAAGGCGACCGATTCGTTCGCGGTGCCCGAGGATGGCTCCGTCTGATTGAACGCCCAGATCGGCTGGGTTCCGTTCGGCGCCGCGATCGTGACCTTGATCCGCGATCCGGCACGGTAGACATGCCCTTGGAAGTACAGCGGGATCGTGACCTCGGTGAACTGGCCGGACGGCATGGGCTGCACGTCTGAGGCCAGGAAGGTCGGGATCGGCTGGAGCGTGGTCGGGGGCTGCTTGAACATGTTGTTGCTCGTCGTTGCCAGCTTGCGCTCGCTGGCGCGCATCCAGCCGTCCTGAACGAACGTCTCGTTGCCGTCGGAGCGAAGCTCGCTGACCGTGGCCTGGAAATCGACGTCGGGGGTCGAGGACTGCACCCACAGATGGACGGCCCCACCTCCGATTACTGCCGTGTTCGCGCTCAGCGGCGCGGACGTGTAGGAGACCGACGTACCCGAAGGGTTCTGCTCCCAGTTCCATTGCCACTGTGAGGCGTTGCCCCACAGCCCGCCGGACCCGGTGTTCGTCCCCGAGTAGTCGTTCAACGGCAGCGCAGACGCGTTCGAGGTGTAGGTGTCGGTGCCCGCTGTGGCGGGAGCGCTGTCGTTGAGCGTCCCGTTGGGCCCGAAGTACCAGGTGCGCGCGGTCGTGCCGGGGATCGGGAACGATGAGAACGACTGCTCAAACGTCGGATAGGGATCGCCGGCACTCGCGGTACCGGTCGGCCCCTTGCCGGCGCCGTTGTCGAACAGCACCCGCACCTCGGGGAGCTTTTCGAAAGCGGCCAGCGCGGACTGGTAGGTCGGCTGCAGCCATATCGGGTCCGGCGGCAGCGTGACGAGATCGGTGGCGGGAAGCCCCATCGCCGACTGATAGATGACCGGAGCGGCGGCCACGGTTGGTGCCAGGTTGACCAGCGGCGCCTGGTGGGCCACGAATAACTGCAGGAAGTCGTATAAGCGGTCGTAGGTGTAGGGATCGAGCGAGTCGATGTGGGCGCCGTTGGTGAACGTGAACCACTTATGGCTCGTCCCGGTGAGGTGCTGGGCCAGGTCGGGGCAGTGGCCGCCGGTCTGCTCGTCCTCCCACTGGCAGACCAGGAAGGTAGGCACGTTGATCTTGTTCACGAACGTCACCGGATCCAGCGGGTCCGCCACCGAGGGGTTGTAGTAGTTGTTGGCCTCCACCTTGGCCATCAGGTCGGTGGCCTCGCCGTGCAGCACCTGGTTGGACTTGCACGTCTGATCGCCGTTTGCGATCTGCTGCTCCGCGTAGGGCTGAGTGCCCGTCAGGCCCTGGCCCGCCGGCTGAGCTTCCTGCTGGCGCTGCTGTGCCCAGGGGACGGCGAACCCCGTATTGAGGATTCCCCCCGGGTAGAGGGTCGTCGCTGTGGCGTCGATGGTTGACAGCGGGGCGATCGCCTCGAGGTCCGGTGGTCGCGTCTGGGCGGTGAACAACTGGCTGATCGCGCCGTAGGAGATGCCGAACATCCCCACCTTGTGTCCGAGCACCCAAGGCTGGTGGGCGATCGTCTCGATCACGTCGTACCCGTCGAGGTTCTGCAGCGGCTCGAAGAAGTCGAACGCCCCTCCCGAGCAACCGGTCCCGCGCATGTTGACGTCGACTACCGCGAAGCCCATCAGGTTCGCCAGCACCGCGATGCCGTTCACCGGCCCGTTCGGGTCGGCATAGCCGTAGCCGGAGTATTCGATCAGCGTCGGGTAGGGCGGCGTGTCGGTCGGCAGGGGAATGCCTGCCCGGGGAAAGGTCGGCAGGTGGATGAATGACGGGAGACCCGGCTCGCCGGCGGGGCTGGTCGGCGTGTGCACGTCAATCGCCAGCTTGGTGCCGTCACGCGTAGTGAGGTAGGTGTAGCCGTTATCGGGGATCGACTGGTTGTAGATGCTGGAATCCCAGGGCGCCGACGCGTCGGAGTGAACCGTGATCGGCCCCGACTCCGGCCCGCCGGGGTCCAGCTGCACCCGATAGCCATTGCCCGGTGGCACATTGCGGAACAGGAGCCCGCCGAGCGAGTCGGCGTTCTGGGTGTAGAGCGTGCCGCCCGAGGGCGTGAGGAGTGACATCTGGGCGTTGGGGGCAAGCCCGGTGACGTACACCTGCTCGGCGCTGCCCTGAGCGGTGAACGTGGGCGCTGCCGCGGTTGCCGCCGACGGGAGCCAAGCCGCGATGAGCGCAGCGAGCACCGTGGCCACCGATGCGACCCTCACCCGCGCTGAGCTCCCCGGGCGCTTGGCTCTCGGCACCGGGCCACTATCCCACATCGCGCTCTATTGCGCCAGTTATTGGTAAGCAAGGAGCCGATTAGCCCCGGGGGGTATGAGGTAGTCATCAGCGCCGCATGAAGAAACCGCGTACAGGACCAACGCTGACACCGCTGGGGGCGATCGTCCGGGGCCTCGTCGCGGGTGCGGTGGGGACCGCCGCGATGGACGCCGTTTGGTTTTCCCGCTACAAGCGCGGCGGCGGTCAAGGCGGCTTCGCGGCATGGGAATTCACCTCCGAGCTCGGCAGCTGGGAGCAAGCCCCCGCGCCGGCGCAGGTCGGCAAGCGCTTCGTGGACGGCTTGTTCGAACTTCAGCTATCGCCGGAGCACGCCGGGCTGATGAACAACATCACTCATTGGCTCTACGGAATGCTCGGCGGCATGCAGTACGGGATCGTGGCGGGATCCCTGCCGAGAGCACGACTGTGGTACGGCCTTCCGTTCGGAGCCGGCGTGTGGGGCGCCGGGTATGTGGTGCTCCCCGCGATGAAGCTCTACGAGCCGATCTGGCAGTACGACCCCGAGACTCTGGGCAAGGACCTCAGCGCCCATCTCGTCTACGGGCTGACGACGGCGGCTGCCCTGAAGCTGCTGGCCGGCCACTGACGGCCTCGTCATCGCGCCTCTAGAGCGCGGCCTCGAGCTCGATCGGCTCCTGACCGGCGTCGCGCAGGCCGTGCTCGATCGCTTCGATCACTGCGTCCAGCACCGCCAGGCGAGCATAGGGCTTGTTCTCGGCGGCGATCAGTCGCCAGGGCGCCTGCGGGTGATCCGTGTGGCGGAGCATGTCCGACACGGCTCGTTCGTAGTCCGAGCGCTTCGACAGGTTGCGCCAGTCCTCGTCGGTGAGCTTCCAGCGCTTGAGCGGGTCTCGATCCCGGGCGCGAAACCGCCGCAGCTGCTCCTTCTCGGAGATATGGAGCCAGAGCTTCACCAGCACCATGCCCTCGTCGCAGATCCCACGCTCGAAGCTCACGATCTCGTCGTAGGCACGGCGCCATTCGGGCTTGGTGGCGAAGCCCTCGACGCGCTCGACCAGCACCCGCCCGTACCAGGAGCGATCGAGCACGGCCATCCCTCCCCAGCCCGGAAGCGCCGGCCAGAAGCGCCAGAGAAAGTGGTGGCGGGCCTCGCGCTCGGTCGGAGCGGCGAACTCCTTGACGCGGACGTGCCTGGGATCCAGGGCAGCCGTGAGCCTGCGGATCGCGCCGCCCTTTCCGGCCGCGTCCCACCCCTCGAACATCACGCACACCGGCGGCCCGAGACGTCCATCTCCGATCAGCCCCCCGCACTGGAGGCGCAGCGCCAGCAGCCGTCGCTGTGCCAGCTCGAGGCGCTGCCGTCCCTCGCTCCCCGAGAGCTTCAGGCTCAGGTCTACGTCCTTCAGAGCGGCCACGCGGGAATACTGTGCCAGGTTCGTCGGCGGCGGCTGGCCCGCGGACTACATAGAATCGCGTTCTTATGGTCCTCGGGCGCGCGCTCACCTGGACCGCCGAGCGCTACCCGGAGCGCCAGGCGATTGCCGGGCCGCGACCGATGGACTACGCCGAATGGGATCGGCGGACGAACCGGCTGGCGCACGCCCTCGCCGAGCTCGGCGTGGAGAGCGGGGACAGGATGGCGATTGTCGCCGCCAATGGAGAGCAACTGGCCAGCGCTCACCTGGCCGCCAACAAGCTCGGGGCAGCCTCGGTCCCGCTCAACGTTCGCTACGCGCCAGACGAGCTTGCCTACTGCATCCAAGACGCGGAGCCTGCCGTGCTGTTCAGCGACGACAGCACCGCCGAGCTGGCGGAGCGAGCGCTCGAGCGCTGCGAGGGCGAAAAGCCCGTGCTGCTGCACGCCGGCGATAGTCCGCCTGCCGGCTGCCGACACGGGTTCGAGCAGCTGATCGAGGCCAGCTCGCCCGCGGCGCTCGACATCCCGGTCGAGTCCGACGCGATCAGCGTGATGCTCTACACGGCGGGTACCACGGGTCGCCCCAAGGGGGTTCCGCGCAGCCATCACGCCGAGGTCTCGGCCGGAGTTGCGCACGCCATCCAGGCCCGCTATGGCTTCGGCGAGGCGACATTATGCGCGATGCCCATGTACCACACCATGGGCCTGCGTTCATTGGTGTCGATGATCCTGATCGGAGGCAAGATCGCCTTCCAGCCCTCCTTCGATCCGGTTGGCGCGCTCGAGCTCATCGAGCGCGAGCAGTTGACCGCCCTGTACCTGGTCCCGACCGCGTTCTGGGCCCTGGTTCACCAAAGCGGCTCGGCCCAGGCTTGTTCCACGGTCTCGAAGCTGGCCTATGCAGGGGCGGCCATGACCGAGAATCTGACCTCGGAGCTGGCGGGGGCTCTGCGGCCCGACGTATTCATCAACCACTACGGATCCACTGAGATCTACACGTTCAGCATCGAAGCGGACGCCGTCGCCCGGCCGGGCAGCGCTGGGCGACCGGGCCTGTTCACGCGCCTGCGCTTGGTGGAAGCCGATCCGGAGCGCCGCGTCGGACCGGACGAGGTGGTCGCCGACGGCGAGACGGGCGAGATCATCGCCTCGCTTACCTCGGACGAGGCCTTCGCCGGCTACTGGCAACGCCCGGATGCCAACGAGCGGGCCCTACGGGACGGTTGGTACTTCACGGGCGACCTCGGGTACGTGGACGATGATGGCAACCTCCACGTGTCGGGCCGGATCGACGACATGGTCATCTCGGGCGGAGAGAACGTTCATCCACTCGAGGTTGAGGACGCATTGACCGGTTGTCCCGCGGTCAGCGAGGTGGCAGTGGCGGGCATCCCCGACGACCGGTGGGGCCAGGCGGTGACAGCGTTTGTGGTTCTCGAGGGCGAAGAGGACGCAGCTGCTCAGGCGCACCACATCGCCACGTGGACGCGCTCGGAGAGCGGGCTTGCCGCCTACAAGCGCCCCAAGCGCATCGTGGTGATCGACACCCTCCCCAAAAGTCCTGTGGGCAAGATCCTCCGCCGAGAGCTCGTGAGCGGAAACTATGAGGCCCGCGCTGAGGCGACTCCATGAGCGCGAGCACCGTCTCAGCTGCCACCCATCGCCGCTCGTCGCACGTAGGGGTCCCGGCGGCGCGTGTAGAGGACCCACGGCTCCTCGTGGGCCAGGGCGGCTTTATCGACGACCTAGAGCCCGTGCCGGGCATCCTCGAGGCGGCGGTCGTCCGAAGCCCCCACCCCCACGCCCGCATCGTCGGCTTCGACGCCGAGCTGGCGCTCGCAGCTCCCGGCGTGCGCCACGTGCTCGGACCGGCTCAGCTGCGGGAGATGCCAGCCTTCCCGCTCACGGTGAAAACGCCGATGCCATACCGCCCGGCCGCCACCGACCGGGTCCGGTACGTGGGCGAACCCGTCGCAGTCGTCGTGGCCAGCAGCCGCCACTTGGCCGAGGATGCCGCCGAGCTAGTGGAGGTCTCCTATGACCAATTGCCGTCCGTTGTCGACGTGCGCGAGGCGATGGAAGCGGATGCTCCGCTGCTGCACGAGCAGGCCGGGACCAACGTGGCCACCGACCGCCACATGGAATTCGGCGAGGTCGAGGAGCTCTTCGCCCGCGCGCACGCCGTGGTGAAGGGAAGCTTCTCCTTCCCGCGTTACTCGTCCACCCCGATTGAGACATACGGAGTGGTCGCGCGCTGGGAGGCAGATGCGGGCGGCGACCGAGTCACCGCCTGGTGCAACTTCCATGGCCCGTTCACGATGCAGCCGGTGATTGCGGGCGCCCTCGGGCTCGCCCCGGCGCGGGTGCGGCTCATAGTGCCCGAAGACATCGGCGGGTCGTTCGGCATCAAATCTGGCGTCTATGCCTACGTGGCGTTGATGGCCATCGCCTCCAGGCACGCCGGCGCCCCGGTGCGCTGGATCGAGGACCGGATCGAGCACCTGCTCGCCAGCTCGGCGGGCAACGACCGGGAGATGGAGTTCGCAGCGGCGGTGGACGAGGAAGGCCGGGTGCGCGCACTCAGGCTCGATCTCATCGACAACGTCGGGGCCTACCTCCGGCCCCCGGAGCCAGCGACGCTTTACCGTTGCTTCGGCAACCTGACCGGCGCCTACAGAATCGAGGCCGTGGCGCTGCGCTCACGTGCCGTAGTCACCAACAAGGCGCCCACCGGCTTGAATCGGGGATTCGGCGGCCAGCAGCTGTACTTCGGCCTGGAGCGCATGATGGACAAGATCGCCGCCCGGCTCGGCATCGACCCTGCCGAGCTTCGCCGGCGCAATTTCATCGCGGACGACGAGTTCCCCTACTCGACCCCCACCGGCGGGCTATACGACTCGGGCGACTACCTGGGCGCGCTGGAGAAGGCGCTCTCGCGCTCTGGCTACGAGCAGCTCCGCCGGGAGCGGGACACGGCCCGAGACAAAGGACGGATGTACGGGGTCGGTCTGGCCACGATCGTCGATCCCTCCGGCACCAATCTGGGTTACGTGGGCATCGCCACGCCGCCCGAGCAACGCATCCCGGGCCGGGAGAAGTCGGGCTCAACCGAACACGTCCGCGTCGCGGTGGACGCGGCCGGCGTAGTCACGGTCATGCTGGGGTCAACTCCGCAAGGACAGGGTCACAAGACCGCGGCTCGCCAGGTTGTGGCTGACCGGCTGGGGCTGGAGCTCGAACGCGTGCAGGCCGTGGTGGAGATGGACACCGCCACCACCCCGTGGACCGTGTCTTCGGGGAGCTATTCGAGCCGCTTTGCGCCGCTGACGACCAGCGCGGCGATCGCCGCGGCCGACCGCGTGGCGGCGGTGCTACGGCGCGCCGGGGCGGTGATGCTGCAGTGCGAGCCAGAGGAGCTCGAGCTGGCCGACGGCCAGGTCCGGGTGACCGGTGATCCCGAGCGGGCCGTCGAATTTCGCCACGCCGCCGGCCTAGTTCACTGGGATCCGGGCATGCTGGACGGCGAAGCGCTGCTCTACGCCGATGCCGCATTCACACCTCCTCAGTCGCAGCACGCCACGAGCAATGACCAGATCAACTCGTCGCTCTGCTACGGCTTCGTGGCCGACATCGTGGCCGTGGAGATCGACCCGGACACGCTGCAGGTTTCGGTTATGGCCATCACGTCTGTCCACGACTGCGGGACCGTGCTGAACCCTTTGCTGCTGAGCGGCCAGACCAGCGGCTCGATCGCCCACGCGCTGGGCGGTGCGACCCTGGAGGAGCTGCGGTACGGGCCGGACGGCCAGATGGTGTCGGCCTCGTTCATGGACTACCTCTGCCCCACCGCCGCGGAGCTTGGCTTCGAGCTCAACCTGGACCACGTCGTCACCCCCTCGCCGCTTACACCGCTGGGCGCCAAGGGCGCGGCCGAGGGCAGCGCGATGAGCATCCCCGTCGCGCTCGCGAACGCCGTCACCGACGCTCTGTCGACGACGGGAGTGGAGATCGACAGCCTTCCCGTGCACGGCACCGTGATCCACGAGCTGCTTGAAAACCAAGAGAAAGGAACCGCATGGCGCTGACCGGTGGAGAAATCCGCCTCGAGCGGGAGTACGACGGACGCGTGGCCGTGCTCACTCTGTCCCGGCCCGACCGGATGAACGCGATCACCTGGGAGATGCGCCAGCGCATGCTCGAGCACTTCCAGCAGATCGACGCCGACCCCGGCATCAGAGTCGTCCTGATCCGTGCCGAGGGCGAGCATTTCTCCCCCGGAGGGGACATCCCGGGATTCATGGAGGTGGAGCCGCACGAGTTCGTCGATCTGGGACACAACCTCACCGCGCCGGCGCGCAGCCCCAAGCCGGTGGTGGTGGCTATTGACGGCTACTGCCTGGGCGCGGGTCTCGAGCTATCGATGGCCTGCGACATCCGCGTGGCCACGCGGCGCTCAGAGTTCGGACAGCCCGAGATCCGGTTGGGGATGATCCCGGGAAGCGGCGGCAGCCAGCGCCTGGTTCGCTATCTCGGGCGCTCGCGCGCCAAGTACTACATCATGACCGGCGAGCGCTTCAGCGCTGCCCAGGCCCACGACTGGGGGCTCGTGGCCGCGCTGGCGGAGGATGCCGAGGGGCTCGACGCCGAAGTCGAGCGGATCGTCACCACGCTGCTCGGACATTCGCCCCTGGCCCTCCGCTTGGCCAAGGAGGTGATCGATGCCGGTGCGGACGGACCGCTCATGACCGGAATCGAGCTCGAGCGCAAGGCCTACTCGCTGGCACGCGCCAGCCATGACTTCGCCGAGGGGGTCGACGCCTTTCTCAACAAGCGGAGCCCGGAATTCACCGGCGCCTGACCGGGGCGGCCGTTCGGTGAAGGCGCCGCCATTTCGCTACGAACGCCCCGCGCAGCTCAGCGGCGCGCTCGGGTTGCTGGCGGACGGGGAGGCCAAGGCCCTGGCCGGAGGGCAAAGCCTCGTGCCGGTGATGGCCATGCGGCTGGCCCGACCCCGAGTGCTGGTCGACCTCGCGGGCATCGAGGAGCTGAGCGTGCTCGAGGAACGGGAGGGCGAACTCGTCACTGGGGCGATGGTGACCCAGCGCTCGCTGGAGCGCCTGCCGGGCCTGGCGGGGAAGCTGCCTCTCCTGGCAGAGGCCCTTCCCCACGTGGGACACCGAGAGGTGCGCAACCGCGGCACGGTCGGCGGCAGCATCGCCCATGCCGACCCCGCCGCCGAGCTGGCCTTGATCGCCGCCACCATGCGGGCCCGGATCGAGGTCCGGGGCGCGGAGGGTTCGCGCGAGCTTGGCGCCGAGGAGTTCGCCCAGGGCCCGTTTCAGACCGCGCTCGGGCCCCGCGAGCTCGTGACTGCGGTCCGCTGGCCGCTGGCGAAGCCGGGCGCCCGGTTCGCCTTCGACGAGGTGGCGCGCCGCCACGGCGACTTCGCGCTGTGCGGCGTGGCCGTTCATGTACGACGCGCTGACGGAGAGCCGGAGGAGGGCCGAATAGGGCTGATGGGCGTGGCGCCGACCCCCGTGGTGTACGACGTAAGCGAGCTTCTGGCCGGGGCTCCGGCCGGCGAGGCGCCCGACGCCATCGCAGCAGAGCTTGCCGAGCGCGTCGAGCCGAGCGGCGACATGCACGCAAGCGCCGGGTACCGCCGCCGGTTGGTGCGGGCGCTCGTCGGGCGCTGCTTGCGCCGTGCGTTGACGGGGTCGCAGCCGTGAGCGAGGTCGCGCTCAGCGTGAACGGGACCGAGGTGACGCTCGACGTCGAGCCTCGCCTCACGCTCGTTGACGCGCTTCGCCATCGGCTGGGGCTGACCGGTACCCACGTCGGTTGTGAGCACGGGGTGTGCGGGGCTTGCACAGTGCTCGTCGACGGCGCTGCGGTTCGCTCGTGCCTGATGTTCTGCGTACAGGCGCAGGGAAGCGAGGTGACGACGGTCGAAGCACTGGGCGAGATCGACGACTTGCATCCCCTCCAGGAGGCGTTCCACCGACATCACGGCCTCCAGTGCGGGTTCTGCACCCCGGGATTTCTGATGACCGCCTACGAGCTGCTCCAAGGCGAGCAGGGCACCGTTACCGACGAGGCAGCGTTGCGCCAGGAACTCTCGGGGATCCTTTGCCGCTGCACCGGTTATGCCGGCATCGTGGCGGCGGTGCAGGAGGCCGCTCGATCTCATCCCCACGGGCTGCCTCCACCCAAGGCTCTTGGTCGTCCGATTACCGTCCGCAGCCGGGTGCCGCCCGTTGGGGAGGAGCTTGCGCTGGAGGCCGCAGCCGAAGTCGAGCCGAAGGAGCCGCACGGACCGGGCGAGCTCGAAGTTCGCGTTCCCGAAGGCGAGCCAAACGAGACGATCGACGTCGTAACCGAGATCGAACCGTCGCCGGCTGAGACCTGGGAGCTGCTCAGCGACTTCATGCGGATGACGCGCTGCATGCCGGGCGTCGAGCTCGACACCGACCACGGCGACGACCTGTACTCCGGCCGGGTTTCGGTGCATCTCGGCCCGATGCGACTGAGCTTCGCCGGGGCGGCGCGCGTGCTCGAGCGAGAGGGCGACCGACGCCGCCTACGCGCCGTCGCCTCGGGCCGCGACGCCTCGGGCAGCGGCGTCCGGGCCGACGTGACCGTTACGGCCGCGCCCGGCTCGTCGGGAGACGCAACCGCATTGCATGCGGAGGCCAGGCTTTACCTGAGTGGTCGTGCGGCTCAGTTCGGCCGCTCGCTCGCCGGAGACGTCAGCCGAGGGCTGTTTGCCGAGTTCGGCGCCTGCGTGGAGCGCACGCTGATGACCGGTGAGACGAGCGAACCGCGTCGGCTCTCGGGCGCAGCGGTGGGTTGGCGTCTGTTGCGCGCTCGTGTCGGCGCGCTGCTCCGGCGCCTGCGGGGCCGGGGAACGTGACCGAACGACGTCCGATCGCGATCGTCACCGGCGCCGGTTCGGGGATCGGGCGGGCGGTGACGACGGGGCTGTTCGAAGCCGATTACCGCGTCGCCCTGGCCGGCCGCCGTGCGGACGCGCTGAGCGAGACGCTGGCCGAAATCGGAGTCAGCCAGGAAAACGCGCTCGTCGTCCCCACCGACGTGACCGATCCCCAGCAGGTGCGCGACCTGTTCGCGCGCGTGCGCGAGGCGTGGGGTCGAGTCGACTTGCTGTTCAACAACGCCGGCCTGTTCGGCCCTCCGTCCCCGCTCGACGAGGTAGAGCTCGAGCAATGGCGAGCCGTGGTCGAGACGAACTTGACCGGGAGCTTTCTGTGCGCGCGGGAAGCGTTCCGGGCCATGAAGGCGCAGGATCCCCAGGGCGGGAGGATCATCAACAACGGCTCGATCTCGGCCCAGGTGCCGCGCCCGCACGCGGTCGCCTATTCGGCGAGCAAGCACGCGGTTACCGGGCTGACCAAGACGATCTCGCTGGAGGGCCGGGCGTTTGGCATCGCCTGCGGGCAGATCGATATCGGCAACGCCGCGACCGAGCTGAGCGCCGGCCTCGGCCAGGGCGCATTGCAGCCCGACGGCTCGGTGCTCGCCGAGCCGATGATGGACGTGCGCCACGCCGCGGATGCCGTCCTTTACATGGCGAACCTGCCGCTCGAGGCCAACGTTCAGTTCATGACGGTGATGGCAACGAGCATGCCGTTCATCGGGCGCGGGTAGCAGCGCGAGGCTCACCTGATGGCCTCTTCCGAGCGAAACCACCCGGGTAGCCTGAACCATGAACCGAGCATCCCGTCCAGCTGCGCGAACGCAGCGCCGTCTGCGCGAGCGGACACAAAGGCGATAAATCCGTCGGGACGCACCAGGACAAGCGCCCGGGCCGGAATGCACGCGGGCGGTGGCTGAATCAGCTCCACGATTTCGCGCCACCTTTGGAGGAACTCAGCGGGCGCGGTGGCACCTTCACCGAGATATAAGGCGTGGCCCGAAGTGGGCGGGCACGAGAAGTCCGGGAACAGGGTGCCGGGGACGAGGCCTGGCACGACCACGGTCGTCGGGTCCGGGCGGGCCCCGACCAGCGGACTGTCCTCGTAGTGCTCATCCAGCATCAGCAGCATCCGCCGCGGGTCAATCGGCGTGGCGCTCGGCGAAGTCCGTGCTCCAGCCGCCGGCGAGGCCGCCGGTTGGGCTTCTCCGGCAGTCATGACGCGCTGGTGGCTGGCGTCCGAGATGCTCATCGACCGCTCGTCTGCTGGACGGCGCTCGAGGACGTATGTGTGCAGTAGGCCAGCGTGGGCCTTCTGTCTTAGACAGTAGGCGAGCTTCCAGCCGAGGTTGGCGGCGTCATGCAGACCGGCATTCATGCCCATCCCTGAGAACAGACTTTCGATGTGGGCAGCGTCACCCACGAGGTAGCGGCGGATATCACCGAAGCTCTTGGCAATGCGGTGATGCAGCTCGAAGCACGACGACCAACGCAGGTCCAGCAGCTGCGGGGAATCGAGCAGCCTCTCATCCATGAGAGACCGCATTTGCTCGAGCGTCGGCGCCGCGCTGAGTGGCTTCTCCCGGGGTATGTCGATGACCAGGATCGTCCGGCCTTCGGGCAAGGGGCCGAGTAGCACCACACCGTCGGGCGTGGCCACCCGGGTGATCTCGTCACGCGGAAGCTCGCTGTTGATCCGCACATCGGCGACCGCGAACCGATGTTCATAGGTCCCGCCCTGCAAAACCTGCCGCATCGCCGCTCGCACCAAGCTGTGCGTGCCGCCGGCGTCGACCACCGCTCGCGCATCGACCAGCTCGCGCCCCGCCGGCCCCTCGAGCGAAACGCCCGTACCGTCCACCCGCATGTCAACGTCCGTGGCGGAGGTACTCCGTTCCACCTCCACCCCGAGTTCGGCGAGCCGCTCGCTCAGGAACTGCTCGGTCATCCACTGTGGCAACGTCAACGCAAACGGCATGGGCGTGTCAAGATCGGCTAATTCGACCGCAGAGACCGCCTCGAGCGCCGCATTCCGCACAGCAAAGCGGTTGATGCGAACAGCCGCGTCCAGGAATCGGTCCGCAACGCCGGCGAGCTTGAGCAGATAGACGGTCGAGGGCATGATCGTCGTCGCGCGGGACTGCTCATGCGCTCCGGGCCGGGAGTCGACAATCCGGGGCCTCACGCCACCTCGAGCGAGCTGGATGGCTGTAAACAGCCCGCTGGGGCCGGCCCCGATCACCAGTACGTCCAGCGGCGTTCCCTCGCCGGTCGCAGCCTCCGTGCTCATCCAGGGATCATGTCATCGGGCACCGACGATGCCGCCGCGGCGTGGCGGAAACTCAGTAGTAGTCCTCGACCTCGATCGACCAGCGGGCCGTGTCGTTACCGGCCTTGATTCGTAGCTGATACACGCCGGGCCCTGACTTCACCACCTGCGTCTGGTTGCTACCGCTGCCCAGCCCAAAGCTGCTCGGCGAGGAGCCGCCGGTCAGCCGCACGACCTGCGCACTCGGCCCGTCACAGAAGAAGATGAACGTGCACGTCCCCACGTAGCCCATTCGGTAGACGACCCGCCACTGCGTCCCGCGGATCCGGAACGGGACCGATTGGCCGCTGTCGGTGCCGGCGAACGAGGTGATGGCACGCCACTGAGGAGTCTCGGCGGCTGACAGCGCGACCTTCCCCTGGGAGCTCACGTATGTGCCCGCCGCCGGGGTCTCGGCGGTGACCGTTCCGGGCTGCACTCCCGGCGCAGGCACGAAGCTCACCTGTGCGTTGAGCCCAAGGGAGGAGAGGATCGATCGCGCGGAGCTCGACCCCTGCCCCACTACCTGCGGCAGCTTCACCGGCGGCGGCCCGCTGCTGAGGACGACGCGCAGCGTCGATCCGTCATCTACGCGGCTTCCGGAAGCGGGCGTCTGGGCGATGGCCGTACCCGGGGCAGCCGAGTCGTAGCGGCTGGCGAACGCCGGCTTCAGTCCCTGGCGCCGGAGCCTGGCGATGACCGCTGCCTTGGTGAGACCACGGAGCCGAGGTACCCGGACCTGACCCGGCGACGCGAGCAGGACGCCTGCCACGGCCATTGCGGCGAGGATCCCCAGCGCGACGGCGATCGTCGCGATGCTCCTTCTGCGCTCGGCCGGATCGAAGTTCCGGCGAGGCGAGCGCTCGGGGGCCGGTCGTGTGCTGTCGATTTGCCTGGGGGCGGCGGGACGTCCGGCGCCCGATGCGGCGTGCGCCGCGAAGTTGACAGTCGATGCCGCGTCTCGCCGCGCGTCGGCCTCCTTGCGAGCCTGTCCCAGGGCCATCGCCAGCTCGCGCCCGTCCCGGTAGCGATCCTGGGGATCCTTCGCCAGGGCCCGCATCACCACGCGTCCGAGCTCGGTGGGCACGCCGGCGGGCAGCGGCGGCGGGGCATCCTGGAGGTGACTGAGCGCAAGATCCACGGCGGCCGTGCCCTCGAAGGGCGGAACCCCGGCGAGCATCTCGTACAGGACGACGCCGACGCTGTAGGTGTCGGACGCCGGGGTTGTCGGCAGTCCGCGGGCGTGCTCCGGAGCCATGTAGGTCGGCGTGCCGGCGATCATCGTGCCCGACGAGCCCTCGGCGCTCTCCTCGGCCAGGCGCGCCACGCCGAAGTCCCCGAGCTTGACCCGCCCTGTCGTCGAGATGAGCACGTTTGCCGGCTTGATATCCCGGTGCACGATGCGCTGCGAATGCGCCATTCCGAGCGCGCGAGAAAGCTGCTCCGCGACCTCGCAGGCCTCCCACGGGTCCAGCGGACCGCGATCCAATCGGTTTTCGAGGCTTACGCCCTCCACGAATTCCGTCACGTAGTACGGGCTCTCCGCGGCTTTGCCCACGTCGAAGATCTGCACGATCCCGGGATCGCTCACGCGGGCCAGGAGACGACCCTCGCGCTCGAAGGCACGAGCCCAGCTCGGATCGGATGCCCACCACGGCTTGATCAGCTTGACGGCGACCGTCCTGTCGAGCCGGCGATCGAGGGCACGGTAGACGCGGCCGAACGTGCCCTCGCCGATCACCGCCTGGAGCTGGTAGCGCCCATCGAGGAGCTGCCCGGAGAGCTCGGGAGCGGCCGGCGCGAATGGGGCTGGAGTGCTCACGAAGACCTCACCAGCGACCCGAGCGGAACGTCCGACATGCGGCCCTCGATGCTACTGGGCGGATCGGTGACAGGCCTCACGTAGGTCCCCGCGCGGACTCGGCGGCGCTGCTTGACCGGGAGCGGCTTATCAGCGGGACGCGGTGAGCGCGGACAGGGCGCTCAGACGCCCGCCAGCGCCGACTCGATGTACCGCGCGGCGTACGCGCCCATCGCCCGTTCAAAGCACTCACGCGGCGCGGTGAGCACGCCCGCACCGATTTGCCCGCCCTGGCGTCCGGCGACACCGATGTCCATCACCGGCTGAATGCCCGTCTCCAGCACGCGCACGATGTCGATCCCGACCGGCACGCCCCGGAAACCCAGTGCCGGGATCTTGAACAGCGGGTGCTCGCCGACCGTGATCTCATACATCCGCCGATTCATCGAGAGCATCTCCTCGGGGCTGCCGCCCTGGTAATCCTGGAGCGAGAATGCCGCCGCCTGTGCGAACCCGCCGAGGCCGACTGTCTCGTTGATGACGCTCTCGCCGCCCATGTACTCGATGTCGTCCTCGGTAAAGCCGCCGAACAGCTTCGCGTTCACCATCGGCATCGGCGCCCGAAACCACTCGTCGCCCAGCCCGCTGACGCGGATCGCAAACTCGTTGCAGGAGAACGTCATCGCGCTCACCACGGTCGATCCGTGTATGTCCCGGGCGGCGTCAGCGGTCGCCTTTGAGGCGGCCATTGACAGCCTCAGGAAGAAGTAGTCGTTGTTGGAGATGAATGAGATCGTCTCGCGCGTCTGAGCCGGCAACTGGGCCTCGACCTCGAGCAGGTACGGAAACAGCTCGCGCGTGAACAGGAGCGTCGCCGCGGCGTTGCGGCTGTGCAGCTCGTCACCCATGTTGAGGGCGCGCCGGATCAGAGGCCGGAGCGGGATCCCATCAGGGGCGCGCCGCAGTGCGGCGCTTAGAACCGGCGCGATCACGTCGTGTAGGAAGCGGAGGGTCTGCTCCACCTCTTGGTCATAGACGCCGTAGTTCAGCCGCTTTGGCGACGCGCCCTCAAACGAGTTGCAGTACGCGACGTTGCCAAACTTCCTGTTCTCGACCACGAATACAGGCATCGACGCGGTGTAGATGCCGGCCAGCGATCCGATGCAGGCGTAGTCGTGACACGGGCCGAGCCTGATCGCACCGGACCGGAGCTTCCGCTCCGCGTCCTCGGGATCTGATGCCAGGCCCTCGAACAGAGCTCCGCCGATGACTGCGTTGCGCTGGCCGCCCCTGTAGTCCTCCCACGGCATCGGAGCGCCCGAGGTGAGAACGGTCTCCTCCGTCATACCCGGCACCACCTCGAGCGCCGTTCGGACGTCGGTCAGCACCGGATCGGAGCCGATGATCCGCTGCACCGCCTGACGGTTGGCTTGCTCTCGGGCCGGGAAGGCGGTCGTGCTCATCTACCGAACGTAAGGACATGTCCGCCCGGGAGTCCACCCTCGAACTCTGTGAACATCGCTCCCGGGCTTCAGAGGATTCCTATGAGGGCGGCGACGGTCCGGCCGCCGCCGATTCGTCGCCCCGGATGAGCAGCGGCGCCACACGCTCGGCGGCCAGGCGCTCGAGCAGCGGTCCGGCCTGCGACGCGCAGCGCTCGGTGTCCGGCTCGATGTCGGTGAGCGCATAGGCCTCGGCGAACCCGGCCGCCTGAAGCTGCGCCCGCGCGAGCGCGACTCGTCCTGCAACGGCGACCACCGGAACACCCGCCTGGCGTGCCAACGAGGCGACACCAGCCGGCGCTTTGCCGTTCAGCGTCTGCTCGTCGAGCGACCCCTCCCCGGTGATCACCATGCGCGCCGTGGTCAAAGCCTCGGGAAAGCCCACCAGCTCGAGCAGATATTCGATGCCCCGCCTGACGCTTGCCCCCAGCAGCGCCAGTGCCCCGAACGCGACCCCACCTGCCGCGCCGGCCCCTGGCAGTCGTGCCGCTCCCGGGTCGAGGACCTGAGCCCAACGAGCGAGAGCCGACTCCAGCAGCTCCACCTGCTCCGGACTCGCGCCCTTCTGCGGCCCGTAGACCCGCGCGGCACCGTTTCGCCCGAGCAGTGGGTTGTCAACGTCGCTGATCACGACGACATCGGCGGCGCGTGCCGGTGGGTGCAGCCCCCCGGCTTCGACCCTATCTATCTGGGCCAGCGCGGCGCCACCTCGGGGTAGCTCCGCTCCGTGCTGATCGAGAAGCCTGACGCCGAGTGCCTGCACCAGGCCGGCCCCGCCGTCGGTACAGGCGCTGCCGCCAAGTCCGATTACGACCGTGTGCGCGCCCGCGTCGAGAGCGGCGCGGACAAGCTGACCCGTTCCGTAGGAGGAGGCGTGCAGCGGGTCCAGCCGGTGGCCGGGCAGACGACCGAGCCCCGAGATAGCGGCAAGCTCCACCAGGGCCAAGCCATCGCGCTCGGCGTAGGCCGTGTCCACCGGCTGTCCCGTCGGCCCGTCGGCTCGCACAGGCACGGCGCGGAAGCCGGCTGAGATAGCCGCTTCCAGCGTGCCGTCGCCGCCGTCGGCGACGGGAAGCTCGCGGAACTCGAGATCGGGAAGGCGGTCGTGCAGGCCGGCCGCGAGATGCGCCGCTGCCTCGCGCGCGGTGAGCGTCCCCTTGAATTTGTCAGGCGCCAAAATCACCTGTCCGCTGGGCTTACTTCTGATCGAGCTGCGCTGCATCGGGTGAGCGCGTCGCCGCCGGCTCGACGGTCAGGCCACCAACCGCGCGTAGGCGTCGGGGTCGGTGGCCCCCTCCGTACAGATCAGCAGCACACGCGCGCTGGGATCCAGACCGACGCTCTCGCGCACTTCGCGCTCGGAGCCGTCGACGACGCGGAGCAGTCCGGCGAGCCCAGCGGCTCCGGTCTCGCCGGCGACGATGCCGTCGGCGGCCAGCAGCCTCATCGCTTCGGGAACGCGCGTGTCGCTCACCGCAAGGTAGACGTCGATCCCTCGCGAGACCAGGGGCCACGCGATGAGAGACGGGGTGGCGCAGTTGAGCCCGGCCATGATCGAGTCCTGTGCATGATCGAGCGAGCGAATGGCCCCCGCGGCGACCGACTCAAGGACACAGGCAGCCGACGTTGGTTCGACGCCGACGATCAGCGGCCGCTCCACTGCGCTGCTCCAGTAATGGGCAACCGCAGCCGCGGCGAATGCTCCGACACCGATCGGTACGACGACCACCCCGGGCCCGGCGTGAGCGTGGGCCTCCAGCCACTGCTCGACCTCAGAGAAGATCGTGGCATAGCCCTCGATCACCCAACCCGGGACCTCTTCGTAACCCTCCCAGGAGGTGTCCGAGATCACCAGGCACCGTTCGCCCGCATCCGCCGCTGAGCGACGCACGGCGTCGTCGTAGCCGCCGTCCACGACGGTCACCGTCGCCCCCTCTCCCGCGATCGCATCGATCCGGGCCCGTGCCGTACCGTCGCGGACGTAGATGCTGCAATCGAGTCCGAGCAGCGAGGCCACGCGCGCCACCGCCCGCCCGTGATTGCCATCGGTGGCGGCGCTCAGGCTCAGTGGTCGCAGCCCGGCCACAGCATGGGCCAGCGAGTCGAACGTCGAAATGTCGCGTTCGCCAACGCCCAGCCGTTGCCCGAGGGCACGGCAGATAGCCCAGGATGCACCGAGGATCTTGAACGACGGGAGGCCCAGGCGAGACGATTCGTCCTTGACCAGAATCTCGGCGACGCCGAGACGCCGCGCTGCCGCCGGTGCCTCCCGCATCGGTGTGGGCGAGTAGCCGGGCATGCTGGCGTGAAATCGCCGCGGGGCCTCGCCCACCGGTGGCACGTGAAGCTCAGTGACAGGCCGGTGCCGGACGATGACCGGCTCAGCCTCTCGGGCGGCGGCGGATGTCATCAGGCCGGTTGCTGCGCCGGATCCTGAGCTCCGGCGGCGAGCACGGCGTAGATCCGTTCCGGGCTGATTGGCAGCCTCCGCATGCGAACGCCGAGAGCAGCTTCGATCGCGCTGGCGAGGGCGGGGGCGGGCGGCCCGATGGGCGGCTCGCCGATGCCGCGGGCGCCAAGCGGGCCCTTCCCCGGATGGAGCTCCAGCGCTATCGCGTCGATGTCGGGCAGATCCGCTGCGGTCGGCACGAGGTAGTCGGCAAACAGGGTCGAGCTTGCGATCCCGTCGTTGAGCTCCACCTCCTCGCTGAGCGCGTAGCCGATCCCCTGCGCCACCGCCCCTTGGATCTGGCCTTCCACCCGGCGCACGTCAATTGCCCGGCCGACGTCGTGGCAGGCTACATATCTGAGGACGCGCACTTCGCCTGTCTCCTCGTCCACCTCCACTTCGACGGCATGGGCACCGTAGGTGTAATCGGGGAAGGAGCGTCCGCGCCCGGTGGCCATGTCGAACGTTCCAGTCTCCGCGGCGAACGTGTCGTGCTCGAACGGCATCACGCCCCGATCCTCGGCCATGCGAGCCAGCTCTCCGATCGCCATCGATCGCGACGCATCAGTGGCCACCGCCACTCGGTTGTCGGCGAACTCAAGCTCCTCCGGCGTACAGGTGAGCTGCTCGGCGGCGATCGGCTCCAGCTTTGCCCGGAGGGCCCGCGCGACCATCAGCGTCGCGTTGCCCGACATGAACAGCTGACGTGTCGCAAACGTGCCACCCGTCAACGGCGTCAGCGCACTATCACCGATGTGAACGCTCGTCCGGTCAATCGTCACTCCCAGCGCCTGGGCGGTGATATCCGCCAGCGATGCGGCCTGACCGGCGCCGAGGTCGGTAACGCCGGCCCGCACCACGGCCGTACCGTCGCGCTCCAGCCCAATCCAGCAGGAGGCGCGGTCGGAGAAGAACGCGGAACGACCGTACGGCTGCATGCTGCAGGCGAAGCCGCGCCCGGTCCGTTTGCCCGGGAGCGACTCCGAGCGCTCACCGAGCGCCGCCACCGCCCGCTGCAGACACTCGCCTACGCCGACGCCGGTATCGATCTCCTCTCCCGTTGCCCGCACGTCCCCGCGGCTTACGAAGTTGCGTTCACGTACCTCAACCCGGTCCATCCCCAACTCGTCCGCGAGCCGATCGAGCTGAGACTCGTACGCAAACACGACCTGCATTGCACCGAAGCCCCGCATCGCGCTGGTCGGGACGCTGTTTGTAAATGCCGCGATGCTCTCCACCCGAGCCGAGCGGAACCGGTAGGGGCCGGTGGCATTGACCGCGGCGGCGAAAAGGACCCGCGAGCTCAGCAGCGGATAGGCGCCGGCATCCCCCACGATGCGGATGTCCTGCGCGACGATCGTGCCGTCGCGCATCGCGCCCGTCCGGTAGCGCATCGTGAATGGATGGCGCTTCTGGCGCGCCTGAAGCGATTCCTGTCTCGAGAAGACCATTCGCACCGGCCGCCCCGTGCGCCACACCAGCAGGGCGAGGAAGGGCTCGACTGTCATGTCCTCCTTGCCGCCGAAGCCGCCGCCCATGTAAGCGGCGACCACGCGCACCCGGCTGTGGGGCAACCCGAGGATCTCCGCAAGCTCGCGAGCATGCTCGATCACCTGGGTGGAGACGCGAAGCGTTATCACGCCGTCGTTATCGATCCAGCCGACGCCGGACTCGGGCTCCAGGTATGCGTGATCGACGCGCTGGGTGTGGTACGTCTCTTCCACCACCACATCGGCGCTGCGCATCCCCGCTTCGAGATCGCCTTGCGCCAGTTGCCAATGCGCACAGCAGTTGCCGCCGCTATGCACCAGTGGCGCGTCGGGCTGGAGCGCCTCCTCGGGATCGAACACTCCCTGCTCCTCTTCGTACTCGACCTCCACCAACTCCGCGGCGCTGACCGCGGCGCCCGGCGTCTCGGCCGCAACGAGCGCCACCGGCTCTCCGTCGTAGCGGACCCTGTCACCGGCCAGCACGGGCTGTGCGGCGGGCTCGATTCCCAACCCGCTCGCTTCCTCCATGATCGAGTTGCGGGGGACGTCGGCCGCGGTCAGCACCGCGTGGACGCCGGGAACGGCCAGTGCAGCGCCGGTGTCAACGCTGACGATCCGCGCGCACGGCACCTGTGCGCGGACCACGACCCCGTGGAGCATGCCCGGGAGCCCCCAGTCGTCCGCGTAGGGCAGCGTCCCGGACACCTTCTGAACGAAATCGCGATGCGGGGCACGCTCCCGAGCTGGCGCCTCGGCGGGCCGCGGCGGAGCTACGGTCTCAACGGCCATCGATCCAGAACCACATTCACCGCGTGGCCTCCGGCTCCAACTCGCCGACGAGAGGCATCACTTCCGCTGCGAAGCGTTCGACCTGCTCTTGCTCGTAGTAACAGGGCACCAGGCACACGTGCTGTACGCCCGCGGCGAGATGCTCGCTGAGCTGTTCGGCGCACTGCTCGGGCGTACCGCGAATCGCATGCTCGGCGGTCGACTCGCTCCATTCCGGAAGATCAAAGTAATCGCGGATGAACTCCCGGACTCGGCGATCCGCCGCCTCAAAAGACTCGCCGACGCACACCGCGACCTGAGCAACGTTGACGAGTTCGTCCGGACCCCGGCCCGCATCCTCCGCATAGTGCAGGATCTTCGTCCACGCCCGCTCGAACGCCGGTGGCTCGTAGAAGTACGTTAGCCATCCATCGGAGCGCTCCGCGACGCGCCGCAGGACTTTGTCCACATACCCACCAACGAGCAGCCGCGGCCGCGGTTGACTGGTGGGCGTCGGGAGCATCAGCACGTTGCGGAACTCGACGCCACGCGCCTCGCCGCTCACCAACTCGCCGCTCCAGAAGCGCTTCAGCAGCTCGAGGTTCTCTTCGAAAACGCGGCCACGGCGTCCGAACGGGACGCCGCAGGCCGCGAACTCTCGCTCGTACCATCCGACCGCCAGCCCGAGCGTCAGCCGCCCTCTGGACACGATGTCCACGGTCGCAGCGGTTTTCGCCAGCACCGCCGCATTACGCAGCGGGAGCACGAGGATGCCAGTGCCCAGCTCGACGCGCTGGGTTTCGCGGGCCAGAACGGCAAGTGTCGTCAGTGACTCCAGAAACGGGAAGGGTCGGCGCGTGCCGAGAAACATGTGATCCCACGCCCACAGGGAGTCGAACCCCAGCTCCTCGGCACGCCGACCGTACGCCGCGATCGCGTCCATGTCGAGCTGCTTCGACGTCGGCGCGAAGTTCTCGACGGCGAGTCCCAGCTTCGGCTTCCTCGCGCTCCCCGCGCTCATGACGTGCTGGTGATCAGATTCGAGGCCGGCAAGTCCCACTTCTTGGCCGCGGCCTTGTACTGCGGGGTCGAGATGTACCAATTGACGGCGCTAACCAGCTTTGGCCTCAGCGGGCTGCCCTTGGCGATGACAATTCCGGCGTGCGTCGCCGTTGAAGGCAGCTCGAAGACCATCTTGTACTTACCGTTCGTCTGCTTCGAGATGTATGCCTCGGTGACATCGGCCTCGAGCATCGCATCAAGTGTTCCGTTGCTGAGCGGCGCGAGCTCCTGCGAGACCGCCGGGAAGGAGTGGGTCGTGACGGCCGGCTTTCCCGCGCTCTTGCACTGTGAACTGATCATCGCCGCGGCGGTGACCTCCGGCGGACTGCCGGTGAGGATGCCGATGTTCTTGCCGCAAAGGTCAGTGACCGAGGTCACCTTTGAAGTCTTGCTGGACGGGACCATGATCGCCAGCGCCTGTTGTGCGTAATCGACGAAATCGACGATCTTGGCCCGAGCGGCGGTGTGGTAGACGTCGGACACCACCATGTCAGCTCGACCACTTTGCACCGCTGGAATCAGGCCGTTGAAGTCACTGGTGACGTACTTCCACTTCCAGCCCAGATGCCCCATGATCGCGTTCAGCATGTCCGGCTCGAAGCCCACGATCTGATTAGGGTTGTCGGCAGAACGCGACGTGTACGGTGGAAAGTCGGCCGAGGTGGCGACTATGTAGGTCTTGCCACCACTTGAACTCGACGCCGAGGTCGACGACGACGACGACTTCTTACTGCTGCTGCCGCATGCCGCCACCGCAACCGCGGCTAGCACGGCCCCGGTCACGGCCGAGAGCCGCGTTAGTGATTTGGTCATTGATATTCCTCCCTTAGGGTGAGGCATCGGCGATCGCCACGCCTAGCGGTTTGCACTCTCCTGCATTGCACGGGTTGAGGTCCTGCGGGCAGTTGGAGATCGCTACCAGCAGGTCCGTCTCCACCCGAAACTCGATCCAGTCCCCGGGGCGAGACGCCGGCTCGACAATCGAATAGCTCCCATCCGCGTCGACCGGGCAGTTCATGAAGACGTTGAAAGACATCGGCACGTCCTTGCGCGCCAGGCCCCAAGGGGCGATGGCCTCGACGAAGTTCTCTACACAGCCACGGTGATTCTCGACTCCATAGCGAATGCGGTCGATCTCCGCGTTACACGATCCTGCCAGCATGTCGTGGCGCCCGCAGGTGTCTCCGGTGATTGTCAGCAGCGGCCGCGAGAGCTCTGAGTAGAGGACGTGACCGCTCGTCAGATAGATCGTGCCGTTGAGACGGATGGTGGTTGAGGGCCACAGTCGGTCCTCGAGGTCGGGGAGGGTGAACGCGATGATGTCCGCGACCTGCTGACCCTCGAGGTCCGTGATCCTCAAGGACTGCCCCGCGCGCAGCTCACGGGCAACGCATGCGCGCGGCGCCAAGACGAAATCCTCGGCGAGACTTTCAACCGTCATTTGTTGACCTCCTCCCCAACGGCGGGTGCCGGGGAGGCCCCGGCCAACCGGGCGTCGAGCATGCGGAGAAACGCTCGCGTGCGCTCCTCCTTCGGATTTGCGAAGAACTCATCGGGTCGGTTCTGCTCGACCAGGCACCCGTCCTCCATGAACACGACCTTGTCCGCCCAATCGCGGGCGAACACGATCTCATGGCTCACCACGACCATCGTCATGCCGGCCTCGGCCAGCCGGCGCATCAGCTGAAGCACTTCGCCGACCAGCTCCGGATCGAGTGCCGAGGTCGGCTCGTCGAACAGCATCAGGCGGGGATGCGTGGCGATCGCACGGATGATCGCGATCCGCTGCTGCTGCCCGCCCGAGAGCTGATGCGGATAGTGATTCTCGTGATGGCTAAGACCAGACCAGGCCAGCAGTTCGCGCGCCTCGGACCGCACCTCGTTCGGATTTCGCCCGTACACGCGCACCGGCGCCTCGAGAATGTTTTCCATCACGGTGAGGTGGTCGAAGAGGTTGAAGTGCTGGAAGACCATCCCGATTCGCGCCTTCGCGCGAGCGGAAGCCACGTCTCGAATCGGCACCAGTCCGCGACCGGTCTCGCGGTAGCCCACGTGCTCGCCGCCCACCAGAATCTCGCCGTCATCGACCGTCTCCAGGTGGTTGATCGTGCGCAGGAGGGTTGTCTTGCCGGAGCCGCTTGGTCCGATCAGGAAGACCACGCTTCCTGGATCCACATCGAGCGACACGCCCTTGAGCACCTCGTTGCCGTGAAATGACTTGTGGACGTCACGGATCCGTACGTACGGTTCGCCGCTGCGCCCGTACGCTTCCCGCGAGGCGGCGAGCGCGCGCAGCTCGCCGCGGGCGCGGACCTGCTGCTCGTCTGGGAGGGGCAACCCAGAGCTCGTTTCCGTGCGGCGACGTAGTCGGAAGTGAAGCCTTCCTCCCAACAGCCGCCCGCCGTTCTGCGGTGGAGAGCTTGGGCCTCCACTGAGACCTTCAGCAGCGATGGCAGGCGTGAGCATCCCGGCCTCGCGCGCCCGCAGCGCCGTTTGAGCAATGATCCGCGCGCGGCGTTCGACATTCAGGTGCGCCTCGAGCCTGCTCTGAATCACTACCACCACGGTCGTGGCAATCAGGTACATGACGCCGGCAGCGAGGAACACCGAGATGTACTCGAAGTTGACGGAGACGACCTGCTCGCTTCGGAGGGTGAGCTCACCGACTGTGATCACCGACGCCAGCGACGTGTTCTTGATGATGATGATCGCCTCATTCGACATCGCCGGAGCGATGACCCGCAACGCCTGCGGTATCACGATGCGCCGCAGGACCTGGAGGCGGCTGAGACCGAGAGCGGCGGCGGCATCGCGCTGCGTCTGCCTCACGGAGAGCAGTCCGCCGCGGAAGATCTCGGCCATGAAGGCCACTTCGTTCAGCGCTAGGCCGATTATCGCTGTGGCTATCGCGCTGACCTTGATGCCGATGAGCGGCAGGACGTTGTACCAGAACAACAGCTGAAGCAGGATTGGTGTGCCGCGCATCACCCAGATGAAAGGCACCGGTATCCACCGGACGATCAGCCTGCGGGACATCCGCATAAGTGCCATTCCCAGCGCAAACGGCAATGCTGCGAAGAAAGCGGCGACCGATATCTCGATCGCGATCAGGAGTCCCTTCCACAGGAACCCGAGGCCTAGGTAGTGAAGGAACTGGTGCATCGCCCTATCGGCGGGAGCTGGCTTGCTTGCCGGCTTGGGCGGACTCGGCTTCTCTCAGACTCCGGCTCACCGTCGTCCGCCCGTGCCCGATATGGGTCGCCATCCGCTCCGCGGCCACGACGCCAGCTCCCTGCTCCAACGCCGTGACGATTGCGCGGTGCTCCCGTAGGAACCCACGGGGAACCTCGGTGGTGTACACCCGCTCCGAGAGCTCGAGCTGCAGACGCGACCAGTAGCCGCGCAGCACGCTGAGCAGCTCGCTGCCGCTCACCTCATAGATGCCAAGATGAAATTCGGCGTCCAGCTTGCCGGCCTCGCGGGGATCTACGCGATCGATCGCCGCGTCAAACCGGTCAAGCACTTGACGGATGTAGGCCAGGGCATCGGGCGTCATCCGCTCCGCGGCCAGCCTCGTGAGATACGGCTCGAGTGACAGGCGGACGTCGTAGATCAGAAGCGCCTCGTCGGTTGTCAGCCGGTAGGTAACGAACGTTCCCCGGCTGCGGTGCGTGACGACCAGGCCCTCCCCCTCGAGCCGACGTAGGCCCTCGCGCACCGGCGTGCGACTCACTCCGGTTCGTTCCATGATCGACGCCTCCGTGATCCTCGAGCCCGGACGCAGGCGCCCGGAGCGAATATCGTCACGCAGGACGTCGCAGACGTGCTGAGAGAAAGACGCCGGCGGACTGGCGCGGACGACGGAAGGCGGCGTCGGCTCCATCACCAGCGGCCATGTCGTCCGTTTAGCGAACCTTTCTCCATCCTCTCGATTGCGCAGTGTATACGCGCCATCAATCGCCAAGGGCAAGCCGCGGCAGGATGCCGGGAAGCGCCGATCAGGCCTGGATCGAGTCATTCCCACTCGGGTGGCCGGCCCGTCGGCCGCACGCGCCACGGCGCGTCGATGCCTCGCCTCGCCGCTAATAGCCTTCCTCCAGGCGAACGCGGTTACCGAGGGGCTCATCGGCCGCGAACCGCCTCAGGTTGCCCATCAGGATCTCAAGCATCCGTTCGGTGTAATCCAGCGGGTCTGAGGAGATATGAGGCGTCACGAGGAGTCGCGGACACTCCCACAGCTCAGATTGCGCGGGCAGCGGCTCGGGATCGAAGACGTCGAGGATCGCCCCGCTCAGGCGCCCAGCCCGCAGCGTCTCGACGAGCGCGACGTAGTCGACGACTGCAGCGCGCGCCATGTTGATGAGGCCCGCGTCATCGGGCAGGCGCGCCAGCTCGCGTGCGCCGATCAGGGACCGGCTGTTGGGCGTCAGCGCGGCACAGACGACGACGAAATCTGCACCTTCCAGCGCCGCCTCGAGCCGGTCCGGGGTGTACATCTCATCGACGACACCGGCCCGTGGCTCGCCGCTGCGGCGCACCCCTCGCACGTGGAGCCCCAACTGCTTTGCACGCCGCGCGCCTTCCGTCCCAATGGTCCCGACGCCCACGACGAGCACCGTCTTGCCCTCGATCGGGTTGCTGTAGGAGGGATTCCACTCGTGGACGCGCTGAGCGTCTACGTGGTGCGGGATGCGGTTGTTCAGCATCAGTAGCCCGCCGGCGATGAAGTCTCCGGCGCGCGCTGCGTGGATTCCGCTGCTGTTTGTCAGCACCACCCCGTCCGGTACCCAGTTGAACGGGTACAGATGATCGACGCCTGCACCAATGATGTGAATCCAGCGCAGGCGACGGGCACCGGCTAGGACCTCGTCGGGAAACGTCCAGCCAACCAGGACGTCTGCCTCGCTCGCTTCCTCCCCGGGCTCGTCGGCGGAGCTGATTGAGGCTCGGAGCACGCCTTGAAGCTCTGGATACGAGGCCAGGGCCTCGGCGATCTGTGACTCGTCGACGTGGAAGCGTTCCGGTAACAGATCGGGATCGTTGAGGAAATGAACGTGAATGGTGGAGGTCAGGCTCACGTCAGTCGCGTTCGGCGTTGTGGTCGGCGATGCGATGGGCGGCCCGTTCCTCGGCGACCAGCAGGAGTGCGGAATGGTCGAGGCTGCCGTGCCCGAAGGCCCGCAGCTCGATGAACATCTGGTGAATCGCAGCGGCCAGTGGCAACGGAACATCGAGCTCGTCCGCCGCGCCCAGCGCAATGCCCAGGTCCTTGTGGTGCAGATCGACGCGGAAGCCGGGCGCGAACGAGTGCTCCAGGAAGTTCTGGCGGCGGACGTCGATGATCCGATTTCCGGCCAGCCCAGCGTTCAGGACGTCGAGTGTCAATGCAGGGCTGATGCCCGCTTTCGAGGCGAGCACCAGCGCCTCGGCAACGGTCCCGTAGATCGTGCCGACGACCATCTGATTGCAGGCCTTCACCACCTGTCCGGCGCCTGCGGGTCCCACGTGCGTGATCGTCGACCCCAATGCGGCCAGCACCGGGCGCGCCCGGAGGAAGTCACTCTCGTCGCCGCCGACCATTATTGAAAGGGTCCCGTTGCGCGCGCCAACATCGCCGCCCGACACTGGTGCATCGAGCATGCTCGCCCCCCGCCTGGTGGCCTCGGTCGCCAGCTCCTGTGCCACCCGCGGCTCGATCGTGCTCATGTCCACCAGCAGCGTCTCCGGGCGCATGCGCGTGAAGACCCCACGCTCGCCCTGGAGCACTTCTGACACCGCTGCGCCGTTCGGCAGCATCGTTATGACCATGTCCGATCGGCTCGCTACCTCGGCTGGGTCGCCTGCCGCTTCAATCCCTTCGGCGCGCGTTTGCTCCAGCACGTCCTTGTTGCGGGTGAATACGACCAGCTCGTGTCCGGCGCGTGACAGGTTGTGGACCATCGGCCTGCCCATCACCCCCAGCCCGATGAAGCCCACACGCTCAGTCATGGGGCACCGTCCATGGTGCAGGTGAGGTCATACGTGCTGAACGCCGCTTTCGATCGCGTGAACGTAACGGTGAACGATCGGGCTGCCGTGTAGTTGCTCCAGCTCGGCAACCTTCTTGTCGTACTCGAACAGCGCGCGCGAGAGGAGGATCGTGTCGGTGGCCTTGGTGATTCGAGCAGCCTCGTAGCCGCGAAGTCCGTCCTCAACGTCGGCATTGGCGCTCAGGTGCTCTGCGAGAGCCAGCGCATCCTCCAGCGCCTGGCTCGCGCCCTGGGCAATGCCGGGCAGCATGGGGTGCGCCGCGTCGCCAAGCAGAGTGACACGGCCCGCGCCCCATCGCTCCAGCGGCTGGGCGAAATCCATGAGCTCACTGCGGATGATCGTGCTGGGCGCCGTGGCGTCAACTACTGCCGGCACCGGCGTGCGGGCCCAAGAGCAGAAATGCGAGAGCGCGCGTTCCTTTTGATCCAAATTGTCGCCGGCCGCGTACCAGTAGCCCATCCCCTTGCCGATGGCCACCCAACCGAAGTGTCCGTCCTCCGCGATGACGTCGGTTTGAACACTGGGGTCGACGCCGGCGTCGTTCACTCCAAATACGCCGCGCCAGCGCACCTGGCGTTCGCTCTGGAACCGCCATGGACCGAAGAGGTGCGTCCGAATCCGTGAGAACACGCCGTCGGCGCCCACGAGGAAGTCGCCAGACACGGAGTCCCCGTTGGTAAAACGGCACCGGACGCGGTCTCCGAGATCTTCGATCTCCGACAACTCGTGGCCGAACCGTATGTGCTCGGCACCGAGCGCATTCGCCAGAAGCGCATTCAGGTCGCGGCGGAAGATGCCGGACACCGGACCGCCGTAGCGCTCCAGATAAGCACCGACGTCTTCGTCACTCACCAGGCGGCCGTCGCTCAGGACGGTCCGGTAGGTCGAAACGACGTTTGCGATCTCCATGAACTCGCGCCTCTGGCCGAGTTTCAGGATCACACGCACGCCGTTGGGCCACAGGTTCAACCCCACACCGGCGGTCCGCAGCTCCGGATGGCGCTCAAACACGGTCACCTCGAAGCCGTCCTGCTTGAGGGCCAGCGCACTCGCCAGGCCACCGACCCCGGCGCCGCATATCAGAGCCTTAGCCGGCAACGGCATCTCCGCGGTGTGCGCTCACTGTGGTGGGCGCCACCTAGAAGAACTCCAGATAGCGGTCGTACTCCCAGGGGGAGACCGTGTTGTGGTACTCCCACCACTCGCGCTGCTTGAGCTCCACGTAGGCGCGTCTCAGCTCGCCGCCCATCACCTGCTCGCCGAGGGGGTCGACGTCGAACGCCTCGATCGCCTCCAGCAGGGTCCGCGGCAGCACATCCACGGCGAGCCGGGCCAGGTCCTCGTCGCTCTGTTCGTACATGTTCAGACGGATGGGGTCACCCGGATCAAGCTCCTGCTCGATTCCCTCGAGACCGGCACCGACGAACATCGCCGCCGCCAGATATGGATTGCAGGACGTATCGACCGCCCGCGACTCGACCCGTCCTCCTCCCATCGGGATGCGGAGCATGTGCGTGCGGTTGTTCGCGCCGTACGAGACGTACACGGGAGCCCACGTGAAGCCGGTCATCGACCCCGACTTGACCAGCCGCTTGTACGAGTTGACGGTTGGGCTGGTGACGGCGCAGATCGCCGGCGCGTGACGCAGCACTCCGGCGATGAAGCTGTACGCCAGCGGTGAAACGCCGGCGGCACGAGGATCGTCGGCACTTTGAAACAGATTGCTTCCACTCGCCAGGTCGTAGATCGACATGTTGAAGTGGCCGCCATTGCCTGTCCGGTCGCCGTACGGTTTCGGCATGAACGTCGCATCGAACCCATGGCGGCGGGCGACGAGCTTGGTCATCAGCCGCCACAGGACGAACCGGTCCGACATCGCCATTGCGTCGGCGTACGAGAAATCCAGCTCGAACTGACTGTTGGCGTCCTCGTGGTCGAACGAGTGCACGTCCCAGCCGAGCCGGTTCATGTAACCGATCAGCTCGTTCAGGAATGGCAGGTTGTCGAGCAGGCCGGCGACGTCATAGGCAGCGCGCGGGATCACGTCCTTCGCGTTCGCCGGCACCACGCGGTCGGCTTCGCGCCGGACGAGAAAGAACTCGGTCTCGATCCCCAGGTTGAGCCCCATCCCCAGGCTGGCCAGCCGGTCCAGCTGACGGCGCAGAACGGTGCGACTACACATCTCATACGGCTGACCGTGGTAGTGCAGGTGTCCCGGCGCCCAGGCAACTGCGGGTTCCCACGGGAGGATCGTGATGTGATCCAGGTCGGGCCACAGTGACAGCTCATCGTCCGCGGGGCCCTGGCCGAGGCCGTCGATCGCGGCACCGGTGTAAAGCTCCGATCCCGCCATCATCCGCTCGAAGTGCGCGAGCGGGACAGCCTTCGCCTTCGGCACCCCATGCACGTCGACGTACGCCGACAAGCACTGCTCGACACCGGCCGCCTTTAGCTCCTGACGCTTTCGCTCCCAATCCTTGCGCTCCCCACCCGACAGCAGCTCCGTGCGCGGCCGCTGCGCCTCGCTGTTCCACCCGGCGCCGTCGCCGGGATTCACAGAAGTTTGGGGTTTCCGCTCGGTCGTCTCGCCCATCGCTCTCAGCCGGGGAGAAACTAGGGAACCACCGAACGCAATCCATCCTCGAATTCTGCGAACCTCGAGCGCTGGCTTCACAGGATTCCTACAAGCCCCGGTCCGTCCGATCGCCGGCGGCGGGGACCGGCACCGGGTTGACTTGAGCCGGGCTCGCCAGACGCGCCGCTAGCCGCGGCGGACGGCGAGCGGCTGTATGGCCCGCAGCGCAACCTGCAGGTCGAGCGTCGCCTGTGGATCCCGCAAGTCGACGCCCGTCACCTGGGCGATCCGGCCAAGCCGGTAGCGCAAGGTAGAGACGTGGACGTGCAGCCGCCGGGCGGTTTCCTCGAGGTTGCCGCCGGCGTCGAAGTATGCCTCCGCCGTGGCGCGCAGGTCGGACGTGTGGTTGGCGTCGTAGCGATCGAGTGGCGTGACGTACCGGGAGACGAACTCGAGGATGTCTTCAGGCTCAGTGGCGCGCAATAGAAGTGTCGCCACGCTCGCATCGCGGAACGTAAATGTTTCGTCGTACCGCCCCTGCAACTTCAACAGGTCCAGGCCACGTCTCGCCGCAAGGAAAGAGCCGCGGTAGTCGCCCGCTTCGCTGCAGCGGGTGCCGACCGCGATCGTGCAATCGAGGCTCGGGAAGCGGCCCCGCAGGACAGCACGCAGTCGGTCCTCGAACAGGACCCCACCATCCGCCTCACCTTCCTCCGGGACGATCGCCACTACAGCCTGCCCCCGAAGCGCCACCAGACCGCCGCGGGCGCCGCGGTGTACCACCTCGCGCACGGCCTGAAGCAGGCGCTCCGGGCTCACTGACTCCTGATCAGCACCATCCTCCGCGCGATCAGCGCGTGCGCCCTCCTCCATGCGGACCCTCGCCTCGGTGAGGGCCACACGCATGGGCAGGCTCAGCTCCAGCCCCAGGCCGCGGGCCTGTTTGCTCATCAGCTCTTCAACAAACTGGCCGCCGAACAGCTCGTCGAGCAGATCGCCGCGCAGCCGCGTCTCCACCTCGTCGGCGGTTTGCTCTCGCAGCAGTTCGAGCGCTGTCAGCAGGGCCCCGTATTCGATCGCCGCCTTGTCCACGTCCTCCGGCGCCCTTTCGAGCTCGGCGATGACCCACGCCAAGGGCTCGCTCTCGAGGAGCGCCGGCGCGGCGATCGTCCGGGCGCCGTCGACTACGTCGAGCATGGCGTGGGAGACCTCCTGCTCGCCCCGTGGGCGCCATTCGATCCTGGCGTCCGGGGGGCTGGCGGCGAGGGTGCGATCATCCGCCGCAACGATCTCCACCTTGCCACCCGTGAACGAGGCCAGTGAGGACGCCAGCGATGCGAGCCCGTCCTCCACGACCGCGGCGGCGAGAGTCTCGTGCGCCAACAGCACTCGCTCGAGCCGTACGGTCTGGTCGGCCGTCTCCCGCTGCTTGTGCTCCAGGCGGCCGATCGCCAGACGCTGTCTGCGATGCAGGGCCGCGTTCTCCAGCGCCACACTTCCGTAGCGCGCGATCATCTGTAGCGCGCGGTATCGCTGACTGTCGTGTTCCCGGGGTCCGATTCCTGCGAACAACGCGGCTCGCCCCTCTGTGCCGCTGGTCGGGAGGAAGACAGCCTCGCGTCCGGCTTCGGCCAGCGTTACCCGACCGCCGGCATCCGGCTGCTCGAGCCGGCCGTAGCTATCGACCAGCGTGCGCTTCGTCATTTGATCGAGGCCGACGGAGCTCCGGATGCGCAGTCCGCTCTTGCCACCGACGCCATAGACCGCGCAGTCCAGTCTCCCGAGCCGCCGCAGTGCACCCAGAACCTCCTCCAAGATCGGACGCTCATTCCGTAGCCCCGTCAGCCGGTGCGCGAGCTGAGTGAGACCCTCGAGGTCGCTCACGCGCTCCCGAAGCGCCGCGTCGGTCTGCTGGTAGGCGGCCAGGCGGGCGAGGCTGGCCCCGCCGGCACTCGCCACCAGCCCCAGCATCCGGACCCGCTCGTCGGCGAGGTGAGGGACGGTCTCGTTCCAGCCGACGAACAGGCCTCCGAGCGAGCCGCTGGACACGCTCAGAGGCTCGGACACGAACGACCCCACCTTGACCCGGTCGCTTACCGCTTCGTAGATCGCCTGTGCCCAGGCGTCATACACCGACCGCGCGCACCTTGGCTCGTCCCTGAGTCGTAGCGCCGCCACGCGCCCGGAACCCTCCAGCCTGATCGTGAAGCGCTCGCTGCTCAGGGTGTCCACCAGCGTCACGGCGATGGCGTCGGGTCCGTCGCCCAGAGTCGCAATCCATGAGACATCGCCCGAGAACCCACCGCGGGTGCGCAACAGCAGGCACTGCTCGAGCTCGGAAATCTCTTCCGTCCGAGCCAGCTCGGCGCCGAGCTCGGAGAGCTGGCGGTACTCGTGGAGTTGGCGCAGTTCCCGGCGGTGAAGCCGTGCCTGTTCAAGGCCCAGCGTGAGCTGGGAGCCCAATGCTTGTGCCAAGCGGTCGTCCCACTCCCGGTCGACGTGCCCGAGCAGCACACCAGCGCCACGCGCGTCCTGAGTCGTCCCGAACGGAAGTACCAGCGCCGAGCGGCCCCGTGCCTCGCAGACGCGCACCGAGCCTTCAGCGAGCGCCTCGGCGATCATCCCCTGGAGTTCGACCAGGAGAGTTTCGGCGAGATCCTCGCCGATTCCGGCCACCGCGGTGTGGTGGGTGCCGACGTCGGGGAGAGTGGCTTGCAGGATGACCGCTTCGGCCCCAAGCACGTTGGCCGCCGTGCGAGCCGCCTCGTCCAGAATCGCTTCCAGGCCCGGGGTCACGGAGAGCGTCCGCAGCAGCCCGCTGAGCGCTCGCTCCTCGCGCAGGCGCTCGGCGTTGTCTGAAGCGAGCTTCGCAAGCTGGATAGACACGGATGCCTGCGAGCTGAAAGCGACCAGCAACCGGAACTCGTGGTCGGTGAATCTGCCCTGCCGGAACCTGCGCAGGACGATCACACCCGACACCGCGTCTCGGTAGACCATCGGTACTGCCAGCATCGCGTCGCGTTCGAGCGGTACTCCGGGGATCGGCTCAAAGTCGATTTCGTTGGTGACATCGCCAACCTGACGCCCCACGCCTGTCAGCGCGACGCTGCCCACCACCGACTGACCAACACGCGGGTGAAAGCGCATCACCTGCTCCGCGTAGGGGCCGCGGACGACGACCGGCACGAGCTCATCCCGGGTGCCGTCGGTCAGATAGATGACGCACGAGTCCCACGGGACCAGCCGGGCAAGCGTCTCTGCGACGGCCTCAAGCGTCGCTCGGTAGTCCGGCTGTGACCCGACGTCACGCAAGCCCTCGAGGATCCCGTCGAGCTCCCCGACCAGGCGCGCGGCATCAGCCCTGGCCTGCTCGGCATCCTCCAGGATCGCCAGGTTGTCGATTGCAGCTGCGGCCTGCTCGGCGATCATCTCTGCCAGCACGTGCATGCTCTGCACGGATGCCTCGTAGGAATCGAAATCGACGCGACGGACTTCGGTGAGTGCATCCACGTAGCTCGACGGATCAACACCGAGCTCGATCGCGGTGCGCCGGTACGTCTCCTGCTCCGGCGCGTCCATCAGGATCTGCCCGCAGAGGAAGTAACCCAGCACCTCCCCCTTGCAGGTGATCGGGATCGCGCAGTCGTAGAGGCCGTTCCAGCACTTGAAGATCGCCGGCTCACCGCTCCGCTGAGCCCGGCGCATCGCACCGAGATCGCACTCGGTACATCGCGGGCCGCCCAGGCTCGAGAGGCGCGTGAGGTCCTCGCAGAACGTCACCCGATGGGTGATATCCGTCGCGTTCGTCCCATCCGGGTTCACGATCACCGTCGGCAGCCCAAACGCTCTCGCGAATGTGTCCTGGATCGATTGCAGGGTCCGGACATCGATCAGGTCGGTGAGCTTCCAGCGACCATTCAGCCCGTCGCTGCGACCGACCGGCGAGCCCTCGCGCAATCCCTCTGCAGCTCCAGGCCGGCTCGGAGCGCCGCCGCCAGCTGGGTGCAAATCAGGCGGTTCTCGAATCGCCATCGGGCCCCCTACTTCCACCGCATGGCTGTGCCGCTCGGGCCACCCGTGGACCCCAAGGCTACGGAATCAGAAACTTCGTTCGGGCGCGGATCGCGACGTGGGCCGAGGGGCATCTGCCATCGCGATCTTATCGACGGACCAGCCTGCCGGCGAAGGCGCCGATGCGTGGCTAGGCGGTGCTGGCCGCAACGTCTCGCTCGAGGTCGAGCTCGGTCCTCACCTCCAGCTCATGCAGAGCACGGTTCGCCTCTTCAAGGCTGTTCGCATCCGCTACCGCTTGAGCGAGGCGGCCGACGGCACGCATCGTGACCTCCGGGTCGAGATAGACGGTGAGCGCCGCGATCGCGCTGAGCTCGAGCGTCCGCTGACCGCCGCGGATGGTCTTGATGCCGGCGGCGCCGCGGAAGGCCAGTACCGCCTGGGCGCTCGCTTCTGTGGGCACGAGCTCTACCGCTCCCTCCAGCCTGCGGGCCACGGGCTCGGTCAAGCCTCGAACCCCGCAGAGCCCGCCGGCGCCGGCGATCACGGCCAGTTGGGTCAGGACTTCCGCAGGAGTCAACTCGGCGTCGCATCCAATCCCGAAGATCCCGGCCAGAACTGGATGTCCCTGCTCGCTGAGGCGCGCCGCCACCGAGAGCATGACCGCGTCGCAGAGCGGGCTTCGTAGTCCGGGCTCGGTGCCTTGTCCCAGCACGTCGCCGCCAACGTCGATGAACACAATCAGGTCGCAACCCAGCCGGTCGCTCGCTTGGCACAGACCCGTGGCGACAGCGGTCGGCCCGCCAAGAACGTCAACGAGCACGGTGGGCTGGCCCAGGAACTGCGCCATCCGCGATTCCGCGAAATAGACGTCCCTGTCGCGCACGCGGGTCTGTGGACCGGCCAGCAACACACTCGGGGCCAGCACCTCGGCCCCTTCGATGTCCTCCAAGTTTCGGGGGCCCGGGGCGGGGTCGATTGGCCGGCGTTCCCAGGCCAGCCCGCCGAGAACCGGCTCTGCGCCGTCGTAGAGGCGCGCGAATTCGGCTGTGGCCAACGCCCCGACGACGTCGCCCCCTCCCCCCATGCCGATCACGAGCGGCCGCTCGGCGCGCCGGAGTTCAACTTCGGCGTCGCGCATTAGCTCGGAAGCAGCCCTGCCGGATCCATGAGGCGAACTGTTCTAGGTCCACTGACCACGCGTCAGATGACTGCCGCGTTGAGGGCGGGCGACGCGAAAAGCTCTTCTAAAGCCATCGGGCGAGCAAGACCCTGCTCTGTGAGATAGCGACACAACAACTCGAGCGCCTCGCGGTTGGGCTCAAGTCCATCCGACCAGGGATCTTCATCAAAGATCGCTCGCGTTTTCTCGTACTCGCCCACATACCACGGAAGGCTGATTGGCAGGGCATCGATCTCGCCGAGCCAGCGATAAGCGATCTCTTTCGACTCCTCAAATGCGTCGACCAAACTCCTTGCCGCCCACGGCGAACGCTCGTAGACCGACCGCTTCAAAGCGATTGCGTGCATCATCGGAAATACCCCGGTCCGCTCGAAGTAGTTCAACTCCTCCCGCCTATAGTCCTCGACCAGATGCCTTGCGTGTCCGTTCCAGACACTGGACGGGATCCGCGGTGATACGACGGCATCGAGCGCTCCATCGGCAAGTAGCTGGCTGAGACAGGCATGTTCTCCGATCGGCTGCAAGTCGACCTCCTCCAGCAACGGGATCTCGGCACGATCCAGGCGGCCAGGGCGCTCGATGCCACCGTAGCGCCATCGGATATCACTGGGCTCAATTCCGTGCTCGTCCGCGAGGATGCCGCGGACCCACACGCAGGCGGTCATCGCATACTCCGGCACGCCGACGGTGGCGCCCGCCAGGTCTGCCAGCGAGCGCCGTTTCGATGACCTCGGCACGAAAATGCAGCCCTGACGAAAAAAGCGCGAAGGGAAAACCGGCAGCGCGATATAGCTGTCGTCGCCGCGTGAACGCAGGCTGATGTAGTAAGCGAGCGAAATCTCGGTGGCGTCGAACTCCTGATGGCGCAGCGCCCTCCAGAAGACCTCCTCGATCCGCATGGGGAGATAGCGAAGGTCGATGCCCGCCGGCTTAACCCAGTTCGCGAGCAAAGGGACGACGCGATCATACATTCCCCCGGCCAGTGTCAACTGAAGGTCACTCATACAATGGCGCGATCGAGCGTCGGTGGGGCAAAGAGCTCGTCAATGCTGATCTCGTTAGCGAGACCCTGTTCCCGCAGATATCGACAGAGAACTTCGAGCTCTCCCCGGTTTTGCTGGACTCCATCCTGCCACGGATCGTCACCGAACACTCGGCGTGATTCCTCATATGCTGGCATGAACCACGGTAGGCTGACGGGCAGTGCGTTGATATCCCCCAGCCATGAATACGCGTAGCGCTTAGCATCTTGAAATGCATCAAACAAGCTTCTGGCTATCCACGGTTGAGCCTTGTAAAAGTCTTTCTTGATTGCCACCGCGTGCATGATGGGAAACATCCCGGTTCGCCGGTAATAGTCCTCTTCCGCGGCCTGATAGTCGACTAGCAATCTCCGTATTCCACCGCGCCAGAAGGAGCTTGGGATGCGGGGCGAAAAGATTGCATCGAGCGAGCCGCTGACTAGCAACTCTGTGAGTGTCTCGCTTTCTCCGATATAGCCAATGTCCACCTCTGCCGATACCGGCAAGGTGGCGCGCTCCCGGCGGCCGGCGGTCTCAATTCCTCCACAGCGCCACGAAATGTGTGACGGTTCGATTCCGTATTCGTCCTGGAGAAGGCCGCGCAACCACACGCACATCGTCAGCGAGTATTCCGGGACGCCCACGGTGGCCCCAGCCAGGTCCCCGAGGCTCCTGCGCGGCGAATCGGCCGGGACGTATATGCAGCCATGCCTGAAAAAGCGCGATGGAAAGACGGGAATCGCGATGTACGTCGAATCCCCACGTGACCGCAGTGCGATGTAGTAAGCAAGCGAGATCTCTGTCACGTCAAATTCGTGGTAGCGAAAGGCCCGCCAGAACATGTCGTCGATCTCCAGCGGCACGTACCGAAGCTTCATACCGGCGGCTTGGACCCAGCCCAAAAGCAGCGGCACCGTACGGTCGTAGAGGCCGCCCGCGACCGTCACGTCGACCAATCCACGGGGGTCTGCCATGCCTCCATATTGGGCCTGATGGCTCCGAGGCTCGGAGCGGCCCATGCTCGATCCCTCGGCGAATGAGGTCGGGTCTCGGATTCTGCCTCGATCGCTGGTTATGGCTCCTCCCCCTTGTCGGTTCGTCCGGGCACGCTGTCCAACCTCACCTGATCCTTTCCCAAACTATGGTCCCCCTGGTCAATCGGGAAGCGGACCGCGGGCCTCTGGGCGCAGGGCGCGACACCCCCCTGCGCCCAGGGCGCGAGACCTCTTGATCGTCCTCCCTGCTCACGAGCAGGAAGTCTTGAACCCCGCGGTGTCGATCGGCACATGGACCGTGCCCGTCAGAACCTTCTGCAATGCGGTCGTGGCTTTGGACTTGGCAGCGGAGCTCACGTTGTACAGCTGGCTCAGATGAAAGCTGTTTGCGAGGTTGAACCACCCTGAGCGGGTTCCGCCCTTGATAGCGGTGAATACTCTCGCGTACCCGCTGGAGAAGTTCACCTCCGCTGACCCCAGATAATGCTTGGGATCGAGTGCGTGCTTGTCGGTGTTCAATCCAGTCCAATAAACAGGCCGGCTCGCGGCGGAGATCGCTTGCACCACACCTGGGATGCCGGCGTTGAGGTGATTTTGCATGACGTCGACGTTCTTTTGGATCGCCGCAGCGGTCGCCTCCCGGGCCAAGGTCGCATCGTCAAACGATCCCACCACGACCGGAACTAGCTTGACCTTCGGGTTCACGGAGCAGGCGCCGGCGAGGTATCCATTCGACCCGGCGATCAATCCGGGGATCTTCAGCCCCGCGATGTACCCGATCGTGTTCGTCTTAGTCTGTTCGCCGGCGAGGACGCCCAACACGTATTCGGCGTCGTAGAAGTTCAGCCCCATCAGCCACAGATTCTTGGGCTGACCGGGAGGAGCTGCAGGATCGCCGTTGAAGCCGATGAAATCGACACTCGCGTTCTTCTTCGCAAGATCAGTGACATTTGTGATCCATGAGCTACTCGTCAGTACAACCGTCTTCGACCCAGTCGCAATGTTTTGGGTCGCCAGACGTTCCACGTCCGCCACACTCACATTGTCCTCATAGTTGGTCTTAAGACCGAACTGTGCACCGATTACCTTCTGGGCTGCGTAGTGCGCAGCGTTATAGTCCGCGTCGGTCACCGGGCCGACGTATAGCCAGGAAGAAGGGGAAAGCGAGCTCGTTCCCCCGGAGCCTCCGCCTGTGCTACTGGAGCCGCTCGAACCGCACGCGGCCAGGATCAGAGCCACAGTCACAGCCACACTCACCGACGCCGCCGTCCTACGTAATGATTTAGACGTCATCCTCTCCTCCTAATTGATGTCTGGGCTTCGCCGCATCCTCACGCTGATCAGCGTTCAGTCCGGCCCTATCTCCATCGTTGGTCAAGCATTTGACTCTCGCTGCAATCGTCCGCCGGGTCACACCCGAGCTTCGCGGTCGAACGGTCGAGTGAGCGCGGCGGGCGCATCGCCCCTTTGAGAGGTTCTGATCAGCACCGCCACCGCGATCACGTACGGCAGGACCAACAACACGTCTGAAGGAACCGATGGCAGGGAGAGAGCTACAACGAATTGCAACCCGAGCACGTAGGCGAAGAGCAGCGCCCCAAGGAATAGGCGAACTGGGCGCCATTTTCCGAAAATCACGAGCATAAGTGCCAACCAACCTTCGCCCGTGAGGGTCGTGGCGTCGAACGTCCCAAGCTGACCAAGTGGGAACGATGCCCCGGCCACGCCGATGAGCGCCCCACCGACGGCCAGGGCCCCGTATCGAAGCCGGGAGATGGACATGCCTAGCCCGTCGACACAGCGAGGGTTCTCGCCGACGGCTCGCAGTCGGAGTCCGACTGGGGTTCTGAACAGGATGTAGGCAACGATGGGCGTGAGAAGGAACGCCGCATACACGAGGACGCTCTGAGAGAAGAACACCCGCCCGATGTACGGGATACTGGCGAGCCCGGGTATGCGCAATTCTGGGAGGATCGGCACCCGCTTTGTAGCGGTGGACGTTCCCACGGCCAGGCGGTACAACATCGTGGCGCCACCGAGAGAGAACACGAAAAGCGCGAGCCCAACGGTGATCTGGTTTCCTCGTAAGCCGCCACAAACCGCACCCAACAACATGGCGACAGCCACGCCGCTGCCGGCCCCAGCCAAGAACCCGAGCAACATGGCACCGGCGCCTCCACCCAATTTGTAGCTGACTACAAACGCTGTCGCGCCGGCAAGCGGAAACATTCCGGCAATGCTGAGGTTCAAGGTACCGGCGCGTTCTATGACCAGCTCGCCCAGGCCTCCGATGATCAGAGGCGTTGCACCCACAACCACGCTCTGCAAGAAGCCAGCGCTCACCATGTTTTGCAGCAGATCACCCATCTCCACCCCACTTCGTCAACAGGCGACCTACCCGCCGGGTTCGCGGCACGAGCTCGACGGTAAGCAGCGCCAAGACGATCAGTCCCTGCAGCATCAAGACCGCCTCGGATGGCAGGCCGATCGATGCCTCCAAGGCGTCCCCACCGACTAGGAGTACTGCCATGAGGAAAGCCACCGGTATGGTCGCGGCCGGCCGGCGCTTAGCGATCACGGCGATCAGCACAGAGATGTAGCCGTAGTTCGGACTCAGGCCGCTTGGCAGGTTCTGATCAACGCCTGTGACCTCGATCGCTCCCGCCAGTCCGGCCACGCTCCCAGCCACGACGAGAGCCACGATGATGGCACGCGCGGTGCGCACACCACCGAACGCCGCCGCCCGAGGGTTTAGTCCAGTCGCCCTGAGCTCATAACCCAGATGGGTATATCTCAGGATTAAGGTCAAGATCAAGGCAATCGGAATGGCGATAAGCACTCCAATGTGTGACTGCCCGAGAAACGACGGCAATGTGGCACTCGCAGGAATCGGCTTCGTGACCGCGGTTCCGGCGCTGGGGTCCGTCCACACCGAGGAGGCCACCCAGTCCGCAAGGTAGAAGCCGACGAAATTGAACATCACGGTCGTGAACAACTCGTTGACTCCCCATTTCCGCTTCAGCATTGCCGCAATCAATCCAAAGATCGCTCCCCCTCCGATTCCCGCAAGCAGTACGGCCAGGAGCTCAAGTCCGTGGGGAAGGTGGGGAAAGCTGAAGGCGACCGCGACGGCACAGATCGCGCCTGCATAGATCTGGCCGTCCACCCCCAGGTTGACACAGCCAGCCTGCATGGCGAAAGCGATTCCCGCGCCTCCGAGCAGAATGGGGCAGAACTTGTCGAGGGTGAGCGCAAACGACAGCCGAGAGCCGAATGACGATTGGACGACGGTGTTGACGGACTGAGTGGGCGATGCATTCATCAACGCGAGCAATCCCGAGATGATCAGGATCACGAGAATCATCGCCAACACGTACAACGCGATCTGAACCAGCATCGGGCGTATCGGGAACCGTGCACGTGCAGCCGACAGCGATTCCTCAGCCGCGACCATCGTCTGCCCTTCTGGGCTTACTAGCGACACCTATTCATCCTTGGTGCCGACCATGTCCAAGCCGATCGACCTGCGGTCGAACCTAGGTCTCGAGTATTCGCCAGCAATACCGCCATCTCGCATCACGAGAATCCGATTGCTCAACTTCATCAGCTCATCGAGATCCTCCGAGATGACTAGGGCGGCCAACTGAATCTCACGCATCTTCGCCAGCTGGCGATGGACAAAGGTCGTAGCTCCAACGTCAAGTCCGTGCGTCGGGTTCACACAGACCAGTACTCCTGTCGGCGTGCGTGATGCGATAGCGATCGCACGAGCTATGAGCAGTTTCTGGATGTTTCCACCCGACATCAGCGCGGTCGGCGCCTTCTCGCTCGCTGTCGCGATCTCAAACCGGGCGATCTGCTCACGCGCCTGACGCCGCACGCTACGTTGGTGCCAGACCCATCCTCGTCCCAACGTGTGGAGGCCGAGAGCGAAGCTCTCGTACACAGGAGCTGCAGGGAGAATTCCCTCGCGCATTCGGTCGGCAGGGACCACCCCCAGCCCAGCGGCGATCCGTTTCCAAGGAGGAAGCGAGGTGACGTCCTGCCCTCCCAGCAGGATCGATCCTTCGCGGACAGCATGCAGCCCGGCTAACACATCCACGAGGAGCTCCTGCCCGTTGCCGGCGATCCCGGCGACGCCAACTATCTCGCCGGGATTAACCTCGAGCGAAATATCGAGCGACGGGTGTCCACTTGCTCGCACCGACCGCATCCACAGGGAACGCTCGCCGTCCGCGTGCTCAGGTCCATCCTCTTCATCGCCTCTGCTGATCGCCACGGCCGACTCTGCAGCCGCACTACTGGAAGCGGGTTCCTTCGCGGCCCCCATGACCATCTGCAGCAGCTGGGCCTCATCGGTGTCAGCTCTTCGGACCGACCCGGCATTCCTACCCTGGCTTAGGACGGTTATGCGGTGAGAGACCGCGAGCGCCTCACGCAATTTGTGCACGACCAGAATTACAGTGAGCCCAGAGGCACATAGCTGCTCGATAGCGCCAAAGAGGGCATGTACTTCCTCGCTGGCCAAATGCGTCGTTGGCTCGTCGAGGACGAGAACCCTCGCACCCGCATAGAGGAGCCGCAGGATCTCGATCTTCTGCTGATGTCCGAGCGGAAGGTCGCTAACCGTCCGGTCAAGGTCCAGCTTGAATCCGTACGTCTCTATGAGCGTTTCGATGCGCTCGCGGTGTGAGTTCCAGTCAGTTGACCACAGCCGCCGCTCTGTGCTCAAGACGATGTTTTCGAAGGCCGTGAACGCGGTCACCAGTTCCGGATGCTGGTGAACCATGCCGACACCATGAGCGATGGCGTCTCTGGGGCTGCGAATGGCAATCTCCCGTTCCCCCAAGAGAATCCGCCCAGCGTCCCGGTTATACAGGCCGCATAGGATGTTCATGAGGGTCGTCTTGCCGGCGCCATTTTGCCCCAGAAGTGCGTGCACCTCACCCCGGTCTGCAGTGAAGTCCACCTCGGAGAGCGACTGGACATTCCCGAAGCGCTTGCACACACCTATCATCTGCACGGCGCTGCCGGGCCCTTCCGACCCCGATTGATCCGCACGATCGACGGTCACAGTCATCGAAGGCGGTGGAGGCTTGACAGGATTCATTCGCGCCGCGAGAGATCGGGCTGGTCGATCATCGAAGTGCAGCTCTCGGGACCGCATTCGACAGCGCACCGAGGAAGGTTTCGGTTTCCGCCAGACTCACCACGTCCGCGTACTTCAGATCCATATCCAGGAGCCCCACAGCGTGAGACGCCTCGATTCGGTCAAACGTGCATTCCTCGACGACTGAGACTCGGTAGTTCAACGAGAAGGCATCGAGAACGGTGGCCCGCACGCAGCCGCTCGTCGTAGTTCCGCACACGAGCAGGCTGTCGACCCCGTAATCGATCAGCAGCGACAGCAGCGGCGTCCCGAAGAAGGCACTCGGGCGCGCCTTATCGAGAACGAGCTCTTCTCCCTCCGGCGCGATCTCGGGAACGATCTCGAGGGCGTCGGTGCGGCGGCCTTCTGCAAACCAACGACTGTTCTTGTCCGCCCATCGTCCGGCACCGATGGGGTCAGGCGTTGGGTCGAGTCCCCGGGTGTAGATGATCGGAATTTCGGCCGCGCGGGCACCCGCGAGCAGCAGAGCGAGTTGCTCGATGGCCTGCCATCCTGCTTCCCCGCAGCTATCAGGATTCGTTTCGTTCGATCGCGCGCCTGCACCGCGTCCCCCCACGAATCCAACCGTCACGTCAATGACGAGCAGCGCCGGCCGTTCGCCGAATCCTTGATGTGCCCCGTAGCCAGAACGACGGAGCACTGCCCGCTCCGCGTCAGTGAGATATCGGTCCCAGGGCCTCAACGCCCCAGGCTCAGCGCCGGTCTGCGTTTGCCCTCCAACCTCTGCGCGGTCCATGAGTCACTCCTCTCCATCCGGGTTGCCCACTTCAATAATCTGTGTCCGCCAGCGATTCATCGTCCAATTCCGGTCGAAAGCGCTTCCGCCTGACGCATTGCGGCACGGAGCCGCTCGGGCGACATCGGGAGTTCGCGCAAGCGCAGGCCGATCGCGTTCTCGATGGCGCTCGCTACGGCGGCTGCCGGAGGGCCGATCGGGGGCTCGCCGATCCCACGGGCCCCGAGCGGCCCTTTACCCGGAAATAGCTCGAGCACGATCGTCTCGATGTCCGGGAGGTTCACTGCAAGCGGGACCAGATAATCGGCGAACAACGTCGATGCGACCATGCCGTCCTCGACTTCCACGTTCTCGCTGAGTGCATAGCCGATGCCCTGAGCGACGGCCCCCTGAATCTGGCCCTCCACCCGCTGCATGTCAATGGCTCGCCCCACGTCGTGGCAGGCCACATATCGAAGAACGTTGACCTCACCAGTCTCTTCGTCGACCTGCACTTCAACTGCGTGCGCGCCGTAGGTGTAATCGGGAAACGTGCGGCCGCGACCGGTGTGGTGATCAAATTCTGCCGTGGGAGCCTCAAACGTGCCGTGGTGGAACGGCAGGACTCCCGCGTCCTCGGCCGCCTGGGCCAGCTCCCCCAGAGATACCCGCCGGTCTGAAGCTCCGTAACCGAAAACGCCATTCTCGGCAAATTCCAGGTCGGTCTCGGAAACCTCGAGCAGCGCGGCTGCGATCGGGGCAAGCTTGTCACGCAGCGCCCGCGCGACGGTCAGTACGGCGTTGCCGGACATGTATAGCTGGCGCGTGGCATATGTCCCCCCTACAAGCGGTGTCAGTGCGCTGTCGCCTATGTGGACGCTCACACGGTCGATGCTGAGCCCAAGCACCTCGGCGGCGATATCCACCAGTGAGGCGGCCTGGCCTCCCCCCAAGTCGGTCACACCGGCACGTATGACAAGCGTCCCATCACGCTCAAGGCCAAGCCATGCCGAGGCTCGGTCGGCGAAGAACACTGCGCGCCCGTAGTGCTGCATGTTGCATGCGAAGCCACGCCCAATCCGAACCCCGCGTGGCTCGGGTGTGGACTCGCCGAGCGCGGCGAGCGCCGTGCTCATGCACTGCTGGACGGCGACCTCAGTCTCGATCATCTCTCCGGTTGCCCGCCGGTCACCGCGGCGGACGAAATTGCGCTCGCGCAGCTCCGCGCGGTCAACTCCCAACTCGTCCGCAAGCCGATCCATTTGCGACTCGTACGCGAAGGTCACCTGCATGCCGCCGAAGCCGCGCATCGCGCTGTTGGGGACAGTGTTCGTGAACGCGCAGCGCGCGTGGATGCGGGCAGCCTTGAACCGATACGGGCCAGTCGAGTTGACCATGGCAACGAACAGCACTCGTGAGCTCAGCGACGGATAGGCCCCAGCATCGGCCACAAGCGAGATGTCCTGAGCCACGATCACTCCGTCGCGCGTGGCGCCGGTGCGGTATCTCATCACCAAGGGGTGGCGCTTCGTCCGCGCCTGCAGGGACTCCTGGCGCGAGAACACCATCCGTACCGGGCGCCCCGTCTTCCACACCAGCAGCGCGAGGTGCGGCTCCACAGTCATGTCTTCCTTCCCGCCGAAGCCACCGCCCATGTATGCGGCGATCACCCGCACCCGACTGTGGGGCAGTCCGAGGATCTCGGCCAGCTCACGCGCGTGCTCGATGACCTGGGTCGAGACCCGTAGCGTGATCACGCCACCAGCTTCTATCCAGCCCACGCCGGCCTCAGGCTCGAGATATGCGTGGTCTACGCGCTGTGTGCGATAGGTCTCTTCCACGACAACATCAGCAGCACTCATCGCCGCCTCAAAATCTCCCTCGGCCAGCCGCCACTCGGCGCTTTGGTTGCCAGAGGGATGCACGGGCGGCGCGTCCGCGGCTAATGCTTGCTCGGGGTCGAAGACTCCCTCTTCCTCCTCGTATTCAACCTCGACGAGTGCAGCCGCCGTTTCCGCCGCACCGGGCGTTTCGGCCGCCACGAGTGCAACCGGCTCGCCGTCATAACGGACGCGATCCTCAGCCAGCACGGGCATGCTCACGACGTCGAGCCCAACCCCGCTGGCCTCCTCAGATATGGCGTTGTGTGGCACGTCAGCGGCGGTGAGCACGCTACGGACGCCGGGTACCGTCAGGGCGGCACGGGTGTCAATGCCGATCAGCCGCGCGCAGGGCACCTGAGAGCGGACAACCGCGCCGTGCAGCATTCCGGGAAACGCCCAGTCATCGGCATACGGGAGCGTGCCGGCCACCTTTTGCACGAAGTCTCGGTGGGGCTCGTGTCGCCGCTGTGGCTTCGCCGCGACTCCCTCCGGCATGACCGGGGTGACGATCTCAATCGTCACTGACTACCTCGCCTAGCCGGTCACGATAGGCCTCAAGCGCGTCGAGAATCTTTGTGTAACCAGTACAGCGGCAGATGTTCCCGGCCAAGGCGGTGCGGAGCTCCTCGCGCGTTGCTTCCGGATGCTGCTGGAGAAACCAATAGGCGGTGACAACCATGCCCGGCGTGCAGAAGCCGCATTGGGCGCCCCCAAATTCGAGGAAGCTCTGCTGCAACGGATGCAGCTGGCCGTCGCTGCCCAATCCCCGCACCGTCGTCACGCTCGCTCCGTTCGCCTGAACGGCAAACACGAGACAGGCGTTCACCGGATCTCCGTCCAGCAGGACGGTGCACGTACCGCACACGCCCTCGCCACAGCCGAGCTTGACCTCGGTCGCACCCACTTCGGTCCGCAGCACCTCGAGCAGCGACTGCTCCGGGCTGACCGATGCCTCAACGACGCGTCCGTTGAGCTCGAGTGAGATCGCGCGCTTATCCCGCATCGGCAATCCTCGCACTGGCTGTGAGCAGCGCGCGCTTGACGAGCACGGCCACCATCTCCCGCCGGTACTCCTGGCTTGCATGGGTGCTGGGACCGACGTCCACGTCTGCGGCCACGGCACGGGCGACTTCGCCCACCCCGTCTGCGTCCGGCCGCTCACCATGTAGTCCAGAAGCCAATTCCGAGCAATCCACAGGCCGGTCGCCGACGGCGCCCACTGCGAGCCGCACGTCGGCACATCGGCGGTCTCCATCTAGTGAGATGACCGCCGCCGCCTCCGCTAGTGCGAAGTCACCTGGGCGACGGGCCAGCTCCACAAAGCACGAACCTTGTCGTGCTCCAAGCACGGGCAGCTCCACGCGCGTGATCACCTCGTCTGGCGCGAGTACCGTTGTCAGGTGGGTGACGAACAGCTCGGATGCCGGTATCGCTCGCTCTCCGCGCGGGCCGAGTGCGTAGACGGTTGCTCCGAGTGCCACGCTGACGCAAGGGAGCTCGGCCGTTGCCTCCCCGTGGGCAAGCGACCCGCCAATCGTCCCGCGGTTCCGGACGCGGAGATTGCCCACCTGAGCGGCGGCTTCGGCCAGCATCGGACATGTCTCGCGGACGGCCGGCGAGGACTCAAGGTCAGCGTGGCGCATAAGAGCGGACACCACCAGCGTTGAGTTCCGGCGCTCGATCGTACGTTCACCGGCCTCGCTCAGGTCAACAAGCACCGTCGGCTCGGCGAGGCGGAGAAGCATCATCGGAACAAGGCTCTGGCCGCCGGCAATCACGCGCGCGTCCTCGCCCGCCTCCGTGAGTTGCTCCACGGCCTCGTGCCATGAGCTGGCACGGACGTAGTCGAATGCCGCGGCGTACATCTACCCGGCCACCCCCGAGCCGATTTTGTCGAGTACAGCTTCCAAGGCCGCAAGGTTGCTGGTCATCACCGGCAGCCCGAGCGCACGCTCGATCTGTTCGCGGGCTTCCAGCGCCCGGAAGTTCGTGCACGACACGAACACGCTGTCGAGGTGCTCGCCGGTCAGCCGTTCGACGGCGTAGGCGGCAATCTGCTCCGGCTCTACGGCCGCAATCGCAAAGTTCTCAGTGATTCCGAGACCGTGTATCGCTACGACTTCAAGACCGCCCGACTGCAGGCTGGTAGCGATCGGCTCGTTGAGAGATTCGATGTAGGGAGTGATCACCCCCACGCGATGAGTACCGAGCGCCGCCAGAGAGCGGCGGACGGCGGCAGCCACGCTGATCGTTGCCGCGCCGACGCGAGCCGTCAGACGCTCGATGAGCTCGGCCTCATAGGCGCTTCCGCGCAGTGCACCGGCGCTGGTGCAAGCGAACACGACAACGTCAGGACGCGCCGTCGCGAGGTCGGATGCCGCGAGCGGCAAGTGCTCGTCCAGCATGGTCGCCTCGCCTGCAGGCGTCGTCTCCTCAAGAAACATCCGCGCGGTGTGGACCGTGCAACTTGCCGGCAGCCGGCGGTAAAAGTCAACCTCGGCGACGGTGTTGGAGGAAGGAACGATTACCCCGACGCGCGTGCTCATCCCTCGATCACCCTTTCCTCAGCTCCCAGAAGCTCCTCCGCAGGTGCCGCGCCTGGGGCGGTTCCGTCACCCATCACCGATGTGGCGGCGATGGAAGGCAGCTCGAGCAAAGCGAGCGGGTTCTCCTTGATCATCCTCTCGACCCCGGCTTCGCTCACTCCGGACTCGAACACCGACTGCGCGAAAACCCGAAGGCATTCGGCAGGCATCGGGTTGTGGCGCTGGCCCCCGTCGCTCATCAGAATGCACTGCTCCGGGCCAAGCGCCTGGATCGCCTCGACCACACGTGTCAGCGGCGCGTGGTTCCACATCGGCGACACCGTGCAGTACCCGAACTCGGCGTAGGCCCCCTGGGCCACGAGGTCCCGCAGGTTCGGCAGGTCAAGGGCCGGGACTTTGAAAAACGGGTGCGTAATCATGATCTTGTCCACACCGCGCTGACGGGCCAATGGGACGAGCCTCTCGATCTCCGGCACGGACAGGTGGCATGTCGAGAGGATCGCCCGGTGGGCTGCGATCAGGTCGAGCACATCGATCAGGCCTTCGATCGGTTCGCCAGCCGCGTCGAACACCTCGATCCCGATGTCGCCCTCCCGGGCCACGCTGCTCGATTGCTTGTCGTAGGCTCCGGTCGAACCGAACGTACGAGCGTGGTTGGCCGCGTCGACGGTCGGCATCCAGACGTGCCTCGCCCCAAGGTTGAGCGCTGACTCGACGGCCGCCGGGTTGATCCCACCGACGGCACGATTCAGCACGATGCCGCCCACAACCTGGATCCCCGGGGCCATCTGCTGAGCGAGATACGCACGGCTTGTCGTCCGCTCGGAGTGGCATTTCAGCGAGATCGCCCGCAACCCGAGTGAGGCCGCGTGGCGCGCCACGCCGACGTCGTCGGCGATACGCGGGAACACGTCCGGCTCAGAGTGCACGTGTACGTCGATCGCGCCACGCATGTCGATGAAGGGACCGATCATCAGATTTGGGTCACCTCTTTCTGTGTGCTGGTTGTCGCAGGTGCTTCATCACCGCGTAGCCACCGCAGCTCACCGAGCTCCTTCTCTGTGGGAAGCGGCAGCTCGGCCAACGTCTCGGATACGAGCAGCTCGAAGCCGGTGCTGGAGCGGACCTGCTCCTCGCTCACTCCAGGCTGCAGGGCGTCCAATCGCAGCCGCCCCGTCTGCTGATCGAAACCGAGGAGTGCGAGATCCGTGACGACCGCCACTGGCCGGCTTCGCACGAGTCCCCTACGGCGGCGTGTCTCCGGGCCGGTTAGGTAGCCGGGGCTGGTGATGAAGTCGACGCGCTCGACGAAACGCCTGCGCTCATGCCGCGTCATGATCATGATCTCGCGGCAGCTCGAGACGATGTCGTTTGCGCCGCCGCTACCGGGAAGCCGTACTTTCGGCTTGTCTGGGTCCCCGATGTAGCTGCTGTTTACGTTGCCGAACTGGTCGACCTGTCCGGCGCCGATGAAGCCGTAGTCGTAGCAGCCACGTTGGCCGTACAGGAAGATGTCATTGATCGAGGTCAGCATGAATGCATCCCGCGTCCCCCGCATCTCGTTGGTTGAGATCGGAAGCTTCCCCGGGAGCATCCGCGGTCCGATCGATCCGCCTTCGAGCACGATCGTCAGCGACGGGGCGTGAAGACGCTTTGCGAGCACGCTTGCCTCGAGCGGAGCTCCGACACCGGCAAACACCACGCGACGGTCATGAAGCAGGCGGCTGCCAGCGAGGGTCATCAACTCCACGGGAGAGGGCTCAAGTGACCGGCCAGTCATGCCGACACGAGCTCCCGGGCCCGCCGCCGCTGCTCGAGCAGGGCAGAGGCTCCTACCGCGTCCAGGAACCCGGCGAAGCTGCCTGCCTGCTTGACGTGTTCGTGCAGATACGCCTCGACTCCCTCAGTCCCGCCATTGTTGACGAGCTCTGCATAGGCATCGAAGTGGGAGAAGTCCGCCTCGTAGCGGCCGTGGCATTCATGTGGGTAGGAGCCGAAAGGGACCTCGACGACCGCATCGACCACGAATCCCGGAATCATCGTGCGATCGGCGTGACGGATGATGGCCTCCGAAGGGACTACCTCCTCGGCGGTGACGATCACGGTCTTGGCCGCGCGCGCCGCCTCCACGTCCATGTACGGCGGACCCTCGATCTGGGCGTTGCCCTCGGCATCGATGGTGTGGACATGGATGAGCGCAACGTCCGGGGCCAGCGCGGGCACAGCCACAAGCAGCTCGTCGGTGAACGGGCACCGCAGTTCCTGCGCCGGCGTACGCTCCAGCAGATCGGATCCAAGCAGCGATGACGTTGGCAAGAAGGGCATCCCCATTGACGCGGCAAGTAGCCGCAGTCCGAACGACAGGTGGCTCCATTCCTCGTACATGGACGGATCGCGCTCGACGTACTGACGGAACACCTTGGGGACGCCCCATCGCAAGCCAATGCCCACCCAACTGGCGACGAGCTTCCGCGCTGCGCCCGTGGCGAGGAAGAGCTCGGCTTCGTAGCACATCAGGTTTCGCGCCAGCGTAAGGTCGCGGCGCCCGGCGCGCAGCAGCTCGAGCAACATCGCCCAGGGAGTCCGCGAGTAGCAACAGCCCCCTGCCATGACCGTGTCGCCGTCGCGCACCAATGCGGCGGCCTCTGCAAGGGACACCTGCTTATCCACGAGGGCGGTCACTGTGCCGTCCGGACGGTCCTCGCAAGTTCACTCATGAGCACGAGGAGGCTTGGACGTGTCCGGTGTCCGGAAGCTCTGACTCATCGTCTCGCGCCCATGTGCGATATGAGCGGCCATTCGCTCCGCGGCGACCCCGCCGTCGCCCAGCTCAAGTGCTTCCAGGATGCAACGGTGCTCTAGTAGAAACCGTCGTGGCACCTCGGTCGTGTACACACGCTCAGAGATCTCCAGTTGCAGCCGCGACCAGTAACCCCGCAACACGCTGAGTAGCTCGCTCCCACTCACCTGATAGATGCCGAGATGAAATTCAGCGTCTAGGTCGCCGGCCTCCCGCGGGTCGACACGATCGATGGCCGCCTCAAAGCGGTCGAGGATGTCCCGGATATAGACGAGTGCGTCCGGCGACATCCGCTCAGCGGCGAGCCTGGTGAGGTACGGCTCCAGAGCGAGGCGGACGTCATAGATCAGTAGCGCCTCCTCGGCCGTCAACGCGTAGCTCACAAACGTGCCCCGGCTTCGGTGCGTGACGACGAGGCCCTCGCCCTCCAAACGGCGCACGCCTTCCCGAACCGGCGTACGGCTCACCCCCGTGCGCTGCATGATGAATGCCTCGGTAATGCGCGATCCCGCTGGCAACGCGCCCGAAAGGATGTCGTCCCGGAGGACATCGCAGACGTGTTCGGAGAAAGACGCGGGCGGGGCGGCGCGGGCAACCGAGCCGGAAGCTGACTCCATCACAACGGGGGCCAAAGCGATTCGTCCATCCCTCTCCGCGCGGACCGTATACAACATAGGCTCGATAGTCAATCCTGGTGTCGGTTGGCAAGTGCAGTGAGCATCCGCTTGCTGCGCTCCCAGCCCTCGGCCGCCGTCAGGGCGTCCGTGGGCATGAACCGCGGCGGCTCCAGGACCACGCCAGCAGCGTCACGCTTGACGGATGCCACCTGGAACCGCGCGGCGAGCACGCTGTCCTCCTCGGCGTTCTCGCCGAGCAGCCTCAGCTTGCAGTACCACCCCGCATCTGAGCCGATCACGACAAGCGTCGCCAGCTGTGTGCGGCGGACATTCGCCGAGGTGTTTGCGCTCGCAATCACCGCGCGGATCTCAGCGGCGTCTGCCTGAAGCTCGGCTCGGGATAACAGACAGACGTGCGGAAAGCCTTCGGAATCCACCGTCAGCAGAGCAAACACTTGATCCCAGGTCCCGACCTCGGGCCATCCGTTCAGCGCGCGACGGACCTCCTCGGGGACCGTGTTCGTCCCTGCACTCATCAGGTCATGACCAGCGCCGGAAGAGCTCGTGCTCGATTCCGAACTGATCGAGGATTTTCCCGGCCGTCTGGCGCAGCAGGTCATCGATCGACTGCGGACGGTGGTAGAAGGCTGGAACTGGCGGCAACACAGTTGCACCGGCCAGTGTGACGGCGTCCATATTGCGGATATGGATGAGGTTGAGCGGTGTCTCCCGTGTCACGAGCACCAGCCGACGACGCTCCTTGAGACAGACGTCGGCAGCGCGAGCAATGAGGTCGACGGTGAGCCCAGTGGCAATCGCGGCCAGCGTTTTCATTGAGCAGGGGCACACCACCATGCCGCTGGTGAGAAAGGATCCCGACGAGATTGCCGCGCCCAGGTCGTCGGGGTTGTAAACCACGTCCCCAAGCGCTTCAAAATCCCCGCGCCCCAGACCCAGCTCGGCGGCGATGCTCTTGTCAGCCCCCCGTGAAATCACGACATGAGTCTCGACCGTGGGAATATGAGCTAGCAGCTGCAATAGCGTGTAACCGAAGTGCGGCGCGCTAGACCCTGTCACCGCGACGATCAGTCGCCGCTGATCGGCCGACGGCCGGTCGTAACGCTGCACGCCGTTGCCGCCCTCAGCTGTCATCGCGGGCTGAACCGATTCTGCCCGTTTCGGCTCCCCGCTCCCGCCGTGGCGCTACTTGGTTCCATTGCGACTCGGAGCGATCACGTAGCGGCCCTCGGCATCTCGCTCCACGAGCCCATTTGCACGGATTGCTGCCCAAGCCCGGAGAAACTCCGGCCAACTCATCCCATGGAACTGGTCCACGACGTCAGTGAAGTGCAACGCCCTTCCCCCAATCTGCTCCCACACTCCGTCGGCTCCGCGCACGCTGTCAGGCGCTCCGGGATTGGTCGACATTCGATAGTGCTCCGAACGCGTGTAATCCTCCTGTGACAGCCCTTCGGGGATCGTCGCATCGATGCCGAGCTTCGCGCCCACCGGCAAGCCACCCTTCGCCAGCTCCCTCGCTCGCACGCTCGGGTCAATGTGTTTTGCGCGGGCGCCAGGCACCACGATCACATCCTTATCTGCCTGAACCCTTAGAGCCATCGCCCAATCCAGCTCATCGGGCGAATTGACGTCGATGTCGTCGTCAGTAACAATCGCGAGCTTTACCTCTGCCACGGACAGGAGCGCTAGTAATGCGTTCTTACCTTCACCTGCTCGCTTTTTGATGGAAGCGATTAGGGTCCAATAGCCACAGGCGCCCACAGGCGCCCGAACCGCGGTAGGCTGCACACTCGCCGCCCGTAGCGCCTGCAGACCTGCGGCCTCAACTGCCGGGGCGCAGAGCCAGTCATTTTCGAGCGGCATCGTGAGATACCACAGAATGGGATCCCGTCGCTGTGTGATACAGCGAACTTTGAACACTGGATTCCATTTCACCTCACCAGAAATATGATTAAATTCACCGAAGGGTCCCTCGTCCTCCGTCCAGCCGATTGGCAGGAGTTCCCCTTCAAGCACACATTCGGCGTCCGCCGGGACCTCTGTATTCACCGTCTTGCACTTGACGAGGCGAGTGGGCTTTCCTCGCAGCCCTCCTGCTATCGCGAATTCGTCGGTTCCAGGCGGGGCTTTGTAGGAGGCGGCCAACATCTCGAACGGATGCACGCCGAGTGCCACCGCGATCTCAAGGGGCTCGCCCTGCGCCAATTGCCTTTCGTAGAGCACGCGCAAATCCGATGGCGACACGAGATCAATGCCGGTTTCCGTAGGTGACCTATACATAAGCCGATACGAGCCGACATTGCGTCGCACCCCTCGACTGCTGCACACCACGCACGTCCCCGACAGATACGGTCCTCCGTCGAGGCGATGCATGATTGGATATGGGATCGAGGTCAGATCGACCGCCTCACCCTCCTGCACGACCTCCTGACAGGGAGCGTCGTCAACTGTTATGGCCTCGATCGGGGCCACGACTGCGTCGTCAAACCGCTGAGCGATCTCGTCGCCTCCACACCTCATCGCGATCGCCAGCCGGTCTCGCGTAGAGAGTAAATTGCCGGCCACGCGCCACGTCGGATAGTCCCTTATCGTCGTGAACAGGAACGCCCTGTCTGAGTCACCGACCAGGCCTCCAAGCTCTCTTACGTCGACCGCGTCAGGGTGCCGATCGAGCTGACCACGTCGCTCCAGGGTTTGTAGATAGTCCCGAAGGCTCTCACTGCCTTCCGAGACGGCAGTCATGACCGTCTCCACCTCCCGGACACGGGCGCCACTCGCGTTGGCCCAGGCACGGCTAAACCACCGATTCGTATCGTCCGCTCGGCCTCGCACTCGCTGGTGGACATACGCGGGGTGCCCATGGCGGCGCGAACGCTAGCGAGGCCCCATCAGCGGCGGTACCGTCGAAATCTATGAGATGAGAGTTCCGTCTTTGTGTGGTTCCTACGATGTCGGTTTCTGCGCTCCTAAGGGATGATTGGTGCGCATGCTCGATCCCAGCTCCACTGCGGTGCTGTTCGACCTCGACGGCGTGCTCGTGGACTCCCGTCGCCCGATCACCGACTGCATGAACCACGCCCTGGCCGCCCATGAGCTGGCGCCCCGGCCACGCGAGGAGCTCGTCAGGTTCATCGGACCGCCGCTGGTCCTCGCGTTCGCCGAGCTCACCGGCGAGCCGCCGGAATCCACCCTCGTCGCATCCTGCGTGGACGCCTACCGTGACCGCTACGCCGAGGTCTCGCTACGCGAAACCGAGGTGGTGCCGGGAATTCCCTCGGTCCTGGCCAAGCTCGCTCGCCGGCACCCCCTCGCGGTGGCCACCTCGAAGCCCCTCGTGTATGCCGAGCCGCTGATGGCTCGGATGGAGCTCGAGCGGTATTTCCAGTTGTGTGCCGGGCCGGGTCTCGACGCCAGCGGGCAGGAGAAGTCGGTAGTGATCGCCGACGCAGTCGGACGGCTTGAGCCTTTCCAGGCGATCATGGTCGGGGACCGGGGGCTTGACATCGTCGGCGCTCACCGCTGCTACCTTCCCGCGATCGCCGTCACTTGGGGTATCGGTAGTTTCGAGGAGCTGAGCTCGGCGCACCCCGAGGCAATCGTCGAGGTGCCGGAGGAGCTGCCGGTAGTGATCGACCAGCTGCTGTCCAACTGGTCGTATGGTGGGCGGAATGGCAGTGGAATCGGGTCCGCGCCGCGCGTCATCGGGCGAACGGGCTCTGCGCCGCTCGCCCGCCGCGGAATCGGGTCCAGGCGCGCCAGCCGCCGAGATGGACTTTGACTTAGAGGAGACTCATGGCCACCACCGCACCCGCACAGCGCATCCGTCCCGACGACTTCCTGGAGATCGATCGGCTCCTCTCCGACGAGGAGCGTGACATCAGGGACACCGTGCGCGCGTTCGTGCGCAAGCAAGTCCTTCCGAACATCGGCGAATGGTTCGAGGAGGCGCGGATGCCGCTCGAGCTGGCGCGCGAGCTCGGAGAGCTCGGCGTCTTGGGGATGCACCTGACCGGCTACGGCTGTGCCGGCGCCAGCGCGACCGCCTACGGCCTCGCCTGCATGGAGCTCGAAGCCGGCGATAGCGGCCTGCGGAGCCTGGTCTCCGTGCAGGGGTCACTGGCCATGTACGCCATCCACCGCTGGGGCACCGATGAACAGAAAGAAGAGTGGCTGCCGCGGATGGCCGCCGGCGAGGCGATCGGCTGCTTCGGCCTGACCGAGCCCGACGCCGGTTCGGACCCCGCTTCGATGCGGACCCGCGCCCGCCGCGACGGTTCGGACTGGATCGTCCACGGGCAGAAGATGTGGATCACCAACGGCTCAGTCGCCGACGTCGCCGTCGTGTGGGCCCGAACCGACGAGGGCGTCCGCGGGTTTCTCGTTCCCAAGGACACGAAGGGCTTCACCACCCAGGACATCCACCGCAAGCTGTCGCTGCGCGCGTCGGTGAGCTCCGAGCTGCTGCTCGACGACGTCCGCCTGCCGGGCGACGCAGTCCTGACCTCGACCTCGCTGCGCGGTCCTCTGTCTTCGCTGAACGAAGCTCGCTACGGAATCGTCTGGGGAGCGGCCGGCGCCGCTCGCGCCTGCTTCGAGGCGGCGCTGGAGTACGGCCTCTCCCGCCACCAGTTCGACCGCCCGATCGCATCGTTCCAGATCCAGCAGCAAAAGCTCGCCACGATGGCCCTCGAAGTCAACCGCGCGGCACTGCTCGCCCTGCACCTGGGGCGGATGAAGGACGAAGGCCGGCTGCGGCCCGAGCACGTCAGCATGGGCAAGCTCGGAAACGTCAACGCCGCGCTCGACGTCGCCCGTACCGCCCGGCAGGTGCTTGGAGCCAACGGCATCACGCTCGAATATCCAGTGATCCGGCACATGAACAACCTCGAGTCGGTCGTGACATACGAGGGGACGGCCGACGTGCACGCGCTGATGATCGGCGGCGCACTCACTGGGATTCAGGCTTTTCGATAGGCGGATATCGCTGCTGCGGTGGGCCTCGCCGTGGCTGATTCCGAGCAAGGGCGGCATGGCCCAGGAGGCTAAGCTGTCATTGCGCGCGGCTGAGTGATGGCGCGCTTGACTGAGGTAAGGAGAGATGATTGGGAAGGCTTGGCAATCCCTAGCCTCGGAGTTCGAGGAGGAGCTGCATCGCTCGGATCCCAATGCTCGGGTGAATGCCGCGATCGACGCCTCGGGGCTCTTGCACCTCCGGGTTGTAACCGACAAGCGCCACCGAGCCGCCGCCCGGACCCTGGCTCGTGCCTACGAGGCGCGTGCAAGCGTCATGTGCGAAACGTGTGGTGGGTCCATGAAAACAGTCGGCGCCGGCTTCGTGCTGAGCGTCCTCTGCCCAGACTGCAAGAGTCATTGACGATCCCGATCGCGGATCGCGGTCGCGGCTAGGGGGTGTCGCTGCCAGGGGACGATCCGAAGCCCGTCGGTTGACCCGGGCCCCCAGTCGTCAGCCGGAGGACCGCGAAGTACCCTTCCCCGACATGGCAGCGACCAGCGATCCCTACAAGGTCCTGGGGATAAGCCCCGGAGCGTCCGAGGATCAGGTTCACGCCGCCTATCGCCGGCTCGTGCTCATCCATCACCCGGACCACAACAACGGGTCTGCGGAATCGGCCCGCCGCTTCGAGGAGATTCAGGAGGCCTACGCGCGGATCCGAACTCTCCGCGCGCATGCTCCGGCGGCCCAGCCCGCGGCCGCGGACCCCGCCCCCGATCCTCGCCTAGCCGATCTCGAACACCAGGTCCGTCAGGCCTACGCGGCGCGGGAGCGCGCGAGACGCGCCGCGAGCGAAGCGGCGACGAACGAACCCCGTCGCCCCTCCGACGAGGAGCTCGGCTACGTGAAGACCGACGACAGCTTGGCCAAAATCCTCGCCGATGCCGAGGCGGAGCTCTCGGAGAAGCTCGCCGGGGTGCAGGAGCATCCGGAGGCCCGGCGAGTGGGTCGGCTGATCGACGAGCTGACCAGCAGGCTCACCCGCGATAGCACTCGCCGCACGGACAAGTAAGCTCTCACAGCGAGTAAAGCTAGACCTCAACCTCTCGCCCGTCTTCGCCCCACATGATGTGGAAGCTGCCCTCACGGTCAATGCGCCGGTAGGTATGGGCGCCGAACAGGTCTCGGAGTCCCTGGATCAGGCCGGCCGGCCCGTGAGGGCGGCGATAGCCGTCGTAGTAAGCCAGCGCCGAGGAGAAAGCCGGAGCGGGAATACCTAACTCGGCTGCACGCGCAACAACGCGCCGCCATGGCTCCTGGGACTGTTCCAGGGCGCGAGTGAAAAAGTCCGCCAGCATCAGGTTTTCGAGCTCTGGGTCCGAGTCGTATGCCTCCCGAATACGATCCAGGAAACGGGCACGGATAATGCAACCTCCACGCCAGATTGTCGCGATGGCGCCAAGGTCCACGTTCCAATTCTCAGCTTTCGACGCGGTCGCCATCTGGGCAAAACCCTGAGCGTAAGCGACGATTTTCGACGCGTACAGGGCCTGTTCGAGGTCATCCGCAAGCTGCCGGTCATAGCCGCTGGTAGCCGCTCCAGCGAGCCGGCGGCCCGCCGACTCACGCTGGTGCTTAAGCGCGCTCAACGTTCGGGCAAAAACTGCCTCGGTGATCGCCGTCAGGGGAACACCCAATTCGAGCGCGTCCTGGGCGGTCCAGCGGCCCGTCCCCTTTTGCTCGGCGGCGTCGAGAATCACGTCGACCATGGGCTGCCCGGTCGCGTCGTCCACCTTGTTTAGAACGCGGGCGGTGATCTCGATCAGGAATGACTCCAGCTCGGAGTTGTTCCAGGCGCGAAAGATCTCAGCAATATCCGGCACGTCCATGCCGGCGCCGTGCCGGAGCAGGTCGTAGCTCTCCGCGATCAGTTGCATGTCGGCGTACTCGATCCCGTTGTGCACCATCTTCACGTAGTGGCCGGCTCCGTCCGGACCGACGTACGCGCAGCAGGGAGTGCCGTCGACCACGGCCGCGATTCTCTCTAGGATCGGCCCGACCAAACGCTCATACGGTGTCCGGTCGCCGCCCGGCATGATGCTCGGGCCATTCAGCGCTCCCTCCTCGCCGCCGGAGACACCGACGCCCATGAAGTACAACCGGCGATCCTTGAGTGCTGCGTGCCGACGCTGGGTATCTCGAAAGTTCGCGTTGCCCCCATCGATGATCACGTCGCCCTCGTCGAGGTTCGGCACGATCTCGTCAATCACCGCGTCGGTTGGCGCTCCGGCCTTGACCATGCACATGAGCACGCGTGGCCGCGCCAGCGAACCGACCCAGTCCTGAATCGACTTGTGGCCGGTGATAGGACCATCGGAGCCGTGCTCCTCAATGAACGCGTCGGTACGGCCGGTCGTGCGATTGTGGACCGCCACCGGGATGCCGTGCCTGGCGATGTTCCGCGCCAGATTGGCGCCCATCGTCGCCAATCCGGTAATGCCGAAATGCGGCGTCATGAAGGATGCAAGCTACAGGTTCACGACGCGCTCACGTCCCTCTGAGCGGGTGATGGCTCGAGGCCGGTCTCGGTCGCCAGACCGAGTGGCGAGGCAAGGAGTCAGCGAGGAGTCAGCGCCACCACGGGGATCTGGCGGTCGGTCTTCTCCTGGTACTCGCCGAACTGCGGCGAGCGCTCGACCTGCCTGGCGAACAGCCGGTCTCGCTCCTCTCCCGTGATCTCTTCGGCCGTGACATCGACCGTGTCGCTCCCGAGCTCGATCTTCGTCTTCGGATGCGCCATGAGGTTGTGGTACCAGTCGGGGTTCGTGGGCGCGCCCGCCTTGGAGGCGAAGATCAGATAGCGCCCGTCGTCCTCGAGGTAGGCAACAGGATTCACGCGCTCGGTGCCGGACTTCGCTCCGCGATGGTGAACGAGGAGAACCGGCGAGGTCCCAGTCCAACTCGGCGGCTGGCCGGCGTTGGCCCTGAACTCATCGATGATCCGCTGGTTGTAGTCGGCAAACGACATCGCGTCCGCCAACGTACCACCCGCCGGCTACGGCACGATCTAGCAGACGAGTCTCCGCGCTTTGCGGGAGCTCGACGTTCCCGGGTGAGCAGCTTGTGGCGGGAGCCGAAGCGGGTTCCGGGTCAGCGAGTGTTCGAAGATGGTTTGCGTGCGCGGATGATCGCGGCCGCGGCGTGCTCGTGGACGCGGTGCGTTTCGCGGATCTCGATCTCCTCAAACCCAGCGGTCGTAAGGGCCGTGCGGAATTCCTTTTCTGTGAGTGCGCCGGCGATGCACCCTGTCCACGCGGCCATGTCGGCACGGGCGGCCTCGTCCATGTCGGGGTCAGCGATCACGTCGGAGACGGCGAATCGGCCGCGCGGCCTCAACACGCGGGCTGCCTCGCGCAGCACCTCGGATTTGTCGCTGGAGAGGTTGATCACGCAGTTGGAGATCACGACATCGACGCTCTCGTCAACGAGCGGCATGTGCTCGATGTATCCCTTGAGGAACTCGACGTTCTGGACGCCGGCTTTGGCCGCGTTGCGGCGGGCGAGCTCGCGCATCTCATCGGTCATGTCCAAGCCGATCGCCCTCCCGGTAGGACCCACCCGGCGGGCCGAGATGAGCACGTCGGCGCCGGCACCCGAGCCGAGGTCGAGGACCGTCTCGCCCTCGTGCAGGTCGGCGACAGCTGTCGGGACGCCGCAACCGAGCGACGCGTCGACAGCGGTCTGGGGCGCATCGGCGGTGTCGGCATACAACGCGGGGCCGAACACGCCCGCGTCATCGCCCGGACTGCAGCACGCAGCGTTCGTGCCAGCCGCCACTGCCCTGGCCGCCGCGGCGTACTTCTCCCGCACGGTCTCGCGCATGGTGGTCGCTTTCGTCGTTGGCTCACCTGTGTCGGTGGCGCCCGCGGAACAGCTGCAGCCCGTGGTGTGCTGCGGGTTGCAGCACCCTGTTTTGTCATGCGGCTCACAGCAGCTCGTCTGCGTCTCGGGCGTGCAGCAGGCGTTCTCTAGCTCAGCCATGCGGATAGCTCCGTGAGCGCATCGGGGATCACGTAGTAATAGGCCCAGAGCCCTTGGCGCTCTGAGCCGATGACGCCGGCTTCGCGAAGCACCTTGAGGTGATGGGAGACGGTCGGCTGGGAGAGGTCGAACAGGGGGACCAGCTCGCACACGCAGACCTTCCCGGCGTGCTTGCGCAGCACGTCGATGAGCTGCAGGCGCACCGGGTCGCCCAGCGCCTTGGCGACCCCGGCCATTCGAATCGCCTCGTCCCGCTCGACGTCCGGGTAGACGACCGGCTCGCAGCAGCGCTCGCCAGGAGGCCGCTTCTGCTTCGGCACCAGCTCTAGATCGACAGCCATCCATTTATATATATCTATTGAGTCGATGGTTGTCAATAGATAGAATCCCTACCGTGGCTCGAGTCCTCTTCGTGTGTGTCCACAACGCCGGTCGCTCCCAGATCAGCCAGGCGCTGTTCAACCGAGCCGTCAACGGGACGCACGAAGCGCGCTCGGCAGGAAGCGCGCCAATCGACCGCGTCCACCCGGAAGTGATCGCGGTGATGGACGAACTCGACATCAATCTGCGCAGCGAGAATCCCAAACCGCTCACCCGCGAGCTTGCTGACTGGGCAGACGTGATCGTCACGATGGGCTGCGGCGACGCCTGCCCGTACATCCCGGGCAAGCGCTACCTGGACTGGGAGCTCGAAGACCCCAAAGGCCAGTCGCTCGACCACGTGCGCACAACACGAGACGAGATCGCCCGCCGCGTCGACAGATTGCTCGCCGAACTCGACGCGCCTACCCCGGCCGCAAATTAGCCCAACCGATCAGCCGGCGCTCGTGCTGAGCAGGCTGGTGGACGCTCGAGTCTGGGATTTCAGGACGCCAGTTTGCGCCCGAGGAGCTCGAATAGCGCCTCGAAGTGCCGCTCGCAGGCGGCCTGGTTGAAGGCGCCCATGTCGGACATCGTGTAGCCGTGCGCGGCACCGGCGTAGAGCTCGGTCGTGTGGCGCACACCGGCTTCGTCCATCGCCCGGTCAAGCGTCGCAATGTTCTCTGGCGTCATGCTCTGGTCGTGATCGGCGTGGCCCCAGTAGACCTCCGCCGTGATCTTGGGGGCGAGTAGGTGGGGGCTGTCGTCCTCATCGGTCACCATCCGGCCGGTATGGAAACCGCCGAGCGCGGCGATCCGGTCCCGGTGCGCGGCGGCGATCATCCACCCGAGCCGCCCGCCGAAGCAGTAGCCCGTTATCCCCACCGGACCCTCGGCCAGCTCTGCTAGCTGGTCAAGGTATGCGCCGCCGTCGGCGGCGATTGACCGGGGGGTGAGTGAGGTTATGAGCGGCCCCACCGACTGCATGAACCTGCCGCGGGCTTCCGGGTCGGCGAGGTCCGGCGTCTCCCACAACGGCGCACGGCCGGCACGGTAGAAGACGTTCGGAGCGAGCACAAAATATCCCGCGGCCGCGATCCGGTCCGCCATCTCCTCGATCCGCGGCCGCAACCCGATCGCGTCGATCATGAGCAGGACCGCCGGATGCCGTCCATCGTCGCCCGGGCGGGCCAGGTAGCAGTCGGCGACACCATCCGGGGTCGCCACATCGATCGTTGAGCCACTCATCCAACGGAGCTTCGCAGGTCCAGAGGGCGGACTTGGAGCGCGAGCAAAGTCGTAGGCTGGAGATATTCCAATGACGACGCCTCAGCACAAGATCGGATCGGGATTCGGAGGGCGCAGCACCGTAGGAGAGGTCCTGCAGGGAATCGACCTGACGGGGAAGCTCGCAATCGTCACCGGCGGTTACTCCGGGCTGGGGCTCGAGACCACGCGTGGGTTGTCCGGCGCGGGCGCGCACGTCGTCGTTCCGGCCCGGAGGCGGGCGACGGCCGAGCAGGCACTTGCGGGATTAGATCGCGTTGAGGTCGACGAGCTCGACCTGGCCAGCCTGGCGAGCGTGCGCGCGTTCGCCGAGCGGTTCCTCGCCTCGGGGCGGAGCGCCCAGATCGTGATCAACAACGCCGGGATCATGGCCTGCCCCGAGACACGTGTCGGCCCAGGCTGGGAGGCGCAGTTCGCGACCAACCACCTCGGTCACTATGCGCTCGTGAACCTGCTGTGGCCAGCGATCGCGCACGACGCGACGCGCGTCGTGTCGGTGTCCTCGGCGGGTCACCGGCGCTCCCCGATGCGCTGGGACGACGTGATGTTCGAGCGCGGGTATGACAAGTGGGAGGCCTACGGCCAAGCCAAGACGGCGAACGTGCTGTTCGCCGTACAGCTCGACGCGCTCGGCCAGGACGCAGGCGTGCGAGCGTTCTCGCTGCACCCGGGCGGCATCCGGACGCCGCTGCAACGCCACCTGACGACCGAGGAGATGGTCGCCGCCGGCTGGATTGATGAGCAGGGCAACCTGATCGCTTCGGGATTCAAGACGCCCGAGCAGGGCGCGGCGACGCAGGTATGGGCTGCCACCTCCCCGCAGCTGGTGGGAATGGGCGGCGTCTACTGCGAGGACTGTGACATCGCCGAGGTGGTGCCCGCGGATGACACCGCGGCCGGCGGCGTGCGCGAGTACGCGGTCAACCCCGACCAGGCCGCACGCCTATGGGCGCTGTCTGCCAAGGTCACCGGCATCGACGCCTTCGATTAAGTCGTACCTCTAGACCGCAGCGCGGTCGGTCGCAGCGAGCGTGGTCATCTCTCCAACCAGGTTCTCGTCCAACGAGATCGAGTCGGCAAAGTTCTCCCTGACCCACTGAGCCGCCTTCTCGGTTGCGGCCTCCGCCTGCTCGCGCGTCTCCCACGTGCTCACCGAGACGAAACGTCCGCCGCCGACATCGGTGGTCGAATAGAAGACGAAGCCCGGACTCTCTCGCAGGATTGGCGCCATGCCCTGTCGAGCGCTCTCCATGAGCTCGGCATAGGTTCCCTGCGTAATCGAATAGATAGCCATACGCATGTGGTTAGTCATCGTTCCTCCTCGAGGGCTACAGGTCGCGACGACACTAACCACGATCGCCACGCCGCGTCGTAACAATCGTGTTCCCGACGATCTCTCCGTTTTGAATCGCCGCGATACGGGTCGCGGGCTGTGGCGGCCGTAGGGCCTCGGTGCGGGAGTTCGCTACGCCTTATCCGTGAGCGGTGATTGCGCCTGGGACTCGCTTGGCTGCTGCTCGATCCACTCGTCGAGGCGCTTCCACCAGGCGTAGAGCCACGCGATCTGTTCGTCGGGGTCGTTGGGGCGGGCGGCTGCGGACTCGAACCACATCCTTTCGGTGAGGGTGGCGCCGATTGGAGGGTGGCGCCAGAGCTCGCGTGGGAACGCGGCGAGGCCGAGACCAGTGTGGACGCCGAAGATGACGTCGGCGTCTGGATTGCCGCGCAATGCGGCGAGCACGCCGGCGGGGTGTGGCGGCAGCACGTGCGACATCTCGCTCGCCATCTTCGCCTCGTGCCACAGTCCCTTGCGCCAGAGCTTGGGCAACGCTTTTTGCCGGCGATCAGGCGTGAAGTTTCCGCCCTCGGGAAACAGGAGCAGGACGCCACGAGGACCCAGATTGGCTGTGACCTCCTGTATCCGTGCCTCGCACTCAGCCAAGTCCGAGGTGTCGAGAACGGCGTGTGGCAGACGGTGACCGATCAGATCCACGGAAGGGTCGATCGCCAGCGTGTCCTTGAACACGACGCTGGGATAGCGGTTGTAGCGCGTGATCAACAGGTCGACGAGGAGCGCGGCGTCTCCGGGCCCGGCATGGCGACTGAAGAACAGCAGAGGCCTATCGGCCTCGAGCGCGCGGGCTGCCTCGTCTGAGGCCTCCGAGACCACGTCTACGTCGAGCAGGGTCAGCGCTTTCTTTGCAAGCCCGTGGACAAACCAACGCAGCAGCCGATAGTGGAGCAGCTGAAAGCGGCGCGAGCGCATCCGAAATCCGAACCCGCTCGCCAGCCAAAGCATTCCACAGGCCACCAGCACTCCAAGCTCGCGCGCAAAGTACGCGACCACCAGGCGAGCGAGGAGCATCGGCTGCGGCCGGCGGGTGAGCGCGCCGACGATCGCGGCCAGCGCTAGCAGCAGCGGGCTGAGCACGAGCGCGATCACCGACAGCACTAGCCACACGCTGACGGTGAGCGGGCGCCGGATCGGGGTGGGCGGCATCACAGCTCCTGGAGGTAGCGCAGCGACGCCTCGTAGGAGGCGTCGACCTGTTGCTGCACGGTGCGGGCCATGCGGCGAATCCGGAGCTGGCCTGAGACGTCGTTGTAGGCCGGTGCGGCCGAACCCCCGGTGGGCAGTACGTGGAGCTCCACGTCGGTCGGGAGGGAGCGAAGATCATGCGCGAAGCGATGCCGCCTCGCGACCTCGAACGCGACCAGGCCGACCTCCCACGGCCAGCGCGGAGGGCTAAGTGCCTGTTCCAGCCGTCCAACCTGAAGCACGTAGATCCGCTTGGCGCCCAGCGCCACTGCGCGACCCACCGGAATGGAGTTGACAATCCCTCCATCAATGAAGTGCTCATCGCCGATCCTGACCGGCGGCAGGATGCCCGGCACCGCGCACGAGGCAAGCACGACATCTGCAAGCGGACCGCGGTCAAACCAATGCTCAGCAGCCTGCTCGATCGACGCCGCTACACACTGAAACGGGACCGCCAGCTCCTCGACGCGCTGCACCGGGAGAACCTCGATCAGACGTTGGCGAACATCATCCAGCGACTGCAGATGGGTGCCGCTGCGAGCAAGCGTCGTAACCCGCCGGAGCATCGTGCCGGCGGACACTTCCGAGCGGTTCATCTCCCGCCACAGCCCAGCCAGGCGCTCGACACCCGCCGCTGTCGGGTCCGCGGCGAAAAACGCACCGTTGATCGCGCCCACTGACGTGCCCAGAACGATGTCGGGCTCGATCGAGCACTCGGCGAGCGCCCGCAGCATCCCGACCTCGTGGGCCCCCAAAATTCCGCCTCCCCCGAGCACACACGCGAGGTCGTACCGGCATCGCTTGCCTTCCACACTCATCTCCTACCTCGCGGCGAGCTCCGTAAGCGCCCCTGAGCCCGTAGTAAACCACCCCACCACCTCGCTATTCGCCGTCTTCACGCATCCCACCGCCAGCAAATCGCGGACTGACGAGCTCCTGCTTGCTCTTGCGGCGCTACTCCTGCCGTCGTTCCGGCGTGTCCCGCTCCGCGCGGCAAGCGCGCACATCTCGCTCAAGGCGACGGGATAGGCTGAGGCGCCGACCCGAGGGGAGGAGATGAGCATGGCGCAACGAGAAATGGCAGTGGAACCTGCGGCTCGGGGCCGCAACCCGTTTGTCACGACCAACGTCGAGCGTGGGGACGACGGCATTGCCTACTACACCGGCCGCCCCGACTCCTTAGTCCATATGCTGCGGGCGAGCGTCGAGCGTGGAGCGGACGCGGAAGCAGTCGCGGAGGTCGGCGGGGACCGCGTGACGTTCGGCCAGTTGTGGGATCGAGCCGCGCGTGTCGCCGGCGGACTGCGAGCGGCCGGGCTCCAGCGCGGCGACCGCGCCGCGATCCTGCTGCCCAACGGTCTGGATTGGGTGCTGGCGTTCTGGGGCGCACAGCTCGCCGGCGTCGTCGTGGTGCCGGTCAATACGCGGTTCGCCGAGCCGGAGATTGAGTATGTGATCTCGGACTCCGGCGCGGCGCACATTTTCAGGCGAGGCGAACCGCTGCCAGACGGCGAGCCGGTCGTTACCGACGATCTGGCGCCGGGGGATCTGGCGGCGATCTTCTACACGAGTGGCACGACGGGATTCCCGAAGGGAGCGATGACTTCGCATGCCAACTTCCTTGCGAACACGGAGAACGCGTTCCGCTGCATCGGGGTCGACAAGTCTGAAGGCCCGTCGCTGGCGACGCTGATCAACGTGCCGTTGTTCCACGTCACTGGCTGCAACAGCCAGCTGCTGGTGCTGAACGAGCTCGGAGGGCGCACGTTCATCCTCTCGAACGCCTCTCGATCTCGAAGGATTCCTCAAGACGGTGCGCGACGAGCGGATCCAGATGCTCACATCGGTGCCGGCGATCTACCACGCGCTCACCCGCCACCCGCTCTTTGCTCAGACCGACCTCAGCTCACGTGCGTTGGGTCTCCTACGGCGGGGCTCCGATCGCGGCCTCCGCGGTGCACCAGATCATCGAGGCGTTCCCGGGAGCCCGGGTCGGAAACGGCTTTGGTTTGACCGAGACCTCCTCGATCACCTCGTACCTCCCCCATGAGGAGGCAGTGGAGCACGCGGACTCGGTTGGCTTCGCGATGCCGGTCGTCGACCTCGCGCTGCACGAGCCGGACGCCGAGACCGGCGTGGGCGAGTTGCTTGTGCGCGGGCAGAACGTCGTGCAGGGCTACTGGCGCAAACCGGAGGCGACGGCCGAGACGTTCGTCGACGGCTGGCTGCACACCGGCGACCTGGCCCGGATCGATGACGACGGCCTTCTGTACATCGTCGATCGCGCCAAGGACATGATCAACCGCGGCGGGGAGAACGTCTACTCGATCGAGGTCGAGGCGGCGCTGATCGGCGCGCCAGGCGTCTCGGAGGTCGCGGTGGTGGCGGTGCCCGATGAGATGATGGGGGAGAAGGTCGGCGCGGTGATCGTGCCCGCGGGCGAAGAGTTTGACGTGAACGCGGTCATGGCGCATGCGCGCGAGCGAATCGCGGATTTCAAGATGCCGCAGTACGTGGCCCTGCGCGACGACCCGCTGCCGCGCAACCCCGGCGGCAAGGTGCTGAAGGGGGACTTGCGCGAAGGGACCGAGTGGGGTGATCCGCTGCGCTAACTGCCCGGGTCAGCGCTCGAAGAACGCCCGCCCGTTATCGCGCATCATTTGATCGATGGCGGCCTCGCCGACGCCTCGCTCGCGCAGAGCGGGGATGACGTCCTGGACGACGTGCAGGTAATGCCAGTTGGGGGCTATCTGCTCCCGCACTCCGGGCGCAAACCAGTCGGTAAAGCAGCTGGCGTCCTGGGAGAGAATCATCTTGTCGGCGTGACCGCGCTCGCACATGGCGGCGACCGTGCTCACACGCTCCTCGAACGAAAGCAGGACGTCTAGGCCGAAGCGATCCATCCCGAGCAGCGCGCCAGAGGCCGCCATCTCCTCGAGGTAGCTGAGGTCGGCCGTGTCACCGCAGTGCGCCAACATGACTCGCCGCGGATCGATGGCCTCTTCGCCGATGATGCGCAGCGCGTCCCGGCCACGCTCATGCGGCGCCGAGGTGTGGATGCAGATCGGCACGCCGGTCTCCTTGTGGATCCGGCACACCGAGCGCACGACCCGCTCGACATGATCGGTCAGGCCGGCCGCGTCGATCGCGCACTTCAAAATTCCAGGTTTCACGCCGCTGCCCTCGACCCCGTCTCTGAGGTCACCGCGCATCAACTCATCAAGTGGCTCCTCGCCGTCGAGGAGCGTGCCGGGCCCGACGAAGTGCCAGGGGCGTGGGAGCACGTCGTAGGTGTAGAGCCCGGTCGACAGCACGAGGTTCATGTCGCTGCCCTCGGCGGCGCGGCGGATCAGGTCGAGCGAGCGGCCGAGGCCGATTGGGCTGAGCTCGACCATCGTGTCGATGCCCGCGTCCTTGACCGCCCGCAGCTGCTTCTGGGCCTTGGGCAACTCGACCTCGGGGTTCCAGCCGTTGAACCCGGGATGGACCATTTGGATCTCGGCCGTGAGGTTGAAAACGTGCTCGTGCATCAGCACGGTGCCGAGCTCCGACGTGTCCAGTGGGCCATTCAGGGTCTCGATCATCGCCATCGATGGGAACCTACACGTCCCGAGCCGATGACGTCCGCGATGTCGCCACCCGTCCGGCCGTCGGGCGCCTCCTCAGGTTCGTCCCGCGCAGCAGCTAGCTCTTTCGATCGGGCGAAGAGCCGCTGTCGCTTGAGGCGAAGGCGCGAAAACGCTCGGTCATCTCAGTGTCGGGCCCCTCCGGCGTGGACTCGGCATCGTCATCGTCGTCGCCGGCGTCGTCCGGGTCGGTGTCGGACTCGTCGTGTGCGAGCGCGCCATTCGCCTCGAGGACAGCGCTCTCCAGAAAGTGACGCACGCGGTCCTCCTCGCCAGCAGTAATCGTGCTCAGGTTGATCTCGCCCTTCTTGAGCTCAACCTTCTCCCACGATCCGTGATTGAGGAGGTGCACGGTCCTTTCGAAGCGAGCGATCCACTCCTTCGCCGGCTTGCCATCGAGAGTGACGGTGAGGCTGCCGTCGTGGACTTCGGCTGTCGACCAGTCAAGTTGCGTCCGTTCCATCGTGTCCTCCTCCCGGAGTTACCCGCGGTGCTTGGCCTCTCGGGGGGAGCTACCCGGGGCGGGCCGGGTTCAGCGGCTTGATCGCGGGACGGCAGTCAGGCGCGCCGCCGGTGAACCGGCGTCGACGATCTCGAAGTTTCGTCGACCGCGGCCAGCATGCTGCGCACGAACGGCCGAAATCCGAGCCGCTCATAGAGATCGACAGCTCGCGTGTTGGCCTCGACGACACCGATCGACCAGTACCGCGCTCCACGTCGCTTCAATTCGTCGCGGCACGCGCTCAGCAGTGCAGTTCCAACGCCCTGGCCGCGAGCCGCTTCGGCGGTCACCAACGAATCGACGTCTCCCCGCAGCTCACCGAGATCGAACGTTGCTCCCGCCGACTGTAACCGACAAGCCAGGTACCCGATCGGAGAATGCGAATCGTCAGCGCGCGCGATGAAGATGAATCCGCTGCCGTCGCTGAGCCAGGCCGAGTACTGCGCGCGCCGACGCTCCCACGCCACATCCGCGGCGAGAACGGGCCACTGATCGCCGACCAGGCGGCGGTGGTCTTCCACCATCGTTTTCCAGAGCTCCGCGAGGGACGGAATGTCGGACACGCCCGCAGCACGCACCGCAATTCTCACGCGGCGCGACTATACGCTCGGGCCACGAGTTGCGAACGGCCTCCAGCCTCCCCGGCACCACGGGCTCGTCCTCGCATCGCTGTCGTGCCCCAAGCCTTTCGGGCAGAGCAGGAAACTGCGATCAGGCGAAGATTCGCTGGAAGGCACGCTGGAACGCGGGTCGCTGCCCCAGCCTGCCCACGTAGTCGGTGAGGCCAGATGACAGCCCGTCCGCGATCCCGGCGCGAGTTGTGAACATCAGCGCGGTCCCGACCATGACATCGGCGACCGAGAATCGCCCACCGACGAGCTGCTCAGAGCCGTCGAGCGCGGCCGTGATGGCGTCGGCCGCTCGGAAGAACCGGTCGCGCCCAGCTGCAGCGCGGCCGGGATCCCGTTCAGCCTGGTTCCATGCCTCGAACAACGGCGGCTCGAGTTCGGCTGGAGCGAAGCATGCCCACTGGTAAACAAGTGCACGATCGTGCGTGCCTGGCGGCGGGAGAAGACCCGCTTCTGGATATAGGTCGCCGAGGTGCAGGCAGAGCGCCGCCGACTCGAACAGGAACCCCTGTCCGTCGTCGAGCACTGGGACGCGGCCGAGCGGATGGCGACTGCGATGCTCATCGCCCCGACCCTCTTCGCGCGTCATCACGACCAACTCGTACGGCGCACCCACCTCCTCAAGCATCCAGACCGTGCGTAGCGGCCGCCCTGTGCGCTCGCGGTGAAAGACCCGCATCACGGGCCCCACGATAACCGTTGGCGCCGCACGCGACGGCCCCCTGTCGAGCTGGCCCGTCAAGCGGCCGTCGCGACCAAATCCAGGAGCAGAGCCACGGAGGAGACCTGCCGGACAACTCCTTCCGTGGTGCGGGAAGCGCGTCGATAGAGTCAGTTCCGATCGTGGAGTTCGCGAAAGGGGTCGCTGCGCGATGAGTGACAGCCGAGTCGACGATTACGCTGCCTGCCTCGAACGTTGGCGCGACGAGTTCGCAGCACTGCGAACGGTCCTCTCGGACACCGAACTCACCGAAGCGTTCAAGTGGCACAAACCCTGCTACACGCATGCTGGCAAGAACATCGTCATCTTTCAGCCGTTCGACGACCTGTGCGCACTCATGTTCTTCAAGGGCGCGTTGCTGAATGACCCCAAAGCCTTGCTGCGTGAACAAGGCGAAAACAGTCGCTCCTCGCTCAGGCTCGAGTTTCGCTCGGTTGCTGATGTGACGAGCATGGAGAGCGCAATTCGCGATCTTGTCGCCGACGCCATACGCGTACAACAGGCCGGGCTGCGCGTGAAGAAACCTGCGCTGCCGACACACCGCGACTACCCGGACGAACTGGCGGCGCTAATGGAGGCAGACCCTGCCTTTCGCGACGCATTCGAGCGGCTGACACCCGGTCGTCAACGTGGTTACCTCCTCTACTTCAACGGCGCCAAGCAATCAGCGACACGCACGGCTCGCATCGAGCGCGCGCGGGACCCAATTATGGAAGGCTTCGGCATGCACGACTGAGCGTCGCCGCCGGATGCGGTTGCGTCGCCGCCGCAGTGGGAAGCACGAGCGTGAGTCATCACGAGGGAGACGGGAGACATGCGGCAGCTGACCAGCTTGGATGCGCAGTTCCTGGCGATCGAGACCCCGCGGGCGTTCGGGCACGTCGGAGGCTTGGCGGTCTATGACCCCGCCTCGGCCGCGGGAGGCGAGCTCACGATCCGGGACGTCTGCCATCAGATCTCCGAGCGCATCCACCTCCTGCCCCCGTTCACGCAGAAGCTGGCCACGATCCCGTTCGGGCTCGATCTCCCATACTGGATCGCGGACCCGGACTTCGACATCGACTTCCACGTCCGGGAAATCGGCCTAGCGCCACCTGGCGACTACCACCAGCTGGCCGAGCAAGTGGCACGGATCATGGCCCGCCCGCTCGATCGCTCGCGCCCCCTATGGGAGCTGTACCTGATCCGTGGGCTCGAGGGCGGGCACGACGCCATGCTCACCAAGTTTCACCACTCGGCCATCGACGGCGTGTCGGGCAACGAGATCCTCGCGGTGCTGCTCGACCGCGACCCCGAGGGTCGAGAAATCCCGCAGGCCGAGCCCAAGGGTTCCCCCCAGCCAGCGCCAAGCGATTTGAAGCTCCTGGGGCGGGCCCTCTTGGGACTGCCTCGCCGGCCGCTGGCCGTGGCGAGCGCCGTGCCCACCGCGCTGGCCAATCTGGACGCCCTGCCCGGCGTACAGAGGATCCCCGGAATGCGGACGATCCGCCGCGGCGCCCTCCGCGCTGCCGCGCTGCTGCCCGGCGCTTCCGCCGACGAGGGCCCGCTCGAGGCGCCTCGGACCAGCGCACCGCGAACCCGGTTCAACGGGCCCATCACGGCGCACCGCCGGCTGGCAATCGGCTCGCTGCCGCTGGGAACTGTCAAGGCAGTCAAGAACGAGCTGGGCGTGACGGTCAACGACGTGATCGTCGCTCTCTGCGCCTCGATGCTCCGCGCCTGGCTCGAGGAGCGAGGCGAGCTGCCCGACGAGCCACTGGTGGCGATGGTCCCGGTGTCCGTGCGCACCGAGGAGGAAGCCGGCACGTTCGGGAACCGGGTGTCTGCCATGTTCGTCCCGATTCCCACCAACGAGGCCAAGCCGCGGCGGCGGATCGAGCAAACACACGCGGTGCTCGCAGCGGCCAAGGAGCGACACAAGGCGACGCCGGCCGAGCTCATGCAGGACGCGACGCAGTTCGTCCCGCCCGCGCTGATGAGCGCTGCCTCTCGCGTGACGATGGGGCTGCTAGCCCGCGCCCCGGTGCCGCCAGTGCTGAACCTCGTGATCTCGAACGTGCCGGGTCCACGGGAATCGCTCTACCTCGCCGGCGCGCGGATGCTGGCCTACTACCCCGTCTCCACGATCACCGACGGAGTGGGCCTGAACATCACCGTGATCAGCTACCTAGACCACATCGACGTGGGAATCATCGGCGATCGCGAGCAACTCGACGATCCATGGCCGATGCTGGAAGGCATGCGCGCCTCACTCCAGGAGTTCCAGGGGCTGCTCAGCGAGCAGGCGGATGCACCACCGGCCGAGTTCGTGTCTGTTTAGCCGCCGTCTGCCACACCGCTTGCGCTTCCGGGGTTCCGAGGCTCCCCTGGACCGTCCCTCCCAGTACCCCTGGGCTGCTGAGGTGGGCTATTGGAACTCGGGTGCCCTCCAGCGGGGGAAGACGTCCGGCAGTCCGTCGCTGACTCGGTCCGGGAATTCAGCCGGTCGTTTCTCGAGGAACGCCGTCACCCCCTCGCGCGCGTCGGCCGATTCTCCTCGGGCGAACATTGCGCGTGAGTCGGCACGGTGGGCGAGCATCGGGTGCTCCGCGCCGAGCATGCGCCACATCATCCGCCGCGCCAGCGCGACGGAGACCGGCGCCGCGTTATCGATGATCTCCTTCGCCAGCCGGTATGCCGCGTCAAGGAGGCTCTCGCCGGAATGCACGCTTGAAACGAGGCCGGCAGCGTGTGCTTCCCGCGCGTCGAACACGCGGCCGGTCGCGACCCACTCCATTGCCCGGCTGATTCCCACCAGGCGCGGTAAAAACCAGCTCGAGCACGCCTCCGGAACGATCCCCCGGCGAGCGAACACGAACCCGATGCGCGCGCCTTCGGCCGCCAGTCGGATGTCCATCGGGAGCGTCATCGTCGCGCCGACCCCGACGGCCGGGCCGTTGATCGCGGCGATCACCGGCTTGGTGGATTCGAACACCCGCAGTGTGAACACGCCGCCGCTGTCTCGCGGCACCGGATCGGTGATACCGCGAGCCCGGTAGTCGAACGTCTCCCCCCCACCCGCCAAATCTGCGCCGGCACAGAAGCCGCGCCCCTCGCCCGTGACCACGATCACTCGGACCTCGTCGTCGGCATCGGCCCGATCGAACGCATCGATCAGCTCGCTGCCCATCGTCGCCGTCCACGCGTTCAGCCGGTCGGGCCGGTTGAGCGTGATCGTGAGCACGTGCTCGCTCACCTCGGCGCGGATCTGCTCGAACTCCATCCTGCTCCCCTCCTCTGCTAGCTGTCAGCGTCCGACCGGTACGGACTCGGACGCAAGCTACAGCCCCCGTTTGCCGCAACACGGAAGCCCAGTGCGACCAGTAGCGCGCGCTGACTTCCGGCTGTTGGGATCCGCGAACCCCGGGGCTTGTGGGGTCCGTAGCGGTCAAGGCGACCTGCTCGCCGTTCTCGCGCTCGTTGAGCGTCTCGAGGTCCAGGTAGTAGAGGCACCGTCCACTCGAGCTCGGGCGCGATCGAGAACTCGAGCCGGCGCTGGAGATCGACCGGATCAGCGGGCTGCGGCACCGGTTCTGCCAAAGGCAGGATCGCCTGTCGGACGAACTCCAAAGCGGCCCCTTCGGTGACGTCCTCCCTCCCGTGTGCCCTTTGAGTCGCGTCCCTAGCAGCAGCCGGCCGAATGTCGGCAGTGCCGCGTTCAGGCGGAAGCGGAAGCGACCGATGAGTTCGCCGGCCTCGTACGGTCCATTACGAGACCCGGAATGCACCATGGAGGCTTTCATGAAATGAGCGCGATTACCCACCTGTTCGCCGGCGTGCCGGTATCTGATCTCGACGCCAGCATCGATTGGTACGCCCGGTTCTTCGGCCGATGCCCGGAGAGACGCGTAGGGGATGAGGTGCTCTGGGAAATCGACGAGCACGCCTGGCTTTTCATCGAGCCCAACATCGCCCACGCGGGGGCGGGCCGGATCACACTCGCTGTCACCGGCCTCGACGAGCTGCTTGGGCGCCTCGCCGCCGAGCGCATCGAGCACGAGCCGGAGACGTACTCCAACGGGGTTCGCCACGTGAAGATCCCCGACCCGGACGGGAACGCGATCGCCTTCGCCGAGGCCCACGATGCCGTATGACCGAGTCCTCGATCGAGCCGTTCACACAAGCTCACCTCGATGGGCTGACCGCACTTGTGGCGGCGGAAGGCTGGACCGAGTACACGCGCGATACTGAGCGGACCTACAGCGCGCTGACCGCGCCGGGCGTCACGACGCTAGTCGCGATCGTGGACGGGTGGGTCGTCGGTGCGATCCAGGTCCAGTCGGACGGCGTCATTCAGGCCCATGTTTCAATGCTTCTGATCGACCGGAACTGGCGTGGAGTAGGGCTCGGATCCAGGCTCCTGCGCCAAGGCCTCAAGTGCGCGGGAGGCCTGCAGTTGGACGTCCGCACTCGAACCGAGGGTTACTACGAGCGGCTTGGAGCGAGCCGCTCACTCGGCTTCCGCCTAACGCGCGAGGACCTCGGGCTCACCGCCCGCGATCCCGGCTAGACGGCGAGCACAGCCCAGGTTGCGTGAAGTCGCGCTTCCGCTTCGACAATTGGAGCCTCGGGGCCGTTCATACTAACCCGAAGAAGGGCGCAGCTGTTAGCTCCGAGCTGTAAGCCGGTGCCACGCGCAGGGACTGCTGCTTACGACGGGGGCGAGCACGCCGGCATGACGGGGCAGTGCGGCGTGGGCGAGGCGGCCATTGCCCGGAGGGGTGCCTTGGCCAGGCGAGCGCGTATGTTGGTCGGCGATGATGATGACTGCAAAGCCGGGCGCGGCGGAGCTGCTGGGTGCGTCGTTTCCGCATCTGGTGCCCGAGCGAGTCGTGGCGGTCGCCTCGGCGCAAGCGGGCTGTCCGGTCGCGGTGTATGTGCTGGATGTGGATGGGTCCTGTGCCCTGCGTCTGGGGGGCGATGTGGAGCGGTTTCCCGAGCGGATTCGTGCGCCGGTCGGGGTCGGGCCCGAGGTCATTCCGGAGGCTCTGCCGCGATTGCGGGAGTTGGTAACGGACCTCGTAGGACCGAGCACGCTGTGGCCAATGGTGGTGCGCGATCGCGTCATGGGCTTTCTGCTTGCTCGCGACGGGCCGGCGGGTGATCTCGAGGGATTTGCGGGTCAGGCCGGCTTGGCGCTTGAGCTGGCCTCGGGCTATACCGACGCGCTACATGCCGTTCGTCGGCGCAAGGACACCCAGCCGGCGGCCGAGATTCAGCAGAACCTGCTGCCGCCGCGGCTTGCCCGCCTTGAGGGGGCGGACGTCGCCGGAGGAGTGCTGCCTGGGTATGAGGTTGGGGGCGACTTTTTTGACTATGCCGGCAACGCGGACGGTCTCTGGCTGGTCGTGGCCGATGCGACCGGCAAGGGCAATTCGGCTGCGGCGCTTTCCTCGCTGGCGATCGGCGCGCTGCGCGCCGCCCGACGTGCTGGCGCGGGGTTGCAGGAAGCAGCGAGGCTGACCGACGAGGCAATCATGACCCTCGATATGGGGCGGCACCTGACCGCGGTGCTGGGATCGTGGGACGTCGCTGGGCAACAGCTTCGGTGGATCAACTGCGGGCATCCCACTCCTTTGATCCTGCGCGCCAATGGGCGCGTCGAGGAGCTCGACGGCGAGCGGACCTATCCGCTCGGGATCCGTTTCCCGGAACGCATGTTTCCGGTCCTCACCGCGCGGGTGGGGTCGCGCGACCGCCTCCTCCTGTATTCGGATGGAGTCACCGGGCGTCGCACCGCCGACGGCGGGCGCATCGGAGACAACGGCCTGCGCGCGATCCTCTCGGAGCTGGGTTCCCGCTCGGCCGCGACGACGGTGCGCGCAATACAAGACGCGGTGATAGCGGCCTCCCCCGACGCGCTTCGCGACGACGCCACGCTGCTCGTTGTCGCTCCGCACGACTCACAGTCGGAGCGAGTGCCTCCCACCGCGAAGCGGAGCGCCGCCTAGCCGCGCGACGACCGAAACGTCGCCGAAGCGAGGGCTTGTGGGGGTTGAGTCGAGCACCGTTGCCAGGGCCCGTCCGACTTGGCCGTATTCGCATCGCTGAGCGTCTTGGAGGCGCTTCAAGCGATTAGAGCGAGCAAAGGTTCCCATGCCATCGCATGCGAGCGCGGCCAGTCGCTCCCCGACCTCGAGGAACACACTACCTGCGCGCTATGGCACAACTATTGGGATTGCCTCCCCAAGCCGGCACCGCCGAGGAGGCTTTCCGCTTCGGAGGCCAGTCCGCCGCCGCCCTGGCTGCTGACGTGGCTCACCAGGTCCTGCGGGTTGACACCGAGCTGGGTCAGCATGTCCGCGTGCTGCTCGTGGTCGACCTGGTCGGGCAGTTGAGCGTCGGCCTGAGCCGCCTGCTCACCCCCCGTGTGCTGACGGATGAACGACAGAACCATGTCCTTTGGGATTTCCATGCTGCCTCCTGTTGGTGATTGGTGAGCGGGTGCTTGATGGCGTGCTAGAGCGACCCCGCTCCGCCGATCGGGACCGGCAGAGCGGAGTGTTGTGGCGTGTCAGCGCGGGGTGCCGCCTTCGGTTTCGATCCGCTCCTTGCGGACTTCCTCGGAAACTTCTCGCTCTTCGGTGACTGTGTCTTTCTGCAGGCTGACGCGCTCCTTGGGCACCGTCTGTTTGTCGACGACCGGGACCTCCTCGTACAGCACCATTTCGTGCTCCTCGTCGGAGATCTCAGGCCCGTCGAGAGCTTGGTCCCCGTTGCTCTCGGTGATGGGCTCGCGCTCGACGCGAAGCTCTTCGCGCTGGACCGGCACGGTGGTCTGTGACTGCATAGAGCCGCCGAAGGCTCGCGGTGCGCATTGCGCCGGAGCCACGCCGAGAACTCACAATCGCGAGCGAGTGCGACGTCTTTGCCTCCTGAGTTAGGTCAGACCTCCATTCGGATCGCTATCGGATGCGCTATCGCTACCGCCTCTGGCGAACGCATAAACAAATTTGCGCCATCGTTTTCGCTATCGCGTAGGCGCGGAGGGCTAGCCGGTGCGCGCGGTACGATCCATTCATGGGAATGAAGGCCACAACGGTTCGGTTCGGCGAGGACCTGTGGGCGATGCTGGAACGCGAATCAGCACGCCTAGGAGTCAGCGGTGCTCAGTTCGTGCGCGAGGCGACGATCATGCGGGTCGCGATGCTTGCTGGCGCTCGCGGGGACCCGGACGCCGAGCTGTCGATTGCTGAGATCGCTGCTCGCGCCAATCGAAGACGTCGTAGTGTGCCGGAGCTAGCGGAAGCCCTAGCCGAGCCGGGCAGACTTGCCGCCCTGCGTGACTCGGCCTTACTCGATACTCCCGCCGAGGAATCCTTCGACCGCCTCGCGAGGGTCGCCGCGAGGGTCGTCGGGGCTCCCGTGGCCCTTGTCACCGCCGTCGACCGAGATCGTCAGTTCTTCAAGAGCTGCCTCGGGCTACCTGAGCCCTGGGCCAGCACCCGTGAAACGCCCCTCAGCCACTCCTTCTGTCAACACGTCGTGAACGCACGCGAACCCGTGGTCGTCACGGACGCACGCAACGATCCCCGATTCAGCGACAACCTCGCCATCCGCGACCTCGGAGTGATCGCGTATCTCGGCGTTCCGCTCATAACCGCCGAAGGACAGGCATTAGGAACGCTCTGCGTAATCGACCACGAGCCGCGCATCTGGACCACAGAGGAGATCGGCCTCGTCACCGACATCGCCGCCGCCGTAGTTACCGAGATCGACCTCCGAACTGCCCGCCAGCAGCGTCCGCGCAAGCCCGTCCCCTCGCGCTGATCGGAACAGTTCTGAAGCACGGGTTATGAGGGGCTTTCCGGTGGTGAGACGCAAATTGCACCCGGGACACGCGGTGCGTTGCGCGCCCGTCAGTCCTCGCGCGGCGGGCGCTGAAACACGATGCGCTTGAGCTCGATGAGGCTATTGCCGCCGAGGCGCAGGACGGTCTGGAAGCCCTCGCGGCCGAGTTCGGCTGCGTCGAGTGCCCGGCGGAGCTCATCGAGGCCGGGGCGCTCCTCGTCGAGGACCTGATCGCGGGAGGGCTCAATCAGGATCAGGTGGCGCGGGCGCCGTTCGCCGTGGGCGAGTCGGACGAGGTGTTCACGCTCCGACGCGTCGAACCCCTGGATCGCCACGACGACGCTTTGACCCGCCTGGAGTCGCTTCAGGATCGCCACATCGCGCAACTCACGAGCACGCGCCTCGATCTGGTCTGCTGCGACCCGTCCGGCAAGTAGTGCGTGGACCTTCGCAAGCGAGAGCACCGCGCTTCGTTCCTCGACGACGCGTTCGGCGAACCGGTCCGGCTCCGACGCCGCAGCGCCAACGATCAACAGCATGCTGCCGGGCGAGTAGCGAAGGCGATCCGAGGGACGAAGGACGCGTGTCCGCACCGACACGTCGACCGGCCGCGGCGGCGCACCGTCACGGCGCGGACGCTCTGATGACCAGCCTGTCCGCTCGTCGGAGCCGATTCTTACGCTGCGCCGCTCGGTCGGGTCGGTCATATACCCATCATCCCGAACCGGGCAGATGGAGGTACCACCGAGGCCGGTCCCCTGTTATGGCTTGCCGCGACGCAGCAGCTTCCGCATGTGATCAAAGTCGGCATCGGTGAACTCCATCTGGGTCGGCTCGGTCGATTCGATGAAGTCGATCAGCGTAAGGGCGAAGCGCATCGGGTCATGCAGTTGGGGAAAGTGACCGGCATCCGCGAAGACCTCGAGGCGGCTGTTAGGGAGCCCGCGGTTGGCCACCGTGGCGTGCTCGACTGGGATCAAGGGATCTTGGCCACCCCAGATGATCAGCGAGGGAAGAAGTTCCGCCAGATACAGCCGGTCTGTCGCGTTCACGCGCTGGCCGCCGATGTCGAGCACCGCGCGCAGGGTGTGGATGAACGCTTGCCGAGCGCCGGCGTCCGCCAGCGACCCATAGCCGCGCGCCATCTCCGCGAGGTCGGTACCTGCCTGCAGCCCCAATCGGCCGAGCAAGCCAACGAGCTTGCCGCCGACGCCGTAGAGACGCTCGTGCGCGATCAATGGGAGCACGACCTCGGAGCCGGGCAGCGTCGCGGCCCGGAGCATCAGATGGACCTCCCGACCGAGGCCACCGCTCGAGACCAGCACGAGCCTCTCGGCGAATGGCGGGTACTCGTACGAGAACTGCATGGCCACGCCGCCGCCGAGGGAATGCCCGACCACGGTGGCACGCCGGTGCCCGAGCGCAACGAGCAGGTCGCGCACGCTGGCGGCGTACGCCCCAAGGGAATAGTCGCCCCGCGGCTTGGCGGACTGCCCGTGTCCCAATAGGTCAGGCGCCACGACTGTGTAACGCTCGGCCAGCAGCGGAACCACCTGGTCCCACTGCGCGGCGCATCCCACGATTCCGTGGATCAGCAATACCACGGGACCGCCCTCTCCAGCCGTCCGGTAGCTGATCCGGTGGCCATGGAGCACGATCTCTTGCTGGGTCGGCATCAGTTCAGACAGAGTGCGACGCGGGCGCTGGCGGGAGGCTGGGGTGCTCGTTGCGGCGATGCTCATTAGTACCCAGTTGGCGGCCTGTGGTCACGGGAACGGATCGGGACCGTGTCTATCGTCACTCATCGATGGCTACCCGCAAGGACATCCGCAACATCGGAATCGTCGCTCACGTCGATCACGGCAAGACGACGCTGGTCGATGCCCTGCTGTGGCAATCCGGAGCGTTTCGGGCGGGCCAGGATGTGGCCGACCGGGTGCTCGACTCGATGGATCTGGAGCGAGAGAAGGGAATCACGATCCTGGCCAAGAACACGGCAGTTCACTACGGCGGGGTCAAGCTCAACATCGTTGACACGCCTGGGCACGCCGACTTTGGCGGGGAGGTGGAGCGCGGTCTGACGATGGTCGACGGCGTGCTGCTGCTGGTCGACGCAAGCGAGGGCCCGCTGCCGCAGACGCGGTTCGTGCTCCGTAAGGCGCTCGAGGCCCGGCTGCCGGTGATTCTCGTCGTCAACAAGGTGGACCGGCCCGACGCGCGCATCACCGAGGTCGTCGACGAGGTGTACGAGCTGTTCCTGGATCTCGACGCAGATGAGGCGCAGATTGAGTTTCCGATCGTCTACACCGACGCGAAGGCGGGCCAGGCTTCACTCGACCCGTCGACGCCGGGCACCAATCTGGGCCCTCTGTTGGACCTGTTGCTATCGCATATCCCCGCTCCCGAGTTCGACCCAGCACATCCCCTCCAAGCGCACGTCACCAACCTCGACGCCTCCCCGTACGTTGGGCGGCTCGCGATCTGCCGCGTGCGACACGGCACATTACGCAGAGGCGAAACAGTCGCCTGGTGCCGCGCGAACGGCCGGATCGAGAACGTGAAGGTCAGCCAGCTTTACGTGACCGAGGCGCTGGACCTCATCGAGGCCGATGATGCAGCGGCCGGCGAGATCATCTGGGTCGCCGGGATCCCGGAGATCATGATCGGCGAGACGCTTGCCGCCGCCGATGACCCGCGACCACTGCCAGTGATCACGGTGGACGAGCCCTCACTGTCGGTCACGATCGGGATCAACACCTCTCCTCTGGCCGGCCAGGACGGCGACAAGCTGACCGCCAGCCAGGTCGGGGACCGGCTTCATCGCGAGCTCGTCGGGAATGTCTCGCTCCGGGTTCTCGAGACCGATCGCCCTGAGGTCTGGGAGGTCCAGGGCCGCGGCGAGCTGGCGCTTTCTGTGCTGGTCGAGCTGATGCGCCGGGAGGGGTTCGAGCTGACGGTCGGCAACCCTCAGGTCGTCACGCGCCAGGTCGCCGGGCGCCTCTGCGAGCCGATCGAGCGCATGAGCGTCGACGTGCCCGAGGAATACGTGGGTGTGATCACACAGATGCTCGCGATGCGCAAAGGACGCATGGAGCAGATGGTCAACCACGGAACGGGCTGGGTCCGGATGGAGTATCTGGTCCCGGCGCGCGGGCTAATCGGGTTCCGTACTGAGTTCCTCACCGAGACCCGAGGCACGGGGCTCGTTCACCACGTGTTCGACCGTTGGGAGCCTTGGCAGGGTGAGCTGCGTACCCGCCCCACCGGGTCGTTGGTCGCCGACAGGCGCGGCAGCGTCGCGGCCTTCGCCCTCTTCAAGCTTCAGGAGCGAGGAACGCTGTTCGTGGCACCCGGCGACGAGGTCTACGAAGGGATGATCATCGGCGAGAGCTCGCGCGCGGAGGATCTCGAAGTCAACGCGACCAAGGAAAAACATCTGACCAACATGCGGTCCTCGACCGCGGATGAGCTCGTCAGGCTGGTGCCCAAGCGCGAGCTCTCACTCGACCAGGCGCTCGAGTTCCTCCGTGTCGACGAGGCGGTCGAGGTCACGCCGCACGCGGTCAGGCTGCGCAAGGCGGTGTTGGACGGGATCGCGAGGCGCAAGCAGGCCCGGGCGGCGCGCCAGACGGCTGCTGCCGGTTGAGTCCCGGCCTGCCGTCGTCGACTAGAACCGGAAGCTGAGGAACACGCGTTTGCGAAAGTCGGCGATCGTCTGCGGGCGGTCCCGCCACCGCGATGGGGGCAGTGGCCGTTACACTCGTTCTACGGGTCGAGCGTCAGCTCGACCAAAGCAGTGCCTAGCGCATGCGCAGTTGTTGCCTTCGAGCACCCTCCGCGTTTCGCAGTGCACATACCTCGGAGGGAACAAGATGGCCATTGGAACTGTGAAGTGGTTCAACGACGATAAGGGCTTTGGATTCATCACGCCGGATGAATCCGGCAAGGATTTGTTCGTGCATCACAGCGCGATCCAGGGCGGCGGCTTCAGGTCGCTGGCCGAGGGCGCGAAGGTGAGCTATGACGCCGAGCAGGGCCCTAAGGGCCCGGCGGCCGCGAACGTCCAGGCGTTGTAAGCCCCGCCGACGTCGATCGGCTCGGCGGAGAGCCCCTGCGGGGGCTCTCGGCCGTTAGTCGTCCGCACTGAGCACACCGAGGGCCGCCGTGTACTCAGAGCCCGGTCGACGCGAATCTCAGCTCGGGCTTCAAAATCTAAACGGCGGGCGCGTCATCGACGCGTTCGGCAGCCAAGACTAGGAGAACAGGCATGGCCTCAAGCGGCAAGAGGAAGACCACGATCGCAAAGCTCAACCGTGAAAGAAGACTCCGCGAGCGAAGGGTGGACAAGCAGGCCAGGAAGGACGCCAGGAAGCAGGCGTCTGCGGAGAACCGAGACCAGTCCGCTGACAGACTCAACGGCGACGTCGACGAGTCGCTTGGGCAGGGCGCTGGGCAGGAGCCTCTCGAGCCTGTCGTGCAGCCGGCCTCTGACGCTTAATCCCTCCTCCTGATGGGCGGCCGGTAAGGACGAGGGCGAGCGTTACCGGGGGATCCTTCGCCGCGCACAAAAGGATCGCCGCGGCCGAGTCACTAAGGGGATCCCGCACGTGGCGAAAGAAGAAAGAACGTCCGCCCCGCGCGTCCGTGTCGTACCTCCTGCCGCGCTGTACGCCGCCGTGGAGTCACCCGGGGCTATAGTGAACGGAAGGCGTCGCTCGTTGGCTCTTGCCCTTCCTTCGTGCGTCAACCCAGAGGGGCTAAGGAACGGTGAGCATGAGATTTCCAGAGCACTCGCGAACGGGCGACCCCTCCCATACCGCCGCTATCGCTCGTCTAGCCGCGGTACGTGGCGAGCAGCGCCGTCTGGCTGACGACGCCCACGCCGCAAAAGATGGCCCAGATGAGCACGCAGCCGAGTCCCGGTTGAGCTCGGCAAGCGGGGAGGTCGAGGCGCGGAAAGCCTGGGTCGACTGGATCGAACGCGGCGTCTGATCAGTTGCAGCAATGTCCGCCGCGCATTTAGACGATCTTCGAGCCCAAGCTCGTTATGCCCGCGAGCGCTATGACCTTTACAAGGCCAAGGCCTACGGGCCGCGCCTGACCAGCCCCGCGCGATTGCGTGAACTAGAACGTGAGTGTGCGCGGGCCGAAGCCAGTCTTCGCTTTGCCACGAGCGAGGCAAAACGGGCTGCCGCCGATGCAGTGCCCGCGGCGCAACCGCGCTCACGCGGCCAAACCCCGTAACAGCCACCACGGGCGAACGGCCGTGAGGTCGATGGCCCTGTGTGGTCGGCCGTCGGGACCAGTGCTAGGGGTTTGGCCCGCTGTTCAGAGCGAGCCCGAACGGGCTACCTTCGGCGTCTCGGCAGATAGCCCATCTCGCGCCGGGGTGGATGACGCTTCCGCCGAGCTCCTTGACCCGCTCGAGCGCCTCGTTAAGGTCGGCGACCGCGAAGTAAGGCAGCGAGACGGTGTCGCCCGGCCCGCGGCCGCGCTCGTGCACGCCGACGTGAGGACCTTGGCCGTGCGTCTGCCACCCGCTGCCCTCCTCGGCTGTGCGCTCCTCGAACGGCGCGCCCAGTAGGTTTGACCAGAAGCGGCGCGCCCGGTCTGGGTCATCGGCGGGAAACTCGACCAGGGTCGGACGTACATCCATTTCGCTACCGGACGATACGTCAGGTGGCCCTTTCGGCGAGCGACCCAGCGCTTAGAATGACCAGCCGGGGCCGGCAATATCGCGATTGGGTTGAATGAAGATGAGGGGCAGGTCGCTTCTTCGCGGATTGACCTGGGGCTTCGCCTCGGTTTTGTTTGGCTGCGCGAGCGGTGCGGCCTCTAGCTCGGGGACCGCTCCTCAGACAGCTTCCCAAGCCGCGCAACGCGCGCGGTCAATCGCCGGCCCTCGCGCAACTGTCGCCTCGTCGACTCGTGCCACGCCGTCCTCAACAATGCCATCGGGCCTGGCCTATTCGACGGCCAGCAACTTCGTCGTCCAGCACCAGCCGGCATTCGGGACCTGCCACGCGATCGGCTCGGGGCTGTATTCCCGGCCTGACCCGCGCTGCACTCCGGGCGCGCTCAATCCTCAGGTGACGCAGTCGACCATCCGCCGGACGATCTGCCGGACAGGGTGGACCTCCACCGTCCGCCCGCCGGAGAGCGTCACCGAACAAGAGAAGTTCGCGAGCATGGCGGCGTATGGGGACCAGCAATCGGCCAGCCATTACGAGTACGACCACTTCGTGCCCTTGGAGCTCGGCGGGGCGACCAATGATCGACGCAACCTGTGGCCCGAGCCGGGTGCCTCGCCGAACCCAAAGGACGCGGTCGAAGACACGCTCAACAGCCAGGTCTGTGAAGGAAAGATGACCCTGGCCCGGGCCCAGCGGCTGATCGCGTCCAACTGGGTGGCGCTGGTCCGGCACAAGACGAGCTCGGCTCCCGTGCCCAGTCCACCCCCTGCCGCCCACGCAGCCAGCTGCAGCGCCAGCGCGCAGTACTCAAGCAGCTACAACGACTACGACGTTTACGTGCAGTCAAACCAGCCGGACAAAACGGTCACGGTCACCGCGTCGGACGGCACGTCGAAGACCTGGCACACCGATAGCTCCGGGTACGCCGACGTCTACTTCAACGACGGACGCTCCGCGGCCGGAGAGCGAATCACGGTGCGAGTCGGCGGGGCCACATGCCACGCCACGCTCTGAACGAGGGTCCTGCGCCGACGCTTAGTCGAAAAGCAGTCACGACCGAGCGCACCGCACGCTCGCGTCTCGATCGTCCTAGCTGAACATCCGCTGCGGGCGAAGCGAGGTAAACGTCACTGCTGGGCTAACAGTCGCGCCTTCTGAGCCTCAAACTCCTCTTCGGTGAGCACACCGGAGTCGCGCAGCTCCCCGAGCTGCTTTAGCTTCTCGAGGACGGGATCTTGCTGTTGTTCTTGGACGCGCTCGCGCAAGTGCTGCGCCTCGCCCTCGACCGCATAGGGCGTCCGCCGGTCAAGGTAGGGAAGTTCCTTCGTCCGCTCGGTGGTAGCTCCCGCCTCCTGACCCGGAGGCGTCAACACCTCGAGCCGATCCGGCTTGTCAGGGTCATAGCTCACCCTGACCAGCTGGCCCGCCTGTGGCAGGGATGCCATCTTCACCTTGGCCTCGGTCTCCGCCTCTAAAGCTGAGCCGTCGCTGTTCTGAATCGAGTACGTCACCCGAACCCTCGCGGTGCCGTAATTGATCCGCTTGAGCATCTCGACGTGCAAGATCCTCGCGTCGGCCTCCTTGCGGAGTTTGTTTACGAAACATTGCCAGCAGAACAATATGTCACCGAATAAGCGCGGGACCGAAACCACGGGCGCTGTAGCCTCGGCGCGGGTTCCGTCCATTTCCGTGTTCGGCCGACTCGCATAGCACACGTGCTTCGGCGACCTTGCGGGCCCCGCTGGCGAGTAGGAGCTCAGCCAGGTCTCGGAATGCTCGGTCACGGTTACGCTGGTGGGGGTGCACCTTCGCGTCGTTATCGGGCTGGTCCTCGCGGCGATCTCGACCACGCTCACGAACGTCGCTTACTCCCGTGAGCACGACGCTGCCGCCGCGCTGCCGGCCCTCTCGCTACGGCGGCCGCTGCACTCGCTACGGCTTCTGCTCGGCGACCGCAGTTGGATAGTCGGGTTCGCGATGGAGTCGGGTGGGTTTGCGTCGTACGCCGCAGCGCTGGCGCTCGCACCGCTCGCGGTCGTACAGAGCATCGGGGCGGGCGGCATCGGCGTGCTCGCGTACGTGACTGCACGCGTGAGCGGCAGGCGCCTAGGGCGGCTCCACCTCACCGGCGTATGGCTGTCCGCGCTCGGCCTGGTGCTGCTGGCCGTGTCTCTGGTTAACAGCAGCGGCGGGGGCGGCCGAGGGTCCACTGCGGGAATCCTGGCGTGGCTCGGCGGGACCGCGGCGCTGGCATTGGTCGTCCTGTACGTCGGCCGGAGGCGCGGTGGGATGGGCATCGCTCAGGGCCTCGCCGGAGGTCTCCTCTTCTCGATCGGCGACTTCTCGACAAAGCTCGTGACCCAAGGCGGCGCCCACTTCGCTTTTGTGGTTACGCTGGTGATCGGCTATACCCTCGGAACCTCGTTGCTGCAGTTGGGCTACCAGCGAGGCAGCGCGCTGACGGTCGCGGGACTCGCCACGTTGGCGACCAACGCGCTTCCGATTCTCGCCGGTACGATCGTGCTGGGTGAGCCGGTCCCCTCGGGAGGACTGGGAGCCGCGAGGGTGCTCGCGTATCTCGCGGTCGTCGCCGGGGCGATCCTGCTGGCTGCCCCCGACTCCAGGGGGCACGCCGCAAATGGTCAAGAACGGGGTGGCGCCGCGGGCCAGGTCGCTGTGGCAACGGATCCGCAGTTTCCGTCTACCAAACCGTCTCACACCACACCTCCCTTTAGTTGACGACGAGCATCCCGCCACGGGATGGCGAGCGACCCGCTTCCGCGGAAAGCGAGGCTGCCGCTGACGATTGCATTCACCGTCCCGGCCACCAACGCGGACGAGCGCTTGGGCGAAGAGGCAGGCGCCGGAGTCGGCTGTTTGAGGACGACCGCATCACCGAAAGATCGCCCTAGCCGC
>CAWGIU010000002.1:0-225520 GCA_963822735.1 uncultured Actinomycetes bacterium
AGGCCCGTGCCGCGCCACGGCCGATGCTACGAGCCCGGCCGCGCGTCGGGTGCGCGTACGCCGTGCTCTAGCGCGTCCTTGACGCCGGCGTCCAGGGCGTTCAGCCGATAGAGCGCGAGCGCTTCCGCGCTGCGGAAACGCCCGCCGGGCGCAGGCGACGCTCCGTGATGACAGAGAACACAGTGCAACAGCGCCAGTCGCCGTTGCTCGTCAAGGGCCCGAGCGCGCGCCGTCAGCATCTGTACGCCCAGCGTCACGTGACCGAGCAGCTGGCCGGCTTCGGTCAGCCCGAATTCCGCCCCATAGGTGAACTCCTGGCTGCGCCCCAGATCGTGAACCAGCGCCGCGGTAAGCAGCAAGTCGGAGTTCAGCCGCGGATGTAGTTGGCAGAGCTCCTGCGCCAGCGTCGCTACGGCGACGGTGTGCTCGAGCAGGCCGCCCAGATAGGCGTGATGGCCGCCGCGCGTGCACGGTGCACGCCTGAACGCGGCGCGCAGGCCTTCGTCCGCGAGCAGTTCGTCCAGCAGCAACCGGTACGCGGGGTCGTAGACCTCACTCGCCAGATGCTCGAGAAAGCCTTCGAGCTCATCGAGGTCGCGGTAGGCACTCGGCAGGAACTGCGCCGGATCGACGTCGTCGGTCTGGTCGAGTCCCGCGATCTGACCCACCTCCAGCACCAGCTGGTCGCGGAAACGCTCGACGCGCCCAGAGGCCCGCACCAGCTGCCCCCGTTCAAAGCGGCCGGCGAGCGCGTCGGCGTCCCGAAAGACGCGCGCCGGAAGCGAGCCGGTGCGATCGCGTAATTCGAGCGCCAGGTAGGTGCCGCCTGACTTTGTCAACAGGCGATCTTTGCGCGTGCACGCGAACACGCCCGCGACTTCGTCGCCCGGGCGAAGGCCCGCAATCGTCACTCCTCCATCGGCAAGTTTCGCGCCTGGCATGCGGCTTAGGCCCATATCCCCATGATGTACGGTGGACCGGATGCAGCCGTTGCGCTGGGACTACCGACCGGACGGACTACGCGCTCCGGCGCTGGTGTGCGCTTTCAAAGGATGGAACGACGCCTCCGACGCGGCGTCGACGGCCGTCACCGCCGTCGGCGGGGCGCTGAGCGCCCGCCGGTTCGCGACCATTGACCCGGAGGAGTTCTATGACTTCCAGGCCACGCGGCCCCGGGTCAAGCTCTCCGACGGAGAGACGCGGGAGATAGTGTGGCCGGCGGTCGAGCTGTTCGAGGCACGCGTCCCAAGGGCCCCGCGCGACCTGATCCTGCTAACCGGCAGCGAGCCGTCGTTTCGCTGGCGCGCATTCACGGACGTGGTCACCGAGCTGGCGGAGGCGATCGGCACCCAGCTGGTGGTGACGCTGGGCGCGCTGCTGGCCGACGTGCCGCACACCAGACCGGTGTCGGTGACCGGTTTGACCTCCGACCGCGCGCTCGTAGCGAGGCTGGGCCTGGCGCCATCAAGCTACGAAGGGCCTACCGGCATCGTCGGCATCCTGCACGCCGCGTGCCAGCAGGCGGGGCTCCCGTCGGCCAGCTTGTGGGCGGCCGTGCCGCATTACATCGCCGCCACGCCCAACCCCAAAGCGGCACTGGCGCTCGTACGCAAGCTCGAGGGACTGGTTGGGGTGGCAGTCGACGCCTCGACGCTCGAGACCGCCGCGGCGGAGTACGAGCGCCAAGTCAACCTTGCGGTCCAGAGCGACCCGGACGTGCAGGCATTCGTGGAGCGGCTCGAGCAGGATTCACCGGAGAGCGAGGTCGAGGCCGACCCGGGACCGCTGCCGTCCGGTGAGACGATCGCCCGCGACCTCCAGCGCTTCCTTCGCCAGCGCAGCGAAGGCGACGGCGACGGCGACGAGGGGTAGCGGCGGCGAGGGGTAGCCCCGGCGAGGGGTAGCGCCGACGAGGGGTAGCGCCGACGAAGGGAGGGAGAGGGAGGGGGGGGCTAGCGGCGACGCGGGCTAGCGGCGGCGCGGGCTAGCGGCGGCGAGGCCAGGGGGTCGAGCGGAGCTGGGGCCAAGTCCCTCGTGCTCGAAAAACGCAGCAAACCACCTGCCCGGTCCCCGGCTTGTGCACATAAGCATCCCCCCGATGCTTATGTGCACACACGAGCGGCGAAATGCCGGGTTTGTTGCGTTTTTCGAGCTCGCTGAGGCGCACCCGGGCCCGGGCGGGCTGCGGCGCCCCGAGCCCGCAGGCGGCCGCCACGCCGTCCGGGGCGGCGAGGCCCTGAAACGGCCATAGGTGGGGCCCCGGCCTACCGCTCCGCCGCGGGACACACCAGGCGGTAGTCGCACACCGAGCAGGCGGCGAACGAGGGCGTCGGTTCGAAGCCCTGGGAGAGGATGCCCTCGGCGACCTCGGTGGCGATCTCCGTAACCCATCGCGAGCGTTCGTCGCCGCCGGAGGGCACCTCCACCTTCTGGTCGTCGAGCAGGTAGTAGTAGGCCTGCCGCGAGGCATCGAGGCGCCACGCCTCGCGAGCGCCGACGGCGTAAAGCGACAGCTGCACGTCGTCGGCCAGCTGGGTGGAGGTCTTGGGCCGCCCGGTTTTGTAGTCGATCAGCTCATACTCGCCGCCCGGCAAGCGGTCGACGCGGTCGACGCGGCCTCGCAGCAAGTGCGGCCCGAGCTTGAACGTGAACGGGCGCTCGAACCAAACCGGTTGCGCCTCGTCGTGCTCGAAGCGCGCGTGGTATCGCTCGAGTGCGGCGGCAGCCTTGCCGCGCAGCTGCCGCTCCTCGTCGCTGTCACCGAAGCCCGCGCGGCGCCAGCCCGCGTCGAGCAGGCCTAGCAGCTCGGCGAGCGAACCGCGGCCGGGCGACTCGACCGGCCCCCGGTGGGCGCCCTCGCCCGCGTGGAAGCGCTCCAGCACCTGGTGCAGAAGGATCCCGAAGCGCTGGTGAACAGTCGGCTCCTGCGGAATCCTGAAGACGCGCGCAAATTTGTATTTGAGCGGGCAGGTCCTGTAGGTGTCGATGTCAGAGGCCGAGAGCATCACTCCGTCCCCGCGCTTGGGCAGAAACGGCTCTAGCGACGGCTCATCGCGCGCCGCGACCACGTGGGCCCGGCGGCGGACATCGCGCTCGGCATCGAGCAGGTAGTCGTCGAGAGCCGACGAGGTGATGATCTCCTTTTGCTCCGCCGTAGTCGCCTGCAGGATGCGCACGTTGATGTCTCGCAGCCCTTCGGCGAGGCTCTGTCCCTCCGGCCGGGCGATCAGCGCCGCAACCTTCAGCAGCTCCAGGTAGCGCACGACGGCGTGCGACACGTCGAGGTCGGTGTCGAGCCGCAGCTCGGCGAGACGCCCGCCGGCCCGCATGGTGGCGTCGAGCAGCTCGTCGCGCAGCAGCCGGTAGGTGGAGTGAAGCGTTTCCGCTGGGCCGAACAGCTCCTCTTCCTTCTCCTCCCACCGGCCTCCTAGCGCCAGGCGCACCTCCTCCGCTACCGGGCAGGGCGCCCGCTCCGCGAACGACAGAACCACCCGCTCGCGCGCGCGGCTGAGCGCCACATAGAGGAGCTGGCGCAGCGCACGCGCCCGCTGCTCCGGCCCCTCGGGCGGAAGCGGCTCTGACGCCAGAGCGTCGGGAACCGGCTCCGGCTCGGCTGCCGCCAGGCGCGAATCGAGACCGAGGACGTAGACATGCTTGGCCTCGAGCCCGCCGGCGGCGCCAAACGGAACCACTTGAACCACGGCCGAGGCATCCAGCTCTGGCTCCTCCTGCTCGCGCAGGCCGAAATCGGCCACCGCGGAGATGGAGCGTGCAAACTCCCTTGCCGTGGCTTGAGGCGCACGGCGCACGTAGGCCGACGCCAGCTCACCGAACCGGGCCAGTGCCCGCAACCGCTCCACGACGTCCGCCTGAGCGGCGAAGAGCTGCTGTCGGCGGAGGCCGATGCGCTCGATCAGGCGGTGCACGTAGAGGTCGGGACGGGCCGTATCGATCGCCGTCACGCCAGAGCGATACAGCTTCAGGAACAGCCGGATCCGCTCGCGGGCCTCCGGCGGAACCTGCGGGGACTCGGTTGCCGCGGCCAGCGCGGCAACCATGTCCAGCTTGCGCCGCCGCGCTATCTGCGTACAGCGCGCGATGTCCACCGAGCGCAGGTCGATCGGCGGCCGGGCGAGCGCGCGCACCACAGCCGCGGCGTCGGTGGGGTCGGCCAGCAGCCGCAGCCAGGCCAGGACGTCGCGGATCTCCGCCCGCTGGAAGAAGGCCGCCTCGCCCACCAGGCGGTGCGCCACCGCCCGCTCCTCGAGGGCCACCGCCACGGCCTGTCCCTCGTCGACGATGCCGGGCACGAGCACCACGATCGCACCGGGTTCGACGTCCTCTCGGGCGATCAGCCGCTCGATATCGGAGGCAACGCCCTGGGCTTGTGCCCGGCGGTTGGCGCAGCGCCAGAAGACAACCTGGCCGGCATCTGCCGTGCCCGTCGGCGCCGGCGCCTTCGGGCTCTCGCTGCCGAGCGCGACGCTCGCGGCGTGACCCACAGCCACAGGGCAACGAAGGCTCCGCTCCAGCCGTACGACGCGCGCGCCATCGGCCGCGGCAAAGCTCCGCATGCGCTCCACGCCAGCGGCGCGCAGCCGCAGCAAAGCGGCGTGCGGATCGCCAGCCACCGTCAGCTCGCCGGCTCCCAGGGCCTCGACCAGGCAGGCGGAGGCGAAGCCGAGCTCCTGCGCGTCATCGACCAGCGTGTGCTCGAAGCGGCCGGGACGGCTGCGGACCAGTCTCAGCGCATCGCCCACCAGGTCGCCCTCATCGCGTGCGGCGGCGCGCGAGAGCAATTGCTCGTGCGTGCTGTAAACGGCGGCGAACTCGCGCTCGGCGGCCGCCTCGGCGCCATCGGCCAGCCCCGCCGCCCAGGCTGCGAACTCCGCCGCGCCGATCGATTCCGACTTGAGCCTGTCGATGCGCCTCACGAAGCGGCCGAGCAGTGCGCTAGCGCTGCCGCCGAAGTCGTGGTGCTGAAGCGACAGCTCGTCGATCCGCTCGAGCAGCATCGCCAGGCGTTCGCCTGCCCCCAGCAACGCCGGCGCGGCCTCGCCTCCCAGCAGCTCCATCGACAGCTCCAGGGGCGAGCCCACGAACAGCCGCTCGTAGCCCCGGGTCAGCGAACTCTCGAGCCTGGCCCGCAAGGCGGCGGCCCGGGCAGCGGACGGCACGAGCACCGCGATCCGCTCCACGGCCATTTCGCCCTCGACGAGCCGCCCAAAGCGCTCGGCGACAAGACGCGTCTTTCCGCTCCCCGCAGCCCCGAGCACGATCAGCCGCCGACCCCGGTGAGCGACGGCCTCATGCCACGGCGAGTCCACTCTGACAGCATAGGTTCAAGATGACCACGACCCGCTCAGCGCTCGACGCCGATTGGCTCTCGGCCTGCAGGCGCGCCGTGGAGAAGCTGAAGCTGATGCTGGGCGCCCCCACCAGCGCCCATGAGCGCTCGCAGGAGACCGGCACGCGCGGCTCGGGCGGCGACCTCACGCTGGTGATCGATTCCTCCGCGGAGAGCCTGGTGCTCGAGGAGCTTCAGGCGCTGCGCGACGACGGCTACCGCTTCGCGGCCCTGTCCGAGGAGCGCGGCGAGCTCGACTTCGGCGATACCGGCATCAGGGTCATCATCGATCCCATCGACGGATCGCTGAACGCCAAGCGCCGCATCCCGCACCACGCGCTGTCGATAGCCGTGGCCGATGGGGAGACGATGGCCGACGTCGTGTTCGCCTACGTCTATGACTTCGGTCCAGGCGAGGAGTGGTGGGCCCGGCGCGGCGGCGGGGCATGGCTCAACGGCCACCAGCTCGACCGGGAGCTCGGCGAACGCCGCGGTCGCGACGGCAGGCTGGAGGTTCTGGGGATCGAGTCGGCCGATCCCCGCTGGGTGGCGGCGTCGATCGAATCGCTGGTCGACTCCGCCTACCGGCTGCGCGCGATCGGGACGATCGCCTCGACGCTGTGCCAGGTGGCGGCGGCCCGCTTTGACGGGATGGTCAGTCTGCGACGTTGCCGCGGCGTCGACGCCGCCGCCGGCCAGCTGATCGTCCGCGAGGGAGGCGGCGTGGTTAGCTTCCCTGGGCGCGACGGCCCGCTCACTGCCGCACTCGACGCCGTGCCACGTGCACCGGTGATCGCCGCGCGCTCGGAGCAGACTCTGCGCGAGCTAGAAGGGATCCCGAAGCTCTGATGACCCCCGTGATCGACTGGATACTCGCCGAGCGGATCGCCCGCTACGTCGCAGGCACCGGCGACGGCCACCTGCCGACGGCCGACCTGGCGGCGCTGGCAGAGGAGTCCGAACGCCGCGTGACCGCCTACACGGGCCTCGAGCCGGCCCAGCCGCTTCCCCCTCCCGAGGGAGTCGGCCGCCGCGAGTGGGTGGAGAGCAACATCGGCGCCATGCGGGCGCTGCTCGACCCGGTGCTGGAGCGGGCAGGCGAGGGCCTGGGACCGCTCAAGCCAATGGTCCAGATCGGCGTCGGAGTCGTGCTCTCAACCGAGGTCGGGGCGGTCGTCGGCTACCTGGCTCAGCGAGTGCTCGGCCAGTACGAGCTGGTGCTGCTCGAGGAGGCGAAGGATCGGCCGCCGCGCCTGCTGTTCGTGCTGCCGAACCTGGGACAGGCCGTGCGCGCGTTCGAGGCCGAGGAGCGTGAGTTCATGACCTGGGTCGCGCTGCACGAGGTCACGCACGCCGTGCAGTTCGCGGGCGTGCCGTGGCTGCACGGCTACCTGTCCGGGCTGGTCCGCGAGCTGCTCAAGACGGCCGAGGTGCGGATGGAGAACCCCCGCAAGCTGCGCCTGCCGACGGCCGACCAGGTGCGGGAGGTGCTATCGGCGTTGCGGCGCGGCGATCTCGTGGCGATCGTCGCAAGCCCTTCCGAACGCGAGACGCTCGACCACGTGCAGGCGGTGATGGCGGTCATCGAGGGCCACGCCGAGCACGTCATGGATGCCGTCGCCCCAGACCTGCTGCCGTCGCTGCCGCAGCTCCGGGCCGCGCTCAACCGCCGACGGCGCTCGCAGTCGGGTCTGTCGCGCCTACTGGCCAAGCTGCTGGGCCTCGATCTCAAGCTGCGCCAGTACGAGCAGGGCAAGCGGTTTTGCGACGCGGTGGTGGAGAAGGGAGGCGACGAGGCCTTGCGGCACGTGTTCTCGGGCCCCGAGGCGCTGCCGACGCTTGCCGAGCTCGGCGATCCGGAGCGGTGGCTCGAGCGCACCGGCGCCGGGCGCCACTAATTCACAGCTCTGTAACCAACGCTCCGCGCCGGTTTACAAACATGTGTTCGGCTGGTCACGAGCCGGCCCAAGTAGAATGTGACCCTCAAGCGGGAGTTGGAAAACCGGACTATGGCTACAACCAGCAGCAATACTGGCGCGCGCAAGCCCGCCACACGACGTAAGACCACAACCACGCGGCGCAGGACCACGGCCGCGCGCAGGACGCAGGCCGCGACGACGACCTCGACGCAGCCCAAGACCCGGGTCGAGCAGGCTCAGGTGCTGGCTGAGCGGGCGGTGCTCGTGCCGGTGGGCGCAGGTCTCCTGGCGCGCGACAACCTCGTCACGACGGTGCGGGACCTGACCACCAGGTACCGCACGCGGACCAACCTCGAGCGCGAGCTCAGGCGCTACGAGCGCCGTGGGGCAACGGCCCGCAACCGTTTCGAGCGGCAGGTCCGCAGGACGCGTACGCGGGTCGAGCGGGAGGTGCGTCAGCGCCGCCGCGGCGTTGAACGGACGTTGAAAACGAACCGTCGGCGTTTCGAGCGTCAGGTACGCTCGGTAAGGAAGGACTTTGAGAAGCAGTCCGGGACGGTGAGCTCGCGCGTCGAGACCCTGGTCTCCGATGCGCAGGGACGACTGAGCTCAGTCTCCTAACCGAACTTCCCCCGCCGCGCCCGAGGAGAGCGCCAAGCGGGACAGGTTCGCCGGCCTCATAACCTCGCCGGCGAATGCAGCACCCTCTCCTCCCTCAACCGCCGGGGCGTCACGGAAGTGGCGCCCCAGCGGTCTTTAAGCGCCCGGGACACGAGGAAGTGGTCTGCTTGAATGGACTTCATGGTCACACGTGAACTAGTACTCGACGCTCTGAGAAGCGTCATCGATCCGGAGCTCAGGCGCGACATCGTCGAGCTGGAGATGGTCCGCTCGATCGACATCCATCCCAATGGCGTCGTGGACGTCATGGTGTCGCTGACGACGCCGGGATGCCCAATCCGCACCCACTTCGAGACCGGCGTGGCCCAAGCGCTGCGCGAGCTGGAGGGCGTGGTCGGCGTCAACGTCTCCTTCGACGTCCTCTCCGACAACGAGAAGTCGGCACTGGGACGCAAGCTTGGTCGCGGCGCGCTGCCCGAGGGTGCGCTGGCCCAGGTCTCAAATGTCATCTGCGTCGGCTCCGGCAAGGGCGGCGTTGGGAAATCGAGCGTGACGGCGAACCTGGCCGCTGCGTTGGCGGGCGAGGGCAAGCAGGTTGGCGTGCTCGACGCCGACGTGTGGGGCTACTCGCAGCCGCGGATGCTCGGTCTGGGGGCCGAGCGGCCCCGGGTCAACGCCGAGCGCAAGCTGATTCCGCTGAGCGCCCACGAAGGCATCCGCGTGATGTCGATCGGCTTCTTCGTCGAGCAGGACGCCGCGGTCGTCTGGCGCGGACCGATGCTCCACAAGGCGCTTCAGCAGTTCCTGGAGGACGTTGAGTGGGGGGCGCTCGACTACCTGCTGATCGACCTGCCGCCTGGTACCGGCGACGTCTCCATGACGCTGGCCCAGCTGCTGCCCCAGTCGAAGTTCGTGATCGTGACCACGCCGCAGCCGGTGGCCCAGAAGGTGGCCCGTCGCTCTGCGCAGATGGCCGAGAAGCTGAAGCTCGAGATCGCCGGGGTGATCGAGAACATGTCGGGCTTCGTCACGCCCTCCGGCGAGCGCTTCCAGATCTTCGGCGAGGGCGGCGGCCAGCTGCTGGCCGAGGAGCTCGAGGTCCCGCTGCTGGCCAAGATTCCGCTCACGCTGGGCCTCCGCGAGCAGTCCGACGCCGGGGTGCCGATCGTCTTCTCAGACCCCGACGATCCCGCCGCCCAAGCGCTACGCCACGGGGCGCGGGGGCTGGTGGCCCTGTCGCCGGTCGAGCTACCAGTGATGCAGGCCCCGGCGCCGGCAGCGGCGCCGAAGCCCTCCGGCATGTCGCTGCCGATGGCCTGATCAATATTGAAGGCCGGGGCGCATGCGCCCCGGCCCCGGCCCGATCATGATCGGGCCGGCGGGCCGGCTCATGAGCCGGCCCGACCAGCCATTTATTACTTAGGCCTTCTCGCAGGCGAGGTTCCTGTAGTTCCAGTACCAGATGTTGGGCCACTCGCCTTTCGCAGCTTGAGCGTGTCCGTCTTGGACTTGCCCTTCACCGTGCAGGTGAGCGTGACGGTGCGGAAGTTGCCGCCCGACACGTTCGAGGCGGTGATGCTGACCTTGTGGCCCGAAGGACTTGCCCGCAGACACAATTCGGCTTGCAGCTGTCGACCCACACGTAGCCGCTGCCGCGCGCCCGGGTGGAGCCCCAGCTGCTCCAGCCGATGGCCGACCGTGTTCGAGCCGACCTTTGAGCCGCCGGCGATGTACAGCCCGCCATCCGCGCTGAGCATCGATGGTGTGCGGCCTCACGGTGAAGTGGTTCGAGTCCCCCGCGGCCAGCTTGGGAAGACCGGCCGCCAGCGCCGCGGCCGGAATGAGCGCCGCGGCGAGCGCCACGACGCAAATGGTCAGAAATTTAGTAGGACGTTGCATGGATTGATCGTATGTGATCGCTCGGACAGCGCACAAGCCTGCCCGCGCGAGTGCAACGTCTTCCTAACCCAAAAGCTTACGAACCTGAGCGCGAAGCCGCGCCCTGGGACGTCGGCTCACTTCGCGTAGTAGTCGGAGTTGAGCTTCGTGTATTGCTGCCACTCCTCGGGGAGCTGGTCCTCGGCGAAGCAGGCGTCGACCGGACAGGCCTCGACGCACGCGTCGCAGTCGATGCATTCCTCGGGGTCGATGTAGAGCATCTCGACCTTGTCGTAGTCGGGCTCGTCGGGAGTCGGATGAATGCAGTCGACCGGGCAGACCTCGACGCACGAGTTGTCCTTCGTCCCAATGCAGGGCTCGGCGATCACGTAAGCCATTGCTTCCTCTTGTTCGCTTTACGGAGGTACGGCCGGGTCGGCCGGAGCCGGGATTCTAGGAGTTAAGCTCACGGGGGTGCTGTTGCTGACGGGCGCGACCGGGACGGTCGGGCTGCCGCTGGTGCGGCGGCTGTCGGCGAGCGGGCGACCGATCCGCTGCCTGGTGAGGGATCCCAGACGGCTGGGCGCCGAGCGGGAGCGCGTCCAGGTCGTGCTCGGAGACCTCGCCGAGCCGGACTCGTTTCCGAATGCGCTTCGCGGCGTGAGCACGGTCGTCCATCTGGCCTCGGTGATCCGGGACCAGCCGGGAGGCTCGATCGAGGAGCTGGCCGGCGCGGCCACCTGGCGGCTCGTGCGCGCCGCCGAACGCGCCGGCGTCGAGCGGTTCGTGTTCTTCTCGACGCTGAGCGCCTCGACCGGCAGCCGGGTCCGGTTCATGCGGGCCAAGGCGGTCGCCGAGCGGGCGGTGATCGAGTCCCCGATCGCTCACACGGTGTTCGCGCCGTCGATCATCTATGCGCCCAACGACCCCTACGTAGGCCTGCTGAAGCGCATGTCGCGGCTGCCCCTCATGCCGATGTCCGGGTCCGGCCACGCCGCGTTTCAGCCCATCTGGGCGGAGGACGTAGCGGACTGCGTCATGGCCGCGCTGCCAGGCGGCGCCCGGGACAGCGAGTCGGAGGGGGCGCGCTACGAGCTGGCGGGACCGGAGACGCTCACCCAGAAAGAGATCATCGAGATTGCGCTGCGTGCGTTCGGTCGCCGGCGACCGATCGTCAAGATCCCCATGGCGTTGATGCGGCCCTCGCTGAAAGCGCTGGAAATGGCGTTGGGTCCGGCCGCGTTCGCCACGTGGGACGAGGTCGAGCTGCTCGAGGTGCCGCTGATCTCCCGGCGCGGGAGCGGTGATGCCGAGCGGCTGGGCGTGCTGCCGAAGCCGATGCGGGAGGTCCTGGGAGCCTAGCCCTGGAGCTCCGACAGTGGCCGCGGTCCCGGCCCCACGTACTTGGCGGTGGGCCGGATCAGCCTACCCTCGCGCTTCTGCTCGAGGATGTGGGCAGACCAGCCGGCGGTCCGGGCGCATGTGAACAGCGGCGTGAACAGATCGGGCGGCACCTCGGCGAAGTCGAGCACCACCGCCGACCAGAACTCGACGTTCGTGGCCAGCACGCGGTCGGGGTAGCGCACCTGGAGCTCGGCCAGTGCCGCCGCTTCGAGCGACTCGGCGACCTCCACCCGGGGCGAGCCCAGCCGCCGCGAGGTCTCGCGCAAGACCTTGGCTCGCGGGTCCTCCGCACGGTAGATCCGGTGCCCGAAGCCCATCAGCCGCTCGCCACGGTCCAGCAAGTCCTTGACGTAGCGCTCGGCGTCGCCCATCGTCGCGACTTCGTCGAGCATCTTCAACACGCGGCTGGGCGCCCCGCCGTGCAGAGGCCCGGACAACGCCCCCACGGCCGCGCTCAGCGCGGCCGCCACGTCGGCGCCCGTCGAGGCCACCACGCGCGCGGTAAACGTGGAGGCGTTCATGCCGTGCTCGGCGGCCGAGATCCAGTAGGCGTCGATCGCCTCCACGTGCTTGGGATCTGCCTCGCCGCGCCAGCGGATCAGAAACCGCTCGGGGATGCTCCGCGCCTTGTCGACCTCGCGCTGGGGGATCGGCGCCCTGCCAATCCCGCGCGCCGACTGGGCGACGAACGACAGCGCCATGACCGACGCCCGCGCCAGGTTGTCGCGTGCCTCCTCGTCGGAGATGTCGATCAGCTCCCTGAAGCCCCATTGCGGCCCGAGCATCGCCAGCGCCGATTGCACATCGACGCGTGGATCGCCGGAGTGGACGTAGAGCGGATGCGGCTCGGCCGGCGGCATTCCCGGCAGCAGCTGGCCGTCGACGAGCAGGCCCCACACCTGTTCGAAGGGCACGTTGCCGACGAGCTCCTCGATGTCGACGCCGCGGTAGCGAAGCGAACCACCGGCCCGGTCGGGCTCGGCGATTTCGGTGGCGAAGGCGACGACGCCCTCGAGGCCGGACTGGACTTCGGCGATCGCTGTCATGGAACTCAAGGTTAGCTGCGCGTACCGTTCGCAAAGTGAACGAGCTCATGTGGCGTCCGGCTGGCGAGCTGGCGGCGATGGTCCGCTCGGCTGAGCTCTCGGCGGGGGAACTGGTGGCGGCTTCGCTGGCCCGCATCGACGAGCTCGAGCCAAGCGTCAACGCCTTCACCCATGTGGCCCACGAGTCGGCGCTGGCGGCGGCCGCAGCGATCGGGCCCGGCGATCCGCGGCCATTCGCCGGCGTGCCGATTGCCGTCAAGGACAACCGGCCGGTGGCCGGCATGCCCCTGACGATGGGCAGCGACCTGTGGGGTGACTTCACTCCCCGCCACGATGCGTTCCTGGTCTCGCGGCTGCGCTCCGCCGGCTTCGTCATCGTCGGCAAGACGACGATGCCCGAGATGGGCATCCTGCCGACCACCGAGCCGCGGCGCTTTGGGCCCACCCACAATCCGTGGGCCTCAGATCGCACCCCGGGTGGGTCGAGCGGCGGCTCCGCCGCAGCTGTGGCGGCGGGCGCGGTCCCCCTGGCACACGGCAACGACGGCGGCGGCTCGATGCGCATCCCGGCCGCCTGCTGCGGCCTCGTCGCGCTGAAGCCGGCCCGTGGCCGGGTCTCGGCCGGCCCCGACATCGGCTACAGCTTCCTCACAGTGGACGGCGTGCTCAGCCGCACGGTGGCCGAGACCGCAGAGCTGCTCGACGTGCTCGCCGGCTACGAGCCAGGCGATGTCGCCTGGGCGTCCCCGCCACCCGGCAGCTACGCCATGCTCAGCGGACGGGAGCCGGGGCGCCTGCGGATCGGCGTGGCGCTGGTTTCACCGCTGGAGGGGGTGACGCTCGACCCCCTCCACGAGCGCGGCGTCCGCGACGCAGCCGCGCTGCTCGAATCGCTGGGCCACGGCGTGGAGGAGATCGAGCCGCCCTGGTCGGAACTCGACCTGCTGCCCGACTTCACCCGCCTCTTCGGGCCCTCGGCCTCGATGACCACGATGACCGGCGAACGCCTCGCCGGCCGCGAGCTGGTCGAATCCGACGTCGAGCCACTGACGTGGGCGATCTGGGCGCACACCCGCGAGCTGAGCGTGATGAGCTATCTGGCCGCACAGGCGCGGCTCGAGTCGGTGGCGCGCTCGATCGTGGCCTTCATGGCTCCCTACGACGCCGTCCTCACCCCCGCGCTGGCCCAGCGCCCGGTGCCGATCGGCGAGATCCACGGTCTGGGCCCAGAGCCCTGGACCCAGTACAGGCGCTCGGGCTACTTCACGCCCTATACGGCAATCGTCAACATCACCGGGCAGCCGGCGATCGCCCTGCCTCTGTTCCACGGCGATGACGGGCTGCCGGTCTCGGTGCAGCTGATCGGGGCGCCGGCGCACGAGGAGGTGCTCCTGTCGCTGGCCTCACAGCTCGAGCGGGCGCGACCCTGGGCCGAGCGGCGGCCGCCGGGGTTCGGCTAGCTTCGAGTTGTGTATGGGCCGTCGAGGTACTCGCGCAGCATCCGGGCCGCGCTGAACCGGGGCCCGAGCGCCTTGAGTGAAGCGCGGATGCGTGCCAGCCAGGGCGCAGGCAGGCCTCGCTCGTCGCGCTCGTAGAACGCCGGGATCACCTCGTCGCTCAGCAGCTCGAACAGCGTCTGCGCGTCGCGGGCATCCTGGGCCTCGTGGTCGGACTCTGTGTCCCCGGGTAACGCCCAGCCGTGCTCGGGGGCGTACGCCTCGGCCCACCAGCCGTCGAGCACGCTCAGCTGTAGCGCCCCGTTGATCGCCGCCTTCATGCCGCTGGTGCCGCTGGCCTCGAGTGGCGGCCGCGGCAGGTTGATCCACACGTCGCATCCCTGGACCAGGCGCGCCGCGGTCGCGACGTCATAGTCGTCGAGGTACACGACGCGTTCGCCGACCACGTGTGCGGACTTCAGCCCGAACAGGCGCTGGACCACGGCCTTGGCTCCGTCGTCGCGGGGATGGGCCTTGCCCGCCAGCACCAGCTGTATCGGGCGCTCGGAGTCCAGCAGCGACAGCGTCAGCTCGGGGTTGCGGGCCAGCAGGTCGAGTCGCTTGTACGTCGCCACGCGGCGTGCGAAGCCCAGCGTCAGGGCGTCGGGATCGAAGGCCCGGGCCGCGGCCTCGACGTATTCCTGAACGTCGCCGCGCACCAGCCGGTCGGCGACGCTTCGCTCGGCGATGAACGACACGAGCGCGGCCCGCTGCGCGCTGCGCGCCGCCCACAGCTCGTCGTCGCCGATTCGGTCGACGGCCGCCCATGTCTCGGCGTCGGCCGCGTGGCGCGGCCAGTCCGTCCCGAGGTGGCGCTCCAGCAGCTCCCGCATCGGGCCCCCGACCCAAGTGGGGTAATGGACGCCGTTGGTGACGTGGCCGATCGGGACCTGTGCGAGCTGGCGGTCGGGCCACAGCGCCTGCCACATCTCACGCGCCACCTCCCCGTGACGGCGGCTCACGGCGTTGGCCCGGCCGCTCATCCGGAGCGCGGCCTGGGTTACGCCGAATGGCTCCGAGACGTTTTCGGGCTCGGTTCGGCCGAGCTCCATGAGAGCGCCGTCGTTCATGCCCAACTCGTGCGCCAGCCGACCCAACGCTTGCTCCACCTGGGCTGCGGGATAGGAGTCGTTGCCCGCGGCAACCGGCGTGTGGGTGGTGAAGACCGTCCGCTCTCGCGCGCCACCAAGCGCCGCCTCGAGCGGCTCGCCGGCCTGAAGCGCGGCGTGGGCGAGCTCGAGTGGGGCCAGCGCGGCGTGGCCCTCGTTCAGGTGCAGGACGGCGGGCTCGATGCCTAGCGCCCGCAGCGCGCGAATCCCTCCGGCACCCAGTAGCACGTACTGCGCGAGCCGGATCCGCTCGTCCGAGTCGTAGAGCCGGGCGGTGATCCAGCGCTCGAGTGGCCCGTTCTCGGGGAGCTCGGCATCGAGCAGGAAGAGCGGAACGCGGCCCACTTCCACTCGCCAGATCTGTGCCATGACGGTGCGCTCGTAGACCGGCACCTCGATCTTCAGCGGCTGTCGGTCGACGGGATCCGTGACGAGCGCCGCCGGGAGGCGCTCGGGGTCGGTGTCGAGCCAGTACTCGTGCTGCCAGCCGCCGGCGTCTATCCGCTGGCGGAAATATCCCTTGCGGTACATGAGTCCGACGGCCACAAGCGGCACGGCGCGGTCGGAGGCCTCCTTGAGCAGGTCGCCCGCCAGCACGCCGAGTCCGCCCGAGTAGACCGGCAACGACACGTGAACGCCGTACTCGGCGCACAGGAACGCGATCGGGCGCTCTGCCGACGGCGGTTGAGCTGCGTCGGCGCGGTCACTCGTGCGCGGGTCGGGGGAGCGCTCGAGCTCGGCGTTGATCTCGGCCACGGCGGTCCGGGCTTGCTCCAGCAGCTCGCGGTCGGCGGCCGCCCTGCGCAGCGCGGGCGTCGAGGCCTCCTGCAGCAGCCGCACAGGGTTCTGGAGCACCCGCTCGAAGCGCTCGGCATCGACCCTTCGGAAGAGGTCGGGGCCGCCCGGACGCCACGACCAGCGGTAGTTGTACGCCAGCCAGGCGAGTGGTGCCAGCGCTCGCGGGAGGCGCTCGGCGAGCTCACCGGCGGCGCGCGCGACATCCGCGTCGCCGTCGCTGCTCGGCGCTGACGATTGGATTGACACCGAGCGATTATTCCCACATGTCGGTTGATTGCACACTGGGCGTTCTGGCGTTCGGCGACTCGATCACCAATGGAGGTGGCGAGCTGCAGTGGGGCGTGGCGCTCCAGTCGTGGGCCCAGTGGCTCGCCCGGGCGCTCGGCTTGCCGTATTCGGGCTACGCCTTCGACGGTGCTCGCGCGGCCGACGTGGTGGAGCAGCAGATCCCTCTGTTCGAGCGCACGGGGGCGTGGACGGATGCCCGCTACGAGCTGGGCTGCCTGTACATCGGCGTCAACGACGTGCGCGCGAGCGACTTCTCACTGGACGAGTTCGAGCGTTGCTTCGGTGCCGCGGTCGCGTTCCTGACCGCGCGCTGCGACCGGGTGCTGATGGTGACGATCCCCGAGCGGTTGGGCGTTCCCCGCGCACGTCCGGAGGCGATCATGGCTGCCAACACCGCGATCGAGAACGCCGCGCGCACGGCTGGGGCGCTGGTGCTCGATCTCCGGGACTTCGACGCCCGCAACCTGGTCATGGCGGACCGCGTGCACCCCACCGCGTTCGGACAGATTGCAATCGCCGAGCGCGCGCTGGCCGTGCTTGAGCGCGACGGTCTGCCCGCACGCGTCGCGCCGCGCTCGCTGATCAGCTGGGACACGACATGGTGGGAGCGACTACGCGGTGACGCCACCTACGCCTACCGCCAGGCCAAGTTCAGCCTGGACGCCGCGCTCAAGCGTTTGCTGGGGGCCTGAGCTCGGTAAGGCGCACCACCCCACTCGCGACCGCGCGCTCGGCGAGGCGCGCACGCTTCTCATTCTGCGGCAGATGATCGAGCGCGAAGCGCTCGAAGAGGACGCGCAGATGGCTCTTGACGGCCGCAACGGTCACCGTCAGCTCGCGGGCTATCTCGTCGTTCGTGGCCGGCGTGGCGCGATCGGGGTCGGCAAGTGGTCGACACAGCGCATCGAGGATCCGACGCTGCGCTTGCGAGACGTCGGGTGGCGCGACCGAGACCATCGTCACCGTGGCCAGCATCTGGTCCGATCCCGGGTCGCGGAAGCCGAGCAGGGAGTCGCCGACGTGGATCACGTCCCCGTCGCGCAGCATTCGCTGCCCGCGGAGCCGCTCGCCCGCGACGAATGTCCCGTTTCGCGACAGCCCGTCGTCTTCGATCACCCAGCGCGAGCCGCGACGCTCGAGCGACGCGTGCACGGCCGACACGCGGGGATCCCACGAGACCTCGATATCGCTCTGCGGCGAGCGTCCGAGCAGCACGCGCTCGGCATCGAGCGGCACGGTCTGCACGGCGCCGTCGCCGTCGCGCAGGAAGATGAACGGCTGGCCGTCGCGCTCGGCGAGGATCAGCTCCCGCAGCTCTGAGGCACCCGTCTCGGCCCCCAACACGGTCCTGGTCTGCGACAGCACTGAGCCAGCGTACACGCGACGTCGGCAGGCTCTAGCTACACATCTCCTGCTGCCCGACCCATTGGAACCAGGGGCTCAGCTCCCCCCCTGGCTGCAGCGGCTCGCGCGCCTCGAGGTGCATGTAAGCGTGGGCGTGCTCGCTTTTGTCCCAGGCGATCCCGGTCGCGCGCAGTTGCACTCGGTACAGGCCGGGATAGTAGCCGCCGATCAGCCTGGGGATGGAGGTCTCACCCCAACCCGTCGCGGTCGCGCTCCCCCAGCGCTGCCAGTGGATCTGGCTGATCCGAGAGCCGGACTCGGTCCCGCTCGAGATCAGCCGCGGCGCCGGCGTACCCCAGCCCGTGGCCTGGGGGGTGGACTTGGCGTTGCCGAGCACGACCGCTTGGGGCGTGCTCGCGACCGCGGTGCCCGCGCTGGCCGCGATGCCAGCTGCCAGCGCTATTGATCCGATCAGGTGGTTACGTGCTCTCATATCCGGAATCCTTCGTTTGCTGCACAGAGGATCGCTCGTGCGCGCGAAGCTGCAAATAGACCTAGGTATGAACCTCGTCAGCCCTTCACCGTCGTCAGCCCGCCAAACGCCCCGACTCCTCGCTCGCCTCGCGCAGCCGCGACGCCAGCGAGCGCGTCAGCGCCCCCGGCGCCAGCTGCCAGCGCCAGTTCGCCCGCCGGGGGTGGCCGGGATCGTTCATCCGCGCCTCGGACCCCAGACCGAGGACGTCCTGGGCCTGGACCATCGCCACGCGCGCCGGGGATGAGAACGCCAGGCGGATCAGCGCCCACCAGGGCTCCGCGTCGACCGCGAACCCGCGCTGCGCGTCGACCGCGAGCCCGCGCTGCGAGAGCACGCGCAGAACGACGCGCCGCTCGGAATCGGCAAGCGACTCAAACCAGCCGCGCGCGGTGTCGTGGTCGTGCGTACCGGTGTAGACGAACCGGTGCTCCTGATGATTCTCAAACCGGTGGGGGCTCGAGCGCTCACGCGGCGCAAAGCCCAACTGAAGCACGATCATCCCCGGCAGCGACAGCGAATCCCGAAGACGTCGCACGGGTTCGGTGATCACCCCCAGATCCTCGGCCACGAACGGCAGCCCACCGAGTTCGTGCGCCGCGACATCGAACAGAGCGCATCCCGGCCCCCGGCGCCAGCGCCCGGGCAACGCCGTCGGAGAGTCCGATGGCACCGCCCAGTAGGAGACGAAGCCGCGGAAGTGGTCAAGCCTCGCTGAGTCGAACAGCTCGAGCGTGCGGCGCAGCCGCGCCACCCACCAGTCATAGCCGCGGCGTCTGAGCGCCGACCAGTCGTACAGCGGGTTTCCCCACAGCTGGCCGGTGGCCGAGAACGAGTCCGGCGGCACGCCGGCGACCATCCCCCGCTGGAACAGTTCGGGGTAGGCGCGGTGATCGGCGCTCGCCGGCGCGACGTAGATGGCCACATCGCCCAGCAGCCGGATGCCCCGCTCGGCCGCATACCGGCGCAGCGCGGCCCATTCGCGCTCGAAGCGGACCTGGTCCTCGACCGCGCCGGGGCCCGCATAGCGCTCCCAGCCCGGGATCCAGAAGCTCTGACGCTGGCGGAAGTCGGCGATCTCGGTCCGTGACACTCGGTCCCGCGGGGAGCCGAGCAGCCCCGGCCACGCGGCGAACGCCGAATGCGCTTTGTACGGCGAGCGCCGGCGGTCGGGCGGCCCCAACGGCAACAGCTGCCACCAGCTCTGGCCCGCCGCGTGCAGCCAGTCGACGAATGCGTAGGCTGCACGCCCCAGCCGCCCGCCGGGTAGCGAGGTGATGTGGAGTTGAACGCCGCTCGAGCGGGATGTCATCAGACGGCTAGTTTGAACGCAATGCCCAAAGCGCCACCCAAGCGCATCGTCATCCAATATCCGTCGCCGTCGGTCGACGGCGGCCGTTTTGCGACCAAGCGGTGCGTGGGCGACGCGGTCAGAGTCGAGGCCGACATCTTCCGCGACGGCCACGACCTGCTGCGGGCGGTCGTCCTCTATCGCGGTCCCGAGGAGCACGCGGCTTGGCGCGAGGCGGAGATGCAGCGCATCGACGCCCATCTCGACGGCGTCCGTTGGGCCGGCAGCTTCGGAGTCGACCAGATGGGGAGGTGGGAGTATTCGATTGAGGTCTGGACGGACGTGTTCGGAACCTGGCGCGACGAGCTCGAGCGCAAAGTTGCCGCCGGCCAGCACGACCTGGCGGGCGAGATATCGGAGGGCGTCGTGCTGCTGCGCGAGGCGTGCGACAGCGCGGACGCCGAGGGCGAGCGCGCGCTCATCGAGCACGCGCTGCGACAGCTCGAGGACCCGGCGACGCCCGAGAGTGCCAAGCACGACGTGGCGCTTGGACCCGAGCTGTTCGAGGCCGTCGAACGAGCAGGGCTCCGTCACGGCCGGGTGTCGCTGGAGGAGCCGCTGACGATCCAAGTCGACCGCCTGCGCGCCCGCTTCGGTTCCTGGTATGAGCTCTTTCCGCGGTCCTGGGGAGGCCTCGAGGGCGTTCAGGCGCAGCTCCCAAAGCTAAGTGAGCTGGGGTTCGACGTCGTTTACCTGCCGCCCATCCATCCCATTGGCCACACCAACCGCAAGGGCAAGAACAATGCGCTCGTCGCTTCGCCCGGCGATCCCGGCTCGCCGTGGGCCATCGGCGATGAAAACGGCGGACACGACGCAGTCCATCCCGAACTCGGCACGAAGGAGGACCTGAAACGGCTCACGCAAGCGGCGAGCGAGCACGACATCGACATCGCGCTCGATTTCGCCATCCAGACCTCGGCCGACCACCCGTGGCTCAAAGAGCACCCGGAGTGGTTTCATCGCCGGCCCGACGGCACGCTGAAGTACGCCGAGAACCCGCCCAAGCGCTACCAGGACATCTACAACGTCAACTGGGATTCGCCCGACTGGCGCGGTCTGTGGGATGCGCTGCTCGACGTGGTGCTCGGCTGGGTGGACTGTGGAGTCAAGACTTTCCGGGTGGACAACCCGCACACGAAGCCATTTGCCTTCTGGGCCTGGCTGATCGAGCAGGTCCATGCCCACGACCGCGACGTCGTGTTCCTGGCCGAGGCTTTCACCCGGCGGGCGGTGATGCGTCATCTGGCAAAGCTGGGATTCAGTCAGTCATACACCTACTTCACGTGGAAGAACTCGCGCTACGAGCTCACGGAGTACGTCTCGGAGCTGGCCTACTCCGGCGAGCAGGAGTACTTCCGCCCCAACTTCTTCGTCAACACGCCGGACATCCTCCACGCCTACCTGCAGCAGGGCGGACGCCCGGCATTCGAGGCCCGGCTCGTGCTGGCCGCGACGCTCAGCCCGAGCTACGGCATCTACTCCGGCTTCGAGCACTGTGAGAACGTGGCGGTGGCCGAAGGGTCCGAGGAGTACCTCCGGTCTGAGAAGTACGAGCTCAAGCAGCGCTCGCTCGACGGGCCGCTGCTGCCGCTGATCCGCCGCGTCAACCTTGCCCGCCGCCAAAACCGGGCGCTGCAGGAGCTATCGAACGTAACGTTCCTCGACAGTGCCAACGATGCACTGATGGCCTATGCCAAGCACTCGCCGGCTCCCGGCGGCGGCGCCGGCTCGAATACCGTGATCACCGTCGTGAACATCGATCCGCACCAGGCTCAGGAGGGGTTGGCCGTGATCCCGGCCAGCCTCGGGCTCCCGCCGAGCTTCACCGTCCACGACCTGCTGGGCGGGGACGATCGCTTCCAGTGGCGGATCGGCCAGAACTACGTGCGCCTGAGACCCGGCGGCGCACACCTGCTGAGAGTTGAGCCGTGAGCATCGGGCCTCCCACGCTCACTCACCTGATCGCCGCCGAGCGTCAGCTGGCGCCGGCCACCGAACCGCCGACACAGGCCCAGGCGAACACGCGACAGTGGTTTGAGGCCGAGCCGCTGTGGTTCAAGGGGTCCGTGTTCTACGAGATCCACGTGCGGGGCTTCTTCGACGCCAACGGCGACGGCTCGGGCGACTTCCGGGGGCTGACCGAGAAGCTCGACTATCTCCAGTGGCTGGGGATCGACTGCATCTGGCTGTTGCCGTTCTATGGCTCGCCGATGCGCGACGGCGGCTATGACATCTCGGACTTCACAAACGTCCATCCCGACTACGGCACGGTCGACGACGTGCACGAGCTGATCGACGCCGCCCACGCCCGCCGCATCAGGGTCATCGCCGATCTGGTGATGAACCACACCTCCACGGACCACCCTTGGTTTCAGGAGTCCCGAAGCAGCCCCGATAACCCCAAGCGCGACTGGTACGTGTGGTCGAGCAGCGATGAGCGCTACAAGGACGCGCGGGTCATATTCATCGACACCGAGTCATCGAACTGGACCTGGGATCCGGTCGCCGGCGCCTACTACTGGCACCGCTTCTTCTCCCACCAGCCGGACCTGAACTACTCAAATCCCGAGGTGCAGGAGGCGATGATCGGCGTGCTGCGCTTCTGGTTGGACCTCGGACTCGACGGCTTCCGTCTCGACGCCGTCCCCTATCTCTACGAGCGCGAGGGGACCAACTGCGAGAACCTTCCCGAGACCCACGCTTACCTCAAGCGCATCCGCAAGGAGGTGGATGAGAATTATCCCGACCGCGTGCTGCTGGCCGAGGCCAATCAATGGCCCGCCGACGTCGTCGAGTACTTCGGCCAGGGCGACGAGTGCCACATGGCATTCCACTTTCCGGTCATGCCGCGCATGTTCATGGCGGTCCGGCGCGAGCAGGCCGTGCCGATCTACGAGATCCTGGAGCAGACGCCGCAGATCCCCGAGACCTGTCAGTGGGGCCTGTTCCTGCGCAACCACGACGAGTTGACGCTGGAGATGGTCACCGACGAGGAGCGCGACTACATGTACAGCGAATACGCCAAGGACCCGCGGATGAAGCTCAACCTCGGCATCCGCCGCCGGCTGGCGCCGCTGCTGGACAACGGCCGCGACGACATGGAGCTCATGACGGCCATCCTGTTCTCCCTGCCGGGCTCGCCTGTCCTGTACTACGGCGATGAGATCGCCATGGGGGACAACGTGTTCCTCGGCGACCGCGACGGCGTGCGCACCCCGATGCAGTGGACGGGCGACCGCAACGGCGGCTTCTCCCGCGCCGACTTCGCCCAGCTCTACGCGCCGCCCCTGATGGATCCCGTCTACGGGTATCAGGCCGTCAACGTAGAGGCCGAGCTACGCACCGCGACAAGTCTCTTGCGCTGGATGCACCGCTTCATCTCGCTGCGCAAGGAGCATCCGGTGTTCGGCTTCGGCACCTACGAGCCGATCGAGTCCTCGAACCCGCGCATCTTCTCGCATCTTCGCGCCTTCGAGGATGATCTCGTGCTGTGCGTGCACAACGTCGCCCGCTCGGCGCAGGCGGTGGAGCTCGACCTGAGCGACCATAAGGGCCGTTATCCCATCGAGCTGTTCGGGCGCTCACGGTTTCCGCGGATCGGCGATCTGCCCTACCTCTTGACGCTCGGTCCGCGAGGCTTCTTCTGGTTCCAGCTCGTGGAGGACGACGATGACTGAGCCCTCGCTGCTGGCCGAGCTCGACCCCGAAGCGCTGTGCGAGTGGATTCACGACCAGCGTTGGTATGCGTCGAAGTCACGCTCGGTGGCGGGAGTGGAGGTGGTTGAGCGCGTGCTGTTACGTGAGCGTCCCGACCTCCTGCTGGCGCTGGTGCAGACCCGCTTTGCCACCGGCACGCACGAGCTCTACCAGCTGCTGCTGGGCGAGGAGACCTTCGACGCGCTGCGGGAGGCTCGGGAGGGCTACGAGCTCCTGCGCCGGATCGACTCCGGAGACGAGATCGACGGCGCCGAGGGCCGCTTCTCCTGGCACCAGGCCGTCGGCGCCGGTGGCGCCGCACCCGGACCGGCCGCCAGCGCACGACCGATGGGCGTGGAGCAGTCGAACTCATCTGTCGTCTTCGACGAACGGCTCGTGCTGAAGGTGTTTCGCAAGCTGGAGCCCGGCATCAACCCGGAGCTCGAGCTGCTGCGCTTCCTGACCGCTCGGCAGTTCCCGAATATCGCCCCGCTTCACGGCTGGTACGAGTACGACGGACAGGCGCTTGCCACGACGCTGGGCGTGGCGCAGCGTTTCCTGCCACGGGCCATCGGCGGCTGGGAGCTTGCGCTCTCTGAGATCGTCGCCGACGCCGATTCGTTCCTGGAGAAGCTGGGGAGCCTCGGAACGGTGACGGCCGCGATGCACACCGTGCTGGCCTCCGATGCCTCCGATCCGGCGTTCGCTCCCGAAGAGCCGAGCCAGGAGGCGCTATCGCTGTTGACCGCCACAGTGGACGAGGACATCGAGCGGATCTTCGTCCGCCTGCCCGACGATCCGCGGTTGGAGCCGATCGCCGGCCGGGGGCAGGACGTGCGCGAGCGTCTGGCGGCGCGGGCTCAGGCCGGCACCGGCGGGCGTGTGATCCGCACGCACGGCGACTATCACCTGGGACAGACGCTGTACACGCCCGGGGGCTGGGTGATCATCGATTTCGAGGGCGAGCCGGCGCGCCCGCTGCCGGAGCGCAGGCAGAAGCGCTCGCCGCTTCGTGACGTCGCCAGCATGCTGCGCTCGTTCGCCTACGTCAGCTCAGCAGCGGAGATCCAGCAAGGCGCGGTGGCGCCGCCCGACTTCGAGCGCCGGGCGCGCGAGCAGTTCCTGGAGCACTACCTGGGGGCCGTCGACTCGACGCTGCTGCCGGCGGGCGAGGCGCAGATCGCCAACCTGCTCTCGATCTACGAACTGGAGAAGGCGATCTACGAGCTCTCCTACGAGCTCGACAACCGCCCGGACTGGACGCCGATCCCGGTTGCGGGCATCAGGCGCCTGCTGGAGTACGAGTGAGCAGCGGCGCCAAGCGCTCGAGCGCGCACTCGGTCTCCGCCGCGGAGCTCGAGTCCATCGTGCGCCGCGAGCACTCGAACCCGCACGAGGTGCTGGGTGCCCATCCCGCCGACGGCAGCGTTGTGATTCGCGTCCACCGTCCGGCGGCGGCCGAGGTCACGGCACGGGCTGGTGACGACTCGGTGTCGCTCGATCAAGTCCACCCCGGGGGCGTGTTCGAGGGTCTGCTGGGGGGCGCGTCGCTGCCGCTGCGCTACACGCTCGAGATCGACTACGGACCCGGGGGGCGCTTCGAGCTGGAGGATCCGTATTCGTTCTCGCCGACGATCGGCGAGCTTGACCTGCACCTGATCGGCGAGGGACGCCACGAGGAGATCTACGATCGCCTCGGCGCGCACGTCCGCGAGCACGAGGGCGTCCCGGGGACCGCGTTCGCGGTCTGGGCTCCGGCGGCGCGCGCGGTCAGCGTGGTGGGCGACTTCAACTCCTGGGATGGTCGCCTGCACGCCATGCGGGCCCTGGGAGCCAGCGGGATCTGGGAGCTGTTTTTGCCCGGCGTCGGTCCCGGTGCTCGCTACAAGTACGAGCTCCTGACGGCCGACGGCCAGCTGGCATTGAAAGCGGACCCGTACGCGTTCGAGGCCGAGTTGCCGCCGCAGACGGCCTCTGTGGTGTTTCAGCCCAATCATCGCTGGAGCAAGGGCGACTCCGGATGGTTGACGGAGCGCGCGAGGGCTGAATCGCTGCGGGCGCCGGTCTCGATCTACGAGGTCCATCTCGGCTCCTGGCGACTTGACCACGCCGATGGCGATCGTCAGCTCAGCTACCTGGAGCTGGCCGACGAGCTGACCGCCTACGTCTCGGACATGGGCTTCACGCATGTGGAGCTGCTGCCCGTGATGGCCCACCCCTTCTCGGGCTCCTGGGGCTACCAGGTCACCGGCTACTTCGCACCCACGCCGCGCTACGGCTCGCCGGACGAGTTGCGGCTCCTCATCGACCGGCTGCACTCCGCGGGGATCGGCGTGATCCTCGACTGGGTCCCGGCGCACTTCCCCCGCGACGAGTTCGCGCTGGCCCGTTTCGATGGCACGGCGCTGTACGAGCACGCCGATCCGCGGCGCGGCTCGCACCCCGACTGGGGCACGCTGGTGTTCAACTACGGCCGCCACGAGGTGCGCAACTTCCTGATCTCCAACGGTCTCTTCTGGCTGCGCGAGTACCACGTCGACGGCATCCGCGTCGACGCCGTGGCCTCGATGCTGTACCTCGACTACTCGCGTCGTGAGGGAGAGTGGGTGCCGAACGAGTTCGGGGGCCGCGAGGACCTCGACGCGGTCTCGTTCCTCAAGGAGCTGAACGAGGTGCTCTACGGTCGCGAGCAGGGAGTCATGACCGTGGCCGAGGAGTCGACGGCCTGGCCCGGGGTCTCGCGCCCCACCTACCTCGGCGGCCTGGGGTTCGGGTTCAAGTGGAACATGGGCTGGATGCACGACACGCTCGGCTATTTCCAACAGGACCCGATCTACCGTCGCTACCACCACCACGAGCTGACCTTCAGCCTGATGTACGCGTTCTCCGAGAACTTCGTGCTGCCCCTCTCGCACGACGAGGTGGTCCACGGCAAGGGCTCGCTGTACACGAAGATGGCCGGTGATCGCTGGCAGAAACTGGCCAACCTCCGTGCGCTGTACGCCTACATGTGGGCTCACCCGGGCAAGAAGCTGCTGTTCATGGGCTCAGAGCTGGCGCAGGAGGCCGAGTGGAGCCACGAGCGCTCGCTCGACTGGCAGCTGCTGGAGCGTCCCGAGAACGCCGGCATCCAATCCCTGGTGCGCGATCTCAACCGCGCATACCGCTCCGAGCCGGCACTGTGGGAGCTCGACTCCGACCCCGAGGGCTTCTGGTGGCTCGAGCCCAACGACGCCGACGCCAACGTGATGGCGTTCGCCAGGCAGTCGCGCAAGGGCGAGCGGGTCCTGGTGTTCGTGGCCAACTTCTCGCCCGTGCCGCGCCCGGGCTACCGCCTCGGCCTGCCGCGCTCGACGCGCTGGCGAGAGGCGCTCAACACCGACTCCGCCTTCTACGGCGGCTCTGACGTCGGCAACCTCGGCGGCGTGGAGCCGGAACCCATTCCGTGGCATGAGCAGCCGTTCTCGGCAGAGGTAACGCTGCCGCCGCTGGGGGCGCTGTGGCTGGTGCCTGAGCCCTCGTGAGCGACCTGCCCTGGGAGCGGCCGCTCGGCGCGCGGCCGCTGGACGACGGTAGGGTTGCCTTCCGCGTGTGGGCTCCGCGCGCCCGGTCGGTGTCGGTGCGGCTTAGAGGCGACTCCGAGGTGGAGCTGGAGCACGCGGGGATGGGTGTTTATGAGGTAGTCGCCCCGGCTTCCGCCGGGGACGACTACCTGTTTTTGTTAGACGGCCTGGCGCTGCCCGACCCCGCGTCGCGCTGGCAGCCCGAGGGCCTACGCGGCCCCTCCCGCGTGGTCGAGGCTCCGAGCCCGCCACGTTTTCAGACACCGGCCCTGGAAGAGCTCGTGCTCTACGAGCTGCATGTCGGCACGTTCAGCGAGGACGGCACATTCGAGGCGGTGATCGCCTATCTGGAGGAGCTCCGGACCCTTGGAGTGACCGCAATCGAGCTCATGCCGGTGGCGGAGTTCGGCGGCCACCACGGCTGGGGCTACGACGGTGTTTACCTCTCGGCGGCGCAGTCGTCCTACGGCGGGCCGGAGGCGCTCATGCGACTGGTGAAGGCAGCCCATGACGCGGGCCTGGCGGTGATCCTCGACGTGGTCTACAACCACGTGGGAGCCTCGGGGACTCAAGCGCTCGAGGCCTTCGGGCCCTACTTCACCGCCAAGTACGAGACCTTCTGGGGAAAGGCGCTGAACTACGACGACGGCGAATGCGATCCCGTGCGGGAATGGGTCCTGCAGAGCGCAGCCGGGTGGGTGGGTGACTTCGGCATCGACGGCCTGCGGCTTGACGCCATCCATGCCATCTTCGACTCCAGCGCCGAGCACATCGTGGAGGCAGTCGCCCGGCGTGTACACGAGGTGGACGCTCGGGCGCTGGTCATAGCCGAATCGGGCCTCAACGATCCGAAGGTGATGCGTCCGCGCGAGCGCGGTGGCTACGAGTGCGACGCCGCCTGGGCCGATGACTTCCACCACTCGTTGCGCACGCTGCTGACCGACGATCGCGACGGCTACTACGAGGAGTTCGGACGGGTCTCCCAGCTGGCGAAGGCCCTCCACCGTCCGCACGTCCACGACGGCTCGTACTCAACCTTCCGCCGTCGGCGCTTTGGGGCCCCGGCCGAAGACGTGCCGCCCAAGCGGTTCGTCGTCTTCAGCCAGAATCACGACCAGGTCGGAAACCGGGCCTACGGCGACCGCCTGCCCGCGGCAACCCGGCGCTTGGCGGCCACGTGCACGCTGCTGTCACCGTTCGTGCCGCTGCTGTTCATGGGCGAGGAGTACGGCGAGGAGGCGCCGTTTCAGTTCTTCTCGGACCATATCGACGAGGACATCGCCGTCGCCACGCGCGAGGGCCGGCGCCAGGAGTTCGCCGCCTTCGCCCAGTTCGGCGAGCAGATCCCCGATCCGCAGGACCCGGCCACGTTCCAGCACTCGAAGCTCACCCGCCGGCGCGACGGCGAGCTCGAGCGCTTCTACGCCGAGCTCCTGCGGCTGCGTGGCCAGCTGCCGGCGGGCGATGTGGATACGATCGCCTTCGACGAAGACGCGCGCTGGTTGCGCGTAGGGCGCGGGGGGCACGAGCTTCACTTCAATTTCGGCTCGCGGCCGAGGCGCCTGCGCTGTGAGCACTCCATCCTGGTTATCGCCACCGACGACGAGATCACGCTTGACGCCAGATACCTCGAGCTCGCCCCCATGTCGGCCGCGGTGACCAGGTGACGGAAACCTGGCCCGGGCGGCCGTTCCCGCTCGGCGCGACGTGGGACGGCGGCGGGACCAACTTCTCGCTGTTCTCCGAGCACGCCGAGGGCGCCGAGCTCTGTCTGTTCGACTCAGACGGCCGCGAGGAGCGGATCGAGCTGACGGAGCGGCGAGCGCTCAACTGGCACTGCTACGTCCCGGGCGTGGATCCCGGCCAGCGCTACGGCTATCGGGTGCACGGGCCATACCGGCCGCTCCAGGGTTTGCGCTTCAACCCAGCGAAGCTATTGATCGACCCCTACGCCAAGGCCATCGACGGAGTCGTCGACTGGGCGCACGACGCCAACGTTCTGCCCTACGTGCCCACGGGCGAGGACGATGCCGACCTCGAGCCCGACGACGAGGACGACGCAGCGGCCACCCCGAAGTCGGTGGTAATCGATGACGCGTTCCTGTGGGAAGGCGACCGTCCGCCGCGCACGCCGTTCGCGGACACGATCATCTACGAGACGCACGTGAAGGGATTCACGATGCGCCACCCCGACGTCCGCGAAGACCTCCGGGGAACCTACGCCGGCCTGGCCGCGGAGCCGGCGATCGCCTACCTGCGCGACCTGGGCGTGACGGCCGTGGAGCTGTTGCCGATCCACCACATCTCCGATGAGTCGTTCCTGATCGAGCGTGGACTTCGAAACTACTGGGGCTACAGCACGATCGGCTTTTTTGCCCCCCACTGCGAATACGCCGCCACCGGCCACAGCGGCGAGCAGGTGCGCGAGTTCAAGGGGATGGTCAAGGCGCTGCACCGCGCGGGCATCGAGGTGATCCTCGACGTGGTCTACAACCACACCGCCGAGGGTAATCACCTGGGGCCGATGCTGGCCTTCAAGGGCGCGGATAACTCCTCCTACTACCGCCTCGTGCCCGATGACCCGCGGCACTACATGGACTTCACCGGCACGGGGAACTCATTGAACCCCGTCCACCCGAGCGTGCTGCGACTGATCATGGACTCGCTGCGCTATTGGGTGAGCGAATGCCACGTCGATGGCTTCCGCTTCGACCTCGCCGCCACGCTGGCGCGCGAGTTCTTCGACGTCGACCGGCTGTCCGCGTTCTTCGACGTGATCCACCAGGACCCGGTGCTCTCACAGGTCAAGCTGATCGCCGAGCCCTGGGATGTCGGCCCCGGCGGCTACCAGGTGGGGAACTTCCCGGTGCTGTGGTCCGAGTGGAACGGCGTCTACCGCGACACGATCCGGGACTTCTGGCGGGGACATACGAACTGCGGCGAGTTCGCCTCGCGGCTATCGGGGTCCTCTGATCTGTACGAGTCAGACGGCCGTGAGCCGTTTGCCTCGATCAACTTCGTCACCGCCCACGACGGCTTCACGCTCGCCGACCTCGTCTCCTACGAGCACAAGCACAACGAGGCCAACCTGGAGGACAACCAGGACGGCAGCGACGACAACCGCTCCTGGAACTGCGGCGTGGAGGGCGACACCGATGATCCGCAGGTGCTCGCGCTCCGGGCCCGCCAGCGGCGGAACTTCGTGGCCACGCTGCTGCTCTCCCAGGGGACACCGATGCTCCTCGGTGGCGATGAGCTCGGTCGCACGCAGCACGGCAACAACAACGCCTGGTGTCAGGACAACGAGCTCTCCTGGTACGACTGGAGCTCCCAGGACGCCGGCCTGCGCGAGTTCACGCAGCGGCTGATCGCGCTTCGTCGCCGGCATCCGGTGTTCCGCCGCCAGTCGTTCCTGCGAGGAACGGAAGAGCTGGGCTCGGGTCTGCCCGACGTGTGGTGGTTCCGTGCCGACGGGCTCAAGATGACGCGCCGAGACTGGCAGGACGGCGAGTGCGTGCTGGGCATGTTCCTCAACGGCAAGGAGATCGTCACTCGCGGAGCTCGCGGCGAGCAGGTCGAGGACGACTCTTTCGTCGTGCTCTGCAACGCGCTCGGCGAGGATCGCAGGATGATGCTCCCCCGCCGGCGGTTCGGCGCGCAATGGGCACTCGAGCTCTCGACGGCCGACCCCGACGCGGAGCCCGGCTCCAGTCGATACGGGGCACGCACGGAGGTGCCGCTTCAGGCGCGTTCGCTCGTCGTGCTCAAGCGGGTGGCGTGAGCCGGCCGGCCGCCGCGCTGCGGGCCACGTACCGCCTGCAGCTCACCTCAGGCTTCGGCTTCGCTCAGGCGCGCGCCCTGATCCCCTATCTGCGCGACCTGGGTGTCTCGCACCTCTACCTCTCACCGTCGCTCCAGGCCCGGCCGCAGTCGGCGCACGGCTACGACGTGACCGACCCCACGCGACTCTCGGACGCCCTCGGTGGCGGCGAGCAGTTCGAGCAGCTGGCAAACGAGGCCCGGGGAGCAAACATGGGGATCGTGCTGGACGTCGTTCCCAACCACATGGCCGCGGCACCCGAGAACCGTTACTGGGCAGACGAGCGGCTGCGCCGGCGGTTCTTCGATGTCGATCCGGTCTCGGGGCGCCATCGGCGCTTCTTCGACATCGATGACCTCGCTGGCGTGCGCCAGGAGGACCCGGAAGTATTCGAGGAGACCCACAAGCTCGTCATCTCGCTGGCGCGCGACGGTCTGGCCGATGGTTTGCGGATCGATCATCCGGACGGACTGGCGGACCCCGCCGGCTACCTGGCGCAGCTGCGCTCCCAGGGGGTGGAGCAGGTGTGGGTGGAGAAGATCCTCGATCCCGACGAGCACCTGCCCGACTGGCCGGTGTGCGGCACCGTGGGCTACGAGTTCCTGAACGACGCCTGCGCGCTGTTCGTCGAGCCCCGGGCGGAACCGGCGCTGACGCGCCTCTGGGAGCAGGTCTCGGGCGACGCGCGCTCGTTTTATCAAGTGGCGTTCGAGGCAAAGCTGGAACAGGTCCGTGGCACCTTCACGCCGGAAGTGGAGCGGCTGGCGCGGCTGTGGCCCGAGCTCGACATCGAGACGCTCCGCACCGGGCTGGCCTCGCTACCCGTCTACCGGACCTACGTCGATCCGGCGACGGGGCGCGTGTCGGAAGCGGACCGCGAGGTCATCGCGGCGCTGCCCGCCGAGCTCCAGGCCCCGCTGCTGCTGGAGCAGGAAGTACCTGCCGAGTTCGTAACCCGCTTTCAGCAGACCACGCCGGCGGTGATGGCCAAGGGGGTGGAGGACACCGCGTTCTACCGCTACGGCCGGTTGCTGGCTCTGTGCGACGTGGGCGGCGACCCGTCGCGATTCGGCATCTCGGTCGAACGCTTTCACGCCGGTTGCGTGGAGCGCGCGGAGCGCTTCCCGCTCGGGCTGCTGACGACGCAGACGCATGACGCCAAGCGCTCGGCCGACGTGCGGATGCGGATCGCCGCGCTGTCCTGGATGCCCGATGAGTGGGAGGGGACGGTGGAGCGGCTGATGGCCGCCTCGGAGGAGCTGCGCGAGGGCGAGGCGCCCGACGACGTCGAGCGCTATTTCATCTTCCAGACGCTGGCAGGGGCGTGGCCGATCTCCGCTGAACGCCTCCAGGCCTACATGGAGAAGGCGCTGCGGGAGGCCAAGCGCAACACCAACTGGGTGGAGCAGAACCAAGATTGGGAGCGGGCGGTGGCGCGCTTCTGCGAACGGCTTTATGAGAGCCGCGACTTCGTCGCCCAGCTCGAGGCGTTCGTGCGCCGCCTGGGGCCGGCAGGCGAGCGCGCGGCCTTGGCCCAGCTGGTCCTGAAGCTGACCGCGCCCGGCGTGCCCGACATCTATCAGGGGGACGAGCTTCCGTTCCGCGCGCTGGTCGATCCGGACAACCGCCAGCCAGTCGACTGGGGCTGGCACCAGGCGATGCTCAGGCGCCTGCTGGGAGGCTCGCCGCCCACGGTAGAGACGCGCAAGCTGTTCGTGACGATGCGTCTGCTGGGACTGCGAGTCAGGCGCCCGGCGCTGTTCGCCCGCGGCTCATACGAGCCGCTCGACGCCGGCGAGCGTGCCTGCGCGTTCGCGCGCGGGGGCCAGCTGTTGGTGGTGGTCGCCGTTCGCGAGGGCTGGGAAGGTGAGCTTTGCGGCGCGCCCGGCGGCCGCTGGCGTGACTTGATCCGGGGCGATGAGCGCTCCTTCTCCGATCGCGACCCGCTGAGCCGGCTGCTCGGCGCCGATGGCATCGGTGTGTTCGAGCGCATCGAGCGCTGACGCGGCCGTGCACACCGAGCGCTGACGCGGCCGCCGCGGCGCCTCTGCCTGTAGGGTCCCCGCGGTCGAGATGCGCGTCCTGGTGATCTCCTGGGAGTACCCGCCGGTGATCGAGGGCGGCCTCGGGCGCCACGTGAGAAAGCTCTCGGAGCACCTGGTGCACGAGGGCGTTGAGGTGCACGTGCTCACGCGGCGCGGAGGACGGCTGCCCGCCGAGGAGCTTCGGCACGGCGTCGTCGTTCACCGGGTGAGAGAGCCTCCGTTCCCGAAGGACCCCAGGGCGTTCGTCCACTGGGTGGACCACATGAACGCCGACATGCGTCAGCTGGCGCTTGAGCTGTGCGAGCGCTTCGAGTTCGACCTCGTGCACTCCCACGACTGGCTCGTGGCAAGCGCGGCAGAGCGCGTCGCGCGCCGTCAGGGGCTGCCCTGGCTGGTCACGGTCCACGCCACCGAGCATGGGCGCCACCAGGGTTGGGTGCAAAAGCACCCCCAGTCGCACATCCACGCCGTGGAGCGGAGCATGGTCAGGCGGGCCGAGCGCGTTGTCACCTGCTCTGACTACATGCGCGACCATGTGCGCGAGGTCTTTGGTCTTTCCACTCGGCGGATCACGGTGATCCACAACGGCATCGACCCCGCCGACCTCGAGCCGATCGAGACGGACCTCGGCTATCTGCGTGCGCGGTTCGCGGCGCCCGAGGAGCGACTGGTGCTCATGGTGGGGCGCCTGGTCTACGAGAAGGGCTTTCACCTGGCGCTCGACGCGCTGGCCCCGATCGTGCGGCGCCTGGGCAACGTCCGCTTCGTGATCGCGGGCACCGGCACCGCCGAGGCGGAGCTAAAGCGCCAGGCCCGACGCCTCGGCTTGATGCGTCACGGCAGCTTCCTGGGCTGGATCGGGGATGACATGCTGCATTCGCTCTACCGCGTGTCGGAGCTCTGCATCGTGCCCTCGATCTACGAGCCCTTCGGACTGGTGGCGCTGGAGGCCATGGCCTCGGGCTGTCCCTGCGTGGTCGCCGACACCGGCGGCCTGCGCGAGGTAGTGCCGCCAGACGGCACCGTCGGTTTGCGCTTTCCCTCCCGCGACGCGGAGGCGCTGGAGAAGGTGGTGGAGAGCCTCCTGACCGACGAGGGGGGACGGTCGCAGCTCGTCGCGGAGGCGCGCGAGCACGTGCTCCAGTTCGGCTGGAGCGAGGTGGCATCGCGGACGCGGGCGCTCTATGAGCGCACCGCCTCCGCCTACGAGGAGGCCGCCTCAGCCACGTCGTCAGGCTGAGGGGCGATCATCGGTCCCTCGCCCGACGGGTCGACGATGCCCTCTTCTACCCAGCGGTAGCGATCGTCGAGAACACGCTGCGCGAGCTTGTAGTTGGCGTCATCCTCGTTCTCCCACAGCGCCGTGAACAGGCCCTCCACGCGCAGGCGGGCCTGGCGGCAGAACACGTCGGCCAGCTCCATCGCCTGCTCGGCGCGCTCCGGTCGCTCCCGCGCCTGAGTCTGGGCATAGACACACGCGGCGGAGATCGCGTACAGCTCAGCGCCGATGTCCACCGTGCGCCCGAGAAACGCCTGGCGCTTCTCGAGCCCCGCCTGCCAGCGGCTCATGCCGTAGAAGATCGAGCGGGCGAGTTTCCGGGAGCTCCGTTCGGCGAAGCGGGCGTGCTTGGCCAGCGGCCCAAATTCCGAAAAGGACCCCGGTTTCTGCCCCTGGCCCACAACGAGCTCGGGTAGCCAGCGGGCGTAGAAGCGGCCGGCCTGCACCGCCGCTCGGGCGCGGTCACCCGGCTTCGTGTCCGGCTCGAGCACATCGCCCGCCACCTGCAGGTGTGTATCCACCGCCTCGCGCGCGATCAGCAGGTGCATGATCTCGGTGGCGCCTTCGAAGATGCGGTTGATCCGCATGTCGCGCATCGCCTGCTCCACGGGCACCGGCTTCTCGCCGCGGGCCTTGAGCGACTCGGCGGTCTCATAGCCACGACCGCCGCGCACCTGCATCAGCTCGTCGACCACCTTCCAGCCCATCTCAGAGCCGTAGAGCTTGGCGATCGCCGCCTCGATCCGAATGTCGTTCTTCTTGTCGTCCGCCAGGCGGCTCGAGACATCGAGCATCGCCTCCAGTCCGAACGCCGTGGCGGCGATGAACGCCACCTTCTGGGCGACAGCATCGTGTTTGCCAATCGGAGCGCCCCACTGCACGCGCTCCTTCGACCACTCGCGGGCCACCTTCGTCGCCCATTTGGATACGCCCACACAGATCGCCGGCAGCGCCAGGCGCCCGGTGTTGAGCGTCGACAGAGCGATCTTCAGCCCCTGGCCCTCGTTCCCGATGACGTTCTCCGCCGGGACGAACACGTCGTCGAGCAGCGTTACCGAGTTCTCGATCCCCTTCAGACCCATGAAACCGTTGCGATGCTCGACGGTGATGCCGTCTGAGTCGTAGGGCAGGATGAACGCGGTGATGCCGCCGCGGTGGCCCTCGCTCTTGGGGACCTTGGCCATCACAACGACCACGTCCGCGATCGCGCCGTTGGTGGCCCACAGCTTGCGCCCGTTCAGCACATAGCCCGAGCCATCCTCCGTCGGCGTCGCCCGGCATGCCAGCCTGGCGGGATCGGAGCCCACATCCGGCTCGGTCAGCAGGAACGCCGAGATATGGTCGGTGGCCACGAGCGGTAGCCACTTCTGCTTCTGCTCCTCTGAGCCGAACAGCAAGAGCGGCTCGGAGACGCCGATCGACTGGTGAGCCGAGAGCAGCGTCGAGAGCGCGGCATGTGCGGAGCCCGCCAGCGCCAGCGCCCGGTTGTAGTAGACCTGCGAGAGACCCAGGCCGCCGTAGCGCTCGGGGATCTTCATCCCCAGCGCGCCCAGCTGCTTTAGGCCGTCGACCACGTGGTCGGGAATGCGTGCCTCACGCTCGATCTCGAGGGCGTCGACCTGCTCCTCCAGAAACGCTCGCAGGCGCTCGAGAAAGTGCTCGCCCTTCTCCACTGCCTCGGGGTCGAGGGGTGGCTGAGGATGGATGAGATCGAGACGCAGGTTGCCCAGGAAGAGCTCCTTGCCGAAGCTCGGCAGGCGCCATTCCTGCTCGCGCGCCTCTTCCGCTACCTGCCTGGATTCCCGCTCTGAAACGTTCGTGGCCATGGTCGTGAGGATATGCGACTGGCGCCCCCGGACCGCGAGAGGGTCCGCCCGCTGACAGGTCCGGGTCCAGCTTTCAAGGAAGGTAGGCTCGGCAACCAGATGATCGGCGACATCCTGTGGAGGCCGCCCGCCAACTTGCGGGACACGACCGAGATCGGCCGCTACATGAACTGGCTGCGCGATCGGCGGGGGCGTGGGTTCGGCAGCTACGACGAGCTGCTCAGCTGGTCGTTTGCCGACCTGGACAGCTTCTGGGCCACGATTTGGGACTTCTTCGCGATCCGCGCCCACAGCCCGTATCAGCGCGTGCTCGGGGCACAGGAGATGCCCGGCGCCGAGTGGTTTCCCGGCGCCCGTCTCAACTACGCCGAGCATCTGGTGGGAACCGAAGATGATCTGGACAAGGTGGCGGTGGTGGCCCGCGGGCAGACGCGACCGCCGATCGAGCTGACATTCGCCGAGCTGCGCGATTTGGCCGCCAGGGTGCGGATCGGGCTTCAGCGCCTGGGCGTCGCGCAGGGCGACAGGGTGGCGGCCTACCTTCCCAACATTCCGGAGGCACTGGCTGCGTTCATCGCCACCGCCAGCCTCGGGGCCGTGTGGGCCACGTGCGCGCCCGAGTTCGGCGCCCGCAGCGTCGTCGACCGCTTCTCACAGATCGAGCCGCGGGTACTGCTGGTGGTCGGCGGCTACGGCTACCGCGACAGGTACGTGGACCGACGGGCGGAGGTGGCGGCGATCAGGGCGCGGCTGCCGAGCCTCGAGCGCGTCGTCGCGGTGCCCTATGGCCAAGCGCGCGTCGAGGATGCGGTCGGCTGGGAGGAGCTGGTGGCGGAGTCCGGTCCGCTCGAGTTCGAGCCCGTCCCGTTCGAGCACCCCCTGTATGTGCTGTTCTCCTCCGGGACGACCGGGCTGCCGAAGCCGATCGTCCACGGCCACGGCGGGCAACTGATAGAGCACAAGAAGAACCTGGGGCTGGGATGGGATCTGAAGCCCGGGGGGCGGCTGCTGTGGTTCTCCACCACCGCCTGGATGATGTGGAACGCGCTCGTCTCTGCGCTGCTGCTCCGGGCCTCGATCGTGATGCTCGACGGTGATCCGGCGTGGCCCGATCTGATGGAGCAGTGGCGCCTGGCCGAGCAGACCCGGCCGTCGGTGATGGGGGTCAGCCCGGCGTACCTGATGGCCTGCCGCAAGGCTGGGCTCATGCTGGGGCGCGAGCGCGACCTCGGCTCGATCCGGATGCTGTGCACGGCGGGTTCGCCGCTTCCGGCCGAGGGCTACGCGTATGTCTACGAACAGCTCGATCCCGGCGTCCTGCTCAACAACGGCTCGGGAGGCACCGATGTGTGCAGCGGGATCGTCGCCGGGTCGTTCGCCCAGCCTGTGTACGAGGGCGAGATCGCCGGGCGTTGCCTGGGGGTGGATTCCCGCGCGTTCGACGCCGCGGGCAACGAGGTGGTGGGGGAGCTGGGCGAGTTGGTGATCACCCAGCCGATGCCCTCGATGCCGGTCGCGTTCTGGAACGATCCCGCCGGGGAGCGCTACCGGAGCGCGTACTTCGACCGCTACCCGGGGGTGTGGCGCCAGGGCGACTGGATCGTGTTCACCGAGCGCGGCAGCTGCATGATCACCGGCCGCTCCGACGCGACACTCAACCGCGGCGGCGTCCGACTCGGGACCGGCGAGCTGTACGCCGTGGTCGAGGAGCTGCCGGAGGTCATCGACTCGCTCGTGGTCCACCTCGAGGACAGCGGCGGCGGGCTCGGCGAGCTGGTCCTGTTCGTCGTCCCCGCCGCGGGAACGCAGTTCGACGAGCGGCTGCGCGCCCGGATCGCTCGCGCGCTTCGCGTCCAGCTCTCACCGCGACACGTGCCGGACACGATCGTGGTGGTGCCGGCGATCCCGCGCACGCTGACCGGCAAGAAGCTCGAGGCACCCGTCAAGCGAATCCTTCAGGGGACGCCCGCCGAGGTCGTCGCCAGCCGCGACGCGCTGGCCGAGCCCGCGGCGCTTGACGGTTTCGTCGACTACGCCGCACGGCGCGGAGAGTCGGGGGCCAGCGTGGGCTAACCGGCGCGCCCCTCGCGCCGATCGAGTACTCGCACCGCCTTGCCCTCGCTGCGCGGGACGCTTCCCGGCGCCACCACGGCCACCGAGATCCGAAGCCCGGTCTCCTCTCGAAGCGACGCCTCGAGGCGCGAGCGCAGCAGCTCGTGATCGCAGCCGGTGGCCGGCTCGCATTCGAGCGTCAGCTCGTCGAGTGCGCCCCGCCGCTCGAGGATCAGGCGCCAGTGGGAGGTGGCGTCCGTGAAGCTGCCCACGAGACGTTCGACCTCCGAGGGATGGAGGTTGACTCCCCGCACGATCAGCATGTCGTCCCGGCGACCGCGCAGACCGCTGATGCGGACGGTGGTGCGTCCGCAGCGGCAAGGCTGGTCGATCACCGAGCCGATGTCGCCGGTCCGGTAGCGGATCAACGGCAGCGCCTGTTTGGTGAGTGTCGTGAACACGAGCTCGCCCTCTGATCCCGGTGCCAGCCTGCGCCCGTCTCCGGGGTCGATCACCTCGACCACGAAGTGGTCCTCTTGGACGTGCAGCCCGTCGCGCGCCACCAGGCACTCAGCCGCCACGCCAGGGCCGCACATCTCCGAGAGACCGTAGAAGCTGACCGCGTCGATCGCGAGCGACTGTTCGATCTCCGCCCGGAGCTTCTCGCCCCAGGGCTCGCCGCCGAACAGTCCCAGCGCTAGCGGCAGCTCGCGTGCGTCGATGCCCGCCTCGCTGAGTCCCTGGGCGATAACCAGTGCGTACGAGGGCGTCGAGACCAGCACATGCGCGCCGAGGTCGGCCAACAGCATCGCCTGCCGGGCGGTGCGCCCGCCGGAGACGGGGACGACCGTGGCGCCAATCCGCTCGCCGCCCTGGTGGAAGCCGTGCCCGCCGGTGAACAGCCCATAGCCGTTGGCGTTGTGGATCACCATCCCCGGACGCACGCCAGCCATCGTCATGCAGCGGGCCATCAGCTCGGTCCAGGTCTCGAGGTCCTGGCGCGTGTAGCCGACGACAGTCGGCTTGCCATGCGTGCCGCTCGAAGCGTGGACTCGCACCAGCTGCTCCCTGGGCACGGCGAGCAACCCGAACGGATACTGCTCGCGCAGGTCAGACTTGGTGGCGAACGGGATTCGCTCTAGCTCATCCAGCGCGCGCAGCTCGGCGGGCTCCGTGAGGCCCGCGCTCGCCAGCCGCTGGGCGCCCAGTCGCTGGCCGTGAAGGACGCGGCCGATCGTCTCCCGCAGACGCTCCAGCTGGAGGGTTCGTAGCTGCTCGGGGCGCAGCGTCTCGGCGCGGTCCCAGATCCGGGGCTCAGGCGCTGCGGTTGCGCGCATCCCAGTGCTGCTCGAGGTTTCTCACCAGCGCAGGACTCAGGTGGCAGCGGGCCTGCTCGCGGGCGTAGGTGGCCATGTACTGGCGGTAGAGCTCGAGCGGTTCCTGGCCGGCACGGATCGCGCTGCGGTTTGCCGCCGCGTTGATCAGCCCCGAGCTGGTCAGCGACTCGATTCTCGTCTCGATCGCCTCGTCGATTTCCTCCGGCGAGACCACCTCGTCGCACAGCAGCTCCGCATCGGGCTCGCCGGCGATCCATTCCCGCCCCGAGATGATCGCCTGCCGGGCCGCCCGGTCGCCGACGAAGCGGGGCAGCCGCAGATTGGAGGCGCCGGGAATGATCCCCTCCTTGCGCGCGGGCAGGTACAGACGAGCGCCGCGCTCTGCGATCACGTGGTCGACGACGTGCAGTAGCTGGCAGTGGCCGCCGATCGCGAACTTCTCCACCGGGACGATCCACAGCTTTTCGATCGTGCGGCCGCCCGCCTTGTCGATGATCCCGCGATAGATCTTGTTGACGTAGCCAAGGTCACGGACCAGATAGAACAGGAAGTCGATCCGTCCCATGTACAGGTGAGTCAGGTTGATGCCAGACCCCAGCACCCGCTCCCCTGCGTAGGGCCGACGGTCGACGACGCCGCCCCGGAACACCCCCACCTCGATCTCCGGATCGAGCAGGATCAGATCGATGCCGCATTCGGTCGGGCCCAGCGTGTTTCCGTCCTCGGCGTTCAGGTGACGGGCATTGCTGAGCTCGAGGATCCCGGCTCGGCCGCTGCGGGTGACCCGTACCGGCCCCAGCTCGGCGACTCCGCTGGCGCAGAAATCATCGAGTCGCTCGAGCGCTTCCTCCGTCGGCTCGAGCATCGACTGAAGCAGGTGCGTGCCCTCCCGCGGATGCCCGAGAACCTCGCCCAGGAGCTCGCCCTGCGCCAGCTCGATGCCTTGCTTGTCGGCCAAGGGGCGGGCGCGCTCGAGCTCCATCTCGGCCCGGGAGGGGACGAGTCCGGGAACACGTTCGGCGGCCGCGTAGACGAACTCCTCGAGACGGAGCGACCGCGTCAGACCGTCGGTGAGCTCGTCGTAGAGCCCGGCGGCGCGTGCCCGCAGGAATTCCTCCCGATCAGAGCCGATCATCATCGTGAAGCACCGAGGATAAGGTTCTGATCGCGATGCCTGAAACGATGGTGGGCAAGGCGGGCCTCGTCACCGGCGCGGCCAGCGGCATCGGCCGCGCGTGCGCGCTCCGTTTCGCGCGCGAGGGGGCGGGCGTGATCGTGGCCGACCTCGACGCTGCTCGGTCCGGAGGCGAGCAGACGGTCGAGCAGATCGTGGCGGCCGGCGGGCGGGCCGAGTTCTTTGCCTGTGACGTGTCGAGCGCCGATGACAGCGCGGCGCTGGTGCGCCATGTGATCGACCGCTTCGGAAGGCTCGACTTCGCGCACAACAACGCCGGGATAGGCGTCCATTGCCTGCTGCACGAGACCACAGAAGAGGACTTCGACCGGGTGATCGCGGTCAACCTGCGCGGCACGTTTCTGGGCATGAAGCACCAGATCGCGGCGATGCTTGAAAACGAGCTTCCCACCCGGGGGGCGATCGTGAACACCTCTTCGAATGCCGGACTGCTCGCGGTAACGCTGTTGAGCGCGTACACGGCGAGCAAGCACGGCATTCTGGGATTGACCAAGAATGCGGCCGTCGAGTACGCAAACGATGGGATCCGTGTGAACGCCGTATGCCCTGGGGCGATCATGACGCCGCTGATGTCCGGGCAGCCGTCGGACCGGCAGAAGGAGATCCTCGCTCCCCAGGCCTTGACCCGATTCGGCGAGCCGGAGGAGGTGGCGGCAGCGGTCGTGTGGCTCTGCTCCGATGAGGCCTCATTCGTGACCGGGGTGGCGCTGCCGGTGGACGCCGGGTCGGTGGCCTGGGTCTCGGCACACCAGAGATAAGAGCGGTCCTAGCCTCGCTGGATCACCGGCCTATAGCGCCTCCAGCAGCTCGCCTACGCCGTCGACAACCCAGTCCGGACGCTGACGCGCCGGCAACCGCTCCACCGAGGCCGTCGCGCTGATGCCGCTGCGGACGAGCACCGTCCGCGAGCCGCCGATTCGGCCAAGCGCGATATCCATGCCGGCGTCATCGCCGATCACTGCCAGCTCGCGCGACGGCAACCCGAGCCGCTCGGAAACGGTGTCCACCGCCGCACGGGACGGCTTGCCGACCACCACCGGCCGTGCACCGGTGGCCTTCGCGATCGCCGCGGTCAGCATCGCGCCGCGGCTGAAGATGGGGCCGTCATGCCCCGCGTACGCACGGGCGTAGCTTCCGGTCAGCAGCCGAGCCCCGGCGAGCACCGCCCGCGCCGCCGCTTCCAGTTGCTCGAAGTCGGCCATCGCCGGATGGGCGACGAACACCACGTCGGGCTGGACGTGCTCCTGCCAGTCGAGAATTCGCACGCCCCCGCGGAGCAGATACTCGCGTGCGGCGTCGGTCCCGAACAGCATCACCGTGGCGTCCGGGGCGCGTGAACGCAGGTAGGACAGCATGCTGCACAGCGGCGTCAACATCTGGCGGTCGCCGACCGGCAACCCGGCGTCCCGCAGGCCGGAGGCCATCTTCTCCGGCGCCACGTGACTGCCGTTGGTGAACAAAACGAACGGCCTTCCCGAAGCCTCGATCCGCGTCAGGAAGTCAAGCGCTCCGGGTTGAACGTGCACCGTGTCCCGGGCCCGGTGTACGAGCGTGCCGTCGACGTCGAACACGAACCCGCGGACGTCGTCAAGGCGCAGGCGGTCAGCCACTGGCCGCCGGGGCCTTGGCCATCGCGTCGACCTGTTCGGCGGGCATCGTCAGTCGCAGCAGCAGCTCCTCATCGGAGATCCGCGTGCCGAACTTCTCCCGCGCCCCGTCGAGCGTGATCGGCTTCAGGTCTCGCAGCTTGCGCGCCTGGGGCCGCTCGAGCACGCGCTCTGCGATCGCCGGGGCGACCGGCGCCGGTGCCTCTCCGTAGTGACCCAGGAAGTAGCGGACCGTCTCGTTGGAGACATGCGTCCACCGTTCCTTGTCGATCACGTTTCTGGTGGCCTGCGAGGCGATGAGCTGCGAGACGGGAGTGACGATGATCGGATAGCCCATCTCCGCCCGCACGCGCGTCACCTCGTCAAGCACGGCGTCAAACAGTTCGGGGCGCCCGATCTCCTCGAGCATCCGACGGGTGGTCGTGACCATCCCTCCGGGCAGCTGGTGGGTGTAGTAAACGGCGTCGAACTCTCGGGGCGTGCCGACCGGCAGCTGCTTGGCCCGCGCGATCTCCGCAAAGTGCTCCGAGACCACGGCCTGGGCCTCGAGGTCGAGGTGATGCGAGTGGCCGGTGGCTTCGAGGTTGCGCACGGTGCTGAGGGCCTCGGGCTGCGAGGTGCCGCGCGACAGGGGCCCCGACGCCGTGTGCACGACCTGAAAGCCGGCCTTGACCCCTTCCACGTACACGTGCGGCGCCAGTCCGATCGTGCAGTGGCTGTGCAGCTCGATTTGCCGTGGGCCGGCGGAGCGACGGAAATGCGGCGCGAGCTCGCGCACCGCGTCGACAGTCAACAGCCCGCCGGGGTCCTTTAGATACAAGCGGTCCATGTCGGCACAATCAGCCAGTTCGGCGGCGCGCTCGGCGTAGTAGGAGTGGGTATGCACTTCGCTGATCGAGTACGTCAGCCCGATCACTACCTCCTCGATGCCCTCCTGGTGGGCCATCGCGGCCAGGCGCCTCAGCCGGCCTGGGTCGTTGGAGGGATCGGCGAACTGCAGGCGGCGGATCCCGTTGCGGGCCACTAGACGGAACGAGAGACGCATCACCTCCTCGTCGCAGGGCACCCAGGAGATGAACCGCATGCCGGTGGTGATCATTCCCAGCGGTGTGTCGGGCATCGCCTCGCTCACCAGCCGGATCCGCTCCCACGGATCTTCGTGGTGAAAGCGCACCGAAACCGCCATGTGCGTGCTGGAGGTGAAATCGAGCGCGTGGTAGCCGACCCGATCGAACGTCGAAGCGATCGACACCACATCGGGCGTGGTCAGCCCCGTCGCGCTCCACAGGCTCTGGTTGCCATCGCGCGTGGTCGTATCGACGAACTCGATCAACCCCACGGCTACTGCGCCCCGAAGGTCTTCATCACCAGCGACAGGGCAGAGGCCGGTGCCGGCTCCCGCGTTCGCGCGGCGAGCGAGGTCACCGGTCGCGACTGAACCACGAACAGGCTCTCCGGTAGGGCGCCGTCTCGGGCAATCGCCCACTCGATGTCCTGGTGACAGCCGAAGTGGCGCTCGGTGCGCCGGGCGACGTCGAGGACGGCGGCCAGGCCTGGCTCGTCCAGACAGCCGGCGTCAATCCGCTCGGCGGGGACCTCTACGCGCACCGGACGGTCCGCGCCTGGAGATGGCAGGTACTCGATCCGCTTGCAGTTGACGCTCGAGCGCACCAGCTCCCCCGTGATCTTGCTGACGAGGTAATCATCCGGGGTCACCTCGCCGCCCACGACGGCCAGCCCCAACCCCCAGCTGGCGTTGATCGCCACCATGCTCGGATCGCCGCTTACGGGGTTGCAGGTGAAGGCCACGCCGGAGACGATCGCGTCCACCATCAGCTGCACGGTCACCCCCATCGCCAGCTGACCGCCCTGCGCATCGAGCCTGGCTCGGTAGCTGATTGCCTCCGGGCTGTACAGGCTGATCCAGCAGTCGCGGACCGCCTCTAAGACCCGCTCCGCCCCGCACACCCACAGATAGCTCTGCTGCTGGCCGGCGAAGGTGGCGTCCCGGCTGTCCTCGCCGACAGCGCTCGAGCGCACCGCGACCGGCGGCGCGTCCAAGCCGGCAGCGGAGCCAAGCTCGGCGTAGCGCCGCACGATCTCATCGCCGATCGCGTCCGGGATCGACGCACCGCGCATTGACTCGGCGATCTCCTCGGCGGCCGCCTGGAGCACAGCCACGTCGCCACGGGCGGCGCCCGCGACGGTGTCGGCCAGTGTCGCGGCGAGCCTGGCCTCCTGTACGAACGCGCTGAACGCCGAGGCGGAGAGCGCAAAGCCCGGGGGAACGGGGATGCCGGCGGCAAGCAGTTCGCCGAGGGCGGCGCTCTTGCCGCCGAAGTTGGAATCTTCGGCGCTGCGGAGCGCTTCCAGCGGACGGGTGTAGTGCTCGACAGCGGCGGAGTCCATCAGTCGAGCACGGTGACAACTCCGGCCGAGCCGTCGACCCGGATCGTCTGACCGGTACGGATCTGCGAGGTGGCGCGCCCGGTGCCAACCACGGCCGGAAGCCCGTATTCGCGACACACGATCGCGGCATGCGACATCACGCCGCCGACGTCGGTGACCGTGGCCCTGATCTTGGAGAAGATCGGCGCCCAGGCGGGGGAGGTGCTGCCGCAGACGAGTATCTCCCCGTCGCGCACCTCTGCGATCTCCTCCACGGAGCGCACCACACGAGCGGGCCCCTCGATCGTTCCAGGCGAGGCCGCGGCGCCGTTCAGCGCCGTCCCTCCGTCCTCTTGGTGCGCCCATTCCTTCACCCGATCGGTGGTCACGCCCCAGAGCATGATCGTCATTGGATCGGTGACCGCCTCTGGGGTGACACCCAGGGCCGGGGGCGGCCTCCAGTCCCCCAGCTTCTCCAGCAGCAGCTTGCGGCGGGCGACGATCGGCGGCCAGTGCTTCGGACCAAGCGACTCCCCCCCGGTTGCCCACGACAGCACGAGCTCGTCGAGCGCCGATGCCGCCTCGTAGCGGGACAGCTGGAAGATGTCCTCGCCCTCCTCCAAAAATCCATGGCCGGCGAGCAGCGCGCCGAACTCGCGGATCTTGTTCCACCAGCGGGTCAAGAACCAGTAGTCGCAGTAGAACTTGTGCTCCTCCACGTACGGGAACACCGTGCGTGAGAGTCCCAACAGCTCCCGGAACGCCCCCTGGGCCTCTTCATCCAGCAGCGCGCCGTACTCATCGGCCAGCCGCTCGCGCTCGCGCGCGATCTCCTCAGCGGGCCGCTCGATCTGCTCGCCGGACTTCAGCGCGCTCACGTGCCCGATCAGCGAGGCGTAGGGGATGCTCGGATCGTCCAGCCAGCTGCCGTAGTAGTGGTAGAGGCCGTCGCCGGTGGCCATGTTGAACCAGGGATCCTTGACCCGATCGAGCTCCTCCAGCCATGCCCGGCCCGGCTCGCTCTGTTCGAGCTCTGTATCGATCTCCGTCGGGGTGCGACCCTGGACGAACGCCCCGTCGACGTCCGTGTCGATTGCCAGCTGGGCCAGGCGGCGCAGCTCGGCGTCGGGCTTGAACAGCAGCACGTCGATGCCCGCGACCATCTGCGCGATGTGCTGGTCAGGGATATCGGGGAGGTTCGCCTTGCAGAACTCGGCGAACGTCGCGTATGCACCGTAGCCCAGTAGCAGGAACTCGAAGTGGTGCTGCCACATCAGGTCGCCGAGCCGCAGGGCCCGTCCGTAGGCGTCGAGCACCTCGTAGAAGGCGGTGTTGCGACCGTCTCGGAACGCGATCTCGTCGGGCTCGTACTCGGGCAGCTCCGGGACACGCAGCTCGCCCAGCTCGGCGATCAGCGCCTCCATCTTCGCCCGCCACTTCTCGTATAGCTCGCTCCAGTTCTCGTAGTAGTACCCGGCGCGCGCCTGGAAGAACTGCGCCCGCTCGGCGATCTTCTCCGGGTCGGTGACCGGGTTGCCGGAGATGTACACGTAGCCGTTGACGATCCGGTAGTCGATTCCCATCGCCGGCGGCACGGCGAACACCCGGTTCTGCCACGCGCCCACCGCCTGGTAGGGGGAATCGATACAGATCACGTCAAAGGCCGGCATCGGCACCGGGAAGTGCATCGAGTTCCAGAACCAGAAGCGGTTCTCGTCGGTAGCCCGGCGGTGCTCGTCGAACACCGCGTAGTAGGGGTACATCTCCTCCCAGCCCTCACAGCCCGGTGGAGTCTCGATCGAGAAGGGGCTGGGGAAGGCGCCGATCGCGGACGTCGTGCTGGCCATCAAAAACCTCCCTCAAGGTAGAGCGCCGCCTCGCGGAGGCCACGCCGGCCCCGAGTTATAGGGGGGGCCCGGCGGGGAAGTCAAGGAGCGTGCCGCTCAGCGCAAAGCACGGCGGCCACTACGATCCTCCATTAGATGGCACGGATCGTGCTCATTCACGGAGCGTTCGGCGGCGCGTGGATATGGGGACCCGCGCTAGGAGGGCTGCGGGCGGCCGGTCACCAGGTGGAGGCCATCGACCTACCGGGAGCCGGGGACGATGACACCGCGGTTGCCGCGGTGACGCTCGACTCCTATGCCGATCGGATCTGCCGGACGCTGGCGGAGGGCCCGCCGGCGGTGCTCGTGGGGCAGAGCATGGGCGGGATGTCGATCTCCCATGCCGCCGGGCGGTGTCCGCAGAACATCGAGAGGCTCGTGTACATCGCCGCCTTCGCCCCGGCCGACGGCCAGAGCCTGATGGACCTGGTCGCCTACCCGGAGGCGGCCGACGACCAGGTGCAGGCGAACATGGTGATAGAGGGCGACCCACCGGTGGGGATCCTGCCTACCGACGGGGCACGGATTGCGCTATTCAACTGCGCTTCCGAGGAGCAGGCGAGCTGGGGGGCGCAGCGGCTCGGACCTCAGCCGCTGGCGCCGATGCAACAGCCGGCCAGGATCGAGCCCGCCAGCGCCGAGGCGTTCGCCCGCCTGCCCCGGGCCTACATCGTGTGCGCCTCCGATCAAGCGATCCCGCCCGCCATGCAGCGGCGGATGCTGAAGGACGCCGGTTGTGAGCCGGTGATCGAGATCGATGCTGACCACTGGCCGTGGCTCTCACGCACCGAGGAGACCGTGGCCGCACTCGATCGCATCGCAAGCGACGGCTGATCCCAGCGCGCACGCACTGGGCCTCCCACGCCAGGGCGCAGGGCCGCCGCACGCCAGGGCTTGCCCGCGGGCGGGACCGGCGGTAGCGTGCCGCGTGTCCCTTCCGAGCGAAAAGGTGTGGCGATGGGCGAGGCAGAGCTTCTGGCCCTTTACTGGACGGTGTCAGGCCCGGCGGACGTGCATGTGGGCCGGGAGTGGAGCCTGTTCGACTGGCGCGAGCGCTGCGCCCAGGCAGCCAAGGTCGGCTTCGCCGGTCTCGGTCTGTGGCACGCGGACATCGAACATCAGCTCGAGACGCGCACGCTCAAGGAGATGAAGCAGATCTTCGATGATGCCGGGCTTCGGTACCTCCAGGTCGAATTTCTGGCGGACTTCTTCGTCGAGCCCGGCACGCCGGCGCGCAGGGAGTCTGACGAGCGCCGCAGGCTCCTGTTCGACACGGCCGCCACGTTCGAGGCTCACCACATCAAGGTCGGCAACATCCCCGGCACGCCCTGCGAGTTCGAAAGACTCACCGAGGCGTTCGCCGAGCTGTGTCAGGACGCGGCGAACAACACGAGCGCCAAGGTCGTCTACGAGTTCATGCCGTTCGACGTCAACGTCAACACGCTCGACGCCGCGCTGGCGCTAGTCCAGAACGCCGATCAATCGAACGGCGGGCTGGCGATCGACACCTGGCACATGGCCAAGCTCAACATCTCCCCCGAGGATCTGCGGCGGATTCCGTTGCGGTATCTGACCTGGGTCGAGCTCTCGGACGGCCAGCGTGAGGACCTTCCCGACCCGGTCGACGAGACCGTCAACCACCGGCGGCTGCCGGGCGAGGGGGAGTTCGACATTCTCGGCTTCGTCGAGGTGTGCCGGGAGCTCGGCTACGGCGGGCCGTGGGGCGTCGAGGTGCTCTCCGAGGAGCTGCGCAGCCTGCCGATTGAAGAGGAATTCCGACGAGCCTACGAGACGACGCTTGCACAGTTCGGCGCCGGCGTCGCGTGAGGAGGAGTAAGTGACTGAACTGGATGGCGAACGGCGCACGTGGATCTTCGAGCAGATGCTGCGGATCCGCGAGTTCGAGGAGCGGGTGAAGCGCACCTTCGAGGAGCATCCGGGCGTGATACGCGGCCACACCCATCTGGCCGATGGCGCCGAGGCCTCGATCGTTGGCTCGCTATGCGCGCTGCGGGACGGCGATCAGCTGATGGCCACGTACCGCTGCCACGGCTATCCGATCGCCCTCGGCACCGATCCCAAGGCCATCATGGCCGAGATCTACGGCCGCAAGGACGGCGTGTGCGGCGGATACGGAGGCTCGATGCACCTGGTGGATCCCGAGCGTGGATTCATGGGCACGAGCGGCATCGTCGGCCAGGGCATTCCCCAGGCCACCGGCGTCGCCTGGGCGGCCCAGCTGCGCAAGGAAGGCCAGATCGTGCTCGCCTTCTTCGGCGATGGGGCCTCCAAGCAGGGTGCGTTCCACGAGTCACTCAACCTCGCCTCGCTCTGGAAGCTCCCCATCGTCTACGTGATGGAGAACAACAACTACAACGTGGGCACGCGGGTCGAGCAGGAGGACGCCAACGCCGCCGCCGGCGAGCCGCTGTCGGTCAAGGCCAAGGCATACAGCATGCCCGGGGTCACCGTGGACGGGGGCGACCCGATCGCCGTTTATGAAGCGGTGGGCGCGGCCGCCGAGCGGGCCCGCCGAGGCGAAGGACCGACGCTGGTGGAGTCAAAGGTCTACCGCCTGTCGGCACACGGCAACATCATCGCCCCGCCGGGAGTGCCGCTGCACTACCCCGAGCACGAGGCGATCACGGTGTTCGGCAACCGCGAGGAGTACGAGGCTGCGCTGGGCGGCGATCCTGTCCCGCGGTTCCGCGCGCGGCTCGTGGAGCAGGGCGTCCTCGATCCGACGAGCGCCGACCAGATGATGCAGGCGGCCCGTGAGGAGATGGACGCGGCGGTGCAGTTCGCGCTCCGGGCCCCCCATCCCGAGCCCGAAGCCGCCGCCAGATACGACTACGTCTACGCCTAGGAGCGACCATGGCACGAGAAATCCCCTACATCGCGGCGGTCGAGGAGGCGATCTTCCTGGAGATGGCCCGCGACGAGACCGTTCTCTTCTACGGCCAGGACGTGGCACCGAACGACGACCACAAGTTCGTGCAGGCCTACGGACGCGAGCGAGTCCGGGTCTCGCCGATCTCGGAGACGGCCGAGATCGGGATCGCGACCGGCGCGGCGCTCGCTGGCTACCGCCCGGTGGTGGAGCTGTTGATGGCGGAGTTCATGCTGGTGGCGATGAATCAGGTGGTCAACGAGGCTCCGCGGCTGCGCTACATGAGCGGGGGGCGGGTCAAAGTGCCGGTCGTCTTCAAGGCCGGCTACGGGTTCACCGCCGGCTGGGCCGGCCAGCACACGGGCTCGATATACGGCATGTTCATGGGGTTCCCGGGGCTGAAGATCGCACTACCGTCCACGCCGGCCGACGCCAAGGGCCTGATGGCGAGCGCGATCCGTGACGACAATCCGGTCTGCTACTTCATCAACTACCTGCTGGTGCTGGAGCACGGGGAGGTGCCCGAGGGTGAGTACGTGGTCCCGTTCGGCAAGGCCGCGATTCGGCGCGGCGGCGGCGATGTGACCATCGTCGCCACCGGGTGGGCGGTGGGCCAGGCGCTTCAGGCCGCGGCGACGCTAGCCGCTGAGGGGATCGAAGCCGAGGTGATCGACCCGCGCACGCTCGAGCCGCTCGACACGGCGACGATCCTCACCTCGATCGAGAAGACCGGCAGGTTGGTGCTGGTCGATCAGGGGACTCGGCACGGAGGCGCCTCGCCGGTGATCGCGTCCGAGGTGGCCGAGCACGGTTTCTCGTCGCTCAAGGCGCCGATCGCACAGGTCACCGCGCTCGACGTGTCGGTGCCCTACAGCGAGCCGATGGAGAAGTTCGTGCTTCCCGATGAGACCAAGATCGTCGGTGCCGTCCGTCAGGTGCTCGGTTCGGCGCCAGTCGCTGCGTAGGCTCCCGAGCATGCCCGCGCGGCTCGACTCCGAGGCGGCGCTCGATCTGCTTAGGACGATGTGGAGGATCCGCTGCTTCGAGGAGCGGGTGGCGCAGCTCAAGCGCAGCATGCAGGTTCACGGCCTGATCCACCTCAGCATCGGCAGCGAGGGGGTGGCGAGCGCCGTGTGCCGGCAGCTGCGCACCGACGACGCCGTCTATAGCGGACACCGGGCGCACGGTCACGCGATCGCTAAGGGCGCTCCGCTGCCCTCGCTGATGGCCGAGCTGATGGGCCGCGAGGATGGTCTGTGCAAGGGGATCGGCGGCTCCATGCATGTGGTCGACCGCGAGCATGGGTTGCTGGGCGCCACCGGCGTAGTTGGAGGCAACATCCCGCTGGCGCTCGGGAACGCGCTGGCCGCACGCCTGCGAGGCTCCGATCAGGCGACGGTCGTGTTTTTCGGCGACGGTGCGGTCCAGGCCGGTCACTTCGCGGAGTCGATCAACCTGGCGGCGCTCTGGGAGCTGCCGCTGATCCTCGTGTGCGAGAACAACGGCTTCGCTGAGTTCACACCCCGCTCCGCGCACACCACCGTGGAGCGTGTCAGCGACGCCGTGGCGCCCTACGGGATCGAGCGCCACACGGTCGACGGCGGCGACGTGCCGGCCGTTTGGGAGGCGTTTCGGTCCTATCTCGATGTCGCGCGCTCCGGTCGCGGGCCGTTACTGCTCGAGTGCCTGACACAGCGTCGCCGCGGCCACTACGAGGGCGACCCCGAGCGCTACCGCGATCCGGTGGCAGAGCTGGAGTGGCAGCGCCGGGACCCGGTGGCGCGCTTTCAGAAGCACGCGATCAAAGAGCGCTGGCTGACGCGCCGCCAAGCGAACGCGCTGGAGGCCGACGCCCGCCAGGAGGTGGAGGAGGCGGTCCGCTCCGCGCGGGAAAGCGCGTTCCCCGACCCCGAGCTCGCCGTGGGGCTCGTGTACGCGACCGGGCCCGGCGGATGAGCGAGACCACGTTCGTCAGCGCAATCAACTCGGCGCTCGCCCGCGCGATGCGCGCCGACGAGCGGGTGATCGTGCTCGGCGAGGACGTCGCCGAAGGGGGTCCATACACCGCCACCGCCGGCCTGGCGGAGGAGTTCGGAGACCAGCGCGTCCTCAACACGCCGATCAGCGAGGCGGCCCTCTGCGGGGTGGCGATCGGGGCGGCCCAGGCAGGGCTGCGACCGGTGGCGGAGATCATGTTCATCGACTTCATCACTCTGGCGCTCGACCAGCTCGTCAACCAGGCGGCGAAGGCGCACTTCATGTCCGGGGGTCAGCTGAACGTGCCGATGGTTCTACGAACGCAGGGAGGCGCCGGCGAGCGCAGCGGCGCACAGCACTCCCAGAGCCTCGAGGCCTGGCTCACCCACGTGCCCGGCCTGAAGGTGGTGATGCCGAGCTGTGCCGCCGATGCTGCCGGGCTGCTGGCCAGCGCGATCGCCGATCCCAACCCGGTTGTGTTCATCGAGAACAAGTCCCTGTACTTCCGGCGCGAGGCCGTCGCCGACGCGCCCGAGCAGGTTCCGATTGGACGCGCCCGCACGCTCCGGGCAGGCGGTGACATCACGATCGTGGCGCTCTCACGGATGGTGGGCGAGGGGCTGGCCGCCAGCGACCGGCTGGCCCGGGATGGGATCTCGGTTGAGGTGATCGACCCGCGCTCGCTCGTGCCGCTCGACATGGAAACGATCGGAGACTCCGTCAGGCGCACCGGGCGAGCCGTTATCGCACACGAGGCGGTCACCGCTGGCGGCTTCGGCGCGGAGCTCACGGCCCGGATCGCGGAGGACGCATTCGACCGCCTCGAGGCCCCGATCCAGCGGGTCGGTGCGCCCTTCACCCCCGTTCCAGTCAGCCCGTCGCTCGAGGACGCCTACCGGCCGGACGGCGAGCGGATCTACCGGGCGGCGAGGGAGGCAATCGAATGGGATCAGCCAGTCGAAACGCCGGTCTCGGGCTGATCGTCCTCGGGGAGCGCCAGCAGGGACGCTCCCGGCATCGTCTCCAGCACGTCTCGGTGCCGGAGCACGATCTCCAGGTTTGCGTGCGCCAAGCGCGCGTGCTCGCGCGCCAGGCTCTCGGCCCGCCCCCCCTCGCGCCGCTCTACCGCCTCAATCAGCGACCGGTGATGGTAGTGCGCCACGACCAGGATGTCGCGTGATTCCGGGAGCACGGCCTCGGCGAGCACGAACGCACCCGGGGCGGCGAAGGGCAGCGACAGGATCCCCTCCAGCGCCCGCTCGAGCATCGGGCTACTCGCGATCTGAAGCACCTTTTCGTGGAAGCGGTCGTTCAGGTCCACGTACAGCTCGAACGACTCGTAGTCGCTGCGGTGCACGAGCTTCATGATCTGGTCGTTTATCGTCCGCAGTGCCTGGACGTCGCGGCGCGTGGGCCCACGCTCGGCGGCAAAACGGGCGGCGGTGCCCTCCAGCACGCCGCGCAGCTCGATCGCGTCGCGGATGTCCGCTTGGCTGAACCTGCGGACCTCGTAGCCTCCGCCGTCCAGCCCCCGCACCAGCCCCTCGTGCTCAAGCGAGGCCAGCGCTAGCCGCAGCGGGGTGCGCGAGACCCCCAGCCGCTCAACCAGTGGCAGCTCCGACATCCGCTCCCCGGGTGCAAACTCGCCGCTCAAGATCAGCTCGCGCAAGCGCAGCGCCGCCCGCGTGATCTGGGTCCGATTGTCAGGCTGGGCCACGTTCTTCCCGGCGCGACAGTGTATCGGCGCGAAATCGCTGCATGCAGAAATCCGGCGAGGCGCCCGGAAAAGGGCAGCGGTTGCAGTCTTGTTAGGCCCACTTGCATGCAAGTGCGCGGTCGAATTAGTATCTCCCGCTGGTCCCCGAATCGGGGGGCGGGTCGGGACTTCATCGAGGAACAAGGAGAGGTGATGGAGATGTTTCAGCACGTGCGGCGGCTGCGGGTGAGTTCTGCCGTTGTGGCGGTAATCGGCGTGATCGCGCTCGCCGGGTGTGGCAGTAAGAGCAGCACCACCAGCACCGCCGCGACGACTGGCGCCAGCGCGAGCAGCAGCGTCTCCACCAACACCTCGTCGTGCGGGTCGAAGCCGGGAGTGGCGGCGACGGGGACGCCGATCAACATCGGCGCGATCGACACCAAGCAGCCGGGTACTGACTTCAGCGACGGCCCCAACATGATCAATGCCTATTTCGCCTGCGTGAACGCCAACGGCGGCGTCAACGGCCACCCGCTGAAGCTGTATGTCCAGTACGACCAGACCCAGCCGGCCCAGGTCGCGGCGGCGGCCAAGCAGCTGATCCAGACCGACCACGTAGTCGGGATCGTTGGGGTGTTCGACCTGCTCGAGTGCACGATCGATCAGAGCTACTGGAAGCAGCTCGGGATCCGCGAGATGGACGCGGGCATAGCACCCGAATGCTGGTCGACCCCGAACAGCGCGGCGGTCAACATGGGACCGCGCTACAGCTCCGACGGTGCTGTGCAGTACGGGCTCAGCCAGCACCCGTCGAAGATCGTGTTCGTGCAGTCGAACGTCCCCGGGACCGGCTACATCGCCGCGGGGCCGGCGGCGCTGGCCAAGGCGGCGGGCACGCCGATTACCGAGCTGACCGAGAACGTGCCGATCAGCGACGCCAACTCGGTGGCGCTGAACCTCGTGGACGCCGCGGGCTCTAACGGATGGGTGGTGCTCAACTTCACCCCGCCGGAGGCACTGGTGATCCTCCAGGCCGCGCAGAAGCTGGGGCTCGAGGACCGGGTAAAGGGGTGGGGCTGCTCGACGCCGTGCAACACGGACTTCCTGGCCAAGGCGCTGGGACCGAAGTGGAACCGCAAGCTGTTCGTCAACGCCGAGCTGACCGATGCCGACGACCACAACGGCCCGGAGATGCAGCTCTACAAGGCGATCCTGGCCAAGTACGGTTCGGCGGTGGCGGGTGGCATCGGCTCCTTCAGCCAGATGGGCTTCGTGCTGGCGAAGTACGCCACGCAGGCCCTGAACACGGTGAAGGGCCCTTATACGATCGCCAGCGTCAATGCCGCGTTGAAGAACATCAAGGACTACAAGTCCGAGATGCAGTGTCAGCCGTGGACCTATGGTCCATACCCGCTGCACATTCCCAACAACGCCGACTTCACGACGACTCCGGACAACGGGAAGATGGTCACGGCCCAGGGATGCACGCTGATCTCCTCCGCCGATCCGCAGATAGCGCAGTACCGCAAGGCCGCCGGCACGGCTCCGTCGACCAATCCACCGACCGGTTGAGGTAGAGCAACGCACTCGATCAGGGCGTTCTGAGGACCGATGCCAAGCCTGACCGACGTCGAGCAGTTCCTCGTCACGGGTCTCTCGCTCGGCGGGGTGTATGCCCTGTCGGGCGTTGGCATGGTCGTCCTGTACCGGGCCACCGGAGTCCTTAACCTGGCCTTCGGTGCGGTCGGTGCGTTCGGCGCCCTGATCGCGTGGCAGCTGATCAACCACTCAGGCTTGGGGTTCTGGCCGGCCTTTGCTGTCTGCGTCCTGGTCGGCGGGGTGCTGACGCTCGCCTACGGGATGGTGTTTGGGGTCGCGCTCGCGGGGCGCGACCCTTTGGTCAAGGCGACTGCGACGCTGGGGCTGACGCTCGTGCTACTGGGAGTGATGGACCTGCTGTGGCCGTCGAGCGGAGGCGCTTCGCGTTCGCTCGCCTTCCCGACTGACAGCAACAGCTTCCAGGTGGGGCAGATCTCGGTCACCTACACGGAGGTGATCGCGCTCGCTCTCGGGCTGGTGATCACCTTGGCCACCGCCGTCTTCCTGCGCTTCTCCAAGCTCGGAACCGCGATGCGGGCGATGGCGGACGACCGGGAAATCACCGCGACGCTGGGCGTACCGGTGAGGCGGGTGACGGCGGCGGCTTGGTTTGGCTGCGGGCTGCTGTCCGGCGTCGCCGGTGCCCTGCTCGCGGACCTGGTCGCGCTCGACGCAACCACCCTGACGTTCCTCGTGATCTCCACGCTGGCCGCGACCCTGATCGCGCGCCTGCGCTCGATTGCGGTCACCTTCCTCGCCGCGATTGTGATCGGCGTGGTCGACGCCGAGCTGACGCCGATTAACTCGCTGAGCAACTACCGCGACATGACGCCATTCGTGCTCGCTGCGATCGCGCTGCTGGTCCTCAACCGGCGACGCGTGATCACCGTTGGGCGCCAGGGGGTTTAGGATTGGAGGCTGCCGGCGTGAAGACCGCGGATCAGAGCACCGCACCCGAAGCTGGCGCCCCCCCGCCACCCGGCGACGAGCGCCGGTGGCTACGATCGCGGCGCGAGCTCCGCCCGGTCGCGTTCGTCCGTCCAGGCATCATCTCCGCCCTGCTGCTGCTGTCGTTCGTGCTCGTGCCCTCGATCTTCAGCCTGTACTACGTCGACGCCTTCACGCAGGTGGCGATCTACTCGATCGTGACGCTCGGGCTCGGGCTGCTGGTGGGCCGGGTCGGGATGGTGTCGCTGGGGCAGGGTGCGGTGCTGGCGATGGGGGCGTGGGTTGCCGCACGCCTGCTGTTCGCGACCGCGCTTCCGTTCCCGATCATCCTGCTGGCCGCGGGGATCATCACGATGGTGCTGGGGACGCTGGTCGGGCTCCCGGCGCTGCGGATGAGTGGCCTGTATCTCGCGCTGATCACGCTGATGCTGGCGGGCGCGATCACGGTGGCGCTGTCCGCGATCAACTTCCCCAACGGCGGACACGGTTTCACGGGTTACAACGGCGGCAGCGTCCACATCCCGCCGATTCGCCGGCCCAGCATCGCCACCACCGATCCGGCGTTCTTCCGCTACTCGATGATCGCGGCGATAATCATGTTCGTGCTGGTGCTCGTCCACCTGCGCGGCCGGCCGGGGCGCGCATGGGCGGCGATCCGCCAGAGCGAGTCCGCCGCACTGGCCGCCGGCATCAACACGACGCTCTACAAGCTGTGGGCATTCGCGCTCGCGTCATTCGTCACCGGCGTGGCCGGCGGGCTGGTGGCCGGGAGCTTCCGCTATCTGAACGCGCTCACGTTCTCGACCCAGGACTCGATCACGCTGCTCGCCGTGGTGCTGATGGGCGGTGCCTACAGCCTGGGCGGCGCGGTCATCGCCGCATTCCTCCTCAAGTTCCTCCAAGCGCTGCTCAACGATTGGGGCGTCTCCCCCGACTGGCTGACGATCCTGTTCGGCCTCGGGGTGCTCCAGGTCCTGACCACCGCGCCACGCGGACTTGTCGAACAGGTCCCGAGGGACCTGGCGCGGCTCGGACGGCTGGCGCGCGGACTGCTCGGCGGTCCAGCCCCGGCCGCGGGGCGGCGCGAATGACATCGGTATTTGCTCGGCGCGCGGATCGAATGACGCCGGCATCGGCGCGAGGGCGGAAGCGTTGATCGAGGTGTCAGAGCTCACCGTCCGCTTCGGCGGCGTCATCCCGCTCGACGGGATGAGCGTCAAATTCGAGCAGGGCACCTGCGGGCTGATCGGGCCCAATGGCGCGGGCAAGACGACCTTCTTCAACGTGCTCAGCGGGTTCGTGCGGCCGGTGGCCGGCAAGGTCGGCGCCTTCGGCGACGACCTGCTGAAGATGGCCCATTTCCGGCGGGCGCGCTGGGGGCTGCGGCGCACGTTCCAGACCGAGCAGGCGATCGAGCAGCTGTCCGTCTACGACAACGTGGCAATGGTGCACGAGCACTCCAAGCTCGAGCGCGCATCAAGGCGCGAGGACGTGAGGGGGGCGATCTCGTTTGTGGGACTCGAGGCCGGGGCGCAGGCCAAGGTGGGGACGCTAGGGGCAGCGGAGCGGCGACTGGTGGAGCTGGCCCGGGCGGTGGTCGGCAGGCCGCGGTTGGTGCTGCTCGACGAGCCCGCCGCCGGGCTGCCGGACCAAGAGACCGAGCACATGGGCGAGATGATCCGGCGGATCCCGGAGCAGATCGGCGCACAGACGATCCTCGTCGACCACGACATGAGCCTCGTCTCGGCGTGCTGCGAGGCGACCGCCGTGCTCGATTTCGGAAAGCTGATCGCCGCCGGCCCCACCGCGGACGTGCTGCGCGACGAGCACGTCATCCGCGCCTACCTTGGCACCGAGGCGGTGGCGTGAGCACGCTGTCGTTGCGCGATCTGAGCGTCGCCCGCGGGGGGCGCACGGTGGTGCACGAGGTGTCGCTGGAGATTGCCGCCGGAGAGGTGACGACGCTGCTCGGACCGAACGGTGCGGGCAAGTCGAGCCTGGTGCTGGCGGTGGCGGGCGTGCTCCGTCCGCTCCGCGGCTCGGTCTTGCTCGACGACGAGGAGCTAGCGGGGCGCCGGCCAGAGCAGATCCGCCACGCGGGCGTGGCCGCCGTTCCGGAAGGGCGGAGGCTGCTGTCCGATCTGAGCGTCGAGGACAACCTGCGCGTGGCCACCTACACGCTCTCACGGCAGCAGGCCGCCGAGGGACGCAAGCGGGCGCTCGAGCTGTTCCCGGAGCTCGAACGGCTGATGTCATCGCCGGCCCGCTCCCTGTCGGGAGGCGAGCAGCAGATGCTGGTGCTGGCGCAGGCGCTCTCCTCGCAGCCCCGGTTCGTGATCATCGACGAGCTGTCGCTGGGGCTGGCACCGGTGATCGTCCAGCGCCTGATCCCGGTGATCAAGAGCATCACCGAGTCGGGTATCGGGGTCTTGCTGATCGAGCAGTTCGCGACCGTCGCGCTGGGCCTAGCCAACCGCGCGTACGTGATGGAGGGCGGCCGGATGCAGTACTCCGGTACAGCCAAGGAGCTGCGTGATCGGCCAGAGCTGCTCCAGTCCGCGTACCTGCTGCGCGACGCGGGCGCCGCCAACGGCCGGCCCGCCGGCAGCGTCAAGACATCGACGGAAGCGAGGTAGACGTGTCTGGAACCCAGACAGCGAACGAGATCACGGCCGGCCGGCGCACGCGGCCGCCGTTCCGTGCCGACCATGTGGGCAGCCTGCTGCGTCCCAAGCACCTGCTGCAAGCGCGCGAAGAGTTTGCCGACGGACGAATCGACGCCGATCAGCTGCGCCAGATCGAGGATGACGCGATCCGAGACGTCGTCAAGATGCAGCACGACGTAGGGCTGCAGTCGGCGACCGACGGTGAGTTTCGCCGCAGCTCCTGGCACATGGACTTCATCTACCAACTGGGTGGGATCGAGCAGGCGCCCGGGAACATCAAGGTCAAGTTCCACAACCCTGACGGCGATATCGAGTGGACACCCGCCGCCATCCACGTAGGCGAAAAAGTGCACCTCGACCACACGATCTTCGCCGAGGACTTCAAGTTCCTGCAGAGCCTCGTGACCGACGGGGTGACGGCGAAGCTGACGAGCCCGTCGCCGAGCATGGTGCACTACCGCGGCGGACGGGCGGCGATCGACCCCAATGTGTATGACGACGTTGAGGAGTTCTGGACCGATTTATCAGAGACCTACGCCGCCCAGATCAAGGCGATCGCGGCACTCGGCTGTCGCTACTACCAGTTCGACGACACTAGCCTCGCGTACCTGAACGACCCCAAGCAGCGGGAGCAGCTGGCCAGCAAGGGCGAGGACGCCGAGCACCTGCACGAGACCTATATCCGCAACCTCAACCGCGCGCTCCAGGGGCGTCCGGAGACTCTGACCATCACCACGCACCTTTGTCGCGGCAACTTCCGCTCCTCGTGGGCGGCGGAGGGAGGCTATGACTATGTCGCCGAGGCCCTGTTCGGTCAGCTGAACGTCGACGGCTTCTTTCTCGAATACGACGACGCTCGCTCCGGCGGCTTCGAGCCGCTGCGGTTCGTGCCCAAGAACAAGCTGGTCGTGCTGGGGCTGGTGACCACCAAGCGCGGCGAGCTCGAGTCAAAGGACGTGCTCAAGCGGCGGATCGAGGAGGCCTCCCAATACGTGCCGATCGAGCAGCTGTGCCTGTCTGGGCAGTGTGGCTTCTCCTCCACCTTCGAGGGCAACGCGCTCACCTACGACCAGCAGGTGGCGAAGCTTCGGCTGATCGTCGAGACGGCGGCCGAGGTCTGGGGGTGATCCAGGGAGCACGCAGCTGATGCGCGCCGCGGTGACCGAAGGGGCCGGCACGATGGCGGTCGTCGACCGGCCCGAACCCCGCGCTCCCGGCCCGGCCGAGCTGGTGATCCGTCCCGAGGCGGTCGGGATCTGCGGGTCCGATTACCACTTCTTCGCCGGCGAGCTATCGGAAGCGGCCGGAGGCTCAAGCTTTCCCCGCGTCCAGGGACACGAGGTTGCGGGCACAATCACCGCGGTAGGCCCGGATTGCCGCGATGGGCCTCGCGCCCGGGCAACGGGTGGCGCTCTTCCCGTTGCAGGCCTGCGGCCAGTGCTACCCATGCCGCGTCGGGCGTCCGAACACCTGCGACCGCTTCGAGCTGATCGGAATCCACGTCGACGGCGGCCTGCAGGAGCGCCTGCTGACAGGAGAGCAACAAGTGTTCCCGATCACGGCCGAGGATCCCGCCGTGGCGGCGATGGCCGAGCCCGTCTCAATCGCCGTGCGGGCGGTGAACCGGGCTTCGGTGAGGCGGGGAGAGAAAGCGGTCGTGCTGGGGGCGGGACCGATCGGTCAATGCGTGTGCCTGGTGGCGCGCGAGCGGGGCGCGGAGGTGCTCGTGGTCGATCTGCAGGAAAGCCGGCTGGGGCTGAGTCAGCAGCTCGGATGCCAGACGCTCGTTTGGAGCGGGCCGGAAGAGGTCGTCGCCCGCGCGCGCGACTGGGCTGCACCGGCCGGCCCTCCGGTCGTCTTCGATGCCACCGGGGCCGCGTCGGCCGTGCGGGCGATGGTGGAGATGGTGGCCTCTGCCGGACGCGCCATCCAGATCGGGATGTCCGCGGAGGAGGTCTCGCTGCGGATCGGCAGCCTGACCGAGAAGGAGCTTGATCTGCTCGGCGTCAGCTGCTGCGGCGCCTCCGAGTTCGCCGAGGCCGTAGGGGTCGTCGAGCGCAACGTGCCTACGGTCGCCCGGCTGATCAGCCACGATTTCCCTCTTTCGCGAGCGCCGGACGCAATCCGCTTCGCGATCGATCACCCCACGGAGGTGATGAAGGTGGTGATCCGCGGTGAGTGAGGGCTACGACTACCTGATCGTCGGCGCGGGGTCGGCCGGGTGCGTGCTGGCTGCCCGGCTGAGCGAGGACGCGGACGTGCGCGTGGCACTGCTCGAAGCCGGTGCCGAGGACCGCCAGCCGGAGATCCACATCCCGGCCGCGTTCCCGGTGCTGTTTAAGTCTGGACTCGACTGGGACCTGCTCGGCGAACCTGAGCCCGGGCTCGGGGGGCGGCGGCTGTACCTGCCGCGGGGGCGGATGCTCGGGGGCTGCAGCTCGATCAACGCGATGATCTACATCCGCGGCAACCGCGCCGACTACGACGCGTGGGCGGCCGCTGGCTGCGAGGGATGGAGCTACGACGAGATCCTCCCGTACTTCAAGCGCTCCGAAGACAACGAGCGCGGCGAGGACGCCTACCACGGCGTGGGCGGACCGCTGCGCGTGGCCGACAGCAGAGCGATGACCCCGCTCACCGACACGATGCTCGAAGCCGCGCGCCAGGCCGGCCACGAGCACAACCCTGACTTCAACGGTCCCCGTCAGGAGGGGGTTGGGCGCTTCCAGCTCACCCAACGCGACGGTCTGCGCTGCAGCACCGCGGACGCGTTCCTGCGTCCATGTGCCGAGCGCCCCAACCTGGAAGTGATCACCGGCGCGATGGTGACCAGGATCCTGTTCGAGGGCGAGCGAGCGGTTGGGGTGGAGTTGGCTCGCGGCCACGGCGTCGAGCAGCTGCGTGCCGAGCGGGAGGTGATCCTGTCCGCCGGCACCTACCAGTCGCCCGTGCTGCTGATGCTGTCGGGCATCGGCCCCGAGGACCAGCTAACACCGCTGGGGATCGAGGTCCGTGCACCGCTGCCGGTCGGCCACGGTCTCCAGGACCACTGCATGGCCCAGATCAACTACCTGACCGACGAGCCGTCGCTTTTCGGTGCCGCGACACCCGAAAACGCCGCCCTCCTGGAGTCCGAGGGCCGCGGGCCGCTGACGTCGAACATCCCCGAGGCGGCCGGCTTCTTTCGCACCCGCCCTGGGCTCCCAGCGCCCGACGTGGAGTTTCATTTCGCCCCCTCGATGTTCTTCGACGAGGGCCTGACCGCGCCCAGCGACCACGGCTACTGCTTCGGCCCCGTGGTGATCCACCCCACCAGCCGGGGGCGCGTGATGCTACGGAGCCCCCTGCCCGACTCCAAGCCACGCGTGCTGTGCAACTTCCTCACCACGGAGGATGATCGCCAGAGCATGGTGGCGGGTATGCGGCTGGCGCTCGAGATCGCCCAGCAGGCGCCGCTGCGGGCAGTGGAGCGGGCACCGTTCAGCGTGCCTGAGTCGGACTCCGAGGAGGATCTGCTGGCGTTCGCGCGGCGCGTCGGTCAGACGGTCTACCACCCCACCTCGACTTGCGCCATGGGGTCGGTCGTCGACTCCGAGCTCCGGGTCTACGGGTTCGAGGGCCTGCGGGTGGTCGATGCCTCGGTGATGCCTCGAATCACGCGGGGGAACACCAACGCGCCCGTAATCATGATCGCCGAGCGGGCCGCGAACCTGATCACTGCTACCAGCAGTGTCCCTGACGCCGCTGGGACGGCCTAGTGGACTCCTAGAGGAACGAGTTGTCGGGGCGTCTAGCGCAAAAGACAGCGCTGATCACCGGGGGAGCCGGGAGCATCGGCTCTGCGACCGCGCAGGCGTTCCTCTCCGAGGGAGCGAACGTGATGCTCGTCGACCTCGGCGAGGACGAGCTCGCCGAGGCTGCCAGCGCCCTCGTTCGAGCTGACGAAGCCACCGATGCGGGTCCAATCGGCTGGCGGGTGACCGACGTAACAAGCGAGGAGCAGGTCGAGGCCGCGGTACAAGCGACGATCGAGCGGTTCGGCCGCCTTGACATCGCCTTCGCCAACGCCGGGATCTTCGGTGTGGTGGCGCCGGTCAGCGAGTATCCACTCGACGTCTTCGAGCGGGTGATGGCGGTGAACGTGACCGGAAGCTTCCTGGTCGCCAAGCACGCACTGCGGGTGATGGAACCCGGCGGGAGCTTGATCATCAACTCGAGCGTGGTCGGCCTCACCTCCGATCAGGGAATCGCCGCCTATGCGATCTCCAAGCACGCGGTGGTCGGCCTGGCACGCACCGCGGCCAAGGAGGTGGCCGCCAAGGGGATCCGTGTCAACTCCCTCCATCCCGGGCCCACCGACAACGAGTTCCAGCACCGGATTGAGGTCGAGGCCATCGGCGCCTCGCGGGAGGAGTCGGCCCAGGCTTTCGAGCAGATGATCCCCCTGGCCCGCCACGCTATGCCGCAGGAGATCGCCACGGCTGTCGTGTTCCTGGCCAGCGACGAGAGCACTTTCATGACCGGGGCGAGGCTGACCGTCGACGGAGGGCTGAGCATCTAGTAATGCACGTTCTCGACGACAGGGAGGCGGCCGTCGTGCGGTCGCTGTGCGAGCTGATCGTCCCCGGCTCCGCGCGAGTCTGGCCGGAGCTGTACGTCGATGCTCTGCTGGCCCGGATGCCCGATGCGGATCGAAAAGTGGCGCTGGCATCATTCATCGCGCTGGAGCAAGCCGCCGCCAGCGGCGCGGAGGCACTGGCCGAGCATCAGTTCACGCCCGAGTTCGGGCTGGTGCGCGCGCTGGCGTGCGAGGCCTTCTACAGCGACTTCGTGGCCCCCGGCGCACCCGGGCCGGGAGCGTGGGCGGAGATTGACTTCGCCCCGCCGCTGGCGGCGCGCTTGGAGAAGGATTGGTCGTATTTGGGGGTGGGTGGTTGAGCGAGCGCTTCGATGTGGTGGTGGTCGGCTCGGGCGCCGGCGGCGGGGTGGTTGCGGGCGAGCTTGCCCAAAGCGGGCGGCGCGTGCTGTTGCTAGAGGCCGGGCCCTACCAGACCGCAGCCGACTACATGCGCTGGGAGGCCAGAGCGACTCACGAGCTGTGGTGGCCGATCGCATTCGCGGAGCCGGATCAGTCGCATCCTCCCGGGCCGCCGATGCCGCTCTTCCGAGGAAGGTGCGTGGGCGGCACGACCACGATCAACACCAAGGTCGCGTTGCGGCCCTCCGAGCAGGATTACGAGAAGTGGCACGCCGCCGCCGGCCTTGTCGGCGAGCGCGGCAACCCGTTTGGCGAGGCCGAGTTGCTCCCCTATCTGGAGCGGGTGGAGCAGCGACTTGGGGTGCGTGAGCGCAGCGACTGGCAGAAGTGCATCCAGACGGTGATTCCGGGCTTCGAGGCGCTCGGGGCTGAGTTGGAGCCCGTCACCTCCTATACGGACACAAACTGCATGCGCTGCGGCTCATGCCTTCAGGGGTGTCCGACCAACGCCGGCAAGTCCACGCTCAACAGCTACATCCAACCCGCGGTGGTCGAAGGCCAGCTCGAGCTCCGAGCCGGATGCGACGTGCGTCGAGTGAAGATCTCCGAGAGCAATGGCGCTCCGGAAGCCACCGGCGTCGAGTACGCGGCGGAGGACGGCTCATCGCGCACCGTGGATGCGAACGTGGTGGTGGTCGCGGCCGGAGCGCTCGGCACCCCGGGAGTGTTGATCCGCTCCGGGGTCCGCGAGGCCGCCGGTGGATCGCCCTCGAGCGAGCTGGTCGGCCACAACCTCGGCTTTCACGTGGCGCGCCTGGTCGAGGGCCTGTTCGACGAGATCCAGGACGCACACATGGTCTACCCGATCAGCTCGCACTGCATGAAGTTCGTCCGCGACGAGGACGGCGGGTTCGTCGTCGAGGCGGCGACGGTGCAGGATCCGATCGGATTCGCGACCGCGCTCAGCGACGAGCGCGACCGTCCGCTGTGGGGGAGGGAGCTGACCGACGCGCTTCGTTCCTACCGCTACTTCACCGGCCTGCTGACACTTGTCAACGACGAGAATAACGGCACCGCCTGGGTGGACGAATCGGGCCGCGACCGCTACTCGTTCGCGTTCAACCAGCGCGAGCAGGAGCGGATCGACAGCTCGCTGCGGTTCGCACGTCAGGTGCTCGAAGCGGCTGGCGCTCGGCGGGTGTTCCAGACCGGCATCCTCTCCACCCATGTGCAGGGAAGCTGCCGGATGGGCTCTGATCCCCAGCGCTCGGTGGTGGATGCCCACGGCGAGTCACACGACGTGCGGCGGCTATTCGTCGGTGACAGCTCGGTGATTCCGCGGACGCTGTCGGTCAATCCATCGTTGACCATCATGGCGCTGGCCAGCCGACTTGCCGATTACCTCGATGCCGACGAGCGTGGATACTTCACGGCTTCACGAGCTCGCGCAGCGCGGCCAGCTCCCCAGCGGTCGGCGGCTTAGGGACGGAACCCGGAGTCGATTGTCACTGCTCCACCAACGGCTCGCGCGGGATCGCGCTGGTGGGTGGAATCGGCGGCCCGGTCGCCTTGCCGCTGATGTCGGGCGTGCCATAGGTGTGGAAGGTCTCGATCGTCTGCACGCCCCACGCCTGTCCCCGGGCGCGCTCTGCCTGGGTCCAGACGACCGGCTCGTACGCCGGGTCGTAGATGAAATGGGTGCCGGTCGTGACTTCCACGCGGTTGCCCCCCGGCTCGTACACGTACAGGAACATCCCCTGGGCGACGGCGTGCTTCGAGGGGGCGGCCTCGATCGGCACGTCGGCGTCGAGGCACAGGTCCGCGGCCCGCAGCACCTCCTCCCGCGTGTCGACGAAGAACGCCAGGTGATGGAGGCGGCCGCTGGCGCCGGCGTGGTCCACGACGTAGATCAGCTCGTGGGCGGCGATCGAGAGACTCATCCAGGCGCCGATCTCGGTGCCATCGTCGTTGACGATCTGCTCGTAGGTGCGAAACCCGAGCTCCTCGGCGGCGAAGCGACGGTTCGCGGCCACGTCGCTCGCCAGCACGTTGACGTGATCGAGCCGCTTGACGGCGGCACCGCGTCCCACGTAGCGCTGCGGCACGTTCTTGAGCGCCGGGCGCAAATGCTCGGGCGGCTCGTAGCGCTCGGCTTCGTAGTACAGCTCCATCGGGTGTCCATCGGGGTCGGTGAAGCGATACGCCGGCCCGTGTCCGTGGTCGCCGTCGATCCAGCCCACGCCGAGCCCCGTCTCCTCGATCGCCCGCACGCGACGCTCGAGCGCGTCCGGACTCCAGGCGCGGATCGCCATGTGGCCGAGGCCGGGCAGCTCCGATTCGGTCAACTTCAGGCTGTAGCGCTGGTAGTCGCCCCAGCCGCGCAGGTACACCGAGCGATCCTCGCGCGACTCGACCTCCATCCCGAACAGCTCGACGAAGAAGCGCAGGCTGTCCTCCGGAAACGGTGTCAGCAGCTCGGCGTGTCCGACGTGGGCCAGGTCGTGCAGCGCCTCGCTCATACGCGCTCTCGCAAGCGATCGAGGTCGAAGGACAATGCGCCGGCCTCGAGCTTCGCCCGCTTCACCTGTTCGCGCTCCGCCCGCTTGCGCGAGGCCTGCAGGACTTCCTCGAGGCGCTCCTGCTCCACCACCGCGACCCCGTCGGCGTCCAGCACCAACGTGTCGCCCTGCCGGATCACCGTCCCGCCTACCGTCACTGGCTGGCCGATCGTTCCGGGGATGTCCTTGCCCGCTCCGCGCACCCGCACCCAGCGCGCCCAGATCGGGAGTCCGAGCTCGACGAGCTCCTCGACGTCGCGTACCGAAGCATCGACCAACACCGCTGCGGCGCCGTGGGCCTTGGCCTGCGTGGCGAGCAGCTCCCCGACCAGCGCAACCGGACGGGGTTCGGGCATGCTCAGTACCAGTACCTCACCAGGCTCGAGCTCCGCCATCACCGCGTGCACCATGAGGTTGTCGTCCTGGCCGCAGCGGACCGTGCGCGCGGGGCCGGCGGCTCGGGAGCCGGGCACCACCTGGATAAGGTCGAGGTCGACGTAGCCGCGCCGGCCGCCAGCCTCGTACACGGTCGCCGACCCCAGCCGCACGAGCTCTGCGTAACGGTCACTCACAGCGCACTTAGGACCTGCGGCGTCACCCGCTGGAACGCCTCGGCCTGCTTGATGTCCTGGTTGCCCGATGAGCGGCGGGCGTGGTTGCCGCGCTGGTCGGCGCGCTGGCCGTAGTAGGTCTGGAGGTACTGCTGGGCCTTCATCTCGGCCATCGCCGCCAGCTTGCGCTCGATGACAGGGGTGATATCGACGAACGTGTTGGGGGTGAAGTTGCATAGCTCGGGCTGATGGGGCTCGAACAGGAAGAGCTCCGGCGGCCTGACGGTCTCAAACGCGCTGGCCACGCCCGCTCCCGCTGCCAGTCCTCGGGCGCGCATCACGGCCGCGAACGCCACCGGGTGGTCCGGATTGAAGGGATCCGTGTCTGTGTGCGTGATCAGCACGTTGGGGGCGAACTCGCGGATCCGATCAGAGATCAGCCGCAGGGCATCGGCATCGATCTCGAGCGGATAGTCGCCGAGGTCCAGGCACTGGAAGTCGGCGCCCAGCGCCGCCGCCGCGCGCTCGGCCTCGCCGTGCCGGATCTCCTTGACCCGCTCGATCGTCTGCCCCTCCTGCTTCCAGAGCTCACCGGACTCGCCCCGCTCCCCGTAGGAGAGCGCGATCACGCTTGCAACGCCATCGGAGCTCGTGGTCACGGCGATCGCGCCGCCGGCGCGCCACACGAAGTCGGCGGCGTGTGCCCCGATAACCAGCAGCCGCCGCTCGCTCATCGCCGCTGCCCTCCCGGTACGCCGAGCCCCGCTCCCGACACCGCCAGCTCGGCCCCCGCCGCCCGGCGCGTGTTCAGCACGGCCATCGCGTGTACCTCCTGCTCATCGAGGCCCGCCTCGAGCAGCCGGTCGACCATCAGCGCCATCCCGTCCTCCACCGGCGGATTGGACGTCTGACCAAGGTCGGTTGACAGGATCGAGCGCTCGGCTCCGGCGCCGCGAATGTTCTCGATCCAGCGCTCCCAGGGGATCTTGCCGCTGTGCGGGGTCACGAAGCAGCGCTCGAGCAGCGCACCGCGGTCGGCGAGCGCACGCTGATCCTCGACGGACAAATGTTGCGAGGGGAAGTCAGGGTGGGTGACCACGATCTCGCCCACGCCCTCCTCGAGCGCAGCGTCGACCACCGCGAAAATCTCGTCGCGTCCCAGATGTCCGGTGGCGAGCACCAGCTCGTGCCGAGCGATCAGGGCCAGCACCTCCCGCAGCTCGGGGAGCACGGCCCCGCCGTCATCGACGACCCTCACCGGCTCGATCTCGATCCCCTGCTCGCGCAGCTCCTGCTGGAACTTGACCCACACCGGCACCTTCGAACCGGGCGGCGCGTCGCGCTCGTGGGACTCGTTGACCGCATCGACCGTCGGAAGCCACACGATCCGCGCGCCCTCGCGGGCGGCAACCTCCACGGCCAGCGGATTGATGCCCCCCACAGCCCGGTTCAAGCAGATCGCTCCCAGCACCTGCACGCCTGGCACGGCGGCGCGGACGACGGACGCCCGCTCCGCGGTCGAGCCGTAATGGGACTTGAGCGCAAATCCAGCGAGGCCGAGCTCTTGAAAGCGATGGGCGAGAGAGATGTCGTCGATCTTGCGCGGCACTACGTCCGGCGAAATGTGAACGTGCGTGTCGAACGCGCCTTGGAGCAGCTCGTACGCGCGGTCGGAGGGATGCTCAGCCACGGCGCAGCGCTTCCGCGACGCGCGAGAGGTGCGTACGCATCGCGGCCTCGGCCGCCTGCGGAGCGCCCCGCGTGACCGCCTCGACGATCGCTGAGTGCTCGGCGAACGACTCCTCACTGCGACCGGGCAGCAGGATCGTGCGGTACTGAAAGCGGACCAGCTGGGACTTCAGCCCCAGGATCAGGCGCGCCGCCGCCGCATGACCGGCGATGGCCAGCAGGCGACGGTGGAGCACGGCATTCTCATCGGAGACGCCCAACAGGTCGCCGTCGTCGAACCGCCGGCGCATCTCGGCCAAGATGCGCTGCAGGTCCGCGAGGTCATGGGGCTTGGCGCGCGTGGCCGCATAGCGCACCGCAAGCCCCTCCAGCACCGCTCGGGCCTCGAGGATCTCGACCGCTTCAGGCACGTCCACTAGCCGAACCCGCGCGCCGCGGTGACGCTTGTGCTCGACGAGCCCTTCCTGCTCCAAGCGGGCGAGCGCAGTGCGCACCGCGGAGCGGCCCACTCCGAGCGTCCGCGTCAACTCTGTCTCCACAAGCCGCTCATTGGGCTGCAAGCGCCCCGCGACGATCGCCTCTCGGAGCGCGTCCTCGGGCTCGCCGATTGTCGACAATTTCGTCAACGACCGGATCGTATCCCTATTGGCCCAGGCGCACGTCGACCAACAACGGCTCCCGGCGATCGACCAAGCCGGGGATCGCCTCGTCAAGCGTGGCGACGAGCTGATCGTGCGTCTCGATCCGCCTCGACGGGCAGCCCAGGCAACGCGCGATTCCGGCGATGTCGAGGGACTCGAATGCCGGCCAGGCCCCCCGGCCGCCCTGGGCCTCGGCCAGCGTATCCATGATCGCGTAGCGGCCGTTGCCCATCACCACCAGGAGGACGCCGACGCCGTAGCGCGCTGCGCTCCACAGCGATTGGATCGCGTACATCGCGGATCCGTCGCCGATCACGCCCACCACCGGCCGGTCGGGTAGGCCCAGTCGCAGCCCGATCGAGCCCGGGAGCCCGAACCCAAGCTCGCCGTTGGCGGTGCTCACGAACCCCAGTGGAGCACGGGTCGGGATCCGTTCATAGAGCTCGGGCTGGCTGGATGGAGTCTCCTCAACCAGCACCACATCGGAGGGCAACCGGTCCGCGAGCGCGGCAAAGACGTGCCCCGGTCGGAGTGGCTCGCCCGGTCGCGGCGGCTCGGGCGGCGGTGGTCTCGTGATCGACCGGGGCATGGCGCCTCGGCGCTGAGTGACCTGCTCGACCAGCGCCCGGCAGGCCACGGCCACCGGGGCCACCAGCGCGAGCTCGCAAGGACTGCGGTGCGCCTCCCCCGGATCCTCGCTGATCACCCCCACCCGCGTACCTGCCTCGACGATTGGGCTGGGCTCGGGTTCGTCGATCAGGTAGAGGCGAAACGCGTTTGTGCCGATCGCCAGCACGAGGTCGTGCGTGGCGAGTGTCTCCCGCATCAGCCGGCGGCGCCACTGCAGATAGCCGGCGAACAGCGGGTGGTCCTGGGGAAACCCAGCACGCCGGCTGAAGGGCTCCTGCCACACCGGGCAGCGCAGTCGCTCTGCCAGCGCCACTACAGCGTCCCACCCCTCGCGGCTGTCGGCCCCAGGGCCGACGACGAACGCCGGCGAGTCGGCGTCGTCGATCAGCCGCGCGAGGTCGGCCACCTCCTCGGCGGTCACCGAACTCGGGCGCACGACACGGGCCGGAGCGCCGGCCGCGACCGGATCGGCCTCCTGCAGCCAGTCGCCCATCGGCACGACCACGAGCGCTGGGCCATTGGCCGCCTGCGCCTCGTGGTAGGCACGCGCGATGGCGCCCGGAACGTCCTGTGCGCGGCTCGGGAGGTTCGTCCATACCGGGTAGTCGCCGGCCAGGTCCTCCAGGCGCCGACCGGTTAGAAACGGCTCGAAGGCCAGCTGCCGACGGTCCTGTTGGCCGACCAGCACCACCAGAGGGGCGCGGCAGTCACGCGCGTTGGCGATCGCGTTGACGGCATTGCCCAGTCCGGCCACCGTGTGCAGGTTCACGAACGACGGCTCGCCGCGCGCGAGCGCGTAGCCGCTGGCCATCCCCACCACCGACCCCTCGTGCAGGCCGAGCACGAACTCGATGTCCTCGGGAAGGTCGGTCAGGAACGGGATCTCGGTGGAACCCGGGTTGCCGAAGATCCTGCTCAGCCCAAGTCCCCGCATCGCCTCGAAAGCGGCCTCGCGGACGGTGGTGGGCATGCCGGTGTTTAGCGCCTCACCGGAGCATCACGGGCCTAAGCCTACGAACTCAGAAGCATCAGCGCTGGACGCCTCCTGCGCAGTAGGGTCGCATGTGATGGTCGAGCCGTCGCGTGAGCAACGAATCACGAGCGAGCTGCTGCTGGTCGGCAGCCTGCCGGCAGACTCCACGGAGAGCGCCCTCCGGGCCGGCGCGGAGCTGTTCGGCGACCTCGTGTTCGCTCTCCCGGATGGCGAGACCGGGCCACGGGCGGCATGGGTGGGCTACGAGCGCGAGCAGCTCGCGCGCCCGGCTCGGGGCATCGTCGTGGCGGAGGAGACCGAGTCGCCGACCGGCATCCCGAGGCACGCGTACGAGACGCCGGTCTTCGCCGTGGCCGAGGACGCCTCCGAGCTGCGCTTCGAGTCGTGGCCGCGGATCGATGACGCGATCGCCTCCTACGAGGTGTTCTCCAAGCTGCGAGCAGACGGCGATATCGACCCCGGGCTGCGCTTCCAGGTCGGGCTCCCGTTCCCGTCGAGCGCGATGAACGCCTTCAAGGCCAACTTCGCACGGGATTACCCGATCGCCGAGCGCGCGTACGAGGAGCTGGTGGCCCGGGAGCTGGGACGAATGATGGAGCGGATCCCGCCCGACGAGCTGGCAATCCAGTGGGACTGCGCGTACGAGACCCAGGACATCGAGGGGGTGCTGGCCTGGACCACCGAGGGCGCGTGGGAGCGCTTCGCCAGACCGGTCAGGAGGCTCGCGCGGCTGATCCCGGACGAGGTTCTGGTGGGCTATCACCTCTGCTACGGCACCTTCCCGGAGTGGCCCATGTACGAGGCGCAGGACATGAGCGTGCTCGTCCGGATGGCGAACTTCGCCGTCGCGGAGTCAGGACGCCGTGTGGACTGGCTGCACCTCGCCGGGCCGCGCTATCTGCGTAGCGAGGACAGGAGCTTCTTCCGACCGCTGATCGACCTCGAGCCGGCCGGCGCGCGCGTATTCCTGGGCATCGTTTTGCCGATCGACGGAGCCGCGGGTCTGAGGCGCAGGCACGACACCGCCTCGCGCTACATCCGCGACTTCGGCGTGGCCATGTACTGCGGCTTCGGGCGCCAGCCGGGCCGCGACGGTAAGGAGACGATGCGCGAGCACGGCCGTGTGGTGCGCTCGCTGCACGAGGGCAATTGAAAAAGGAGGGCCCGGCCTGACAGGCCGGCCCTCCCGATAAAAGGAGGGCCCGGTATCGCTACCGGGCCCTCGAAGACAACTCGCCTGTTGGCCGGGATTACACCACGGCCGTGTAGCGAGGTCCTTACATCATCCCGCCCATGTCGGGCATGCCGCCACCGGGAGCGCCGGCGGCCTCCTTCTCGGGCATCTCGGCGACGATGGCCTCGGTGGTGAGGATGTTCTTGGCGATCGACGCCGCATTCTGCAGCGCGGAGCGCGTCACCATCGCCGGGTCGATGATCCCGGCCTGGACCAGGTCGACGACCTCACCGGTCTCGGCGTCTAGGCCCTGGCCCTTCTTGGCGCCGCGGACCTCGTTGACCACGACCGAGCCCTCGAGCCCGGCGTTCGCGGCGAGCTGCCGCAGCGGCTCCTCGAGCGCGCGACGGACGATCTTGGCGCCGGTCGACTCGTCGGGATTGTCGAACGCCTCGACCTTGATCGCATCCTGCGTCGCCAGCAGCGCCACGCCGCCGCCCGGCACGATGCCCTCCTCGAGCGCCGCACGGGTGGCCTGCAGCGCGTCCTCGACGCGGTGCTTCTTCTCCTTCATCTCGGTCTCGGTCGCGGCACCGACCTTGACGACCGCCACACCGCCGGACAGCTTCGCCAGCCGCTCCTGCAGCTTCTCGCGGTCGAAGTCCGAATCGGTGCTCTCGATCTCGGTCTTGATCTGGTTGATGCGACCCTTGATGGCGTCCGACTCACCATTGCCGTCGACGATCGTCGTCGTGTCCTTGGCCACGACCACGCGACGGGCACGGCCGAGCTGCGAGAGCTGGGTGTTCTCGAGCTTGAGGCCCATCTCCTCGGTGATCACCTCGCCGCCCGTGAGGATCGCGATGTCCTCGAGCATGCGCTTGCGGCGATCGCCAAAGCCCGGGGCCTTGACGGCGACACCGGTGAAGGTGCCCCGCAGCTTGTTGACCACCAGCGTGGCGAGCGACTCGCCCTCCACGTCCTCGGCAATGATCAGCAACGGCTTGCCGGACTGGATCACCTGCTCGAGCACCGGCAGCACGTCCCGGACCGAACCGATCTTGGAGTTGGCGATCAGGATGTAGGGATCCTCGAGCGTCGCCTCCATGCGGTCCTGGTCCGTGACCATGTAGGGCGAGATGTAGCCCTTGTCGAACTGCATGCCCTCGGTGAACTCGAGGTCCATGCCGAACGTCTGGCCTTCCTCGACGTTGACCACGCCGTCCTTGCCGACTTTGTCGATGGCGTCGGCGATTACGTCGCCGATCTCCTCGTCGCCGGCCGAGATCGTCGCCACGCGGGCGATCTGGTCCTTGCCGGAGATCTCCGTCGACTGCGACTCGATCTGGGCGACGACCTGGTCGACCGCCTGCTCGATGCCGCGCTTGAGCGCCAGCGGGTTGGCGCCCGCGGCGACGTTCTTGATGCCCTCGCGCACGATCGACTGCGCGAGCACGGTAGCGGTGGTGGTGCCGTCGCCCGCAACGTCATTGGTGGCGGTCGCCACCTCGCGCACGAGCTGCGCACCCTGATTCTGGAAAACGTCCTCGACCTCGATCTCGCGCGCAATGGTGACGCCATCGTTGGTGATCGTCGGCGCGCCGAACTTCTTGTCGAGGACGACGTAACGGCCCTTCGGGCCGAGCGTGACCTTTACGGCGTTGGCGACCGCGTCGACGCCCTGCTCGAGCGCCTTGCGGGCATCCGCGTCGTACTTCAGTTCCTTGTGTGCCATATCTCTTGGTTACCTCTGGATCTCAGTTACTGGACCTTGGCCAGCACGTCGGACTCGCGGAGGACGAGGAGCTCCTCGCCGTCCACCTTGATTTCGGTGCCGCCGTACTTGCTGTACAGGACTTCGTCACCTTCGGCGACGTCGAGCGGCGTGCGCTTGCCCGTGTCGTCGTTGACCTTGCCGTCGCCTACGGCAAGGACCTTGCCCTTCTGGGGCTTCTCCTTGGCAGTGTCGGGCAGGACGATCCCACTTGAGGTGGTCTCCTCCTCCTCGATCGCCCGCACGATCAACCGATCGCCGAGGGGCTTTAGCTTCATCTGGACAAACCTCCGATTTGAGTTAGGGAGTTTCTGCGCGGGGCTTGGCACTCGCAGGCGCAGAGTGCCAGCGGATGAGACTATAGCTTGCTCGCGCGGGCTTTCAAGGGTTTTCTGGCACTCTCTTCTCCAGAGTGCCAACGAACTCGAAGCTCCCGACGGCCCGCGCTACCACGTGGATCCTAGACGCAGCTACCGCCCATCAAGATCGACCATGAGCCGCCCGAATCGAGCGTGCAGCGGCGATCGACGACATTCTTGCCCTGGTAGCGATACCGGAGTGTCAGGCGCGTGAAATGCCCGTGGCGTGGACGGCTGACGCTGATCGTCACCGCGTAGCGCACGAAGGGGCTTCCGGCGCAGTCGGGCACGCACGTCTTCAGCCATACGGTGCCCACCGCGAACGCCCCCCAATGGGTCCAGGTCTCCCAGCGAAGGAAACCCGGACGCTTGCCGACCGCGCGGTAGCCGCTAGGCAACTTGCCGATGATGCCGCTGCCGTCACCGGTGTAGTCGATCGTGGGCGGGCGGACCGCATACGGGCCCTCCGCCGTAAACATCGATGGCAACGACGCGGCGCTCGCCGCGGCGGCGGCCGAACAGACTAGAACCGCCACGAGCGCGAGCGTTCTCCAGGTCCGCATCCGTCCCCAGAATACGTCCTTCGGGCGGATGTTGCGCTCACTGTGGGCTCCGCCGGCGCGGGGGTTGCGCCTAGTTGCGGGCTCCGCCCAGACCGTGGATCCGGTCGCGCAGCTCGGGCGGGTTCTCGATGATCTGTGAGAAGCGAACGACGGTCACGGTGTCGTCCATCGACACCCTGCGCCCGTAGATCTGCTCCAGGAAGTGGACCATCTCATCGACGCGGCGAAACTCGGGGTTGTCGTGCTCGATGTCGCGCGGCGATAGGTCCCGGACCCGCTTTACCTCCACCTGGTCGATCACGGCGTTGAAGATCTTTTCGCGCGGCGAGTGCTGGTAGCCGATCGTGACCAACACGCACTCGTTCTTGCGGTACTTGTGCGACTTGTCGCCCAGCCGGATGGTCGCCGTCTTGCGGCCACGGCGCAACTGGTCGGCAAACACCGACGAGTAGAAGTTGAGGACCCGCACCGGCGCCAGCCTACCGTTTGCCGGAGTTTGCGACAACGCGCGCGAGCCCCCCGTTGATCGCGGCGGAGGTTCAGTACACGTACCGCTGAAGGGCGTCCGGGTCGTGGACGATGAGCTTGCCCCGACCCTGCGTGATGATCCCGGCGCGCTCCAGCACGGCCAGGAACCGGCTCGCCGACTCGCGCGAGGAGCCCGCCAGCTGAGCCAGCTCGGCCTGCGTCGAGGTGATGAGGACGTCAGCGTCCGATGCGCCTCCCCCGGCGGCCGCTTGCACCAGCTGCGAGAGCACTGCCGCAACCCGGCTCTGCACTGTCTGAAAGGACTGGCGCGTCAAGCGCTCGTTGGTCTCTCGGAGCTTCCGCCCCAGGGAGCTGAGGAGCTTGACGGCGATATCCGGATGCTCGCGTACCAGCCGGCGCATGTCGCCCGCCAGGATCGCGACCGCCTCCGTCGGTTCGACGGCCTCAACGGTGGCGGAGCGACGCTCGTCGTCGAACATCGCCAGCTCGCCGAAGATGTCACCAGGGCCGAAGTGGGCCAGCGTGATCGAGCGTCCGTCGGTGTGCTCGCGGACGGCACGCGCCTGGCCGGAGCGCACGACGTAGCACGTACTGCTCTCATCGCCCTCGCGGAAGACGACCTCTCCGGCCTCGAAGCGACGGGGAACAGCCACCTCGGCGACCCTTGCAAGCTCGTCATCTCCCAGCTCGGAGAAAACGGGCACGCGATGCAGCAGCTCGATCGTCTCCCCGCTGGTCGGCATGAGGGAGATGTTATGCGCCCTTTTAAGCCGGGGGGCGGCGGGCCGGCCGCTGATAGGGTCCAGGCGGGAAGGCTTCGCGGACCGTATGAGACGTTTCTCGCCGATCGTGAGTGTGGTGATCGTCGCCCTGCTGGCGGCGCCGTCAGCCGCTGCCGCACGCAGTGCACTCCAGCTCGCGGGCAGTGCGACCACTCCCTCCAATCCCGCCCCCACGCCGCAGCAGATCCATCAGGCCGTGGCCGCCGCCAAGCGCTCCAGAAATCTGTGGTCAACGGTCAACATGTGCGGCACCGCGGGCACCACGCGGGCGTTCGGCCTCCGCGCTCAGATGCCGAGCCTGGGCTTCAGCACCAGCATGTATATGACCTTCTCGGTCTATTACCGCGCGCCGAGCGGCACCAACCGGCTGGTGTCAGGAACGCGGAAGACCATGCTTGTGGCCCAGGGCAGCACCAGGCTCTACCAAGCGGGGGTCACGTTCCACTTTTCCCCGCCAGCCACGCTCAGCGGCAGGGTCCTGTTCGTGTGGAAGCTGCAGGGACGCCAGCTGGGCCAGGCCATTCGTTGGACGACGCCGAACCATCACCACGTCGATCACGCAAACCCACCGCGATACAGCGCCGCACAGTGCACCCTTCAGTGACTCGCTCCCGCCGACGGCCGCCCGCTCACGCCGACGGCCGCCCGCTCACGCCGACAGCCGCGCGAACAGCCGTGGGTCGTTCGAGATGACGCCCGTCACACCCAGGACCTCCAGCGCTCGCAGCCGCGCCAGATCGTCGACCGTCCACACGTAGACCTCCCCGCCCTCGGCAAGCACCCGCTCCACCAGCCGCGCACTGACCAGGCGCCAGTGGACCATCAGCGCATCGCACCGGCGGGCACGGACGGCAGCCGCCGCGCGTGAGGGCAGCGCGCGCCTTGCCGCGTGAACCGCGGCCCGGGCCGGCAGCGACAAGGCGGGCGAGCGGAACGGGTCCCGGCGCACTCTGGGCACCGACCAGCCGAGCTTGATGCCCGGCTCCGCGGCGCGAACCGCGGTGAGGCTGGATCCATACTGCGTGGAGATCAGCGACCGCTCCAGCAGACCATGCTCGCGCAGCGCGTCGAGCACTCTCAGCTCGTAACCCGGCAGCTTCAAATCGACGTCTAGTTCGATCGCCCCGAAGGCATCGGTCGCCAGATGCGCCAGCCCTTCCTCCAGCGTGTGTGGGACACGCGAGGCGGCGTCGTCGTAGTCGTGGGCCAGCAGTAGGCGCGGCCCGTGGCGGTCCGGGAGAACGTCGAACTCGATCATGTCGACGCCTGCGCCCAGCGCCGCGTCGAAGCTGGCGTACGTATTCCCGGGGGCAATGTGCTCCGCTCCCTTGTGGCCGACGCGCCGCAGCCTGGTCGCACCTACGCTTGGCAACCCGTCGCACCTACGCTTGGCAACCCGGACACCAGTACGTCGTGCGATTGGCGTCGCCGGCCGGATGACGGGGCGCCGGCCCGGCTGTAGCGAGGCCGGATGGCGAGCGGGCCGGGCCCCCCGCGCTGGAGCGCACCCGCGCGCCGCAGCGTGGACACGGCCGACCGGTGCGCCGGTAGACGCGTGGCTCGATCGCCCGAGGGCCGCGCCGGGACGAGTTCAGCATCCGGGGCCGTATCCCGGCGATGATGCGCTCCACCTCCGAATCTGTCACCAAGCGCACTTCGCGCCACGGGTCGACAGCGGCCTCCCAGCAGCCCTCCGCCTTCCAGATGTTGCCGATGCCGGCGACGATCGTCTGGTCGAGCAGGGCATCCCCGATCGTCCGCGTGGGATCGTCGTTGCGCAGCCGGCGCAAGAACTCGCCGCGATCGAACTCCTCCGCCAGGACGTCGGGACCGAGCGCCGCCAAGCGCTGATCCGAGCGGACCCGGCCGGCGGTCATCAGCTCGAGCAGGGGCCCGTCGAATTGGACGACGTCGTGTCCGGCGGCGTGGAGCACGAGCCATGCCCGCTGCCGCGAGCGGGCCCATCGTCTCCCCTGCCCGTAGACCCCCCATACGCCGGTCATCCCCAGGTGGGAGTGCAGCGCCAGCCCGCCCTCAAAGTGCAGGAAGAGGTGCTTGCCGTGGGTGTCGACGGCGGTTACAGCGCGGCCGGCGAGCCGCTTCGGCCAGCCGTCGAGCAGATGGCGGGGCTGGGGGGTCTGAAGCGAATCCGGGACCCGGCCCGCCAACACCGGCCGGATCCTGGCGGCCGCGTACGCGATCGTGTCGCCCTCGGGCACGGTTCGACGGTACTACCGGGGCTTGCGAAGCAACAATTGTCACGGTTGACTGTTAACCGGATCGAGCGTGATGAAGCGACTGATCTTGAGCGTGACCTTGGCGACGGCCTGCTCGCTGTGCATAGCTGTTCCGGCCCTCGCGCTTCACCGGGCGAGCCACAGCACACTGCGCGCCATCCACGCCGCGGTACTCCCAGCGGGGAATTCCTACTTCGACTGCGGGCGAATCGCCTGGGCCAGGGTTTCGAGCGCTGGGCCGTACGCGATCGTCTACGTGGCGGCCCGGGGCGTGGATGGCTGCCGCGAGCGCTTTCAGCAGGCGCTGCTGCTCGCCGCCCGCAGCGGGAGCCGCTGGCGGCTCGTTGCAGATGTGCTGCATGAAGGCTGCCCGCGCGTGCCACAGGCGGTACTGCGGGACTTCCGCCCCTACCTCATGAAGCGCCGCCTGATCGGCTCGGGCTCGGCGAGCTCGCGCGGCTGCGACGGGCGCATCGCGCGGTCGTAGCGACCGAAACCACGTGGAGGGGCGCTGCCGCTCACGCGCTCAGCGTGAGCCTTCTGGGGCTCTCCTGGAAGCCCAGCTTCAGCAATGCCGGCGCCAGGGGGCTGGTCAGCGCCCCCTCGCCGTTCACCTTCTCCAGCCCCAGCCGCCTGCCGCGGCCGCTGCGCACATGCGCCACCAGCTCCTCGAGTGCCGGCTCCAGGCACTCGTCGTCCGCCGGCACCAGCGTCTGCAGCCCGCGCCCGCCACGCTCCAGGTAAAGGACCGGCTCGCCGGCGGCCAGTACGACGTAGGCCCCCGCTACCCGCGCCGGCCGCCGACCGCCGGCCCTCGCCGAGCTCGGCCACTGCAGCGCCGCGCCGTAGGGCTGGGCCGGGTCGACGGCGGCGAGAACGAGAGGCCGGGCGGCCGCCGGCTTTGAGGATCGCAAGCGCTCCACGGCCCCGGCGAGCGCAAACTGCGCTCCGCCCAGCCCTTCCACGAAGTAGCCGCGCCGCGCCACGCCAAGGGTCTCGAGCTGTGAGAGCTCGGGGTAGATGGCAGAGAACCCGCCGGGTACACCTTCCGCCACCACCTGCTCACGCGTCAGCACGCCGTAGCGCTCCAGCAGCAGCTCGGCCAGCGCACGGCGCCGGGCGGCTGGATCCGTGTCCCCATCGCCGAACAGCGGCGCCGTCAACGACCACCGTCCCTGCACCTGAGCCGCGGCGCCCGTCCTGCGGCGGCTGGCGAAGCGACCCGCACGCCGCGAGCCGCCGAGTCCCGCGGCCAGCGAACGCTGACCCCGGGCCAGCGTCAGTCGGGGGGCCCGCAGCGGCGCGAAGGCGTCGTTCGTGACCTCGCCCATCCACACGAGGCTCCACAGCGCCTCTTGCAGCTCCTCGGGCGAGATGTCGACGTCTACCAGCAGGTCGGTGAAGAAGCAGGCACCGGCCGCCAGCCGTCGGCGAACCGCGTCTTGCTGAGGCGTGTCCTGCGCTTCTGCGGCTCCGCGGACACCGGGCGGCGGCCCGAGCGCCGCGGCGTCCTCGCGGAAGTAGAGCGCCACACGGCCCGAATGGCGCCCGAGGGCGCCGGCACCGACCCACACGAGCTCGCCGCCGGCGCACAGCTGATCGAGCCACGAGGGGGAGTAGGCGCCGGTGCGCCGGGGCAGCACCTCTCGCTCCCAGACATCCGCGGGCAATGGCAAGCCCTGCAGCGCCACCAGCACCTCACGCAGGCGGTCGACTCCAGCGCCGGTGGCGGGGTGCCGGTCGACCCCCTGCCAGGCCGGCTCGAACACCGCCAGCGCGCGCTGGTCGGCCGGCTCGATCTCCTTGCGCAGTACGGCCAGCGAGGCGCGGCGCAGCCTGCGCAGCACCTCGGGATCACACCATTCGCGCTCGTTTCCGCCCGGGCGAAGCTCGCCCCGCACCAGCGCCCCCTCGCGCTCCAGCTCTCGCAGTACGGACGAGGCGTCGACCCCGTAGCGCTGTCGGACCTCGGCGCCCGTGAACGGCCCGTGCGTCGCGGCGTAGCGGCGCACGAGGCGAGCGAGGCCGTCCGGCACGTCGGCCAGAAACGCCGCCGGCAGGCCGCCGGGGGGAGCGGCGCCGAGCGCGTCACGGTAAAGCCCCGCGTCGGCTGCGTCGATGAAGCGCTCCTCGCCGGCGATACGGATGCGCACCGCCCGCCGCTCGGCCTCAAGCGTCCCCAGCATCTCTGCGCAACCCAGACCGTCCAGCACACGCGAGCGGATCTCGTCGAGGCTTAGGTCGCCCACGCGCCGCAGCACGTCGTGCAGCCCGTCGCGGTTGGCGGCCCGGCCTTGTTCGGAGACGTGCTGAAGGTCAGCCTCCAGCGCCGCCAGAGCGCCCGGGTCGATCAGATCGCGCAGCTCCTCCTGGCCCAACAGCTCGCGCAGCAGGTCGCGGTCGAGCGACAGCGCGGCGGCGCGGCGCTCCGCGCTCGGCGTATCCCCCTCGTACATGTAGGTGGCCACGTAGTCGAACAGCAGGCTCGAGGCAAACGGCGAGGCGGTCGACGTCTCGACGTCGATCAGCGAGATCTCGCGCCGCCGGATGCGCGTCAGCAGCTCGACCAGACCGGGAACATCCAACACGTCGCGCAGGCATTCGCGGTAGGTCTCGAGCACGATCGGAAAGTCCCCGTACTTCTTGGCCACCTCCAGCAGCGACTGGGATTTGAGCCGCTGCTGCCACAGCGGCGTGCGCTTCCCCGGCCTGGCCCGAGGGATGAGCAAGGCCCGCCCAGCGTTCTCGCGGAAGCGGGCGCCGAACAATGCACTGGAGGAGAGCTCCTCGACGACGCGATCCTCCACCTCGTCTGGCTCCAGCAGCACCATCTCGGCGTCTGGCGGATCCTCGGCATCGGGGAGGTGGACGATGATGCCGTCGTCGGAGTAGATGGCGTCGGCCTCCAATCCCAGCTCGTCACGGATGCGCGCACTGAGGGCCAGCGCCCATGCGGAGTGCACGCGCCCGCCGAACGGCGAGAGCACGCAGAGTCGCCAGTCGCCGATCTCGTCCCGGAATCGCTCGACGACGATCGCCCGATCAGAGGGGACAACGCGTGTGGCGGACTGCTGCTCGCGCAGGAAGTCCAGCAGGTTGCTTGCCGCCCGGCGGTCGAGGTCGTAGTCATGCTCAAGCGTCTCCGCCGGCTGCTCCACCGCCCAGCGGGCGAACGCGCCGATCGCCTCACCCAGCTCGCGCGGACGGCCCACGCCGTCGCCCTTCCAGAAGGGGACGGCGCCCGGCAATCCCGGCGCCGGAGTGACGATCACGCGATCTCGGGTGATCTCCTCGATCCGCCACGTGCTCGCGCCGAGTAGGAAGGTCTGGCCCGGCCTGGCCTCGTAGACCATCTCTTCGTCGAGCTCGCCGACCCTGCGCCCGTCAGGCAGCGTGACCGCGTACAGGCCGCGGTCGGGTATCGTGCCCGCGTTGATCACCGCCAGCGGGCGGGCGCCCTGTCGGGGCCGGATCGTCCCCTTGACCCGGTCCCACACCACCCGTGGCCGAAGCTCGGCGAACTCGGATGACGGATAGCGGCCGTCGAGCATGTCCAGCACGTTCTCGAGCTGGCTGCGAGCAAGCTCGGCGTAGGTGTGGGTGCTCGTCACCAGCGCGTACAGGTCGTCCACGGCCACGGGCTCCTCCTCGCCGGCCGCGGCCGCGATGGCCACGATCTGCTGCGCGAGCACGTCGAGGGGGTTGCGGGGCACGACGGTGGTCTCGATCTCGTTTTGGCGCATGCGCCGGGCGACGACCGCGCACTCGAGCAGGTCGGCGCGGAACTTGGGGAAGATGCGCCCGCGGCTGACCTCGTCGACCGAGTGCCCGGCGCGGCCTATGCGCTGGAGCCCCCGGGCCACGGACTTTGGCGACTCGACCTGAATCACCAGGTCGACGGCGCCCATGTCGATCCCCAGCTCGAGCGATGAGGTGGCGACGAGGCAGGGCAGCTCCCCGGCCTTGAGCAGCTCTTCGACGACGGTTCGCTCCTCGCGAGCCAGCGAGCCGTGGTGCGCACGAGCGATCTCCCTTGCCGGGCGGCCCGCCGCCTCGTCGTCGGCCGCCGCGAGGTCGTTGAGCCGCAGCGCCAGGCGCTCGGCGCTACGGCGAGCGTTGACGAACAGGATCGTCGAACGGTGCTCGCGGATCAGCTTCAGCAGCTCGGGATAGATGGCCGGCCAGATCGAACGCCGTGTGGCCTCGCCTCCGGCCAGCGGATCGACCTCGGGCACCGCGTCGGCGGCCGGCTCGATCATCGATTCGACCGGCACCTGGATCTTCAGATCGAGCGGCTTGCGCACGCCGGTGTCGACGATCCGGCAGCGACGATGCGGGCCCACCATGAAGCGGGCGACCTCCTCCAGCGGACGCTGGGTCGCCGAGAGGCCGATGCGCTGAACGTCGTTGGCGGCCGCCTTGACGAGGCGCTCGAGCGTCAGCGCCAGGTGCGCTCCGCGCTTGGTCGCGGCCACCGCATGTATCTCGTCGATGATGCACCAGCGGGCGCCGGCGAACAGCTGCTGCGCCCGGCCGGTCAGCATCAGATACAGCGACTCCGGCGTGGTGATCAGAATGTCGGGCGGCTTGCGCAGCATCGCCTGGCGCTCCCGCTGCGGCGTGTCGCCGGTGCGCACCGCCACGTCCAGATCGGGTGCGATTCCCCGCAGCGGCGCGCGCAGGTTGCGCTCGATGTCGTAGGAGAGCGCTTTGAGCGGCGAGACGTAGACCAGGCCGGTTGCGACTTGATCGGACCCGCGCTCGCTCGCCAGCCGGTCGATCGCCCACAGGAACGCGGCCAGCGTCTTGCCCGACCCGGTGGGCGCCGAGATCAGCGCGTGCTCGCCGGAGGCGATTGCGGGCCACGCCTGCTCCTGAGCCGGGGTGGGTCCCGCGAACGCCTGACCAAACCACTGGCGGGTGCGGGGGCTGAAGGCTTCGAGCGGATCCGGTGGTGAGGGCACGATAAGTCGAGCGTAGCCAGCTGGTTGCACGCCCACGCCCCGTATGCGCGAACCCGGGTAGCAGGGAGGCGATGCTCCGCCTGCTCGGGCTCGTGATCTCGATCGGACTGGCCGACTCCATGAACCCGAGCTCGATCGGGCCGGCGCTGTTTCTGGCAGCCGGGCCTCGACCGCGCCGCAGCGTGCTTCAGTTCACGGGCGGGTTTGCCGCGGTGATGCTCGTCGGGGGCGTGGCGGTGGCGCTCGGCCCCGGTCGGGCGATTCTGGCCCTCGTTCCAAAACCCGACGCCACCGCCCGGTACATCCTGGAAACGATCGCCGGCGCGGCGATGCTCGCCGCGGCTGCCGTGCTCTGGTGGCGGCGTGAGAGCCTCGCGGGCAGGGAGACGGACGCGGGGTCGAGCGCCAGGCGCCGCTCCCCCGCGGCGATGGGCGTAACGATCTCGGCGGTGGAGCTGCCCACGGCCTTTCCGTACTTCGCGGCCATCGCGGCCGTCGTGGGCTCGGGCCTGAATATTGGCGAACAGGTCATTCTCCTGGCCGTCTACAACTTCTGCTTCGCGCTGCCGCTGCTCGGCATCGCCGCCACCCTGACCGTGGCCGGGGATAAAGCCGTCGCGCTTCTGGCGCGTGTGCGCGACTTCATGCACGACCACTGGCCGGTGATCGCCGCTGCGGTGGCCCTAGCCGCCGGCGTGATCGTGACCACGCTCGGAGTCACGGGCCTCGGCCTGAAAGCCGGCGGTCACGCAGGCCGACTCTCGCGGCGAGTGCACCACTTGCTCACTCACCCTTGACGCTGCTCTGAGGCGAGCCCCGGCTACTCGGGTATGACCCTCACGACCTGACCGCCCCGGGAGCTGGCGTCATGAACGCCACCGCCTGGCCCAGCCCCGCCGGGGGGCGCAACGTGGCGATTCGACGCCCGGGCTGAACGGCAGCGCGGATCGGGCCCAGGCGCTCACCGAGTCGCGCGGCCAGGGCATCGAGGTCGGCGACCACGAACGTCAGGCCCCAGAAGCGGGCGGGACCCGGGCCGGCCTCGGCCGCCTCGACCAGCTCCAGGATCACTCCTCCCAGGCGGCGAAAGCCCATGCGCGCGCCGCCACGGCCCGCGACGATGCGCCGCAGCTCCATCCCGGCCTGCCTCAGCGCCGCCGCCGTCCGCTCAAAGGCGGGGGTCACGACGACGAGGTGGTCGACTCCGATCGCGCCGTTCGGATGGACGGGATCCGAGCCGTGCGCGGCGGCCGAGACGACCGGCAACCCGTCGAGCGGGAAGTCCAGCCCACGCACCGCCCATCCGGTAATCCCTTCGCCGGGCGAGCCCAACTGGAGCACGATCCCGCCGACCGACAGGCGGCCCCCCTCGACGGTGAAGCCCAGAGCGCTCCAGCGCTCGGGCGCGTCCCCCAGCGCGAGCTGGAGCAGCTCCGCCCTCAGGCCGCGAGCTCCCGCGCGCGCGTGAATATGTCGTCCAGCATCGGCTCTGTCAGGCGCCCCGTGAACGTGTTCTGCTGGCTGGGGTGGTATGAGCCAAGCAGCTCCAGGCCACCGACCGAGACCGTTGCGCCATGGGCGAACTTCGGTCGCGGCCGGGGCGCGACCGCGCCCCGAGCGACGAGGACGCGCAGCGCGGCGTCCCAGGCGAAGGCCCCGAGGCACACGATCACGCGCAGTGAGGGCATCAGGCCCAGCTCTCCGACCAGGTAGGGAAGGCAGTTGTCGCGCTCCGCGGGCGACGGCCGGTTGGCGGGCGGAGCGCAGCGAACGGCGGCGGTGACGAAGCACCCCTCGAGTCGCAGGCCATCCTCGCGGGCCACCGAGTGCGGCTGGTTGGCGAACCCGGTACGCCACAGAGCGGCGAACAACCAGTCGCCCGAGCGGTCGCCGGTGAAGATGCGCCCGGTTCGGTTTCCGCCGTGGGCGGCGGGCGCCAGACCCAGCACCAGCACGCGAGCATGCGGGTCGCCGAACCCGGGCAGCGGCCGGCCCCAGTACTCCTCCGAAGCGAATGCGGCACGCTTGACCAGCGCCGTCTCCTCGCGCCAGGCGACGAGGCGCGGGCAGCGTCGACAGCTCACCACCTCTTGCTCCAGCGCCGCCAACCCGGGCCAGTGGAGGCTGTTCACGGCGAGGAGGGCCGCAGCACGCCGCCGATCAGCCGGTCGATCACGGGCGTCAGCTTCACAACGTCCTCGGGCTCTCCCAGCCGCAGCTGGCGGGAGAGCAGCTCGATGATCCCGCCCACCGCCGCGTAGGCGTCATAGGGCGAGGCAAACCGCGGGCTCAGCCCGCGCGCGGCGGCTCTGGCGTTCTCGCCGTCGAGCAGGTCGGCGAACGTCTGCACGAACTGGTCGCGCCTGCGGGCGGCCTCCGGCCCGGCGGCCATGATCTCCACCAGCAGCGTGTGGCTGTAGGCCGGATTGTCGGCCACCACCCCGAGCATCGCGCGCGTGCCGGCGCGGATGCGCGCTTCGGCGTCGTGCTCTCCCGCGGCCCGAGCGGCTTCGACGATCGCTTCGGCCAGCACCTCGGTGGCCCGATCGAACAGCGCCAGCATGCAGTCCTGCTTGTTCGCGAAGTGCACGTAGAAGGTGGCCTTCGACATCCTTGCCCGCCGGGCGATCGACGCGGCGCTGGCCGCGGCATAGCCCCGCTCCGCGAACTCCCGCGCCGCGGCGAACAACAGCCGCTGGCGCTGAAGCGGCAGACGAACCTCGAGCGGCGGCGCATGGCGGCCGCGGGCAGTCGATGATTGATCGGGCGGCGCGGCGGCGCTCCGCCGCCGACGCCGCCTGTTTTTCAAAGCGGCGCTAGGCCTTGAGTGCCCGGCCATACTGGCGCTCGTAGTAGTCGCGGTACGACCCGGAGCGGATTGGCTCCCACCACCAGGCGTTATCCCGGTACCAGCTGACGGTGCGCTCAAGTCCCTCCTCGAAGCTCACCCGAGGCTCCCAGCCAAGGGCCTTGAGCTTCTCGGACGAGAGCGAATAGCGGCGGTCGTGTCCAGGCCGATCGGTCACGAACTCGATCAGCGACTCCTCGACCCCGGCCAGGCGGATGATCCGCCTCACCGCGTCGAGGTTCTGGCATTCGTCGGGGCCGCCGCAGTTGTAGGCCTCGCCCGGGACGCCGGCCGAAAGCACGTGCCCGATGCCGCGCCCGAAGTCCTCGACGAACAGCCAGTTGCGAACGTTGCGACCGTCGCCGTAGACGGGAAGCGGATCCCGGGCCAGCGCGTTGAGGATCATCAACGGAATCAACTTCTCCGGGTACTGGTACGGGCCGTAGTTGTTGGAGCCGCGGCAGATCGACGTGTGCAGGCCGTAGGTCTGAAAGTAGCTCGCCACGAGCAGGTCGGCTCCAGCCTTGGTGGCGCTGTACGGCGAGGAGGGATGCAGGGGCGAGGACTCGGTGAACGACCCCTGCTCGATCGAGCCGTAGACCTCGTCGGTCGACACCTGGACGTAGCGCAACCCCCGTTCGCGCGCAGCCTCGAGCAGCACGTGCGTTCCCTGCATGTTCGTGACGATGAACGCCTCGGAGCCGGCGATCGATCGATCGACGTGCGTCTCGGCGGCGAAGTTGACGATGGCATCGCATCCGTCGAGCGCCTCGGTCACGGCGAGCGGGTCCTCGATCGCGCCCTGCACGAAGCGAATCTGGTCGAGGACGCCGTGGAGGTTCTCACGCCGGCCGGCATACGTCAGCTTGTCCAGGACCGTCACTGCGTCGCCGTCCTCTTGCACGCGCTGACGGACGAACGTCGAGCCGATGAAGCCCGCGCCACCGCACACGAGCAGGTTCACGGCGTCGTCACCTGGGAGGAGCTGAACTCGCGCAGGCCCTCGCGCCAGTGTGGAAGCACCGGTGCGCCGGGACGCTCGGAGCGCAGCACGCTGTAGGCCGGACGTTGGGCAGGCCGGGCCATGTCGTTGGTGGAGGCCGGCGTGATCTGGCAGCCGATCCCGGCGATGTCCACGATCTCCCGGGAAAACTCAAACCACGAACATTCCCCCGACGCTGCGACGTGCAGCACGCCGGGCATGGGCTCGGCTTCGGCCAGACGCACCAGGGCCGAGGCCAGGTGTCCGGTGAACGTCGGGCATCCCACCTGATCGGCCACCACGGTCAGCTCCTCGCGCTCGGCCGCCAGGCGCATGATGGTCTTCGGAAAGCAGCGCCCGGCCGTCCCAAACAGCCAGGACGTGCGCACGATCGTGTGGCCGCCAGGTGCCTCGCGCGCCACGGCCCGTTCGCCCTCGAGCTTCGTACTTCCGTATACGGACCGCGGCCCCACGGCGTCCGACTCCAGATACGGGCTCGACTTCGATCCATCGAAGACATAGTCGGTTGAGATCTGGAAGATCCGCGCTCCGAGTCGTTCGCTGGCCTGGGCCACGTTGCCGGCGCCGGTGCCGTTGATGGCCAGCGCCGCCTCCGGCGAGGATTCGGCTCCGTCGACGTCAGTCCAGGCCGCGCAGTTGACCACCACGTCCGGCTGCGCGCGCCGCACGACGGCGTCGACCGCGTCGCGGTCACAGATGTCGAGGCTCGCGCGGTCGTAAGCCAGAACCTCCAAGCCTGCGGCTGAAGCGGCCCGGCAGACGTCCGTCCCGAGCATGCCGGCCGCCCCTGTGACTAGCACCCGCATCCGAGGCCAAGGGTACGCGAAGTGCCCTCTGCGACCGACGCCCTCGACGCTCCGGTGGCGCAATACTGCCGCCGTGCTCTGGCCCCGGCAGTCGAAGCACGCAGGCCTCCGCGGCATCGCCGTAGCGACTGCGTGCGCCTCGCTGGCTGCCGGCTGCGGGCAGCTCCGACCACAGCAAGGGACGCAGCCCCGCACTCCGGTCCAAACCACGCCGGCCTCGAGTGGCCGCGCCCACCCCCAGGCCGTGCAGCCGGTGGCCGGCGCGGCGCCCGCGTCCGGCGCCTCGGACGCCGCGCCGACATCTGTCAGCGTGGGCCCTCCGAGCGGCGGCAGCCTGCCCCAACCCCAGTCGTTGGCGCAGGTTCGCGCGCAGCTGGCGGCCAGTGGCTTGTCCGGCGGGACGAGTCGGGGCTTGCTGACGCCCAGCGGGCTGGCGATTGCGCCGTTCGGCGCGCCCGGCGTGGTTCAGCAGATCATCAACGCGGGCAACCAGATCGCGCACCTGCCCTACCGCTTCGGCGGCGGCCACGGCACATACGAGGACACCGCCTATGACTGCTCGGGATCGCTCAGCTTCGTGATGATCGAAGCCGGGCTGCTCAACACGACCGCCGACTCGAGCGAGCTCATGCACTGGGGCGCACCGGGGCCGGGCAAGTGGGTGACGATCTTCGCCAATCCCGGACACACGTTCATGTACGTGGCCGGCCTGCGGTTCGACACCGTGGCGCTCGCCGAGTCGGGGACGCGCTGGTCAACCCGCTCAGCCAGCGACGGCGGCTCGTACGTGGAAAGGCATCCGCCGGGGCTGTAGCCGGGCGACGACCTACGCCGCAGCGTGGGCCGGCTCGGGCGCGCCGTAGGCGGCGAAGTCCCGCCCGCGGATCAGAACCAGCGCCAGCACCGCAGCGGCCAGGGCGGTCACCCCGCCCACCAGCAGGATGTCGTTCATGGCCCCGGCGAACGCGCTGTGGATCGCCAGCGAGGCCTGCGGGCGCTGCGCGGCCGGAACCGTTTGCAGCACCTGTTGGGCGCCGCCGGCGGCCACGGCGTGGGCGATCTGTGTGACATGTCCGGCGACGGGCGTCCCCGCCAGCTTCGGTGCCAGCCGAGAGGCGAGCACGCTCTGAAAGACGGCCCCCAGCGCGGCGATCCCCGTGGCGATGCCGACCTGGCGGAAGGTGGAGTTGATGCCGGAGGCCATGCCGCTTCGCTGCGGCGGCACGACGCCGATGGCCGTCGAAGCCAGCGGGGGGTTGACAAGTCCCACGCCCGCGCCACTGACGATGAAGCCGGCGAGCAGCGCGGTCCAGTCCGATGACGCGGTCAGCCCCCGCATCAGCAGTAGCCCGACGCCCACCAGCGCCAAGCCGAACCCGAGCAGCAAGCGAACGGGGACGCGGGTGGAGAGATTCCCGGAGGCTGCCGCCACAAAGAACATCAGCGCGGTGGTGGGCAGAAACCGCAGGCCTGTCTCGAGGGGCGACAGGCCGAGGCTCGTCTGCAGGTACAGCGTCAAATAGAGAAACATCGCGAACATCGATGCCGAGATCCCAAAAGCGACCACCCCGGCGCCGCCGAATGTCGGCTTGCGAAACAGCGACAGGTCGAACATCGGGTTCTCCTGCACCAACTGGGAGATCACGAACAGCGCCAGCAGCACGACGGTGGCCGCGAACAGTGAGACGATCTCGGTGCTCCCCCAGCCGTGGTCGTCGCCGAGGATCAGCGCCAGGACCAGCGCGAAGAGGGCCGCGGTGAACGTGACGGTGCCCACCCAGTCGATCCTCCTGCCCTCCGGATCCCGCGATTCGCGGACCTTGGCCAGGGTCACCGCGGCGGTGGCGAGCCCGATCGGGACGTTGATGAAGAAGATCGACTCCCAGCCCAGACCCTCGGTCAGCACGCCGCCCAGCAGCGGGCCGATGGCCACCGCCGCCCCAGTGGTCGCGCCCCAGATTCCGAACGCCGTGCCGCGCTCCCTGCCATGGAACTCCTGAGCCAGCAGCGCCAACGAGGTGGAGAACATGATCGCGCCGCCGATCCCCTGGCCTCCTCTGGCCAGGATCAAGAACAGGGCGCTGGGCGACAGCGCGCACAGAAGCGAGGTGAGCGCGAACAGCACCAGGCCGACGGCGAACACCAAGCGCCTGCCCAGCAGGTCGGCGAGCGCGCCGGTGGTCAAAAGCAGCGCGGCGAGCGTCAGCGCATATGCGTCGACCACCCATTGGATGTCAGAGAAGCTGGCCTTCAGCCCCTGGGCGATCTTCGGCAGCGCGACATTCACGATCGTGATGTCGAGCAGGAGCATGAAGATCCCCACGCAGACGACGATCAGCGTCCACCACTTGCGGTGCATTGTGCTCCGAGCCTAGCTGGCGCCATGCCGAAGCCCAGCGGCGGCCAGCGCCGCATGTCACGGCGATCGCTACGCCCGGCCGTACACCGGCAGCTCGACGCCGCTGATGGGCGCCGAGTCAGGGGACAGCAGATGGGCGACAACGCCCGCGATCTCCGCCGGCTTGACCCAGCGCTCGGGGTCGGCGTTGGGCATCGAGGCCCGGTTGAAGGGGGTGTCGATCACGCTCGGCAGGATCGCGTTGCAGCGGATGCCCTCGTCCCGGTACTCGACGGCCACCGACCTGGCGAACGCCATCACCGCCGCCTTCGAGGCCACGTAGCCGGCCGCGCCCGCAAACGGCTGCAGGGCTGCCCGCGTGCCGACGCACACGATCGACCCTCCGCCGGCTGAGATGAGCGCCGGCAGGGCGGCCTGCGTGACCAGGTAGGTGGGGCGCAGGTTCAGCCGGAACTGGGTCTCGAACTCCTCGATCGGGGTGGCATCGACGCGGTTGCCGACGGCGAAGCCCCCGACGAGGTTGACCACCCCGCCCAGGGGCATCGAGGCCTCGGCCGTGCCCGCTTCCACCAGCACGCGGGCCGAAGCAGCCTCGAACAGGTCAGCTTGGATCAGCTCGAGACGCTCGCGCGGCGGCAGCCGCGCGAGCTCGTGCTCTGCGATCCACGGCACGAGCACACGCCAACCGTCCATCAGCAGGCGCTCGACGACCGCAACCCCGAGACCGCCCGTCCCGCCGGTGACTATGGCCGTGCGCTCCATCGTTGCCGTCCGCCGGCCAGTTTATCTTCGTTCGCAATGGAAGTTCGGGAATTCGCAGACGGCTGCGAGGTCTCTCAGCCGCTGCTGGTGCGCGACGTGGAACTGCGCCAGCGGCGCGACGGCAGCGACTATCTCAAGCTGCTGCTCGGCGACAGGACGGGAAGCGTGCCTGCCGTGATCTGGGAAGAGGTGACGAACGTACGGGAAGTTTGTGCCCCCGGCACCGTCGTGCACATCTGCGGCCGTTACTCGATCCATCCGCGCTATGGCCCGCAGCTCGTGATCACCGCAGCTCGCAGCGCGCGCGAAGATGAATACCACCCGGCCGACCTCGAGGACGGACCAGCGCGCGACCCCGATCAGATGGAGGCCGATCTCCGCGAGCTGCTGCGGACCGTTCAGAACCCCCACCTGCGGCGTCTGCTGGGACTGGTGTTCGGCGTCGGTTCTCCGGTCTGGACCCACTACCGCGACGCCCCCGCGGCCAAGCTCTACCACCAGGCATACCGGCACGGGCTGCTCGAGCACTGCCTGACGGTGGCACAGGCCGTCAGCGCCCTGTCGGCGATCTTCCCCGGCATCGATCGCGACCTGGCCGTGACCGGCGCCCTGCTCCACGACATCGGCAAGCTCGAGGTCTATGACCTCGCGGGCGGCGCGATCGAGATGTCAGACCCTGGTCGCCTGCACGGCGAGATCCCGCTCGGCTACTACCGCGTGCGCCGAGCAATCGAGCGGCTGGACGGATTCCCGCCCGAGCTCGAGCAGGCGATCCTGCACATCATCCTCAGCCATCACGGCGCGCTGGAGCACGGCAGCCCGGTCGTTCCGTGCACGCGCGAAGCGACGCTGGTCCACATGATCGACAATCTCGGTGGACGCCTCGGGAGCTTCGACCGCCTCGAGAAGCAACTCCCGGCCGGCGAGCAGTGGTCCTCCTATGACCGGGCGCTGGGGGCCGGGGCGTACTTCGCCGGGCGCGCCGAGCCCGAGCGCGAAGCGGCTTAGAGCAGCGGCCACGTCCCCGAGGGTGGGTGGATAAGCGACGCCTGGTGTCGCTTATCCACCCACCCCTGCCTTCGACCGCGGCATTCATCAGAGCTTTGTCACGGCGCGCCGCAAAAGTGCGCAAATAGCGCCGCCCCGGGCCCGCGGCCGCGCCGACGGTCGTCGGCCGACGACTAGAGTCTCCCCCGTGGCAAAAGACACAGAAAAGCTGATCCGTCAGCTGTCGCTGATCTCCTACCTGATGGCCGAGCGCCGACCGGTCACGGCCCCCGAGATCCGGCGCGATGTCGAGGGCTACAGCGTCATGAACGAGGACGCATTCGCTCGTCGGTTCTACGCCGACCGCTCCGAGCTCGAGGCCCTGGGGATCGAGTTGACGATCGAGAAGCCGGTCGACGGACAGGTGGAGCAGGAGAACTACTCGCTGCCGCCGGAGAACTTTCACCTGCCGCCGATCGAGTTCACCGACGAGGAGCTCGCGGCGCTGAGGACCGCGCTTCAGCTGCTCGACGGAGAATTCGCCTACGCCGAGCCGCTGCGTCTCGCGCTGCAGCAGATCGCCTGGGGCAGGCCCAGTCCGCTGAACGCCCCGGAGCAGCACACCGTGGCGCTCGGGATCACAGGCTCCGCCGGCGGCCACGAGCTCTCCCAGCGCCTGCAGAAGGTGGAGACGGCGATCTTCCGCCGCAAAACGATCGTCTTCGACTACTACACGATGGAGCGTGGCGAGCTCGGCTCCCGGCGCGTCGACCCCTACCAGCTGCTCTACCAGGGCGGTCAGTTCTACGTCGTCGGTCGCTCCCACGAGCGCCAGGCGATCCGCGTCTTTCGCCTCTCGCGGATGCGGGGCAAGGTGGGCTACGCGACCAAGGCCGAGCACGACTTCCAGCGCCCGGCGGAGTTCGACCCCCGCGGCTACGCCAACCGTATCCAGTGGCAGTTCGGCGATCCGATCGGCACCGCGGAGGTCTGGATCTCGGGTCGCATCGGCTGGCAGATCGAGCGTCACTTCGGGCTGTACGGCGAGACGGAGGACGCCGGCGAGGACGGGGCGATCGTGTTCCGCACGCCGTATGCCAACGCCCGCCAGTTGATCGCCTGGGTCCTGGGTCTGGGGGAGAACGCGCGGCTGGTGGCGCCTCCGGAGCTCGAGGCTGAGCTGCAGGAGCGCGTCAAGCTGCTCGTGGAGCGCCACAGTGGCGAACCCGAGATCGCACCTCCTGCTGCGAAGGCCATCGAGACCAAAAGCGACGGTCGCGCGCAGACGGGTGAGGAGGAGGCGAGCGCCAACGGGCACCAGCCAGACGCCGCGATCCGGCCGGAGCGCTTTGCGCGCCTGGTGACGCTGGCCAGCATCCTGATCGACGCCGGCCGGGCGGGCCGAAGGCTGAGAGCCGCCGAGCTCTGCGCTGCGCTCAAGGTCTCAGAGCAGGAGCTGCGCGAAGACATCTCGGTGCTGAACGTCGTCAACTTCGGCGCCGGGACGTACGTGCTCTACGCGGAGATCGCAGACGACGGAATGGTGGAGGTCGATCCCGAGCCCTACGGAGACTCGTTCGCGCGCCCGGCGCGCCTGCTGCCCGTGGAGGCCAAGGCGCTGATCGCGGCGATTGACCTGATCGGCGAGCACATCCCCGCAGGCTCGCTGGCCAGCGTGCGCGAGAAGGTGGTGGCGGCGCTCGGCGAGGACCCCTCCCACGGCGGACTGCAGATGGCCCCGTTCGCAGGCGACGACGCCACGATCTCCCGCCTCGTCTCGCGGGCCATAGCCGGGCAGGAGCTGCTCTCGATCGAGTACTACAAGGAGAACGAGGACGAGTTCGCGACCCGCCTGATCGAGCCCTACGCGCTGATCAACGGCCGCGAAGGCTGGTACGTGACGAGCTACGACCGCGATCGCGACAGCGTGCGACATTTCCGGCTCGACCGCATCAAGGCGGCAACGCCGGCCGGAGAGCGGTTCGAGCCGCGGACAGAGATCGATCCCGTGGCTGACGTGGACGGATGGCCGCGCACCGGCGAGGTGCCCGCGTCGCGGCGCGCACAGGTATGGATCTCCCCGGAGCGCGCGCGCTGGGCGCGCGAAGAGCGCGCCGTCGTGCATGAGCTCGAGGACGGCTCGGTAGTGGTGGAGCTGGCCTTCGCCGGTGTCGACTGGCTGGTCAGAGAGGTGCTCAAAGAGGCCGGAGACGCGGCCGTGCTCGAGCCCGCGGATGCGCGCGAGGCAGTCCGCGCCTCCGCGGCGGCGCTGGCCGTCGCCGCCCGCGTGTGAGCCGCCGCGATCAGATCCGCATGTCGCCTCAGGAGGTGGCGGCGTTCGTCTCGGAGCAGCGCGTGGTGGTCTGCGCCAGCCACGGCCCCCGCGGCTGGCCGCACGTCATGCCCCTGTGGTACATCGTTCGTGACGAGGACATTTGGACCTGGACATACGCAAAGTCCCAGAAGGCGCGCAACCTGGAGCGCGACCCCCGTGCAACGCTGCAGATCGAGGCCGGTGAGCAGTATCAGGAGCTGCGTGGCGTGATGATCGAGGTCCAGACAACGATCCACCGCGCGACGGACGGGGTGGCCGAAGTGGGAGCCGCGATCCTCGAGCGCTACGGGTCGGGAGCCCTGGGCAACGAGTTCACGGACGTCATCCGCGCGCAGGCCGCAAAGCGCGTGGCGCTTAAGTTCTCGGCGCAGCGAATCGCGAGCTGGGACCACCGCAAGCTGGACGGCATTTATTGATTAACAGGGCGCGCGTAAAGCGCGCCCTTTATTTTTGACACGGTGAGAGACCTCAAAGGGCTGATCCTCTCGGGCGGCAAGGGCACGCGTCTGCGGCCGATCACCCACACCAGCGCCAAGCAGCTCGTGCCGGTGGCCAACAAGCCGGTCCTGTTCTACGGGATCGAGGCCATGGCCGAGGCGGGCATCGAGGAGGTGGGGATCATCATCGCCCCGGAGACCGGCGAGGAGATCAAGACCGCCGTCGGCGACGGCGCCCGCTTCGGGGTGAAAATCACCTATCTGCTCCAGGACGAGCCGCTCGGGCTGGCGCACGCCGTGCTGACCGCCGAGCCGTTTCTGGGCGATTCGCCGTTTGTCATGTACCTGGGCGACAACCTGCTCCAGGGGGGCATCTCGGACCTGGTGGCCGCGTTTCGCTCCTCGGGCCCCGACGCGCTGATCCTGCTGACGCCCGTTCCCGATCCACAGCACTACGGCGTAGCCGAGCTGCACGACGGCAGGGTCGTGCGGCTGGTGGAGAAGCCCCCCGAGCCGCGCACCGACCTGGCGCTGGTCGGGGTCTACATGTTCACGCCGCAGGTGCACGACGCCGCTAAAGCCATCCAACCCTCCGGACGCGGCGAGCTCGAGATCACCGACGCCATACAGCACCTCGTGGATCAGGGGCAGCGCGTCGAGGCTCACATCGTCGAGGGATGGTGGAAGGACACGGGCCGCCTCGAGGACATGCTGGCGGCAAACCGGCTGGTGCTGGAGACGATCGACCACAGCATCCAGGGTCATTTGGTGGACTGCCAGGTCGACGGGCGAGTGATCATCGAACCCGGTGCGCGACTCGAGCGATGCGCCGTGCGCGGGCCGGCGATCATCGGCGAGGGCGCATCGCTCAGCGACTGCTACGTGGGCCCCTATACGGCCATCGGCCGGGCCTGCACGATCGAGAATGCCGAAGTGGAGCACTCGATCCTGCTCGAGGGCGCCGCCGTTCGCAACCTGGCCGGGCGGATGGAGTCATCGCTGCTCGGCCGCAACGTGACGGTCGGCCGCGATCATCGCCAGCCCCGCGCGTACCGCTTCATGGTCGGCGACAACTCGGAGATCGGGATCCTGTAGGGCTGTAGGGCGGCTCAGCCTCGCAGCTCGGCGCCCAGCTCGCCCATCTGGGTGATGAGGCGCATGCGGACGAGGTCCGGAACGCGGCCGTGCTCGCCGCGGTCGTTGCGGGCGATGATCGCGGCGTTGACGATGATCCGCTCGGGGGCATCCCAGCTGGCGAACGGCTGCGTCGAGAACTCCGGCGAGGCCAGTATCTCTCGGGCCGCGTCCGCGGGGCTCATGCCCCGCGCCACCCGCTCCCGGACCGCGGGGGTCAACAGCTCCCAGTAGGCGCGCAGCGCGCGGACGCCGTCCAGCTCGCAGATAGGGCCGTGCCCAGGCACCACGGTTGTGGGCCCGAGCTCAGCGATCCGATCCAGGCCGGCCACCCAGTTCTCAACGGGCCCCACCCACATCAGCGGCGTGACGTCGACAAACAGGAGGTCGGCGGCGAACACCACCGCGGCGTCCGGAACGTGCACGATCAGGTCGCCCGGCGTGTGGGCCGGGCCGACCTCGAACAGCTCGACGCGCCGTCCACCCACATCCAGCTCGAGCCATTCGGTGAACGTGGTCGTCGGCGGCGCCAGGGTGATGCCGCCGAAGTCAAAGGCCCGCAGCGCGCGGGCGAACGCGGTCAGTCCGGTGAGCTTGGCGGCTCCCGGAAGCGGCAACCGGATCTCGGGAACTCGGCCCAGCTCCGAGAGCATCCTCAGCTGGCGGGGATCGTCGCCCGGCATGTCCTCGGCGCCGGCACGGGTGGCGATGATCTCGGCACCGGGCACGAGCTGGTTTCCCCAACAGTGATCCGGATCGCCGTGGGTGTTGACGATCCGCTCGATCGGCGCGTCCGCTATGTGGGGCTCGCATGGAGGCCAGCATCCGCCACGTCAGCCGGAGGTCGAACAGCGTGTCGATCAAAAGCGACTGGCCATCGCCTATGACGAGGCCGGCATTGGACTCGCCCAGGTCGCCGTTCGGCTGCAGCCACGCGTACACGCCGTTCCCCACTTCTCTCAGTCCCTGCGCGTAGCGCGCCGGACGGCCGAGCAGGGATCGCTCTTCAGGCAGGGAGGCGCTCACGCGCGCAGCTCCTCGAGCTCCGCGCGCAGCGCGGCGACCGCGGCCTCCAGGGCGGCGACGCGATCGGCGAGATCCCCGTTCGCCGCAGGCTCCACTGGCTGCTGCTCGGGCTGCCCATCGCCGGCGTCCGGCGCCACCGCACCCTGGGAGCCGTCGCCGGCGTCCGGCGCCACCGCACCCTGGGAGCCATCGCCTGCGTCCGGCGCCACCGCACCCTGGGAGCCGAGCAGGTGAACGAAGCGCTCTTCCTTCTGGCCCGGGCGCCGCCCGAGCCGCCCGGCATAGCCGCGCTCGATCAGCGGGCCGAGCGCCGTCTCTACGTCCCCCGGCGTGGCGAAGTGCGCCATGCGCTCCGACCGGCCCTTGAGCTCACCGGGTGTCTGGGCGCCGCGCAGCAAGAGCACGGCCAGGATCGCCAGCTGCTCGCGGCCCAGGCCAAGCGCCTCCTCGGCTAGGTGCCGGTACTTGATGGCGCGGCTACCGTGGCCGCTCGCCAGCCGGGCCAGGCCGTAGCGCGACAGCCGCTCCGCGGCCTGGCGCACGGTCTGCTCGTCGTAGTCGCTGACCGGGTCGCGATTCGTGCTCTGATTGCACGCCAGGCGCAGCGCGTTCAGCGACAGCGGGTACTGGTCGGGAGTCGTCCAGCGCTTCTCGAGCAAGCAGCCCAGGACCCGTAGCTCCGGGGTGGTCAGCTGGGCCAGGTGCACGGAGGGAAGTATTCCGCGGCCGCGGCGTCCTTGGAGACACGATGAGAAAAATCCGCCACCCGCTCACCCTCTCCGCCGCCATCGCAGCTGTGGCGCTCGCCGCCGCCGGCTGCGGCTCCTCGTCGAGCTCAAGCACCTCGCAAGGCGCTTACGCCCCGGTCTCAACCGCCACCACCACCGCCAAGCAAGCGAAGAAGCACAGCACCCAGCGGGTGGCCCACCACAAGGCGAAGACAACGTCCCACGCGGCGACCGTCCATCAGACGGTGGCGAGCACTGCGGCGTCCGCCTCCGTGACGACCACCCCAGCCACGACGAACCGGATGCCCACAACCACGGCGCACGCGACCCCGACGCCTCCCACTCCGCACACGGTCTCGGCGGCCCCGGTCACCTCGCCGCATTCGAGCAGCCCGTCGCCTCCGCCGACGACGACCACGCATCAGCACACCACGCCAGCGCCCTCGCCGACGGGCTCCGGCGGCGGCATCCCGCAAGGCCCGAACGCGGGTGACGGCGACGGCGACAACCGCGGCGGTCCGAGCGACGGCGACGGGGATATCTAGGTTTCCGGGCCGGGGCGCCGGCGGGCCGCCGTGGCGGGCCGGCGGGCCGAGGCCGGCGGGCAGGCGGGCCGGGGCCGGCGAGCCGCCCGGCCGGCGGACAGACATGCGGACGCCGCCCCGCCCCGCCGCCCACCCACGCCCTGTTCAACGTGCCAAAGCTCCCCGCGTGAGCGTCGAATGCCCCGTTGAACACGTATTTCATGCTGAACGTGCCAGACACCCCTTGCCGGGAGCTGTTTGGCACGTTGAGCAGGTCTCGACGGGGCTCTCGTGGGAGGATGGGAGCACCGATGGAGGACCGGCATGCCATATGGCAGCGGGCCAAGCGGCGGATGCAGGTCGGGCTCTCGAGCGCAAACGTCATTGGCGCCGCCACGGTGTTCGTGTTCCTCACCTTCTTGGTGCCGGTACCGCGCTCGTTCACGCACGACGCCGCGGCGCTGTGGCTGAACGGCGTCGTGTCGGCGGTCTACGTCACGGCCGCCACCGTGGTGGCCGTCAGCGTCAGTCCCAGACGCGTGGATGAGATCCGCAACTGGTTCCTCTCCGGCCGACCCGCCGATCGCGAGGTCCGTGACCTGGCGCTGCGGACCCCGCTCAGCCAGGCCGCGATCTCCGCCGCCATCTGGGCCGTGGCGACTGTGCTGTTCACCGCCATAAACGCATTCGAGTCAGCCACGGTCGCCGTCCAGACAGCGATCACGGTGCCCCTCGGGGGCCTGGCGAGCGGCGCGCTCACCTACCTGCTGGCCGAGCGGTTCACGCGCGAGATAACCGCGGCGGCGCTGGCGGGCGGCGCGCCCGAGGAACCCGTGGGGCCAGGTGTCGGAGCCCGGGTGATCGTTGCCTGGGGACTGGCCGCCGCGCTACCGCTGTGTGGATATGTGTTGCTGGCGGTGAGCATCCTGGTGGTCGGCCATTGGTCGACAACGCATGTCGCCATCAGCGTGCTGGTCGTGGCCGCTGTCGCGTTGGCGCTCGGCTCCCGCGCGATGTGGATCGCCGGCAGCTCCGTAGCCGAGCCGATCGAGGCCGTGCGAGTGGCGCAGCGCAGAGTGCAGGCCGGTGATCTGGCAACCGAGATCCCGGTGTATGACGGCAGCGAGGTCGGGCTGCTGCAGGCGGGCTTCAACGAGATGACCGCCGGGCTGCGAGACCGCGAGCGCATGCGCGAGGTGTTCGGCACCTACCTGGACCGCGACGTCGCCGAGCACATCCTCGAGCGGGGAACCGCGCTATCGGGGGAGGAGCTCGAGATCACCGCCATGTTCATCGACGTGCGCGACTTCACCGGCTTCGCGGAGCGTGCCAGCGCGCGGGAAGTGGTGGCCGCGCTCAACCGGCTGTTCGAGCTAGTCGTACCGATCATCCACCGTTACGGCGGCCACGTCGACAAGTTCGTCGGCGATGGGTTGCTGGCCGTGTTCGGCGCCCCGCGGCGCCAGCCCGACCACGCCGACCACGCACTGACCGCTGCGCTCGAGGTGGCGCGGACCGTCGGTCAGTCGTTCGGCGACGAGCTCCAGATCGGGATCGGCCTGAGCTCGGGGTCGGTGATCGCGGGCAACGTGGGCGGCGGCGGCCGTCTCGAATTCTCGGTGATCGGAGATGCGGTCAACGTCGCCGCCCGCATCGAGGCGGCGACACGCCTGACCGGTGATGCGATCTTGGTCTCAGAGCAGACCCACGCGCTGCTCTCCAAGGAGTGCGCGGCGCTGCTCGAAAGGCGCTCGGCGCTGCCGCTGAAGGGCAAGTCGCAGGCCGTCAGCCTGTTCGCGCCGAAGAGTCCCGCTCCGCTCTACGCGGAGCCGCGAGGGAGCGGCTGATCAGCCGCTGGACGTTGCGCGAGCTTCCCGTCGAGCAGCACCGCGTGCGACGGCCTGCGGGTCATCCCACATGGGGACGTGACCACACCCGCGCAGGGAGACCTCGCGGATGCCGGACGCGGCGCTTCGCGGACGGGTAACGAGCCGGTCGTGCTCTGGCCAGGCCAGCGTGATCGGGACGGTGATCTCCGCCAGCAGCGTGAACGTCCCTGCGCGCATGGCTCGGTTGACGTCCGCGAACCCGAGGCCCGCAGGTAGCTTCGCACCAGTGCGGCGGCCTGCTCGGGCGGCACACGTTCGGGGTGCGCCATGGACGCCGAGAGGATCAGCCGCCTCAGGGCCGGCGAGCGCGTCGCCGGTCCGATCAGGGGCAAAGCCATGCGCGCCAGGCGTCGTGCAAGGTCGGGTTTGGGCTTCAGCGGTTCCGGCCATAGTCCCGCCGGGGCGATCGCGGTGACCGAGGCGACCTGGCCGGAAGCCGCCGCCTCCAGGGCCACCCAGCCGCCTAGCGAATTACCTGCCAGATGTATCTCAGCGGGGTTGAGCCCTAGCTCGCGCAGGAGACTCATCACCGGGCTCGAGAGTCTGCTGGGGGACGGCGGCGTCGCGCCATTCAGCGGAGGTGACTCTCCAAAGCCCGGCAGATCGACGCAGATCACATCGCGTTGGGGCTCCAGCAGCGCCATAACCGGCTCCCACACGGTGCGGTCGGCGCCCAGCGGGTGCAGTAACACGAGCGGCTCGCCGCGACCAGAGCGGTCATAGGCGAGCCGCTGGTCCATTCGTCCCCTAACGCTAGCGCTAGGCGAGAAAGCCGGTGCCCTTGACCGCGGCCAGGATCTTGCTGGCCGGAAGGCCGTTGTCAAGCGGACCGTTGGGAGCGATCGCCTGGCCGAGGTAGAGCCCGATCGCCCCCGAGTGACGGGCTTCGACCGTGACGATCGATGCCGCCGTCAGCAGGATCTTTGCGGCCTTGATGTTCGGCGCCTGACCCAGGTAGGCGTGAACGCCCGTGTTCTCCAGCACGTACGTTGTCGCGGCGAACTTGGACTGGTCGCTCGTGACGCCGTGGAAGTTGAATTTGGGCTTCTTGATCGCGTTCTTGCCCAGCGCCTTCTTGAGCAGCGCCACGTGGGCGTTCTCGTCCTTGGTCACCGTCCGCAGCAGCTGCACGAGCTTCGGATCGCTGATCGCGCCCGTGCTCGTGGCCTCGTTGTAGAACGAGCTCTCCAGGTATTCCAGCGTCAGCGCGTAGTTGAGGATGCCGACGTCGCCCTTGCCGAACGAGCCGGGCGGCCGACCTGCCGCGGAGGCCACGGTCGGCGCCACGAGGCCGCCCAGGATCGCGCCACCGCTGAGCGCCGCCCCTCCGGCCACGGCGCCCTTGCGCAGAAAGTTGAGGCGTGTATCGCCGCCTACCTCCGCGGCCGCCTCACGGACGGCCCCGTCGACATCGACTGCCTCGAGATTGATCTTGGTCATGCGTATTGCTCCTTTGCTTGCCCGGCCCGTTTGCAGGTGCGATTTGCTCGCTTCACACCGCTTTACGTGGCCTGACCCCGGCCGGATCACTCGATGTCAGCCAGAGACAGCAGCTCGCGCAGATCGCCGCAGGCAGAGAACCGCGGTCATCCCAGCAGCCGCGCGACGGCCTGATGGCGGTAGCGGAAGATGCGATCCAGGTCGCGGCGCACGAACAGTGCGTGTCCCAACTCGCCCAGCGGCCCCAACGGCAGCGCATAATCGACGCGGTCCCGCACCAGCGTCTCGCCGCCCGAGCGCGTGAACTCATGTTCGTGATGCCAGAGGCGGTATGGACCCTCGATCTGGCGGTCGATGAACAGCCGCCCAGGCTCCCACTGCTCGATACGCGATGTCCAGCGCAGCGGCACCCCGTGCAGACGCAGGCGGTAGGCGATCAGCGTCCCTTGGCGCATCTCGGCCCGCTCGTCGCTCAGCAGCCCGAAGCTGAGCCACGGCGGCGTGATCCGTTCTAGGTTTCCGGCGCGGGCGAAGAACTCGAACACCTCGTCCCGCGGGCGGGGCACCCGCTGCTCGCGCTGCAGCTGATGAATCCTCATCGCCGGCTGAGGACGTTGCTCAGCGCTTCATCGATCGCCGGCTGGGCGAATTCGAACCCCAGTGCCAGCAGCCGCTTGGGCACGACGCGCGCGCCGTCAGTCACCACCTGGGCCATCTCGCCGTACAGCAGCTGCAGCCCCAGGCCGGGAATGGGCAGTACGGCCGGCCGGCCGAGCGCGCGGCCCAGGGCGCGAGAGAAGTCAGCATTGGTGACCGGGTGTGGTGCGGTCAGGTTGACGGGGCCCGAGGCCTGGGCGTGACCGGCGCAGAAGGCCAGCGCCCTGGACACATCGTCACGGTGTACCCACGGGACGAATTGCCTGCCGCCGGCGACCGGCCCTCCCAGCCCCAAGCGGAAGAACGGCAGCATCTGTCCCAGGGCGCCGCTTCCGGCGTTGAGCACAACCCCGGTCCGGGTCAGAACGACCCGCGTCAGCGGCTCCGCCGCGCGGGCCTCGCTCTCCCAGTCGATAACCACCTGGGCCAGAAAGTCGGAGCCGGCCTCGGCGTCCTCGCCGATCTCGCGATCGCCCGTTGACCCGTAGTAACCAGTTGCGGACTGCGAGACCAGGACCGCCGGTCGCTCGGCTTCGGGCAGCGCGCCAAGGGCCTCGACCAGGTTCCTCGTCGACAGCACGCGTGAGTCGCGGATGGCGCGTTTGGTGCTTTCGGTCCAGCGTTGAGCGATCGGTTCGCCCAGCAGGTTGATGACCGCGTACGCGCCGCTCAGGGCCGAGCGCGGCGGCTGTGAGCGGGTCGGGTCCTGCCAGCGCTGCGCATCGACGCCCGCCGGCAGCTTCTGACGCGCGCTGTCCGGGTCGCGCGAGAGAGCGGTCACCTCGTTACCGGCGCGTCGCAGCTCGGAGATGAGCGCGCGCCCGATGGTGCCGGTGGCGCCGGTGACGACGAATGTCGACATCACGCGGCGGCGGGCTGGGCGCCGGAATCCACGAGCGACCGGCACAGGTCCCAGAGCGGACGCCGGATCTCGAGGCCAACGTTGCCGTAGCCGAGGGCGATCGTGCGGTCAAGCGCGGTGTCCAGGGAACCGCTCCAAGAGCTCATTGCTTCTCCATATACCCGTACAGGCGATGAGGCTGGGCAAACCGGCGATGCTCGCGCTCGGGACGCTCGCGTACGCGGCTCAGGCCTAGCTCCAGCGGCCAGTTGCGTGCGTATCAGGCTTAGCGCTAGCCGCTGCGGCTAGTCGCTCCATCCCCGGCGCCCACTTGCCGCCGATGCGCTCGAGCCTGCAGGCTGGCTTTGCCAGCAGCAACTGCAGGTCGCAGATCCGCCGCTCCGCAAATCCCGCCTGGCAGTAGCAGAGGTAGAGCGTCCATAACCGCTGAAAGCGCTCGTCGTAGCCGAGTTCGGCCAAGATCGGCGCCGCCGCGGTGAAGCGCCTGCGCCACTCGTGAAGCGTCCGTACGTAGTGCGAGGTGATGTCCTGGAGGTCGACGACCTGCAGATCGGTGCGGCGCGCTAGGTCGTGGGAGATGGCCTCCAGCGAGGGCAGCGAACCGCCCGGGAAGATGCGCTTCTTCATGAACGAGTGTGAGGCCTTCTCGACCTCATAGGCCCGGTCGTCGATGGTGATCGCCTGGAGCAGCATCGCGCCGTCAGGCTCGAGTAGCTTCGAGCAGGCGGCCAGGAACGTGCCGGTGTTCCGCCATCCGACGGCCTCGATCATCTCGATCGACACCAGCTTGTCGTAGCTGCCCCCCAGATCACGGTAATCGCTCAGCAGCACGGTGACCCGGTCCTGGAGCCCGGCCCCTCTGACTCGCTCGAGGGCGCGGGCGTGCTGCTCGGCGGAGATCGTCACCGTGGTAACCCTGCATCCTCGGGTGGTCGCTGCGTGCAGTGCAAACGAGCCCCACCCGGTGCCGATCTCCAGCACGTGGTCGCGCGGGGAGAGCTCAAGCTTCTGGCAGACAAGCTCGAGCTTTGCCTCCTGCGCGTCGGCGAGCGTCATCTCCTCGCGTTCGAACAGGGCGCACGAATAGGTCATGCTCGAATCGAGCATCCGCGCGAACAGCTCATTGCCCAGGTCGTAGTGGGCGGCGATGTCGCGCCGGCGCCTGTCCCGGCTGTCGGGACGCACCAGCGCCCGCGCCACCTGCAGCGGTCGTTGCAGCCCGGCGATGCGTCTGCGCGCACGGTCCATCGCCGCTCCGTTGCGGGCCGCGAGGCGAATCAGTGCCACGAGATCGGGGGAGCTCCACACACCCTCGGCATAAGCGTCCGCCAGCCCGACGCTGCCGTGCAGGAGCTTGCGCCACACGCGGGAAGAGCGCACCGCCGCGGTAGCCACCGGAGCTCCTGAGCCGAAGCTGCGGCGGCGGTTGCGCTCCACGATCACCAGCGTGCCTGCGCGGATCCGCCGCAGCGCGACTTGCACCAGCGCCCTGCACAGGCGATCGATCATCCGGCGGCCTCGCGCGGGTGCGAGAAGACTTCAGCTCCCGCCAGCTTGAGCCTCAGCGCCTGCCCGTAGATCAAGCTCAGCACGCGCAACGGCTGGAGTGGGTAGCGGCCCGTTGTGCGGGCCAGGGACGATCGCGTCAGCTCACGGCGACGCAGCGACAGCGTCGCGTCGAATCGCCGGCGTCCGCCGCGGTGGCTTTCGATGACCACGGCAAGACTTCGAGACGGCGTGTTGGCCTGGCAGATGTAGGCGTGGTCCATGGCCATAAAGGGTGAGACATGACGCGCTTTGGCGAACGCCCCCGAGCCCTCCGGCACAACGTACACGTGGCACTCACCACAGGGTGTGTTCGTGACCTCCGCCAGCAGGCTCTCGATCCTCCTCTCCTTCTCGTCGATGCAGTAATAGAAGCTCACCGGGTTGAAACAGTGGCCAAACGTGCGCAGTTGTGTCAGCAAGCGCACAGGGCCCAGCGGTCGTGACCGGGACTGACGCTCCACCTAGCCGCGGACGGCGTCTGTCAGCGGTCGCTGCTCGGTGCCTAGCCGCGATGAGAACGTGGTCCTCGGCGCGTTGGATTTGCCTGACCGGCGTGCCCAGCCGCACCTGGTGCCGAAAGGAGGCCGACGCGGATCGGCCGACCATCGCTTCAGCTCAGGGTCACTCAGGTCAGCCGGGCGGTGATCACCGCGCTATGGGTAGGCACGCGGCTCCCGCCGCCCGGCTCCGGGGTGACCATCACGATGCTTACGCCCCGCAAGCTGTCCGGCAGCGCCACATAGGATGAGCCCGTCTGGGAGGTTCCGAACAGCACGTTGGCCGGGACTGGGGCTTGGCCGGTCCGCTTCGTCCACACCTCGTAGACGTGTCCTCGCGGCGGCGGCGTGAGGTGGTGAACGACGAGCTCCCCGTGATCGCCGGACAGACGGAACTGTGCCGTGCCGGTGATGCCGGCCACCTGCGCCTCGATCACGCGCGTCCCGCCGCCGCTCAGGCTGAGCGCGAGCACCACGGCGGCGACTGCGGCCGCAAGCGCGGCGCCCGCCCCCAGCCAACGCGGCCTCGTAAGCGGCCCGCGGGCTCGCTGTGGAATCGGCTGCTGGCGCCTTCGGTCGGCGCGCACGGCGTGCATGACGCGCCGGCGCAACCGGGGCGGAACCGGGTACTGAGGCGCGGACATGGGCAGTGCGTTGGCAGCCTGCTGGAGCGCCGCGACCTCCTCCTGGCAAGCCGAGCAGCTCTCGAGATGACGGCGGAACTCCTCCGCCTCGGCAGGCTCCAGCCCGCCGAGCACGTATGCCGCGGCGTCCTCGCCTCGATCGTGGTAACTGCTCATCCCGCGCTCGTCGCTCATTAAAGGACCCCGCTCGCTTCGCCCAGCGACACGCGCAGTCTGGCCAGCCCGAGCCGCATCCGTCCCTTCACGGTGCCCGCCGGCAACTCCAGCATCTCGGATATCTGGCTGTGGGTGAAGCCGCCGAAGTACGCGAGCTCGATCACATGCCGCTGGTCTGTGGGCAGCTCGTGCAGCGCGGAGCGTACGCGGCGGGCATCGTCGCGCCGCTCAACCTCCGTGTCCGTCAGCTCGGGCGCCTGCATCCGCTCGGCCAGCCCCTCTTCACGGACGTCGCGTGCCTCGCGGGGCAGGTCTCGCCGGAGGGCGTCGATCGCCCGGTTGTGAACCACGCTCAACACCCAGGACCGCACGCTTCCCCGAGCCCGGTCGTAGCGCGCGCCGCTGCGCCACAGCGACAAGAATGCCTCCTGCACGACTTCCTCGGCGCGCGACCGAGACCCACACATCCTGTAGGCGAGCGAGAACGCCGCGCCCGCGTGCCGCTCGAAGACGACCTCGAAGGCCCTCGAGTCGCCTCCGCGCACCATTTCCATGAGGTCCTCATCCGCATGGGCACGCAGATCGGGACGGTTGCCTCGGAAGATTGACACTCTGAGCGCAGACATTCGATCAGAACCGTCCAGGGCGCGAGGATTCGCGGAGAGAGAATCGAGTGGTCGCGCCACGCCGGATGGCATCAATAGGTCCTTACGTACGCGCACCGCCAGCGGATCACCTCGGCGCTGAGCCATTGGATCTTGGCCTCGACTGATCCGTTTGTCCGCCGGTCCCGTAGAAGCCGCCGTACCCCAACGCGATTGGAGCTTCAGACATGGTCGGACTCGACAACCCGATTCACCTCGCATTCCTCCTGCTCATCGTGCTGCTCGTCTTCGGCGCGAAGCGACTGCCCGAGATGGGGCGCTCACTCGGCGCCGGCCTGCGCGGCTTCAAGGAGTCGGTCAGCGGCGATACGCAGAGTGAGCAGCCAAACCAGCTGGCGGCTACGGCGACTCCCGATCTGGCTCCGGAACCGGCCAGCTCGCCAACGAAACAGAGCCCTCCGGTCGGTGAGCCGGCGCGAGCCCGGCGGGCGGCCTAGGACCAGCGCGGTCGAACCTTCCGAGCCTCCGTGCCCTCAATGCCCGTTCTCGGGACACGTCGTCTGCGGCCAGTGGACCACGACGAGCGCCTGAGCCTCGTCGCCCACCTCGACGAGCTGCGTATGCGGCTCCTGGTGTCGCTGGCCGTGGTGGCCGCCGCGTTCGCGGTCTGCTTCTGGCAGAACCACCGGCTGCTGGCGCTGGTCAACAAGCCGCTCGCGCACCAGACGCAAGCTCAGGTCCGCGCAGGGCACGGACCGCTCGGGGCGACCTACACCGTGCAGCGCAGCGCCCGTGACGTGGCGCAGCAGTTGCAGACAGTCGTTGGCGCACTCGAGCGGTCTCGGCAGCCCGCCGTCCCGCTGACCACGCTCGCAGCCGTCAGCCGCAGCCTCGGTGTGGACCTAGCGCACCTCTCAATTCCGCCGACAGGCAATAAGCCGATCACGCTGGGCATCGGAGAGCCGTTCACGACCACCCTCACCGTGACACTGATCTTTTCGCTGATCATTTCGCTGCCTGTTCTGCTGCTTCAGGCTTACGGTTTTCTCGCCCCGGCCGCGGCGCCCGACCTCCGCCGCCGGCTCCGCCCTCTGCTGCCGGCGATTCCGGGGTTGTTCGTTCTCGGCGTCGCGTTCGGCTACTTCGCCGTGCTGCCGGCCGCCCTGCGCTTCTTCCAGAACTTCAACTCCAGTCAGTTCAACGTCCTCGTACAGGCCAGCCAGTACTACAAGTTCGCGGCTACCACGTTGCTGGCGATGGGGCTGCTCTTTGAGCTGCCGGTGCTGATCGTCGCGGTGACACGTGCCGGCGTGATCTCGACGCGAAGGCTGCGCCGCAGCCGCCGCTACGCGGTCGCCGCATGCGCTCTGGTCGCGGCGCTGCTCCCTGGCGACGCCGTCACGATGCTGCTCGAGACGGTCCCGCTCTATCTGCTCTATGAGTTCAGCCTGCTCGTGGCGCGGGTGGTTGAGCGTCGCGCCGAGCGCCTGCATGCGCCGATCGCGATGGAACCCGGCGCCTAGGTACTCCTCGCTGACACTACGATCGCGGCGTGATCACCGACGCGATCGTCCCCGTCGCGGGCCTGGGCACCCGCATGCTCCCGGCCACCCGTTCCCAGCCCAAGGAGATGCTGCCGCTGCTCGACAAGCCCGTCGTTCAGTACGTGGCCGAGGAACTCGGGGCGGCCGGCATCAGGCGCATCGTGTTCATCACCGGGGCGGGCAAGCGCGCGATCGAGGATCACTTCGACGAACCCGACTCGGAGCTCAAGTTCTTTTATACGCGTCAGCCGAGCCCTGCCGGGCTCGGTGACGCGGTTCGCCAAGCAGACGGCGTCGCCAACGAAGGCGTGGTCGTGGCACTGGGGGACGGCGTGATCGATCCGCCGGGCATCGTCCCCCGGCTGACCGAGGCCTTCGAGAGCGGCGGCTACGACGCGACGCTGGCGGTGGCGCCCGTTCCGGACGACGAGGTGACCCGCCGAGGAATCGTCGTCATCGAGCATGGCGAGGTCACCGACCTGGTCGAGAAGCCACTGCCGGATGTCGTGATGAGCCGGACGGCGATGATGGGGCGCTACGTGCTCGGCCCCGCTGTGTTCGAGGCCCTGCGCGGCCTCGGCCCGGACGCCTCCGGCGAGGTGCAGCTCACCGACGCATTGCGGCGCGTGCTGAAGGAGGGCGGCCGGATCGCGGCCGTCCCGCTGGCGCCCGGACAGCGGCGGCATGACATCGGCTCCCCGGAGGGCTACTGCGCGGCGTTCCTGGAGTTCGCCCTGCGCGACCCCCGGTTTGGACGGACGCTACGAGATCGGGCTCGCGCCCTGCTCGACGGCTAGTCCCGGTGGCGGGCGGTCCGGCAGCGGCGCGGGGCAGGGCGAGCGCCCGGGCGGCGCTGGCCGGCAATCCGTCTGACGGCTACGGCGGTGCGGTGCTCGCGGTCACCGTCGATGCGTTGGCGGCGGAAGCGGTGGCGGTTCCGTCGCGGAGACCGCAGGTCGACCCGCCGAGCGCGCTGGTCTCGGCGGCCACCGAGCGCTTCGCGCGGGAGCTTGCGCCCGCGGCGCAATCCACGGCCGTGCGGTGGCGAACCGAAATCCCGCGCGGGGTGGGTCTGGGTGGCTCGAGCGCGATCGTCATCGCCACGTTGCACGCCCTTTGCCGGCTCCACGGTGTTTCGCTCGGCCCGGCGGACCTGGCCTCGTTCGCTCTGGCGGTGGAGACGGAGGAGCTCGGCATCGCCGCGGGTTTGCAGGACCGCGTGGCCCAGGCGCACGGCGGGCTGACGTTCATGGAGTTCGGCCGGCGCCAGCACTACGAGCGGCTGAATCCCACGCTGCTACCGCCGCTCGTCGTCGCCTGGGTGAGCGAGGCCGCACAGGATTCCCACCTCGTCCACGCCTCTCTGCGCTCGCGGTTCGCCGACGGGGCGTCAGGAGTCGCCGAGGCGATGCGCGAGCTGGCTACCAGGGCGCGTTCCGCTCGGAACGCACTGCTGGCCGGCGACCGCCTGGAGTTCGGACGGGCCGTCGATGGCAGCTTCGATCTCAGGAGCGGGGTGATGGCTCTCGAGCCCCGGCACGTGACGCTCGTGCAGCGGGCACGAAGCCTCTGCACGAGCGTCAACTACACCGGCTCGGGAGGAGCGATCGTCGCGTCTGTCGCGATGCCGGCCATGCGAAGGACGTGGCCTCCAGGCTCGGCGCGGAAGGGTATGGGACGGTCTCAATACCCTGACCAGCCGCCCGGGACCCAAAGGCCCTGGCCGCCGTCGCCGTAGCCCTGTAGCCTGGCCGCCGTCGCCGTAGCCCTGGCCGCCGCCGTAACCGTATGCCCAGTCGCCGTAGCCCTGGCCGCCACCGGCGCCGGAGCCCTGGCCGCCGTCGCCGTAGCCCTGGCCACCGGCGCCGGAGCCGCTGTCTTGGCTCTGGCCCTGCCAAGCGACGGAGAACGAGGATCCGTCAGCGGCGACGCCGCCGGGAGAGGCGCCGGCCTGGGACGTTCCGTCGTAGGAGACGAAACCTGACCCGGACGCCATCTGCACCGGCTGGGCCGTCCAGTTGGAGTCGGAGATCGGACCGGTGTGGCCATTTGCCGTGGCGGTCGCGTTGGTGAAGTTGATCGACCCGAAATTGGCCAGCGGTAGCGTCTGGCAGTCGCCGGTCTGGTCGCACGCCGATGGCGCCTCTGCGATCCACTCCGCGGTGGAGGTGTCAGGGTTGCTCATCTGAAGCGTCTTGGTGGCCGACTGACCCGAGGTGGTGTCATCGAGCGCGACGGTCACGTTGGTGCCGCTCACCTTGACCGTGGCCGTGACGTGGTCGCCTGGTTTGACTGCCACGTTCATCTGCACGGGACCGGAGGGCACGAGCTCATACCACGCGGAGTGCTGCGCCTGTCCCGTCGTGGAACCGCTGCAGGCGGTCTGTGTCCCCACCTGCTCCAGTGACTGTGACTGCTGCGAGGTTCCGCCCAGCCCCACCCAGAAGGCGTCGTAACCGCTCCCCGAGTCGCAGCTCACGGATGGCTCGACCCAGCTTCCGGAGACGCTGGAGAAGTGACCGCCGCCCGCGGCGTTGCCCGCCACATAGCCGGACCAGTTCTGGCTCGTCGCCTGCTGGTCGGAAACGCTGGCTCCTGCGGCCGAAGGGATAGCGGCGAAGACACCCAGGGAAGCGACGCCCAAAGTTGTTGCCAAAAGTATTGATCGCATGACAACGAGTCTGGGAGCGCGTCATTAGAAAAGCTTCGGAACGGGCGAAGAGACCTCTAGGAAATTCCGAATAGGACCTTATGAGCGTCGCCGCAGGCGATCGAACGCGGCCATCGAACCACTCCCCGTGAGCACCGGCCGCCTAGAGGCTTTCTCCGACGGGGTGATCGCCGTGGCGGTCACGCTGCTTGCGCTGGGCATCGCCGTGCCGCAGCCGGACAAGCTTTCAGGCCACACGTTGGGGCACGCGCTGGTTGCGCAGTGGCAGGTCTATGCCGCATACGTGGTCTCGTTCATCACGATCGGGATCATCTGGATCAACCACCACGTGATGATCGGCCGGCTGCGCGACGCCGATCACCCAATTCTGATGCTGAACCTCTTGCTGTTGCTGACGATCGGCGTGCTTCCGTTCAGCACCAATCTGCTGGCGACGTACCTGAAGCGAGGAAGCGGCGAGGGCCTGGCGGCTGCCGTGTATGCCGGCTCGTTTCTTCTGATGTCGATCGCCTTCGCCACACTGAACCGGCACATCCTGCTGCGCAAACCACATCGCATGCGAGCCGAGCTCCCGCTCGCCGAGCGCCGCAGAATCCTCGCGCGCAGCATTTCTGGACTGCCGCCCTATGTGGTCGCTACCGCGCTCGCCCCCGTATCGGCATACGTGACGCTCGCGATCTGCGCCGCGCTGGCCGCTTTCTACGCCACCCCGGTAGCCGCCGGGGTCGCGCGCGCGCCGCAGGGATCGGCCTGAGCCTCCCTACAGTTCTGGCGTGAGCGGATACGTCCCCCCAGACGCGAGCGTCTCGCCCCGCTACGCCGGCATTCGTACCTTCGCCAGGCTGCCCCACGTGGACATCGGGGGCCTGACCGGGTCGGCGGGCATCGATGCCGCCGTCGTGGGAGCCCCGTTCGACACCGCCACCAGCTTCCGTCCGGGCGCGCGTTTCGGCCCGGAGGCGATCCGCTCGGCCTCGGCGCTGCTCAGACCCTACGACCCGGGGCTGGACGTGAACGTGTTCGAGACGTTGAACGTCGTCGACGCCGGCGATCTCCAGGTGACCCCCGGCAACGCGCTGCGCACGACGGGGCAGATCGATGCCGCACTGAGGCCGCTGCTCGAGGCCCGCATCGTCCCCTTGGTGCTGGGAGGCGATCACTCGCTCGTGCTGGGAGAGCTCCGCGCCCAGGCCGCGGTCAACGGGCCGCCCGCGGTCGTCCTGCTCGACGCGCACGCCGACGTATGGGATCACTACTACGGCGAGCGGTACTTTCACGGAACTCCGTTCCGGCGCGCGGTCGAAGAAGGGGTGATCGACAGTTCGCGCTCGCTGCTGGCGGGCATGCGGGGTCCGCTCTATTCGCGCGCAGACCTCGACGCGCCGAGCGAGCTTGGCTTCGCCGTGATCGCCGATTCCGAGCTGCGGATGCTCTCCCCGCAGGAGTACGCCGCGCGCGTGAAGGCCCGTGTCGGTGACGGCCCGGTGCACCTGTCGTTCGATCTCGACGTCCTGGATCCGGCCTTCGCTCCCGGCACGGGAACGCCCGAAGTAGCCGGCCTCCACCCGGCGGAAGCGCTGTGCTACCTGCGGTCGCTTGCAGGCATCGGCTTCAGCGGCTTCGACGTCGTCGAGGTCTCGCCGCCCTACGACGGTCCAGGGCAGATCACCGCGCTGCACGCCGCGGCGATCGCGTACCAGATGCTGGCGCTGCTGGCATCCTCACGCCGCCGGCCCTCGGAGCCATAATGCTGAGCATGGGCACAGGCACCACTGCTCGTCCCTCGGTTCTGGTCCCACCGCCTCCCGGCATGAGCGCGGCGCTGGCGGCTGGCGCGCGGCGGGCGCTTGCGCATCTCCCAGACGAGCTGTTGCGTGCCATGGCCCGGGGGCTGCGGGAGCACGCTGACGATCTCGCACCGGGCGTTCTGTTCCGCAGCCAGAGCTCCCGTGGCTGCGCCGTGGGCGTCACATTGCGCGAGCTCGCGCCTGACTCCTTCCACTTCGGGTGGCTGCGGTTCTGGCTCTGGCAACGCTGGCGCCGAGGCGTGGAGCGCGACGTCGCGCGGCGGTTCCCCCGGCTCAAGCATCTCCAGTGGCACTTCGACGAGGCGGTCAGTGAGCTGAAGGAGGTCGGATACCCCCGGCCGGCCAAGGCCGTCGGACTGTGGCTCGCAGAGAGTGCGGAGGCTGAGCTCAGATCACGCGGCAGCACAGTCGCCGAGATGCGAGCGCAGCCGCCACAGATGCCTAGCCGCACCCATCGCCGTGTGCGCAGCCCGGTTCGGACACGCGAGCAGAGAGCGGAAACGAACAGACCCCCGACCGACCGGGAGGCCCACCGATGGTGATGTACGTGATGGTCGCCGTCGTCGTGGTCGGCGTCATCGGCGGCGTGGCGAGCGTCCTCAGCTACGACAACCTCTACAGCCAGAGCGGCAGCGAGATGCGTATTCCCAAGCACTCACGCCGAAGCCGGCAGGCACCACGTCCAAGCCGTCAGCTGCAGGCGGTCGAAGCGGCGCTCGCGCAGGACCCGCCCAGCGATCAGCCTGCTTCCTGCTCCCCCGTTCGCTCGCACCATCGCAGGACGGCGCGGTAGCCGACCGCCTCAGTCGGCGTCGTGATTCAGCGTCCCCGAGCGCTCCACCGCCAGCTCCTGGGCGGCGATCAGCGTGTTGGTGTCCTCGCTGGCCGCGCGGGCGAAGATCTCTTCCAGCGTGTCGCCGATGCGCCCGATCGAGCGCTCGACGCGGGCGCGGCTGAATCCGTGTAGCTCGTCCGACACGGCGATCAGGCCGCCGGCGTTGATTACGAAGTCCGGTGCCCAGACGACGCCTCGCTGGCGCAACTGTTCGGCGCCCTCGTCATTGGCCAGCTGATTGTTGGCCGCGCCGGCCACGATCGGCACCCGCAGCGCAGCGATCTCGTCTGGGCCCAGTACGCCGCCCAGCGCACATGGGGCGAACACATCAGCCTCGGTGACCAGCGCCTGCTCCGGGGCGCACCAGGTGGCCTCAAGACGGTCTGCCAGCGCGCGCTTGCCGGGATCGATGTCGCTGAGCGTCAGACGGCTACCGGCGGCGTGCAACCTCAGGGCCAGCTCCGAGCCGACATGGCCCAGCCCCAGGATGACGACGTGCCGCTCGGCGAGCGGACCGCGAAGCGCAGCCTGAATCGCTACCTCGATGCCGTGCGCCGTGTAGGGGCTGGGATCGCCGGCACCGCCCTCGCTCACGGGCCGCCCGGTGATGTAGTTGGTGAACGAGCCGATGTAGGAGATGTCCTCCAGCGACGTGCCGGCATCCTGCGCGGTGATGTAGCGCCCCTCCAGGGACTCGACCAGGTCGGCGAAGTCATGCAGCGCGCGCTGGCGCAACTCTCGGTCCGGCGGAGCCCCGGGGGGCATGGCGATGACCCCCTTGCCGCCACCCAGGCCCAGCCCGGCCACCGCGGCCTTGAAGGTCATCGAGCGCGCCAGGCGCTTGACGTCCTCGACCGCGTCCTTCGCGCTGTCATAGGGCTCGATCCGACAGCCGCCCAGCGACCGGCCGCCGACGGTGCGATGCACGGCGATCGCCATCTCCAGACCGGATCGAGGACCGCGACTTCTTCGTACCTCTTCGTAGCGGCTGTCCAGCACGGGCTCTGATGCAAGCGCAGTCATCGAAAACCTGCTTCGTTGGTGGTGACCCGCGTGTAAATCTGTCCCTGCTCGTGCATCTAGCTGAACAGACCTTTAGCACTTTCTCGTCTTTCTTGCAAGTCTGACCAGATCTGACGGTCAATCTGGTCTATATCGGGGCATAAGGCGGTAATCTGCTAGACAGATTGCCCAAAATCGATCAACTCGATGCTCGGCTGATCGCCTATCTGCGGGACAACCCCCGCGTGAGCCTGCTCGAGGCCGCGCGCCAGCTGCAGGTGGCCCGGGGGACGGTCCAGGCGCGGCTGGCCAAGCTCGAGAACAGCGGCGTGATCACCGGCCACGGACCGGAGATCGACCCCCAGGCGCTTGGCTACTCGATCTCCGCGTTCATGTTGATCGAGCTGGCCCAGGGAAGGATCGCCGAAGCGGTTGGGATGATGCGGGCGATGCCCGAGGTGCTGGAGGCGGATGGCGTGTCGGGGCCCCAAGATCTGATCTGCCGGGTCGTGGCACGCGACACCGAGCACCTCCAGGAGGTCGTCAACCGACTGCTCTCGACGCCCGCCATCCGGCGTTGCACGAGCTACATCGTGCTCTCGCGCCAGGTGCCTCCACGAACCGGACCGCTCGTGGCTGCCGCGGCCGAGGAGCGCGCTGGTGGTTGACTAGGGCGCATGTTCGATGGGCCTTACCGCGATCGGTACACCGCCGCTTTTCTCGACTGGCTGGCGTGCGCGAAGGGAGGCCTGGATCAGCCCGCGGCGCGCGCCGCCCGCGCGACGGGTGACCCCGTACTCGCGCTCGGCACGGCGGGCCACGTCCTCGACTTCGACGACACGTACGCGCCTGGCCTCGCGCATTTGAGCGCCCCCACCGCGCCCGCCGCGCTCATCACCGCCGCCGGACTCGACGTCAGCGTCGGCGAGATGCTCCAAGCCTACGCGGAGGGCTTCGAGGCGATGGGCGCTATGGCCAGGGCCTCGCACCCGGCCTTGTACGAGGGCGGCTGGCACCCCACGGCCGTATGCGGCGTCGTCGGCGCTGCCACGGCCGCGGCCTGCCTTCTGGGCGCGGAGCGAGAAACGGCCGCGGCGATCTCGCTGCTGCGGGCGGCGGGTCTTCAGGCCGCCTTTGGCTCGGACGGTAAGGCGCTCCAGGTGGGAATGGCCGCCTCGAGCGGGGTTGTAGCCGCACGGCTCGCTGCTCATGGCGCCAGCGTTTCGCCGCAGCGGGTTGCCGGCGGCGCCGGCGGCTTCGAAGCCGTCTTCGGGGCGAGCTATCGGGAGACGCAGGCGGATGGCGAGGACGCGATCAGGCACAACTGGATCAAGGCCTGGCCTTGTTGCCTGCAGACCCACAGCGCGATCGAGGCCGCGGAGCGCGCCAGAGCCGAGGGGATGCAGCCCGGGGCGCCGATCGCAGTCGCCGTGCATCCTGTCTCGCAGCGGGCGGCGGCCTACGGCCCGCGGCCGGCGGACGGCTTACAAGCCAAGTTCTCGATTCCGTACCTCGTGGCGTACACGATCATCCGTGGCGCGCCGCGCATCGAGAGCTTCGCGGGTATCGACGAGGGAGTGGCGCAGATGGCCGACCACGTGCGGGTCAACAGCGATGCGAAGTTGGCCGAGTCCGAGGCGGTGCTGTTCACAGGCGGCGAGCAGTTCCGTGTCACCGCCGCGCTGGGCTCTCCTCAGCGTCCGATGGACGGCGAGGCGCTGAGCGCCAAGGTTGACCAGCTGGCGGGAGCAGCTCTGGCCGGCGCCCTCGACGACCTCGAGCGCCCGGCGCGCGCGGTTCTGGACCTGCTGGCGGGCGGTACGACGGGCCTGCTCAATCCAGATGCTGCCGGTGGGCCACGGCCGCTGCCTGCGTTCGGCTAGCGACGCCGAGCTTGGAGAGGATTCGCGAGACATGGACGCTCGCCGTCTTCTCGGCCATGTAGAGCGCCTGCCCGATCTGGCGATTGGTCGCCCCTTCAGCGATCAGCGCCAGCACCTGCCGCTCGCGCGGCGTGAGGCCGAACGGGTCGTCGGCGGCCGACTGTGCGAGCGGCTGGTCGGGCTTGCCGTCTCCGATGCCGGGCGGCGCGGCCTCGAGCCGTGCGCGGCCGGCGAGGTTCGTGAGCTCTTCGTCCAACCAGCGCGATCCCAGGCGCCGAGCCGTCTGCAGGGCAGCGCGCAGGACGTCGGCTGCGGTTTCCCGCTTGTCAGCCTCCACCAATGCCTCGGCCGCGCGCCAGCGCGCGATCGTCGCCCCGTAAGGCCTCGCGAGCTCATCCCAGGCGGCAGCCGCGCGTAGCCACTGCTGGCCGTCGCTGCGACCCCGCGCGCGCTCCAGCTCCGCCTGCCCCCGCAACAGCCACGCGCGCTCGACTGGACCGCCGTCATGCGCCGCCGCGCGCAGCCGCTGCGCGTGGATCCGCGCCCGGGCCAGCGCATCACGCTCCTGTGCCTTCTCGCGCAGATCGCGCGCCCGCTGGGCGATGTCGGCCTCGATCACCATCCCGATCGCCGTCACCCGCGCGATTCGCATCACGTCATCGGTACAGAGCTCGATGCGGTCGAGCGCGCCCTGGACCGCTGCACGCGCGCCGAGAAGGTCGCGCTGGCGGCGACGCAACTCGCCTCGTAGCGATCCAAAGAGGCCGATCCACTGTGGTTCCGACGAGGCGGCGACGAGCTGCTCCACCGATTCGAGCGCGGAGTCCGCGGCTTCGAGGTCGCCTTCGCCGAGCCCCTGGTCGGCCGCACGCAGCTGGTGGAAGATCAGCTGCCTACCGGTCAGCCATGCGGGCGTGGGCGCCAGGTGCCTGCGGGCGGTCTCCCAGTCGCCGGATTCGAAGGCCAGCTCCGAGAGCGTCAGCGAAACCCAGTCGTGGTCCGCCCGCAAGCGCTGGGGCACGGCCTCGAGTCCCTCCTGCACGACGCGCAATCCGTCCATCGTTCGCCCGGCGAGATAGAGCATCTCGGCCAGGTTCGTGTAGCCGTAGGTGATCGTGTCGAGGTCGTTCGTCTCCCGCGCGAGTTCGATCGTGCGCTGCATCCGTGTCACGCCTTCGTCGACCTGTCCGAGCGCGATCATCGCCATCCCCAACGTGTTCAGCGTCTCGGCTTCGGCCGCGGGATGCCCCGCCTCCACCGCCAGCTCGAGTGCCTGCTCCCCATCGCGAATCGCCTCACGGAACCTTCCGCGCAAGTAGCGCGTGCGCGCCAGCCAGGAAAGCAGCCGAGCCCGCTCCAGACTGCGGTCGTCGCCCGGCAGAAGCTCGAGCGCCTGCTCAGCGGTCTGGATCGCCTCCAGCCCACGGTTGAGCGCCCACTCGGTTCGGGCCAGCCGCCCGAGGAGCCCCGAGTAGCGGCTGGCATCGGCCGTCGGCTCCAGCTCGCGCAAAGCCTCCCGCGACAGCGCTTCGGCCCGCGTGTGGTGACCGTCCTGCCCGTGCGCGGCAGCCGCCATCTCGAGGAGCGCCACATGGTCCATCTCCACAAGTCCCTCGGGATCATCGACCCGCGGCCACACCTCGAGCGCCCGCTCGGCCAGATCCGCCGCCTCACCAAAGGCGTGCACCTGTTCAGCCGCGCTCGCCGCGCGGACTGTCGCTTTCAGCGCCGCTCGCTGTGCCCCGGCCGCGGCGAAGTGACTGGCTATGGCCGTAGTGCGCTCCAGCTCGAGGTCGTCTCGCTGTTCGCAGGCCTTCTCCAACAGGCGGGCCAGCACGAGGTGGAGGTCCGCGCGCTCGCCCGGAAGCAGATCCTCGTAGAGCGCCTCACGCAGCAACGCATGCCGGAAGGTGAAGCGGTCGTCCGCGCCGGCGATCAGCACCTGCTCCGACACGGCATCGCGCAGCGCGGCCTGAAGACGGTCGGCCTCCAGCCCGGCCACCTGGCCGATCGTGACGTCGTCAAGCCGTCTACCGACGGCCACCACCCGCGCCACGCGCTGGGCGTCATCGGACATGCGCTCGATGCGGAGCATGAACGCGTGGCGCAGGCTGTCGGGGGCACCGCCGCGACCGTCCAGGCCAGCCGCCAGCAGCTCCTCGATGTACAGCGGGTTGCCTTCGCTGCGGGCGAATAGGCGATCTACGAGCTGCCCGGTCGGCGCATCGCCGAGTATGTCCTCGAGCGCCTCGGCCAGCTCGTGCCGCTCAAACGGCGACAGGACGACCCGGCGCGTTCGCTCCAAACGCTCCAGCTCTGCGAGCAGCGGCAACAGGGGATGGCGCCTGTGCAGCTCGTCGGTCCGGTAAGTCAGGATCAGGGCCACGCGCTCCGCACGCAGACCGCGAGACAGGAACGAGGCGAACGCCCGCGTCGAGCGATCGGCCCAGTGCATGTCCTCCAGCACCAGCACCACGGGCTGAGTGCCCCCAAGCAGATCGAGCAATTCGAGCAGCGCCTCGAACAGGCGCATCTGACCGCTGGGGTCGTCGCCGTCATGGCGCAGCGCTCCGCCGCCGCCCAGCGCGGGCAGCAGCGTCGCCAGATCGGCTCGGCTCACCTGGCTTAGCTGCTCCAGCGCCGGGTGGCGCTCACGCACCAGTGGCCGGAGGGCCCCGAGCAGTGGGGCGTAGGGAAGCTCGCCGTCCCGTTGCTCGATGCTCTCTCCGCGCAGCATGAGCGTCGGGTTATCCGCGGCGGCCAGGCGCCGCTCGAGCTCCCCGATCAGCCGGGTCTTCCCCACGCCCGACTCGCCGCCGAGGAGTACGACTACAGGCGTGCCGCCCGCGGTCTCGCGCACCGCGAGCTCGAGCTCCGCGAGCTCCCCGATCCGTCCGACGAACCGACTGCTCGTGAGCCTCGCGCGCATGCGCCAAGTATCGCCTGGGAGCTCGGCGGATTCACGGTCGGTCCCGACCTCGTCGGTTCGCCTCACGGATTCCTAGCGAGCAAAGCTGACGCGCCGCAACTGGCGCCTTAGCGAACCGCTCAGAGGGTGGCGGAACCGCGGCGAGCGGCCGTCGCCGATCGGAGGCTCCGCCAGACCCACGCGCCTGGCGCGCCGCAGGAGGTCTTGGCTTCGTTCCGCGGCAATAACCGATGTGATGGTGGGATGCATTTCGGGCTCCTCTCATGTTCCACTTGCCGTGCGAAGAGCTTGGACTACGCCTCCGTAGCGCACATCGGAAGAAAGGAGCGTCTTCTAAGCGCTCGGGGCCTTACCTCGTCTGAGAAGGCACTTAGGCCGCGTGCGACGCGCTCAGCGGACGTGTACCCGGGCGCCTGGTACGAATGCCCGCTGGCTGATGATCCCCAGCTGCACGAGGCGGGCTCGCAGTTCCTCGCCCACCACGCCGGCCATCGATTCTTCTGTCAGCGCTTCAACCTCGCTGGCCCGTTCCCGGGCCAGCTCGTCGAGGCTCTGCAGGTCCGCCCGATCGTCGCCCTGCGCGGCTTGCGGTGAGGCCGCCCGCGAGCGGGCGTACCACAGCTCCGCACCCTCGTAGCGCGCTAGCAGCGTCCGCGCCAGCGGGTACTGACGCGGGTCATAAAGCACCAGCGCCCGTGGCTCGCCCGGGAACCGGAGCCTCCTCGCCTGGCGCACGGCGACGGAGTCGCGCATCATCCGCGGAGCGCGAAAGCGCGAGGGCTCGATTGCCAGCACGCGCGGGATCGCCAGCAGGTACCGGGCATGGGCCTCGTAGTCGAAGTCCTCCAGCCGGCAGGGCAACAGCAGCAGTCCAAGCGGCTCGACGTCAGTCTCGCTCTGTCTGGGGCCAAGCCGGCTCACGGTGCGGCTGACACTAGCTCGGCGGCGGCCCCGGGCTTCCGCCTCGTGGCGCGGTGCGCAGCGTGGCTTTGGCGATCGAACCGGCCCACTCGTCGGCACTGGTGCCCGGTGGCAGCCGGTGCGCGCCGGTCACCTTCACCGTCACGTAGCTGCCGCCGCTCGACTGCGTCCCGTTGGTCGCTATCAGCTCGGCCTGCGCCGGTATCCAAATCGCGTTACCGCTCAGGTTGGGAACTGGGTGCGGCAGCTCCGAGGACTGGTGGACGCTGCTCGGCCCGAAGGCCTGTGCGAAATGAGAGTAGGTCGTGTCGTACTCCGTCCAGGCCACCGGCGAGGCCTGCGCGACGACATCGGCATTCATCCCCTTTCCTGAAATCAGACACTCGATGTTCGAGGGGTCCGAGTCCGTGATGCGCACGGCGGGCGAGGTACCCAGCGGGCCGGCGGCCCCACGACCGGCGGCCGTGCAGACAAGCGAAGCCGACTGGCGTGTGGGCGCCCCGGGCTGCTTGTGGCTGGAGGAGCCTCCGCAGCCGGCGATGAGCGCCGCGCCGCACAGCGCGAGCACCGCGACGCCCCGCATTCTCTTTATGCCGGCTGCCGTTGCCAGGGCAGCCTGCGTCGCGGGCGCGCGCCGTCCTTGGCCACGCCGTCTGACCCCGCGGACTCCACCGGCACCTCGTTTCCGTTCGGCAACAGGCCTGCGGAGCTGAGCGGGCTCAGGGGCGAGCGGGTGACGCCAACCAGCTCGCCGGACTCGACGTTCATCGGGTGGTGGCACGCGGCCAGATGGCCGCCGGGATACTCGGCCAGCGGCGGTTCGACCGTCTTGCATACGTCGGTGGCCCGAGGGCAGCGGGTGTGGAACCGGCACCCCGGCGGGGGCGCCACCGGGTTCGGCGGCTCGCCGCCGACGACCAGGCGCTCACGGCCCCGGTTCTCCTCGGGGTCCGGAATCGGGATCGCTGACAGCAGCGCCTCGGTGTACGGATGGATCGGCTTGGCGTACAGCTCCCGAGCGGGAGCGAGCTCGACGATCTTCCCCAGATACATGACCGCGATCCGGTCTGAGACATGCCGCACGACCGCGAGGTCGTGGGCGATGAACATATACGAGAGCCCGAAGTCGTCCTGGAGGTCATCGAGCAGGTTGACCACCTGCGCCTGGATCGAGACGTCGAGCGCGGAGACCGGCTCATCCAGCACGATTAGCCGCGGGTTTACGGCAAGCGCCCGAGCCACGCCGATCCGCTGGCGTTGTCCGCCGGAGAACTCGTGCGGGAAGCGGTTGATGTGCTCCGGGTTTAGGCCCACGCGCTCGAGCAGCTCCGCCACCCGCTGGCCCACGCCCTCCACGCCGTGCAGCTTCATCGGCGTGCCCACGATCTGCCCGACCCGCTTGCGCGGGTTGAGCGAGGAGACCGGGTCCTGAAAGACGATCTGAACCTGACGATGAACCGGCGTCAGCGCGCGGCGGCCGAGGTGCGTGATGTCCTGACCGCGGAACCGGAGCGTGCCGGCCGTAGGCTCAAGCAGCCGTACGACGGAGCGGGCGAGCGTGCTCTTGCCACAGCCCGACTCGCCGACGACGCCCAGTGTCTCCCCCTCTCGTAAGGCCAGCGACACATCATCCACGGCATGGACCTGGCCGATCGTCCGGTCCACTAGCACACCCTTCTTGACCGGGAAATAGAGCTTGAGGTGCTCGGTCTCGACGAGCGGCTGGCCGGTCCCCGTCAGCATCTGTTCAGCATCGCGCAGGTCCTCGCCGCCGCCGCTCGTGGTGCCCGCTTCACCGCCCGGTTCGGCGCTCACGCCGCCACCGTCCCCTTGCCCAGGCCGATGCGCCCGGCAACTTCGCGCCGGGCCCGCTTGTCGGCGGGCTCGAGCCAGCAGCGGTCCACGTGCGCGGGCGCATCGCTCAGTCGCGCTTCGAGCGCCGGCACCTCCGCGCAGCGATCGAAGGCGTGCGGGCAGCGGGGGCTGAAGTGGCAGCCCTGCGGCGGGTTGACCAGCGACGGCGGCGCGCCGGGGATCGCCGGCAGCCGCTTCGGCGGCTCTCGATCCATGCGGGTCACCGAGCCCAGCAGACCCCAGGTGTAAGGGTGCTGAGGGTCGTAGAACAGCTCATCGAGCGTCCCCTGCTCCACGACTCGCCCGGCGTACATCACGAGCACGCGATCGGCGATGTCGGCCACGACCCCCAGGTCGTGAGTGACGAAGATGACGCCGCTGTCGCTCTCCTGGCTGAGCTGCTTGATCTCGCGCAGGATCTGTGCCTGCACGGTGACGTCGAGCGCGGTCGTCGGCTCATCGGCGATCAGCACGCTGGGTGACAGCGACAGTGCCATGGCGATCATCACCCGCTGGCGCATGCCGCCCGAGAACTCGTGCGGGTATGCGCCCACCCGGCCGCGGGCATTGGGGATGCCCACGCGCTCCATCAGCTCCACGGCCCGGTCCAGCGCCGCCGCCTTTTCGATCTGCTCGTGCGCCTGGATCTGCTCAATGATCTGATCGCCGATCTTGTGCACGGGGCTGAGCGACGAGATCGGATCCTGGAAGATCATCGCGATCTCCGCGCCACGGATCCGCTGAAGCCGTTCCTCCGAGGCCGTCACCAGCTCCTGCTCGCGGAGCTTGGCCGAGCCGCCGAAGCGCGAGTTGGGCGATCGGGTCAGGCCCATCAGGGTCATGACCGTGACCGATTTGCCGGACCCCGACTCGCCGACGATCGCCACCACCTCGCCGCGGTCGAGCGAGAACGAAACGCCGTCGACGGCGCGCACGATCCCGTCCTCGGTGGCGAATGAGACCTGCAGGTCCTCGACTGTCAGCAACCGCTCTGCCATCACCCGCTGAGCCTGATTCGAGGATCGAGCACGGCGTAGAACACATCCACCAGCGCGCCGAATAGCACGACGAAGAACCCGGTGAACATCGCCCCCACAAGGATCGGGGGCACGTCCAGGTTTCTGATCGCCTCGGCCTGGTACTGGCCGATGCCCGGGAGGTTAAAGACGGTCTCGGTGACGAGGGCCGCGCCGCCCAGCAGCGTGGCGAAGTCCAGCCCGAACATGGTGATGATCGGCATCAGCGAGTTGCGCAGCACGTGGTGCAGGAACACCCGGCGCTGCGAGAGGCCCTTGGCCCGTGCCGTGCGGACGAAGTCCTGGTTGATCACGTCCAGCACGTTGGAGCGCAGGACACGGGAATAAAAGCCGATGAACAGAACCGCGATCGCGATCCACGGCAGGATCAGGTGGTAGGCCCACTGCGCGGGATTGCTGAGCCCGCTGTAGCCGGTGTTGGGAAAGATGCTCAGCTTGAACGCGAACAGGTAGAGCAGCAGCGCGGCCAGCAGGAACACTGGGATCGACACCCCCACGATGGCAGCCACCATCAGCGCCCGGTCCGCTAATCGTCCGGCGCGCACGGCGCTGATCGAACCCAGCACGAGCGACACCGCGAGCCACAGAATCGCGGCGGGAATGACCAGGGAGAGCGTCACCGGGAACTTCGTACGGAACTGGTCGACGACATTCAGATCGTCCTGGTAGTCGATCACCTGCCCGGTGAAGATCAGCTTCATCGTCCTGGCGTACTGCACGTAGAACGGCTTGTCGAAGCCGAACTTGTGGCTGACCGTGTCGACGGTGGTCTGGTTTGCGTTGCGCCCGGCGATCGCCCGCGCCGGGTCGTAGCTGGGGATGATCTCGAAGATCCCGAACACCACCACCGAGACGGCGAACAGCAGCGCGATCGCCGAGAGCATTCGGCGGACGATGAAGCGGGTCATCAGGTCTTGATCCGCACCTGGGCGCGGGGGTCGAGCGCGTCGCGCACGCCGTCGCCCAGCACGTTGATGCTGAGCACCGCAAGCACCAGCATTGCGCCCGGGATCAGCGAGAACGTGGGAGTGGTCTGGATGTATTGGATCCCGTCGGAGATCAGCGTCCCCCAGGAGGCGTTCGGGGCCTGGACCCCGGCCCCCAGGAACGACAGGTAGGCCTCGAGCAGGATCGCGTTGGCCAGCATCAACGGCGCGAACACGATGATCGTCGAGGCCGCATTGGGCAGGACCTCCGAGATCATGATGCGCCAGGGACCCATGCCCTGGACGCGGGCCGCATCTACGAAGTCCTGCTCTCTCAGCCTGATCGCCTCGCCGCGGATCGGCTTGCCCAGATACGGGATGTAGATGATGCCGATGATGAACGCCGGAATCAGGATCGAGTTGCCCTTGATGGGCCCAATCCCCCCGAACGCCAAGGCGGTGCCCACCGCCACGCCCAGGATCACCGGCGGGAACGACCAGATGAGCTCCATCAGCGGTCGCAGCACCGTGTCGACGATCCCCCGGAAGTAGCCGGCCAGCAGCCCGATCAGCGTGCCGAAGACGAGGATGACGGCGGTCGCGATCCCCCCGATCTCAAGCGAGGTGCGCCCCCCGTAGAGCAGGCGAACCGCCAGGTCACGCCCGCTCTCGTCGGCGCCAAAGAAGTAGCGGCTGCCCCACGTTGGCCCGATCGGCACGCCGCTCGGGGAGACGATGTCCTTGCCGCCGACCGTGCCCGTGATGTTCTCGGTGTTGGGCCCGATGTGGGCGATGTTGTGGGAGTAGACCGGCGCCAGGATGCAAATCACGACGATCAGCACGAACAGTCCGAAAAACCCCAGCGCCACCTTGTTGCGACGCAGGCGGCGCAGCGCCAGCTGGTAGGGGCCGACGCCGACCGTCGGAGCTCCGCCATCCGCGGAAGGAGGCCACCCGGCCGGCGTCTCGGCGGCGACCGCTGAGCCGTCGCCGCCCGCGGCGTCCTTTACCGGCGACTCCGTGTCCGCGGGAGTGGAGCGGGGAGAGGCCTCTGAGGACATCGCGTGCGGCGGAGCTTATCGCTGTGCGCAACAGGCGGAGCCGGGAGGGCGCGGGCACGCCCTCCCGGCTCGAGCGCCTTGTTACTTGAGCTGCAGGCTCGTCAGGTCCGTCAGGTATTCGACCGACAGCGCTCCCTTTTGGAAGTTCAACCTGTTCGAGTAGAACTTCGGCTTGGCTTCGTGGCCGAACACGGAGTAGTACGCCTTGCCCACGGCGTAGTTGTCGAGCGCCTGCCACTGGCTGGCGACCGAGCTCGGGTCCTTCTGATCGAGCGTGTTCAGCATCTGGTCGTAGTGCGGGTCGTTGACGTAGCCATAGTTGAGGCTCGAGCCCGCGTTGCCCGCGAACAGCTGCATGAAGTCCCACGGGTTCGGGAAGTCCTGGTTCCAGTCCGCGAAGCCGAACTGCGGATGGAGGCTCGGAGCCCCGATCGTGGTGAAGTAGACGCCGGAGTTGACGACCTTCTCCGAGGCCTTGAACCCGAGCGAGTTCAGCACGCCGCTGATGTAGTCGAGGTACTGCCTGCGCGGGCTGCGCTCCTCGCCGTACACGGTCACCGGCTGTCCGGTCATGCCCGACTTCGCCATCAGCTGCTTGGCCAGGGTCATGTTGGGCGCCCCGTTCGGGTCGTGGCCGATCAGCGCCGTGCACGACGACGGGTCAGAGTGCCCAACGATCCCGAACGGGATCAGGTGACAGTCGGGGGTCTGGAATCCAGAGTCGACCCGCGACAGCGCCCGGTCGTCCATCGCCGCCAGGACCGCCTGTCGGGCGTAGATGTTGTTGAACGGCTTCTTGTTGACCGCGAAGAAGAAGTACCAGCTCGAGTTGAGCGGCTCGGCCTTGTAGCGGTCGGATGCCGTGCTCTGGACCTGCTGGAGGATCGAGGACGGCAGCGAGTCGCCGGGGTCGAACACGTCGGCGGTGTTGTTCAAGACGGCCTCGGCGTTCGCCAGCACGTTCGAGTTGACGTTGTAGACGATCTTGTCGGCGTAGCCCTTGGCGATACCCGGGACGTCGAACTTCGGGTTCCTGACCAGCGTGTACTGGTGACCGGGGGTGATCGTGCTCCACATGTAGGGGCCATCGCCGACCGTGCCCGTGGCCGCCAGGTTCTTTGCCGGCGTCGACGGGGGAACCGGTGCCGTGCCCGGGAGGGCGAAGATGTCGACGATCGGCTGGAATGGCGCGACGAGGTTGACCTTGATCGTGCCCGTAGCGTCGTCGGTCGTCACGCCGGAGATCGTGTTCGACTTGCCGTTGGCGTATGCCATCCCGCCCGCGATGTAGGCGCTGACGAACGAAGCCGCCTGCCACGGGATCTTGAGGTCACGCTCGAGCGCAACCAAGACGTCCGAAGCCTTGATCGGCTGCCCGTTGGAATAGTGCAGCCCCGAGCGAAGCTTGAAGGTGTATGTCTTACCGCCGTTGGAGACGGTGGGCAGGCTCTGGGCCAGCGCCGGGATGATCTTGCTCCCGGCGGTCCCCTCGACGCCGCGCACGAACGTCAAAAGCGGGGTGTTGATTACCGAATAGAGCTCCTGGCCTTGTGTCGTGAAGTCCAGCCCCTGATCGGCTGACAGCGGCGGCGTGCCGGAGGCGATCGTGATGGTGCCCCCCTGTTTTCCAGCCGATGACGAGCTGCTCTTGGAGCTCGATCCACAGGCCGCGATCGCCGCCGCCGCACCCACGGCTACGGCGACACTCATAACGGACCTCAAGGGTTTGCGCACTGCCTCCTCCTCCAAGTCGGTTTGTCCGGCGCGAGAAATGTAGTTCACAAACCGGCCACGATGCCAGGCCCCGAAGCGGGCCTAATCAACCGTCAACACGGACGCAACCCCTTTGGCCGGCGGGGCCAAGCTCCTTTACGCCCGTCTGCCGTCGCGTCCGACAGCCGGGCTACGCACCGCCGGCGCTGGAACTTTCGCCCTGGCAGCTCGCGGTGACGTAGCAGCGAAGCGGCGGCTCTGAGGGCGTGTGGGGATATGTAGCAAGCGTCGTGGAGATCGTCTCCAGCGTCGAGGCGTAGTCCAGCGCGAAGGTGGTCGGATCCACGCCGGGCATCAGCGGCTGGGTGCAGACGGAGCGCGGGACGCGGGCCGGATTGGCTGGCCCGGGATGGGTCAGGGCATCGAGCGCGATCTGGAAGGCGGTGTCGTCGTAGGTCCCGATGCCGATGTGCTCGGTGACATCGGTCGGGCAGACCTGCTGGATGGGGACGTTCGTTATCTCGCCGCCGCCGTGCAGCGTCGAGGAGGCTGCCGGTCCGAAGTTGGGGACCACCACCTCATCGGTGTTGGTGTAGATGTCGGTGTAGGAGATGCCGGAAAAAGTTTCCTGGTAGGAGTTGAGCGCGGCGATGAAGGCGGCGCTCGAGCGCTGTTGCCAGATCGCCGGGGCGCAGGTGACTACGCAAATCGCGTCCGCATCCAGCGTGCCGTGATTGCTGGGCGAGAGTCCGACCAGGTCGTCGACCATCGACCGCGTGTCGGGCCAGAAGCGCAGCGCCCAGCGCGGCACCATGCCGCCCTGGGAATGGCCGACCACGTCGACCTTCCCGCCATACGCGGCGTGCATGGTCCGGATCGCGTACACCACGTACTCGCCGGCGGTCTGGATGTCGGCCATGGCGTTGCCCGGCAGATCGATCGTGCAGTACGGCCAGTTCAGCGCCTGAAGCGCGCGCTCCCAGTTCCAGGAGAAGTCCGACTGCGGGTTGAGCGTCGTGCCGGGGACGAGCAAAATCGGTTCGCGAGACGAGCCACTGAGCGAGCCATCGCACGCCAATGCGGCCTGTAGCGTCGCCGTCGGAACGGACAGCGGCGGTCCGGGCTGATCGACTGGCGCGTACGAAGCCCGGGCGGCCACCGGCCAGGCCAGCGCCAGCAGGCATACGATCAGGGCAACGCGCAGAGACATCGACTTCTCCCGGCGGGTACCCTAGCGCAGCCGCCCTGCCAGCCACGCAAGCCACGCCAGCGCGCGTCCCTCGGCCGTCTCCAGGTCCACGCCGGTCAACTCGGTAATGCGGCCCACGCGATCGCGCAGGGTGTTGCGGTGAACCGGAATCGCATTCGCCGTCACGCCACGCTCGAAGTCGTTCTCGATCAGTGCGTCGAGCGTTTGGGCCAGTTCGAAATTGCCTTCCTCCAGCGGCCCGTAGAGCCGCGCCCGGAGGCGCCGCGCGAGCCGAGGAGCCCCGAGCAGCAGCTGCTCTCCGAGCAGCTCGCCCTGATCGATGAGCCCCCTGCGTCCCCGCGCCAGCGCCGCGTCGACGGCCATTCGCAGCTCGTCGATGGCGCGGCCGCGCTCCTGGCGGATCGCCGCACCTCCGACGGCAATCACCGCCTTGGGGTCGATTGCGATCCCCCGCCATGCCGCCCGATCGAGCGCGAAGCCGACGATCCGCCGCCCCTCGGCGGCGGCGAGCATCTGCTGCGACCGCAGCTGTGCGGCCAGCGCCGTGTGGTCCTTGGCGGCGCCGCCTGGCAGAGCGATCACGAACGGGTAGCTGGCACCGTCGAGCTCGAACTTGATCGCCTCGGCGAACCGGTGATCCTCGGCGCGCGGTGGCTCGTCGCGCCCGACCCGATCGAGCACCGCACGGGCCGTCTGCTCCTCGGAGTCGACCGGCGCGGCCGCGTAGACGTCAGAGAAGATGTGCGACACCCGGTCGACGTATTCGAACAGCAAATCCGCGCTCTCGAGCAGCGCTGGGCGCTCGCCGTCGCGTGCCGCTTCAAGCAGCGCCGCCCACGCGAACCGCGCCGCGCGGCGGAAGTTGGCCGGCACGAGGTCGGCGGGCGTGCCATCTGCCGCTCGCGCTCGTGCCTGCTCACGGAACACCTCAAGCTCGTCGTCCGTCGGCCCCCGTTCCTCCACCAGCCAGCGGACGACCAGGTCGATGTTCCAGCGAACCCAGGCTTGCACCTCTGAGCGCGGTGGGCGGCGGCGCTGGAACTCGGGCCGGTCCCAGAAGCTGTCGAGCACGCGCTCGGCAAAGGCGTCGAGGTCGGTGCGCCGGACGATCTCGCGAACCACCTCGCTGCGCGCCGCGCCTGGCATCGGCGAAGAAGTATGAATGCGTGTGCAGATGCATAGTCGGCGTGCAAGACGTTCGTGCGCCCGACCGTTGAACGGCTACACCCGCTGATGGAAGATTTTGAATCGATGAGGACTGCGGTCGTGACGATCTCCGCGCTGCTGGTGACGTTGGCGTTGGCCGCCGCCGCAGCGGCGATGCCCCCGACCTCCTTCAACCCGGTTCAAGAGGCGCAGAACTACTCGATTACGCTCCAGCGCCAGACGATTTACGACACGCCCGCCTACCAGGCCCAGCTCACCGCCGACTCGGTCACCAACGGCGAACGGGCACTCGCCATGCAGGCCGCCGATCCGGGGCGCTTCTTCACCGACGATCTCTGCTGGAACCTAGGCAACGGTTGCGCCGGGGACATCCGGCTCTACAACTGGGTGAAGAATGGCTACGGGATCGTCCGCCCGGTGCTGTTCACCGCGCGTGACGGCGCCACGATCTCGGGGCATGTTTGGGCCACCGTCGCCGGCCCGGCCAAACGCCCCGGGATCGTGATCACGGACGGCTCGGTGCAGGCCGACGAAGAGATGTACTGGTACGCCGCCCAGACGCTGGCCAAGGACGGGTATGTGGTGCTGACGTTCGACCCGCAGGGACAGGGTCAGTCCGACACCTTCGGCCAGTCGCCCGACGCCAACGAAGGCGTGCCTGCCCAGACCGACGGGCGTCCTTTCTACGACGGAACCGAGGACGCGATCAACTTCCTGCTCTCCACGCCGCTGCAACCGTACGAGCCGGTGCCGAGCTGCAGCACCGGCACAAGTCACGCCGCCAAGCAGAACGCCAGAGTCAAGGCCGGCTTCGACGCCGCATACAACCCCTTCTGGCAGCTGCTGAACCCCAACGAGATCGGGCTGGCCGGGCACTCCTACGGCGCCGCCGGCGTCTCCTACATCGCTCAGTGGGACCCGCGGGTCAAGGCCGTGGTCGCCTGGGACAACCTCGGTGGTCCCGGGCCGGACGCCGGGTCGATCCCGGGCACCACAGGCGGCACGATCGGCGAGCAGGGCTGCCCCGCCGATCCAGCCGCTCGAACCACGGTCCCGATCACCAAGCCTGCGCTCGGCATCTCGGCAGACTACGGGCTGCCGCCCACCCCGAACACATCTCTGCCGGACCCCACGGCGAAGGCCGCAGAGTCAGACCTCTACAGCAAGGCGGGCGTCGACAGCGGCGAGATCGTGATCCGCGGCGGCTCGCACTTGGACTTCAGCTGGATCCCCAACCAGGCGTTCGGCGCCTCGCTGCGCGGCCCGGACATTATTGACTGGTACACCAGCGCCTGGTTCGACAAGTACCTCAAGCACGATCCGAGCGCCGACGCGCGACTGCTCTCCGACCGCTGGCGCCACGACCCCGTCGAGGCAGCGATCGACCCGAACCACGACGGCAACGGGTTCTCGTTTTATTACTACTCCCGACTCGACATCGGGCTGGCCAGCGGCGGGCGCTTTGATTGCGAGGATCTGCGCGACGGTTGCCCGGGCATGCTCCCCGAGGCAGATGACGGCCATCCCGGCAACTACTCCTACGTGTCGATCGACACCAGCCCCGACAGTTCGGTCGGGCCCGGGGCCTCGTCGAAGCCCGGCAGCAGCCTGTGGCTTAGCCCGTAGGGGCGGGCTCGCCCAGACGCTGGCCGCGCGCCGGCCACCGCCGTACCGCTAGCGTTCCCGCCCGCCATGGACGACGCGCTCGAGAAGGAGCTTGCGGCGACGCCGCCGCCCGGCATCAGCCAACTGGGCGCCGACGAGCGCGATGATCTGGCAACCGCTATCCGCGATGCCAAGCGCCGCCAGACACAGGCGCTGATCGCCGCCAGCGAGCAGGCCCTGAGCCACATCCCCCGTGTGCTTCGAGGGCCGATCCGAAGGCTCTTCGGGTGAGCGCCGACGGACGCGACGGCGAGAGCTCGTTCCGCGCGAAAGCCGAGATCCAGAAGTTGGCCCGGCTCCTGGAGCGAGACCCGCAGACGCTCGGCTATCTGGCGAAGCTGCCGCTGCCCGAGCTGCGGATGTTGGAGGAGCAGGTCACGGACGTCCTCTTCGACACCAACCGCAAGACTCTCACGCGGCTGGCCGCCGCCAGCAAGGTGCTGCCGGCCGCGCTGTCGGCCGTGATCGCACAGCGGGCGTTCGGCCCGCTGCTCGCGGCGCGCATCTCCGGGCTACTCGAGCCAGAGCGCGCCGTAGAGATCGCCGCCAAGTTACCGCCGGCGTTCCTGGCGGACGTGGCGGTGGAGTTGGACCCCAGACGAGCAAGCGCGGTGATCGGGCGCATCCCCGCCGCGCAGATCGAGGCTGTCGGCGCCCAGTTGGCGGCGCGAAAGGAGTACGTCGCGATGAGCCGCTTCGTCGGGCATCTGGAGGAGGAAGCGATTCGCGCTTCGCTGGCGGTGATCGACGACGAGCAGCTCCTGCGCGTCGGGTTCGTCCTGGAGGAGAAGGACAGCCTCCGGAGGCTGGTTGCGCTGCTTGAACCTGAGCGACTCGACGGCGTGATCGACGCAGCCGCCTCAGCTGACCTCTGGGTCGAGGCGCTCGATTTGCTTATCCACCTCGACAAGCGTCGCCAGCGGCGGCTGATCGCCGCCGCGATCAAGCGCGGCGATGAGATCCTGTCCTCACTGGTACTCACCGCTGAGAGATATGACCTGTGGGACGCGCTGCTGCAGCTTCAGTCTCTGACCAGCGACGGGGATCAGGAGCGCTTCGCCCAGTATCTCGAGGAGCACCACCCGGAGTTCCTCGACAAGCTGGAGCTACGCCGCCGGTCGTAGCGCCTCGAGTTCGCGGCTCGTGGCGAGCTCGGCCAGCGCCCGGCGCTCGAGGCGCCGCACCTCCTCGGATGAGATTCCCAGCCGCCGTCCAGCCTCCCGCAGGGGTGTGGGGTCGTCGCCGTCGATCCCGTAGCGCAGTCTGACCACCTCCCGCTCGGGCTCCGGCAGCCGGTCCAGCGCACTGCGAACGGCGTCCTGTCGCAGTGAGATCTCAACCTCCTCCTCCGGCGAGCGCTCGCCGCTCTCGATCAGCGCCCCGAGCGAGGTGTCCTCCTCCTCGCCCACCGGGCGATCGAGGCTCGTGACCACGCGCGCGGCTTCCCGCGCCTCGCGCACATCGCGCTCGGAGAGCTCGGCCTCAGCGGCGATCTCATCGTCGCGGGGCTCCCGACCCAGACGGGCCTGGAGCTCGCGTTGTGCGCGGGCGATCTTGCGCTCGCGCTGGCCGATGTGAACGGGGATCCTGATCGTGCGCGCACGGTTTGCGATCGCCCGCTGAATGGACTCCCGGATCCAGAAGGTGGCGTAGGTCGAGAACTTGTAGCCCTTGCGGTAGTCGAACTTCTCCGCCGCCCTGATCAAGCCCAGGATCCCCTCCTGGATCAGGTCCAGCAGCGGAAGTTCGAGCCCCTGGTACTTGCGGGCATTGGCAATGACCAATCGCAGGTTGGAGTTGACGAGCTGCTCCTTGGCCTCGAGGTCGCCGCGCTCGATTCGCTTGGCCAGCTCAACCTCCTCCTCGCGACTCAGAAGCGGGTGCCGGCCGACCTCGCGCAGGAACAGCGACATGGCGTCCGTCGTGCGATCGGCCATCTCGTCGTTGATGTAGCGCGTGTCCTCCACCCGTTCTCGGCCACAGTCGTCGCGCACGTCGAATCCCTGCTGCTCGAGCTGGTCGTGCAGAGCCTGCCCGTCGTCCTCGGAGAGCTCCAGATCCTGCACCACCTCGCTGAGCTCGGAGAGGTCGATGCAGCGCGCCTCACGATCCTGGGCGCGCTGGGTCAGCTCATCGAGGGCGTCTTGGAGGGGGTCGTTGGCCACGCCTAGAAGGTACCCGTCCAGGCGGGGCGGGAGTCACACGCCTCGGTCGGGACCGCGCCGAGCGGCGGCGCCGGGAGTCGATCAGCAGGCTGACGAAGCACGCCAGCAGCACGATGACCGCGATCAACGCCGCCATGGCGATGCCGGGCGTAAGGACGATCACGATCACCGCCGCGACCACGGCGATTCCCAGATCTGCCAAAAGCGGCCCCCGGTTCATAACGGCAGCCTCCTGAAGACGGCTCGCGGCAGATGGCGAAGGAGGGCGAACACCAGGCGTAGTTTCCCGGGTACCCAGACCGTGTGGGCGCGCCCCCCGAGCGCGGCCACCGTCGCTTCGGCCACCGCCTGCGGCGTCGTGGTGAACGGCGGTCCTTTCAGCCCCGCGGTCATCCGCGTCCTGACGAAACCCGGGCGCACAACCAGCACCCGAACGCCGCTGCCGGCGGTGGCATCCGCCAGACCCTGAGCCAGCGCATCGAGCCCCGCCTTGGCCGCACCGTAGACGGCGTTGGAAGCCCGCGGGCGTTCGGCGGCGACCGACGAGAGCACGACTAGTGTTCCCCCTCCCCGGGCCCTCAGCTCGCGCAGACACTCCAGCAGCAACGAGCCGCTGCCCACGAAGTTGACGCGCATCACCTCGAGCGCCTCCTCCCGCTCCGCGTCAAGACCGGTCTGCGCTCCGAGCACGCCGACGGCCAAGACGACGACGTCGAAGCCCCCGTCCCGAGCAAACACCCGTCGCACACCATCGCCATGGCCGGCGACGTTGTCGGCGTCGAGGACGTCGTAGCCGACGTCGGGCAAGCCGTCCTGGCGGAGGTCCTCCACCGCCTGCTCCAGGCGGTCCGAGTCGCGGCCCACCAGCCGGACCCTGAGCTGCCCTTCCAGCGCCAGGCGGCGGACGATCGCCAACCCGATCTCCGAGGTGCCGCCCACCAGCAACACGCTGCGCGCGCCGGAACTCACAGCAGGCCGCTGCGGCGCGCCAGATCCGAGCACCACAGCCGTTCGGGATCCGCGCGGTCGCGCGCCGCGCGCCACTCGTCGAGCCGCGGATACATCGCGGCCAGCGCCTGCGGTCGCAGGCGCGCGTCCTTCGAGAGGTAGACGCGGCCGCCGGCCTGCGCCACGAGCTCGTCGAGTTCGTCAAGTAGCGAGCCGACTCCCGCCGCGGCGCGCGGCACGTCGAGCGCCAGCGTCCAGCCCTCGATGGGAAACGACAGCGGTGCCGCGTTCACCGGCCCGAAGTCCTTGAGCACCGCCAGGTAGCAGGGGACCCGGCGCCGGCGGAGCCTCTCAATCACCACCTCCAGCACGCGCTCGGCTCCGGTGGGCACCACCAGCTGGTACTGGATCAGGCCCTGTGGACCGTAGAGCCGCGGCCAGGCGTCGAGCGCGTCGAGCGGGAACATGTGGCTGCCGATCGCCTCCGGGCGCCCGCGGGCGCGGCGCGGGGTGCTGGCGTAGCGGAACGCGTTGAAGGCCCTGACGGTGCCGGGACGCAGCGCGACAGACGGCCAGCCCGAGGGAACGGTCGCCCGGGCGCGAACGGTGGCGGCGCCGCCGTCCCCCGCTCCGTGCTCGGCCCGCGTCACCACCCCCCTGACCGGGCGCCGGCCGAGCAGATCCAGCCACGCGACGCGATGCGGGCCCCCGGGCGCACGGAGCGCGCCGAGCGCGGCGTCGAGCGAATCGACCCGGTCGGTATCCACTGACAGGAGTGCACCCTTCACCGCCCGCAGCCGGATGCGCGCATCGACGATCACCCCCGTCAGCCCCATGCCACCGACCGTTGCCTCGAACAGCCCGTCCGGGGCGCCGGGCCGGAGCTCGAGCAGTTCGCCGGCGGCGCTGAGCAACGAGAGCTCCTCGACGTGGCTGCCAAACGTTCCCGCCTGGCCGTGATTCTTGCCATGGATGTCGCTGGCGATCGCGCCGCCGACGCTCACGTGCTGGGTGCCCGGTACGACCGGCACCATCCATCCCGCGGGTACCAGCGACTCCAGCAGCTCACCGAGCGTCACCCCCGCCTGGGCTGTGACCGTGCCCCGTTGCGCGTCCACCTGGAACCCCTTCAGGGCCCCGGTATCGAGCACCAGGCCGCCGGAGAGCTGTGCCGCATCGCCATAGCTGCGCCCCATGCCGCGAGGGATCGCTCCCCGCTCGGCGACCTCTAGCGCATCCCGCAGCGAGGACACATCTGGCGGCCTGACGACGCACGCCCGGGCGCCGGGGCCCCCACCCCAGCCGCTGAGTAGCGTCTGGGTCGCGCGCAACTGCTCGGGGGCAATGGCCACTAGCTCGCTGCTTGCACGCCGAGCGCGAAGACCACAATCCACGCCAGCGCTGCAAGCTGCAGGCCGCGGTCGGCCAGCAGTACGTCCTCCGGAGCTTCCGCCAACCCGCGCCGGATCAGCATTCCGTAGCGGACCATGCAGACCACGAACGGCAAGATCGTCAAGGGGCGCCAGGGCACGCCGTCCACCGACGGCAGCTGAGAAGCCCACACGCAATACGCCGCGAGCGTGATCGCCGCTCCGGCGAGCAGAATCAGCTGAAGCGTGAGCGGCGTATAGACCTGCAGGACGCGGCGGCGCAGCTCGCGCGGCACGTCGCTGCGGCGTAGCTCGGAGTAGCGCTTGGCCGCAGCCACGCACACAGCGGTGCCGGCGATTACCAGCAGAAACCAACGGGACAGCGTCACCGGCGCCGTGACCCCGCCGGCCACCGTTCGCAGGACGAAGCCGCCGCCAATCGCCACCAGATCGAGCACCGCCACGTGGCGCCACAGCAGGCTGTAAGTCAGCGTCAGCGCCAGATAGCCGGCACCGACCAGCCCCAGTAGCGGCCTCACGACAAAGCACAGGCCCAGCCCGGCCGTCATCAGCAGCACGCCCAGCCCCACGGCCGCCCGGGCGTCGAGCTCGCCCGCCGCCACCGGCCGGTGGCGCTTGCGCGGGTGCAGTCGGTCCTCTGCCGCGTCCCGTACGTCGTTGATGGCGTAGATACCGGACGCCAGCATGCAGAACGCGATGAAGGCGACCGTCAAGCGGACAGGTACGTCATCGTGGCCGAGCGCGCCGGCGGCGATCGGGGCGGCGATGACCAGCCCGTTCTTCAGCCACTGCCGCGGCCGCATCGTGGCCACGGCGGCGAGGGCCACGCCACGACGGGACTCTCGTCCAAGCGCCATGGCCCCTGGGTTAGGCGAGGACATTGCGGGCAACCTAGAGATCGTCGTTCAAGAAAGCGTAACGGTAACGATGAGTGCTCTCTCATACCGAGCGAGCCGTCTCTCAGACAGTATTTAGGCTGTTCCCAGAGAATCCTGCACGTAGACGGATGCCCGTAGAAGCAAGAGCCCCGGTCCAGTTTCAGACGCCTGCGCGACCGCTGCGGCGACGCCCGCCCAAGCGCCCACCGCTGCGCGTCCGCCTGCGGCGGATCGCCGTGTTCGCCTCGCTGGTGTGCCTCGTGGCGGCGTTGGTGTCATACGTCAACATGCTCACCCAGCACTCGGACTCGAGCCTCGGGATCCGCACGGTCGAGTGGATGCGGAGCAACGGCGTCCGCTGGCTGGTCAACGACGTCGAGAATGCGTACTACTCGCTGACCGCGCCGTCCAAGGGCGGTCCGGCGCTCAAGGCCTTGCCCAAGCAGCAGGGAGCGCAGCAGGGGCTGGCCATCCACATCCCGAAGAGCTACCGGCCGCCGAACATCAAGCCCGTCATCTCCCCGGCGCTGCCCGGCGAAGGTGTTTGGCACGCCACGTTCGCCAATGACACCCTGCACCCGCCGGTCATGATCGCGAGCTTCCGCCCCGAACCCGACTATCCGCAAGTGGTGGCCGGCGTCGCCTGGATCGACCACACCCAGACCAACGTGCAGTTGTATCCCGGTGTGCAGGAGCCGGCGGTATCCATGCCCTCGCGGGGCCCGTCGGAGGTGCCCCCGCAGCTGCGCTCGCGCCTGGTGGCCACTTTCAACAGCGGCTTCAAGATCGCCGATTTCGGCGGCGGCTTCGCCTACGGTTCTCACACCTACGCGCCAATGCAGCACGGCATCGCCACGTTCGTTCGCTACACCGACGGGCGCGTCGATGTCATCCCGTGGGACGGGGGCTCGGACGTCCCATCCAATGTCGTATACGCCCGCCAGAACCTGCCGCTGATCGTCAACGGCGGTCGCGCCAACCCGAACCTCTCCGACGGCCCGGAATGGGGCTTCACCCTGGGCAACGCGGTCCTGGTCTGGCGCTCGGCCGTGGGCATCGACCGTCGCGGGAACCTGATCTACGCCGCCGCCCCGGATCAGACGGTCGGCTCGTTGGCGCAGGTCATGATCCGCGCCGGCGCGGTGCGAGCGATGGAGCTCGACATCAACACCTACTGGACCAGCTTCATCTCCTACAAGTGGCCGGGGGCCCGCGGCGCGGCCAACCTGCTTTCAAGCATGGATCGCTCCCCCCAGCGCTATCTGACGCCGGACGATCGGGACTTCTTCGCGGTCTACGCGAAGTGAATTAGGTCGGCTGCGCGCATGCCCGGCCGGAACATGTTCCGGCCGGCCGCCCGGCTCATGAGCCGGGCGGGAATTTATCCCTGGATATCGAACTCAAGAGCAGATGCCCACAGGCTCAAGCCCAGCCCTCTCGCGGGAGGCGATCGAGCGCTACGAGCAGCGGATCCTGGCCTATGAGCGCAACGGCTCGCGCACGCCTCCGCGCCCACGGCCCGCCAGGCGTAGGCCACGCCCCACACGCACCGTGCCCGCCACGGTCAGAGCCCGGCGAATGGTCCTGCTCACGGCGCTGGTGCTGCTCGTTATCGGCCTGTGCTCATTTGCCCTCTCGATGACGCAGGCATCGAACGTGAGCTTCGGCGTGCGCTTCGTCGAGTGGCTGCGCGACAACGGCGCCGCGGGAGTGGTCTCCGAGGTCGAGAGCATCTATTACTCGCTGAACGCCCCCGCCAAAGGCGGACCGACGCTCAAGCGGCTGCCCAAGGTGCGCGCGGTGGCTGGGGGCCGGGCGGCGGCCGACGCGCCGGCGCCGATCGCGCCGGCGATCTACCCGGCGCTGCCGGGCGAGGGCCGCTGGCAATCAACGGGGCCGGTCGTGAACGGCGCTGCGCCTGTGCTGGTCACCACCTTCCGTCCCGACCCCGACTACCCGCGAGTTGTGGCCGGCGTGGCCTGGATCGACTCCTCGCGCGCCTCGCTCGCTCTCTACCCCGGCCGCTATGAGCCGCCCAACGCGGGGAGCGCCGCGGCCGAGGTCCCGCCCGACATGCGCCCGCGACTGCTGGCCGCCTTCAACAGCGGCTTCAAGCTCGAGGACTCAGGGGATGGGTTCGTCGCCTCTGGCCACGTCTACGCGCCGCTCAAGGACGGCCAGGCGACGCTCATCGGCTACGCCAACGGCACCGTCGACCTGCGCTCCTGGTCCGGCGGGCCAGACCCCGGGCCCGGGGTGGCGTTCGCGCGCCAGAATCTGCCGCTGATCGTCACCGGGGGCCAGCTCAACCCGGCGCTGTCGAACGACTCGCTGTGGGGCGCGACGCTCGGCAACGCGGTTCGCGTGTGGCGCTCGGGCGTTGGCATCGACGCGCACGGCAACCTGATCTACGCCGCCGCCGATCTGCAGACCGCGTCGAGCCTGGCGCAGATCCTCCGGCGTGCCGGCGCGGTGCGGGCGATGGAACTCGACATCAACTACGAGTGGGTGACCTTCAACTTCTTTGGAGCGTTCGGGGCCCAGCAGCCGGCGAAGCTGCTGCCGGGCATGAACAGGCCCTCGACGAGGTACCTGAGCCCAGACGACCGGGACTTCTTCGCGGTCTTCGCCCGCTGATTCGGCGCGCGCGAACGGCCTAGCGAGGCCGCCTGACCGACGTCAGATTCGCCGGCGGGTTGTTCATGTAGTTGGTGAAGTGCTGGGCGGTGGTGCAGTAGACCTGCGCGCCCGTGCGGGTGCAGAGCTCCTGCAGGAAGCCGGTGACCAGCTGGTGGTAGGAGACCGAGTCGAGCACGCCTGGCGAATACAGCGACCAGCGGCCGGTGTCGTACTGCGGCGTCTCCCACATGGCTTCGGCGTTCCCGGCCGCGAACAGCCGCTGGGCCAGGGGGTCGTTGCTGGCCTGGGCGTAGTCGTAGAGGCCGATCAGCGCCTGGAGGAAGGCGTTGAGGATCTTCTCGCCGGGACCGAACGAGTACTGGACGTAGCGTGTTCCCCGCGGCGTGCTCACCGCCACGCCGGTCGGGGGGGCCAGGGTGAAGATCGCCAGCGCCTGGTGGGCCAGTCCCAGATAGTAGGTCTGGCCGGTCGCCTTGTACGCGCGCGTGAGCGCCTCAATGCCGGTGCCCTGTGACATCGCGCTGGTCCAGGGCGGCGCGCCGCCCTCGAAGCGGAAGTAGTACTCCCACGTGAGTCCACCCCCCCGCCGCGTCGCCAGTGGGATCATCTCCGAGAGCAGCGACACCATCTGTCCGTAGGAGGAGCGTCCGGCGGTGTAGAGCCCATCGGCCTTGCCGAACGTGGCCAGGACTTGGAGCTCGATTCCCTGGCCCGGGTAGTACTCCCAGACGACCTGCGAGCCCGAGAACTCGATCAGCTGATCGGCGGACGGGATCCGTCCGCTCGCCCACCACTGGGTGTTCCGCTGGAGCGTGTCGAAGACCGCCGGCAGCCGGCCGGCCGTCAGCGTCCCGGCGGCCGCCATCGCGCTCGCGTTTGAGAGCACCGCGCCGAGCTCCCTGGCGGGTGTGCCACGGAGCCTGCGAGCGCTCGACAGGGCGTTCGCGTACACGCCGCTGTAGTTGCGATAGAGCCCGGCGCTGATTGTGTTGTTCCGGCGAAGCTTCGACAGCACGCTGCTGACCGTCGCTTTGGGACGCCGGGGACGCGGAGGCGCTTTCGCCGTTTGCGCCACGGCCGGAGCAGGGGTGGGCACAAACGAGGGCACGAAGGGATCCTGGCGAACGCTCACCTTCCCGCCCGGACCGAGCACATCGACGCTCGCCGCTTGCGCGCTCGCCGCCGTGGCGGCCGCGATCGCCGTGGCGCAGATGGCCGCGAGCAGGAGTAGTAGACGCCTCGACGCCCCTCGGTGCATGCCCTACGTAACTCGTCGCAGTGGTGAAAGTTGCTGCACAATCGAAGAATGGCCCTGATTGCACTGTCTGCGTCCTACGGCGCCGGTGGGGCGAAGGTGGGACCGCTGCTGGCGCAGAGACTCGCCGTGCCGTTCGTCGATCGCGCGATCCCGTTCGCGGTGTCCGAGCGCCTGGAGGTCGACGTCGAGACCGCGGAACAGCACGATCAGCGCCTCGGCGGCGGCGGAATCGAGCGAATCCTGCGAGGTTTCATCGGCCAGGACGTCGGCGCCCCGATCCCGCTGGCCCCCGAGCTGACGATCGATGACGACTTCCTCCGCGCCACCGAAGAGGTGCTGCTGGCCCAGGCCGCCACGGGCGCCGGCGTCATCCTGGGTCGCGGCGCGGTATTCCTCCTGCGCGACCGCCCGGAAGTTCTGCGGGTACGCCTGGATGGTCCGCCGAAGCGCCGGGCGGCGCAGGCCGCGCAACTGGGCGGGATCACGCTCGAGGAGGCAGAACGCAGCCGCCGACGCCTGGATCGCGCCCACGCGGAGTACGCGCGGCGTTTCTACGGCGCCGACATCGCCGAATACTCGCTCTACGACGTCGTGCTGGACTCAACCGCGATCGAGCTCGAGGTCTGCGTCGAGCTGCTGGCGACCGCGGCGCGTGCCCGGGCTGGGGCATAGCGCGCCCGGTCTGGCGCATAGTCTCCCTCGCTCCCGCTACTTTCTTCCCAGGCCTGTGTTGAGGGCCTCGCGGGGACAGACAAAGCTTCTGGGAGATATGTACGTACGCGCCCCCGCAGTGAGAATCGCTGGTTGCCTGTTCCTGGCCTTGGCCGGCTGTGTCGCGGCCCTGGGGAGTGCAGCGCCCGGCGCTGCGCCGCCAGCGCCCGCGCCGACCTATGTGCTGCCGTTCGCGGGCACGCCGGATGCCTCCCCCCAGACCCAGGTCGACTTCGGCTCGGTCGCCCCCTCTCGGCTGCTCGCGGTGAGTGTCACCGGCTCACGCAGCGGGACCCATACGGGGAGGATCAAGCAGATGCCGGGCGGCGCCGGCTCGGCGTTCTTCCCCGCTCAACCGTTCGCGCCCGGCGAGCACGTCAGCGTGGTGGCGAAGGTGAAGGGCAGCGGTGGTCGAGGAGACCAGACCGTTGGCACCAGCTTCACGACAGCTGCCCTTGTGGCCCCCTCCGCAGGACCCGCCAGTGCCAGCAAGCCCCGCGCCGCGGCGGTGCACGCCGCCCTCAGCCCCGAGGCCAAGACGCAAAGCTTTTACTCTGAGCCCTGGCTTCATCCCCCGATCCTGCTGCGATCGGGGAACGTGCCCGATCCCGGTCAGGGCGACATCCTGGTCGACGCCGAGAACTCGATTCAGGCCGGACCCCTGATCTACGACACCGCGGGGCAGCTCGTCTGGTTCGACCCCGTGCCGCACTCGGCGGCGTTCAACGTCGAGGAGCAGCGGCTCTACGGCCAATCGGCGCTCACCTTCTGGCGAGGCTACGTCGTCAATGGATACGGCATCGGCACCGACATGGTCCTGAACCACGCCTACCAGACGGTCGCCACAATCAACGCAGCCAACGGCTACAACACCGACCTGCACGAGTTTCAGATAACGCCGCAGGGCAATGCGCTGGTCACGGCGTGGGCGCTGGTGCACGCCGATCTCAGATCGGTCGGCGGATCGAAGAACGGCACGCTGGTCGATTCGGTGGTCGAGGAGATCAACATCGCCACCGGCCAGCTGCTGTGGGAGTGGCACGCGGACGGCCACGTTCGCCTAACCGCGTCTTATTTCGGCAAGGCGACGAGCAAGCCCTACGACTTCTTTCACGCCAACTCGATCCAGCAGCTGCCGAACGGCAACTTCCTCGTCTCGGCGCGCAGCACCTCCGCCGTCTACGAGATCAGCGCCGCCACCGGCCGCATCGTCTGGATCCTGGGCGGCAGGCACTCGAGCTTCAAGATGGGCAAGGGCACCAACTTCGAGTGGCAGCACGACGCCCGCCTTCAGTCCGACGGCACACTCACGGTGTTCGACGACGGGGCCGACGGCAAGGGCCCTGGAAACGAGAGCCGCTCGCGCGCCCTGAGGATTCGCATCAACCTGCGTACTCACCGCGCGACGCTGGTCCACGCCTACGTGAACCACCCGTCGATCCTCGCTCAGAGCCAGGGGAACGTGCAGCGCTTGCCTGACGGCAACACATTCGTCGGTTGGGGCTCGGCGCAGTACTTCAGCGAGTTCGACCGCCGCGCCCGGCAGCGCTTCAGCGGGCACTTTTACGCCCCGATCTACTCCTACCGTGCCTACCGCGCGCCGTGGTACGGCGAGCCTACGGGAGCTCCGTCCGTCGCCGCCTCGGCGACTCGGTCCGGCACGTCGGTGTACGCGAGCTGGAACGGGGCGACGGACGTCGCCGCCTGGCAGCTGCTCGCGGGACCCACACCCAACCCGCTGGCCGCTGTGGGCCAGAGCCCCTTCAACGGATTCGAGACCGACATCACGACCTCCAGCACGGAGCCCTACTTCGCCGTGCAAGCGCTGAGCGCAACCGGGCAGGTTCTGGGCACTTCCGCGGTCGTGGGCCGCTGAGCGGCGCGCGTACGCGCTGAAGGGCTCGCGTATGGCATCGTCGCGCCTCGTGCGCGAGCGCCGGGATGTTCCCTTCTCCGAGCTCACCACCCTACGGCTGGGTGGACCGGCCCGCCGGCTGATCGAAGCCGATAGCGAGGATGAGCTCGTCGAGGCGCTCCGCGCAAGCGAAGCCGACGGGCAGACGCTGCTGATCGCGGGGGGATCGAATCTCGTTATCGCCGATGCCGGGTTCGACGGCACCGTTATCAGCGTGGCCAGCCGCGGTGTCTCGGTCTCAGCCCATGGCGACGACATCGAGCTGGAGGTGGCCGCGGGCGAGCCGTGGGACGAGGTGGTCGCCCGCTGCGTGCGGGAGGGATTGGCGGGAGTCGAGTGCCTGTCCGGGATCCCAGGCTCAACCGGTGCCACCCCGATTCAGAACGTAGGCGCCTATGGGCAGGAGGTCTCGAGCGCAATCGCTTCCGTTCGCACCTATGACCGAGAGCGAGCGGAGGTGAGGAAGCTGGCGGCAGCCGACTGTGGCTTTGCCTACCGCTCGAGCGCCTTCAAGTACTCGCGGCGCCATGTCGTGCTGGCGGTGACGTTCGTGCTCCAGCGCTCGACATCGGCAGCCGCAGTCACCTACGCGGAGCTCGCCCGGGCGCTCGCCGTGGAGCCCGGCGCGCGTCCACGGCTGTCAGAGGTGCGTCAGGCGGTGCTGGCGCTGCGGCGCAGCAAGGGGATGGTGATCGATGCCGCCGACCCGGAGTCGGTCAGCGCCGGGTCGTTCTTCGTTAATCCCATCCTGTCGCCCGAGCGGTTTGCGGCGCTCGAGCGCTCGGTGGCGGAGCAGCTCGGGCCCGACGTGCGACCTCCCGGTTGGCCGGAGCCCGACGGACGCATCAAGACCTCGGCGGCCTGGCTGATCGAGCGGGCCGGCTTTCACCGCGGCTACGGCGATGGGAGGGTCGGCGTCTCGCACAAGCACACGCTGGCGCTCGTCAATCGGGGCGGAGGCACGACGGCCGAGCTGATCGCGCTGGCCCGCGAGATACGCGACGGCGTCGGGGCGCGGTTCGGCGTCGACTTGCGGCCCGAGCCAACACTCGTGGGCGTTCAGCTTTAGGCTAGCTTTATCGCTATACTCCCGCGGTAACGATGAGTCCTCGCGGACCGGGGGCTGGGGAAAGGGGCCAATATGAGGACTTCGTTGCGAAGGACGGTGGCTGCTGCCATGGTCGCCGGGGTGGCAATGGCGATGGCGATGACGATCGCACTGGGCAGCGCCGGTGCGGATCCCACGCCGGTAACGATCGGGAGCACCACGGGTACGCCGACCGCAAACCTCGCCGCGGCCGGCAACAACGCCACCTACTACTCCACCTCGTCGGGCACGACCCCGGCGGCGCAGGTGACTGCAGACGGGACCATTACCGGCTTCTCGATCAACTCCGCCAGCGCGGGCAACAAGGTTGAGTTGCGCGTGCTGCGGCCGGCCGCCAACGGCCAGTTCACCGGGGCTGGGACGAGCCCGACGGAGACGCTGACGGGCGGCGTCAGCACGTTCACCGGCCTGTCGATGTCTGTCAAGGCCGGAGACGTGCTCGGGATCAACAACGCCGACAGCGCGCTCTTGTTCGATCAGACGGCCACCACGGCGACCACGTGGTTGTGGCCGGTGAGCTTCGCGACCGATGGCCAGACTTCCGCTCCTACAAGTGACTTCCCGGGACTCAAGCTGCTGTTGAGCGCCACCGAGCAGCCGGGCAGCACCTCCACGACGACCACGAACCCGACGACGCCGACCACGCCGAGCGGGCCGATCACGAGTACTAATCCGAGCTCGGTGTCGACGCCGACGAGCAACGCGAAGCCATCGCTCAGCGGCGTCTCGCAATCGAACCGCGCGTGGCGCCGGGGCGGCAACCTGGCCAGCATCGCCGCCACGGCGAAGAAGGGCCCGCCCACCGGCACGCAGTTTCAGCTCACGCTCAACGAGGCGGCCAAGGTCACGCTGGCCTTCGAGCACAAGGTCAAAGTCCGGACGAAGACTGGGAAGACGTCGTTCGTCATGAAGACCGTTGGTCAGCTGACATTCGTCGGCCACTCCGGCGTCGACAGGGTGTTCTTCCAGGGACGCCTGGCGCCCAGTCAGAGGCTGGGGACCGGCAACTGGACGGTGGTGTTCGGGGCGAGCACCAGTGCCGGCAGCGCGCCGTCAGTGTCGAGGCACTTCACGATCCTCCACTAGCACGGTTTCGCCGCGGCGTCAGCGTGAGCCCCGTCGCTCGCGCTGGCGCCGCAGCTCCTGCCGCGCCACCGACAGCTTGTGCACCTCGTCCGGACCGTCGGCCAGGCGCAGCGTGCGCAGCGACGCGTACATGTAGGCCAGCGGCGTGTCATTCGAGACTCCGGCGCCGCCGTGGACCTGGATCGCGCGGTCGACGACCTTGAGGGCGATGTTGGGCACCGCGACCTTGATCGCCGCAATCTCGATGCGGGCGTGCTGATTGCCGACCGTGTCCATCAGCCAGGCGGTCTTCAGCACCAGCAGCCGAGCCATATCGAGTTCGATCCGGCTTTCGGCGATCCACTCGCGGATGTTGGCGTTCTGCGAGATCGGCTTGCCGAACGTCTCTCGCTCATCGGCCCGGTCACAGAGCAGCTCGAGGGCGCGCTCGGCGGCGCCGAGGGTCCGCATGCAGTGGTGGATCCGGCCCGGTCCGAGCCGGGCCTGGGCGATCATGAAGCCCATCCCCTCGCCGGCGATGAGGTTCTCCGCCGGGACTCGCACGTCCTCGAACAGCAGCTCCCCATGGCCCTCCGGGTCCTGGTAGCCAAACACCGGTAGGCCGCGGAGCACCGACACTCCCGGGGTGTCGATCGGGACCAGGATCATCGACTGCTGCTGGTAGACGGGCGCATCGGGATCCGTCTTGCCCATCACGATCAGGATTCGGTTGTTCGGGTGAAGGGCTCCAGTTGTCCACCACTTGCGCCCGTTCAGCACGTACTGCCCGCCGTCGAGCTCGATCCGCATCGCGATGTTCCTCGCATCCGAGGAGGCGACGTCGGGCTCGGTCATCGCGAACGACGAGCGGATCTCGCCCGCCAGCAGCGGCTCGAGCCAGCGAGCCTTCTGCTCATCCGAGCCGAACTGATGAAGCACCTCCATATTGCCGGTGTCGGGAGCGGAGCAGTTGCAGGCCTCCGCGGCGATCCGCGTCCGGCCCATGATCTCGGCCAGCGGTGCGTACTCCACGTTGGTGAGCCCGGCGCCGTACTCCTCGTCGGGCAGGAACAGGTTCCACAGCCCCCGCTCGCGCGCCTTGGCCTTGAGCTCCTCGATCACCGGCGGATGGCAGTGGGGCCGTCCGGCGGCGGCCGACTCGGCGACCTGCTGAAGCCATACCTGTTCGGCCGGCATCACGTGCTCGTCCATGAACTGGAGCAGCCGCTCCCGAAGCCCCTCGGCCCGGGACGAGAAGTCGAGCTGCATGCCGGTGGCGGTGCTCACCTGCGGCATCGTATGCCGCTCGGCGCGGCGCTGCTGACAGGATTGCGTCTGATGACTTTCAGCGGCAAGGTGGCCCTTCTCACCGGGGCGAGCGGAGGGATCGGACAGGCGCTGGGCCGGGGGCTGGCGAAGGAGGGAGCCGCCGTGGCGCTGTGCTACGGCTCGAGCGCCGCGCCCGCCGAGCGGCTGGCGCAGGAGATCGCGGACGGCGGCGGGCGAGCGGTGGCGATCGGCGCCGATCTGCGCACGCCTCAAGCCCCCGCTGAGCTCGTCGCGGCCACCGAGTCGGAGCTGGGATCGGTGGACCTGCTGCTCTGCAATGCGGGTCTCAGCCGCAGACAGACGATCGAGGAGGTGACCGTGGACGACTTCGACCAGACACTGGCGGTCAACCTCCGGGCGCCGTTTCTGCTGGCCCAGCGCACGCTGCCCGCAATGCGCGAGCGTGGATTCGGCCGCGTGCTCTTCATCTCCTCGGTCGCCGCGTTCACCGGCGGCCTGGTCGGCCCCCACTACGCCGCCTCGAAAGCCGCCCTACACGGCCTCATGCACTTCCTGGCCACGCGCACGGCGGCGCACGGCATCACCGTGAACGCGTTGGCACCGGCGCTGATCACCGATACAGGCATGCTCCCCGGCGAGCCGGACGAGCTTCGCGCCCACGTGCCCGTCGGTCGACTGGGGCGCCCCGACGAGGTCGCCGAACTGGCCCTCGCGATGCTGGGCAACGCCTATCTGACCAACCAGGTCGTCTCGCTCGACGGCGGCATGCATCCCCGCTAAATAAGCCCTGTCTCACATCCCGGGAGACGACTCGATAGGCTTCGCGACACCCTCGGTCGGGGATTCCCTTGCCAAACGCCAACTCTGCCCAAGAAGAGGGGCCATCCGCGTACCCACAGGCTGCGGCGCTAGAGCTGCGTAACGTCAGCAAGCGCTACCCGGGGCAGAGTGACCCCGCGATAGCGGACCTCAGCTTGCACGTGCCAGCCGGCGAGGTTTGCCTTCTGGTCGGCCCCTCGGGGTCGGGCAAGACGACCGCTATGCGGCTGATCAACCGCATGATCCCGCTCTCCTCGGGCGACATCCTGCTGGGCGGCCGCAGCGTGCTCGAGCGCGAGCCACACGAGCTGCGGCGCGAGATCGGCTATGTGATTCAGCAGATCGGCCTGTTCCCGCACCTCACCGTCGCAGACAACATCGCCACGGTGCCGAGGCTGCTCGGATGGGAGAAGTCCCGGATCGGCGCGCGCGTGAACGAGCTGATCGGGCTGATCGGTCTCGATCCGGAGATCGGCAAACGCTATCCGGCGCAGCTCTCGGGCGGCCAGAACCAACGCGTGGGCGTTGCCCGGGCGCTCGCCGCCGACCCGCCACTGATGCTGATGGACGAGCCCTTCGGCGCGATCGACCCGATCAACCGCGCACATCTGCAGGACGAGTTCCTCGCGCTCCAGGAACGCGTTCGCAAGACCGTCGTGTTCGTAACCCACGACATCGACGAGGCGATCAAGATGGGCGACAAGATCGCGATCCTGCGGGAGGGAGGAGTGCTCGCGCAATACGACACGCCCGCGGAGATCCTCACGCACCCCACCGACGAGTTCGTCGCCGAGTTCGTCGGCGCCGACCGTGCGCTGAAGCGGCTCGGGCTGTCGACGCTAGCTGAGGTCGACCTGCTCCCGCCGGAGGATCAGCGCCGCGACGGCACCCGGCTCAACGAGAGCACGACCGTGCGAGACGCCCTCTCGGAGGTGCTCGCCTCCGGCGGCCGCCCGCTGACGGTCCTCGACAACCACGACAAGGTCGCCGGTGTGGTCACCCTGGAGCTGCTCGGGGGACTCCTGCGCAACGGGGCCCTTGCCGACGGCGAGCAATCCTCTGAGACGCGCACCGGTTCGGAGTCCACCGCCTGATGCTCGCGTTCGCGGCCGCGCACGCCCCGGTGATTCCGAGCTTTGGGGGGAGCTCCGCTTCGTTTGCCTGCGAGCGGGCCAACCGGCTGTTCTGCTCCGATTGGGTGTCCCGCAACTGGAGCACGGTGCTGTGGCCGGCGCTCCGCCAGCACGTGGTGCTGACCCTGATCGCGGTCTCGATCGGGTTCGTGATCTCGACCTCGCTCGCGCTGGTCGCCTACCGGATGCGGTGGTTCGAGCGACCGGTGCTGATCGTGACCTCGATCCTCTACACGATCCCGTCGCTCGCCCTGTTCGAGCTGCTCAATCCGATCCCCGGCTTCGGGCTTAGCCGTACGACGGCCGAGGTCGCGCTCGTCTCCTACACGCTGCTGATCATGTTCCGCAACACGCTGACGGGATTGCGCGAGGTTCCGGCCGAGGTCCGCGATGCCGCCTCGGGCATGGGCATGGGGCCGATGCGCTCGCTGCTGCGGGTGGAGCTGCCGCTCGCGATGCCGGCGATCATCGCCGGCCTGCGGATCGCCACGGTGACAGTGATCTCGCTGGCCACCGTCGCCTCGCTGGTCGACAACGAGGGCCTCGGCGTGCCGATCCTGACCGCGATCTCCAATGAGGTGTTCAAGACCGAGCTGATCGTCGCCGGCGGAATGGCGGTGGTTCTGGCGCTGTTCGCCGACGGGCTGCTCGTGCTCGTACAGCGCTTCCTCACACCCTGGGCAAGGGCCGGCTGATGCACAACTTCGTTGACGCCTTCAGGTTCATCGGCCGCAACGGCCAGATCTCCGGGATTCCGCATCTGCCGACACTCGTTCACCTTACGCTGGTGACGCTCAAGATCGCCGGGATCGGGCTCGGGCTCGCGCTGGTGATCGCACTTCCGATCGGCCTGTGGCTCGGGCACATCCACAAGGGGTCTTTCGTGGCGATCAACATCGGCAACGTCTGGCGGGCACTGCCGAGCTTGGCCGTGCTCGCGATCGGAGTCGCGATCCTGGGACTGGGGCTTGGCAACGTGGAGCTGGCGCTCATCGTGCTCGCGGTGCCGCCGATCATCACCAACGCCTACATAGGGATCGACGAGGTGGACCGCGATGTGGTCGACGCTGCTCGAGGGATGGGGCTGACGGGGTGGGAGATCCTGCGCAAGGTGGAGATCCCGCTCGGGATCCCGTTGATATTTGCGGGCATCAGGACGGCGGCGCTGTTCATCGTCTCCACCACGACGATCGCGGCGCTGACCGGTTACGCCGGCAGCCTCGGCGACATCATCAACAACGAGGCCTCCTACCACCTTCCCGGCGTGCTGGGAGCGGCGATCTGCATCGCCGCGCTTGCGCTCCTGATCGAGGCCGTGCTGGCGGTCGTGCAGCGAGCGGTGACGCCAGCCGGGCTGAAGCTCGCACAGCGGGATGATCGGGCCCTGGCGCTGGCTCCGGTCGTGCCCGACACCACTTGATAACGACAACAAGTCAAGGCAGAGGAGGAAATATGAGACAAGCAAGAGTCGCCGCCCTAGCGGTGCTCGCGGTGGTGCTGCTCGCCGCGTGCGGGAGTTCCAAGAAATCAAGTGCCACGAGCGCGTCCACGAGCTCGTCTAGCTCCAGCTCAAGCGCGTCTGGCAAGTCGGGCGCGGGCAAGCCCCCAATCGTCCTCGGAGACAAGAACTTCGAGGAGGAGTACGTGCTCGGATCGCTTTATCAGCAAGCGCTCGAGGCACAGGGCTACAAAGTCACGCTGAAGGGCAACATCGGTTCCTCGGAGATCATCTGGAAGTCGCTGCAGAGCGGACAGATCCAGATGTACCCGGAATACACCGGGACGCTGCTGACCGCGATCGCCGGCGACAATCAGCCCCCGAACAGCGCCCAGCAGACCTACAACCTGGCGCAGGCATACGTCAAGAAGCACGGCTTCGTGCTGCTCAACCAGACCCCGTTCTACGATGCGGATGGCCTGGCGACGACGAAGGCCTACGCCGCAAGCCACCACCTAGTGACGATTGCTGACCTGAGCAAGCTCGGCAAGGTCACTTACGGCGCTCCGGCGGAGAACCGGACCCGCTACGACGGCTTGGTCGGCCTAGAGAAGGTGTATGGGCTGCACAACCTCACCTTCGTGCCGCTCGCCGAGGGCCTCAACTACAAGTCGCTCGATTCCGGGCAGGTCAACGTGGCGACGATCTTCACCACCGACCCGCAGCTGAAGGGCGGGAAGTACACGGTGCTGACCGACGCTAAGAAGCTGTTTGGCTTTCAGAACGTCGCGCCGGTGGTCAAGGCGTCGGTCGTACAAGCCGAGGGCCCGGCGTTCACGCAGACGATCAATAAGGTGAGCTCGCTGTTGACGCTGCCGGCAATCATCCAGATGAACGCCGCAGTGGCGCTCGACCAGCAGTCACCGGCGAGCGTCGCGGGGGCGTTCCTGAAGGCCAACGGCCTGTCGTAGCCGTTCATCGTGATCCGGGGCGCGGCGCCCACTCAGGCGCCGCGCCCCGCATTGCCCGGGCGCCCCGCATTGCCCTGGCGCTCCGCTCGGGCGAGGGGAGCTCGCGGTCGCCCAGTGGTGCCCGGCCGAGGTGCCGTGAGGTCCCCGGCCGAGGTCGCCGGGAGCTCGCATAACGCAACAAACCCGACGGTCCCAGTCCCGCTTGTGCACATAAGCATCCCCAGGATGCTTATGTCGCCAAAGCCCGGCCGACGCGCAGGCTTTGCTGCGAAATCCGAGCGCGCCCGGCTAGCCATCTCCACCCGACTGGTCTCGGCGACCGGCGCCTAGCTTCCAGGCGCGTACGCGGCGAGGAACACGCGCGCCCCGGCTTCGGCGTAGCGATCGAGCTCGGCGGCCGGCGGGGTCAGCGCGTCGCCGCCCAACATCGCCCTGTTCAGCGGCGTCGACATCACGAGCCAGTTGAAGTGCTCGGCCGCCAGCAGGGGGTCGCGGTCGAGCTGTAGGAGACCACGCTGCGCGAGCCCCTGGAAGGCCTCGGCCAGACCGGCCATCGTGCGGCCGGGCCCGCGCTCGTAGAAGGCCTGTCCCAGCTCCGGGAACCGGCCTGACTCGCCGATCACCAGCCGGCGGAGCTGAAGGACGCGACGTTGCATCACCAGACGCAACTGGCTGCGAGCCAGCTCGATCAGGTCGGGCTCGAGCTCGGAGCTGTCCTTCAGCCCGATGATCGCCTCGTAGTTGGGGTCGCTGATCACGTCGACGATGCTCGTGACGATGGCTCGAAACAGCGTCTGCTTGTCGGCGAAGTGCTTGTAGACCGTCTGCTTTGAGACCGCCGCCGACGCGGCGATCTCATCCATGCTCGTGCCGAGATAGCCCTGACCCAAGAACAGCTCGGTCGCGGCCTCGATGATCGCCCGGCGCTTTCGAGCCGACCGGGACTGGGCGGTGGCCTCGGCGCCGAGTGGATGCCGTTCGCTGGCGCCGAGTGGATGCGGTTCGCCGGTGGTCATTTGCAGCACAGCCTAGCGCTTCGAGTACTAGACAGTCCAGTTCTTGCTCTGGTACTGTACCGTCTAGTTCTGACCCAACCACGAGAGGGGATCTCTTCCATGGCCAAGATCATCGTCATCAACCACATATCGCTCGACGGCGTGATGCAGGCGCCCGGAGAGCCAGAAGAGGACCCCAGTGGCGGCTTTGAGCACGGCGGCTGGGCCTCCGCCCTCGGCGACGAGGTGATGGGGCGCGAGTTGAGCAAGAGCCGCGGCGAGCCGCCGGGCGGCTTCCTGTTCGGACGGCACACCTACGAGGACCTGTTCGCCTCCTGGCACGGCCGCACGGACGGCAACCCATTCACCGAAGTGCTCGATCGCAGCAGCAAGTACGTGGCCTCGCGCACGCTTTCCGAGCCGCTCGAGTGGGAGAACTCAATTCTGCTCGAGGGAGACGCCGGGGACGCGGTGGCGCGGCTGCGCTCGGACCTCCGAGGCCAGCTGATGGTGTTCGGCAGCGCGGACTTGCTGCAAACGTTGATTCGCCGGGATCTAATCGACGAATACGTGCTGCTGACTTATCCCCTTCTGCTTGGTGCCGGAAAGCAGCTCTTCAAGTCAGACGTATACGCCCCGCTTCGCCTCATCGAGAGCGTGGCCACCACCACCGGCGTGGTGATTGCCACATACCGGCCGGCCTCCAGAGGGGAGGCCTGAGATGACGACCATGCACCAAGTCTTGACCGGGATCTCGTTCGGAGAGTCACCGCGCTGGCACGAGGCCCGGCTGTGGTTCTGTGACTGGGGCGCCGAGGAGTTGATTGCCGTCACCCCCGACGGTCACAGCGAGCTCATCGCTCGCGTTCCCTCGTTTCCGTTCTGCATCGACTGGCTTCCGGACGGCCGCCTGCTGGTCGTTTCATCCCGCGAACTGGCCCTGTTGACGCTGGCCGCCGACGGTACCCTGCAGCCTTACGCCGATCTCCGCGACGTCTCAGAGAAGGGATGGAACGAGATCGTCGTCGACGGCAACGGGCACGTCTACGTCAACGGCGGCGGTTTCGATCTGATGGCCGGCGAGCCGTTCGCTCCCGGTGTGATCGCACTGGTAACCCCCGACGGGGCGGCCCGCGAGGTCGCCGATGGGATCGCGTTCCCGAACGGGATGGCGGTCACGGAGGACGATCGCACCCTGATCGTGGCGGAGTCGTACGGCAGGAGGTTGACCGCCTTCGACATCGACGCCGACGGCGAGCTCTCTAATCGCCGCGTCTGGGCCGAACTCGGCGAAGGCACGCCGGACGGCATCTGCACCGACGTGGAGGGCGCTGTGTGGTACGCCGACGTTCCCAACCAGCGCTGCGCGCGCGTCCGCGAGGGCGGCGAGGTGCTGGACACGGTCGAGCTCGACAAGGGCTGCTTCGCCTGCATGCTTGGAGACGAGGACCGCTCCACGCTCTACATCGTGGCCCGCGAGTGGAGTGGGATTCAGAGCGGGACGGACGGCGAACGGACCGGCATCCTCGTCGCGGTCCCCGTGGCGGTGCCAGGAGCCGGCCGGCCCTAGCCCGGCGCGACCGCCCTCGCTGACCGGCGCTCGCCGTACGACAACATCCAGGCGATGCTGAGTCTGGAGCTCGTGATCTTCGACTGCGACGGCGTGCTGGTCGACAGCGAGGTGATCTCAAACCGCGTGCTGGCGCGGCGGCTCACCGAGATCGGGCTTCCCCGCACCCTGGCCCAGACGCGGCGCGAGTACCAGGGCCTGCGGCTGGACGAGGTCGTAACCCGCAGCGAACAGTCGCTGGGTCGGCCGCTCCCAGCCGATTTCCTGGAGCGCTTCGTCAACGAGCGGGCCGAAGAGTTCAGGCGCGAGCTGAAGCCGGTGCCCGGCGCCGAGGACATGGTCAGGCGCGTCAAGGCGGCCGGCGTGGGCGTATGCGTCGCCTCGCAGGGCAGGGTTGAGAAGACGCGCATGACGCTCGGTCTCACTGGCCTCGACCAAATGTTCGAACACGACGCGGTGTTCTCCGCCTATTCGGTCGCACGGGGCAAGCCGTTCCCCGACCTGTTCCTGCACGCCGCGCAGGCGATGGGCGCGCAGCCGGGAGCGTGTGCCGTGATCGAAGACACCCCGTCCGGCGTCACCGCCGCCGTCCGTGCCGGCATGCGTGTCCTTGGCTACAGCGCCGACAGCGATGAGCCCGCACTACGAGCCGCCGGCGCGGAGATCGTGCACTCGCTCCACGAGGTGCCTGTCATGCTCGGGATATCGGCCTAGAGGACGCGAGGCGCCCAGGCGCCGACTCTCAACTAGGACTGAAAGAAAGCCGCGGCACGGCGCTCGATCTCCGCTGCCGTGAGCTCTTCGGTCTGCTGGCTCAGCATCCACTGGTGGCCGAACGGATCTCGCAGCCGACCGCCGCGCTCCCCGTAGAACTGGTCGGCGAGCGGGAAGACCTCCTCGGCCCCGGCCGCGCGCGCTCGCTCCCAAGCGGCGTCCACGTCTTCCCAGTAGGTGGCCATGATCGCGGTCACGGTCCCGCCCAGCAACGGCGGTGACTTGGCCGGCGCCCCGTTGTCGCCCGTGTCCTCGGTGATCATCACCACCGAGTCACCGATCCTGACCTCGGCGTGGATGACTCCGCCACCCGGGCCTGTGAACGGCTCACCGAGCGGCTCCGCTCCGAATGCGGCCCGATAGAACTCGATCGCCGCCGTGCCGTCGCTGACCACCAGCCGAGGGGTGACGCTGCGCAACCGATCAGGGATTGGGCTGACCATTGGAGGCCGATCATAGATTAGAATCTTGCTCTAGTGGCGAGCGTGCGCGCCCAGCGGGGAACACGCCAGGAGGCGATTCTCTCGGCCGCGCTCGAGTGCTTCGCCGAGCGCGGTTTTGCAGCCACGACAATCGAGGAGATCCGTCGTCGGTCGGGGGCCAGCATCGGATCGATCTACCACCACTTCGGCGGCAAGGAGGGGCTGGCAGCCGAGCTTTATGTCGAGGGCTTGCGCGGCTATCAGCAGGGCCTGCTGAGCGTGATCGAACGCCGGGACGACGCCCGGTCGGCGGTCCGAGGGGTGGTTCGCCATCACCTCCGCTGGGTGGAGCGCAACCCCCGCCTGGCCCAGTTCCTCACAGGGCGCCGCGAGACCGAGCTACGCCTGGTGACCGAGGGCCGAGTACGCGAGCTCAACCGCGGCTTCTTCCCTCGGGTCAATGCGTGGGTCGAGCGACGCGTGCGCGATGGGACGCTGCGTCATTTGCCACCCGATCTGTGGGAGCCGGTGCTGCTGGGGCCAAGTCACGAATTTGCCCGCCTGTGGCTGGCGGGACGGACCCGCACCTCGCTCCGGCGTGCTGAGCGCGAGCTCGCGGACGCCACCTGGGACGCCGTCAGGAAGCAGTAGAGCTCAACACTGCGTCGCGGATCGCCTCGGCGGTCACGGTCGCGGCCACCGTCCCCAGCGCGGCCAGCAGCAGCGACCTGGCCTGCCCCGGCTCGGGAACGGGATCGCTCCCCGAGGCCACACAGAAGACCACGTCTCCGTCCATCGGGGTGAACGCCGGATCCACGGCTCGTGCCAGGCCGGCGGTCCCCATGCGGGCGACGATCCCGCAGTCGCGCTTGTCGAGCGGCGCGTCGGTGCAGAGACAGACGAGCGTCGTGCTCTCTCCGGGCCGCACCGGCCAGGTCGAGAACTCGCTCATCCCCGCGATCAGCTCCGCGCTGCGCAGCTGTTTCCCTTCGTCCCCGCGCGGGCCACCCAGCACCTCACCTTCGGCGCCGAGCACGTCACCGACGGAGTTGGCGACGGCCAGCGCCGCGAGCGTCCATCCCCTGGCCACCTGGCCGGTGGCATAGCCCACGCCGGCGCGCGTCGCGCGCTCGCGGCCGAGAACCTTGCCCACCGCCGCTCCGGCCCCCACGCCCACCGACCCCCTCTGCGGCACGCCGGGCCTCGCCGCTTCGCACGCCGCGAACCCCTCCCCCGGACCCGGGCGCCGCCCCCCCGCCTGGAGATCGAAGATCACGGCGGTCGATACGAGCGGCACGACACCGATCAGCGTCGGGCGCCCGCGCCCGCGCCCCTCGAGCCAGCGCATTGCCCCGTCCGCCGCCGCCAGACCGAACGCGCTGCCACCGGCGAACAGAACGGCAGTGGGGCCCTCTGCGTTGGCCAGCGGGCGCAGTCCCTCGAGCTCGCGGGTGCCGGTGCCGCCGCCACGCACGTCGACCCCGCCGCGCGCGCCCTCGGGCGCGATCACCACCGTGCATCCGGTGGCTCCATCCTCCCGGGTCCAATGCCCGACGGCGAACCCGTCCGGAAGCGGGAGCGGGTCGCCAGCGGCACGGGCATCGCCGGCGATCGCTCGAGGCATGCCCGCACTCTCCCACACGTGTAGCTGAAATACAGTTGCACCACGATGCGCGATCCGCTGGGCCTCAACGAGCGTCTATTCGCGCGCTGGTACCCACTCGTCTGCGAGCGCTCCGAGAAGGCCGGTCAGGCCGAGTTACGCGCCAGCCTCCTGGCCGAGGCCAACGGCAGGACGCTCGAGATCGGCGCCGGGAGCGGCATGAACCTGCCCCACTACGACGACGGGGTCAGCGAGCTCGTGATCAGCGAGCCGAGCTCGCACATGCTGCGGGCGTTGCGGTCACAGCTCGACTCGCAACCGCCAGGCGTCGGGTTGTGGGAGCTGGCGCAGGCCGACGCTCAGCGGCTGCCGTTTGCCGATGGCAGCTTCGACACCGTGGTCGCGACGTACGTGCTGTGCTCGGTCGACGACCCGCAGCGGACGCTCGGCGAGATCGCGCGGGTGCTTCGCCCCGGTGGGCGCTACCTGTACATGGAGCACGTCCACGCCGGCGAGGGGACGCTGCTGGGTCGCTTCCAGGACCTGGTCGAAGTCCCGCACCGGTACATCGCCGCCGGCTGTCATCCCAACAGGAGGACCGAGCAGCTGCTGGACGCCTCGCCGTTGAAAGTCGAGCGGCTGGCGCACGCCAGCCAGCCCCGCTCCTTCCCCACCGTGAGGCCGATAATCATCGGCGCGGCCCGGGCCGCATAGCCTAGGGTTGCCGCCGCGAGCGGCAGAGCTAGCCGCGTAGGGCAAAGCCGGGGCCGCGGAGCTAGCGGCCCAGGGCAACGCCGCCCGCAACTCGATCAAACTCGTCTCGCTCGTCATCCATCGGTGCGGCGTCATCCGAAGGCTCCGGCTCCACCTTTTTCTCCTCCTCCTCGCGCGCGGCGGCCTCGGCCCGGACCGGCGCGGGCACCAGCGCAATGGCGACGATCACCGACGCGAAGGCCAGCAACCGGCCGCCGACCATCAGCGAGCCCTTGCCGAGCGGGTCTCCGAACACCATGATCCCCGCGACGATGCCCAGCAGGTTTGCGGCTGCCGTGCTGGCTGCGATGACCCCGATCCCCTCTCCCAGCTGAAAGCTTCGCGCCGAAGCGAAGAACGCAGCAACGGCGCACACGATCCCGAGCCACGACCACGGACCGAACAGGCTCCAGAGTCCGTGGTCGCCGCTGGTCACTGCCTTGACCGACACGTCCGCGACTCCGAACCAGAGTCCTGCGCTGACGCCCAGCAGAACCCCGTGGTGGTTGCGCAGCCCCTGGGAACGAAGGGAAAGTGCGGTGAGGACCCCGATCCCGACGGCGGCAAGCTCGAACGCGGCAAGGGGCCAGATCCCGAACGTCGTGTGATTCCCCTCGGAGTGGGCCGTGATGCCCAGCACGCCCATCCCGATGCCCAGTATCGCCAGCCCGAGCCACTGACGGCGCTGCAGCTCGAAGTCGAAGAACCGCTCGGCCAGCACGCCCACGAGCACGATCCCGCCCGAGATGACCGCCTGTCCCAGCGACAGCGGTGCCAGCGCCAGCGCACCGACGTGCAACAGCCAGGCCACGAGCGCCGCCAGCCATCCGATCATGAACCACTTCGAGCGGAACAAGGCGACCGCCGACTTCCTCGGACGACGGATGTCGACGCTCTCGCAGTGGACCGCACCCTTCTGCTTCCACAATCCCCCTAAGCTCGCGCCGGCTGCGCAGGCCAGCGCCAATGCCAGCCCGATCAGCACCGTCGCCCTCATTCCGGAAACCTGTCCGTTGTCCAGTCGTTTGAAACGCGGCGCTTGGAAACCTGAGGTGGATTGGCACCGTCGTCCTCAGCAACCCGTGTTGGATTGGCACCGTCGCCCTCAGCAACTGTTCATCTACGGGTACTACAAACCGGTGCATGCCTAATACAGCCGGGAGCCTTCGATCCGCAAGGTGGACCGCCGCCGCGGTCACGGTCGCGGTTCTCGCCGGGCTGATCGCGCTCGGGATCGCCAAGCTCGACTTCGCGGAGGTGGGGCGCGCGCTCGCCGGTGTCAGCTGGGGCTGGCTCGCAGTCGCGATGGCGCTGATGATGAGCTCGGCGATTGCACGAGCCGAGTCCTGGTTTGCCGCGATCCGAAGCGCGCTTCCCGATCGGCAGATTCGGCGCTCCGTCGTGACCAGGGTGTTTCTCGTCGGCAACGCGAGCTCGACTGTGGCGCCGGGTAGGGTGGGCGAGGCGGCCCGAGCGTGGTTGATCGCCCAGCGGGTTGACGACCCCGGTGGGGCCTTGCCCACCGTGGTGGGCACGCTGCTCTCGCAGACGCTTCTGAACCTGCTTGCGCTTTCGATCTTGGCGATCGTGGTACTAGCCGGTAGTGCAATCCACGGCGCGCAAACCGAGGCGATCATCCTTGCCAGCTGTCTGCCCGCCGGAATCCTGATCGCTCTGATCGCCGGGCCGAGGGCCCTGAGCGCCGCCGGCTCGGGTCGCGCCGGGCCGCTCGCGCGCTTCGCTTTGTGGATCGCCCGTCAGCTTAGGCAGGTTCGTCGCGGGCTGTCGGTGTTCCGGCGTCCGACTACCGTCGCGCACTCCGCAACCTTTCAGCTCGCCGCTTGGGGGATGCAGTGGGGCGCCTGCTACTCCGCGTTGCTGGCGTTCCATCTCGAACGGCACGCTGCCCTAGCGGCCGCCGCCGTGCTGCTGGCGGGCAATATAACTGCGATCGTGCCGCTGACTCCCTCCAACGTGGGTATCTTCCAAGCTACGTGCATCGCAGTGCTCGCGCCATTCGGTGTAGCCGCAGGCCGCGGGCTTGCGTACGGCTTGGTGCTGCAGGCTGTTGAGATGAGCAGCGCGCTTGTGCTCGGTCTACCCGCGATCCTGCGCGAAGGGGTCTCGCTTGGCGACCTGCGCCGACGCGGCGGCAGCATTCCCGAACAAGCTGACGAGCATGTTTGAGCGCGGTGGGCCTGCCCGGGGCGGCAAGCTGCTGGCAGCAGCCCAGGGCTTTGCGCGGCGCCTGCCCAACCGCTGGCGCAGGGCGGGACCGTGGTGGCTCGCGCCGCTCCTGCCTGCCTACATCGTCGCCTGGCTCGCGCTCCAGCTGGGGCCGCACGCCGCCACCGATGATGGGCCGCTGCTGGGCTACGCCGTCTCACTTCTTCACGGTCACTACGGGTCCCTCAGCACGCTGAACCCCGTCGCCTATCTGTGGCACGGTCCAGGGCTGCCATTGCTGCTGGCGCCGATGGTCTGGCTCGGGCTGCCGGTGACGGGGATGCGGCTGCTGACCGGCCCGTTGCTGCTGTTCGTCGCGGTTGTGCTCTTCGAACGACTGCTGCGGCTGCGACTGGGCAGGAAAGCTTCGCTCGCCGGAGCCTATGCGCTGGGTCTGTACATGCCCTTTGGCTATCTGCTGCGCTCGCTCGCCAAGGAAGAGCTCGCGCTGGTGCTCGTAGTCATTGCGATGTACGCCACCACCCGCGTGCTTCGCGACGGACGCCGAGGTCACGTGTTGCTTGGCGGACTCGCACTCGGCGGGCTGGTGTATGACCGGGTTGAGTTTGGGTGGGTCGCGATCGCGTTGCTGATCGTCGCCGGCGTGTCGACGCTGACGCGTCCGCGGCGCTCCGCCCCGCGTCGTGTTCTCGCGATCTGCGCGGTCGCGGTGGCGATGTGCGTTCCGTGGCTCGCTTACACCGAGCACGTCACCGGCCAGCCGCTCTATTGGGGGAACTCGGGCGGACTCTCCTTGTACTGGATGTCGTCGCCCAGTAGCCCCGGCTACGGCACCTGGTTCTCGCCGCGGACGGTCTTCAGCGATCCGCGGCTTGCCGCCTACCGGCCATTCTTCCGACATGTCGACCGGCTCCCCCCGCTTCAGGCAAACCAGACCCTGCAGTCTGCCGCGGAGCACAACATCGAGGCGCATCCGGCGAGATACCTGCTCAACGTTGCGGCCAACGGGAGTCGCATGCTGTTCTCGGCGCCGTTTGGATTCAAGCTCTCTTCGGCGCTGTCGATCTCCTACTCGCTGTTCACGGTGCTGCTGCTCGGTGCGATCGGATTCACACTGCGCAGGTGGCGGCGCGCCCGGCGCGTGCTGCGGCCGGAGGCGATTCCGTTCGCGGTGTTCCTGGTGCTCGGGTTCGGAATCCATCTGTTTCCCTCCGCGGACCCGCGCATGTTGATGCCGTTGATCCCGCTGTTTGTGTGGTTCTGCGCGCAGGGATGGGCTCCGGTCGGCCCGCAGACCATCGATGCATCCCGCGACGACCACGCCGCCCGCCGTCACCTGCCTTCGCGCACCTCGCTCCGGTCCCGGATCGCGCTCCCGATGACGCGATCCGCATATCCGACCACGAACCCAGGGCCAAGCTCGCAGCAACCAGCGAGGCAGGGTCGAGCACGACGAATCATCAGCAGGGTGACGCTGATGCTCGTAGTGGTGCTGGCCCGGTTAGGGATCGCGAAACCCGGGCCCGCCGAGGCGCGCCGATCAGCCGCACCCTGAGCCACAAGTCTCGCAACGTAAGGCCGGTCGGATCGGCAGCCGACACGCGAACGTAGGGAGCGACGCGGACGATGCCGACGGCAGCAATGCTAGTGAGCGAGCCATCGACCGGCTCGCTCACTGCTGTTAGCGCCAGCTTCACCCCTAGTGCGGGGCGTTGCCGAGGTCATCGGACCGTCCGGCTTCTAGCCGCGGCCACTGGGCGATGGGACGCCCATCCGTGCGGTAAGGATTGGGCTCCCGCGTGTTGCGCCCCCACCGCTGCGGCCAGCCCGCGGGCGACTTCTCCCACGCCTCCTGCCGCCCATAGGTGGTCAGGTCAAGCAACCCGGCGTAGCCAGGGGCCATCACCTCGACACCACGTCCGGTGGTCCAGTAAGTCTCGAACACCCGGGCTTCGTCCCGCAGATAGCAGACGAGCATGAAGCGGTTGAACGGACGCCCCCCTAGCAGACGGTCTGCCGAGTCCTGCACGGAATACCACGGCGCATCCCAGCCCATGAAGTCGCGGTAGCGCACGCTCTCCTCGTAGGGGCCATAGCAGAAGGTCGCGTACGACACGTCGCGGGAATGCAGATAGGACAGCTCACGAACCTGGCTGCTGTACAACGTGCAGCCCTCACACTGCTCCGGCGCGGGCTTCCCGGGATACCACATGTGAAAGTAGGCGATCAGCTGACAGCGTCCCTCGAACACGTCAATGAGCGTGACCGGACCGTCCGCGCCGATCAGCGTGGTCGAGGCGTCGACCTCCACCATCGGCAGCCGCCGACGAGCCTCGGCGATAGCGTCACCTGCGCGCGTGTGCGCCTTCTCCCTTACCCGAAGGGTGTCGAGCTGGGACTGAAAGATCGCCCGGTCAACCACGACGGGGACTTCTGCATCATTGATGTTGGCTTGCGGCTGGCCGGGATTCTCACTGCTCATCTTCGCTCCTGACCTCGGTCTGTGGGCGTGAGGACGATCATCGGGATGGCGCGGTCTGTCTTGCGCGCAACCTCGACGAGCTGCGGGTATCGCTCGGCTGCTGCTGCGAAGAGGCGCTCGCGCTCCGCGCCGGTCGCCTCCTCGGCGCGGACATCGATCGTCTCACCCCCGACTTCGATTCTTGTGTTCGAGTGGTTCTTGAGGTTGTGGTACCAGTCGGGGTTGTTCGGTGCTCCTCCGTTCGCGGCCCAGATCAGGTAGCGCCGACCGTCGGGCAGGTATGCCACCGGGTTGACGCGGCTGACGCCAGACTTCGCGCCAGTGTGGTGGAGCAGCAGGAGCGGTGTGCCCTCCCGCATGCCGCCAACGCGTCCCTTGTTGGCGCGGAACTCCGTGATGATCTTGGCGTTGTTCTCAGCCGTTATCTCAGACATCACGCCGCTCCTTACGCCCGGTCGACAAAGCAGATACCGCGTCGGCAATCATGCTTTCTCTTCGTGCTCGGACATCGGCTGGCTCGTGGTCTTGGCTGGCGCTGCAATATATATAGTTAGCAGAATGGCTAACGACACGTTCAGCGCGCTGGCCCACCCACTTCGACGAGAAATCGTTGAGCACCTCAGCAGAGGGCCGGCGACGGTCGGCGACGTGACACGGGACTTCGAGGTGTCCAAGCCAACGATCTCGCGTCACTTGCGAATACTCGAGGAGGCGGGAGTGGTCTCGCGCGTGATCGTGGGGCGCACCCATCGGCTCGCGCTCCACTCCGAGGCGCTCGCCGACGTCGAGCACTGGATCGAGCAACAGCGCACCCGTTGGGAGCGACTGTTTACGGTCGTCGATGAGTACCTCAAGGAACGCCGGGAGGAAAAGTGACCGAGGAGTCCGGACGCGTCGTACGGATCGAGCGAACCTTCGATGTCCCGGCCGACGCCGTGTTCGACGCCTGGACGAGCCCCGAGGTGATGCGGCGCTGGTTTCACTGCGAGCCCGAGTGGCAGACCCCGGAGGCCGAGGTCGATCTCCGGGTCGGAGGAAGGATCAGGGTGATGATGCGACGGCCCGGTGGCACCGAGGTCGAAGCGCAGGGCGAATTCACCGTGATCGACCGACCTCGCCGGCTCGTGATGACCTGGACCTTCGACGAAGATCCGTCCAATCAGCAGCTACTCGAGGTCACCTTCTCCGAGTCTGAGGGGTCGACCACAGTGCTGTTGATCAATAGCGGCATCTCAAGCGACCAGCGCCGCGACAGCCAGGAGTGGGGCTGGCACGGGTGCCTCGATGAGCTGGCGCGGCTGTGGGCTCGCTGACTTCCGAGATGAAATCATTCGAGCAGTTGGCCAGTGTCGCGGCGGCATCTTACGACTGCAACCCAGACGGGAGAGCGCATGACTGAGGCCGGCGGTTCGTTTCGAGCGAAGACGGCGGTGATTGGTCCCGAGGCGCTCTCGGCGGCACAGGCTGGTTCATGGGGACTTGGGTCGCAATGATGGCGGCGATGATGCTGCCGGTCGTGGCCCCGCTCGCGGTTCGCCGCCAAAGGAGGATACGTTGACCCTGCACGACGTCCGCTTTCCTGGCGAGTCCGGCGAGTATCGCCGCGAACGAAACCGCTTGCTCGAGACCGAGATCGAACTTCGCCAGACGATCGAGCGCGTCGCGGCGCAGCGGCGCGCTCTGCCACTGGGTGGGACGGTCCCCGATGACTATCGCTTCGAGGCGGCCGACGCTGGCGGCGAGGTCAGATTCTCCGAGCTCTTCTCACCAGGACTCAACACGCTTGTCATTTACAGCTTCATGTTCCCGCGCTACTCCACCGACACCCGCCCGGCTGCTGCGGAGGGCGAAACCACCGCATGGCCACTTACCGAGACGCCATGCCCCTCATGCACGTCAATTCTCGACGGGCTTGACGGCGCCGCCCCTCACCTAGCACAGCGCGTGAACCTGGCCGTGGTCGCCAAATCAGATCCCGACCGGATCGGTGCCTTCGCGCGAGAGCGCGGCTGGCGCAGCCTGCGGCTGCTGTCTTCCCGCAACAACACCTACAACCGCGACTACCAGGCAGAGACGGCAGAAGGTGAGCAGCTTCCGATCCTCAACGTGTTCGTGCGCGAAGCGGAGCACATCCGGCATTTCTGGGCCACCGAGCTACTCTTTGCCAAGGGTCCGCCGGGGGAGGAGACCCGTCACGTCGACCTGATCTGGCCGATCTGGCACGTGCTCGACATGACGCCTTCTGGCCGCGGCGGGGACCCGAACTTTCCAGGCCTGGACTATCTGTAACGGGGCGAGCGAAGTCGCGACCTCATCGCGCCGAGCAGTAGCGCTCTTCGTCCCAGTCCGTCGAGCACGACTGCGTTACGAGCCACGCATAGCCTCCGTACATCCACCAGATCACCCCGAGCATCAATGCCACGCGCGCCAGGCTCCGCAGTTCGGGTGGTGGGTCAGGACCGAGGTGAGCGGGGTGATCGTGAACACGAACACCAGTCAAAGAACAGCTGCAGTGTCGAGACCCGTGCGGTCTCGGTCGGGGCGAGCTCAGTCATCACAGCTGGAGGCGCCGCTGGTACTCGCCGGGGGTCACTCCCAGGCTGCGCTCGAAGTGGCGGTGGAGGTGGCTCTGGTCGGCGAAGCCGGTGGCGGCGGCGGTCGCGGCGATTGTCTTGCCGGCTTCGAGCAGCCGCCGGGCGCGGCGAACGCGGTGAGCGATCTGCAGCGCGTGCGGCGCCAGGCCCGTCCGCTCGCGGAACAGGCGGACAAGGCGAAACTTGCCGATCTCGGCCGCGAGGGCGAGCTCGTCGAGGCCGATGTTGCGCTCGGGCCGGTCACCGAGATACTCGCTGGCCAACCGCAACGCCCGGTCGTCACGCGGGGTGAGTGGCGCTCGTCGCGAACGGACGGCGGGAGTGCGCTCGATCAGTACGTCCAGCCAGTCGGCGAGCTGCTCGTCGCGCTCCAGGCGGGTGGCGGGTCCCTCGAAGGCGATGTGCACACGCAGGAACGCTGCAGCGAGAGCCGGATCGGAGACGACCGGCTCTGGGAAGGCGACATCAGACAGCGGATCAGTCTCCTGATCTCCAGACAACGCGCTCAGATCGGCGGCCTCCACGACGATCAGCCGCGCCGACCACGGCTTCCCCTCCACAGCCGCGCCGGCGTGCGCGTCTGAGGGGTCCCAGGCAACGAGCTGGCCGGGCCGGACGACGCGGCGCTCACGCCGGCGCCGGGAGCGCATCGGGCGCTCGGAGATGACTCCGAACACGTACTCGCCGCGCGGCTGCATCGCGTACCGCGTGGTCTGGCCGGCCATCAGCAGGACACGATCTTCGTCGGCGGGACGCCACATCCGAACCGACTCGCGGTCCATGGCCGGGAATGCTAGGCGGCAAGAACGTTCAAGACCACCTCACCGAGGATGCCTAGGTTCCCATGCATGCCTATCACGCCTCACATCGTCGTTCAGGGCGCCGAGCGCGCCGCCGCCTTCTACACGGACGCCTTCGGTGCCGAGGAGCTCAGCCGCATCCCGATCCCAGACGGGCGGCTGATGTCGGTGCAGCTGCGGATCGGCGACGGGATGCTGCACCTCGCCGACGAGTTTCCTGGCATGGGGGTGCTCGCGCCACCGTCGATCGGCGGCACGCCGGTCGTCCTGTCCCTCGAGGTTCCTGACGCCGAGGCGGTGTTCGCCCAAGCCGTGACCGCCGGCGCAGAGGTCCGCCAACCGTTGCAGGACATGTTCTGGGGTGAGCGCCACGGTCAGCTTGCCGACCCGTTCGGGCACCGCTGGAACATCGGCCAGCACCTGCGCGATGTTCCCCACGACGAGGTCGTTACCGCCGCCGCTAAAGCGTTTGCCTGATGGCTCAGATGCGCTACCGGCTCCTGGGCGCGACCGGACTGCGGGTATCCGAGCTATGCCTCGGAGCGATGGTGTTCGGCGATACCCGGGGAAGCTGGGGCGCCTCGCGGCAGGAGGCCGCCGGAATTGTCAGGCGCTTCGCTCAGGCGGCGCGGCACTGGCCTATGGCACCACGCTTGATCGCATCGATGATCACCGGGGGAACGATCGATGCTCTCGCCTGACGACCAGCACATCAAAGCCGCGCTCGCCAACGACCGGACGATCGACATCACCACCACCGGCCGCAGGTCAGGGCAGCCGCGGCGCATCGAGATCTGGTTTCACCAGCTCAGCGGACGCATCTACATCAGCGGACTGCCCGGCCGCCGAGACTGGTATGCGAACCTCCTCGCGCATCCCGACTTCACCTTTCACCTCAAGAACAGCGTCCGCGCCGATCTCCCGGCACGAGCCAGACCTCTGACCGATCCCGACGAGCGCCAACAGGTCCTGCGCGAGCTCCTCGCGGGGATCGGACGTGAAAGCGCGTTCGACGACTGGATCGATCGCAGCCCGATCATCGAAGTGCAATTCCGCCGCCGGCGGTCCGCAAAGAAGGCCTGTACCCGGTCGGGATGAGGCCGCTCACCCGCCAAGAAAGCCAAATGTCAACACCCCAGGAACAAGCAACAAAGCGACGTTCCGCCGCTTCCAGGACGCCACCAACACCCACGACCAGGAGTGGCGGTCCCGCTCATACGCAGGGACTGCGCGGGATGGCGAGACCCGGAATCGAACCGGGGACACCACGATTTTCAGTCGTGTGCTCTACCAACTGAGCTATCTCGCCGCGGCGCGTCGATGCTAGCGGCTGCTTGGCCGCTACGGTCGGCGCGGACGCCGCCCGGCGCGCGACAATTCGAGCGTGCCGCGGACCCACCAGCTCTTCCTCCTTCGCCACGCGAAGTCGAGCTGGGAGGACCCTGGCCTGGAGGATCGCGAGCGGCCGCTGGCGCCGCGCGGCCACAGGTCGGTCAGAGTCCTGGCCGAACACATTCGCGAGCACGACATCCACCCAGCGCAAGTCCTGTGCTCTCCTGCCCGGCGCACGCGCGAGACGCTCGACGGCCTGGCATTGCAAGACGGCGAAACGCTATTTGAGCCGGAGCTGTACTCGGCGTCGTGCGCGAGCCTGCTCGAGCGGCTGCGGCAGGTGCCCGACGGACTGGAGTCGGTGATGGTCGTGGGTCACAACCCGACGATGCAATCGCTCGTCCTGCGCCTGGCCCAAGCCAACTCCTCGGATGCTGCGCTGCTCGAGACCATCCGGGGCAAGTACCCCACAGGGGCGCTGGCGACGCTGGAGTTCGAGGGCGACTGGAGCGATCTAGGACCCGGCGGCGCGAGCTTGACCGCGCTAGTGCGGCCCAAGGACCTCTATTAGCCGGCGTTCATCCGCCGCAGCAACTCGAGCGCGCCCCGCTTCGACAGCGGCTCGTTGAGGTTTCCGCACTTCGGCGACTGGATGCAGGACGGGCAGCCGTCGCGGCACGGACACTCTCCGATCAACCGCTGCGCATCGCCGCTCAGTCGCTCGAATTCGTCAAAGCCCCGTCGCGTCAGCCCCACCCCGCCGGGATGGCCGTCGTAGATGAAGATCGTGGGGCCGCCGGTCTGGGGATGGGCGTTGGTGGATAGGCCGCCGATGTCCCACCGGTCACACATGGCGATCAGCGGCAGGACGGCGATCTGAGCATGCTCGAGCGCGTGCAGCGCGCCGAGCAGATGCTCGAGCGGGAAGGGCTCAGCGGCGAGCAGGCCGTCCAGCTCGTACCACAGCGCGCGCGTAGCGAACTCAACGGGCGGCAGCGAGAGGCCACTGAAGTCGATCACCTCCTGGTCCTGGAGGCGCTTTCGCTGGTAGCCCAGCACGGTCTCCTCCACCACCACCGAACCGAATGAGAGCGTCACCCCCAGCGCCACGCGCCGCTCGTGCAGGCGCTCGATGTAGGTCATGCTCTCGCGCTTGACCTGCGTGTAGTAGTCGCCGGAGAACGGCTCGAGCAGGGCCCGGCGAGCGCGGAGATCGAGCTCGCGCACGAGATACGCGCGGCCAAGATGCAGGTACACCGCGCCCTCGTGGACGGTGGAGTAGGCGCGCGCCAGCTCGACCGTCCCCACCACCTCCCCCGAGCTCGAGTCGACGAGCACGAACGTCTCCGCCGACGCCGAGCGCAGCGCCACGCGCGCGGCCGGATAGTCCTCGGCCCGCCGCGGGACGAAGCCGGTCGCCCGGCGGCGGAGGTAGCCCGCACCGGCCAGCTCCTCCGCGGCCTCCTCCCATGCTGCACCAAGGAACGGTGCGTCATCCGAGGAGAGCGGCGCTTCGTGCGCGGCACACAGCAGATGCTCGGCGTAGATCTCGGGCGACTGGGGGTCGATGATCGCCGCCTCCACAGGCCGCCGCATGAACTCCTCCGGGTGGCGGCAGAAGAACTGATCTAGCGCGTCCTCTCCCGCGACGTAAACCGCGAGGCCGCGGCCGCGACGCCCCGCCCTGCCCCACATCTGTTTGAGGCTGGCAACCGTGCCGGGAAACGTGACGCAGATTGCGGCGTCGAGCGCGCCGATGTCGATCCCCAGCTCCAGGGCGTCCGTCGCCACCACGCCCAACAGCTCGCCGCTGGTCAGCCGGCGCTGGATGTCCTGGCGCTGGGCCGGCGTGTATCCGGCGCGGTAGGGCGCGATCCGCTCGGCCAGCCCCGGCTCCAGTCGCGCCAGCGCATGGCGCAGGATCAGCTCCACGCCCTTGCGCGACTTGATGAAGCAGATCGTCCGCGCCCCGTCTGAGACCAGCTCCGCCAGAAGCTCGGCCGCCTCGTAGAGCGCCGACGCTCGCAGGCCGAGGTTCTCGTCGAGCAGCGGCGGGTTCCAGATCGCGGTCCGCCGCGCCGCACGCGGCGCGCCGTCGCGATCGACCAGCTGAAAACCGTCGATGCCAGTGAGGCCCTCGGCGAGCTCCACCGGGTTGGCGATCGTGGCGCTGGCCAGCAGGAAGCGTGGCTCGGAGCCGTGAATCGCGGCCAGACGCCGGAGCCGGCGCAGCACGTTGGCCACGTGCGAGCCGAACACGCCGCGGTACACATGGGCCTCGTCCAGGACGACGAACGCCAGGTTCGAGAGCAGTTCGTCCCACGCCTGGTGGTTGGGGAGGATGCCCACGTGCAGCATGTCCGGGTTGGTGAGCACGACGTCGGCGCGCTTGCGGATCGCGGCTCGCTCGGTGCGAGGCGTATCGCCGTCGTAGATCGCCGGCCTGACCAGGTCAAAGGAGTGCAGCGCCCGCGCCTGATCCTGAGCCAGAGCCTTGGTGGGGTAGATGTAGAGCGCACGCGCGCGCCGATCGGCGCTCAGTACCTCGAGCGTTGGCAGCTGAAAGCACAACGACTTCCCCGACGCGGTGCCGGTGGCGATTACCGTGGGCCCCTGGAAGGCGGCCTCCAGGGCCTCGGCCTGATGTAAATAGATTTGGTCGATCCCGGCGTTCTGCAACGCGTTCCGTACCGTCGGACCGATCTCGACCGAAGCCGAATACAGGCGCGCGGAGCGCGCCTCATAAAAATCCTGATGGACAACCCGCTCGTCTGAGAGCAGCGCCGTCCAGGGCTCGGTCTGGTGGGTGGTTGACACCGTGGGGCCAGTATGGTCGCGCCGTCGATGCGCTGCCTATACGTCGATCTGGACGGCACGCTGCTCGGGCCCGGAGCGTCGTTGCTGCGCGGCGCCGATGGACGCTTTGCGCTGGACGCCGTACGGGCGCTCCAGGCCTGCGACCGAGCCGGCGCCGAGGTCGTCATCTACTCGGGCCGCCGCCAGCACACCGTGCGCGAGGACGCCAGGTTGATCGGCTCCACGTGCTACGCGTTCGAGCTGGGCTGCGGGCTGGTGGTGGACGGCGAGCTCGAGTGGCTCACCGACGGGCTGGCGCCGTCGGAGGCGCAGGGCACGATCCATGAGCAGGTCGCGCGCTCGGGGGCTCCGGCGCTGCTGCTCGAGCACCACGCCGGACGGCTCGAGCACCACACGCCCTGGTCGATAGGCCGCGAGGTCTCACACCTCTTCCGGGGCCTGGTTGACCTCGAGGAGACGAATGCCGCGCTGGCCGACGCCGGCTTCGGCTGGCTGCGCCTGGTCGACAACGGCATTGTCCACGAGCCCGTGGAGCAGATGCCGGGGCTGCCGACGGTCCGGGCCTATCACCTGATCCCTGCCGCGGCGTCCAAGGCTCGCGCCATCGGCAGGCACATGCAGGCTCGCGGCTATGCACCCAGCGACTGCGTCGCGGTGGGCGATTCGCGCGAGGATATGGACACCCGCGCCGTGGTCGGCGCTTTCTGGTTGGTGGCGAATGCGCTTGAGCGTGACCCAACGCTCGAGGCCGAGGCCGACCGCCTCGACGGCGTGCGCTTCGCCTCAGCGCCGTACGGCGCGGGCGTCTACGAGGCGGTCGTCACGACACTCGCCGAGCGAGGGAACTAGTCCCGGTCCCGCTCGGCTTCGTGCGCGTCCCCAACCGCCCAGCCTAGTCGCTCCACCAGGTGGCTGGCGAAGTGGTCGGACTCGAAGTCCGAGATGTTCACGCGCTCGCGAAACATCACCGCGGCGCTATCGCGCTCGTTCGGTGCGTCCGCCGTGACAATGATCTGAGGCACTGGTCTACTCCCTCTGTCCGTTGCGGTCGCCTTACTGTGTTTGCTGTCGTCCTGCAGACGTTGCGGTCGTCCTGCAGCGTGACGGCCGCCCCTTCAGCGCGCGTAAAAATCTCGTAGCTGTGACATGCCCTCGCTCGCCGCCCCGGCACTTAGGCCCCGGGCCGCCCGCTGATTCAGCGCAGCCGGTCGTCGACGACCGCGACCGCCGCCGTATACACGGCGTGTGTGGCCAGGCTCGTGAGCAGATAGCCGCGTGGCCAGCGCCACGGAGGAGGCGTCCGGCCGAGCAACGGGAACATCGTCAGCGTCATCGACATCAGGCCGGCGAAGAAGGCGCAACTCGCCCATGGCTCGGCGATCCGCCTGCGCAACAGGCCGTGCGCCAGCGCGAACATCGGACCGTAGCTCCAGCGCACGGCGAGACCCAGTTCCTGCTCGTTACGGGCCGTAATGTGGCGAATGTCGAGAATCGTGCACGCGATCTCCCCCGGCACCAGGCTGTCGTCGTAATCGAGTGGGCCTTTTCCGGGTGACGCCAGTCGCCGGTCAACCTCGTAGGAGGCGCTGAGCGCGGCCGTACCTGCCATCCCGGCAGCAAGACTGCGAATCGACCAGAGCATCGTGGCTGAGCAGGATAGGTTGTAAGGGCTATAACGCTCCCCGCGAGCGGGTAGTGCCCTAGAACCAGCGAACACTTGGACCGAGGAGGCTCAATGGCCAGGAGCAAGCAAGAGAAAGATCTGATCGGCCGCCTGCACGCTGGGGGCATCCGCAAGCGCTCAGCAAAGCTGATCGCGGGTGCGACCGATGGCCGACGCAAGCCTGCAAAGCAGGTCCGCGCCACGCTGAATGAGCTGCGCAAGATCGTCGACGAGGCCGAGGACCGCATCTCGGGTGGCCCCGCCAAGCGCAAGTCTGCCGCCAGCAAGGCGGCCGCGACGCGTAGGAAGAACGCGCAGCGTCGCAGCACTGCAGCGAAGAAGGCTGCGCAGACGCGGGCCAAATCACGGAGCTGATCCCGCACCGCTCGCGGTTAGCTCATGTCCGTGTCCGCCATCCCATCTCGGCCATTTGGGCGCTCTGGCCTTGAGGTCTCCTCGGTCGGGCTGGGATGCAACAACTTCGGCCGTCGCCTCGACCTCGACGGGACACGGGCAGTCATCGACGCCTCGATCGCCGAGGGCGTCACGTTCCTCGATACGGCGGACATCTACGGCGGGTCCGGCAAGAGCGAGGAACTTATGGGTGAGGCCCTCCAAGGCCGTCGCGACGAGGTCGTCCTCGCCACGAAGTTCGGCATGGACATGGGCGACGGCCGCCGACGACGAGGCTCGCCGGACTACATCCGCCAGGCGATCGAAGCTTCGTTGCGGCGGTTGCGGACCGATTGGATCGACGTCTACTGGTACCACGAGCCGGACGGCGAGACGCCGATCACCGAGACGCTTGGCGCGCTGGACGAGCTCGTGCAGTCGGGCTCGGTGCGGACCATCGGCGCGTCTAACTTCAATGCCCAGCAGATCGAGGAGGCGGAGGAAGCGGCACGTGAGAACGGCCTCACCCGGTTTGAGGCCATTCAGAACGAGTACAGCCTCCTGGTGCGTGAAGCCGAGCGCGACGTGCTGCCCCTGTGCGAGCGACTGGGGCTCGGGTTCGTGCCCTATTTCCCGCTGGCGCGTGGGCTGCTGACGGGTAAGTACCGGCGAGACCAGGCCGGTCCCGAAGGCGCCCGGCTCTCGGGTCGCGACCAGATCGCCACGGACAGGCAGTTCGACGTCATCGAGGGCTTGGACGCCTTCGCTCGCGAACGCGACCTACCACTGACCACGGTGGCCATCGGCGCACTTCTGTCCCAGCCGGCCGTGTGCTCGGTGATCGCCGGCGCGACCAAGCCCGAGCAGGTGCAAAGCAACGCCGCCGCAGCGTCGTGGGCGCCGAGCGATGAGGACCTGGCGGCGTTGCAAGAGATCGTGGGGTGACGTTGCGCCGGCCGCCGTCGGCGTGAGCCGCCTACGCCGCTCCGCGGGCGGCCTCGGGCTCGGCTAGCCCATCTTCGTGCCCAACAGCGTCGGCGAGAGCGCCCGCCGCCGCGGCCATCTCACCGAAGGCATCGGCAACGTCCGCGGCACTGCTCCCGGCGATCGCGCCATTCAGGCGGGCGACTGAGCTGTCGAATCGTTGCCACAGCGCCTCCGGGCCGCGGCGGCCGGTGCCCGGCCGGAGTTCGTATGGTGGTTGAGCCTGCTCTGCACCTGGAACCGGCCGCCAATGGAGCCCCGCGGCGTGCGCATGCTCCCAGGTGACCTGCTCGGCCTCGGCAGCGCTGGCCAATGCGCGCAGACGGGCGGAAAAGCCGGCGTCGGGCGGCGCCAGCTTGTGAGCGCGCATGGCGTCCGCCCAGGCATTGCTCGCCTGGCGCACGGCGCGCAGAATCTGAGCGCGCTCGGGATCCAGATCTTCGCTGACGCTCACGAGCTTCCCTGGAGCGGATCCGGCTCGGTGGCCGTCGCGGAGTTGCTCGCGCCGTCGGAAGCGGACTCGACCATCCCTACCGGCTCGCCACCCCAGAACTCCTCGGCGCTGGGACCCGATCGGCGAGCCTGGGAGTCATCGCCGGCGCGATACCCCTGCGCGAGCAGGCGCTCGAAGTCGGAGCGCTTGATCCTGACGCGCCTGCCGACCCTCAGCGCGGGCAGCGACCCCTGATCGATCCAGTTGCGGACCGTCTGCTGGTTGAGCTTGAGCGTCTGCGCAACCTCGGCGACAGTCAGGTACGACTCTTCGAGCTCACCCTGAGCCAATACTCATCATCTCCAATTGAGACAAACTGGAACCATTTCAAGCGTATAATACCGCCCTTGGAGGACGCCGCCGCCGGACGCCCCATGCGGGCGCTGCGGGGCCATTTACGGATTTCACCTGCACTTTTTGGCATCCCAGGACCGCGAACCAGGTAATCCCCGCGACGCGCCGCCGGACGGCGGCAACGTCGTAAGGCTGCCGCGCGAATGGGTCGGGCCGCTCGATGAGCTGATTCCGTTCGGACCTTGCGTGCGGGATGGCGGTGAGACGCCGAGCGGCCCTAATCCCGCACCGGCCGATGACGACTTGGGGGACGTAGCCCGACCCGATTTCTGGGGCGAGGACTCCGCAGCCCTGCAGTTCGCTGTCGAGCCGGCCGATGTCGGTGATGACGCACTGGCGGAGGAGCCGGTCCATCGGACTCGGGGCGCCCAGTGGGCGGCGAGAGCGGCGAATCTTCGGCGCGTGGGATCGCTTGCGGTCGGCGCGATCGGGGCGTCGGCGGCCACATCCGCCAGGGGTGTGCGAGCCGCGGCTCATTCGCTCTCCGCGCTAGCCGTTCCGCGACGCCCCGCGCGACCCGTCGCGGCGCTGATCGTCCTCGTCGCGCTGCTGCTCGGTGGGTCGGTGCTGGGGGCGATCACGCTTCTTGGCCCGCAGCGGGGACACCGGGTGTTGGCATCCGCCTCGCCGTCGGTCCTCGGAACCGGCATTCGGGGGGTCACATGGCCGCGCGGTCTGGGTCGAGCCACGTGGCCGCGTCGGGTGCCGGCGAAAGAGGACGACGCGCTCTCGTCCCACTACGCAGTCAGCCGTGAGCCATGCAGCGACGGCGGGAGCTGCTGCTGCGAGTCCCGCTCCGAGTCCGTCGGAACCTGTCGTTCAACGGAGCACGCCGAGCACACCGATCTACGCGGACCAGCACTCCTCTTCCTCAGCGCGGTCATCTCAGCTGCCCGCCTCGTCGGTTGTTCCCAGCTCGCACGCCGCCTCCAGCGGCGGCAGCCAAAGCGGCGGGGCATTCACGCTCGGCGGCCCATGACCGTGAATCCGTTACTCCACCGAAAGGCAGCCCGCACGTGATGACTCCCATCCTCAAACACGTCCGGTCGAATCTGATCGCCTACCTGGCGTTGTTCGTGGCCCTCGGCGGGACGGGATATGCGGCGACAAGCCTGCCCCGCGGCTCAGTGGGCCCCCAGCAGCTCAATCACAGACTGATTGGGGGGTATGTGAGGGCGTGGGCGACCGTGAGCGCTCGTCTCAAATTGGTGGGTGGAAGCGGCGGAGCGAAGGTGGTCGTGCGAGCCTCCAAACGGGCCATTGACTATCCGTTGGTCCGGGCGGTTCCCCCGCTTGCCGGGGGGCTGCATGCGCGTTGGTGAGCGCCCAATTGCTCCCGGCGGAGGGCTCGGCGTCGCTACGCCGGGAACTACCAGGGCCGCGGTCAAGTCCAGGTCACATCCCCGGACGGGAGCCTTCCGGATCTGATGACGGTTGCCGCTTGTTTGTTGAGCTCAGACTGCCGCGGCGAGCTCTGGCGCTTGCGGTGGCCGCCGTGCTTGCCGTTGGCGCGTCCGCAGGACTTGGGCCTCTTTCGCCGTCCTCTAGTGCGAATGCGGTACAGGACGTCCTTTGGTACCAGCAGTGCGCGAACGGCGAGACGAGCATGCTGGGGTCGTGGGGGAATGGCGGCTATACCGCTGGTGCGCAGTGCCCAGCGGCCAACGCCGGGGGCGGCTACAGCGGAATCTGGCTGTACGCCAATGCGAACAGCGCCTGCGGGACCATCGCTCACTGGGAGGCCGACGCGCCCGGCGAATATCGGGATCGTGGGGGCGCACGCGCCGGAGATGGCGATCAACAACAACAGTGCGTACTACGGAGAGTTCTTCTATTGGGCGGGCGGTAACTCGGGCTGGCTTAGCAACAGCGGCGGCCAAGCAATCTCGTGGCCGTCGGAGTCGGGATGGCAGACCTTCAGTCCGTCGCCCTACTTCGGCTGGGAAATCGCTTGTAATGCAAGCTTCCGCCTGCAATACCAACACCGCCTGGTTCGACGTCTTCGACCTCCAGCTCGAGGCGCTCGAGTACCAGACGCCACGCATCACCGCGGGCCCATTCAGCGGTGAGTCGAATCTCTGGTATCACGCCGGCGAATGGATTCGCGGTGTGTTTCCAATCGACATGGAGGCAGACGACCCAAGCGGCGTCTGCGACATGCGCGTTTGGTGGAACGGCCAGGTCGTCCAGGACACCGGCGAACGGACACCGGACGGCGGTTACTGGGATCAATGCGACCCGAACCACTCACCGGGTAGCGCGCAGTACTTCTTCGGCAGCGCGACGATCAACACCGCCGACGTTGCCCCTCAGAGCGCGACTGGCGTCCAGCTCGCGCTGCAGGCGCACAACGCGTCCATCAACCCCTCGACGGGAGGACCAGACCTGACGTCGGATGTCGAGTACCTGAACGTCGACAACACACCCGTCAACCTCACGATGACTGGCCCTACCAACGCGCCCCTCGGTGCTGGGACGCAGTACGTCACTGCGACCGCAACGGCGGGCCCTAGCGGAGTCGGGGCGATCGAGTGCTCCACCGATGGATCGCATTACACGCCGCGGCTGATCTCCAGCCGAAACACCACGTCGGCCACGGCTGAAATCCCGGTCAGCGGCGTCGGTAGCCACCAGGTGAGCTGCTATGCCCAGAATCGGTCCGTCGACGCCGGTGGTAGCCCCGCCGCGAGCCCCCTCCAGTCGTGGTCGATCAAGATTGGCGAGCCCGTGGCTGGGGGGATCAGCTTCTCCAACTTCAGGCGTCATTGCCGCCGCGTTGTCAAGGTGGTGACGACGACCGGTCACTGGGTGACGGTGCGTCGCGGCCATCGGTCCGTACGCGTATACCGGCCGGGCCGCAGACGGCGCAAATGGGTCACCCGATGCGCAGCGCATGGATCTGTGAGGCAGGTCGCGCACGTCGCGCACGGACGAAGTGTGACCGTCAACGGCTGGTTTGCCACGACCGACGGGACGCCGCTCAGCCACGTCCCGGTGACGATCATGACGCTTCCTGATGGTGGCTCGTATAGCTGGACAGCCGCGAAGACCGTGACGACCGCAGCGGATGGCGGCTGGTCGGTCACCCTGCCCGCGGGCCCGTCACGGCTGGTCAAGGCCGTTTATGCCGGCGGGCCCACCACGGAGGCGGCCGTGTCGGCGAGCGCACGGCTACTCGTACCCGCGTCAAGCACATTGACGCTCGTGCACCGCGTCATCTACATCGGGGCCTTTGGCGTGCAGGCCCAGTTCGAGGGCCGGCTGCTCGGAGGTTTTGTTCCCGCGCGCGGGGCGACCCTGGCGGTCGAGGCGCTCGACCGAGGAATCTGGCGTGCAATTGCCACAGTGACGACCGATGGGCAGGGACGCTGGCAAGCTCATTACAAAGTCACCGGCGGCCCCGGGAGGTACGTGATTCGCGTCCACGTCCCGCGACAGGGCGGCTACCCGTGGGAATCGTCCTACAGCGGTCACGCCACGCTCATCATCCGCAAGTAGTGATCCACCGCCAGGGGACGTGCGTAAGACGGATGTCAGAACCCCATCGGATTGCCTCCCAAACCAGCTAACCTCCCCAACAAGTGATCGGCGACATCCTTCAGCCAACCCACCTGCTCCTGATCCTCGTCGTCGCGTTGATCGTTCTCGGTCCGAAGCGGCTACCCGAGGTCGGGCGCTCGCTGGGCCGTGGGCTCCGCGACTTTCGTCACGCACTGAGCGGCGAAGATCACGAGCACGAGAGCCTCCACGAGACGGCCGTAGCTGCGCCACAGCCAACCGCGCCGGCGCAGCCCACACCACAGTCGCAGATGGAGGCGCCGGCGCAGCCCGTTCCGACGCAGCCGCTGGAGCAGCCCGTGCCCGTGAGCACCGGGGCTCATACCGAGCCGAACGAGCGCTCCGAGTAGGCCAGCAGTCCAGCGTCTTCGAGGACGCGGCGCAGCTCCGCCGGAGCGCGAAACTGGTGCGTCTGCATCCCCACGGCGGCCGCTGCTTTCACATTGCGTGAAGAGTCGTCGATCATCAATGTGGAGCCGGGCTCGAGCTCGTAGCGGCGGAGCAGCCGTTCGAAGATCTCACGATCTGGCTTGGCGATGCCCTCATGACTGGAGACGACCGTGCCGTCGAACCAGCGCAAGAACGGATAACGCTCGACGCGTTTGGGATACGTCTCGCGTTCCATGTTCGTGAGGGCGTAACACGGCACCGCTGCAGCTCGTAGCTCGCCCAGGATCTCCACCGATCCATCGAGCGGGCCCGAGATCATCTCCTCGCTGCGCCTGGCCCAGGCCCAGATCAAATCCGCCTGCTCGGGGTGCGCCGTGGCCAGCTCCGCGCAGGAGACGTCCATCGGCGTGCCTCGGTCGTGAGCGTCATGCCACTCGAGCGTGCAGACCTCCGACAGGAAGCGCTCCATCTCCTGCTCTTCGTCGAAGAGCTTCCGATACAGATGTCGGGGGTTCCAATCGAGAAGCACGCCACCGACGTCGAAAACGACGGCGTGGATGGGGGTTGATGGCGACATCGGGATGGGGGTTGGCGGCGACGTCAGGCGGCAGACAATAGGCCCCGCTCTGGCGCCGACGCGGGTCGCTCCCTACCTACCCCGCCGCCAACTGCGAGGCGCTCGGCACCTGGTCGCTGAACCCCTGGCCGTTGGACGCCGCTGTGGACTTGATCGAGGCCAGGCTGGAGTTGACCCCCTCCACGTTCGAGCTTGAGGCGTGCCCTCGCTTGATCGAGGTCTCGAGGGCTCTGACCTTGGCGGCGACGATGGTGATCGGTGCGAACAGCTTGCTCAGCAGTGCGCTGCTCTTTACGTCTTGTGCCGCGAGTTTCAACTCGTGGTACGCGAACAGTGCGGCGAGGCCAGCCTTGACAACGGCCAACTTGTGCGAAAGAGGGTGTGTCAACTCGCCGGCTCGGGCTGGTCCGTAGACGTAGTGGTGGAACGCGCCGAACGCGAGCGCGGCGTGAAACACGAACTTCGTCTTCGCCAGGTGCGTCGTGCCGGTGGTGGTGGCCACCGAGGGTGATGACGAGCTCGTGCTGCTCCCGCAGCCCGCTACGCCGGTGGCGGCGAGGCAGGCAAGCACCATGGTCAGAGCCGCAGTACGTCGGAGCATGGATCGATCTCCCTTTCTGCACGGCAGCGCGCCGCGGCGATTAGCGCCCCGTGGTGAACGAGGCGAATTAGCGCCCCGTGGTGAATGAGGCGAATTTGCGGACGGTCGTGAAGCTACCCTGGCCGCTCGCGCGCTCCCATAAGAGACTGTTAGGCCATCCCGCCCTGGCGGTAGCCTCGCCGTTGCATGGATCAGACGCTCGAGGACGCCGCTCTGATCACGCTGCTCAGACGCGGACGGCGCTCCTGGCAGCTCTACGCGGAGCTGGTGGAGGAGGCGGGGAGCGCGTCAGCTGTCCTGGAGCGCGAGGGGATCCAGGAAGAGCTGTTCGAGCCCGACCTGGAGACGAGCATCGAAGCCGCGAGCGCCGAGATCGAAGGCTGGCGCCGGCAGGGCATGCAACTGCTGACGGTGCTCGACGCGCGTTATCCCGAAAACCTCCGCGCGGTCCACGACCGACCCCCGTTCCTGTTCATGGCCGGACAGCTCGAGGCCGCGGACGCCCGTTCCCTGGCGGTGATCGGATCGCGGCGGGCAAGCAACGAGGGCATCCGCGCGGCACAGACAATCGCCGCCGAGCTTGCTGCCCGCGGCTATACGGTCGTCTCCGGGCTCGCGGCGGGGATCGACACGGCCGCGCACCAAGCTGCGCTCGACGGCGGACAACGCACGATCGCCGTGATCGGCACCGGTCTCCTGCATTCCTATCCCCCGGAGAACGCCTCGCTTCAGCGACAGATCGCCACCCAATGCGCGGTCGTCTCACAGTTCTGGCCCGGGGCGCCGCCCACACGCCGGAGCTTTCCGATGCGCAACGCCGTGATGTCGGGCATCACGCTGGGAACAGTGATCGTCGAAGCCTCCGAGACGAGTGGCGCGCGGACGCAGGCCCGCCTAGCGCTCTCACAGGGCCGGCCGGTTTTTCTCTGGCGTCCGCTGCTGAACCAGCAATGGGCCCGCGAGCTTGCGTCGCGGCCCGGCAATCACGTCGTCGCCAGCCCCGCCCAACTGACCGAGACGATCGAGCGGCTGACGGCCAGCGACGCGCTGGTGGGCTGAGCGAGGGTCACCGACGTGCCGAGCGTCGCGGAGCTGAGCGACCCGTACACAAACTTCATGATCTCGCCGCGCCGCGGCCCCGGAGTATGCGAGTTGTGCTTCAACTTCACGCGCGGCTACCGGCGCTGCTACGCCTGCACCCACAACGAGGACTGGCTGGCGGTCGTCGATCCGATCTCCTATAGCGTCGGACTCGGGCAGCTGCACCGCGCGCTGATGGGATACAAGCGTTTGGGCGGCGAGGTGGCGCGGCGGCTGACGATGCAGCTGGCGGCCGTCCTCTGGCGCCATCTGGCGCGGCACGAGCGGTGCATCGCGCGGGCGGCAGGCGTCGAGTCCTTCGTGCTGGTCACGACCGTGCCGTCCGGGGACCGCGAGCGCGACCAAGGGCACCCGCTGAGGCGCATCGTCGGCGAGCTGGTCGCACCTACGCGTGAGCGTCACACGAGCCTTCTGCGCAGGTCATCGCTGGAGGTCGAGCCGAGAATCTACGACGCGGGCAAGTTCGAGGCCGTGCGGCGGCTCGACGGCGAGCCGGTGCTGCTTATCGACGACACCTGGACGACAGGGGCAAGCGCCCAGAGCGCGTCGGCCGCCCTAAGCGCCGCCGGCGCGGGTCCGGTGGCGGCAGTGGTCGTCGGTCGGCACGTCAACCGCGAATGGCACGATATCGAGCGGCGTCTGGGCGCGATGCCGAGATCCTTCGACTGGGACCGCTGCGCGTTGTGCGCGGCGCCGTGAACCTATCCAGGATGTTGAGCAGCGCTTGCACGGCCGCCGGGCGCGGGTATAACGTACGTACCAGTCGGAGGGAAGGAGCTCGTCGGCCTTGCGTGCCCGTCTAGTCCGCAGCGGCATGATTGTGGGTGTAGCGCTTGTGGCTGCAGCGATTGCAGGCTGCGGATCTTCGAGCGGCACCGGGCCGGTGACGCTCAACTGGTACGTGTTCCCCGAACCATCGGGCTCCTTCGCCGCCGCTGCAAGCGCGTGCAGCAAAGCCTCGAACGGCAGCTACAACATCAAGATCAACTTTCTCTCGACGGACTCGACGCAGCAGCGCGTGACGCTCGTCCGCCGGCTGGCCGCCAAGGACTCGGCGATCGACATCCTGGCGATGGACGTCGACTGGACGGCCGAGTTCTCCACCGCGGGGTGGATCCGCCCGGTGCCACCCGCGCTGGCGGCGCAGATCCGCAGCGTCGACCTGCCGGGACCCATCAGGACCGCCACCTGGAGGGGTCGGATCTGGACCGTCCCGATCAACTCCAACACGCAGCTGCTCTGGTACCGCAAGGACCTGGTTCCCACGCCGCCCAAGACGTGGACCCAGATGATCAACCAGGCGATCGCGCTGGCCAAGCAGGGCAAGCCCCACTACATCGAGGACCAGGGCGCGCAGTACGAGGGGTTGACCGTGTGGTTCAACTCCCTGGTCAACTCCGCCGGCGGGCAGATCATCACTCCTTCAAACCAGGTGGTGATCGGTCCAACGGCCAGGATCGCCGCCGCGATCATGCAGCGTCTCGCCAGCTCCCCCGCCGCCGATCCGTCGCTCAACGTGGACAAGGAGGACCAGTCGCGGGTCGGTTTTGAGAAGGGCGGGGCGGCTTTCGAGATCAACTATCCGTTCGTGTGGCCGGCGGCGGCCAAGGCGGGCATCCAGGGCAAGATGGGATACGCACCGTTCCCCACGGTCATCCCGGGAACTAAGCCGAGGGTTTCGATCGGCGGCTACAACCTCGGTGTCTCCGCCTACTCCAAGCATCCCCTACAGGCCTTTTCGGCCATCACCTGCCTGACGCGGGAGGCACCGGAGGTCGTCTACGCCGTCAAGGGTGGCCTGGCGCCGGTGCGCCGCGCGGTCTACAGGATCCCATCGTTCCAGAAGGCGTATCCGTTCTATTACCTGATCGAGCAGCAGCTGATCAACTACGGTCTGCGGCCGCAGACCCCGGTCTATGAGGACGTGACGATCGCGATCCAGAAGGCGCTTTCACCTCCTGCGGGCATCGACCCCACGACGATCGTGGGCAAGCTCCGAGGCGAGCTCAAGGCTGCGCTCTCCTCGAGCGCCCTGTTATGAACGGAGAGACGCAATGAGCACCGGAGCCGTCTCGGCGCCCACTCCCGTCGCGGAGCCGAAACCGAAGCGAAAGCGGCTGAGTGACCGCACGCGAGCCGAGCGCCGCTTAGCGGCGATGCTCGTGGGACCGGCGGCGATCGTGATGATCGCGGTAACCGCCTACCCGGTGATCGCCACGATCGTCCTCTCCCTGCAGCGCGCCGACCTGCGGTTCCCGACGAAGAACAAGTTTCTCGGCCTTGCCAACTACGGCCACGTCCTCGGTTCGTCGGTCTGGTGGTCGGACGTGCTGCATACCGTGATCATCACCGTGGTCGCGGTCTCGCTCCAGTTCGTGCTCGGGATGCTGCTGGCGATCGCCATGCACCGGACGACCGTCGTGCGCGGGTTGTTGCGGTCGGTGGGGCTCGTTCCATACGCGATCGTCGCGGTCGTCGCCGCCTACTCCTGGCAGTACGCGTTCTCGCTCAACAGTGGCTGGATCCCGAAGGTCCTCGGCCTGGGCAGCGATCCGCTCAGCCACACCTTCGGCAGCTATGTGGCGATCATCATCACCGAGGTGTGGAAGAACACGCCGTTCATGGCTCTGCTGCTGCTGGCGGGACTGGCGCTCGTTCCCGATGAGCTACACGAGGCCGCACGCGTCGACGGCGCCAGCACCTGGCAGCGCTTCGTGCGTATCACGTTGCCGTTGATGAAGCCCGCGATCCTTGTCGCCCTGCTGTTTCGCACGCTCGATGAGTTCCGGATCTTCGACGTGATCTTCATCTTCAACCAGGGTCAGCAGGGGACCGAGTCGCTCTCGATGCTCAACTATTCGACGCTGCTCGATCGGCTGAACCTGGGGTTGGGCTCCGCGGTCTCGGTGATGCTGTTCCTGTTCGTGGGGCTGCTCGCCTTCCTGTTCATCGCGGTCTTCGGCGCCGCCGCGTCACCCGCGGGTGAGACCGCATGAGCCTGCGCGCAAAACAGACCAGCGGCTGGTCGGCGGCGCTGGTGGTAATCGCGATCTGCTCCCTGTTCCCGGTCTTCTGGATCGTGATGCTCTCGCTGAAGACCGGCGCCACGGTCACCGACGGAAGCCTGATCCCGCACCAATGGACGCTCTCCAACTACAGCGACATCTTCAAAGCCGGGATCTTCACCAGTGCGCTTCGCAACTCGATCGGCATCGGTCTGATCGCCACCGCGCTGGCCGTGATCCTGGCCTCCTCCGCGGCCTACGCAATCGCGCGCCTGGAGTTCCCCGGCCGGAGGGTCATCCCGGCGCTGGCGCTGGGCATCGCGATCTTCCCCCAGATCTCGTTCGTGGGTCCGCTCTACAACCTCTGGCGCCAGATCGGCCTCTACGACACCTGGCCGGGGCTGATCATCCCCTACATGACGTTTGCCTTACCGCTGTCGATCTTCATCCTATCCGCGTTCTTCAGGGAGATTCCCTGGGAGCTCGAGCAGGCTGCCGAGGTCGACGGCGCAAGCCCATTTCAGGCCTTCATGCGCGTGATCGCGCCCTTGGCGATGCCGGGCATCGTCACCACCTTCATCATCGTGTTCATCATCTGCTGGAACGACTTCGTGTTCGCCACCTCGCTCACATCCACGACGGCGGCGGAAACCGTGCCGGCCGCGATCTCGCAGTTCCCAGGCGTGTCGCAATTCACGCTGCCGATCGGCGACGTGTGCGCTGCGGCGGTCGTGGTCACCGTGCCAATGATGGTCTTGGTACTGCTGTTCCAGCGCCGCATCGTGGCCGGGCTGACGGCGGGTGCAGTCAAGGGATAAGGAGACCTCCAAGAAATGGCCCAGATCGAATTCGACGACATCACCAAGCGCTACGACGACGGCTACGAGGCCGTCAAACACATGAACCTCGGCATCAACGACGGCGAGCTGATGATCCTGGTCGGCCCGTCAGGGTGCGGCAAGTCCACGGCGCTACGAATGGTCGCGGGCCTCGAGGACATCTCCGGGGGCCAGCTCAAGATCGGCGGCCAGGTGGTCAACGACAAGGCGCCCAAGGATCGGGACATCGCGATGGTGTTCCAGAACTACGCGCTCTATCCGCACATGACCGTGCGCGAGAACATGGGCTTCGCGCTGAAGCTGGCCAAGGTGCCTCAGGAGGAGATCAACAGCAAGGTGCAGGAGGCGGCCCGGATCCTCGACCTCGAGCAGCACCTGGATCGCAAGCCGGCCAACCTCTCGGGCGGCCAGCGTCAGCGGGTGGCGATGGGCCGCGCGATCGTCCGCGACCCCAGCGCGTTCCTGATGGACGAGCCGCTGTCGAACCTCGACGCCAAGCTCCGCGTCCAGATGCGTACCGAGATCGCCCGCATTCAGCAGCATCTCCACACGACCACGATCTACGTCACACACGATCAGACGGAGGCGATGACGCTGGGCGACCGGATCGCCGTGATGCGCTCCGGCGAGCTGCAGCAAGTCGGATCGCCCAGCGACCTGTACAGCCACCCGCTCAATCTGTTCGTCGCCGGTTTCATCGGCTCTCCGTCGATGAACTTCCTGCCGGGAGAGATTGAGGGCGACACCGTCAAGCTGCCGATCGGTGCCGTGCGCATCCCGGACGAGCTCCGCCGCCGGCTTCAGGCCGGCCCCGGCGGGGGCCGCCGGGGGGTGATCGCCGGGTTGCGTCCCGAGCACTTCGAGGATGCCTCGCTGGTCTCCGATCGTTCGCAGGGCACCTCGTTCACGACGAAGATCGGCGTGCTCGAGTCGATGGGTTCCGAGTTCTACGCCTATTTCGACGTCGCCTCCGAGCGCGTGTCCGCGAGGGAGCTCGAAGAGCTGGCTCAGGACGCCGGCGCCGCTGATCTTCCCCACTCGGGCGAGGGCAGCCAGGTGGTCGCGCGGATCGACGCCGCGAGCAGGATGAAGCAGGGCGAGGAGGCTGAGCTGTGGTTCAACTCCCAGCATCTGCAGCTGTTTGAACTCGAGAGCGGCCGCAGCCTGCTGGCCGACGGTGCGGGTAAGGAAACGGGCGGCCAGGCCCCGGCTCCTGCTGCGCCCGCAAGCTGACCTCCGGCCCGCGCGTGCAGCCGCGCCGCTCGACCGGGCTGCCCGGCCTAGACGCCCAGCATGACTTCCTGCGGGCCAGGCGCCGCGCGACGGCCGCCAGACTGGCGGCCTGGCTGCGCCTCGAGCCCAATGATGTCCGTGTAGTCCTCCCTTATCAGGAGGTGATCGATGCGCTGGGCTTCGTCTCGGAGCGTCAGCTCGGGCTGCAGGTGGTGCCTATCGCCGCGATCGTTGGCACGGTCGACCGAGAGCGCGACTTCGACCGCCGCTTTCGACCCACCTCGGGCAGGGTCAGGGGCCGCTGGGAGCGGATCGCCGCCGCGATGCGGCGGGGGGAGGCGCTGCCGCCTGTCGAGCTCTACCGCATCGGCGAGCTGTATTTCGTCCGTGACGGGCACCACCGGGTCTCCGTAGCGCACGCGCTGGGGCACGAGGACATCGATGCCTACGTGACCGAGGTCCAGACGCGCGTCGGCGCCGATCGCACGGTCACGCTGGCCGATCTTCCGCTGAAGAGCCACGAGCGCCTGTTCTTCGAGCGGGTGCCGCTTCCCCGCGAGGCACGTGGCGAGATCAGGCTCTCCGATCCGTGGGACTTCGCGGAGCTGGCCGAGGCGATCGAGGCCTGGGGGTTCAGGAGCGCTCAGGACCTAGGCGAGCCGCTCGACCGCGAGCAGACTGCCGAGCTCTGGCTTCAGAGCGAGTACCGACCGGTGGTCCAGATGCTGCGCGAAGCCAACCTGATCGGCGAGGGCACCGAGACCGAGGCCTACATGCGGGTCGCCGCGGAGCGCTACCGGCTGCTGCGCACGCACACCTGGAGCGAGGAGGTGTTGCAGCGGCTGACCGAGGGCAGGAGCCGGAAGCGTCGTTAGGGGTGGTGCCGATACAGCGCGAGCCCGCTGGCGCGGGCGAGCGCAATTTGGATTACCACAAACTCCGGACTTGACTCACGATAGTAAGCTTTAGTGTCGCTTAGGGGACTGGAGCAGAATGACCACGATCGGGGACTTGACGGCCGAGGAGCGGGCATTGCTCTCGCTGGTCCTGGGGCACGGTCGGACCTATGGCGAGCTTGCTGCCTGCCTGCACACTGACCAGAACGTCCTCCGCCGGCGGACGCGCGCGGCCGCGGATCACCTGGTGGGCTGTGATGAGCCTCTAGGGGCAGACGACCGCCAGCAGATCGTCGACTACCTGCTCTGGCAGCAGAGCCACCGCGAGCGGGTCCGGACTTGCTCGGCGCTCGCCGACTCGCCGCTCAAGCGTGAATGGGCGATGGACCTGGCGGGCGCGCTGGCGCCCCTGTCGGAAGTGCCGCTGCCTGTGATCCCCGGCTCAAACCTCCCCGTGTGGCAGCCGGCGTCCGGCGAAATCGTCGAAGCGCGGCCGGCTATTCGTCTGGACCGTCGCTACGCCGCGGCAGCGCTGGTTCTGCTCGCGATCCTCACGAGGGCCGTGAGGCGCCGTCACACGGCGGCTGCCGGCCTGGGCACCAAGCCGGCGCTGCCGGTCACCACGTAGTCGGCCGGATCGAACTTCCGCGTGCGCTCGCGGAAGCGGAACGTGAACGATGGCCACAGGGTCGTGTTGCGGCCGTGGGCGTCGAGATACCAGCTGCGGCAGCCGCCGGCGTTCCAAACCGTGCCCGCCAGCTCATGCTGGAGCTCCTCGTTGTAGGCCCGCTGGACCTCGGGGCGCACGTCGATTGTGTCCGCCTGAAGTTCCTCTAAGCCCCGGAGCGCAGCCATGACGTAGGCCACCTGCGATTCGATCATGTAGACCATCGAGGTGTGGCCGAGCCCCGTGTTGGGCCCGACCAGCATGAACGCGTTCGGAAAGCCGGCGATCGCCGTACCGAGGTAGGCCGACATGCCCTGCGTGGCCCAGACGTCTGCCAGCAGGGCGCCGTCGCGCCCGCGGACATGGTGGGCGATCGGAGGGTCGGTGGCGCGGAAGCCGGTGGCGAGGATGATCGTGTCCACCTCGCGTTCGGTGCCGTCGTGGGCGACGATTGAGTGCGCTCGGATCTCCTGGATGCCGTGGCTCACGAGCTGCGCGTTGGGCTGGCAGAGCGCGGGGTAGTAGTCGTTCGAAACCAGGATCCGCTTGCAGCCCAGTCGGTACCGGGGCGTAAGCGCGCTGCGCAGCTCAGGATCGGGGACCTGCGAGCGCAGCTGGCGCCGCGCGACCAGCTCGGCCGCCCGCATCAGCCGCGGCTGCATCGTCAATCCGAACACCATCGACTCGCGCGCCGTGTAGACGCCGGCCCGCCATAGGTGCTGAGAGCGCGGAAGGGCACGCCACAGCGAGCGCTCGAGCTTCGTGGTGGGGCGGTCGGGGTGAGGCAGGATCCACGGCGCCGTGCGTTGATAGACCTGAAGCTCTGAGACCAGCGGCTGGATCCTCGGCACGAATTGGATCGCCGAGGCGCCGGTGCCGATCGCCGCCACGCGCTCGCCGGTCAGGTCGTGCTCGTGGTTCCAGTCCGCGGAGTGAAAGACCGTGCCCTCGAAGGACCCGAGTCCGGCAACGGCCGGAGCGGCCGGCTCCGACAGCGCCCCCACGCCGACCACCACCAGCTGCGCGCGCACGGTCCCCGCCGTGGTCTCGATCACCCACCGCCGGTCCTCCTCGTCCCAATTGGCGCCAGTCACCTCGTATCCGTAGCGCATGTGCGGCTCGATCCCGTTGTCCCGAGCTACGTCGCGCAGGTAGTCCCAGATCTCCTGCTGCAGCGGATAGGTGTGGCTCCACTTGTGGTTTGGCGCAAACGAGAACGAGTAGAGCGTTGAGGGCACATCGCACTGACACCCCGGGTAGGTGTTATCGCGCCACGTGCCACCCAGGTCGTCCGCTCGCTCCAGGACGACGAAGTCCTCGATTCCAGCTCGTTTGAGACTGACGGCCATGCCGAGCCCGGCGAAGCCACTGCCTATGACCGCCACCCGGACGTCGATCACCCGGCCTTGCGGGCGATCCGATTCGACTGGGGCGGTGGCGATGCTCATCGGTCTGCGATCTCCTCGGTTTTCGTCGGGACTTTCAATCTGCTCGAATCTACACGAGCGTAGCTAGGCGGTAACGCCCGCTGATAGCCTGCGCGGCAATGCCGAGCCGTACAGCGCTGAGCTCGGGCTCGGCCGATCGCAAGGCCAGCCCCCCTTCCCAGGAGCGGCGCCGCTATGCGCCGCGGATGGCACCCGCCGAGCGCCGCGAGCAGCTAATCGACGCCGCGCTGACGGTGATCCTCGAACAGGGTTACAGCGGCGTCTCGATCGAAGCCGTGGCCCGTGAGGCCGGAGTGACCCGGCCCGTGGTCTATGACCACTTCCCCAACCTGGGCCGGCTGCTGCACGCGCTGGTGGAGCGCGAGGAGCGCATTTCACTGGGCCAGCTCGAGCAGGTCGTGCCTGACGAGCCCGGCGACAGAGACCCGGTGGAGCTACTGGCGACGGGGGTGCGACGCTTCCTGGAGGCCGTTGCCAGCCGCCCGGCTACCTGGCGCATCATCCTGCTGCCGCTCGAAGGGACCCCGTCGATCGTCCGCGATCACGTCGAAACCAACCGGGCGCGGACGCGGGAGCGGATCGCCAAGCTCGTCCGCTGGGCATTGACCCGTCCCGAGCTGCCCGACGATCTGGATGTAGAGCTCACCGCACGCGCCATCCTGGTGCTTGGGGAGGACGCCGGGCGGACGCTGTTGACCGACCCCGCGAGCTACTCACCTGAGCGCTACGAGCAGTTCGTGCGCACCGTGCTGACCTTGGTGCTGCCGCCGGGCTCTGGCTAGAGCGCTCCTTAACGACGACGGGGACCCGCTTCCAGGATCCCCATCGCCTTGATTTCCCACTTGGGTCGCCCACGGCCGGGTTGGGCGAATCCTCCGGGAGATCGATTCCAGTGCTCTAACGCGTCGCGGTGGCGAAAGTTGCGGCAGTGGTGGCCGTGAGCCGGCTGATTGTTTATGAGCTGCCCCTCGGCTAACGCCGGGCGCAGCCGTTTCGCCGGGTCCACTGGCGGCTTCTTGTCATACTGGGAGACCCCTTCCCGGGGGCGTAGCTCAGTTGGTTAGAGCGCCGGCCTGTCACGCCGGAGGTCGCGGGTTCGAGTCCCGTCGCTCCCGCTTCTAGGAGTGCCTGGAAAGCTGGGTGCTTTTGGATTCTGCAGCCATTGCGGCGGTCGAATCGGGCAACGGTCGCGGGCAACGTTCCGCTGCCGTCCGACCTCCATGTTCTTGATCGAGCGGTTCCTTTTGATCCGGGAATCATGTGACTGCCGTTTCGAGCGGCAGGATGGCGCTCGAAACGGCAGGCGTTCGCGTCGCCGTTTGCGGGCGCACGATGGCCAGGCCGATCCACGGCTAGCGCCGGTGACCAGCGCGGTTTTCCCAGTCAGCTGGAGGCCATGGCGGCACTCCTTGTCTAGCCTCTGATCGAGATGGGCGGTAGCAGCAGCCCAGCAGGCCGAAGATGATCCCGCCGGCCAGGAAGTAGGCGTCGGTGACGTTGCCTGACCAGAGGGCGGACGCGGACCGGTAGTACGCCGTGCCCATCGTTTGCTCGTGTGAGAGGCCGGTGATCCCGTTAGGCAGCAGGCCGACCGCGCGCGTCAGATCGTCGATGAGCCCGGCGGCGCCGCGGACGACGAGTAGCGTGCAGGCGAGCCAGACGATGATCGTGGCGGCGCGGCGCACCCTGCCGCGCGGCCATCCGCGAGCGATGGCCAGGCTCACCCACGCGCCGAGCGGGACGGCGGCCCCGGCCAGCACCTCAACGATCCAGCCGACGAGCTTGAGCTTCGCGCCGCCGACGTACCCCTCGCCGCCCACCCCCGAACGATCCGCCGAGGTTCCAGTAGACGTGAAAGGCGAAGAACACGACCACCCAAGCGAGCGCCGCGTAGGCCACGCGAACCGGCAGCCGAGCGCCGTCTTTCACCGCGGCAGGGGGCGACGCGGCAACTATGCCGGAGCTCATCTCGCCGTCCCCAGTAGCGAGCTGACATCGGCGACTCGCCCGAGGTGGGTCAGCTTGTCGGGGTTGACGAGCGAGCTGATGCCTGAGATCTGACCGCCGGCGATGTCGAGCGACATCACGCCGATCAGCCGCTGCTGAGGGTCGAGATAGAGCGCTCCCGGGCCGCCGTTGACCTCGACTGAACGCACCGACACGCCTGGAAGGCGCGCGCCCAGGCGGAACCAGTTGATGACGGTGCGCGCGACACGGGAGCGCCCGCGCAGCGTCCGGGCGAGCGCTGGAACCTTGCCGCCGCCGTCGCCGGTCAGTGCCACGTCTGAAGCGAGCAGTGTCTCGAGGCCGGCGAGATCGCCTTGCTCGGCGGCCTCAAAGAACTTTCGTGCCAGCTCGTCGCGCTGCTCGCGCGTCGTTTCGAAGCGGGGCCGGCGCTGCTCGACATGCTTTCTGGCGCGGGTAGCGAGCTGGCGGACGTTGTCCTCGCTCTTGTCGACGATCGTCGCGATCTCCGGGTAGCCGTAGTCGAACACGTCGTGAAGCAGGAGCACGGCTCGTTGCTCGGGCGAGAGACTCTCGAGCAGCACCAGCATCGCCAGCGACAGCGAGTCGGCCATCTCCGCGTGCTGCGCGGGGCCTTCGGTGCTGTCGGTGATGATCGGCTCCGGCAGCCACTCGCCGACATAGCGCTCGCGACGCGCGCGTGCGGAGCGCAGCTCGTTGATCGCAAGCCGGGTGGTGACGGTGGCCACGAACGCGCGCGGCGATGCGATCCGCTCCCCCGCCTGGAGCGCTTGATGCACCCGCAGCAGCGCTTCCTGGACCACGTCCTCGGCCTCGGAGACGCTCCCGAGCATCCGGTAGGCGATCTGAAACGCGACCGGGCGCAGCTCGTCAAGCAGTTGGTCGCGATCGGTCATGCCGCCGCGAACCCCAATCGCCAGCTCGGGTGCCCGGGACACCACGCAAGCTCGCGCTTGGCCTTCGCGTTCGACGCACCGCGGATCTCGGTCAACATCACCACGCCAGCCTCCCCGGCGAACAGGCGCCCAATCAACCGCGGCACGCGCATCGGCTTTTTCGCGCCCAGCGTCTGTGCCAGCGCCGGCAGCCACTCGGCGACCGGGGCGGGGTCGTCGTCAACGACGTTGTAAACGCCGCGACTTCCGTGCGCGAGCGCCGCCACCGTCGCCTCCGCCGCGTCGGCGACATGGATGAAAGACCACACGGCGCCGCCGTCGCCGACCACCGGGAACTTGCGCTTGCGGACCAACTCCATCTGGGCACTCCCGGCAGTCGTGTTCGTTCCGGGACCGTAGAACGCGCCGTAGCGCAAGACGATCCCCTCCGTCCAGTTGGCATCGAGCACCGCCTCCTCCACGTGACGGATCGCCCGCATCGACTGGCGCATCTCGCGAGCCGGCGATGGGTCGAGCGGATCCTCCTCGCTCTTCACCGGGCCGCCCACCCGCTCGTACGGCCACGCGGCATAGCTCTGCGCGATGAACCGCTTGATTCCCACCGCCCGCCCGGCCGAGAGCAGATGATCCGTGCCTTCGGTCCGCAGACGGTTGGTCAGCGCGAAGTCGCGATCGAAATGGCGCATGTCAAGCGGGTCAGGGATCGCCGTCAGCTCATGGATGAGCACATCGGGCGTTGCATTCCCCACGGCGTCCGCGACCTGATCGGCTGAGAGCGCGTCCGCGACCACCGGCACCGCACCCATCTCGCGGATGATCGCCTGCTTTGACTCGCTACGCGTCATCCCATGAACCTCATGACCCACGGCCACCAGACGCGGCACCAGCTGCCTTCCAATCGCTCCCGTCGCACCAGCAACAAACACTCTCATCATCAAACTCCTTGATCGAAGATCTCGCACCCCACAAGACAAGACAGCAGCCCCGGCTGTGACACCCACTCGTGCAGGGACAGCGTCGGTGCGCCGCGGCGATCGCGTGGCCGTATCGGACACAACCACGGCACCACGCTCGTGATACCCCTGCGGAAGTGAAAGCGGCGGTCGACCCGCGCGTCGCCGCGCACCTCCTATTCGCCAGGGCATTGCTCACGCCGTGATAACGGCCGGAGGTCGTGACATTGAGAGTGCCAAGGCGCAATTAATCTGGATCGGACGATGACCAGCACTGACTCCCAGCTACTCGTTCCTCGCGAAGCGGGAGCCCTTTGAGCTCAATGTCGCGGTCGCGCTGGCGCTCGCCTTTCGCGATCGCGAATGCCAACCCCGGGCGCTCGGTTTGCGACGGAGGCGGTCGCAGCGAAGCTCGCCCGTTCGCGTGCCCTCCTGCGGGCAAGGTCATGGTGAGCAGTTGTAGCCCGCGCGCCGGCGCTCCGGTCACGATCACGAGGCGGCCGGCGGGCAGTTATGCCCTCACGGGACGCTTCAAGGGTGACTAACCGGGTTTCCGGCTAGTGGCTTTTGATGAAGTCGATCGCGGCCGGCCAGTCGCTTTGGTTGGCGGCGTCGTTGGTGGCTGGGGTACCGCCCAGCAGTTCGGTCTGTCCGTTAGGAAGAAGTTGTTCCGTGAGCGTGGGTGTGTAGGGGATCGCTAGCACGATGTGTCCAGCGGCTGGATAGTTGAGGTGCACGTGTGCGCTGGGATCGGCGCGCAGCGAGGCCATGATCCGCGCGGCGTAGGTCTCTGATGGCCACAGCTGGTCGTCTCCTCCGCTTAGGAGCATGACCGGTCCCTTGATCTTCCACACGGGGATGCGTGCGGCGCGAGCCGCGGGAGCGTTCAGGCCACCCAGAAACGACGGCGCCGCACTGACCGATTCGTTTGGGTGGTAGGCGAGGTCGGCGGACACGGTCGGGGCATATGTCAGCGGGCGTCCACCAAGTGTCCAGGCAGCGCGCACCTGGCTCGTGCATTGACCGGGGTAGGACTGATAGACCTCTGAGCTAGGGGCGGAGGCGATCACGCCGTGCACTAGGTCAGGCCAGTGGGCGGCAACCAGCAAGGCGGCTTCCGATCCGCGCGAGCCGCTCATCACCCACACCCGGCCAGGATCGACCTGTGGCTGTGAGCGCAACCACCGGACGGCCCGCTGGAAGTACTCAAGCGGTATGTCCGCCAGGCTGCACGGTAATCCGGGCTCATCGAAGTACGCCAGCGCCAGTGCCGGAATCCCATGCGAGGCAAGCAACGCCGCGTGCGGCAAAGTGGTCGAGACTCCGCCCTCGGAGCCACCCCAAAGAACCACCGCCGGCGAACGCCCGTTGCCCATCGGCGTGAAGTACTCGCCATAGAAGCCGACCTGGGCGACGCGCTCCTCGTGCTCGCTGACACCCAGGCCGGCGAGGACCTGCGTGATATGCGCTGACGCCAGCTGCTTTTTGCCTGCCGTGACGGTGAGAGTCGTAGCAGTCGCGGTCGTGGAACCAGCGCCCGACCCGACCTGGTGCTGGGACCAGAACAGCCCCATCGGTGAAACACCGCGATAGCTGCCAGACAACGGGGCAGCGTGAGTCAGATCGACCTTGCCGTCGCGATCTGCCCTAAAGGCCGCGCTCGCCAACCACACCCCGCTCGAGCGCGCCGTGCGCGCCGTGAGCTCGACGACCTCCCCCGAATGCAGATGCGAGACAACAATGGCTCGGGCCTGATCGGCAAGACCGACCGCAGGCCTCACCGCGATCCGCACAGCCGACGTCGCCCTCGACCCGCCGCACCCCGCGACCACGGCCGCGCAGAACCCGACCACCATCATTCCCTTCGAAACCCACCTCACGTACAACCCAAAAGGCTGTCACACGAGCCGCGACGCCTCGTACGGTCCCCGCTTTGGGACACAACGCGGTCATTTCGCTTGCCAGCCGAGCGCTGACGAGCTATGCGTCGGACACCTGCTTTTGTCTCCGCCCCGGCCTTGGCGCGGACGCCTGCTTAGCGACGAACCCGGAAGGCGAGCAAGTCGCGACGAGAGTTCTCGACATCCATCGTTGCGGCAGCCGTGCGACGGCACGGTACCTCTGTTGCGGCTGGTGTGCCACGCGGTGTTTGCTAGAGGTCGCCGGTGGCGCTGTAGTCCCAGTGGCGGCCTCCATCGCGTGAGACGTACAGCCAGCTGGCCATCGTGCGATTGTCCCGGGGCTGCTCAACGTAGGCGATAAGCGCATTGCTGTCGGGCGCCTGGCCGACCGCAGTCACGAGCTCGCCCAGGTATGTCTCCCACCATGCGCGCCCCGCGTTGGTGGTTACGTCGACCACCGAGCTGCCATAGGTAAAGAACGTTCTACGGCCCGCGGCGCCCACATAACCGACTCCTGCCGCCCCGTCGGCCGCGTCGATGTGAACCTGAGGGCCATCGATCCGCCAGGTCCGCCTGCCATCGGTGCTGAGCACCGGATACTGAGTGGAGCCGTCGTCGGCGAGCGCAAACCCGACGCGTGCACTCGCGAACACGCGATTCGTGAAGAGCGCGAAGGAGCTCGCGATCGTACCCGGCGCGACGGCATGTGGACGAGGCGTCAACCTCCTTGCGGTTAGGTGGGCTGGCGGGACGCCTGTCACGTGCTGATGCGCCGCCAAGGGCTTGGCTTGGATGACCGCAGCCGCCTGGACCGTTGTCGGCACCAACCGTTGAGTGGCCTCAACCCGCTTCTGCCCCGAGGAGTTGGGGATCGCATAGCCACCAGCACCGAGCATGACGGCTGCTGCGATCAAGACCAGTACTCGGAACCGTCCCATAGCGCGAAGATACGCCCGTCCGCCCCGCACCGCGACAACTGCATATCGATCGAGGTGAGAGATGTGGACTGCCGTGGGTTCGACGGAGAGTGATGCCCCGAGTCAGCCTCTCCGCGAAACCCGTCCTGGGCTCACCTAGGTCAGCTCAATGCGATTACGCGGGCGTAACGGGTGGTCAAAATAGCCTGCATTGCGACGTGAGCGTGCGTGACTAACCGTCCCGGCGTTTCTCGATTCCTCCGACCGGGTGGCTCGCTGCTAGACGAGCGGCGCGGCCGCAAGCGGCCTGCTCGCTGCCTGGCGCAGCAGCCGCCGGCGGACCGTCCGGTCAGTTATTCCGGGCTGGCTGTTGGAGCTGCCAGGAATTGCCGTCGGGGTCTTGGAAGTATGCGTGGCGAGCTCCCCAGCCTTCTTCGCGCACCTCGCTGATGTCCACTCCGTGGCTGGCGAGCTCGCCGCGGGCCGCGTCGATGTCAGACACCACGAGAAGCATCCCTTGCGCCGATCCGGGCGACGTCGTGGCGACGCCGGTGCCGATGGCGATCGAACATGCCGATCCAGGAGGAGTCAGTTGCACGAAGCGCAGATCCTCGCTGACCGTGTGGTCGTGGTCGACGTTGAAGCCGACCTGTTCTGTATAGAACGCCTTGGCCCGGTCAAGGTCAGATACGGGGACGGGAATCAGCTCGAGCCTCATGTCCACGGCAGTTCCTTTCTCGGAGGGTTGCGGCAGCCTCACTTATATGACAGTGTGCTGTCGATGTCGAGCAGCGTATCGAAACGACAGCGTGCTGTCAAGAGGCGGAGCCCAGCCGCCGAGGCGTTCAGCGCCCTCGTCGTCGAGGTGCTCAAGCTCGCGGCAGCCCTGGAGACGGCCGGAAACGTGCTGGCCCGCCCGACCGGCCAGAGCTCAGCCCGCTGGCAGGTGCTCGCCGCGATCGAACACGGGGCCCTCTCGGTCGCTGCCATCGGCCGCGCGCTCTCGCACACCCGCCAGAGCGTCCAGCGCGTCGCCGACCTCCTAGTCGCTGACGGCTTAGCGACTTACGCACCGAACCCGGCTCACCGCCGCGCCAAGCTCCTCGAACCGACAGAAGCCGGTCTCACCGCCCTACGAACGATCCAGGCGGCCCAGGTCGAGTGGGCCGAGCAGATCGCTACAGGGCTCCGGCCCGCCCGACTCGACACAACGCGTGAGATCCTCACCGACCTCCAGCGACGCGTCGACGCGTCGACCGCTGACGCAAAGTCCTGACGAGCCAGTGGATCCGAGTGCCCGATCAGGCATGCCGACCTGCCTTCGGCGTGCGACGAGCATCTGACTCCCACGCTCAGGCGACCGCAAAGCGCGGAAAACGGACTGTCGCTTTCCTATGGCGTTGCGGCACAGCCGACTTGCGCTTTGCGACTCAGTGAGAGCCTGATCGGGGATCGGTGATGTCCGGCCGGTCGGTTTGGCTCGGCGACTGCCGCCTGCTGGGTCTCGCGAAGCGCCCATCGCTTTGCTGATCGTCCGCACGCGGATGCGTCCCGACCGCGACGCGACGGGCGGTCAGCTGGTGTGGAGAAAGCGTGTCGTTCGGGTGACGTCCTCGAACCCCAGTCCCTGGTAGATGCGCCGCGCGGGGTCGGTCGCATCGAGGGACGCCCGACGCGCTCCGGACTGATGGGCGGCGCGCAGCGCCTCGGCGGTCATCATCCGCCCAATTCCGCGACCGCGCCACTCGGGATCGGTGTTGACAAACATCACGCTCGCCTCCGTGCCGAACGCACCGGAGCCGGACGTCGCGCGCACTACACCGCCGCTGTCGACCGCAGCGAACAACCGGATCTCGGACGGCAACGACCGGAGATAGTCGGCGAACACGACCGGCGGATCGTCGATCGCCGGATCCGCCCGCATCACTGCAGCGACCGCGTCCTCCAGTGGCACGCCCTCGGGCGAGTCATCGGCGAGCCGGCGCACCGACCGGAACGTCAGCTCGCTGGGCAGCGTTAGCTCGGGCACGGTCCACAAGTCGCGACAGATCATCGCCGTCACCGGTCTCTCCGACCTCCACGCCGGATGACCGGCCACGAGCTCCGCGCACCGCCCGGCCGCCGCGAAGACGCTGATCATCCCGGCCCCGGCCTCCGGCACCAGCGCGGCGAGCACCTCCCAGGCCCGGTCGTCGGTCACCAGGAGCCGAATGCGCGGATCGTCGCTGGAGGGGAGCAAACCATGCACACCCGGCTCATCCAGCTTCTGCTGGTCGGGGCGCCGCATGACGCTGTAGCGCGCGATGACCGCCGAGACGTAGAAATCAATAGATGAAGTCTCCACAAGCCCATCCCATGCTCAGGTCCGCCCCGAGTGACGGGCAATATCACATCGCCGCCGGCGCCACCGCCATGACCCTGGCCTCTCTATGCCGGCAAGGCAGGTCCCTGAAGACCGCGTTGGTGTCGTCGCTCCCGCTTCTAGGAGTGCCTGGAAAGCTGGCTGCTTTTAGATTCTGCAGCCGTCCCCCGTTCCTCTCGGGGCCGTGCGGCAATTCCGCTGATCGTCATCTGCCGGTGTGCGGTGGTGCGGTGGGAAGTTGCACCGTGACGCAGAGCCCGCCAGCGGGGCGGGGGGTGAGGGTGAGGGTTCCGTCGTGTGCCTGGGTGATGCTCTTGACGATTGCCAGCCCGAGGCCGACACCTGCGTGGTCGCTGCGTATGCGTTCGGTGCCGCGACGAAACGGCTCGCCAAGCGTGGAAACCAACTGTGGGGCGAGCTTCTCGCCGGTGTTCTCGACGGTGAGCACCACCCTCTTGGGGTGAGCGCTGGTCGTGACCCACACGGTGCCCTGTTCAGACAGGTTGTGGACGATCGCGTTGTGCACGAGGTTCGTGCTCAACTGGAGCAGGAGCAGGTGTGAGCCGATGGCGGGGGTCGTGTCGCCGGAGGTCTCGATGGTGGCGCCGCGTTGTTCTGCGAGGGGGAGGAGCGTTTCCGTGGCTTCTTCGGCTATGAGGGACAGGTCGACGTGTTCTCGGGTGAAGGACCGCTGGTCGGCGCGGCTGAGCAGGAGCAATGCTTCGGTGAGGTCGATCGCTCGGGTGTTGACGGCGTGGAGGCGGTCGACGAGTTCGCCGTTGTCGCGGCTTTGATCGTTGCGGGCGACGTCGAGAAGTGTTTGCGTGATCGCCAACGGGGTGCGCAGTTCGTGGGAGGCGTTGGCGGCGAATCTCTGCTGTTCGCCAATGTGTGCTTCGAGCCGCGCGAGCATGGCGTCGAAGGCGTCGGCGAGTTCGCGGAACTCGTCTCTGCGGCCCGGTAGCCGGATTCGGTGGGCGAGCGATCCGGTCGCGGCCGTGCGTGTGGCGTCTGTGATGCGGGTCAGGGGGGTGAGCATCCGGCCGGCGAGAAACCACCCACCCAGGAGACCGAACACCAGCAGGAACGCCAACACTGCGGCTGCCCTCGGAGCGAAGACGTGCAGGAGGGTGGACCGGACGGGAAAAACACCAGGAGTGGTGGGGGTGAGGATGAGCGCACGCACGGGGACGTAACGCAGGAGGAACACCCACACGGCGGCGAGCAGCAAGGCGCCGGCGAGCATGAGGAAGCCGGCGTAGCTGAGGGTGAGTTTGAGGCGAACGCTCAAACCAGGGGGTCTATCCACGGTCTCCTCCCTCACGCCCGGTGTCTGCTCGGGTGCTGATGCGGTACCCGGCGCCGGCCACGGTGGCGATGATCGCCGGTTCGCCGAGACGCTTACGCAGTGCTGAGACTGTGATGCGCACGGCGTTTGTGAATGGGTTTGCGTTCTCATCCCACGCCCGTTTCAGTAGCTCTTCGGCGCTGACGACTCCGCCTTCGGCGGCGACGAGGACTTCGAGCACGGCGAACTGCTTGCGGGTGAGTGCGACGTGGCGGCCGTCGCGGTAGACCTCGCGGCGGAACGGATCCAGCCGCAGGTCCCCGATCTCCCGCACGGGTGGTCTGTTGTGGGCGCGCCTGCGGTCGAGTGCCCTGAGCCTGAGCACTAGCTCTTGGAGTTCGAACGGCTTGGTGAGGTAGTCGTCGGCGCCGAGCCCGAACCCGGTGGTCTTGTCGTCGAGCCGGTCGGCAGCGGTGAGCATGAGGATCGGCATGCCGTTCCCGGAGGCGACGATGCGTTTGGCGATCTCGTCGCCGGAGGGCCCGGGGATGTCTCGGTCGAGGACGGCGATGTCGTAGGCGTTGACGCTCAGCAGCTCCCGAGCGGTGTCGCCGTCACCGGCGATGTCTGCCGCGATCGCTTCCAGGCGTAGGCCGCTCCGGATGGCCTCCGCCATATAGGGCTCGTCCTCGACGATCAACACCCGCATGCCCTCGGATGCTGCCAGCCCGGACATATCGTCGCCGTATCGAAAAACGCATACCGCCTGGCAACACCCCGCTCACTTGAATGGCGGCGTGACCTCACTACCAGCAGGAGAACACATGAGTAGAACACGACGGTCGCTGGCCGCCGTTGCCATGACCGCCATGGCCGCCCTGATTGGCGCGTGCGGTTCGAGCGCACCGGCCGGCAACAACACCGCCGCTAACGCTCAGAAGGCGGTGAAGTTCGCCGAGTGCATGCGCAGCAACGGTGTCACCGAGTTCCCGGACCCGCCCGCCTCGGGCAACTTCACCATCGATGGGATAGTGAACGGCTCGTCGCTGGACCCGAGCAGCCCGGCGTTCAAGCAGGCCATCGGCGCGTGCAAGGACCTGGAGCCAGCGGGGTTCACGGGCAGCAAGCGGAGCGCCCGGCAGCAGCAGTATGCCCTCAAGTTCGCCCAGTGCATCCGCGCCAACGGTGTGAAGGACTTCCCGGACCCCACCCCAGATGGGCCCCTCATCAACGTGAATGGTGCTCACAGCATTCCGGGGTTCCAGGCCGCGGCGGACAAGTGCCTCGCTGTCTACCGAGGCGAGTTGGGGTTGGGGGGCCAGTGATGCGGAAGACGTGGCTGTTGGCCGCAGCGGCCGTCCTGGCTGCCATAACCGCCACCGGCGGCTTGGTCGTGATGTCCAGCACGAAACAGGCGGCCGCGGCCGCACCGCGGTCGTCTGCGAACACCGCGACGGTCGAAGAGCGGGGGCTCTCGGCGATGGTCTCGGAGGCCGGGATCCTGACCTATCGGGCGCGATCGGACGGCTCGCCGTACGCCGTGATCAATCAGGCCCGCGGGACATACACCGAGCTGCCCGCGCCCGGGCAGGTGATCTCTCAGGGTCGGGTGCTCTACCGGGTCAACGACAGCCCGGTGGTATTGCTGCATGGCTCGACACCCGCCTACCGGACCCTCTCGGCCGGGGCGAGCGGCCCTGACGTGGCCGAGCTCAACGCCGATCTGGTCGCGCTCGGCTACGCCCCACGAGCTCAGCTGAGCCCAAAGTCAGCGTCCTTCGGGTCGGTCACCACGACCGCCGTGGAGAAGCTTCAGGCCGCCGTGGGCGTGACCCAGAACGGCACACTGACTCTTGGCCAGGCGGTGTTCGAACCGACCGCCGTGCGGGTGACGGCGCTCTCAGCCCAGCTCGGGGGCCGCGCCCAGCCCGGTCAGACGGTGATGCAGGCCACCTCGACCACGCGACAGGTGCAGGTGGCGTTGGACGCCTCGCAACAGACCGACGTGGCGGTCGGGAACAAGGTGACGATCACCCTGCCCAACAACAAGACCACGCCAGGTGTCGTCGCCTCGGTGGGCAAGGTCGCCACCTGCCCATCGAGCGCCGGGTCGGGCGGGTCAGGGTCCAGCTCCGCCGCGCCGGGAACGGGCACCTGCTCGTCAAGCAGCTCAGGGAGCAGCACCCCCACCATCACCGTGGGCGTCACCCCCTCTGACCCGGCTGCCACGGGCACGTGGGATCAGGCCCCGGTGCAGGTCGGGATCACCACCGCCAGCGTGCCCAACGCCCTGGTGGTGCCAGTGACCGCGCTGCTGGCCCAGTCCGGCGGTGGCTACGCCGTCGAGGTCGTCGGAGCAGGCGCGAGCAACCATCTCGTGCGGGTTTCGCTCGGACTGTTCGACGACGCCGACGGGCTGGTGGCGGTCACCGCCTCGGGGCTCGCCGCCGGCCAACAAGTGGTGGTCGCGGGAACGTGACCCACACCCCGCCACCCACACCAAGCAATAACGTGGCCGCGGCCGGCAACGGCGCAGCGACCGGCGGTGCAGCGGTGCCGGTGCTCGACGTCGACGACGTGACCAAAAGCTACCCCGGCGCGCCGCCCGTCGAGGCCCTGCGCGGAGTGAACCTCACCATTGGCCCGGGGGAGCTGGTCGCGATCGTCGGCCCCTCGGGGTCGGGCAAGACCACCCTGCTGCAGCTGATGGGAACTCTCGACCGGCCCACCAGCGGCCGGGTGCGGATCACCGGGCTCGACGTGGCGACGATGGCCGACGAGGACGTGGCCTACCTACGCGCGACCCGGATCGGGTTCATCTTCCAGCAGTTCTTCCTGGCCGAGCACGCCACGGTCCTCGACAACGTCGCCGACGGGCTCCTCTACGCCGGCATCCCCCTCAAGCAGCGTCGCGAACGCGCCCTGGACGCCCTGGAGCTGGTCGGCCTGGCTCAGCGCCCCGATGCCCGTCCCACCCAGCTCTCGGGTGGGCAACGCCAACGCGTCGCGATCGCCCGGGCCGTGGTCGGCCAACCCGCCATCGTCTTGGCTGACGAGCCGACCGGGAACCTCGACCAGGCGACCGGGCAGTCAATCCTGGCGCTGATCGACCAGCTCCACCAGGCCGGTTCGACCATCGTGATCATCACCCACGACCACGCCATCGCCGAGCGGATGTCCCGCAAGGTCGAGATCGTCGACGGCCGCATCGTTGCCGACACCGGCTCCGTCTCAGACACCGATCCCCGCCCACGCCCTCTCGCGCAACCTCCCGCCCACGCACCGCAGACCGCGTCCGGCGCGCCCGCCAGCGAGGAGCCGTCATGACGGCCACCGCCACCCCGGCCCGCAGGCGCCTACAGCTCTCCGACCTGACCCGGCTCTCCACCGTAGGACTCCGCACCCGGAAGCTCCGGGCCGGGCTGTCCGCTCTCGGCATTGCCATCGGCGTGGCCGCCATCGTCGCCGTGCTCGGCCTGTCCGCCTCCTCCCAGGCCGGCCTCCTGGCCGAGATCAACCAGCTCGGCACCAACCTCCTCACCGTCAGCAACGGCCAGAGCCTCACCGGCGGCACCGCCGAACTGCCCACCAGCGCGCCGTCCATGATCGCCCGCATCAGCGGTGTGCAGCAGGTGCAGAGCACCGGGGCGGTCAGCGGCGCCAACGCCTACCGCACCCCCTACATCCCCCCGGTCGACACCAACGGCCTCACCGTCGAAGCCGCCGGTCTCAACCTTCTCCCCGTCGTCGCCACGACCGTCGCCCAAGGCCACTACCTCAACGCCGCCACCGCCCGTGAACCCGTCGCTGTGCTCGGCACCGTCGCCGCTCAGCTGCTCGGTATCGACCGGATCTACTCCGGCGAGCGGATCTGGGTGGGCGGCCAATGGTTCTACCTCGCCGGCATCCTCAAACCAGCCGTGCTCGCCTCTGCCATCGACACCGCCGTCCTGGTCGGCTACCCCACAGCACAGAAATACCTGGGGTTCGACGGCCACCCCTCCAGCATCTACCTCCGCGCCCAAACCGACCGGGTCAACGCCGTCGACAACCTGCTCGCCGCCACCGCAAACCCCGAGCGCCCCAACGAGGTCAACGTCAGCCAACCGTCCGACGCCCTCGTTGCCCAAGCCGACGCCAAAAGCGCGCTGAACGGCCTATTCGTCGGCCTCGGCGCCGTCGCCCTCCTAGTCGGCGCAGTCGGCGTCGCCAACATCATGATCATCTCCGTCCTCGAGCGCCGCTCCGAGATCGGACTGCGCCGCGCTCTCGGCGCTACCAGAGGCCACATCCGCACCCAGTTCCTCGCCGAAGCCATCCTCCTCGGACTCCTCGGCGGCGCCGTCGGCGTCGCCCTCGGCGCCGCGGCCACCGCCGTCTACGCCCACACCAAACAGTGGGCGACCATCATCCCCACCGAAGCCTGGGCCGGCGGCATCGCCGCCTCCCTCATCATCGGCGCCGTCGCCGGGCTCATCCCCGCCCTACGCGCCGCACGCCTCTCACCCACCCAAGCCCTGTGGTCCGTCTAGCCCACTGTCTGTGCGGCGCCGGGATCGCAGTTGCCGCCAGCGTACGCCGGTTCCGTCACGTGTCGATCACCGCTCAGGAGACCCGAAGCACCACATCGACTTCTTGGCGGCCAGCGATGAGTTTCGACGTGGGCCGAGTCCCTATGCACATGACCCTGACCGCGAGACGAGGAGATCGTCCGATGCGCAAAGCAGCGGCCTCGCTGTGTCTGTCCCTCGACGTTGCCGCCGAGCAGCCGGACGAGTTCGTGACCGACGTGCACGGCGCCACGGAGGAGAACCTGAGGAGCGTCTCACGATGAGCGTCGTCATCACCGCCTTTGAACGGTCGCCCGACGGCGGCAAGGGCCTGGCGCGCGATACGCGCGTTCGATGGGCGCTTGAAGAAGTGGGCCAGACCTACGAGGTCCGCCTTGTTTCGTTCCGTGCAAAAAAGGAACCCGCGCATCTGCGCCTTCATCCTTTCGGCCTGATTCCGACCTATGAAGAAGGTGAACTTGTCCTGTTCGAGACAGGTGCGATCGTCTTCCACATCGCCGAACACCATGCGGGCCTATTCCCGGACGATGCCAATGCGCGGGCGCGGGCCATCACCTGGATGTTTGCCGCGCTCAACACCGTGGAGCCGCCGATCCTCGAACTCGTAACCGCCAGGTTCGCGGAGGGCGACAAGTCCTGGACCGAAGAGCGCCTGCCTCTGGTCAAAGACCGCATTCGCGATCGGCTGGTCCAGCTTTCTGCCCGCTTGGGCGGTGCCGACTGGCTCGATGGAGCGTTCAGCGCGGGCGACCTCATGATGGTGTCGGTGTTGCTCAGGCTGAGACCCTCGGGCCTTCTGGATGAGTTTCCGAAACTGGCTGACTATGTTGCCCGCGGCGAAGCGCGGCCCGCATACAAACGGGCGTTCGCCGCCCAATGGGCGATCAACGCCGGGAATCCGCAAGCTGGCTCGCCGACATGATCGCCAAGGGCGAACTCAACATGGAGCAGGCGATCGCCAATCAACCGATCGCCCGGCTCGGAGGGTCGGATGAGATGGCGGCGGCCGTGCTGTGGCTTTGCAGCCCCGGGGCGAGCTTCGTGCTCGGCGTTCCTCTACCGGTCGACGCAGCTATACCGCTGCCTGACACACGAATCCATCCGCAAGCTGAACTGACCTCCAGAAGAAGGAGACCCATGCACATCACCCGCTCGAGCCGCGACACCGCCAAAGGCCTCGTTGCACATCGCCATGCACCAGAACGACAAGTCCGGCTGCCCGGTCACGTGCGACGAGCACGTCACTGACGAGCAGTACACCGCCACGCCGTCCTGGGCATCGTTGGCGCGCGTCTTCATCACCGGGTCCGCGGACGGCCTCGGGCGCCTGGCTGCACAGACGCTGCTCGACCGCGGACACGAGGTCGTCGTCCACGCGCGCAACCGCGACCGCCTGACGGCCGTGCGCGACCTCGTCGACCGAGGCGTTGCGGCCGTCGTCGGAGACCTGGCAGACCTCGACCGGACGCGGACCATCGCCGGCCAGGTCAACGAGCTCGGCCGGATGGACGCGGTGATCCACAACGCCGGGGTCTACACCGGCCCGGACATGCTGCCCGTCAACGTGATCGCGCCCTACCTGCTCACTGCCCTCATCGACCGCCCACGGCGTCTCGTCTACCTCAGCAGCGGCATGCACCGCAGCGGACGACCCAGCCTCACGGACGTGGACTGGAGCGGCCGAAGCACGACGGGCTCCTACTCGGACAGCAAACTCTTCCTCACCACACTGGCCGTTGCCGTCGCGAGGATGTGGCCGGACGTGTTCAGCAACGCGGTCGACCCTGGCTGGGTGCCCACGAGGATGGGTGGACCCGCGGCACCCGACGATCTGCGGCTCGGGCACCTGACCCAAGAATGGCTCGCCACCAGCGAGGATCCCAACGCGCGCACCTCGGGCGGCTACTGGCACCACCAGCGCCGCACCGAGCCGCACCCGGCGGTCCGCGACCGGCGGTTCCAAGACCAACTGCTGGGCGCCCTGGCCAGCTTCACCGCCACGCGCCTCACCTGACCCGCCTCGCCAGCGCGCGCTTCACGACCCGCCCGCCGGAGCTTGTCGCGCCCAATCACGCCGTGTGGGATCGCGCTGTCGCACCGGTGAGGGGGATCATCGCACCAAGAGGTAGTGTCAGCTGATGTCTGCGAGCCCGAGGCTCAGCACCCTGTCTGGTCGGTTTCTACTGGCCAGCCTCCTTGCCCTATGCGCGCTCCTTGCGCTTTCCGCGCGCGCTGCGGCAGACACGAGCGCGGCCACGACGCTGGCCGATCGGTACTCGCCGGTGATCGGGCTACAACCCCAGCCCAAGCTGTGCGGACCCGGTCAGGCATACCGCCCGACGAGCCTCGACATCATCCTCGGAAATCCGGAGGTGGTCCTGCGCAACTCGCAGCGCAAGGTCGTCAAGCGAGGGCCGACCGCGCAGGATCTGTCAGGTATGCCGGCCGGCGACTACCTCGACTTCGGGGGAAACGCGCTCAGGCCCGGCTGCTTCTACGAGAAGCAGTTCAAGCGCTGGTTTGGCGATCGCAAGCCCACCGTCTATGCGCACATCGCGACCGACTCCGAGCATCCCGGAAAGCTGGCCGTGCAGTACTGGTTCTTCTACACGTTCAACGACTTCACCAACAAGCACGAGGGCGACTGGGAGATGGCGCAGGTCAATTTCGACGCCGCCACCCCGGAGCAGGCACTGAAGACCGGTCCCTACCAGGTCGATTACGCCCAGCATTCAGGGGGCGAGCGCGCAGCGTGGGACGAGGATCCGAAGCTGACCAAGGACGGCACGCATCCGTTGGAGTACATCGTCACGGGCGCCAACGCCGGCTTCTTCGAGCGCAAGCTCTATCTCGGCAAGGGCGGCACCGCCGTCTTCGGGTGCGAGGACACGAGGAGCTCGACCGAGCGGTTCTCACTGCAGACGGTGGTGGTGCCGGATACCCCCGTTCCGGCGGACTCGCAGTTTGCCTGGCTGAACTTCCAGGGCCGCTGGGGCCAGCTGCAGCCCAGCGTCAACAACGGGCCGTTGGGTCCGGCGAACGCGGACCGCGAGGTGTGGGCACATCCGATCACCTGGTCCCAGGGGCTCCGCACCAGCAGCCTGATCGTGCCCGGAGGGCACGTGCTCGGCCTGAGCGTGACGAGCTTCTTCTGCGGCGCCGTGAACCACGCCTCCACCGCGATCATCTGGGCCCTGATCCACCCGGCTCCATTCTTCGCCCTGGTCGGGCTGCTCGTGCTGGCCGCGGTGGGCACAGCTTGGCGGACCCGGTGGAGGCCCCCCGACCCGCGGCCGCTCCGACACTCGCGCCGAGGCGGACAGATCCTTCGAGCGGCACGGCGTCTGTATCGGGAGAAGCCGCTGACGTTCATCGGCATCGGCGCTGTCTTCATCCCCGTATCGTTGCTTGCCGGCGGGGTTCAATGGGTCCTGTTCCATCTCACCGGCCTGGGTGGTCTCGTCAACCTGGACGGAAGGCAGGGAGCGATCACGGCGCTCCTCGCGTTGTTGATCGGTGACATCGGCGGAGCGTTCGCGGCCGCCGCGGTCACTGGCGCAGTGTCCGCGGCGCTGGACGAGCTCGACGCCGGTCGCCCGGTCACCACGCTCCGCGCCTATACCCTGGCGGGTGCAAATGCTCGGGCGTTGGGCGGCGCCACCGCGATTCAGTTCGTGCTGATCGTGCTGCTCGTCCTCAGCGTAATCGGGATCCCGTTCGCGGTGTACTACTTCATCCGCACCTCTTTGTTCGCTCAGGCATGCGTGCTCGGAGACCAGCCCGCCTTCGGCTCATTACGCGCCAGCGTGCGGCTGACCCGCCGACACTGGTGGCGAACGTTCGGCTTCACCGCCCTGGTCAGCGTGATCGCAATCCTGTCCGGGCCACTACTCGGAGTGCTGATCCTGCTGCTCACCGCCCAGTCGCTCACCTTCATCGACATCACCGGCTCGATCGTCTATGCGCTGGTCGTCCCCTACGCGGCTATTGCGCTCACGCTCTACTACTTCGACCTGCAGGCCCGCCGGACGCCTGCGTTGGACCTCGCCCCGGCGCGGCATTCGAGCGCCTAAAGCCGTCCGGAGTTCCTGTCTCGGCTGCCTGGGCGTTAGGATCGCCGCCCTCAATGATCGGCCACCGGCGGGGCTAAGGCATAACAGCTGTCCAAAGAACGCTAGCTGTGCGGCAGCGACGGGTCCTCGCGCCCGGCGCCAATCGACGCATGCACCTGGTGCCCTTGCTCCTGGCGATCGGTTGCGGGGCGGCCGTGCTCGTGATCGTGCTCCTCGGCGATCAGCTGTCGTTCTTCAACGACGACTGGTACTTCCTGCTGCAGCGTCCGGGCCTGAATTCGCATGGCGGCCTGAACAGCATCCTCGCGCCCGACAACGGCAACATCGTGGTGCTGCTGGCAGCGCTTTTCAAAGGCATGGCCGCGCTGTTCGGGCTCGGCTCGCAGCTGCCGTACCGGCTGCTCCTTGGTCTGTGCGTGGCCGCGCTCGGCATCGTCGTGTTCCTGATCGTCCGCGAGCGCATGGGCCCGGTGCCGGCCCTCGTTGCGGCGCTTGTCGTGTTGTTCCTCGGGCCAGCATGGGAGGGACTTCTGTTCTTCTCCACCGTCGCGGACTCCGGCTCAGTCGCGGCCGGCCTGCTGGCGCTGTTCTTGCTCGAACGGGACACGCCACGCCGGAACGTCGCCGCCTTTTTATTATTAGTTTTCTCCGTGGCGCTGTACAGCCTGGGGCTGCCCTTCCTGGTCGGGGCGACCATCGCCATCCTCCTGAGGCGACGCCTGACTCAACTCTGGATCAGCTTGATTCCGCTGGCGCTGTTCGTCGCGTGGTGGATCGCATACCAAACTTCTCAGCAGTCGCACCTATCGCTGGCGAACATCGAGCAACTACCGAAGTATGTGCTCGACTCGGCATCGATCGGGCTGGCGTCACTCACCGGTTTGAACCGCGGATCACCGGGCGCGGATCTCACACGCGCACACGTCCTGCTCGCACTGGCGGCAATTGCGGTAGCGGTGCTCGTATACAAGCGCGGACGACCCCGCGGCTGGGCTCTGGTGTTCGCCGGAACGGCCCTCTCGTTCTGGATCATCGCCGGAGCGCAGTATTACCCCGGTCGCGCGCCGATCTCGAGTCGTTACCAGATCTTCGACGTTCCCCTGATCATCGCCTTCGCTGCGGAGCTGCTGCGGGGGGTGCGCCTGAGTCGCGGCGTGACGATTGGGCTCGTGGCCGCCGGCCTCGCGGTGATCGCCTCGAACACCAGCCCGCTCAATTACGGGTTCGGCTTCATGCAAACCCACTCCGACTACGCCAAGGCGGAGATCGGCGCCCTGCAGCTCGCGCGCGGCATTGCCCCTCCCGCGCTTCGGCTCGCCGGGACCGTATCGCCGGATCCCTACCTGTCCGGCGTCACGGCGGGACGCTACTTCGCGGTGACCCGGACACGGGGCACTCCCTCGGTGCTCTCCCCGGCGGAGATCGAGAGGGCCTCCGCCGGGGAGCGAGCCGCCGCCGATGACGTGCTGATCGGCGCATACACGCCGGTCGTGCGCGTGGGGCCCAGCCCGACCTCGCTCGGCGCTTGCTCACGACTAGTCCTGGGGGGCAGGGCGACCGTCGCCGATCGGCGGCTTGCCTCCGGACGGGCCCTGCTCGCGAACCCGGGTAACTCGCTTTTGATCGTGGGAGTCAGACGCTTTGCTTCCGTCGATCACGCGCACCGAGTGGGATTCCTCGCCCCGCGCTCAACCGTGCGACTCGAGATCCCGCGTGATGAAGCCGGCATGCCGTGGCACTTCGAGGTGCTCGATCCGTCCCGTAGGCCCGCCACCGTGGAGGTCTGCGCCAGCTGAGCCCGAGTTTGATCTATCGCAGCGCCGCCCTCTACGAGCTCATGATGCGCGCGCTCTATGGGCGTAACTATCGCGATCGGCTGCAGACGGTGGCCGCCGAGGTGCCACCGGGCGCCCGTGTGCTGGAGCTGTGCTGTGGTCCGGGCACGCTCTACAAGCACCACTTGCGGGCACGCACCAGCGGCTACATCGGTCTGGACGTAAACCGACGCTTCGTGGACGCGCTGCGCGCCGAGGGCATCGACGCTCGCCGGGCCGACCTGAGCACGACTGATCCGCTACCGCAGGCCGACGTGGTGCTCATGCAGGCGAGCCTCTACCACTTCCTCCCCGACGCCACGCCGATCATCGAGCGGATGCTCGTCGCCGCGAAAGACCAGGTCATCGTCTCCGAGCCGGTCCGCAATCTCAGCTCCAGCGATCACCCGTTGATTCGGCGCCTGGGCGCTCGAGCCAGCAATCCCGGCGTGGACGGCGCAGGTGCCGGTGTCGCGCGCTTTACCGAGCAGACACTCGATGTACTGCTGCAACGCTGCTCAGGCCAGGTGCTGCGCAGCTATCTCATCCCCGGCGGACGCGAGAAGATGTATGTGCTGCGGTCGGCGTAGGGGTCCGATCAGGAGCCCGCGCGCTCTCCCACGGGGGCACCGCTCTCCGCAACCGTCGCACCGACTGCAAGCTGGGCGCGCTGGGGTCCCTCAGCCTGAGCTTGGATCAGGTACAACGGCGCATCCTTCACCTGCTCGAAGATGCGACCAACGTAAAGGCCGACGACGCCCACACTGATGATGATGAAACCGGCCAGCACGAGCACCAGGACCGCCAAGCTGGTGTAGCCGGGTACGGTCTTGTTCGCCCCGTCGAAGTACTGGACGACCTCGTACACGGCGAGCCCGAGGCCCGCGACAGCGACAGCAAACCCCAAGAGCACGACCAACTTGAGCAGCACCGTGCTCCGAAAGAACATCCCGTCCAGGGCCACGCGGAGCAGACCCTCCAGCGTGTAGCCGCTCCGGCCGGCATGACGGTCGTGATGCTCGATCTCGATTGCCGTGGCGTCAAACCCCAGCCAGTTCAGCGCGGTCATGTACTCGCGATCGCGGTCGCGGAGGCGCAGGAACGCATCGATGACCTGCCGGGAGATCAGGCTCAGCGTGCTGTAGTCAGGGCGGACATCCGCCTCCAGCGTGAGCCTTCGATAGAGGCGGCTGGCCCACCGCTTGAACCGGGGGTGATGGCGCTGACGGCGGATTGTGCGCACCACCTGGTAGCCCTCGCCCGCGGCCGCCCAGAGCCGCAAGATCTCCTCGGGGGCCTCCTGCAGGTCGCAATCCATGACCACCGCCCACCGCCCTCGAGCTTGCGCCAGGCCGGCGGTGATCGCGGCATGCTGGCCGAAGTTTCGGCTCAGGCGAAATGCACGGATACGCGCGTCACGCTCGGCGAGCCGCTGCAGCACCTCCCAACCGCCGTCGACGCTGCGGTCATCCACCAGGACCAGTTCATAGCTGTCGGTGATCTGCTGGACGCTTCGGGCTAGCCGCTCGTGCAGCGCCACGAGGCAGGTGGCACAGCCGTACACCGGGACCACTACGCTCAGCTCCACCTCGCGAGCTGCTCGCGCCCCTACCTCCCCATCGCCGACCATGGCTCTTATTGTGCCCGGCCGTGGTCAACGACGCTAGATCGCGGATTTATCAGCTGTGCCGGAGCGGGCGCTCCCGAGGAGCAGGGCCTCCAGCGCGCTCGCCACGTCGTGCTGGTCTGCCTCGGTCACTTTGGGGCTCAGCGGCAGGCTGAGCGTGCGATCCGAGACCGACGTGGCGACCGGTAATTGCTCAGGCTGGATGTCGTACGTATCACGGTAGTAGGGATGCAGATGGACAGCTCGGTAGTGCACTCCCGTTCCGATTTTGCGCGCGTTCAACGCGTCCAGCAGCTCGTCGCGGGTCAGCGGTGCGCCCGGCTCGAGCAGTACTTGGTAGAGGTGGCGAGCGTGCCTGGTATTCGATGCGGGCGGAGGAGGGGTGACCAGTGGCAAATCCGCGAGCAGCGAGTCGTAGCACTCCCACAGCTCCGCGCGACGGTCGATCCAGCTGTCCAAGCGCGGGAGCTGGTGGAGACCGAGTGAGGCTTGGACGTCGGTCATGTTGAACTTGTAACCGGGCGTTATGACGTCGTAGTGGCGAAAGCCATCGTCGGAGAATCGCTGCCAAGCTCCGCTACTCAGACCGTGCAGTGCGAGCCGTTCCACCTCCGCCGCGATTCGTGGATCATCGGTGGCCACCGCGCCGCCCTCGATCGTGGTGACGTTCTTCGTCACGTAGAACGAGAACGCGGCGAGGTTGCCGAAGCTTCCGATCCGCTTTCCCGACCATTCTGCGCCGAGCGCATGGGCAGCGTCCTCGATGACCCATAGGCCGTAGCGGTCCCGCAGTTCGCTTATCCGATCCATATCGACCGGACGTCCCGCCAGATGCACGGGCATGATCGCCTTGGTCCGCGGCGTGATCGCCGTCTCGGCCGCGCTTAGGTCCAGTAGGCCGCTGCCCGCTTCCGAGTCGACCAGGACCGGCTTGGCCCCCACGTGCTCCACGGCATTGGCCGACGCCACGAACGTCATCGCCGGCACCAGTACCTCGTCGCCGGGTCCGATTCCGACGATCCGCATGGCTAGGATCAGCGCGGCCGTACAGGATGAGACACAGCGGCAATACGGCACGCCGATGTAGTCGGCCAGCATCTCCTCGAACCGACGCACCTTGGGCCCGCTGCCCACCCATCCGGATCGGAGCGAGTGGACCACCTCGGCGATCTCTTCCTCGCCGATCATCGGGCTGCCGAACACAAGGAAGCTGTCCCGCTCCCCGCCCACGCTGCCCCCTAGGTCCTGCCCAACCGGCCGCTAGATCGCAAGGGCAGCAATTCTAATCACCGACCGGGCGCCGCTTCTGGATGCCGTGTGCCGACGCGCCGGGCGACGACCCAGCGCTACGAACCGCGCCTAATCCGCCGCCACCGCAGGCCGCCGTCGACCGAGCGCAGGATCACGCCCCCGTCACCGACGGCAATCGCCACGCCTCGGTTCAGGCCGATTGAACGTATCGAGAACTTGGTGGGGAGCGTGAGCGGCGCCCAACTCAGGCCGTCGGCGGAGACGATCTCGGTGCCCTCACCGGTGGCGATGAAACGCCTCCCGTCGTAGGAGACGCGGTCGAGGTTGACATCGATACCGGTGTTTGCGGCCATCCAGCTCCGGCCGCCGTCGGTCGAGACCAACGCTTCTCCGTTGTGACCGACGATCACGAAGCGCCCGCCCCCGGCGGCGACTGCCGTCTGGAAGCGACCGAGTCCGACGCTTTCAAACTGCCACCCCTCCCCGGGTGCATGTCGCCCCACCGTGCCCGCACCTGCCACCACGGTCACACCACCGCTGGTGGCGAAGCCCCGCAGCGAGTGAAAGGCGGCAAACGGTAAGCGCCGCCAGCGTGTGCCGGTCAGCGAGGCAAACAACACACCACGGTCACCGCCAACCACGTACTGGTGTCCGGTCCACGCCACGGCGTGGAGGTTGAGCGACGTCCCGACGTGGCGAATCTTCCAGCCGCCAGCGCGCGACTGAAGCACCGTCCCCTGCGCTCCGACGGCGACGAAACCGGAGCGACCGTACGCCACGTTATAGAGGTCCTGACGCGTCGGCGATCGCGCCGAGCGCCAGTGGTTCCCCTGGCGGGAGGTGAGGATGTGGCCGGAGCCGCCGACGGCCACGAAGCGCCCCGCCCCACGGGCCACGCTCAGTAGCGCGCAGGGCATCGCGGTTTGATCGAGATGCCAATGGCGGCCGTCGCGCGAAGAGATGACCGTGCTCTCATCGCCAACGGCGACGAACCGCGAGCCTGTGAAGGCCACTCCGCGCAAGTCCACGGTGGTGGGCGAGTGAACGCGGACCCACTTGCCCGGCGGGGGCGAATCCAAAATCACGCCGCTCGACCCGACGGCGACGGCAAGTCCGCGCCCGAATGTCACACCGCGCAAGACCTCATCTGTGGGGCTGAGGACGGCGTGGAGGCCTGAAAGCGATCCCTCCAAGATCGCGCCGAAGTCACCGACGGCCACCAGACGGTGTGGCCCACGTGCTAGCTGCCACAGGAACGGTCGCGGAGCAACCTGGTTGTCGGTCGGTTTGGGAAAGGTGGGAACGACACGCCAGGTGACGCCGTTGCTCGTGGTTATCACCGTTGAGAGCTGGCCACTCAAAGCCAGCATCGAGCCTACGCCGGTCCCGCCCCAAAGAATCGCTTGGGTGCCGCTCGGCTGGCGCGCCCACACCATCGCGTGGTTCGAGGACACGATGGTTCCCGCAGATCCTCCCGCCACCGCGAGACCGGGGCGTGCGGCTATGGCCCTAAGCCCGACGGGCGGCACGCCGCCGGCCACACGCCAGCGGTGACCGTCGCGGCTGGCGATGACAGTCCCCACGTCGCCGACCACGATCCAGCGGCTGCCGTTCCACGCCACGCCGCGAAGCGCGTGCTCTACCGGAGTTGGTTCCACCCTCCAACGCACGCCACCAGCCGATGAAGTCACGAGGCCGTCGGCTCCGACCGCAAGCAGGTCCCGGCCATGCGCGGCGACGTTTGTAAGGCTCAGCCCTTGGCCTGGAGCTTGGGCGCATCGCTTGGCCGGGGCGCTGGCCGGGGCGCTGGCCGAGCTAGGTACATGCGCGAGACCGAGCGTCAACGCTGCGGCCGCGATCACAGCGGAGAGGCGACGAGTCATGGACCGTGGGGGAGCCTAGCGGCGGACGGCCGCATGGGCATGCGGCCGACAACTCGCCACCAGGACGCCAGGGCCGCTAGAAGCGGTGCCCGTACTTGCGCTCGTATTCCTCGGCCGCTTCGCGGCCGAAGTCTTCCTCCCCAAGCGACATCCGCGAGGACCCGCGCCCCTGGATGGACGGGAAATTCGAGCCCAGCAACAGCGCCCAGATCATCAGCACGAGCGCCAGCGCGGCAAATACGGCTGGACTAGAGCTAACGATCGCGAGGACGACGAGGACGATCAGAGCGACCGTGAGGGCCCAGCCGATGGGAGTGAGCCGCAGCAGGTGACGGCGTTTGCCGTCCATGACCCCAAGTGTACGCCGAGCTGGCTATCTCAGATTGCCTATCGCCAACGACCCGTCACCGCGTACCTCACCGCCCCGTGTGTCCTCGTCAGTCACTTCGGACGCCACTGCGCGCGGAGTCGGGGGGTTATCGAGGAACTCGACGCTCGGAACGAAGAACAGGTTGCCGGTGAGCGCCGTGGAGAAGTCGAGTATGCGGTCGTAGTTGCCGCGTGGCTTACCGATGAACATGTTCTTGAGCATCTCCTCGATCACCCCAGGGCTCCGTGCATAACCGATGAAGTAGGTGCCGAACTCCGAGTTCCCCACGCTCCCGAACGGCATGTTGAAGCGCAGGATCTGCCGCTGTTCGCCGTTCTCGTCCACGATCGTGTTCAGCGCCACGTGAGAGTTGGCCGGCTTCGCCTCGTCGGGCAGTTCGATGTCGTTCAGCTTCGTGCGGCCGATCGCCCGTTCCTGTTCCTCGACCGGGAGCGCGTCCCACGCTCGCAGGTCGTGAACGTACTTTTGCGCGACGACGTAGCTGGCGCCGGGGAACGCCGGATCCTCGTCGCCGATCAGTGCCACCGCGCCGACGTCGGACCCCTCGGGGTTTTCGGTGCCGTCGACGAAGCCGAGCAGGTCTCGCTCGTCGAAAGACCTGAAGCCGTGAACCTCGTCGACCACCCGTGCGGCGCCCGCGAGGCGGGCCGTCAGCCGCTGCGCAAGCTCAAAGCACAGATCGAGGCGATGAGCCCGGATGTGAAAGAGCAGACCACCGGGCGTGGAGGGCGCGGTGTGTCGCGGCCCGACAATCTCCGCCATCGGGTGCAAGCCAGCGGGCCGCGGATCACCGAACAGTCGCTCCCAGACGGCGGCCCCGATGCCCGCCACGCAAGTGAGCTCTCCCTCCGGGATCCGGAAACCCACCGACCGCCGCAGCCCGCTGACGTCAGAGAGCAGACCGCGAACCTGATCCTCGCCCCCCGAGTCGACTGCGAACGTCAGGAAGATCGCGGCTTCGCTGATGGGGTAGAGAAGGGCTCCGGCGCCGGTTGGCTCCATCGCCGCACACGCTACCCCAGCACCGGGCCAGGCGCCAGGCAGACCACGATGCTCGCTGTCTCAGCTGTCGATGGCTCCTGGGTCGGCCGGCACGTCGACCGCGTATTGCTTGAGCAACTCGAGCGGCACCACGTCGAGCGTGGCCTCCTCGGTGCAGGCCAGAACTACGTATGCAGCGACGCCGGCTCGATGGGCGCGCAGCCACGCATGCACGGTGACGCACCAGCGATCACCGGGCCGCAGACCGGGAAAGTGGTATTCGGGGACCGGAGTGCTGAGATCGTTGCCGCCGCTGCGCTGGAACTCGAGGAATTCCGCGCTGACCACGGCGCAGATCGTGTGCGCGCCGAGGTCTTCGGGACCGGTACGGCAGCAGCCGTCGCGGAAGAAGCCCGTGAGCGGCTCGCTGCCACACGGCTCGAGCTCGCCTCCGAGGACGTTGCGCGCCATGAGGCGAGTATCGCCGGTCAAGCCGAAGCGCGGCGATATCTGGCTCGGCGTCGGGCGCCGGCCGCTGAACCGGCCGGCGCCGTGCCTGAATCTGCCGCCTAGATTCGGACGGCTGTGTCAGTCGCCCCGCCCGGCAGCGAACAGCAGGATGATCCGAGCGCCCTTCGGATTGCCGCTCACCGCGCTCAGGGTGAACCTGTACACGGAGCCACCGAGCGCGAAGCCGGCCTTGCTGATGTTGAACGCGCCGCGCGATGAGCTGGGGATCACGCGCAGCCCGACGCGGCTGAAGTCGGTGTCGGTCAGGTTGACCGTTACGACCTTGTTGCTCGCGCCACCGGCGATGCTCACCGTGGCACCACAGAAATCGGCCGTGCCAACGCACTTGACCGTCTGGGGTTTCGCTGCACCGGCCGGAACGGCGGCGAAGGCGCCGATCAACAGAGTCAGCACCACGGTGCCTACGAGATGACGGCCACGAACTCTCTCCACTGGCACTACCTCCTGGGAGTTGATGGGGGCGCGGACTGTAGAGAAGGCATCGGTCACGGGCAAGCGGTAGCGGTCGGTCGCAGGCAAGGGATAACGGTCGGGCGCGGGCCCGGTTTGTGAACGTTTCGCCCGGGTAGCACGGTCGAGGAGCCCCGAGGAGAGGAGGCGCAGTGCCGGAGACAGTCAACGCTCCGGGCGGCGACGGTAGGCGCGTGAGTGTGCCCTGGAGCGAGATCGCCGAGTCCGCCGAGTTCCGCCGCCTTGAGGCCCTCCGACGACGGGCGATGATTATCACGCTCGGAATCTTCGGGGCAGTCTTCGGCACCTTTCTCGTGCTGAGCGGCTATGCCCGTCCGTTCATGCGCAAATCAGTGGATGGCGGCTTGACGGTCGCCTACGTGTGGGTACTCGGCCTGACCGTACTGGTCTGGGTACTCATCTGGGCGTATCTGCGCGTGGGTCAGCGGCTCGAGACGATGGGTCACGAGCTGCTCAGGCAACAGGGCTATGGGGAGGAGATCCGTTGAGCCAGGTCACGCTTTCGCTGGCCGCCGCCGCTCCCGCCCGCGGGCTGACCATCGGCGTGTTCATCGCCGTCCTGGCTCTTGCCCTCGGGGTCACCTTCTGGGCCGCTCGCCGGATCCGCTCGGCCACCGACTTCTGGTCTGCCGGCCGGGGCATCTCGAGCGCCCAGAACGGGATCGCCATAGCCGGCGAGTTCCTATCCGCGGCCGCCTTCCTGGGCGTCGTCGGGCTGATGTTCCTGTCGGGCTTCGACGGCTACCTGACGGGCATCGCGGCGCTGCTGTCATTCGTCCCGCTGCTCGTGCTGCTGGCGGACCGCATGCGCCACGCGGGCCGCTACACGATGGCAGACGTACTGGGGTTGCGGATGCCGATGGGCCGTGTTCTTGTGGCATCCGGCATCTCGACCATGTGCATTGCCGCCTTCTACGTCGTTGCCCAGTCGGTGGCCGCGGGATCGCTCATACAGGCCCTCATCGGAATCCCCTACTGGGTGTCGGTCCTGGTGACGGTGGCGGCGATCCTGACCTACGTGATTCTGGGGGGCATGGTCTCTGCGACCTGGGTGCAGGTCATCAAGGCCACGCTCTTGATGGGGGGCGTGGCGACCATGGCCATCTGGGTGCTGGCCAAATTCGGCTTTGACCCCATCCATTTGCTGAACAGCGCTGAAGCGAAGTCTGGACAAGGAGCTGCGTACGGCGGCCCGGGAGTGGTCTTCCCCAACCGCGTCGACGAGATCTCCGAGGGCCTCGCCTTCATGCTCGGAACCCTGGGGCTGCCACACATCCTGATGCGTTTCATGACAGTCCCCGATGGCCGCGCGGCACGCCGTTCGATCGGGTGGGCCGTGGGGCTGATCGGGGTCTTCTACGTGTTCGTGGCCATCATCGGCCTCGGCGGCCGCGCGATCCTGGGCCAGGCCGGGGTGAAGCTCGGCGGTCAGAGCGGCAACCTGATCGCTCCCTACCTCGCTCAGAACCTCGGTGGGGGACCCGGACACACCGGCGGCGACATCTTCTTTGCCGCCATCAGCGCGGTGGCGTTCACCACCATCCTGGCGGTGGTCGCCGGCGTGATGATGGCGGCGTCCGGCGCCGCGGCCCACGACGTCTACGGCATGGTGTGGCGCAAGGGACAGGCGACCGACCGCGAGGAGATCGTCGCCGGCCGCGTGGCGGTCGCGATCATCGGGGCGGTTGGAGCGATCCTGGCGCTGGTGGCCGGCAAGACGTTCAACGTCCAGATCCTCGTCGGCCTGACGTTTGCGGTCTCGGCCTCGTCGAACTTTCCGGTGCTGCTGCTGGCGCTCACCTGGCGCCGCTTCAACTCCTGGGGCGCTGTGGGCGGAATCGCCGTCGGCCTGGTGACCTCGATCGTGTTGATCATCCTCTCGCCGCTCGTTTGGTCGCCCAAGTCGGCCGCCCCCTTCCCGCTCGGCAACCCGGCGATCGTGTCGATCCCAGCGGGGTTCCTGGGCTGTCTGATCGGCACGTGGCTCGGACGCTTCGCCCGCTCGGAGGCCGACAACCTCGACGAGGTTCGAGTGCGCAGCACCACCGGTCTCGGGGAAGAGGTCGGCCCGACAGGCAGCGCCGGGGCATCCGGGCAGCCGGCGGGCGAGCCCGTCGTGGCCCGCTGACTGCAAGCACCGACGTGACGCGCAACCACGCCGCGCGGGAGGCTGTGCTGGAGCAGCAGCTTGCTCAGGGCTTGAGCGGGCGCGTCAGGTCATACACCGTCTGAGAACCAATGGTCTCGGAGCGGTAGTGCGCCTTGACCCAGCTGGTGATGGAGCTGGTCGTGGATCCGCCGCCAGGGCCGCCGCGTCCCAGCTGACCCCCCCCGGGGCCGCCGCGTCCGAATAGCGCGCTTCCAGGGCCGCCGCGTCCGACTAGCGCGCCGCCGGGGCCCCCGGGACCCACTGGTCCGGCGCCGGGCGGCGCACCCATCCCCGGAAGGCCGCCCGCTGCTGAGCCCGGAGCCGGCATGCCCCCCGGGCCCCCGGCACCTCCGCCGGAGGCGATGTAGTAGTGGATGTCACCGGCCTTGACATAGGCCTCGAACTGAGCAAGCGACAGGTTGCCTCCCTGGCCGTTAAAGCCGCCGATGGCCATGACCGGTACGCCGCCGGTGCCGAGCTCTAGCGAGGCGGCATTCTGTGAGCCGTCGGTCGCAGCCGCCCAGCGGTACCCGGACGCTCCGGCCTTGAGCGCGGCGGCCAAGGCGGCGCTGGTCTGACCCCCGGGCGCAGCGCCGCCGGCACCGCCCCGAGCGGCCCCGCCGCGGGCACCCAATCTACCGGGGCCAGCGGGCGGGCCGCCAGCGACTTCGCCCGCGCCGGCGATCGCCGGGCCAGCCGATGGCGTGCCGCTGCTGTGGGCCGAGCCGATGGTCTGCGCCGAGTAAGCCGCCGGACCGGCGACCGCGGCCAGTAGCGCCAGCACGGCAGCCGATGCCACCACGGGCCGGCCAAACCTAGGATGAACCAGCAGGGCGACTGCCGAGAGCACGGCGGCGATCGCCACAAGCGGGATCAGCCACGGCTCCCACGACGGGGTCCGGGCGAGCAGCACCACCGACCAAGCAGCGGTGATGAGCACACCCACAGCCAAGAGCGCCCGGGCGGCCAGCCGCCCGCGCTCGCGCCACAGCATTGCGACGCCGATCGCCACGAGCGCTGCGATCGCGGGCGCCAGCGCGACTGTGTAGTAGGTGTGGATGATTCCGCCGCTGAGACTGAAGACCAGCCCGCTGACCACGAGCCAGCCGCCCCACAGCACGAGTGCGGCACGCGTACGGTCCGTGCGCGGAGCGCGGAACCGCCAAGCCAGCCCGCCGGCGAGCGCCATCACTGCGGCGGGTAGTAACCACGATCCCTGGCCTCCCATGAGGTCGTTGAACAGCCGGAGTACACCTGGCTGACCGCTGAAGTTTGCGCCGCCGCCGCCTCCAGGTCCACCCCCGCTGCTGAGGCGACTGAGGCCGTTGTAGCCCACAATCAGATTCAGGATGCTGTTGTCGCTCGAGCCGTCGATCATCGGCCGGGAGGCCGCCGGCCACAGCGCAACTATCGCCACCCACCAGCCAGCGCTGGCGACCATCGCCGCTCCGCCGGCCACTAGCTGCGCCACCCGCCTGCGCGTGCTCGTGGGTGCCGCCAGGAGATACACGAGCGCGAACCCCGGCACGACCAGGAACGCCTGCATCATCTTCGCCAGGAAGGCGAAGCCGATCAGGGTTCCCACGGCGAGCATCCACCGCGTGGAGCCTTGCTCCAGCGCCCGCACCAGGCAGTAGGCCGAGGCGACGAGCAGGCAGACCAGCAGCGCGTCGGGGTTGTTGAAGCGGAACATCAGCGCCGCCACGGGCGTCACTGCCAGCAGACCCCCGGCGAGCAGGCCGGCGCCGGCGCCGAACCATCGCTTCACGCCCGTGGCCAGCAGGCCGACGGCCACCACACCTTCGGCCACCTGGGGTACCAGCATGCTGGCGCTGGAGAAGCCGAACACACGGCCGGAGAGCACCATCACCCACAGCGACGCAGGGGGCTTGTCGACGGTTATGAAGTTCGACGAGTCAAGCGAGCCGAAGAAGAACGCCTTCCAGCTCTTGGTGCCGGCCTGGACGGCGGCGGCGTAGAAGCTGTTGGCGTCGCCCGAGGCGGTGAGGTTCCAGAGATAAGCGAGCGCCGTGGCGGCCAGGAGGCCGATCAGCGCGGGGCGGGCCCAGGCGGGGTCCTCTGCTCGTCCTCTGACCAGCGACCGGAGGCGGCGGCTCGTTCGTGCCTCGGGCGGCCATGCGCGCCGCGGCAGGGTTGTAGTGCTCATCTGGCTTCCTTGGCTCGGAGGGAATGGAACGGACGACGGTGAGGCGCTCGTGGGCGCTTGCCGAAGACCCAGCTCGCCAGCGCGAGATAGCGGCTGACGGCGGCGAGGAGGGTGGCGGATACAAGGACCAGCGCCTCGAGCAGCCGGGGTGGCCGGGGGTCGAGGTGGTGAAGGACGCCCAGGGCGACGCTGGTCAAAGCTAGTGCGAGAGCGAACACGACCAGACCCGCGAGGTGCTGGCGGGCCAGCCCGGGACGACCTCTGATGCCAAAGGTAAGGCGCCGGTTGGCGTGCGTGTTGGCGACCGCTGTGACGGCCAGCGCCGCGCCACTGGCGGCCACCGACCCCAGCAGACCGGCCAACACGAGAAACAGCAGGGAATAGGCGAGCGTCGAGACGATGCCGATCCCGACGAAGCGGGCGAGCGGAGCGGCGAACGCAAGCCGGGCGACACCATGCAGATCGGCCAGGACCGTGGAGACGATGTCGACGCGCGAGTCGGCGTCCTCCACCCAGTCAACCGCCACCTCGTGGATTCGCATGCCGCGACGCTGCGCACAGACCAGCAGCTCGGTGTCGAAGAACCACCCCTCGTCACGGATGGAGTCGAGCAGGGCCGGCAGGACATCGGCGCGGACCGCTTTGAAGCCGCACTGCGCGTCGGTAAAACGGGCGCGCAAAGCGCTCCGCAGAATGCGGTTGTAGGAGCGCGAGATGAACTCGCGCTTGAAGCTTCGCGTGACCCGCGATCCGCGGGTCATCCGGGAACCAATGGCCACCTCGCTGTGTCCCGACAGCAGCGGCGCAACGAGCGGCAGCAGCGCGCGCAAGTCGGTGGACAGATCGACGTCCATGTAGGCGACGACGCGGGCCCGACTGGCCGACCACGCCGCACGCAGGGCACGGCCGCGCCCTTTCTGCTCCAGCCTCAGCACGCTTACGCGAGGCAGCTTGGCCGCGAGCATCTGGGCGATCTCGGGAGTGAGGTCGGTGCTGGCGTTGTCGGCGATCGTGATCTGCCAGGAGAACGACAGCCGCCGGGAGAGGAACTCGTGCAGCCGGTAGACGGAAACGGCGAGCACGCCCTCCTCGTTGTACACGGGGACCACGATCTCCAGATCGGGTCCCATCGCTGCGTCAGGGCACTCAGGACTGCTCATCGACGCGAGAGCTTCGGGCCACAGCGTCGGAACGCCGTGAGCGCAGCGTAAGCGTTTGCGAAGTCCATCGATACGCAAGGGGGGGCTGCTAAGCGCTACGAAACGTGCGCGAGCGCCAGACAGCGAGAGCCTGATCAGGCCAGACCGAGCGTGGCGCGCACCGGGTAGACGCTGGGATGCGTGATCGACGCTCCGCAGACGTCGAAGCGCCCTCGGTAATAGACCAGCCGCCCCCTGCTACCGGGCGGGAACACCTCGATCCCGTAGGCATAGAAGAAATTCGGGAGGCACGGCGCGCTGACCGCGTAACCGAATGAGAAGTAGGCCGATCGCCATGGAGCCAGGACCACGGCCCGCTGCGTGAAACCGCTCGCTCTCGTCACTCGATCGTTGATCGGCCTGGCCCGGACATTGAGCAGCGCCACGCCCGGGAAGCCTTTGAGCGAGCAGGTGCTGGCACCTACGTTGCGCAGGGTGAGGTCCCAGTATCTATGGCTCGTAGCGCCCTGACTATCGATGAAGTCAAGTCTGAGGTTCGAGGTAGCGCAGCGTCGCGTTGCTTGTGCGAGCCCGCTCGCCGGCACAAAGGCGAGCGCGACCATCAGAACGGCCGCCGAGGCGACGGCCGCACGCGACATCCGCCGCCGGGACACCCGCCTAGCTTCCCAGAATCACTGAAGGAATGTCCACGGGTTGGCGATCTCATAAACGGAGGCGCACCCGAATTGGTGGGTGGCGACGACGATCAACCGGATCTTGCGCCACACGCGGGCCTTTTCGTGGCAGTCCTTGAGCACAAAACGAGCCCCCGTGGAAAAAATGAATGACTCGGCCTCGCGCGGTGAAAGCCTGGCCCAGCCCAGCAGGAGCCAGGCGTCTGTGTTGCGATCCTCGCAGTACGGCAGCGACCAGTAACAGTCTCCGATGTAGGTATGCCGACCGGTGTCCATCGGCACCATAGCCCCGAGATGGATGCCGGTGAGCACGCCCCCGGGCTGGGGGTCGTGGGCCAGGAAGTTGAGCGCCCGCTGCTCGTCGCGCCGCGGAGGTCGCATCTCCCGCACCAGACGGTGGGCGAGCGAGAACTTGCTGACGGCCGCCGGGATCGTCAGGGCCAGTACCGCCGCCGTGGCGGCGAGCCCTACGGCGATCGTTCGCAACGGGGGGACGCCGCCCAGCCGTGGCCGCCGAGCCCCGGCCGGTCGACGACTCGCCAGGCCCCGCCCCGTGCCGAACGAGAACCTGCTCGCGGCGAAGGAGCGTCGCCTACGGAGCGAAAACGTCGAGGCGCCACGACCTCTGTGCGGCCGAAGCGAGAAGGCGGACGAAGACCTAGACGCTGCGGGGCGAAGCGAGAAGGCGAAGGGGCGAAGCGATGAGGCGGCAGGCCCGATGGGGGCTCCGCGCCCCAGCGACGCCAGTCCCTGCACGCCGAGCACGGCCAGCGGGATCGTGATCCCCAATAAGGAGTGTGTGGGGCTCGAGCCCAGCCCCGCCCGCGAGGCAAAGAACACGGCCAACGCGGCGAACGGCCAGACGCGGGTCGCCGCCTGGACGAAGGTCAGCGGCCGCAGACGGTAGGCGAGAAGCGCCGGCAGACCCAGCAGCCCGATAGGCACCAGAACCGTTGTCAGCGACGGGGAGCCCGAGGCCTCGAACTGGCCCAGCCGCCAGGATGGATCCAGACGCTGGAGGATCACGTAGTAGACGAGCGGAAGGACGCTCATCGCGATCACCGCCAGTGGCCGCAGGACGCGCGGCCGCGCACCCTGAAGCCACATGGCGAGCTCGGCACCGGCGATCATTACGACGAGCACTTCGCCTTGCCAGGGGTGAAGCCAGCTGGCGAGTGCTCCAAGCGGCGCCGCCAACCAAATCCCGCGGCCGCCGTGGCGAGCGCGGTCGTAGATGAGCAGCGATCCCAGCGCACAGGCCAGCGCGAGCAACGCCACCTGGTAGCCCCAGGTCCAGAAGGGCAGCCAGAGGTCGACATACATCGACGGCAGGCCGGCGAACAGCGCCAGGCAGAGAGCGATCCTCGTCTCGAGACAGCCCGAGAGCTGCCTGCGAATGAGCAGCCAAACCGTCCCGAACACAGCCACGATCGCTACCGGCTGCCAGACCAGCAGTGCGATCGCCGGCGCAACCCCCAGCACCACCAGGCCCGCCGAGGCGACCACCATCGGCTCGAGGTAGTCGTGCGACGTGCCGTGCAGGACGAACAGATTCGAGGCCAGCAGGTGGTTTGACGCGTCCTTGATCCACGACAGGTACTGGAGCTGATCGATGGGATAGGGGCTCGTGGTCCCGTTCCACACGGCGCCGTTGGATCCGACGCGCGCCAGCTCGAGCGCCAGCACCCAGGCCGACGCGGCCAGGAAGACGACCAACACAAGCAGCTCGAACCAGTCCGCACGCGGCCGGCGGACCGCCTGGAGCGCCGCAGGGCGCCGCCACGAGCCGGAGAGCGTTTCGGATAGCGGCCGGGGCGGTGCGAGGGCTATTGGAGCTCCGATCTGATCGACAAATCCCGCACAGCGCGGCATTGTGCCTACGAAGTGTTGAAGGCGACGTAAGCGAATCACAGCCGTCCATCCGACTCCTTGGGACGTTCGATGGCGCCAGGCGACACAAACATCCAAAGACCCTCGGGCCGGAAGCTTTGATCGAGCGGGCCGGGGCCTTGATCGGCCCGGGTCCCGGCCTTGATCGACCCCCGGCCTTGATCGGCCCCCCCGCCCAAGCCTTGCTGCCCAAGGGTTGGGTTCGACGCGGGCTTCTTGAGTAAGTCAATTGACTTAGCTATATTAGCTCCTTCGTGCGCCCTGCCCCCGCCGTTCAGCCGCCTCGCGCCGACGTCCACCAGCACATCTGGACTCGAGCCCTCATTGACGCCCTGGCGGCCCGCGCCGCTCCGCCGCTCGTGCGTCGCGAGCACGGCCGGACGGTCCTGCACGCGGCGGCTGAGGCGCCTTACGTCATCGACGAGCGCTCGGAGGCGCCGGCTCGGCGCGCGGCGCTGCTGCGCACGGACGGACTCCAGCTGGCGGTCGTGGCGCCCTCGAGCCCGATCGGGATCGAGGTGCTCCCGCGACAGGAGGCCCGCGAGTTGATCGCCGCGCACCTGGACGGTGTGTCGTCGCTGCCGCCAGAGTTCCTGCGCTGGGGCCCGCTGGCGCTCGACCGTCCCGACCAGACCGACGTGGATGAACTGGCTGCGGGCGGTTGCATCGGCGTCACGCTGGCCGCCGGCGCACTCGCCGACAGGGTCTCACTCGACGCCGTCGGACCGCTGTTGGAGCGGGCCGCCGAGCGCCGGCTGCCGGTGTTCATCCATCCCGGTGCCGGCGATCACTCGGCCACAGAGAGGGCACCCGAGCCAGGCTGGTGGCCCGCCCTGACCGATTACGTGGCTCAGATGCAGGCGGCATGGCTCACGTTCGCCGCCTTCGGCCGCAGCGCCCATCCCGAGCTGACCGCGGTCTTTGCGATGCTCGCCGGGGGCGCACCGCTGCTCGCCGAGCGCCTGGCAGCGCGGGGCGGCCCAGACGTCGAGCTCCGCGACCAGGCGACCTTCTACGACACCTCGAGCTATGGCCCAGCCGCGGTCGAGATGATGGCTCGGACCGTCGGTCCCAACCAGCTCGTCTACGGTTCCGACCGCCCGGTGGCCGAGCCGGTGGACACTGGCCGCGAGCGCCTGCTCCAGGAGAACGCCGGCCGATTGATCGCGGGCTTCGCCCCGCCGGTTGTCCAGGAGGCGGCGAGGTGGGCCTGACGATCGAGGAACTCGAGCGCTTCGCCGTGGGGCTGGCGGCCGTGTCGGAACGCTGGGCGCACCTGATCCGTCATGCCGACGAGGCCCGCGTCTACGAGCAGATCTTCGAGGATGACGACGTGAATGCCTGGGTCATCTGCTGGAGCGAGGACCAGGACACCGGATTTCACGACCACGACGTGTCCGCCGCCGCCGTGGCCGTCGTCTCCGGACGCGTGCGCGAGGACCGCCTGACGCTCGGCGGTCCACCCCGCAGCCGCGAGCTCGGCGCGGGCCAGACGTTCACCGTCCCGCCGGTGGCGATCCACCGGGTGCTCCATTCCGGTCTGGGCCCAGCGGTCACGATCCACGCCTATTCGCCGCCGCTGACCCGCACCGGCGCCTACCGCATCGGCCTCGACGGGGCGCTAGAACGCGAGTCGCTGTCCTACGAGGCAGAGCTGGCGGCGGAGCCCACGCTCGGCTGAGCCAAAACTGCCGAGGCGTGGACGTCGCCGTCGGCGCCGACGATCCAGCGGTGATCGCCGTCGCTGAACACCAGTTTGTCGCCCGGCTGGGCGGGGTTGCGGAACTCCATCTCCACGTCCAACCACTGGGGGTCGGCGCTCGCCAGCAGTTCCTCCTCCAGCGGCTGCCAGTAGGCGGCATTGTTGACGTGTCCGGCCAGATCGCACTCGGTGGCACGGAAAGTCCACCCCCACCGGCGCGCGCCGGCCGGCGGCGCCGGGTGGCGTAGCCGGGCACGCACTCGCCGTCCGGCCGCCGCATCGCGGTAGATCTCAACTTCTCGGGGCGTCAGCGGCACCGGCTGCATCGATTCGGGATCGAGGTGAACCCACAGCGCCACGGCCTCCACCGCGGACACCTCCTCGCCCACAGGGACGATCGTCGTGCGCCGTTCGGCCCACGCGCTCCCGAAGCCGCTGCAGAACGTCCTGAGCGCAAAGCGCTCGCCGAAGCGCGGAAAGCGGCTCACGGCCATCCGCGACCGGCGCACGACCCATACCGCGGCCTGGGCCACGCCCGCCTCCTCCACGTCGGCAAACGCCACATCCTGCAGCCAGCGCGCCAGCGCGTCGAGTCGGGTCCTTCCCGAAGGGGCACAATCGGCCAGCCCGGCGTGCGCTTCGCCGGCGAAGATGCGCCCGGTGCTTGGCGCCGGGATAGTTCGCTTAGACCTTCGGGGTGCATCCGGGTGACCAGAGGGCTAACGATACGGACGCCTGCCCGCCTGGGGTCGTGCTAGACAGAGGCGATGGCCACAACACAAGTAACCACCAACCTGATCCAGGTCACTCGCCTGCGGTTCGTAAATGCGTTCCTGGTCCGCGAGCAGGACGGTTTCACGCTGATCGACACGACCGTGGGCGGCGGGGCACAGCAATTGATTCAAGCCGCGGAGGAAGCCGGGGACCAGATCACACGGATCGTCCTCACCCACGGGCACGGCGACCACGTCGGCTCGCTCGATGAGCTGAAGCGCCAGCTGGGGGACATCGAGGTGGCGATGCCCGAGCTCGACGCCGGCATCCACGCCGGCGAGCAGGTACGACAAGAAGCCACCGGGCTCGTGGCCCAAGATCGCCACTGTCCCCGACACGCGGCTCACGGGTGGCGAGCGGATCGGGAACCAGAGGTGATCTTCACCCCGGGCCACACCGCCACGTGGCCTTCCTCGACACGCGAGACCGCGCCCTGATCGCGGGCGACACGTATACCTCGGTCGGCGCCGTGGCCGTGTCGAGCCACTTCTACCTGCGCTTTCCGCTGGCGTACATCGCGACCTGGGACAAGCAGGTGGTGCTCGAGTCGGCGCGGAAGCTCCGCGAGCTGAACCCCAGGCTTCCGGCGGTGGGCCATGGTTCCCCGGCCTCCGCACCGGGCCCGGCGATGGACAAAGCGATCAGCCGTGCCGGCGGCCCAGCTGCCGCACCGAGCCCCGCGACGTAGGCGGGCACGGTGTCATTTGTGCGCGTCGAGCACGACGGTCGCGACGACGCCGTGGCGGTCGAGGAGCCAGTCGAGATCCGTGTCGACGGCCAGCCGCTGTCCGTCACGATGCGGACGCCTGGTCACGACGAGGAGCTGGCGCTGGGCTTCCTGTACGGAGAGGGCCGGATCGACGGGCCGCGTACGGCCGGACCCACGGACGACTTCGCCGCCAATACGATCGAGGTCGGGGGGCCACTCGACCACGATCCGGGCGAGCGACGCTTCTACACCAGTTCGTCGTGCGGCGTCTGCGGCAAGGGAGCACTCGAACAGGTCGCGGTGCACTCGCCGCCTTTGCCGGCCGGCCCGCACGTGGCCCGCGGGACCGTGGCCGCACTGCCCGACCGTCTGGCACAGCCCACGTTCGAGAAGACGGGCGGCCTACACGCCGCGGGCCTGTTCGACGCGCACGGGATGCTGCTGTTCAGCCGCGAGGACGTCGGGCGGCACAACGCAGTGGACAAGGTAGTCGGACGGGCGCTGCTCGACGGGCTCATCCCGCTGGCCGGCCGGATCCTCTGTGTCAGCGGGCGGCTGTCGTTCGAGCTGGCGCAGAAGGCGGCCGTGGCGGGTGCCCCGATCCTGGTCGGCGTCAGCGCCCCCAGTTCGCTGGCGATTTCGCTGGCCGAAGAGCGGGGGATGACGCTGTGCGGCTTTG
>CAWGIU010000003.1:0-46135 GCA_963822735.1 uncultured Actinomycetes bacterium
CACGTGCATTGCGATGCGGGGGACCGCCTGGCGGCGCTCCTGCATTGCGCGCGGACTGGGCGCGACGGATACTTGTCTCATGCGACGGGCGATGGTGCTCCTCGTTGTTGGCGCATCGATGATCTGGGGTGTCGCTGCGCTGGGCGCCGCGACACCGCGAAAGGCCACGCCGCGCGAGGCAGCCCACGCGGCGTCACGTCCCGGGCTCCCGACAACTCGCTCCGCTTCTCCGGCAGTTGCGCGCCGGTCCGCGACTGCGCCCCGACTCCCAGTGGTACCGCCGTACTCGATCTGCCTCGTCGCCGCCAGCACCTGTTCGATCGTGCCGTGCGTCGAGTTGGTGAGCCCAACGGCGTCAGCGCCCGCAGCCTCGACGCCGGCGGTGCTCGCGGCTACCCAGACGCCCCCGGGGCGCACCTGCGGCACGCCAGCTTACCCGCAGGTCAGCCACGAAGCCGACCCTGTCCTCAGCCAGACGGCCGCCAACACCGAGACGCTCCCCCGCCGCGCCGCCTCGCCCTGAACCCCGTAGCTAACGGTCGTGGCCGACTGGCGAAAGCACAGCCTAAGGCCGCCCGGATGGTAGAACCGCATCGGGGACATCACATGCCTCATCCCATGCCTGCTTTGTTCGAGCGGGCCGCACCTGGACGGACGCTCGCAATGCTACGAGGCTGTCGCGCAAACTCGGCGGGGGAGGCGCCTGTTATATCAACCTATGACAACGGCTTGGACGGTCCGGTCACTGCAGCGAGCCGGGGCTTGAGAAGTTATATGGCGCCAGACGACCATAACTTCTCACAACCTCGGCGCTACGGCGATCAGGGGGCGGCTGTGGCCGAAGACAACCAGTCGCCGGGGCTCCCTTGCCGCCGATGCTTTCTGTCGTCCGCGCCGCGGAGGTGGCTTTCACCGCCTAGGGCGTTAGCTACACGGTCGAGAAGGGTGTCCCTATCCGGGCTGTTCGTTCGTCTCAAGAGACAACGAGCCCAACTCAAAAGGAGGACGACATGAAGTACGTGCTTGCATTTCGCGGGCAGGTGGATCGGCAGCTCACGGCCGAAGAGGCAGCCCGGTGGCCGGCGTGGTTTGAGCAGATCAAAGACTCGATCGCTGATTTCGGCAACCGGGTCGGGCAGGTTCGCGAAGTCGGAGCTGAAGGACAGAAGGCGCGGGCCGATGCCCTCAGCGGCTACATCATCATCCACGCCGACAGCCACGATGCGGCAGCAGCGCTGGCTGGCGGCTGTCCGGTCCTTCAGCAGGGCGGGAGCGTTGAAGTCGGGGAGCTAGTCGACGCCTGACGCGTCGACCCTTGAAGCACTGCTGGTACAAGTCCCTGAGCGGCGGAGGCTCTGACCTAACCGCCAGCGCCCTCGCTGCCAGGCTTGGAAGCTCATGACCCACGCCCACAGGTTGTGCGCGACCGTAAACGCCGTTGAAAGGTCGGCATAGCATCCGTTGGCATGCCTGACGCGCGTCGGACTGAGGTCAAGGACGGGCGCGTCTGGCGCATTGGCAGCGAGTGCGACGTCCAGTGGATCAGGGACGGGACCGTGGTCGGTCGACAGATCACGTCGGCAATCCCGCCCGTGTTCGCAGACTATGCGACGCTGGTGCAGCCTGGCAAGTCAGGCGTGCCCCGAGACGTGTGCGACGAGCACCGCCACGATCTCGCGCTGGTTGAGCTGCTGCGTCGACACACCCAGCGCCAGCCATGGTGGCTTGGTTATCTTGATACCGGCGCCAGCGACATCGTCTTCTGGAATGCGCCGAAGGTCATGCTCTACAGCGGTTGGAGCTATGTACTGATCGAGGCCGGGCCCGACCAGGCCGCGACGTGGCGCCCTGCTGCGGGAGGGCAGAGCAATTGGAAGAGCGCCGAGCTGCCGGAGCTGATGTTCGCCGAAGATCGCGCGTGGCTGGTCTCGACGCTATGGGACGACGACTGGAGCTGTATCGGCGGCTCTGAGGCACTCATCGCCGAGCTTCTACAGGATCCTGTTCTCGGTCCGCATGCGCGCCGGGTCGCGGTCGGCGAAGACGCGGCACCCCCGGACCACGCTGCGCGATAGCACTGCGCACCTCGGAGGTCACCACTACTGCGAGGTACTACCAGCAGCGTCGACCGGCCTGAACCATGGATGCAGCTGCCCTCCCTTGAACGGCAGATTCACCGCAGCACGAAGCCGGTCTCGAGCGGGTCGCGAGGGTCAAGGAAGAAGCGGTGCTCGCCGGTACGGTACGCCGTGCCTTCGACCTCCGTGAGCAGACCATCTGGTGCGTGACCGATCGCCCGGGCGTAGAACGTTGTCTCGACGATTGAATCGTTACGCCAAGTCTGTCCCTCGGCTATCTCCCCATCGGCCTCCAGCAGTGCCGTGCGCGCCGATGTCGCCGATCCGGTCGGTGAGCGATCGACTTCACCGTCAGCGAAGATCGCCACGTTGCGCTGGTGCAACCGACCGAGCTCCTCATAGAAGACGATTCCGTAAATGCCCGAGAGGCGGTCGTCAGACGGGTGGCGAGCAACTTCGCTGCCTTCGAGGGCCTGCTTCACCGCGCGGCCCGCCGCGATCAGCTCCGGGAGAGCGTCCGGCATGACACGAAGCCCGAAAGAGAGCGCGGGGGCGAATGCGTAGATCGCCCCGCCGTAGGCCACATCGACCTGCACATCGCCCGCAGCGATGCCGCGCGCAATAACGAACGACGGCACGTTGCGAAAGGCCACGCTCTCGACGACGCCCGCACGGCACTGGACCGTCGCCATAACCCGGCCGGAAGGCACGTCGATCCTCACGTCCACGCCACCGTCTTCCGGTGCTCGCAGGCGCCCCGACTCGACTGCCCAGGCCCCCAGTGCGATCGTGCCGTGACCGCACGCCGTCGAGTAGCCGTCCTTGTGCCAGAAAAGCACTCCGAAGTCGGCCTCCCCGTCGTCGGGAGGGACGAGGAAACAGCCGTACATGTCGGCGTGGCCGCGGGGCTCGTGACAGAGCAACCGACGAATGCGATCCACCTCCTCGGACCCCGAGGCATACTCGCGCCGCTCCCGAACCGTCGCGCCCGGGATGTCAGGTACCCCGTTTTGGACGATTCGGAATGGCTCACCCGCGGTGTGGTAGTCCGTCGTCCTGATCTCCACGCGCGCAGTCTTGCACCGGCGGCACTCCGTGGACCGTTGGCACGAGAGCGGCTGAGAAGTTCACGGCTCCCGGGTGAGGCGAGGTCTATAGTCACTCGCCATGAGAGCAGTGCTCGTCGTGGTCGCGGCTGTCATCGCCGTGATCGTTGTGCTCAAGGTCATCGCCGCAGTCAGCGCGCTTGTACTCGCGTTCGTCCCGGCGATCATCGCGCTTGGCGGCGGGTATGCGGTCGGCCAGATCCACGGCTCGCGGCGAGAGCGCCGCAAGCTGGAAGCCAAGCGCGGCGGGCAGCTGCCGAAGTAAAGCGGCCGTTGATCAAGCCGCGCCACCGACGTGCGGAGGGCGAGCGGCGGCAGATATCGTCCTCGTCGTGTCGGCGAGAGCGCAGCAGGACCGTGTGGTCGTCGCGCTCGCAGCTGTCTCGTGTGGCCGGCTCTCTCGCGCCGCAAGCGTTAGCGCCGGCCGGGGGCAGTGCTCCGCATCAGCCGATCAGTACCGCGTGCGGGTGACCGAGCCGGGGTCGGGGTCATTCATGTCGAGGGGTCGGGTCAGCGAACCTAGCCCGGAGGTCGTGCTTGAGCACTGGGGTGGAGACGCCGAGTTCCTGGCGTTGCGCTCATCGGTGACGGGAGCGGTGGGACTGTCTGGAGCACTTGAGCGCGCGCGGGTAGCCGCCCGTACGGTCACCTACTACGACCTCGACTCGCTGCAGATTGAGTATCCGGACGGGGCCGAACTGTTAGCGGGTCGGATCGAGCTCGTTCTCCACGGGCCGCATCGGGGGTTCCTTCGCCGCCGGGACCGACTTTTGCGCGCGTCGATCAGCGAGCTGCTGTAAGCGCTCACCCCGTCCGTGTGGCAGCTTCGCCCTCCGAGCCGGGCGCTCGTGTCAGTCGTTGATGTCCAGAACTGGCGTGATGTCCGGTAGCTGCTGCCCGGTCTCGGCATGCTCGTTGGGGACCACCGCGGTGCCCACAGCGAAGAATTCGATCACGTGGCTGCCCCAGCCGTGATTGTTCTCGTGCAGCTTGACCTCCACGATTCCCAACACGTCGTCCCCGATCGCCTCGGCCTCCTTCTGCATGCGCTCCATCGCCAGCTCGCGGGCGTCATAGAGCGCCTGGGTGTACTGCTCGAGCTCGACATTCTGCCCAGTCTGGCGCATCGACTGGAGCATTCCGCGGTGGGCGACGTGGTAGACGCAGTTGCCCATGACCAGCCCCACCGGGCGCTTGCCTGTCTGCATCAGCGTCCAGAAGGCCTGACCGCTGAGATCGGAGGTGAACGGGCGCCCGTTTGGCGCGCGGTGGATCTTGCCGCCCTTGTGCTTGATCGCGGTGCCGATGGCGATGAACTCCGCCATGTCCGCGCCCCATTCGTAGCGTCCGATATCCAGGCGAACGCCCACGACCCCATCGGCACCTAGTTGGTCGGCCTCCTCCTCCATGCGGGTCATCGCAAGCTCACGCGCGGAGTACATCGCCTGCGTGAGAACGCCCATCTCCTGATTCGCCTTCCAGTTCGATTGCTGAAAGCCGATGTGGTAAATGCTCGAGCCCACCACCAGCCCCACGGGGTCAAAGCCCGCCCTCTCTACGCACAGGTACTCGTTGACCGATAGGTCTGATGTGAACAGCCCCTGCGCGTTCATCCGTAGGCGTTCGCTCGCGTGCTCGGCGAGACCTTCGGTGCTGGTCGGATCGTAGGTCGACATCAGGTGATCTCCTGGAGTGGGGTTGCTTAGGCGCCGAGATTGATCGACATGAGCGGTACGCCGACTGGCGCAGGGTGCGGTTCGTGGGCACCGAGACGGATCGCCGTGCCAAGCACGTGCATGGAAACGATGAAGTAGTGAAGGGTCAAGCCGGGCCGCTCGTATTCATGATGGTGGATGTCGTGTGTGAGCGTCGAGATGACCATGTCGTTGGCACCAATCTCGCGTGCTTGGCGCTGCACCTCGTTCATCGCGAGATGTCGGGCGGCATAGACCCCTTGCGTGACCTCGGTCATCTCCTGGTTGCCCCACCACGAGCGCATCATCTGGTTGGCCTGCATGCTCAGCGCCACGGCGACGACTGAGGTGTGGCCGATTACGCCCAGGGTCTCTGCTCCCATGCGCCGAAGCTTGTCGACGTCCTGGCCGGAGAGCGCGCACATCCGCGGTCCGGAGTCACCGCGAACCGGAAGCACGGTCTCGCGGACCGCCGTGCCGAAGACCACGTACTCAACGTTGCCCTGATCCCCGCCGAAGTCCCTAGCGGTCATCTCGATGCCGATGACCGCGTCGGCGCCGGCGAACTGGGCCTCCTGGCGCAGCCGGTCAAACGCACGCTGACGCGAGAGGTTCCAGGGCTGGGCAAACGAGGGCATCTCCTGGATTCCGCCTCCATATGAAGACCAGCCATAGTTCTGCCAGCCGTGCTGGACGACCGATGAGCCCATCACCTGGGCGATCGGGCTCAGCCCGGAAGCCTCGGCCAGCGCGTACTCCTTGGCGCTCAGGTCGCTGCTGAAGACCGGCGCACTCCGCTCCGCGAGAGCCTTCAGTCGCTGTTCGGCTCCAAGCGGGATTCCTCCATTCCTGATCCGCTCGAGATCGACCGCCGCCGCCTCGCGCTCTTCCTCACTGAGCGGTTCCGGTCGTTTCCCGAACAACGGCATGGCCTCGTTCGATACTAGCTTGCCCGAACCGGGGTCGAACCTCGATCTCGCTTCCTTACTTTACAGTGTAAGGTAAGTCCACAATGGCTCGACTGGCCCAGTCTCAGCGATCGTCTCGACCTCCTCGCCCGCTGAATCGGGATCTGATTCTCGATCGCGCGGTGGCGTTGATCGAGCGTGATGGGCCGGGGGCATTGAGCATGCGCCGGTTGGGCGGGGCGCTCGGTGTTGAGGGGATGGCGATCTACCACCATTTCCGCAGTCGCGATGAGCTGCTGGCCGCGATTGGCGATCGGTTGCTCGAGCCGTTGCACGAGCTGGAGCTAGGTGATGACTGGCGCGGGGCGTGTTTACGGTTTGCGACTGCTTTGCGGGGCGTCGCCGTGGCCCAGCCGGCGACGTTTGCCCTGTTGGGGGTGCAGCCGTTCGATACGCCGTTCTCGCTGCGGCCGGTGGAGCGGCTGCTAGGCGTGCTCGTCTCCGCCGGCTTCGATGCCTCGATCGCGCTTGCGATATATCGCGCGTTGGTCAGCTACGCCCGCGGCTACGCCCTCGCCGAGGCGACCGGCTTCACAGTCGACGCGGCGCGGTCCGATGGCCGGCGGCGGCTGGCTGCGCTCCCGCGCGTCGAGTTCCCGATCCTTGGCGGCAGAGCGCGGGAGATGGAAGATCTGGACGCGGATCGCGCCTACGAGTTTGGCCTCCAGGCGCTGCTCACCGGGTTCACCGATCCCGGCGCCTTCGAGCAAAGCGGCCAGCGACAGTCTCGGTCTCGTGGACGGGCACCGGCGCGATGAGCTCACGGGTTGATCAATGTCGCAGATCGCTTCGGCGGGCAATGGACTGGCTTGCGGCCGCGAAGCTGGGTCTGCTCGTCATGGCGCTGGTGGTGGGCGTCGCCTCGGGGCTGGGCGCCGCCGGTTTTCGCGAGCTGATCTATCTGTTCACGTGGCTGTTCACCGGCCGCACGACGTTTGGTGAGCAGGGGCACGCGGCGAGCCTGCACGTCCCGTCGCTCGGTATTTGGTTCGTGCTGATCGTGCCGGTGGTTGCGGGGCTGCTGTACGGGCCGTTGATCCAGCGGTTTGCCCGCGAGGCGCGGGGGCACGGCGTGCCCGAGGTGATGCTGGCTGTGGCCGAGAACGGTGGGCGGATCCGTCCGCCGGTGACGATCGTCAAGGCGCTTGCATCGGCGCTATGCATCGGCGGCGGTGGGTCGGTCGGTCGCGAGGGGCCGATCGTGCAGATCGGCTCGGCGCTTGCCTCGACGCTGGGTCAGCTGGTTCGGATGAGCGAGGGGCGGCTGCGGGTAATCGTCGCCTGCGGTGCGGCGGGCGGGATCGCGGCCACGTTCAATGCTCCGGTCACTGGGCTGTTCTTCGGGTTTGAGATCGTCCTGAAGGAGTTCTCGCTGGACGCGCTAGCGGCCACGATCCTCTCGGCGGTCACGGCCGACGTGATCAGCCGTGCGTTCTTCGGCGGAGCGCCGTTCTTCGCTGCCGTCCCGCACGACCTGAGTGTCTCCAACGACTTCACCTACCTGCTGATCGCGCTGCTCGGGATCGCGTCCGCACTGATCGGCGTGGCGTTCCAGAAGACGATCTACAGGGGCGAGGACGCCGCGAATTCACTGTGGGGAGGCCGCCCGGCGTGGCTTCGCCCCGTAGCCGGCGGGATCGTGCTGGGACTGGTGCTGCTGGCGCTACCGCAGATGTACGGAGTCGGCTACCCCGTGATGAACCGCGTGTTCGCAGGTCACTACGTGCTGTGGTTCGTCTTGATCCTGATGGTGGGCAAGCTCCTCACCGCCAGCCTCACTCTGTGGATCGGCGGATCCGGTGGCGTGTTCGCCCCCTCGCTGTTCATCGGCGCAGCGGCCGGGACCGCGTTCGGGGTCATCGTCCACCACCTGTTCGGGCCGGCGATCGGCCCCCCGGCGCTGTACGGGGTAGTGGCGATGGGAGGTGTGTTCGCCGCCGCCGCCCAAGCACCGCTGACGTCGATCGCGAGCGTCGCGGAGATGACCGGCAACTTCACGCTCACCCTTCCGATCATGCTGGCCTGCGGAATCGCCGCACAACTCGCCAAGCGAATCACCCACGGAAGCATCTACACCACAAAGCTGCTGCGCCGCGGAATCGATATCGAACGGCCCAACGCCCTCGGCGCTCTCCAGGCCCTCACCGTCGAGGAGGTCATGCAGCCGCTCGGCAAGCTGGACCGAGCCGCGCCTTTGCTTGAAGCGGCGTCGACCGCCAGCGCCCCGACAGTCGAGGAATCGCAGTGGGAGCGGCTGGTCGGCCCGGTGACCCTCGCCCGCCGACCACAGGCGCTGTTCGCCGAAGAGGACCTCGAACAGGCCCGCCGCCAGCTAGTCCTCTACGGCCGCGACGGGCTACCGGTCGTCTCGCGCGATGGGCAGCTCCGCGGCTGGCTGACGCGAGCCGACTTGCTGCGCGCGCTTGACACCGAGCTCACCTCCTCAGAGCAGGAGATCGAAGAGGGCGCGGTCGCCGCGGAGTTCGCCGTCGCCAACCCCTCCGCGGCGGTTCACCGGCCGAGCACACCGCTGCAGGACTACGAGGTCCTCGAACTGAGGGTGCTCGCCAACTCGCCAGCGCGTGGGCGTCGAGTCGGCGAGGTCGACTGGCCGCCCGGCTGCTTCGTCGCCGCGGTCACCCAGGGTCGCGAGATCCACGCCGCGCATCGCGATCTCGAGCTACAGGCAGGCGAGCGCGTGATCGTGTTAGCGCCGACCGGCGAGGAACGGCCAGAGGCTGGCGCGACCGGCGAGCTCAGGGCGCAGGGGAGCGCTATCGCCGCCCTAAGCGACGTGTCGGCGTCAAGCTCCGGATCCTGACGTGCGTCTCATGGCTTCGCGCGCAGCCGCGCGTCACGCAGGTGTGTCTGTGCGTGTTCAAGCGCCCGTTCGAGTGCTTGCAGACGAGCGTTTGAAGCGAGGCCCCATCTGTACAGCTTGGCTCGCAGAAGGGCAACGCGATCGTGGTAATAATCGACCTCGGCCCGCAGCTGCTCGATCTCTCCACGCGCGCTCACGCGTCGAACTCGAGCACAGAGTACGCCTCGCACCGGAGAACCTCACGAACTGCATCGCCGCTCCCGGGCTCTTGCTGCCAACAAACGACGAACGGCTGATGCGGTCCCATGTCGAAGATCGCGATCACGGTGCCGCCACGCAGCGGGTCGGGCCTGCCCACCTCGGTGATGCAATCAATCGAACCCCGCCGCGTCCACAGGCTCACGATCCGGCGGGAGCTTGGGCGACGGCCCATGTCTAGCTCCAACTCGCGGCGCATCTCGCCGTACACGTGGTCAATGGCGCGAGCGTCGCCTGCGAGCCCGGGAACGTAGAACGCAGTCATCCGCCGCTAAAGCCCGCGCTCACGAGCGTCCTCGCTCAGGGCCTTGCCGAGCGTGGCCGGCTGGATCCGCGCCTCTAGCTCACCCATCCTCTTGCCCAGTCGCGTCGACTCGCGGTAAACGGAATCCTGAAGGCCCTCCACGAGCTGCTCCAGGTGCGCGATCCGCACCTCGAGCGCACGCAGCTCATCCCGCCCGGGGCCGCTCGTCGCGGCCCTCACGTCTTTATCCGCATCCTGGAAAACGCGACCGAACTGACGGATCCGGGCCAGCATGCGCTCACGTTCGCGCATGCTCACCGCCGTCCGCTCAGCTTCGGCCGCAGTGCGACCGGCGGGTAGCGCCGGCGCTCCTCGGCCGTCATCTGGCGGATCACCAGCGAGCCGCTCTCGACCTGCTCGCGAACCCGCTCGAGCTTCTCAGCCCGCTTCTCCTCGGCCCGCTCACGCGCCGTCTTCACACCACCACCTCCCCGAAGCGCCCGATCGAAACGATGTACCGCAAGCCGGACTCCTCCTCGCATTTCCAGCAGCGCAGCTCGACCGCGGAGCCCCGAGCCCTTCATAGCGGCGGGTGGACATCGATCTCCTTCCTTGGCCGGCGCGGTCACTGGACTAGGAGGGAGATTCGCTGCGTCGGCGAAATGAACCTCACGGGCGAGACGACAACCCGCACCTTCACCGTAGCACCGACATCCACCCCCGGTTCCGCTCTCCAAACCCGCGCCCGAAGCGACAACCAGTCATCCTCTGATCCCGTCCGCAGGACTTCGACCCATCCCCCGAACCACAAGCACATGGACTCTCCCCAGGGGTCGCCGCCGCCTATGAGCTCTACCACGGAGATAACCGTCTCCACGGGAAGCCGCTTCCGAGTCGAAGCAGGGGTCAAGGCCGTCGAGCGGACCATCCTCGACGCGGCAAGGGGTTCGATTATGCAGCTCGCGTGGTTCGTCGAGGCCGAGACAGGACAGGACCTCGCCGTCAATCCCGAGCACGTCGTAACGATCAGCGCAGTCGGCTCCTAAATCCCCCTGGCGCCGCGGCGGACGACGGCTACTCGCCTTGTCGCCGGCGCCCGAAAGAGATTGTTCCGATAGTCGGTTGCCGCGGGTAGCCTCGCGGAATGGCGTCCGTTGACGATCTTTCGGCCGATGAGCGGACGACGATTGACCTCGCGGCGCAGCTCCGGGATTCAGGGAACCTTCATCCACTGATCGCGCGGCTAAGGGACGGAGAGGTCGGACCGGAACGGGCGCGCGACGCATTGGGGGTCCTGGCAGAGCTCGACGTCGATCTGCTGGTGCAGATCACGCTCGACGGCTTGATCAGCGTGTACCTCGATGACCCGGGTCTTGCGCATCAGCCACGACGCGTGACTCGGTCGGAGGAAATGGGCACAGATTGAGCCGGCTGGCCGACCTAGCGAGTCGCGTCACACGGGAACGATCGCCCTGGCGAGCTTCCAGCGATTGCCATCAAGGCGCTCAAGGGCGCCCTCTGAGGCAAGGGTCTGAAGCGCGAGCGTCACAGTGGGACGGCGGCTGCCGACCAAGCCGCCGATGATGTCGTGGGTCAACGGCACGTCAACCAGAATGCCATCGGCGGTCACACGTCCAAAACGTTCAGCCAGATCGGCAAAGAGCGCGATGACGCGGTCCTCGACACGGGGTTGGTGCAGCATCGCGACGTGCATTGACGCGCGATGGGTCTGCCGGCCGAGGCAATCGTGCAGGAAGTCAGCGATGCCAGGCCAGCGCGTGCGGGCCCGTCGGAACTGAGCCTCGATTACCGCGAGCGACACCTGCCCGTACGCTAGGTAACGGCTGACTGCGCGGGACTCCGGTTGGTAGGCGGCCGCAAGCGGTGGGGCGAGAACATCGCCTGGCCCCAGCAGCTCCAGCGCCGCACGGCCAGCGAACGTCGTTTCCTTGAGGACGACACCATCCATGATCAAGAAGTCAAGCGCCCCCGGCATCTGCGTGCCGATGACCTCGGCAAGATCTTCGTCGTGTGCTGACACGAGCGGCAGCACCAGCGTCCGGTCGGCGAGCTGGCGATCCTCAGAGGGGACGCTTGCAAGGATGTCCGGCCACACCGCTGCGAGGCTGACCCGCCCAGGCCGCGCGAACTCGCCCCCCTCATCGTCTGGCTGCCGCTCACCCGAGTGCAACGGTGCTTCGCCTCCGTCTCTGCGGGCAGCGGGCAGGCCAATGCGTGCCCAAGCTCCGAGTTCGTTTGACACTCTGCCTACTAGCAGTCGTCGGTGGCAGTGGGCGTGTCGCCGGGCTCCGACTGCTTGATCTCAGAAGACGCCTGCTTTCGCGCGGCCTTCTTGGCCTCCTTGGCCACTCGACGCTCCCGGAGCTTGCTTTCGCGGGCGAGCTTCGCAAACGTGGTTTTCCTCTTTCCCGCTGATGCCATGCTGATGCGTCCTTTGGTTGTGGGATTTCACGGGCGAGCGTCGTCCCGGCGCCCTGGTGAGGCCCGAGACCAGCTCAACCTCCCAACTCCGCGTGCCGGCGGCCCCTTCTGGTAACCACCGGCACCGCGGTTGTCGATCTGCGGACTAGATCGGCTGGACGTTGGCCGCAGCCGGGCCCTTTGGGCCTTGCTCGGCGTCGTAGCTCACCTTCGCGCCCTCGGCGAGCGACTTGAAGCCGCTGCCGTCGATCGCGCTGTGGTGAACGAAAAGGTCCTTACTGGCGTCATCGGGCGTGATGAAGCCATATCCCTTCTCGTCGCTGAACCACTTGACGGTACCTGTAGCCATGCTTTCCCTCCCGGGGAATCGTGTGCTGCGAAACGCGGGAGGTGCAAGAGCAACAACTACGGAACGCTGGCACTACTTTCGCCGAGCTCGAAGCTCGGCACGAACATTAAGTGTAGCCGTAGGCTCGCCAGTCTGTCGCCTCGATCAGTCTTTCTCTACGACGGCGGCTGACGGGCCTCGACAGGCGCGGCTCACGACACCAGCAGATCCCGGAGGACGTACCTCATGTCGCACATACGACGTTTCGACCACGTCGGCATCACCGTCGAGGACCTCGACACGGTGACGGCGTTCTTTGTCGGGCTGGGCCTCGAGGTCGAGGGCCGGACATTCATGGAGGGCGAGTTCGTGGACACCGTCATCGGCATCCCCGGCTCCCGCAGTCACATCGTCGTGCTGCGGCCGCCCGGCGGAGGCCCTGGGCTGGAGCTGTCGAGCTTCGTGCGGCCGGACCACGAGCCGGGGTCGCCCACCGCCATGGCCAACGAACTGGGGCTGCGCAACGTTTCATTCGAAGTCGACGACCTGCAGGCGACGGTCGACCGGCTGGCTGCGGACGGCTTCGGCCTCGTCGGCGGCGTCGGTCAGTACGAGAACATCTGGCGCATGGCCTACGTCCGTGGGCCAGAGGGGATCATCGTTTCTCTGGCTGAGCGGATCGGCTGACGCCCCCGACGTCGCAGCCCGTGACCGCGTTGCCCCGCTCACAATCGGCGCAGGCTCATCTGCGGAGGAGCGTCGAGCAATCCGGGAGCGAGGTGACTCCGATCTCGGCCCTCCCCGGACTGCTTCGTCGCTGTCCAACAGCAGTTGCCATTGCATAGGCTCGTCCCGTTGCCCGCCGGAGGCTGCCGCTCTTCCAGACGGCGCAGGTGTCAGCGCTCACGATGCGCCTGGCATCCGGTGGAAGGTATGGGTGGCTAACAAGGAACAGCAAGTCGCGAGCCGTAAGCGGTGGCGATCCCTCATCCTGGAGGGAGAACGCAGTGATGCATCCTCTCGCGGTTGCGGTCACCACGTACCACGCGGGTCCTGGGGTAGGTTCCGCCGGACCTGTCGAGTTGTTGTTATCGGCGTCGAACGCGCTCGCGCGACCGCCGAGTCCGCCGTAGCCGGCGGCGTCAACGCAACGGCTGGATGCCACGCCCGATGAAACCTGTCCCCGGTGTGTCCTGGCCGGGGAGCTCGAGATCGGCGTCGTTGACGACGGGCCACGGCCGCGACCCGACCCCAGGCCCGTAACCGTAAGCACGGCACCCAGGGCCAGCGCCGCGACGGCCAGCAGGAGGTACCTCCACCCGGCGCCGACCGCCCCGCGATCTTCGTCCGTCACGGTGACGCGCACCTCGGCCACAGCGAGGTCCTCGTGGCCTTGCGGATCGGCCTTGAAGTCCTGCACCCAGAGGCAGCGTATCCCTCAGAGCAAACCCAGCCCCCTGCGTGGCCGGCTCGAGGGGATAATGTGTGGCAGGGCACTGAGGCCGCCCAGTGGCGGACGATTCGAGTACGAAGGAGAGGGGCATGGCCGACGCGGTGAGCTTGACCGAGCATGTTGCCGGCGAAAGCGCTACGAGCAAGGTATTTCGCTCGGAGCTGAACCCGGTTGAGTTTCTGCGGAGAGCGGCCTATGTGTATCCCGATAAGACGGCGGTTGTGGATGGGGGCCGGCGCTACGCCTACCGAGAATTCGCGGAGCGCTCGTGGCGCCTGGGCAATGCGCTCAGGTCGGCGGGACTGGACAAGGGAGACCGCGTTGCGACGCTGCTGTTCAACTCGGCGCCGATGCTCGAGGCCCATTTCGGGGTCCCCGCAGCCGGCGGGATCCTCGTGGCAATCAATCATCGTCTCGCCGGCGCAGAGGTCGAGTACATCCTCCGGCACAGCGGGGCTCGGTTTCTGCTGTTCGATGCTGAGCTCGAGTCGCTGATTGCCCCGCTCGAGCTGTCTGGCCTCACGATGATCCGGTATGCGCACGGCAGTGAGCCGCACGATCACTACGAGCCGTTTCTGAGCGCCGCGTCGCCGGCGGCGCCCGAGAGCTGGCTCGAGGACGAGGAGGAGACGATCTCCATCAACTACACGTCCGGCACCACAGGTCAGCCCAAGGGGGTGCAGTACACCTACCGCGGGGCCTACCTGAACGCCCTCAGTGAGGTGATCGTCGCCGGGATGAACCCCGAGTCGGTGTACCTATGGACCCTACCCATGTTTCACTGCAACGGCTGGTGCTTCCCATGGGCGGTAACGGCTGTCGGGGCCCGGCACGTGGCATTGCGTGCCGTGGACCCTCAATTGGTGTGGCGGCATTTCGACGACGAGCGCGTGACGCACTACAACGGCGCGCCCACGGTTCATCTGCTGATCATCAACCATCCCGATGCACACCGCCTGGAGCAAGCAGTCACCGCGATGATTGCGGCATCGCCACCTTCCCCGACGCTGCTGGCGCGCATGTCCGAGCTGAACCTGCGGGTCGTCCATGTCTACGGCCTGACCGAAACCTACGGTCCGATCACCGTGTGTCCGGTTCAGGAGGGGTGGGAGCAGCTCTCGGTTGAGCAGCGCGCCAAGCTGCTGGCGCGGCAAGGCCAGTCCTACCCCTCGGCTGACTTGGTGCGAGTCGTCGACGCGGACATGCATGAGATCGCCCAGGACGCCGAGGCGATGGGCGAGGTGCTAATGCGCGGCAACAACGTGATGAGCGGCTACTTCGCCGACGAAGCGGCCACCGCGAAGGCGTTTCACGGTGGCTGGTTTCACTCCGGCGACCTGGCTGCATGGCACCCGGACGGCAACATCGAGCTGCGCGATCGCAGCAAGGACATCATCATCTCCGGCGGCGAGAACATCTCCAGCATCGAGGTCGAGCAGGCGATCTGCGCCCATCCGGCCGTTCTCGAATGCGCGGTGATCGGGATTCCTCACGAGCGTTGGGGGGAACGACCGAAGGCTTTCGTCACGCTCAACAGCGAAACCAGCGCGACCGCTGATGAGATCATCGTGTTCTGTCGCCAGCGACTCGCCCGCTACAAGTGCCCCGACGCGATCGAGTTCGGGCCTCTCCCGAAGACCTCCACCGGCAAGGTGCAGAAATTCGCGCTGCGCGAAGGCGAATGGGGTGATCGCACGACCCGAGTCGGCACGACGTAGCCATGCCGGTGCATCCCACAGCCGAGCAGTTGCAGGAGCTGACCGCCGCCGAGGACGGGAAACCGGTCATGATGCTGAACCTGCTGCGGTTCAAACCGATGGCGGACGGGGTCGACGAGGGAGTGAGCGGCGCCGAGGCGTACGCCCGATACAGCGCCGCGGCGGCGCCGTTCTTACGTGCCGTTGGGGGGCGGGTGCGAGTCGCGATCCAACCGGCGCAGACGGTAATCGGCCCAGCGTCATCCGAATGGGACTTGGTGCTGGTTGTCGAGTATCCGTCCCGAGCGAAGTTCCTTCAGATGGCGACCAATCCGGACTACCTCAAGGCACACGCTCACCGCGAGGCCGCGCTCGCCGACTCCCGGCTCCTCGCATGCTCGGAATTGACCGAAGCGGCGCTTGCCTTTGCCTGAGTCGGGGCCGGTCTATGCCGGGGTGGGCTCAGCGGGGGGCGTGATCGGCGGGCGTCCGCGTCGCTTGGCTTCGTCGATCGGGACCTCGAGCTCGACGTTCCAGCCCTGCGAGAAGCCCACCATGGCGAACAGGATCAGCAGCACTTGGACGGGGATGAGTAGTACGACGAGCAGACCGATCGTGTCGGGAGTGAGCCCGTTACCGCCGAAGATCGACTGTGCGGACCCGAAACCCGTCTTGCTGCGGTCGAACCAGCTCGTCGCGGCGGCGGAGCCGAACTGGCCAGTGCCCGCGATCAGAACCACCATCAGCAGCAAGATGGCGAAAGCTGCGACGATCGGCAGCAGCCCCCGATTCCAGCGGAAGATGTAGAACGCGCAGATCAGGTAAACGAAGCACCATGCGAAGTTGAGCGGCTTCAGCCCCTGGAGCTTTGTCCAGCCACCGAAGGTCACAATCAACATCACGGCCACCGACGCGAGCAGGATCAGGACCACGATCGCCTTGATCACCTTGCAGATGATCTTGTCCCGGTTGGGGTGGATCACCGTGTAACCAGGACGCAGGGTCCGTGCCGGTGGCATGCCGGGGGACCATACCCTCTGCAGCGGGGGTTTGCAGCGGTTCTGGGGCTGTGGTGCGGCTTGCAGTCCCGGCCTAGACTGCCTCGGATCCCGCGGGCGTGGCGAAATCGGTAAACGCGTCGGCCTTAGGAGCCGGTGGGCGAAAGCCCTTGGGGGTTCGAGTCCCCCCGCCCGCATCAGCGGACGTTGCGCCCAGGCTCCGTGCGGATGACGGCTACCATCAGCGGCTCCCAGGGGAGTGAGCTAGTGGTCACGCGCACGGTCTCCAAAACCGTGAACCCGGGTTCGAATCCCGGCTCCCCTGCTGGCTCGCGTCTGGCTGCAATGGCATATCGGATCCCAAGGGTCGAAGCAGCGTGACCTCACACACCGTCTATCGCACGTTCAATACCTCGAAGCGCCGCGAGTTCGTGCGAATCACGGCCGACGTGCAGGACGCTGTGCGCGAGGCGGGCATCGCAGAGGGCATGGTGCTTGTCTCGGCTATGCACATCACGGCGGGCGTGTGGGTCAACGACGACGAGCCCGGGATCCAGGCTGACGCGCTCGAGTGGCTCGACAAGATCGCGCCGCCGAGCTGGCAGGAGCCCGAGAACGAGGTGGCGCGGGAGTTATTGCCGAACCCAGGGGACTACCGTCATCATCGCGGGGGAGAGGACAACGGCGACGCGCATCTGAAGAATCTGCTCGTCCACCACCAGGTGATCCTTCCGGTAACCGACGGGCGCCTCGATTTAGGGCCGTGGCAGCAGGTCTTCTACTGCGAGTTCGACGGCGGACGGGCGAAGCGGCTGGTCATCAAGGTTCTGGGAGAGTAGTGGTCGACGCCTCGCGAGTGTTCGCGGACGGCGCGCTGGACGGGCAGGTCGCGCTGGTGACCGGCGGGGGTACCAATCTGGGGAAGGCGGCGGCCACCGAGCTGGCCCGCTGCGGGGCCTATGTCGTCATTGTCGGGCGGCACACCGACGTGCTTCAGGCCGCCTCCGAGGAGATCGGCGAGCGTTGTAGCTGGATCGTCGCTGACGTGCGCGAACGTGAGTCGACAAGAGCGATCGTGAACTCCGCGCTCGAGCGCCATGGCCGTCTCGACTTCCTGCTCAACAACGCCGGGGGCCAATACTTCGTCTCAGCCGAGAAGCTCGCGACGAAGGGCTGGCGCGCCGTGCAGCGACTGAACGTTGGCGGAACCCTGGCGATGTGCGAAGCCGCGCACGACCTCGCCATGGCTCGAGCCCGCGCCGGCATGATCGTGAACGTGACCGTGTCGCCGCATCAGGGAATGCCGGCCATGGCGCACACCGGCGCCGCCCGGGCGGCGGTGGAGGCACTTACGCGAGAGCTTGCGCAGTCGTGGGCCTCAGATGGAGTGTCGGTGGCGGCCATTGCGCTCGGAAGGTTCGCCACGGAATCGCTGCGCAAGTATCCGCTCGAGCTGTGGCGCCGTGCCGCCGAGAGCGTGCCGCTGCAGCGCCTGGGCGACGTTGAGGAGTACGGATGGCTCGTCGCATTATTGGCGTCACCGATGGGCTCCGCGTTCTCGGGTTCGGTTGTCACGCTGGACGGCGCGCTCGACAACTGGCAGGGGCGCTGGCCACCGGAGGAGCTGGTGAGGGATGGCGATTTGCCCACCGAGGAGCGGCGTCCGGCGCGGTGAGGCGCTGACGCTGTCGAGGCCGAGCATGATCAGCCGAGCCCTCTACCATCCGCCTGAGTCGCGGGCGAAGTGTCAACGGTTGCACGGGAGCCTTCCAAGCTCCAAGAACGGGTTCGACCCCCGTCGCCCGCTCTGACTAGTCGTAGAATCCTGAGACCACGGGGAGTGGCGCAGTCTGGTAGCGCACCCGGCTGGGGGCCGGGCGGTCGCAGGTTCAAATCCTGTCTCCCCGATGACACGAAAGCCCCGCTCAGACGCGGGGTTTTCTCTAACGGGCGGCGAGTCGGCGATGCCCGCCTTTTGACCCCACGGCCGTCAACCTCATGCGGCCGCGAGGATCTGGCTGTGAAGGTCAAGCAGTCTGGGGACGTCACTGGCCTCGACCCGACCCATCCCGCATTCAGTGCAGATCCCCCAGTGACGAGCACCGCCCGGCGCATTGACTAGGGCAGCGTCGATCTGCTCGATCTGTGCGGCGGTGGTGCCCGGGGCCTGATCGTCGGGGTGATAGGGCACGAGCGCGAAGTACAGCTCGGTGTCAGGGTCGGTATTCAGCCCCGCGAGGGGCTCGAAGTAGGCGCTGTCGCCGCGGCCCTGGGGCACGGTGAAAGAGACGAAGCCCAGCGGGCGCCGCGCCCCGGCGGTCACGGCATTGACGAGATCGACCTGCAGCTGTAGCGACTCGGGCTGCTTGAAGTGCTGGTGGCCGTAGTCGCCGTAACAGAGGTGCATGCCGACGGGGACATCGCCGGGCACGCGCTCGATGCAGCGCACCAGGCCGGGCGCGATCTCGTCCATCGGCATCTTCGTCCCCATCGCTCCCTCCAAGGCCCCGATCTCTACCGCGACGTCCCATTGGACAGCGATCCGCTCGTGCGGGAGTCGCTCGAGCGCAGTGTCGAGGTCGGCGAAGAGCGCCCGTTCGTAGGAGGGCGCGACGGCGGGCAGGTCGTCGGGCACGATCGTCCCCGCCATCGAGGCCAGCGGGGTCGGGTACTGAAGCTGCATGCGCACGTCGGCGGGGATGGTGCCCTCGTTCTGCATCCGTTCGAAGGTCGCAAAGGACTTGGTGTATTCATCGGCGTAGCCGAGGTCGGGCCAGTTGATCGCCTCGGCTGAGGCGCCCTCGATGAGGCGAAGCTGAGGCATGGGTGGGGCATCGGGCGTGGTCTCATAGGCTCGACCGACCGCCACGGTCTCGAACTCCGGCATCGCCTCGAACTTCCGTGTCTGGAAACTGATCCAGTAGTTGCGATCTCCCGTTTCCCCGTCGGTCATCCGGCGCACGCCGTCGGGGATACGTGAGCTGATCTCGCGCATCACGGTCTCGGCGTCGGGCAGGTTGACCGAGCCATTGAAATGAACGCGGGTGGGTGGCATTGCAGTCCTCTCGGTGGCTTTCCGCTCACTTAAGCACGGCTTTGCTCGCTTAGCTATGCAGAAATTGTCGGCAACTTGAGAGGATTCGGTTGCGCCCCGATGGTCCGGTTTATGGGCATTACACGGGACGTTCCTCACCTAGAACCGAAGACCATCAATGGTTGCGTTCTCGAACCGGACAGTCGTTGCGCAGGTGCGAACCTACACGACGCCGACCTACACGACTGCGACCTCCGCGGTGCCGACCTTCGCGGCGCTGACCTTCGCGGCGCCGACCTGCAGGGGGTCGACCTGGAGTCCACCGACCTTGCCCTCGCGGACCTGCGGGGGGCCAACCTGCAGGGCGCAAAGCTGATCGACGCGAACCTGGCCTACGCCGACGTGAGTGGCGCCTCCCTGGCCAACGCCGACCTTCGCGGAGCCGATCTGCGCCATGCCAACCTGCACCACGCCGAGCTGATCTACGCGAGCCTGGAACGCGCCACGCTTTACTCCGCCGACCTGGGCCTCGCCGATCTGCGCCGCGCCGATCTGTCAAACGTCAACCTGCAGGGCGCCAAGCTGATCCATGCCGACCTGACAGAGGCCCAGCTGCCCGGTGCCCACTTGGCCGGTGCCGACCTGTATGGCGCCGAGCTATACGGCGCTCAGCTCGATTCCGCCGAGCGGTCTGGCCCCGACCAAGACGCGGCCGACCTGTCCGGCGCCCGGTTGTGCCGGACGAGGATGCCCGACGGGGCCATCAACAACTCGGGCTGTTAGGGGCGCCGCTTCGCCGTGAGCGGCTCGTAATCATCCGCACTTTGCGGTATAAACCGCCTTGCAGTCTGGGGTTGCCGATTGCCATTGGGCCCAAGGGACGCAGCGATGGGCGTGAGCTGCCGAACCAGACGGCTCCTGGATTAGATGATCTACCAAGGAGTTCGGATTGGCCGGGGGTACGAGGAGTGCATCAGCGGTCACGCTGACCTGCCCGCGATGCGCGCTAACGCTCGTGGCGCGTCTACCGCTGCTCGCACCGCGGCATTGCCCGCGCTGTCTGGCGCGGCGGCGAAGGGCCGTCAAGCTTGAGTCGAGCGCCAGCGTCTCGGTGACGAAGGCCAGCACGACGGCAGCAGCTCCCGTGTCGCGCACTTCATCGCGGGCCGCATAAGCGTCTACCGACGGCGCCGGCATCCCGTCGCGCCGTTCGCCGCGCCGCGCGCGGGTGACAGGCTTCCGTCCGCTGCGTAGGCGAACATATGTTCGATGACCAGCGACGGGAGTCCATACGTGCGGTTCAGGCGCGCGCTCGGTACGGGCAATCAGGCGCTCGTCATCGCCGCGGCACGGGAGCTACCGCGGGTGGGACTGGACGACGCGCTGCGCATCTGTCTGGTGCTGCGCGACGGGGACAGCGAGCGCTACGAGCGAGCCGCCGTCCGCTGGCTCGGACGCTTTGCGTTGGAGGCCCGCGGGGCGACGATCGAGGACGTCCGCGCGGCGGCCGGCGCGTTTGACGTTCTGCCCCGGCAACCGTCGGAAGCGATGGAGCGCTTACAGGGGCTCTGTCTGGCGCGGGGAATCGGGTCGATAGCTCGATCAGCCCGTCGCGATATTCGAGGAGGGTCCCGAACGGCGCGCAGCGCCGGCGTAGAAGGTGCAGGATCGTGTCAGCCTCTGCGGGCGTGGCGCGGCGGGTAAAGCAGTAATCCAGGACCAGGGGCAGCGCCTGCACACGCTGGACACCTGCCGAGGACAGTTCGATCAGCCAGAGCAGCCCAAGGTCGTTTCGCATCTCTCGATCAACTGCGTAGTCGTCAATGAAGTCGCCCAGATCGAAGAGGATCCGACCGGCAACCCCCTGGAACACGTGCGCCGAGTGGCCGGCGATGAGGTCCGCGCCGGCATCGAGGAGGGCGGCGGCGGCGCGCCGCACGTGCTTGACCGGTTGACCCACCATGTTCGGTCCCCAGTGCGGCGTGACCAGCACCAGTTCCGCGTCGGGGCCCGGCGCGGCAGTGGCCCGGACCCAGGCCGGGAGCCCAGAGCGAAGATCGGCAAAGGCCACGCCGGGCCGACCGGGGCCAGCTGCGTAGTCGGCAGGATGGTCGCTGAACGCCACCACTCGCAAGCGCAGTTCACCGCAGCGGAGGCACAGCGGGACCCGCGCGGAGTCTTCGTCTGACCCGGCCCCGACCGCGGGGATGCCAGCGGCCCGAAGATGGCCGAGCGTGTCGAGCAATGCCTGGGGGCCGTAGTCGAGCGCGTGGTTGTTGGCGAGCGCCACAGCGTCCACACCTAGCGCTGCGAGGCGCTCGGCGGCGATCGGAGGAGCGCGGAAGAAGAACGGCTTGGCCGGGTCGGGGAAACGGGATCCCCGCTCGGATATGCAGCACTCGAGGTTGAGCAGAAACGCATCGGCGGCAGCGATGTGCGCGGCCACATCGGACGCGATCAACGGCGTGCGAGGATCGTTGGTCAGCGCGTCCGCGACCCCGCGCCCAAGCATCGTGTCGCCCGCCAGCGCGATTGTCGGCATTCAGGTCTCCTCGAAGCCGTGGGCGCCGACCAGCCGCACGAAGTTCGCGCCGGTGAGCACCGCCGCGCGTCGCAGCGTGCCATCCCGCTCGAGGAACAGCGCCACCTCCTCGTGCCCACCCGGACCGATCGGCTGCACCAGGCGCCCGCCGGCGGCGAGCTGTTCCGCCAGCGGAGGGGGGACGCGCGGAAAGGCGGCAGCGACGACGATGGCGTCGAAGGGCGCGTGCTGGGCGAGTCCCTCGGTGCCGTCGGCGACCGTCACCGTTACGTTGGCGATGCCGAGGCGATCGAGGTTCGATCGCGCCACGCCCGCCAGGTCCGAGTGCCGCTCAACACTCCAGACCTCATCGGCCAGACGGGCGAGCAGGGCGCTCTGAAAGCCAAACCCGGTGCCGATCTCGAGCACCCGCTCATGGCCCCGAAGCGCGAGTGCCTCGACCATCCTGGCGATCAGCGAGGGCTGCGTCGTGACCAGGCCGTGCGGAATCGGTAGCGGCACGTCCTCATATGCCCGCGCGCGCGAGGCCGACGGCACGAACTCCGCCCGCGGGACGGCGCTGAACGCCTCGATGACGCGCTCGTCACGAATGCCCGCCGCTGTTAGGGCATCGACCAGCGTGCGACGGTCAGCCATGGACCTCAGTTGTATCGTCACGAGCGTGAGGGCAACTCGGGGCTTGCCGCCGCTCTACGCGGTGGTGTTCGTCGGCTTTCTCGGGTTCGTGGCCGCCGAACGTCGCTCCCCCCACCCTCTGATCAGCCTGCGGATGGTGCGGATCCCGGCGGTGTCCGGCTCGTTGTGCGCGCTGTTCGCGATTCAGTTCGCGATCCTGGGGCTGACGGTTTACCTGACGCTCTACCTCCAGCTGGCGTTGCACTACAGCCCCGCCACCGCGGGGGCGCTGACGCTGCCGACCGTGGTCTGTGCTCCGCTGCTTGCAACGGCAGTTGGGCGCATGACGGACAGGCTGGGAGCCCGGGCGCTGCTGGCCGGCTCGATGCTCCTGGCCGCGGCGGCGCTGGCTGTGATCTCGCTGCTCTCCGACCAGGCGGCGACGACAGCGTTCATCTCGGGTTTCCGGGTCGCGATGCTCGTCGCCGCTGCGCTCGCTGCTGTGGCGGCGCTGGTGAGTTGGATGCTGCTGCGGGAATCGAGCGGCGTCAGCGAGGCGGCTCATTCTGGTCACCTAGGCTCGGTCGTGATCGCTGGAGCGACGCGACGAAGAGGGTCCGGTCGCTGACCGTGCCGAACGATCGATCGGGGTTGGCCGCGCTGCTGTCGGGCCACGGTTTCATCGCCGCGGAAGAAGAGGCCGGCGAGCTGCTCGCCAGTGCCGCCGGCGACGAGGAGCGCCTCGAAGCCCTCGTCCGACGACGGTTGACCGGCGAGCCGCTGGCGTGGATCACCGGCAGCGTTGCGTTTTGCGGAATCGAGGTCCGCGTTCACCCGGGCGTGTACGTGCCGCGTCCTCACAGTGAGCTACTCGCGCGGCGGTCGATCGAGCGCCTGCCGGTCAGGGGTACGGCGATTGATGTGTGCACCGGCAGCGGTGCGATCGCCATGGCGATGATGGTCGCGCGGCCCAGGGCGCGGGTATTCGGCTGCGATCTCGACGCGCGCGCCGTCTCCTGCGCGCGGGCCAACGGGGTGACTGCGTTTCGCGGCGACCTACTCGCCCCGCTGGCCGCCGGGCTCAGGGGACAGGTGGACGTGATCGTCGCCGTCGTCCCGTACGTCCCGACGGCGGAGCTCTCGCTTCTGCAACGGGACACCTTCGCATTCGAATCGGCGCTGCCTTACGACGGCGGCCCCGACGGCACGGCGCTGCTGCGGCGGGTGATGAGGGAGAGTCGTCGTCTGCTCCGGGGCGGTGGGGCGCTGCTGCTAGAGCTGGCCGGCGATCAGGCGGAGCTCCTGCAGGACGAGCGGATGCTGCTGCGATACGGGCCGCCGGAGGTGCTGTACGACGAGGACGGTGCGGTGCGGGGCATCGAGTGCGAAAGGCTTTAGGCGTGAGCGGGCATGAGATACATCAGCTTGTCCAGCAGTACGGCTACGGGCTCGTGTTCGTCGTCGTCGCCCTGCAGGCGATCGGCCTTCCGCTGCCGGGCACGACCGCGCTGGTGGCGGCGGCGGGCTATGCCGCGGCCAGCCACGGGCTGTCGATCGTCGGGGTGATCGCCGTTGGGGCGCTCGGCGCGCTCATCGGCACGACGGCCGGCTACATGCTCGGCCGTTGGGGCGGCGAGCGGCTGTTGGTGTGGGCCGCCAGGCGGTTCCGCCAGAGCCCGGAGCGCGTGGAGGGACTCAAAGCCGAGGTGGCGCTGCACGGAGGACCCTGGATCTTCGTCGCTCGCTTCGTCACCGGCCTGCGGAACGTCGCCGGTCTCATCGCCGGCTCGAGCGGTATGCGCATCGGTCGCTTCCTTCGCTTCAGCGCCCTGGCCGCGCTCGTCTGGGCGCTGACCAACGGCCTTGAGTACTACTGGTTCGGTCGGGCGTTCCTGGGCGCCGATACGTGGCTTCAGGTCCTGCTGATCTTTCTGGGGCTGGCGTGGACGATCGCCTCGTTCGTGCTCCTGCGCCGCCGGGCTGTTCGCAGGCTGCGCGCCGGCGCAGCGGCTGGGGAGTAGTCAAGTGGCCCGCTTGGGCGCTTAGTATCCGCGTATGCAAACTGAGCCAGACAGCGGGGGCTCACTCAGGGCAGCGCTCGAGCCCGAGGCGCTGCGAGAGGCGCTCGTCCCGCGCCGGCCGGTGTTCGGCAACCCGTGGGACTCCTACACCGACATGGCTGCGTGCTATGCGGCGATCGCGATCGTCGACCCGTTCCTGCTCTGGGTCGGAGGCAAGCTGATGGGCGCGATCTTTGGCTTCAGCTCACACTGGCATCTGGGTGTGTTCATGGTTGCGGCGCTCGTCGGCGCTGCCGGTTTCATGACGATCGTCGGGCGCCAACGGACCCGGCTGGCCGTCGACGTGCTGACGATCACCGCCTGGGTGCTGCTGGGACTGGTGGTGGCACCGGTGCTTGGCCTCGCCCCGTCGACCACGGTGGCGATCATCTGCTACGCCGTGCTGCTGGCCGCCACCTTCGTTTACGTGATCGGCCTTGGGCGCTGGCAGACGGGCTTCATCCGCACGCTCAGCTGGCCGGTGATCTGGAGCCTGCTGGCGGTCGGCTTCGCCTTCTGCGCCTACCGCCTGATCCTCTACCAGTAGCGGCAGGCGCACGCTCGACGGGTGTGGATAAAAAAGGGGCGGGCCCCGCAGGCCCGCCCCCGTTAATCAGCTTTGCCTCAACACGCCCACGCGCTGGGGCCGTCGGTGGCATAGATCTTGGCCGCGATCGCGCTTTGTTCGGCGGGCGAGGCGTTCTGCGGCAGGCCGCTGCCGCCATACGCGGTCCAGGTCGATGGCAGGATCTGGTAGGCGCCGCCGGCGCCGGTACTGGGGTTGACCGCCCGCCAGTTACCCCCCGACTCGCACATGACGATCGACGCCGGGATCGAGTAGGTGGTCGTGGAATGACCCGCCGTCGATGAGCCGGAGAGCGACGGGGCCGTCCGTACCCAGCGGTGCAACAGGTGCTGAATCCCCGGGCCGGCGAGGTTCTCGTGGACGTCTCGCTGACCGGCCGGCGGGACCGTTGGCTCGGTGGCTGCGCTCGGCGCGGCGGCGCCGGCGGCCACGATCGCCGCGGCCACCGAGGCACCAGCGACGGCCACGGGACGCGCCGCGCGACGGGCTATGGAAGCCGGTTTTTCGGTGTTGTCTGGCATCAGTTAGTCCTCCTACCTTCAAGCCGACATGGATCGCTCGACGACCGTGCGCGGCCGGTCAAGCTTCGGGTCGCGGATTGCGGCGGCCACCCCATGTAGGGCGGCTCATCCCGAGGCCCCGCCGTTTCTTGGAACGTCAGGCGGGGAAGGTCGGCGGTTTTCCGTTACGAGAACTACTCCGCCGGCGCCGGTAGTTAGCGCCTGCGTGACCGAGTTCACACAGTGGGATTAGCTTGCGCGCGAGGACGATTCCCAGGGCCGCGCCCGCAGGGCCCAGAGCACCGCGGAGGCCAAGAGCACCGCGCACAGCGTCCATCCCAGAGCGGTGGTGCCGACGCCCACGTACTTGAGACCGGAAGCGAAGATCACGAAGGCGATCACCGGTCGCACGTAGCGGTCGGGGACCGTGGAGGAGAGCAACGACCCCACGATCACCCCCGGGACGCTTCCGATCACCAGCGATGCGGTAACCGCAAACTCCACGTGGCCGAACGCCAGTGCGCCGAGGGCTGCCGCGAGCGTCAACGGAACGGCCTGCGTGAGGTCTGTGCCCACCAGCTGCTTGGCACCGATGGTGGGGTAGAGGAAGAGCAGCAGAACAATCATCAGCGACCCCGACCCGACCGAGGTCATGCCGACGATGATTCCGCCCAGGATCCCGATCGCCACCGTGGCCAGCGGCCGGGCCCTGAGCTCGTGGACGGCGCCGCTTCGCTCGAGTCGGCCGCGGCGATCGAGCCCGTAGCGGAGCACCATGGCAGTCGCCCCGACCAGGAGAGCGGCACCCAGTGCCACCTCGATGTTGTTCTGCGCCGAGGAACCGTTGCCCATGAGATGCAGGAGGTACGCGCCGGCAAATGCTGCAGGCACGGAGCCCAGCACCATCCACCGGACGAGCGAGAGATTCACCGTCCGTGCCCTGAGGTGAACGCCGGCGCCCAGCGGGCGCATGACCACAGCCGCGACCAAGTCGCTCGAGATCGCGGCCGCCGGCTTGACGCTGAACAGCAGGATGAGCATCGGCGTCATCAGCGCGCCTCCGCCGGCGCCCGTCATGCCGACGAGCAGCCCAACAACCGCGCTTCCGAGGACGATGAAAGGATCGACGTGCATGGTTTCGGTGTCTTAGAGTCCTACGCGTCCGGGTCGACTGGGCTGAACGCTCCCAGCTCGCCGGGTGGATCTCCCGTCAACAGCCAGGCGCCGCCCAGCGAGCGTACGAGGCCTTGCTTCGCCAGCGCCGACAGCGCGCTCGTCACCGTGGGCCGCTGCGCGGCCACGAGTTCCGCCAGGATGGTGTGGGTCAGCCGCAGCCGCACGAGCACGCCGTCACCGCGAACGCGGCCGAAGCGGCTTGCCAGATGCCAGAAGAGCATGTGCAGCCTGACGTCGACCCGGGCCTGGTGAGCGATCGCCAGGTGGGCGGTGAGATGGCGCGAGCGCCGGACCGCGCGGCCGATCACGCGCCCACCGAGCTGCGGGTATCGCCCCAGAAGCGTGGCGAAGCTCCCGTCGAGTATCGCCAGGCGCGATGGTTCGGTCGCCACCCACGCGCTGGACAAGGGCAGCGTCAGCGTGCCGGTCTCCTCCTGCCAGGGACGGACGAGGTCGCCGCGGCCCAGCAGTTCGGCGCCATAGCGCCCGTCGATTCCAACGCGCCTGATCAACAGACCGTCCATCACCAACATGCCGACTGCGTCGCCGGGCTCGGCTTCCTCCCCCGGCCACGGTCCGGCCTCGATTCGCAGTTCGGGAACGGCGCAGGTCCGCATCAGCCGTGCGCGGGCCGAAGCCGGCAGCCCCTCGGCGAGGTCGGGATCCTCGAGCAGGACGTGGCAGACGCCGGCGGTCGAATGGACCGTCATCGGGCCATCGTGTCACCCGAGCCGGGTCACACGGCGGCGGTGAGGCGTTCGCCGCTGACCTCGGTGGCGAGTGCTCGCAGCGCCGAGCTGACCTCGTCGGGCCGCTCCAGGGGTCCCATGTGCCCGGTTTCGGGCAGCTCGATCAGCCGGTGCAGATTGGGCAGCTCGGCGGCGATCCGGCGAGCGTGACTGGGGGGCGTCAGCCTGTCGCGCTCTCCGTCCATCACCAGCGTGGGCAGCGTCAGCAGCGGCAGCGCGTGGTGCAGCTCCATCTTGGACATCGCCAGGCCGGCCTCGGCGCGTACGTCGGCTGGGCAGGCCACCAGCATCCGCTCGTAGAAGGCCACCTGCGCCGGCGTGGCGGCGGGACCGAAGGCCACGTAGCGGATCGCGGCAGCCGAGATGGGCGTGGAGAAACGCGGCAACGGGGCCCGCGAGCCGAGGAACCCGCGGCGGGCGATGGGTTCGTTCAGCGCGTGCGCGAAGCGGGGAACGTGTATCAGCACTTGATCGCCGACCAGCCCTCCGATGCCCGTGAACAAGAGCGCCGCGGCGCTGGCGCGTGCCGAGACATCGTGGTGCTCGGCCCACGCGACGATCGACATGCCTCCCAGCGAGTGGCCGGCCACCACTGCTCGCTGGCCTTCGGGCACCGTCGCCGCCAGCACCGCTTCTAGATCCTCGCCGAAGCGGGCGACCGAGTAGTCGCCGCTGGCCGCCCGTCCGCTGCGGCCGTGGCCACGGAGGTCGTAGGCCACGACCCTGAACTGGTCAGACAGCGCGCGGATCTCATACGTCCAGTAGCGCAGAGCCTCCGTCCAGCCGTGCACAAGCACCAGCGTCTGCCCTTCCGCTGGGCCGAACGTCTCGCCGTAGAGCTCGGTTCCGTCGGCCGAGCGAGCGTTGAACGGAGAGCCGCCGAGCGGCTGCTCGAGAATCGCCCGCTGTGGATCGCCCGCCACGCGTCGCATGTGGTGACGCTCAACCAGGGCACCGGCCCCCGCGGCCCCGATCGCGGCTACCGCGCCTGCAAGCGTCAGCTGACGTCCCCCTGCCATGGTCAGATCCTACGGGAGGGCCGTGGCATGAGGCCAGGCTGGCAGCGAGGCCCCGGGGGGACCTAGGATGTGAGCGTGCGCATCGGCGTGCTCACCGGCGGTGGCGACTGTCCCGGCTTGAACGCGGTCATCCGCGCCGTGGTCCGCAAGGCCGTCGACCACTACGGCGACGCCGTGATCGGCTTCCGCGATGGCTGGCGGGGGGTACTGGAGGATTCATTCGACGAGCTGACGATCGAGTCGACGCGCGGCATCCTGCCCCGGGGCGGCACGATCCTCCGCTCCACGCGCACAAACCCCTACAAACGCGACGACGGGCTCCAGCGGGTACGGGACACGTTCCAGAGCCACAACCTCGAGGGGCTGATCGCGATCGGCGGCGAGGACACGCTGGGCGCCGCCAACCGGCTGCAGCAGGACGGCGTCAACGTGATCGGGGTGCCGAAGACGATCGACAACGACCTGGGGGCAACCGACGTCACGTTCGGCTTCGACACCGCTCTGCACGTCGCCAGCGAGGCCATTGACCGCCTCCACACCACAGCGGAGAGCCACAACCGCATCCTGGTGGTCGAGGTCATGGGTCGAAACGCCGGCTGGATCGCGTTGCACTCCGGCCTGGCGGGCGGCGCAGACGTGATCCTGATTCCGGAGATTCCGTTCGACATCGACGACGTGTGTCGCCTGATCCGCCGCCGCCACGCACGCGGCCGCTATTTCTCAATCGTCGTGGCAGCCGAAGGCGCGATGCCCAAAGAGGGCACCGAGATGACGCTGGAGACCGGCGAGTTGGACGAGTTCGGGCATCCCAGGCTGGGCGGGATCGGCCACCGCCTGGAGCGGGAGATCGAGTCGCGCACCGGATTCGAGACGCGGGCCACCGTGTTGGGCCACGTGCAGCGTGGCGGCTCGCCGACGGCGTTTGACCGCGTGCTCGCCACGCGTCTCGGACTGGCCGCGATCGACGCGGCCCACGACCGCGCGTGGGGGATGATGACCGCGCTGCGCGGCACGGGCATCGAGCTGGTGGCGCTGGCCGACGCCGTGGCCCAGGTCCGCCGTGTGCCGGTCGAGGAATACGAGCGCTACGGGGTGCTGTTCGGGTGATCACACAATCCCCGTTTGGGGCCGCGGCGATCCGTTTATGCTGCGCGTGGTGAGTGCGTGACCGCCACAACGGCCAAGACGCTCGACGAGCTGTGCGTGGACACGATCCGCACGCTGTCAATCGATGCCGTGCAGAAGGCCAACTCCGGTCACCCGGGCGCGCCGATGGCGCTGGCGCCGCTGGCCTACGTGCTCTACACGCGGATCCTCAAGCACAACCCCCGCAACCCGGACTGGCCCGACCGCGACCGCTTCGTGCTCTCAGCCGGCCACGCGTCGATGCTCCTGTATTCAACGCTGTACCTGGCGGGCTACGACATCAGCCTCGAGGACATAAAGCAGTTCCGGCAGCTAGGGTCGAAAACTCCGGGCCACCCCGAGCGCCACCACGCGCCGGGCGTCGAGGTGACCACCGGTCCGCTCGGACAGGGCATCAGCCACGCGGTCGGGATGGCGCTCGCGGAGCGGATGCTGGCCGCGCGCTTCAACCTCGCCGAGCACGAGGTCGTAGATCACCGGACGTTCGTCATCGCCTCGGACGGCGACATCCAGGAGGGGGTGTGCTCGGAGGCGTCCTCGCTGGCCGGCCACCTCGGGCTCGGGCGGCTGATCGTGTTCTTCGACAACAACCACATCCAGCTCTCCGGACCGACCTCGGACGCGTTCTCCGAGGACGTGGCGCTGCGCTATCAGGCGTACGGCTGGCACGTGCAGACGGTCGGTGACGAGGAAGACGGCGACCTGTCCCTGGAGCGCCTGGAACAGGCCAGCCGCACGGCGATCGCCGAGTCGGAGCGCCCCTCGCTGATTCTGGTGCGCTCGCACATCGGGTTCGGCAGCCCCCACAAGCAGGACAGCCCCGCAGCGCACGGCTCGCCGCTGGGGGAGGAGGAGGTCAGGCTGACGAAGGAGGCCTACGGCTGGGATCCGGACAAGGACTTCTACGTGCCCGACGAGGCGCTCAAGCACTTCCGGGACTGCGTCGAGCGCGGCGCCGGGCTCGAGTCCGAATGGCAGAGCCGGTTTGACGCCTACGCCCAGGAGCACCCGGACCTGGCCGGCGAGCTTCAGCGCATGATCCGCGGTGAGCTGCCACCCGGCTGGGACGCCGACGTCCCGCGCTTTCACGCCTCGGGAACGATGACAGCCACACGCAAGTCCTCACACGAGGCGCTCCAGTGGGCGGCCTCAAAGGTGCCCGAACTGGTGGGCGGGTCCGCCGACCTGTCGAGCTCGACGCTCGACCGGATCGACGACGCGGCCGAAGTCGAGCGCGGCGCCTACCACGGGCGCAATCTTCACTTCGGCGTGCGGGAGCACGCGATGGGGGCGATCGTCAACGGTCTCACGCTCCACTACCTGCGCGGCTACAGCTCCACGTTCTTCAACTTCAGCGACTACATGCGGGGGTCGATGCGACTGGCCGCGCTGATGGGCCTCCCGTCGATCTTCATCTTCACCCACGACTCGATCGGGCTGGGGGAAGACGGCCCCACCCACCAGCCGATCGAGCAGCTGGCGGGACTGCGGGCGGAGCCGACGCTCAGGCGTGGTTCGTCCCGCCGGCGCGAACGAGACGGCGCTCGCCTGGCGCTACGCGATCGCGGCCCTCGACCACCCCACGGCGCTTGTGTTCTCCCGCCAGGGCATACCGACCTGGAACCCCTCGGCGGTACCCGACGATGCGATCGAGCGCGGGGCCTATGTGCTGCGGGACTCCTACAGAGAGCCCGACCCGCCGGATCTGATCTTGATCTCCACGGGGACCGAGGTGCACATCTGCACGCGGGCCGCCGACCTGCTCGAGGCCGACGAGATCGCCACGCGCGTGGTCAGCATGCCCTGCATGGAGAACTTCTCCGCGCAGGAGCAGGAGTACCGCGACGCCGTGCTTCCTCCCTCGGTGCCGGCGCGGGTCTCGCTCGAAGCCGCGAGCACGTTCGGCTGGGGGCGCTGGGTGGGCGAACGAGGGGAGACGATGGGGATGCACGGATTTGGTGCCTCGGCCCCGGCGGCGGCGCTTTACGCCCATTTCGGCTTCACGCCCGAACGGGTGGCGGAGAGCGGCCGTTCGGTCGTCGAAAAGGTCAAGGAGAAATAACTGAGCATGGCCACTAGCACGCAAGTGAACCCTCGCCTGAAGGCGCTAACAGAAGCCGGAGTCAGCGTGTGGCTGGATCAGATCCGCCGCTCGCTGGTGGAGGGTGGCGAGTTGCAGCGGATGCGCGATGAGGACTCGCTGCGCGGCGTGACTTCGAATCCCTCGATCTTCGAGAAGGCCATTCTGGGCTCGAACGACTATTACGACGAGCTGGTGGAGGGCGCGCGCGAAAACCTCGACGCCAAGGCGATCTACGAACGGCTGGCGCTCCGCGACCTGCAAGGCGCGGCTGACGTCCTGGCCGACGTGCACCGGGAGAGCAACGGCCGCGACGGCTTCGTCTCGCTGGAGTGCTTTCCGGACCTGGCGCACGACACGGAGGGGACGCTGAGCCAGGCCCGCGACTACTGGAAAAGACTGAGCCGCGCGAACGGGATGATCAAGATCCCCGGCACGCCTGAGGGCGTCCCGGCGATCGAGCAGGCCCTCTACGAGGGCATCAACGTCAACGTCACGCTTCTGTTCGCGGTCGAGGCCTATGAGGCGGTGGCCGAGGCCTACATCCGCGCGCTCGAGCGCCGCCAGAACGAGGGCCTGCCGCTGAACATCAACTCGGTGGCCTCGTTCTTCGTCTCGCGGATCGACACCAACGTGGACCGCAAGCTCCGGGACCTCGGCCGGACCGACCTGGCCGGCACCGCGGCGGTGGCCAACGCCCGCGCTGCCTACCGCCGCTTCCAGGAGATCTTCTCAGGGCCGCGGTGGGAAGCGCTGCGCCACGCCGGAGCCGCCGTGCAGCGGCCGCTATGGGCATCGACCGGCACCAAGGATCCTGCGTACTCGGACACCAAGTACGTCGACGGCCTGGTCGGCGCACACACGGTCAACACGATGCCGCTGGCCACCCTGCTCGCGGTCGCCAACCACGGCAACGTGAGCGGCCCCACCGCGGAGCAGGATCCCTCCGAGGAGCTGGCCGCGCTGGCGGACGCGGGGATCAGCATTGGCCAGGTGACCGACGAGCTGCTCGTGGATGGCGTCATGCAGTTCGAGGACGCCATAAACCGGCTGCTGGAGGGCATCGAGGAGCGCCGGGCGGCCGTCGTGACCGGGCGACCGACGACGATCGAGGGCCGCCTGCCGGCGGACATGCAGGGCCCGGTTTCGGAGCGCGTCAAGCGGACCATGAGTGAGAGCGTGGCCCAGCGCGTCTGGCGCCGTGATCCCTCGCTGTGGGGCGGGCCCGGGGTGCCCGAGATCGAGGACCGCCTGGGATGGCTGACGGTGTCGGAGCCGATGCTGGAGCACGCTTCGGAGCTGCACGAGTTCACCTCCAAATGCCGCGCCGACGGCTTCACCGACGCCGTCTTGCTGGGAATGGGCGGTTCCTCGCTGGGGCCCGAGGTGATCCGGCGCTCGTTCGGCGAGATTCCGGATGGACTGAGGCTTCAGGTGCTCGACTCCACACATCCGGACGTGGTGCTCGGAGTCCAGGACTCGGTCGATGTGGAGAAGACCTTGTTCATCGTCTCCTCCAAGTCCGGAGGGACGATCGAGACGCTGTCGCACTACCGCTACTTCAAGCAGATGGCGCGCCCCGAACAGTTCGTTGTGGTCACCGACCCCGGAAGCCCGCTGGAGGACATCGCCAGGGACGACGGGTTGCGGCGCGCCTTCCTCAATCCCCCCGACATCGGCGGTCGCTACTCGGTCCTCTCGTATTTCGGGCTCGTCCCCGCCGCACTGATGGGCGTGGGGATCGAGGCTCTGCTGCACCGCGCTCAGGTCGCCGAGCAGAACTGCGCGCACTATGACTCCTCGGAATCGAACTCCGGCCTGTGGCTGGGTGCCTGCATCGGAGAGCTCGCGCGTCAGGGTCGCGACAAGCTGACGTTCGTGGTTTCACCGCCAATCGAAAGCTTTGGGCTTTGGGTGGAGCAGCTGGTCGCCGAGTCGACCGGCAAGCACGGTCGCGGCATCCTGCCGGTAGCCGACGAGCCTCTCGGCGCCCCCGACGTGTATGGCCAGGACCGCGTGTTCGCTTACCTTCGAAACGCCGAGCAGGCAGACTCCGCCACGGACGAGGCTATTCGACGGCTCGCCGACGCCGGCCATCCCACGCTGACCGTTCCCGTGCACGGCCCGGCCGATCTGGGACGGATCTTCTTCATTGCCGAGTTCGCGGTGGCGGTCGCCGGGTGGGCGCTTGAGATAAACCCGTTCGACCAGCCGAACGTGCAGGAGGCCAAGGACAAGACCAACGAGGTGCTCGGCGCGGGCTCGATCCCCACGTTCGACTCGGCCTCCGACGAGGCGCTGCGCGCGCTGCTGTCTGACGCCAAGCCGCCGCACTACGTGGCGATCCTCGGATACGTGCCGCCTTCGGACGAGTTCGATGCCGCCGTCAGCGAGCTGCGGGAGGTGGTTCGCTCCCTGACCGGCGCAGCAGTGACGTTCGGCTACGGCCCCCGCTTCCAGCACTCCACGGGTCAGGAGCACAAGGGCGGGCCGCCCACCGGCCGTTTCCTGCAGTTGACATCGGAGCCCCAGCGCGACGCCGAGATCCCCGGCGCCGGCTACTCGTTCGGAACCTTGGTGGCGGCCGAAGCGGCCGGCGACCTTCAGACGCTCCGCTCGCACGGGTTGAAGGCGGAGCGCGTGGCGCTGGAGGGCCCGTTGCCCGAGGCTGTTCGCGCGCTGGCCCAGCGGATCCAGGGAGCGCTGAGCTGAGCTCCGCCACGACCATCGACCTCCCGGCCGCAGTCGGGGAGAACCCGCTCGTCGAGGGGCTCGAGCGGCTGCCGGTGCACTCCACGGCGCTCGTGATCTTCGGCGCCACCGGTGATCTCGCGCATCGCAAGCTCCTGCCCGCGCTCTACAACCTGGCGCATGAGGGCTCGCTGCCGGAGCGCTTCGAGCTCGTCGGTGTGGCCCGCTCGGAGTACAGCCACGAGCAGTTTCAGGCTATGGCTCGGGAGTCGATCGAGCGCTTCTCCCGCCGGCGGCCCGATCCCGACGTCCTCTCAGGCCTGATCTCCGACATGCGCTACGTGCCGGGGTCGTTCGATGACCCTGGCGTGTATGGCGAGATCGACCGAACCCTGAACGAGTTCTCGGAGCGGGCCGGCCACCAGCTCGGAAGGGTCTTCTACGCCTCGACCGCCCCACAGTTCTTTCCGGTTATCGCCGGCGCGCTCGGCGAGGCCGGCTTATCGAAGCTCGAGGGCGCCGAGACGAGGCTCGTGATCGAGAAGCCATTCGGTTACGACCTGGCGTCGGCGCGCGCGCTGAACGCTTCAGTGCTCGAGAGCTTCGAGGAGTCGCAGATCTTCCGCATCGACCACTACCTCGGTAAGGAGACCGTCCAGAACATGCTGGCGCTGCGGTTCGCCAACCAGCTGTTCGAGCCGGTATGGAACCGCAACTACGTCGACAACGTGCAGATCACCGCCGCGGAGGACATCGGCATCGGAGGGCGTGCGGGCTACTACGAGGGCGCTGGCGCCCTGCGCGACCTCGTGCAGAACCACATGCTGCAGCTGCTGGCGCTGCTGGCGATCGAGCCGCCGTCCTCGTTTGAGGCCAACCGGCTGCGAAACGAGAAGGTCAAAGTGCTGGAGGCGATCGTCCCGCCCCGCGTTCCCGAGGTACGCTCGATGGCCATCCGCGCGCAGTACGGCCCGGGGGTCGCCGGCGGCGAGCCGGTGCCCGGCTACCGCCAGGAAGAGGGCGTGGCGCCCGACTCGCGCACCGAGACCTACGCGGCTCTGCGTCTCGAGGTATGCAACTGGCGCTGGTCCGGGGTGCCGTTCTACCTGCGCACCGGCAAGCGGCTGGCACGCAAGGTGACCGAGATCGCTGTGACGCTCAAGCCGGTGCCGCACCTGGCGCTTCAGGCACCCGGATCCGTCGGCGTGCAGCCGAATCAGATCGTCGTCACCGTCCAGCCCGACGAGGGCGTGTCGGTGTCGCTGGGGGCCAAGATCCCGGGGCCGCGCATGCGGATCCGGCCCGTTCACATGGAGTTCCACTACGGCACGGCGTTCATGTCCGAATCCCCGGAGGCCTACGAGCGGCTGATCCTCGATGCCATGCGCGGCGACGCGACGCTGTTCACGCGCGGCGATGAGATCGAAGCGCTGTGGGGAATCATCGATCCCATCCTCACGGCGTGGCATCAGGACCGCTCCTCGCCGATCCGCGAGTACCCGGCCGGTTCCGCGGGGCCGACGGCGGCTGAATCGCTGCTCGACGACGGACGGCGCTGGCGACGCCTGTGATGGCGCCGTGACCGAGGATCTCTGGTCGGCCAGCAACACCACGCCCGACGCGATCGAATCAGCGCTGCGCGAGTTGCTGCGCGAGCGCCACGCCGCAAACCAGGCGCTGGCGCCGGCGCGGGTACTGAATCTGGTCGTTGTGGTGGACCGCGACTGGAAGGGCGAGATCGCCAACCGCCTGGCGCGCGTCGGTCGCTATCACGCTTCCCGCACAGTCCTGTGCGCGGTCGAAGAGGGCCGCACCCAGCTCGACGCCAGGGCCGTCATGTCCTACGAGGAGCCCAGCGGCGGCGCGCTGGGAGTGATGCGCGAGGAGGTGGAAATCGACCTTGGTCCCGGCCAGCTCTCGCACCTGGAGACGATCATCGACCCCGTCGTGGTCTCCGAGCTGCCGACGATGCTGTGGTCGCCGCACGGACACGAGGAGGCGGTCGACGCCGTGCTGCCCATGATGGATGTGATCCTCTACGACTCGGATGACGCGGAGGATCCGCCGGAGGCCTTCGCCCGCTGCGCGGAGCTGGGACGCTCAGCCTACGTCGTCGATCTCGCCTGGCTGCGCACCACCCCCTGGCGCGAGCGGCTGGCGGCTTCGTTTGATCCTGCGGACCGCCGGGAGGCGCTGACGACGCTCTCGAGCATCACCGTGCGGCACCAAGGGAGCTCGGTGGCCAGCGCGATGCTGCTCGTCGGCTGGCTGAGCTCCCGGCTTCGGTGGAATCTGGCATCGCTCGAGCGCAGAAACGGCAACGGCTTGCGCGGCAGCGCGGCGGCGGCCAAGGGCGAGGTGGAGATCGAGTTCGAGTCGGCGCTTCAAGGGTCACCCGGGCTGGCAGGCGTGGCCGTTGGCTGGGGCGAGGGGTCCTCGCTCTCGCTCGACCGGGGGCGCGGCGGCCTGCAGGCTCACGAGCAGCCAGGCGACCACAGCTGGAGGGTGCTCGGCGCCTCGCGCGGCGAGGCCGGGATCCTGGGCGAGGGCGTTCGCCAAGCCCTGCTGCGCGACCCCACCTACGCTCCCGCGCTGCTGGCCGCCCGGAGGCTCTGCGGATGACCGCCAAGCTCCAGGTCCTCGATGACCCGGCTGCCGCCTGCGCGGAGCTGCTCGTGTCCGCGGCCACGGCGGGAGGCGACATCGTGCTCACCGGCGGCAGCACCCCCGGCATCGCCTACCAGCGGGCCGCGGAGACCCCCGACGCCTGGCGCGGGGCCACGCTGTGGTTCGGGGACGAACGCTGCGTTGCGCCCGACGACGACCTCTCCAATTACAAGCTTGCCAATGACACCCTGCTCTCGCAGCTGGGGGACATCCAGCCGGCCGTTCACCGCATGCAGGGCGAGCTGGGGCCCGCGGCTGGAGCAGAGGCCTACGAGCGCGAGCTGGAGGAGGCGGGGCCGCCCCATTTCGACCTGCTGCTGTTGGGGCTCGGGCCGGACGGGCACCTGGCGTCGCTGTTCCCCGACCAGGAAACGCTCTCGGAGCGCTCGCGCTGGACGACCGGCGTCGAGCGCGCCGGGCACGAGCCGTTCGTGCCCAGGATCTCGATGACGTTCCGAGCCCTGACGTGGGCCCGGAGCGTGGTGTTCCTGGTCTCGGGCGAGTCCAAGGCCGACGCCGTGGCGGCGGCCTTCGGCCCTGAAGCCAAGCCGGACCACCATGTCCCATCTTCAATGCTGCCGCCGATGGTCGACGACCTCACCGTGCTGCTCGACCCCGCTGCGGCCGGCCGGCTCTCATCCGGAGGCAGCCGGTGAATGTCATCGGTGTCGATCTGGGCGGGACCAAGGTGGCGGTGGCGGCGCTGTGCGACCAGCAGCTTGTCCAGGCGCAGATCCACGCCACCGACCTGTCGAGCTCCGAGGCGCTGGTCGAGCAGCTGCAGACACTGATCGCGGGACTCGAGCTCGATTCGCTCGACGCCGTCGGGGTCGGGGTGCCGTCGGTCGTCGAATTCGACACCGGCCGCGTGGTTTCGTCGGTGAATGTGCCGCTGAAGGACGTCCCCCTGCGGCACGTGCTGGGAGAGAAGCTCGGCGTTCCGGTGTTCGTCGACAACGACGCCACGGTTGCGGCGCTGGCCGAGGCTCACGACGAGCAGCTGCAGATGATGGCCCACGACCTGGTGATGCTGACCGTGGGCACGGGCGTCGGCGGCGGGATCATCATCGACGGGCGCATCTATCGCGGCGCCACCGGAGCCGCCGGCGAGCTCGGCCACACGATCGTGGGGCTGGACCTGGCGGGCTCGGTGCCGGCGGCGATGGGCTTTCCTCAACGCGGCTCGCTGGAGTACGTCGCCTCGGGGCATGCGCTCGATCGGCTGGCCAAGGAGGCCGCCGAGACTGACGCCGATTCCGTGCTCGGGCGCCTGCAGGCTGAGCAAAGGCCGGTGCTGGGCGCCGATGCCGTGGAGGCTGCGCAGGCCGGCGACCGGTCAGCCCGCCGGATCGTCGAAATCTGGGGGCAGCGTGTGGGCATCGGCATCGCCAACGCCATCAACACCTTCGATCCCGACGAGGTCGTGATCGGCGGCGGCGCCGCTCGGGCCGGTGAGCTGCTGCTCGAACCCGCCAAGCGCATCGCCCGGGATTACGTGCTCCCCGGTCTCGGCACCCGGACCACGATTCGCCTGGCCCGCCACGGTGTGCGAGCGGGCGTGCTCGGCGCCGCGCTGCTCGCGGTGCAGGAGCTCGAAGCGCCCGCTCGTTCGCCGAAGCGCGCCCCTTCCCCCGCCACGACGGAGGTCAGCCGATGATCGTCGCCTGCGGATTCGATCATGCCGGAGTGCCGCTGCGAGCCCGTATCCTCTCGGAGATCGAGCAGGCGGGGCACGAGGTGCTGGACCTTGGCGTATCGACCACCGAGCCGATCGACTACCCGGACAAGGCACTGGCCGTTGGACGGGCCGTGGTCTCGGGTGAGGCCGACCGCGGCATCATCGTATGCGGCTCGGGCGCGGGCGTCTCGGTGGCGGCATGCAAGATCCGCGGCATCCGCGCGGCGACGATTCACGACACCTACACGGCCCACCAGGGCGTCGAGCACGACGGCGTGAACGTTCTGTGCCTCGGCGGTCGTGTGGTCGGCTCAGAGCTGGCGGCGGAGATCGTCGCCGCATTCCTGGGGGCCACGATCTCGAACGAGGAGCGTCACGTCAGGCGCCGCACCAAGGTGGATGAGATCGAGCGGACCGGGGGAGAGATCTCTTACGAAAGGAGCGCTTCATGAGCATGCGCGTTGTGGAGTGCAACGTCTGCGGCGAGACACTTTCGGCCGCCAACGACGACGAGCTCGAACGCCGGCTGCAACAACACATGGAGAGCACGCACCCCTCGGTCAGCTACGAGGCCGAGAGTGGGCGCGAGACGATCTCGCGCGAGGCGTACACCGCCAGCGACAGCTAGTAGGCCGTTAGCGGATGCCCGCCACCAGCGAGGTCGTGCTGGTCCGCCACGGCGAGACCGAATGGAGCGCCAACGGACGTCACACCAGCCGGACCGATCTGCCGCTCGTCGAAAGCGGCCGGAAGCGGGCGGCCGCCCTGCGCGGGCCGCTGTCTCACTACTCGTTTTCGTTGGTGCTGACCAGTCCGCTGCTCCGGGCACGGGAGACTTGCCAGCTGGCCGGGTATGGCGACGTGGCGCAGGTCGACGATGACGTGCGCGAGTGGGGCTACGGCGAGTACGAGGGGCTGACAACACCGCAGATCCGCGAGACGCGCCCGGGTTGGAGCCTATGGCGCGACGGCTGTCCCGGAGGAGACTCGCCGCTGGAGATCGAGGCCCGGGCCGACCGCGTATTGGCCCGGCTGACAGAGGCGAAGGGCGCTTCACTGGTGTTCGCTCATGGCCACATCCTGCGGGTACTGTGCGCTCGCTGGCTATCCATGGACGCCGCGGGCGGCGCGCGCTTTGCACTCTCGGCGGGGACGATCAGCGTGCTGGGCCACGAGCGCGAGACGCGTGTGATCCACCTGTGGAACGCGGTGCCGTCGGAGACCGCAGGTAGTTAGGTCTATAGCGATGCCGAGTGAAATCGTGCCGACTGAAATCGCCCCCGGCGTTTTTCATTGGAGCGCGTTTCATGACGGGATCCAGAAGGAGGTCAGCTCCTACTACCTGGCCGACGCCGGAGTGGTCCTCGACCCCCGGCTCCCGTCCGAGGGCTTCGAGGGCGGAGTCGACCCCCTTAAGTGGCTCGCCGAGCACGGGCCGCCGCGGGCCGTAGTGTTGACGAACCGTCACCACTATCGCCACAGCGGCCGCCTCATGGACGCGTTCGGCATACCCGTGCGCGCCAGCCGGCCGGGAATGCACGAATTCACGAGCGCACAGCGCGTCGAGCCGTTCGAATACGGCGACGAGCTGCCAGGCGGTGTCCTCACGCACGAGGTGGGAGCGATCTGTCCGGATGAGACCGCGCTTGAGATTCCCACAGCGCGGGCCATCGCTCTCGCGGACAGCGTGGTGCGCTTCGACGATCCGAACGGACCGCTTGGCTTCGTGCCCGACTTCCTGCTGGGCGATGACCCGGACGACGTGCGGCGCGGTTTGCTCAGCTCGCTGCGGCGCCTGCTGGAGCTCGACTTCGACCACCTGCTGCTGGCCCACGGCCTGCCGGTGGTCGACGAGGGCAAGCGCGAGCTGGAGGCATTCCTGGAGAGGGGCGGCTAGCCGGCGGGACGATGTTCGTGGGCCGAGCGCTCACGCTGGGCGGCGTTCGTGAGCCGAGCGCTCACCCGGGCGGTTGTGCCAAGCCGTGCCGGTAGGCGTAGCGAACGGCCTGGGCCCGGTCGCGCAGGCCGGCCTTCGCGAACAGATGGTTGATGTGCGATTTGACCGTGGTGGGGCTCACCACCAGTCGCTGCGCGATCTCGGCATTGGTCAGGCCATCGGCGATCAGCCCGAGCACCTCCGCCTCTCGGGGGGTCAAGCCATCTGGCAGTTCGGACTCGGATTCACTTGACCCCGCGCCGTCGCCGTTGCCGTCGCGCTGGCCGGCGCCCTGTCCGCTCAGTGCTGCGATCACATGGTGCTGGACGCTTGGATCGAGGGCCGCCTCACCGGCGGCCACCGTGAGGATCGCCTCGCGGATGTCCTCGGCGCCGGCGTCCTTGGTGATGTAGCCCCGAGCACCGGCGCGCAGCGCGCCGAGCACGCTCTCGTCGTCGGCGAATGTGGTGAGCGCGATCACGCGCACGCCGGGCGCGGTTTCACGCAGGCGCCGCGTTGCCTCGATCCCGTCCATCCGCGGCATCCTGAGGTCCATCAGGACGACCTCGGGCTGCTGCTCGGCGACGAGCGCACAGGCCTCCTGGCCGTCGGATGCCGTGGCGACCAGCTCGATCCCGCTCAGCAGCCCAAGCATCGTCGCCAGGCTCTCGCGCACGAGCCGCTGGTCGTCGGCGAGCAGCACCCGGATGTCGCTCATCCGCGCTGAATCGTTGTGGTGGGCGCCGGAACCACCGCGGCGTGCCGGGGCTCGGTCGAAAGCCGCAGCTCGACCCGGAAGCCGTCGGAGGTCGGATGGGCCGTCAGCTTGCCGCCGAGGAGCTCGGCTCGTTCTCGCATCCCGCTCAAGCCGAAGCCACCGCCGGCATCCGACAGCGCCGCGGGCGGTGGCGCTCCGCTTGCTGCGTGATCCTCGACCGTCAGCACCGTTGCCTCTTCCGAGTATGCGAGTCTCAGCTCAACCAGCTCCGGGGTGGCGTGACGACGGATGTTGGTCAGCGCCTCCTGCGCAGTCCGATAGAGCGCGAGCTTCGCATCAGGCGGAAGATCGTGTGGTTCCCCACTCACGGCCAGGGAAGCCGGGATGCCACTCTGTTCCTCGAATGCCTCGGCCAGTGCCGACAGGCGCTCCGGTCCAGGGAGCTCGTCGCCCCGCGCCGCCGAGATCGCGCGCCTGGCCTCGTCCAGGCCGCCGGCGGCCAGATGATGGGCCTGGTCGAGCGCGCGCGTGACGTCGGGATCGGTGTCCCTGTCGCGGGCCAATAGGCGAGCACTCTCGAGCTGCAGCGCTAACGCGGAGAGGGAATGCGCAAGCACGTCGTGCATCTCGCGCGAGATCCGTCCCCGCTCGGCTTCCACCGCCGTTCGCGCTTCCGCCTCTTTGGAGGCCGCGAGCGCATCCCGCTGACGACGAGTCTCTGCCATCAGGCGCATCACCAGGAACCATGGGACGGCGCCGGTGGTGATCGACACGGCCTGGCCGCTGTGGCCACCGAGCACGGCGACCAGCACCAGCACCAGCAGCGAGATACCCAGCGTGAGCGCGCCGGCGAGCCGCTCCAGTCGCATCGCGGCCACGATCCCGACGAAGTACGCGGACAGCTCCCAGATGCCTTGCGGCTGCAGCGCGGCGAGGACGGCCCCAGCGGCGGTGACGCCGAACAGGAGCGCGATCCGCTGCCACTGGGGCATGCTCTCCCTGCGCGGTTGTGTGCCGATTGCGCAGGCCACGAGCGCTACCAGGGCCAGCCCGATCGCGAGGCCCTTGGCGCTCAGCCCTGGTTGCGGGCGTGTGGTCGCGGTCACGACGATCGACACGACGAGCCACGCAATACCAAGGGCGCGGAGCACCATGGCCTCGGGGGGAGCCGGTCGTGCCCAGATCCAAGGTCGGACCGCGTCAGCCAGTTGATGAGCGGCCTCAGCATCAGCATCATCCGGAAACGATAGGCCCCGAAGGCGCCCCGGTCATCGGCGCGCGGTCCGATCGGCCCGACATGATCTCCACCCTCGGGTGGAGGATGAAGTTCGTTCCAGGCTCCGATGACGGTCGGCTGTTATCGCCATACCGTGCCGCCCATGATCACGAATTCACTCGACGCGGCGATCGCCCAGCGCGACGCCGCACCACAAAGCAGCTCCGCCGCCGAAGCGGTGATCCGCGTGCATGGCCTGTACAAGCGCTACCACGATACGGAGGCGGTGCGCGGCATCGATCTCGAGGTGCGCCGCGGGGAGATCTTCGGGTTCCTCGGCCCCAACGGCGCGGGGAAAACCACGACCGTCGAGATCCTCGAGGGCTTCCGGAGGGCCACGGGTGGCACGGTGGAGGTGCTCGGCGTGAATCCGGCGCACGCGACCAGGGCGTGGCGCGAGCGGATCGGCGTAGTGCTTCAGGAATCTCAGGCCGACGCCGGACTGACGGTCCGCGAGTGCGTCGAGCTGTATGCGGGCTACTACAGCCATCCCCGGCCCGTTGAAGAGACGCTCGAGCTCGTCGGTCTCCGTTCGCAAGTGGAGCAGCGCGCGAGCTCACTGTCCGGCGGCCAGCGCCGCCGGCTCGACGTGGCGCTCGCGCTCGTGGGCGATCCCGAGCTGATCTTCCTCGATGAGCCGACCACCGGCTTCGACCCCTCCGCCCGCCGCGCGGCATGGAATGTCATCGCCGGACTGCGGGACCTGGGCAAGACCGTGTTCCTGACCACCCACTATATGGAGGAGGCCGAGCGCCTGGCGGACCGCATCGCGGTCATCGCCGCCGGCGAGATCGTCGCCGAAGGAACCCCGGAGACGCTCGGCGACCGGCAGCTTGCAGCGGCCGAGATCACGTTCACGTTGCCCAGCGGAACCCAGCTCGACGATCTCCCGTCGCTGCTCGCCGAGCGTGTCGAGCCGCAGCCGGGCCGACGGCTGGAAATCGGCAGCATGAGCGTGGCGACGCGATCTTCACTGCCTTTCCGGCTGGGCACTCGACCGGGGCTTGGAGCTCCACGATCTCGAAGTGCGGCGGCCGACGCTGGAAGACGTGTACTTGACCCTCACCGCCGAAGAGCAAAGGAGCAACCGGCCATGATCCTGATTCTGGTTCGCCTATACCGCCGCTGGCAGGAGCGCAGAGGGCAGACGGCCCGCGAAGAAGCTGCACCTCAGCCGGCGGGCGATGTGCCGTCCTCGCCTCAGGCTGTGGCCGCCGTCACGCGTCGGCACGCTCATGCTCCGCGGCGCAAATCCGCGGGCTCGCGCGGACTGCTTGCCCTGGTGGTACACGAAACGCGATACGACCTGTTGGCCAGCATGCGCAACCCCCGGGCGCGGTTCTTCACCTTCCTGTTCCCGATCGTCCTGCTCGTGGTGTTCATCGGCGTGTTCGGCCACAAGGGTCACACGACGATCGAAGGCGTCAGCGTCCCGTTGTCAGTGTTCTATGTCGGCGGCATCCTGGCCATGTCGATCATCGTCGCCAGCTACGCCTCGCTGGTGCTGACCGTGACGACCGCCAGGGAGACCGGCGTCTTCAAGCGCCGCCGGGCGACGCCCGTCCCACCGGCCGTCCTGATCGCTGGCAACGTGATCGCGACGCTCGTGATCGCGCTCGTGATGGCGACACTTCTGCTGGTCATCGGCCGCCTCGGCTACGGGATCTCGATGCCGTTCGCCGCGCTCGTCTCGACGTACATCACGATCGCCGTCGGAACGATCGCGTTCTCGTGCATCGGCTATGCCGCCGCCGGCATGATCAGCTCGGTCGACGCCGCTCAGCCCCTGGCCCAGGCGACACTGATGCCGCTGTACTTCATCTCGGGCGTATGGATCCCGAACACCAGCCTCAGCCAGGGCCTGCGCGACGTGGCGTCGGTGTTTCCGGTCGCGCACCTCGCGGACGCGTTGCACAAGGCGACCGTGGCCACATCGTTCGGCTCGGCGTTCTCTGCCAGCGACCTGCTCATGCTCGCAGCATGGGGACTCGCCGCGGGCATGTTCGCCGCGATGCGGTTCAGTTGGCTGCCGAAGGCTGCCACTGCGTAGATGCGCGAAGGCCGGCATCGTCGTCGCTTCGACCCGATGAAGCTGCCGAGGAGCGTGACGACCTGGGCCCGAGATGGCCGCCGACATCCCCGACTCGATGCGGCAGAGAGGATTCGAACCTCCACGCCCGTTAGGGCACGGCCGCCTGAGGACCGCGTGTCTACCGTTCCACCACTGCCGCGGTGTGGGGTCAAAGTAGCAGCGCGTGAAACCAGACGGCTCGTCTCGGTCCTGCTCCCTACTGCCGGTTTCACCGGCGAACTCGAGCTATCCGCTTACAGGGGCGGAGGGGTCGTCGGCACGGCTGTGACGACATGCGACGCCGAGCGTCTAAGCTAGGTCTTCCCGCCGCTATCGTCCAGGGGACTAGGACGCCGCCCTCTCACGGCGGAAACCCGGGTTCGAATCCCGGTAGCGGTATGGAAAGTCCTGCAAATATGCGGGTTTGCGGAGCAGGGATTGGTCGCGCGCTGGGGCGGAGATCTAGGTTCGTATCTGAGCCAGCGGCGAAGATGTCCTGCAAACATGCGGTTTCCTGATCCGAGCGCGGGATGAGGAGAAGGCAGGCGGGCGGTGCAGCCCTGATGGCGATTGCCCTGTGTTTACGGGATACACCGCATTCTGGTCGAGAAGAATCGGCCGAGTCGGCAGTTGACGTCTCCTGTCGTACTTGGCGGAACATCCGCGTGGTCCGGCAGGGACGCTGGCTGACAGGCCCGGTCCGTACTGCCATGGTAAGTCATGGCTAGTTTGAAGGCTGATCGGCTTCAGATCCGCGTTGATCCTGCGGATAAGGCTCTGTTGGAGCGGACGGCGGCTGCCGCCACCTGAACGTGTCGGCGTTCGTGGTTCAGGCGGCTGCTGCTGGGCCGAGCAGGTGCTGGCGGAGCGTCCGAGCATTCGCCTCTCGTCTGAGGCTGCCGCTGCATTCACCGAAGCCTTGAGAGCCAGCCGAGGTGAACGAGCGTAGCGCGGCGCTACGTGGAAGGCGAGTTCGCGTGGCTTGACTCAGCTTCGCCGTCCGCCGCTGCTCGATCGGGGCACGTTGGGCGCAGCCAGTTCGATTGCCAGGAGCCGATCCTGGATCATGGCTCTCACGCTGCGCGCGCCGAGCCGCCGCCGGGACACGGCGGCGACGTAGGTGATCACGGACGCCGATCACGTCGTGGTCGCCACGCGAGCATGGCGATGATCGCGATCGACCGCTCAGCGCTCCTCGGAAACTCGCAGGGCCCGCGCCGGATCCAGTTCCGGCGCTGCTGCTCGGTCGCCTGGGCGTGGACCCCCGCCGATACACCAGCCTGGGCCTCAGGGACTGCCTTCGTCAGCCATGTGCTCGCAACGGCGCCTCGAGCTGAACCAGAAGGCTGCCTACGGGCCCGTCGTCGTGACCGCATTGACCCGAGCCGCGCGTAGCTGGTGGGACAGCAACTACTTCCCGCCCCTTCAGTCCCTCTGACACTGAGCGACTCGAGCTGTACCTACTGACCTCCGAGATCGAAGCGACACTCGCCGCGCTTCCCAG
>CAWGIU010000004.1:0-423583 GCA_963822735.1 uncultured Actinomycetes bacterium
ACCCCGCGGCGGACGAACGATTTTAGCTGATTGCGCAAGTTCGCCAGCCGGTTAGCGGCAGCCACCAGTCGGCGCGCGCTCTACTCGGGACGAGCCGCGACGGCCTCCGAAGCGCTGCTTTAACTAGCTCTGCGGTCCGCTGGCGTTGTCTGATCCGGCGGCGTGCCGTCAGAGAGTGGCGTCCGGTCTGCCGGCGTTTCAGTGCCCGTCTCGCGCGCCGAGTGCTCGCCCTGAGCGCTCTCCGAACCCTCGCCGTTCTCCGCGAAGTGCATGAAGCGCTTGTTCTCCGCCTCACCGATCGCGACGAGCTGCTCGCCGACCGAGCGCATGTCGTCGATCAGCCGCCGGCGCTCGCGCCAGATCGCCTCGGCGTTCCGAGCCAACTCGTGTGCAGCGGCCTCGGCCGTGGAGAGCGTTTCGTCCGCTTCTCTACGCGCGGTCGCAAGCCCCTCCTCGGCTTCGCGGTGCGCTGACGCGACCCTCTCCGCGGCCTCCCGGCGCGCGGCGGAGAGCGTCGCCTCAGCTTCTCGACGAGCGCTCGCTCGGACCTCCTGGCTTTCGCGATGCGCGACGCTCCGAAGGTCCTCTGTCTCTCGAGTTGCGGTCTCGCGCAGGTCGGTGACCTCTCGGGTGGCCTCTTCGCGTAGCTCAGCTACCTCCCGGTTGGCAGTGTCGCGCTGCTCAGCCGTCTCACGCTGGGTCGCCTGGCGGAGCTCCCGCACCTCGAGATTGACAGCATTGCGAACCTCATCGGCCTCCTGGCTGGCGGTGTCGCGGAGTTCCTGCACCTCGAGCTCAGTAGCCTCGAGTCGCTCATCGGCTCGCATCCGGGAGCGCATCGTGATCTCGTCGGCAGTCGCTTGAGCCCGCTGGAGAATCTCCCGGGTCTCCTCGCTGACCTCGTCGAGAGCGTGCCGCACGGCCGACTCAGGAGAGGACGAAATTTCGAGTTCGGCAATCAGGCGATTCACCTGCTCGACATAGCGATCGACGGCCGCCCGTTCGTAGCCACGGAGGCCGGCAGGGAAGTTGACGTTCCGCACGTTTTTGAGCATCCGGTCACGCTCGGCGGAGGTCACGCCGCTTCCCCGGGTGCGGTGGGGCCGACGCTCGGCTGCCTTGGCGATATCGGCGCTTTTCTCGGCGCCCTCGCTCTCGGTGGGGGTCTCGGTGCCGTTCGGCCGGGCGGAGGTGTCGCGCTCCTGGCGCGAGGCCTCATCGTGGATGTCGGAATGGGCCACTGTCAGCTCCCTTCTTCTCCATCAACGTCAGTGAGCCCGTCGCAAGGGCTACACCCACTCCCGCTGAACGTACTCCCTCGGTCAAGGCGAGGCGAGGGCTCGCGATAAAGACGCAGATGCTTTGGCGCCGCCGCCCCGACGCAAAAGTCACCGCGTAACGAGAACTACCAAAACTATGAGCAATACCAGGGCAAACCCAACTCCGGCCAGCGGCCAAGGTCGTCGCCAGTACTCCGGCTTCGCGCGATCTCGGCTGTAGCGGCCTTCCGGGGGCTCGCCAACCCAATCATCATCGTCGTCGTAGCCCGGCATTACCGCGAGACTACCCAGCGCGGTTCATCCCGCTACAGCTGGTTCCAGCGCACTTCAGTCCGCGACCCTGAATACCCGGGGCAATTCCGCGGACGGGACGGTCGGCGACGGGAGGAGCTGCCACACATTTGTTGCAAATCCGCCGCACACCTTTCACGTCTATGTCTTGATCCGTTACAGCGCCCTTCGGCATGCTCCTGTCATGGCGACTCTCAAGCAGAAGATTCAGGCCGAGCAGCGAATGCGGGAGCTGCTCGAACAGGAAGGAATGCCCGAACCGGACAGCATCGAGTACGGGCACGGATGCATCCGTCTCTTCTTCGAGCAATCGAAGGTGGTCTTAAGCGTGGACATCGACGAGCCACCCGAGGACCTCGGCCCGCCCATCGGCATAAACCTGTCGGACGACGAGCTGTTCGACTCCGACAACAAGCTGATCACGGACGACGATGGCGGGAAACTCGACGATGCGGCGTAGACCTGAAGGAGGTGCGCCACGCACGGTCCGCCGCCCCCGGGCGCAATCCCCGAGCCCGCCGATCAGGGGTCAACGGCGCGCGCGAGGTCCCGTACTTCATGGACCCACTCACCGCCGATGATCGTCGCGCACACCTCGAGGGCCTCATCCAGCACCGCGAAGTCGGCATCCAGGCCCGGTGCGATCGCCCCCTTGCTCTCGCCCAAACCGAGCATTCGCGCCGGGTTCCGCGAGGCCAACTTGACGGCGTCCTCGAGGGGCACGCCGAGCAGGTCGACAGCATTCCGCACGGCCCGCCCCATCGTCAGCGTGCTGCCAGCGATCGACCCGCTGGTCACGGTGGCCCTACCCCCGGTGACACTGACCTGGGCCGTGCCGAGGAGATACTCGCCATCCGGCATGCCCGCCGCCTGCATTGCGTCGGTCACCAGCCGCACGCCCTCGAGCCCCTTGGCTCGGTACACGAGCCGCAGCGCGGCGGGAGCGACGTGAACGCCGTCGCAGATCAGCTCGCAGCTGACCTCTGGCAAGTCGAGGACGGCGCCGAGGACGCCGGGCTCGCGTTGGTGAAGCGGACGCATCGCATTGAAGACGTGCGTCGCCGCCCGCGCGCCGGCCCTCACGACTGCGGCTGTCTGCTCGTAGGTAGCGTCGCTGTGCCCCATCGAGGGAACCACTCCACGCTTGACGAGGTGGCGAGCGAGCGCGACGCCCTCGGGAAGCTCGGGCGCAAACGTCATCCACCTAGCGGTTCCGTCCGCCGCCGCAAGGAGCTGATCGAGTACCGCCGGGTCCGGGTCGAGGAAGGTATCCGCATCCATCGCCCCCGGGCGCTCGCGACTGATGAAAGGTCCCTCCAGGTGGGCGCCGAGCACTACCGCGCCATCGCGTCTCGTCACGCTTGGCCCGCTGTGCCGCGCCGCACGCGCGATCGCTCCGAGAGCCGCGGACAATTTCTCGGGCGGTGCCGACACCGTCGTGGCCAGCAGAGCGGTAGTGCCGTGTTGGGCGTGGAACCTCGCCACTGCTGCGATCTCGTCCGGGTCTGAGGTGTTGCACTGTGCGCCGCCCCCGCCATGTACGTGCGTATCGATGTAGCCGGGGACGATCCATCGGTTGCCGAGATCGACCGTCTCCGCGCCAACCGCCGACTGAACTGGCCATAGCGCCTCGATCCGCCCGTCACGTATGGAGATCTCGCCCGCGATGGTCCCCGAGGGAGTGACGATTCGCTCGCTACGTAGCCGTATCACTGGGCTCCCATGCGCTGAGCTCGCTCTCGTCGATTCCCGCCGCCCGCCAGGCGACGATCGCGGCGCCGTAGCGCACCGCCGTCACCCCCAGCTCGGCCGGCACGACTGGAGGCGGCTCCCCAAATCGTATGTGCGCGCGGAGCGCCTGGCGCAACGGACCGAATAGATCATCTCCCGCAGCCGCCATCCCGCCACCGATGACGACTAGCTCCGGGTCGAGCAGTGTGGCGTAGTTGGCGATCGCTAGAGCCAGGGCATTGATCGCTTCCCGCCACACCAGCTCAGCGGTCGGCTCTCCGGCGCCTGCACGCCTGGCAACCTCCTCGGCGGTCAGCTCGTCGTCTCGAGATCCGGTCATCGCTCGATATCGAAGCGCGATGTGGCCGGCGGATGCGAGCGACTCCACGCAGCCCGCACGTCCGCAGCCGCACATCGGACCGCGCGGCTCGACGGCCACATGACCAAACTCACCCGCGATGCCATGCGCTCCGGTGTACGGATGACCGCCGATCACCACCGCCGCGCCGATGCCGGTGCCCAGCGTCAGCAGCAGGTAGTCGCTGCTCTGGCGGGCGGCTCCCAGCAGCCCCTCCGCAAGCGCTCCGGAGCGCACGTCGTGCTCCAAGATAGCCGTCATCCCCAGTCGCTCCTCCACCAGCTGACCGATCGGCACGTCGCGCCAGCCGAGGTTGGTCGCGTTTATGACATATGCCCGTCGCTCATCGACCAGGCCCGGCACGGCCAGGCCGATCGCCACCGGAGGAGGCTCCGTCTGCGCCAGGTCAGCAGCGAACCCAAGCACGTCATCGATTACCGCCTGGGACCCTCCGGCGACATGGGTGGGGCGCCGCTCGAGCCCGGATGAGCGCCCACGACGATCCACGAGTGAGCCCTTGAGCGAGGTGCCGCCGAGGTCGATAGCCACCACGCGCCCGCCGTCAGTCGACACAGATCACCATCCCACGCTCGCCCTCAGCCGACACCAATGACCGTCACAAGCTCGCCATCAGCCGACACCAACCACCACCACGCGAGGCGCCTCAGCCACCGTCTCCATCCAGTACGACAGAGCGTGTCAGGTGCCGCGGCTGGTCCGGCTCGAGACCGCGCGACTCGGCCATCGCCACGGCCAGACGTTGGATCCGGACGAGCTCGGCCATGGGGTCGCCTTGGGGTATGACCACGCGGGCACCAGTGGCGCGAATGTCCTCGTCGAGCCCGTCCGGAAGCTCGCTCAACGCCCACACGACGGTTCCCGGGCCGGCGACGCTGATCGGTCCGTGGCGATACTCCATCGCCGGATAGGCCTCGCTCCATGCCTGCGCCGCCTCGCGCACCTTGAGCGCCGCCTCGTGCGCGATCCCCACACTGAAGCCACGACCGAGGAACACGAGCTGCCTGACCGAGTCCGGCGCCACGGGAGGCGCATCGCCAAGCGCGCGCTGGGCGGAAGAGATCGCCTCATCCAAGGAGTGCCCGACGTGCGCGCGGAGCAGGGCCAAGCTGGAGGTGGCAAACCGGGTCTGCACGACCGAGCGCTCATCAGCGAACGGCATTGCCACCGTCCGCGTCGCGGCCGCCGCCAGCGGGCTGTCCTCGGCCGCAGTGATGGCCAGTACCGGCATCGAGGCGCAAAGGCGCTCGACGAGCTCCAGGACCTCGGTCGTGGTGCCCGAGCGTGACAGCGCCACGGCCAGCGCATACCGCCGGCCGGCGGGCATCTCCGAGGCCGCAAAGGCATCGCTCTCGCCGTGGCCTGCCGCCTCGCGCGCCGCTGCAGCGGCCTGCGCGATGTAGAGGGACGTGCCGCAGCCGAAGAACGCGACACGCTCACTCTGCGCCGGGAGGATCGTCGGCGCGCTCTCCGGCCAGGGCAGCGGCCGCCCGCCAGAGATCGGGCTGACTCTCGATCTCCTGGGCGACGTGGCTCACGTGGCGGTGACCTTGCTGAGCCCCGCCGGGGCGTCGGGGTCATAGCCCAAGCGCAGCGCGAGGGCGTGCGCCAGCTGCTGGGCCCGGACCACGGCCACGATCGGAGCCAGCGATTCCGGCACCGCGGCGGGCAGCGGCATATCTGCCTCAGCATCGGGCGCGATCGTCAGCACCTTGGCGCCGCGACCGCGAAGCTCTTCCACCAGCTCCAGAACGTCATCCTGCGCTGGGCCGGGGGCGCTCAGGGCGATCACCGGCAGACCGGGCGTCACCGCCGCGATCGGTCCGTGGCGGAGGTCTGCCGAGGAGTAGCCGTCGGCGAGTAGCGAACAGGTCTCCTTGATCTTGAGCGAGGCCTCGAGCGCCGCGCCATAGAGGTAACCGCGGGCGACCACGATCAGCCGGGAGCAGTCGACGAGCGCCTCGGCGGCCGAGACGGGGGGCTGTGGATCATCGAGCACCGCCTGCACCCACTCCGGCACGGTGGCCAGCTCCTCCGACGAGAACGGCACCTCTCCCAAGGCGCGGGAGAGGATGGCGAACGCCTCGAGCTGGGCCGTGACGGTCTTGGTGGCGGGGACCGCCAGCTCGTCGCCCACTCCGAGGTCGAGTACCGCCTGAGAGGCGGAGGCCAGCTCGCTGTGAGGATCGTTGGTCATCGCCAGACCGCAGCCTCCAGCCGCGACGAGCATTTGAAGCGTGGTGACGATCTCCGGCGTACTGCCCGACTGACTGACGGCGACCACGAGCTGACCGCGGTAGTCGACCTCGATCCCATACAGCGTGTGCAGGCTGGGGGCGGCCATGCTGACCGGACGCCCGCTCGCGGTCTCCAGCAGGTATCGGCCGTAGGTCGCGGCATGGTCGGATGAGCCACGGGCCACGATCGTGGTCCCGTTCATCGGGTCGGGACCCAGAGCTCGCACCTGCTCCGCGATCTGATCCGCGCGCTCGCCCAGCGCCCGCAGCCGCTGCGGCTGCTCGGCCATCTCCCGGGCCATGCGCTCGCCGCTCATGCCGGGGCGCGCTCCTCGCGATGCCGCTGATCGAGGAGCTCGACAGTCTCCTCCTCGGGAGGCCAGCGGCCGCCGTTCTCCCAATAGATGCGGATGGCCTCGAGCGGTCGGCCCTTCGTCTCGGGCGCCAGCGCGGCGATGAAGAAGAACGAGATCACCGCCAGGCCCAGGAACATGCCAAACGTGCTGAGACCTCCCATGTCCTTGAACACGGTCAGGAAGAAGCGGGAGATCAAGAGATTGGCCAGTAGATCGGCCGTGAGCATCGTCGAAGCGCCTGCGGTTCTGAGCCGCGCCGGGAAGCTCTCGGAGGCATACACCCAGACCATCGCCCCGAAGCCGAAGTTGAAACCCGCCGTGAAGAACAGGATCCCCACGAAGCCCAGCCCAGACGCCAGCCCGCTGAAGTGACTGCCCTGCGCGTACAGGATGACCATCAGGATGTTCGACGCCACCATGACCCCCACTCCGATCAGCAGCGTGACGCGCCGACCGAGGCGATCGACGACCAGAACGGCGGCGATCGTGGCGAACACCGAGAACACTTCGATCAGCGCTTGGATTAGCAGCACGAAGTGCCCCTGCCAGCCGATGTCGTGGAAGATGAACGGGCTGTAGTAGGTGACCGCGTTGATGCCGGTGATCTGCACGAGGAAGCCGAGGACCAGCACGAAGACGGTGGGCCGCACGTAGGGCACGCGCAGCATCTCGCGCAGGCGCCCTCCGCGCTCCGCGCTCAGATCACCCTCAATCTCCCTGACGCTGCGCTCCGCATCGGCGTCGGGGTCGATGCGCCGCAGAGTGCGCAATGCGTCCTCGCGGCGGCCGCGCATCAGATACCAGCGTGGGGTGTCGGGCAGCCGCACAAGGACAATCAGCACCAGAGCGCTGACCACCGCCGAGAGGCCGAGCATGATCCGCCACGACCCGCTCGAGGCCAGGGCGTAGGCGGCGAAGTAGGCGACCATGATTCCGGCCACTGTTGCCACCTGATAGCCGACAATCAGCGCGCCGCGGATCGTGACCGGCGCCGACTCGGCAATGAACACCGGTGCGGCCACGGTCGAGATGCCGATGCTCACGCCGAGCAGGAAGCGGGTGGTGTCGAGCCAGACGATCGACTGAGCTGCGCCCTGGAGGATGGCGAACACGGTGAAGCCGATCGCGATCGTGACCATCGCCGCCTTGCGCCCGAAGCGGTCGGACAGCCTGTTGGCGATCAGAGCGCCAACGATCAACCCAATCCCGGTGAAGGTGGTGATCCATTCCGTGGCCGCGGTGGAGAGGTTGAAGTGGGCTGGCAGGAACAGCAGCGCTCCGGCAATGCTGCCGGTGTCATAGCCATAGACGATGCCCACCGCTGCGGCCGCCAGGGCGATGGCAATCGCCAGTCCCCGTCCCCGGCGGACAGCTGCCGACTCCATCCCAACCTCCTCCGTCGTGTCGATGCTTTGGCGTACCCGTGGGCGGAAGTACCGCAAACCGGGTCGGTGCGCCTGATGACAGAGGCGGCTCTAGCTCGCTCCCACCCGCCGATACCTGGCCACGGCCAGCGGCGCGAAGACGACCGTGAGGACGACGGCCCAGACCACCGCCCCCCAGACGTTGTTGCCCGGTGCGGGCGTCCCGATCCACAGCCAGCGCAGGGCGTCGACGACGATCGTGAAGGGGTTTACGTTGGCGAAGGCCCGGAGCACAGCCGGCATCGAGTGCACCGGCACGAACGCCGAGGAGATGAACGTCAGCGGAAATACGGAGATGAAGCCGGCCGAGTTGGCCGCCTCCGGAGAGGAAACGAGCATCCCGACCAGCGCGAAATACCACGAGAACGCATAGCCGAAAAACACGAGCAGCCCAATTCCGGCGATCACGTGGAGCGCGCTGGTGTGAAACGAAAAGCCGATGATCAGGCCGGTCACGAGCAGGATCGACATCGAGAGGAGGTTCGTGAACACATCGGCCAGCGTCCGGCCGGCGAGCACGGCGGGGCGAGCCATAGGCAGCGAGCGGAAGCGGTCCACCAAGCCCTTGTGGACGTCCTCGTTCAGCCCCAGCGCGGTGACGAAACCGCCGAAGGCGATGTTCTGGACGATGATCCCCGGGATCAGGAATTCGGCGTAAGGGATGCCGCCGGTGTTGATCGCGCCGCCGAACACGTAGCGGAACAGCAGCACGAACATGATCGGCTGCACCGTGAAGGCGAGCAGCAGGTCCGGCGAGCGCGGGAGCCGGATCAGGTTGCGCTCGGCAATGACGACGGTGTCCGTTACCAGCCGCCTCACGTCACGACCGCCTTCCTCGGGGGTCCATCGGCGGAGGGGCCGGGGTCGGGTTAGCGTCGTCGCGCCCCTCGCCCGAACCGTCCTCGCCCGCACCGTCCTCTTCGGCCGCATGGCCCGTCAAGGTCAAGAACACGTCGTCGAGTGTCGGCCGGCGGAGGTTCACGTCATCGACGCCGACCCCTGCCTCGCTCAAGCGGTGAATCGCCTCCACGATCGCGCCGCCGCGCCGGCGCACGCTGACGCTTACCACGCCGTCGGCGGCCTGCGGCGCCTCGTCTGACATCGGCGCGAGCGCGCGGACAGCGGCTTCCGCGGCGGCACCGTGATCGATCTGCACCTCGAGTCGCTCGCCGCCGACCCGGTCCTTCAGATCATCCGACGTGCCTGAGGCGATCACGCGGCCGTGGTCGATCACCGCGATCTTGTCCGCCAGGCGGTCCGCTTCGTCGAGGTACTGGGTGGTGAGCAGCACCGTCGTCCCCTCCGCGACGAGGGTCTCGATTACGCCCCACAGGCTCAGCCGGCTGCGGGGGTCAAGCCCGCTGGTCGGCTCGTCGAGGAACAACACGGGCGGCTTGGCGACGAGCGCGGCGGCGAGGTCGAGTCGGCGGCGCATACCACCCGAGTACCCCCGCACCGCGCGCTTGGCCGCGTCCTCGAGCTCAAAGCGCTCCAGGAGCTCTTGACCACGGACGCGGGCATCCGCGCGCCTGAATCCATAGAGCCGGCCGACCATGACCAAGTTCTCGAGGCCGGTCAGATTTTCGTCGACGGCCGCGTACTGGCCGGCGAGACCGATCCGCTCGCGAAGGGCCTTCGCGTCGCGGACGACATCCAGTCCCACCACGCTCGCCGTCCCGGCGTCTGGCTTCAGCAGCGTCGTCAGGACGCGCACGATGGTGGTCTTGCCGGCGCCGTTCGGGCCCAGCAGGCCAAACACGGTGCCGCGCTCGGCATCGAGATCGACGCCGCTCAGGGCGCGGATCTTGCCGTAGGACTTCTCGAGACCGCGAACGACGATCGCCGCGCGCCCGTCGTCAGCCCCGGCGGCCGTACCGTCGGCGGAAAGTATTTGGCTGTCAGCGGTGGAAGACAAAGCTCTTGTAGGTCGTCGTGCGAACCCGGCGTCCGAGGTTAGAAAGCCCACCTCGAGCGCGTCGGATAGACGTTTCACTCTAGACCCGCCGTTGCCGAGATCCTCATCGGTGCGGACAGGAACGGTCCGGATTGAAACGGGCACCCCCGGAACCGGCCAAGCCCGCAACGGCACCGCGCTACCGTGCCCCTGGTGCCCGTTCTCGAGGCTCGCGGCATCACAAAGACTGTGGGAGCAGGGCGTGCCGCACGGCTTCTCCTCGACAACGTAAGCCTCGATGTCGAGTCTGGCGAGGTCGTCGCCGTCCTCGGGCGCTCGGGCAGTGGCAAGTCCACCCTGCTGCACCTGCTGGGAGCGCTGGACAAGCCCGACCGGGGCCGGATCACGCTCGCCGGAAACGAGATCACGGCTCAATCCGCAAAGGCGCTGGCGCCCACCCGCTTGCGCCATGTCGGCTTCGTCTTTCAATCCTTCCAGCTGATCGAGGAGCTGAGCGGGGCGGAGAACGTGCTGCTCCCGGCCCGGCTTCCCGGCGCCCGCAGAGGAGGCGAGAAGCGAGCCCATCTGCTGATCGCCGAGCTTGGGCTCTCCCCCGTCGCTCATCGCCAGCCACACGAGCTCTCGGGCGGTGAGCAGCAGCGGTTTGCGATCGCGCGGGCGCTCGTCAACGACCCCGAGCTAGTGCTGGCCGACGAGCCGACCGGCAACCTCGACCAGGAAAACGGCGCGGCCGTGCTCGAGCTGCTGCGCGGCCTGAGCGGTCGGGCCGTCGTGCTCGTCACGCACGAGCCGCAGGCGGCGGCGATCGCCGATCGCGTGCTGGAGCTCAAAGAGGGCCGGATCGCCGTGCCGGCGCCGGCCGGCGAGCGGCAACTCCGACCCCGCCTGCGCCTGACCGAGAGGGCCTGACCCAGGCCGAAGAGGCGGAGGACGCGCAAGCCGCCAATGAAGTCCGCACTAAACGACGCCCGCACCGGCCTCAAGCTCCGCCGCCGCCGGTCGCTTCTCACCGGGATCGGCGTCCTGCTCGCGGCCGCGATGCTCGCCGCCGCGATCGTCGTCGCTGACAGCCTGGGGCGCGGCTTCGACCGCGCGGCCAAGCAGTCGAACCTCGCCGACATCATCGTCCGCTTCGACCCCCAGCAAGGGTCGAAGGTCGCGCAGCGGATCGAGGCGCTGCCGGACATCAGATACTTCTCGCTGCGCCAGGAGGTCACCGACGAGGAGATCAGCGCGGGAGCCAACAGCGCCGGCAACGCCTCGGTCGAGATCGTCGGGGCCGGCGGCACCGGGCCCCACGGCTACGCGATCGTCGCCGGCCACGACATCGCCAACGCCCAGCACGGGGTGGTCATCGAAGACGGCCTTGCCGCCGAGTGGCACATCCCGCTGAACGGCACGATCAACCTCCAGGGGCTGGGCCCGGAGACTGTCGTTGGCTTCGCCGAAGAGCCCGACAACGTCTCCTATCCGCTGGCGGCGCCCCAGGTCTACATCTCACAGCGCGCGGTGGCCGCGAGCCTCGGAGAACCGCCCAGCTCGCAGGTCAACGAGGCCCAGATCTGGCTGCGCGACCCCCGCTACCTCAACGAGGTACTGGTGCAGGCGCGGGCCACGAGCTACGGACTGCAGGGACTGCAGTTCGTCACCCGCTCGGGCGTCCGCGTGCTGCTGGACCAGGCGGCGGGGATCGTGATCGACCTGCTCGTAGCGCTGTCGCTGATCGCGCTCGCCACCGCCGGCGTGCTACTCGCCTCCTCCGCCCGAGCGGAGGTGGAGCGGCGGCTGAAGTCGATTGGCGTGCGCCGCGCCGTGGGGGCACCGCGGGGTCACATCGCCCTCACGCAAACGCTCGAGGCGCTGCTGATCGCCCTACCCGCCGCCACGCTGGGGACCATCGGCGGCGTGCTGGCCACGACCGGACCCAGTGACCGGCTGCTGATGCTGCTGAACGAGCCCTCCGCAGGAGCGGGCCTCATCCTGCCGCTCGCGGCCGGCTGGGCGATCTCGCTGGCCATCCCCGCGCTCGCCGCTGCATGGCCGGCCTGGCGTGCGGCCGGCAGGCCGCCGATCGAGCTGCTGCGCGGTGCCGAACTTCGAACCACAGCCTCACGCACTCGACGAGCCAGAACAACAACGACGGGCCTCACCGCCCTCGGGGCTCGCCTGGCCGCCGCCCGCCGCACCCGGCTGGCCGCCACCGTGGTCACGCTCGGGTGCTCGACGGCGTTCGTACTGCTGATACTCGCGCTGGCATCCGCGCTCAGCGTGCTGCAGACCGACCCCCAGGCGCTCGGCAAGCGCTACCAGCTGACGGCCGATCTGCCGGCATCGGCCGGGCAACAGGTCTCAAAGATCCCCGGAGTCCAGGCCGCCGGCCCCCGATACGAGGACCAGGCCGCCGACTCCTTCTCCCTCGGCGAGACGGTTGACGTGATCGGCTATGGCGGAGACCACACGAGATTTGAGGCGCCGCCGCTCACCGCCGGGCACCGGATCGCGGGGCCACGCCAGGCCGAGGTGGGAGCCGGTCTGGCCGACGCGCTCGGCCTCTCCCCGGGGTCGACGCTGGCGCTCCAGTTCTCGTCGGGCAGCGAGCTCCGGCTGACCGTGAGCGGCATCATCAGCTCGCTCGATCACGACGGTCGCGTGGCCTACGTCCCGGCACAAGCGATGCTCAGAGCGGACCCATCGGCCCCCGAGCAGCTCGTGGTGGTGGCCAAGCCGGGCGCGGACGTCGGCGCGATCGAAAACAAGCTCAACGCCGAGGCGCCAGGCGCGGCGGCGGGACCGGCTTCGACGGCGGTCGGCAAGGGCGTCCCGCTCGTCAACACGCTGCGGGCGATCCTGATCGCGGTCGCCGTCGTCGACGGGCTGGTCTGCCTGTACGCGCTCATGCAGGCCTGCGCCCTGACGGTTCAGGAGCGACGGCGCACGGTGGCCATCATCAGAGCCTCCGGAGCCGGGACGCAGTCGGTGGGTCGCCTGCTCGCGGGCGCCGCGGCCGCACTGGTGATCCCGGCCGCCGCGCTGGGAATCGCGGTGGAGGTGATGGTGCTGGGACCGGCGCTCTCGAACCTCGCCGCGAGCTATGCGACGCTCCCGCTCAAGCCGACGACCGGCGACCTCCTCGCGGTGCTGCTCGGCCTGACGCTCGCCGCCGCGGCGGCGATCCTGTGGGTCGCCAGGCAGGCCAGCAGGGAGAGCATCGTCCAGGGGCTGGCCGCGACATGACGCCTCGGAGGATCACCCGCCGCCGGGCGCTGACCGAGGCTCTGGCCACCTCCGCCACCGGACTCGCGCTCACCAGCTGCGGCGGAAGCCACACCGCCCGCGAAGGCTCGGGCTCCACGCTCGAGAGCACCTGGGTCGATTCACGCGGCGTCGGGGCGCTCAGCCGCGGCCCGGGAGAACCGCCGGTGGCCCGGACCGACCTCGGCCCTCGAGCGCCACACGAGTACTCCCTAGCCACGCTGGTCCACATCACCGACGCCCACGTCCTCGACGCATCCTCCCCAGCGAGGGTCCCGTTCCTCAACCGCCTCGGCCCTCCGTTTCAATCGACCTTCCGCCCCCACGAGACGCTCACGACCCAGGTGCTGGCCGGGGCGATCAGATCCACCAACCGCGTCAAGCCGGACGCGGTGATCCAGGGCGGCGATCTGATCGACAACGCCCAGAGCAACGAGCTGGTAGAGGCGCTCACAGCGCTCGACGGAGGCGTCCTCAGGCATGGCCGCTATTACGGAGTGCAGCTGGCAAGCAACCCCGACCCGTTCTACTACCGCCCCGATCTCGACGCCCCGCAGCATCCCGGTCTCCTGGAGCGGGCCGCCGACCCATTCCGTAGCCCGGGGCTCACCAGAGCGACGCCCATCCTCCCGGTCCTCGGCGACCACGACATCCTCGTCCAGGGCGAGATCCCGCCCACGGCCGAAACGCGGGCGCTGGCCACCGGCAACCGTGCCCTGTGGGAGCTGCCGCCCGGTCTCAGCCTGCCAAAGCAACAGGCGGCGCTACTCACCAACTCCCCTGACGGCCCGATCAGCCCCACGCTCGTCAACAGCTTCCTGGCTCAGGCCCTGGCCGCGCCCAAACAGCCGGTCCCCAGCGATGCCAACCGCCGCGAGCTGGACGCCGCCGAGGTGATCGACCGCCTAAGTCACGGACGGGCCCAGACCTCACTCGACTACACGGCCGATATGGGAGCGAGCCTACTCCTGATCGTGCTCGACATCGCCCGCCGGGACGGCGGCTCGGGCGGGCTGGTCAGGCCCGATCAGCCCACGTGGCTGTCCCAACAACTCGCCAACGCCGGCGACAAGTGGATCATCGCCGTCTCCCATCAGCCGCTCGCCAGCAGCGAAGGCGGCGAGCAGCTGCTGTCCCTGCTCGACCAGCACCCGCGCGTGATCGCCGCCCTCTCCGGCCACACCCACCGCAACCAGATCACGCCGCGGCCGACGCAGACGGGCGGCTATTGGCTGATCAGCACCGCCTCGCTGATCGACTACCCACAGCAGGCACGGGCGCTGAAGGTCATCGCCACCAAAGGCGGCGGGGTCGCAATCCAGACCTGGATGCTCGACCACGTCTTTCCCGGTGACCTGGGCACGATCTCACGCCAGCTCGCGTACCTCGATGCCCAGGGTGGGCGCCCCAAAAGCTTCATCGGCAGCCGCCTTGACCGCAACGTCGCGCTCTACAGGGCGAGCACATAGGCTGCGGGCGCTGTGGCTGCGACAGCTCGCACAGCTCTCGTCACCGGCGCCGCGCGCGGCATCGGGCAAGCGATCGCCCGGGCGCTCGCGGCCGATGGCCATCGAGTGGCGGTGGCAGACGTCCTTGAAGAGGAAGCCGCCGCCACTTCACGGGAGATCGGGGGGATCGCCGTCCGGCTCGACGTCACCGACACCGGCTCCGTGGAGGAGGCCACAAACAAGGCCGAGCGTGAGCTCGGCCCCATAAATATCCTCGTCAACAACGCCGGTTGGGACGAGCTGCGCCCGTTCCTGGAGACCGACGAGGCATTCTGGGATCGGGTGATCGAGGTCAACTTCAAGGGTTGCCTGAGGCTCTGCCGCCGCGTGGTGCCGGGGATGATGGAGCGCGGATACGGCCGTGTGGTCAACATCGGCTCGGACGCCGCGCGGGTCGGATCGTCTTTGGAGGCGGTCTACTCGGGGGCCAAGGGCGGCGTGGTCTCGTTCTCAAAGACGCTCGCGCGGGAGACCGCCCGCCAGGGCGTGACCGTCAACGCCGTATGTCCCGGCCCAACCGAGACGCCGCTGCTCGAGGGCATGATGGGCCGCGGAGATCAGGGCCGGAAGGCGCTCGAGGCCATGCGCCGGGCGGTTCCCATGCGCCGCTTGGGAGCGCCCGAGGAGGTGGCGGCCGCGGTCGCGTTCCTGGCCTCCGAGGAAGCCGGCTACATCACCGGGCAGACGCTGTCGGTCAGCGGCGGGCTGACGATGGCCTAGCGCGGCGCGCCGGCCGCCCCGAGCACCGCGTCGAGCAGGCCCGGGAACCGCGACTCGAGATCGTCGCGCCGCAGCGAGTTCAGCCGCGTCGTGCCCTCGACGCGCTGCTTGATGACGCCCGCCTCGCGCAACACGCGGAAATGGTGGGTGCAGGTCGACTTGGAGACAGGCAACGCGAAGCTCTTGCAGTTGACCTCGCTGCCGCCGGCCAGCGCGCCGATGACCTGGAGCCTGACTGGATCGCTCAAGGCGTGGAGCACGGCGGCGAGCTCGATCTCCATACGCGCGGGATGAGGTATGGGCTCCGCCGGATTAGCCACCGCATCAGATGAAACCGCCTCAGCCTCGCCCCCCAGAACCGCGGCCGCTGTCCCCTCGCGTGCGTCCCGTTCGTCTTCTGAAGTGAAAGCGCTCATTGTTCGACGACTATCGAACTATCCTCTATAGTCCTTTAGTACGACAACCATCGTACCAGCCCGGAGGGTCCATTGCGTGTCGTAAAGAAGGCTAAGCCACCGATCGCTCGAAGCCGGGGAGAACACGTCTCCCACGGCGCCGGCAACCTGCCCCGCGCCGCCGCGCACGGCTCCGAGCAGCCGCATCAGCACCGTCACCTCGGCGCCACCCTGTTCCTGGCCTGCCTGGCTCAGTTCATGGTGATCCTGGACGTCTCGGTCGTGAACGTCGCGCTGCCCGCCATGCGCCACGCGCTGGGCTTCTCCGAGCAGGACCTGCAGTGGGTCGTCAACGGCTACACGGTGACGTTCGCCGGCTTCCTGCTGCTGGGCGGACGGGCGGCCGACCTCCTCGGTCGCCGGCGCGTGTTCATCTACGGACTCGTGCTGTTCTCGCTCTCTTCGCTGGTGGGCGGCATCGCCAACAGCCAAGGCATGCTCATCGTCGCCCGCGTCGTGCAGGGCCTTGGCGGTGCGGTTATCGCCCCCGCCTCGCTCTCGATCCTCACGACCACGTTCCCCGAGGGCCCCGCCCGCAACCGGGCGCTCGGCCTGTGGGGCGCGATGGGCGCAGCCGGGGGCTCGGCAGGGGTGCTGCTGGGCGGCGTGCTCACCGACCTGCTGAGCTGGCGCTGGATCCTCTTCATCAACGTGCCCATCGGCTTGCTGGCCGCAGCGGCCGCCCTCTACTTCATCGGCGAGGGCCGCGTCGAGAGGCGCCGCCGCGAGTTCGATCTCTCGGGCGCCGTGAGCGCAACCGTCGGTCTGTCTGTGCTCGTCCTGGGGATCGTTCGCACCGACGTCACCGGCTGGGGCTCGGCATCGACGCTCGCCCTGATCGCCGCTGGCGCACTGCTGCTGGTGCTGTTCGTGGCGGTCGAGGGCCGCTTGGCCCGCTCACCGCTGATGCCGCTTCGGATCTTTGCCTCACGCGCACTGAGCGCCGCCAACGCGGTCGTGTTGCTGATCGGCGGCGCGACGTTCGGGATGTGGTTCTTTCTGTCGCTCTATCTGCAGCAGGTGCTGGGCTACTCGCCGCTGCGTGCGGGGCTTGCGTTCCTGCCGATGACCGCCTCGATCGCAATCGGCTCGATGTTTGCCTCGCGCTCGGTGGCCCGCTTCGGGACAAAGCCCCTGCTGGTAGTGGGCATGGCTCTGCAGACCGCCGGACTGCTGCTGTTCGCGCTCGTGCCTGTGGATGCCCACTATCTGGCCAACGTGATCCTCCCCTCGCTGCTCGTGGCGGTCGGCATCGGGCTCTCGTTCGTTCCGGCGACGATCGCCGCCGTGGCCGGAGTCGACTCCGACGAGGCGGGACTGGCCTCCGGCCTGGTCAACACCTCCCGCCTCTTCGGCGGGGCGTTGGGGCTGGCAATCCTCGCCGCGCTGGCGACGGCCCGGACCGACAGCCACCACGCGGTGGGTGCTGCGGCGATGCACAGCGCGCTGACGAGCGGCTTCCATCTGGCGTTCCTCGTGGCTGCCGCGTTCTCGCTAATCGGTGGGCTGGTGGCGCTGGTCGGGCTCCCGCGCCTCGGGGCAAGCGCGCGCGAGGCGCGGATGGCCCAAATCGAGAGCGCCTAACCCAGGCGGCGCTTCAGCGCCGTGATCGCCTGGTAGGCGGCTCGGACCCGCGTGCCGCTGAGCACTCCTGCCCGGGCCTCGGGTAGGAGGCTCGCGTAGGCGGCGGCGGAGCCCTCCTCCGTCTGCGCGTACATGAGCAGATCGAGTCCGGCATCGATTGCGTGCCGCGCGGGCGAGCTTTGGCTGGTGATGGCCGGTGACTGGAGATCGTCGCTGATCGTCACCGGCCGCCCTCCCGGAACCGCGAGCGGCAACTCGCGCTCGTAGGTGGTGGCCGACATGACGGCCGGAAGCGGACCGATGAGGCCGGGGTAGGTGGCGCTGCCGACCATCACCAATCCCAGCGGATTGGCGCCGCAGTTCCGGTAGGCGGCGTAGTCGGCTCTGGTCCCCTCCGACGAGGCGGTGATCGCCACGGGTCCGAGATCCGTGTTGCCGGTGGCCCGTCCCAATCCTGGGAAATGCTTGAGGGTGAAGGCCACGTGCTCGGCCGCCAGGCCCTCGGCGAACGCACACGCGGACTGGCCGACGACCGACGGGCTGCCTCCGAACGACCTCGACCCGAGAAAGGAGCCCGCCGCCCGCTCGACGTCCGCCACCGGAGCAAGGTCGAGGTTGATTCCCGCGGAGCGCAGCATCCTGGCCGTGGCCTGGCCCTGGCTGAAAGCTGTCGCGGGCGCTGTCATCTGACTGGCAGCCAGCGACGGAGGGCCCGGAAGGCGCTTGACCTCGCCCCCTTCCTGGTCGGTCATTATCAGCAACGGCGGGTTGTGGCCTTGACTGGCCGCCCCCTGCAGGGCCTCGGTGAGCGCGCGAGTCTGCGCGAGCCCCCCAGCGACGTTATCGGCGAACAGGATCACGCCCCCCACCTGGCCGGCGCGGATTCGAGCCAGAAGCGACTGCGACGGATCGGTGCCGGTGAAGCTGGTGACGATCATCTGGCCGAGCATCCGCGCCAGGCTCGGCGAAGCGGGAGTGGGCGCGCGCCTAGAGGCTGTCCGTCCATGGTCGGGCTGGCGGGCGCTCGGGCTGGTGGGTGTTTCGCCGAGCGCTCGCGCTGGGGCCCGGACGGGTCGTGACGGTCCCCTCCCCGACCCCCCGGTCAATGCGCTAGCGATGCCCACGGCCGCAGCCGCCACGAGCAGGGCGAGGACACCTGCGAGCAGCCGGCGCCGCCGGATGGCGCTAGGACCACGACGCCTGCCCCCGCGGGGAGGATTCGTGCCTTGACGCCGAGCGCTCCCCACCGCTCTAGGCGGCTAGCTTGGACAGTTGGAATCGCTCTCGGGCATCACCGTGCTGGTGAGGCCACTACTGCTTGGGTCATAGCGCCATGATCCGGACTCCTGGACCATCGTGACCGTGCCCTGAAACTCCCGGCATTGGGTGTCGCTTCCCGGCGAGGGATTGCGGTCACGCGCGTAGAAGTCGACCGGCACCTGCGCACCTCCCGAGCCGTACTGTGGCGTGCCGACGGAGAGCAGCTTGATCCCGGGGTCGGCCGTGGCGCGGTCCGACGGCCACGAGGGATTCGCTGATTGATAGCTACTGGTCAAGAGCTGGAAGGCGGACTGGTACTGACCCGAGTTGATGTCCTCGAGGTGGGTCTGTATCACAGATGCCGGGCTGCTCGAAGCTGGAACAGGCGCGGGCGTCGTTGTGCCCTGAGCGGGGCTCGTCGTACCGCTAGGGGGCGTGGTCGGCGTATTCAGCGACTGCGTCCCGCCGGCTGGCGAGGAGCCGGGAGTTGAAGTGACCTTCGAAGCAGGAACCGGGGACTGGGAGGCGCCGCTCGAGCTGAATACCCCGCCGATGTAGAGGCCCGCACCGATCGCAGCCAGGATCAACACCGCGACGAGGCCAAGCCCGATCAGCCAGCCACGGTCGCGATTCGGACGGCTCGGGTCGGCCGGAGCCGCCGGCGGCGGATAGCCGGGCGGTGGCAGATGGCTCTGGACCATCGTCGGCGGCTCGTATTGCGCCATAGGCGCAGCCCGTTGCGCGCCGCAAAGCGGACAGAAGTTGCTTCCGTCCTCGCCTTCGTACGTTCCGCCGCACGACGGGCAGCGGACACTCGAGATCGTGGCCATAGTTACCCCCTAAGCAGACTTGTTCTTACGCCTGGACCTGATCCGTCCATGCCTGACCGGACCAGTACCGGAAACCCGCCTGGCCGCTCGGGTCGCGATACCACCCTGGAGCAGGCGACGCGTGGCCGTTCGTTGGCACCGTGTACGCGACGTTCTGCGCAGCCGCTGCCGTCAGCGGCCCGCGTGTACCCACGAGACCAGTCGTCGGCCTCCAGCCTTGCCTGCCCCAGATTGATGCCGCGAGTAGACAGGCACCAACAAGCATCGCAGCGGCCGAAATCGAAGCCAGCCAGAACCCGATCTGCAGACCGCTGAAATTGGTGTTGAACACAGTCGACAACGTGAAGACTTCGCCGAAGGCGTAGACGCCGAGTGCCACCTGCGCTCCAACCAGGACTGGGAAGTCCGCAAAGATCGAAACGACGGACAGTGTCACGCCGGCTACAGCCAACAGCGTTACGAGCAACGCGTATCGCGCGCCCCCCGACCAAAGCGTGGCGCCTCCACTGAAGTGAAGGAAGCATGCGGCCACAAAGAGAAGGCCGCCTACCCAAGTGATGATCCTGCCTGCGAGTTTCATATTGCCCCCAGTACGGGTTACTTTCCTAGTTCATTGACAGGGTTTGACGCAACGCCGCGAACTGGCTCGAGTACGTCCCGTAGTCGGCGGCCGGCGCCTGGGTGAGAACCGCCACGCCGTCGCCGTCGCTGCTGTCGATGAAGAACTCGTCTTCTTTGCGCAGCAGCACGCCTGACTCGTCGACCAGGAAGCCCCAGTGCTCGGCCGGAAAACCTCGAAGGTGCCCGGGGTCAAGTCGAGCTGCTGATAGCCGGGCTCGTCCTGGAGCTGGTTGATGATCGGCTGCGCCGCCGAGAGCGGGTCGGTCACCGGCGTGTTGGGCGAAACGTCGATGCGCAGCAGCACGTTCGGATCGCTCGAGGAGACAATCGTGGTGTCGCTTCCCCAGCTGTGCTGCGTCTCCGCGTTTTGGATGCTCCAGCCGGCCGGGTACTGGATCGAGAACGCCTGGCCGTTGTAGGTCTCGGTGGCCTGGCTCAATGGGCTTGGACTTGAAGCCGTCGAAGCAGGCGTCCGCCCGCCGGGTGCCTTCGGAACACTCGGTGCCGACGCCCGCGTCATGTGCGAGCTCCCAGTCGGGCCGAAGACGCCGCCCAGGTAGAGTCCAGCGCCCAGCACGACGAGGAACAGCAGCGTGCCAATCAGGGTCCCGACCAGAAATGAGCGGTTGGATCCCGGTCGAGCGTCGGGCGCAGACCGGTTTTGAGGACTCCATCCAGGGGCCGGATGCGGACCCTGCACAAAGGTTTGGTTGACGCTGGCCCCGCAGCCCGGACAGAACCGACTCGGCTCCTCGCAGAGCCGGCCGCAGGACTGGCATTGGCTTATCGCGGTAGTAGCCATTCAGCTCACGGCTCACGAAGTCCCATTGCCGAGGTGCCATGTAAACGTCCCAGTGTCGAAGTTGATGGTGCCCGTGAAGCCGTAGCCGTTGCTCGTGCCGTCCGGGTTGTTTTGGTAAACGGCTAGACAGCTGTACGTCCCGGTGGACTCGCTCAGGTTCTGAGAGCTGCCACCACTCACCGGCGTACACGTCGTATTCAGCGCGGGCCCGTTGAACAACAGACCGGAGTTGGCTCTCTGCGTCGCGTCGCTCGTGATGCTCGACTCGAGCGCGCTCTCGAGGCTCTGCCGCTGCGTTTGTTCGGTCTGCTGAGCCTGCTGCTGCGCCTGCTGACGGGCGGCGGCCGCAGCGGCCGCGCGACGATGCTGAGCGGCCACCTGGCTGTCGTGGTGGAGCTTGATCGCCACGCCGGCGGCGGCTCCGCCCAGCACGAGCAGCGCGGCCACCAACCACGCGACGACCTTTACGCGTGTCGAGACGCCGGCGCGGGCCTGAGCGCCGGCGAAGGGACCGCCGCAATGGGCGCAGTAGAGGCCGTCGTTGTGGGACAGCGCGGCGCAATGTGGGCAGACCCGTGCAGGTCGAGTTTCGACGGGCGGTCCGAAGAGGGGGCCGGATGCAGCACCGGTGACCGCTGGGGCCTCGAGCCGCTCCACCGGCTCGGGGGGCGGTGTCTGCCGTTCGTCGGCTGGAGCAGCCGCCCCGTCAGGCGGAGCCCAAGTCGCGGTCGGCGCCTCGGGCGGAGCAGCCGGCTGGCTCACCGTTGCGACGGCGATCTGTTGTGAATCCTGCGTCACGGGCTCCGACTTCTCGATCTTCGGATCTCCCCTGGTTTGGTCCGTCCAGCCCGTGCCGTCATACCAGCGTTCGTCGGTGTCGCCGTATGGGTCGGGGTACCAGGCGCCTCTGTCAGCCGCCCCGGTCCGCTCGGGCCCGGATGCATCGACCGAGCTCTCGCCCGTTTTGCGCACCATGAGTCGCACGTCTCGACACCTCCCGCGAGGTCAGAGCTTCGTAGTCATCCCGGCGCCCCCCTCGGGAGACCTTTGGACTACGTAGTCACCATCGGCGCCTGGAACCGACGCCCGGATCCGACAACGGGATGGAATCGGGTCGAGGCCGGGCCCTTCAACCGCACGTCCCCCGATCGGTTGAGATGAGCAAGAAACGCCCGCATTTGGTGGGGTTGAAAAGCAATGCTCAGGTTGGTAGACCATTGCAATGAGAAGGGCGTCAGCTGCTATCCGGGTGTATGTCAGCGACGACCATCCTCTCTACCGCGACGCGCTGGCCCGGACCCTCGACGGCCGTCCGGACTTCGATCTGGTCGGCGCGTCGTCAGAAGGCCGGACAGCCCTTAAAGAGATCAAGCGCCTGTCGCCGGACGTCGCGGTGCTGGATATGCGCATGCCCGGTCTCGACGGCGTCGCATTGGTGCAGGCCATAAAGCGCGAGAGCGCGAACACGCACATCGTGATGGTGGCTGCGGAAAACGACGGCGAGCACGTCTATCAGGCCCTCGCGGCGGGCGCCGACGCCTACCTGGTCAAAACCGCGGACAGCGACGAGATCTGCCGCACGGTCGCGGCGGTCGCCCGGGGTCAGACGCGCTTGGATCCCGCGATTCAAGCGAGCTTGCTGCAGGAGATTCAGCATCGCTCGCCGGGTCCGGCCACCAAGCTCAGCCCCCGTGAGCGCGAAATCCTGGGCTTGACGGCGGAGGGTTGCTCAGCCCCCGACATCGGAGCGCGTCTGCATCTCAGCACGGCGACGATCAAGACTCACCAGCAGCACCTGTACGAGAAGCTCGGCGTATCGGACCGAGCCGCCGCCGTCGCCGAGGCAATGCGCCGGGGCTTGATGCAGTGAACCCGAACGTAGGCCCTTGAGCCCTCGACCCGCCTGTTGGACAATCCCACCCACTCCAGCCAGCTCGAAGAGGGAACACTGATGCGCTTTCTTGCAGTCGCAGTCGCTTGTCTTGGCTTGGCCCTGTTGCTGCTCGCGCCGAGCGCCGCCGGTGCCAGGACCCGACACTGCGCGTTCATCATGGGCCAGGGCCCGAGCAATGACCGCTACGTGCCGCTCGGCCACGTGACGACGCGCAACATGGCTTGCTCCAAGGCGCTGGGCGCAATCCACAGCGGCAGGCTCACGAAGGCGGGCAACCTCAAGACCAGCCGCTTCAGCTGCAAGGTGCTGCACGCCTTCTACGGAGGCTTCGGGCTAGGGCACGCGGTCATCGGCGCCAGCATCCGCTGCTCGGCCGGCACGCGCTCGTTCAGCTTCTCCTGGGCCACCTAGCCACTCCCTAACCGAGTGGCCCGCGTGTTCGTAACCCGCCGCCTGCCGGGTTGCGCGCTCGAGCGCCTGGAGCAAGCTCATGACGTAGAGATCTGGAAGGGACGCCGTCCTCCCACAGCCGCAGAGCTGCAGGAACACGCGAAGGACGTCGAGGGTCTGCTCACCCTGCTCACGGACCGCATCGACACGCAACTGCTCGACTCCGCTCCGAGGCTGAGGGCCGTTTCCAACTATGCCGTGGGCTACGACAACGTCGACCTCGACGCCGCCACCGGCAGGGGCATCCCCGTCGGCCACACGCCCGACGTCCTGACCGACGCCACGGCCGACATGACGTTCGCGCTGCTGCTGGGCGCAGCGCGCAAGCTGCCCGAGGCGATCGAGGCTGCCGCAACCGGCGACTGGATCACCTGGGAGCCGGCCCGACACCTGGGGCTCGAGGTCTACGGCCAGACACTGGGAATCATCGGCTTCGGGCGCATCGGACGCGCGGTCGCCAAGCGCGCCCAGGGCTTTGCGATGACGGTGATCCACGCCGGCCCGGGCGAGGGACTCGACGAGCTCCTGAGCACCTCGGACTTCGTCTCCCTGCACGCACCTCTGACCACGGAGACCCGCCACCTGATCGACGCCCGTGCCCTTCAGCAGATGAAATCGACGGCCATCCTCGTCAACACCGCCCGGGGCGGGCTGGTCGATCAGGCCGCGCTGCTCCAAGCGCTCGAGCAGCAGACGATCGCCGGCGCGGCGCTCGACGTCACCGACCCCGAGCCCCTCCCGGTCGATCATCCCCTGCTCAAAGCGCCGAACCTGATCATCACGCCCCACGTGGCGTCCGCCACACACGCGGCACGCGAGCGCATGGCGGAGCTGGCAGTCGAGAACCTGCTGGCGGCGCTCGACGGCAGGCCGATGCCGCACCAGGCCAATTAGTGTCCCGTCCGTGCGCGTCGCCGTGGCCGACATCGGCAGCAACTCCACCCGTCTGCTGATCGCGGACGTCGACGACGGCCGCGTGCTCGACGAACTCGACCGTCGCTCAAACGTCACCCGTCTCGGCGCCGGCGTCGATTCAAACGGCGCGCTGAGCGAGGAGGGAATGGAACGCGTCTACCGGACCCTCGACGAGTACGCCCGGAGCATCGAGGAGCACGGTGCCGGCAAGCGGATCGCGGTATTGACGAGCGCGGTGCGCGACGCCACCAACGGCTCGGAGTTCGCCGACACGGTCAAGGAGCGCTACGGGCTCGAGCCTCACGTCCTGAGCGGCGACGAGGAGGCGGGGCTGACGTTCCTCGGCGCGACGAGCGAACGCGATCCCCACGACTCCACGCCGACACTCGTGGTCGACATCGGCGGCGGCTCGACGGAGCTCGTCACCGGCACCGGCCGCGAGGCCGGCTTTCACGTCTCGACCCAGGCCGGCGTCGTTCGTCAGACCGAGCGCCATCTGCACAGCGACCCGCCGACCTCAGACGAGCTGGACCAGCTGCGGCGCGAGGTGCGAGCCATCTTCCTGGAGGCCGTGCCCGAGGAGCGGCGGCGGGCGGTCGAACGCGGGATCGCCGTGGCGGGCACCGCCACGCAGTCGGCAGCCATCGCCCAGGAGCTCGAGCCCTATGACCCGGAGAAGGCCCACGGCTTCCTGCTCGACGAGCCCGAGGCGCGCGAGATTCTCGACCGGGTGGCGTCTGTCGCGCTCGATGAGCGGCGTCAGATCAAGGGGCTCGACCCGGCGCGGGCGCCGACGATCGTGGCCGGCGTGGCGATCCTGCTGGAGGTGCTTAAGGCGTTCGGGCTGCAGCAGGTGGAGGTCTCGGAGCACGACATCCTGCGCGGCGCCGCACTCGGGTTGTAGCGCCCTCGAACTACGACGCGGCGCTACGCAGCCGCGCCCCGACATCCGCGCACTCCTCGCATACGTGCTCGGGCACGACGCCAACGCGCATCAGCAACGCGAAGATCCGGCAGCCCAAGCAATAGCCGACTATCGACTCGAGCCCGGCGGCCACCACCAAAAGGACCAGCACCACGTCGGCCGCCGTGTGCGAGACGGCAAATGCCAGCACGAGCGCCGTGGTGGAGATCACCGCCCCCATCCCCTGCGCGAAGCGCTTGGGCGGACCGGGCACCGGCTTTCGCTCCCCGAGCAACGGCGCAATCGCGTTCTGGGCGATCCACCCCAGCGGGCTGAGCGTGGGGCCGGTAAGTACGCGGGCCCAGAAGCCGTAGGCGATTGGAATCAGCAGCCAGTAGAACCCGGTCGCCAGCGTGACGATCACCGCGGTCATGACGACGCCGGCCACGACGCGGGCCGCCTTTTCATTGACCGGATTCGGAAAAATCAGGAGATTCCGCACTAGTTCGAGCATAGGTAACGGCATCTGGACGTATGTCCGATTGCTAATCGAGTGTCCAGCGTGGATCATCCTCTGCGGGGATAACCCACCGTGAGTGGATTCCCCGACACATAGGCTCAGGTGAAGCCGCAGACATCGGCGCCTCCCGCCGCCTGAGCCACTTTACGCAAGGTCCTTTTCGGCACGTACCCCTGCCCGTCCCGGATGGGCCTTCACCTGGATCGGAAGCCGCCCGCAGAACGCGGGCGGTTTTCGTTTAAAGACACGGCGGTCTCGATTGTTGTCCATCAAGCCAAATTCGACCGGCGTGGATAGGCCACGCCGGGGTCGGTGAGGACGTTCACGAGCGCCGGCGCGCCCGAGGCGAACGCCCGCTCGAGCGCCGGCCGCAGCTCCTCCGGTCCGGAGACGAGCTCGGCGTGGCAACCGAGCGCCTCCGCCACCTGGTCATAGCGCGTCCCCTGGCGAAGCTCGGCCGCCACCGAATAGCCGTAGAGCGCCTCCATCGGGTGCTTCTCGAGCGCCCAGATGCCGTTGTTGCCGACCACCATCACCACCGGAATGCGGTGGCGGGCCAGGGTGTCGAGCTCCATGCCAGCGAAGCCCAACGCGCCATCGCCCAGCAGCAGCACAACCTGGCGCTCGGGCCGGGCGAGCTTGGCGGCGAGCGCATAGCCCGGGCCGGAGCCCAGGCATCCGAAGGGCCCGGGGTCAAGCCAGCAGCCGGGCTCGTAGGAGTCGATCAGCCGCCCGGCGAACGAGACGAAGTCGCCCCCGTCGCCGACCACGATCGCGTCGCGGTCGAGCAGCTGCGCGAGCTCGCCGTAGATTCGCATGGGGTGAAGCGGCGCGCGCTCGTCGGTGAGCCCGGCCGCCTCGGCGGCGCGGCGCTCGCGCTCCAGCTCGCGCAGAGACGCCACCCAGCGATCTCGCTCGCCGGCCGAATGTCCGCCGGCCGACTGAGCCCGCAGCGCGTCCAGCGTGGCGGGTAGCGCACCGTAGACCTCCGCGGCGACGGCCCGGGGATGCTCGCGCCGGGGCTCGGCGTCGTCGATCACCACCACCTGTGCCTCGGGGGCGAACGAGGCGCCGAACCCGAGCCTGAAGTCGAGCGGCACGCCGATCACCAGCGCCACGTCGGCGCCGCCCAGCCCTGCCGATCTGGCGCGGGAGAAGTAGAGCTCGTGGTCAGCGGGCAGGCAGCCCCGGCCCAGCCCGTTCAGGAACACCGGGATCCGCAGCTGCTCGGCCAGCGTGCGCAACCGCTCCTCGCCGTGGCCCCAGTAGAGGTCGGTGCCGGCCATGATCACCGGCCGCTCGGCACGGCGCAGCAGCCCGGCCGCGTGCTCCACGGCGCGGGCGTCGACGACCGGACGCTTCCACGGCTCGTCGGCCGCGATGGCCCCGTCGCCCGGCGAAGGCCCCTCCGCGAACACGCAGTCGAGCGGGAAGTCGACGAACGCCGGGCCGCCATGGGGTTCAACCGCCGCGGCCAGCGCCTCGTCGACCAGCGCCGGGATCTCGGCAGGGTTCGACGCCGTGGCCGCCAGCTTGGTGAGCGGGCGCACGAACGGCACGTGGTCGATCTCCTGAAGCGAGCCCTGGCCCCAGCGAAGCTGCGGCGCGCGGCCGGCGAGCGCCAGCAGCGGCGAATGGTTCTGCGCGGCCGAGGCCAGCGCGCTCATGCCGTTCGTCACGCCCGGCCCGGCGGTGAGCGCGCACACACCCGGCGTGCGCGTGACCTTTGACCAGCCCTCGGCCGCGAAGGCGGCCGACTGCTCGTGTCGTACGTCGATCAGCTCGATGCCCTCGGTCCGGCAGCCATCGTAGATCGAGAACAGATGGCCACCCGACAGCGTGAACAGCGTGCTTACACCGTGCGCCTTGAGCCGGCCCGCGATCAGCCTCCCGCCATGCAGCTGGGTTGAGGTCTCGATGCTCACCGGTGAACGCACGCTAACACCGACAATCCGCGGACATGAACGGTCCCTCGTCACAACGCGCGGCCGCCCCCGGTTCGTTATGTCCGCATGGCGGACATGCTCGACCGAGCCTTGGCACGGGCGCGAACGAGGGGTTAGATATGTCCGCCGGGGCGTCCAGCCCGGAGCCGTGAACGCTCAGGGCGCAAGCGTCCGCCGGGGCGCCGACCCCGGAGCCCTAAACGCTCAGGCGCAAGCGGGTGCGGGGGGCGGTGGGGTCCCCAACCCCACCGCGCCCCGAGCCTCCCGCCTACCCCTGCCGGGCTCCCCGCGTACCCCTGCTGGGTCGCCCGTATCCCCCTGCCCCAGCCCACTGGATCGGTGTGCCCCACTCAGCCTGTACGTCCGGTGGCCACGCCCGGAGCGCGCCGGGGTGCGCCACGCGTCGCCCGCCGCCCGGCGGGCGCGCCAGTCATCCCGCTCCCCGCCAACACCGAGCAGAGCCGCGATCTCGGGGAGCCGCTGCTCGCCGGCGAAAAGACGCGAACCGACGCGAACGGCCGGGAGCTCGCGTAGCCCCAGCATCGCGAGCTCCCGAGCCGTAGCGCGTAGCGACGCGTCGAGTGCCGCGCTGCCCACCGCCCCCAGGCAGTCCTCGAGCGTCATCCCTGCCGCCGCGGCGGCCTCCGCCAGGACCTCTGGATCCTCGAGGTCGAAGCCGCCGCAGAATGCCAGTCGCGCAGCCGCAAGCGCGAATCTGGCGCCGGCCCCGCTCTGCGCCGCGCACTGCGCGGCACGGAGCGCGCCGGGAACGGGCGCCGGGAAGCGATCCGGCCACACGAGCGGCAGTCGCAGCTCGGCCGCTCTGCGCTCCGCACGCGAGCGGAGCTCCTCGAGCCCGTCGCTTCCCCCGAGCTTCAGAGCGGACGGCTCGCTCTGCGCCTTGACTGCGCCCCCCAAACCGCCATTCAACGCCTCCCGCGCCACAGGCACCCAATCGACCGCGCCGAGCGTTCGCTCCACGCGCTCCGCCGCCAGATAGGAGAACGGGCAGCCCAGATCGAAGTAGAACGCCGGCCAGGAGCCTGACGTCCGCCGTAAGCGCAGTTGACGCCGTTCTTCGAGTGCTATTAGCTCTCCCATGTAGGGTTGAAAACGATGCCCGAGCGCGAAACTGGCGCAAAAAGTGGTCCAAAACGCGAAAACGTCCCGTCCGGGGACGCTCGATCGCGTATAAGGACCTATGCGCCGGTGCCGAAAAGAGGGCAAACTCGGACCAGATATGCCCATACCGGCGCAAATCCCTGCTGATAGCTTTATTCTGGAACTTTGACGGTGAAAGTCGACTTCCGGGAGTCTGAGATCGCCACCGTGCCAGCACCCAAACGCCATCCCTACGACCAGTGGTCGCCGGACGCCCGTGCGCTCGATCTCGTGGGCGATAAATGGACGCTGCTGATCGTCCGCGACCTGGCCGCCGGGCCGCGGCGCTTCGTCGAACTGCAGCGCGTCCTGCCCGGGATCTCGACCGAACAGCTGCGCTCCCGCCTGAATCGAATGGTGGCGGACGGCATGCTCACCCGCAGGCGCTTCCGCGAGGTTCCTCCCCGCGTGGAATACGAGCTGACGGAGCGGGCCTACGCGCTGCTGCCCGTCCTGGGCGAGCTGGCACGCTGGGGATATAGGTGGGCGTGGGGTGCTCCTCGGGACTCCGAGCGGGTCGACATCGGTGCGATCTTCCGGCTCGCGCCGGGCGTGCTCACGCCGCCTGCGAATCTGAACGCCACCGTGGGCCTGAGGGTTGAGGGCAGCGGCGGCGAGGACTCGCTGGCCTACACCCTCGTTGCCTCGGGTGGGGCCGTCAACGTCCAGGAGGGCGAGCCCGAGCGGGCGGAGGCGACGGTCAGCGGCACGGTCGATGACTGGGTCGGCGCGCTCTCGCCGGGGGGTGGTCTGGACGGGCTGGAGATCCATGGCGACCGCAAGCTCGCGGAGAGCATGCTCGCGGGCCTCGCCGCCGGCGCCGAGCAGGCGTCCAATAGCCAAGCGGCCTAGGTCACACCACAGACCAGCTGACCCGTCCGGTCGCCTTTGCGTGGGGCGAGAAGTGCACCGCCAGCAGGCGCGCGTCGGCCGGTAGCGAAAAGGCCACACAGCCCAGGCGCGTCTCCCCTGGGCTTATGTAGTTGTCGAAGTCACGCAGAGGGGTCTGGCAGACGCCGCGCTGGGCAAACACCGGCGTCGTGGGTCCCGACGACGCCGTGATCGACACGTCGCCGGTGGCGGAGCTGTCATAGATGCCCGTGCCACGGTTGACGATCCGGAGCATCACGCCCACGGCGCGTGAGCCGGGGAGCAGCGCCGCACCCGAGTCGCGCAGGGGATCGATGACACGCAGCACGCTGACCGTGAGCGTTGCGCCGCTCGTCGTCACGCGCTGGCTCCTGCCCACGGGCGGCGCAGCGGTGGCCGACGGATGGGGCACCGTCTGATGCGTCGCCGTGGACGCGGTCTCTGCGCTAGAGCCCGAGGTTTTCGAACTGGAGCCAGAGCCGCAGCCGCCGGCGATCACCGCTCCGGCCAGCGCCACCGCCGCGACGGCCTTGATCCCCTGCATCGGCAGGGCTTCCTACTTGCTGGAGTACTGGTCGGCGGTGATGTGCGGGAACGCGTTGCTCTGGCCGAGCAGCGAGCCCGGAGGCGTGTCGACCCAGCACGGGGGACCGCCGCCCACATACTGCTGCGTCGGGCCGCCGGTGTTGTTGCAGTCCCAGGAGGGCAACGCAGTGCCGTTACCAAAGTAGCCGGCTGGGTTGCCCGAGGGAGCCCACAGGGGCGGCGGATAGGTGTTGCCGCGGTTGTCCGCGGTCCGTGTATTGCCGAGCGACAGCGTGTCGGGCCCCAGCGGGGACATCGTGCGCAGATAGTGCCCGGTGCCGCCCGCCACGCCGCCGGTGACCGCGTTGAGCGTCGTCGCCGGGAGGCTGATGAAGTCCGAGACCAGCTGCTGGTGGAGCGCCAGCCAGTTGACGATCGGGTTCAGCTGCTCCAAAAACGGTCCCAGCTGGCCGAGCAGCGGCTGAGCGCCGTCGATGACCTGGGAGAACGCCGGCAGTCCCGTCACCGATGCGTCAATCAGCGGACGCAGCCTGTAGAAGAGAGTCTCCAGATACGGCGACAGGGTTTTCACGTCGTGCAGCGTGGGCACCAACTGCCGGGCCACCGGGTCGAGCTGCTTGACCAGGGGATTGGTGTCCAGGGCGAACGACTTGAGCCGGGCCATCGTCAGCTTGGTCTCGGTGAGGAAGGTGGGGAAGACCCTGAAGGTGGCGGCCAGCGCCGCATTGTTGGCGGCGGTGGTTCTGAACGTGGTCTCGCCCGTGGTGATCAGCGTCCGCAGCGCGGCGGGATCCCGTGTGATCGCGTTGAACACGGTGCCCCCGTTGCGCGACAGGCTGACCACCGCGGCCTGCTCCACATCGAGCACCTGAAGGATGTTCGTGGCGTCGGCGGCGAATGTGGGCAGATTGCCGATCACGTTGTTCAGGTTCTGGTCATTGCCCTGGATGGCCTTGGCCAGTGCCTGCTGCCATTGGCGGAAGGCCTGGCGGGTCGGGGCGTCGAGGGCGTCGAACACCTGGTCGAACTGCACCGCCTGTTGGACCTGACTTCGGGGCAGCATCGAGCCGTCGGGCAGCGGCGGGCTGTTCGGCGTGCCCGGCGTGAGCTCGACGTAGGTCTCGCCGAGGATCGTCTTGGTCCGCAGGATGGCCTGCGTGTCGCGGCGGATCGGCGCGTACTGCTTGTCCATCTGGATCACCGCGAGTGTGCGGTTGCCCTGGGGGTCGAGACTGCTCGAGACCACTTTGCCCACCGACACGCCTGCGATCCGCACGTCGGCGGGGGTGGCCAGCTCCTGGGCGTAGGGGAACGAGGCGTCGAAGCGGTAGCCCTGGGAGTTGAACGGCACCGTTCCGCCGAACTCCACCCACAGGAACAGCAGCAGGCCGACGCACGACAGCGCGAACAGCGCCATCGAGGCGATCTTGCCGAATGAGGGAGCGCTGGTTTCCATCAGTGAAGCGGGACCTTGGGAATGAACAGGTTCTTCAGGCCGTCGACCGACGTTGAGCCCGTGGTGTTGGTGTTTGGGCTGGCGGAGAAGCCTGAGCCCTTGCTGCTGCGGGCGTTGGCGCTGGCGCCTGAGGTCGCCCCCGAGGTTGTGCTGGAGGCAGTCGAGCCGCCGGCGGCTTGGTACTTCTGATACTCCGAGCGGATCGCCGAGGCCTGCGCCGGGCACAAATCGGCGTCAGAGAGGATCGGCACCAGGTTGTAGGCCTGAAGGACCAGCGAACCGATCGACGATGGCAGGCCGTCGAGGATCTCGGCAATCGACGTGCAGCTGAGCTGCAAGAAGCCCTGGCGGAAGTCGCCGTTGCCGTCCTGGACGGAGAACACCGTGCGGCCGATGTGCCCGAGCCACGCCAGCCACCACAGGTAACCGTGCTGGCTCGAGTCGCTGACCGTCGGGTTGTAGCCCAAAAGGTTGAAGAACTGGTTGAGGACGTTGAACGTGTTGGTCAGGCCGGGCGTGGCGTTGGCCAGGTTGATCGATGCCGGCTCCAGGTTGCGAACCAGAGGCCGAGCGGCCACCACGAATGGCCGGATCTGATTTTGGATGATCGGCGTGCTTGGCTTGGCCAGCGTGGCCAGCGCCTTGTTGGCGGCCGGGAGCGCCTTCGCCGCCGGGAGCAGCTTGGCCGAGGTCGGTCCCAGCAGCTCGGCGAACTTCTGAACCTTGGCCAGCGTCGCCTGGGTCTGCGTCAGCGTGGCCGGCAGATCGGCGACCGAGCGGCTGATATTCGAGTCCTCCGAGGCAAGCGCCGTGAACACCTTGGAACTCGAGTCGATCATCTGCACGATCTGGGCCCGCTTGGCGACCAGGGCTGAGTTCAGCCGCCGCAGCGAGTCAACGAGCTGGCGCAGAGCGGCGCCGCGCGCGGCCACCGCCCCGTTCAGCCGCGCCAGGTCCTGGTGCGTGGGCTCGAAGCGCTCCATCACCTGCGCCAGCTCCGTGCCACGGCCATTCAGTCCCTGACCGGCGCCATTGACCAACAGCTGCAGGTACTCGCGCGAGTCGGCATCCAACGAGGAAAGGATCTCGTCGACGTTCACCTCTGGGTTGGTCTGGCCCAGCGGGAGCGTGTAGCCGGCCTTCACCACCGGCGAGGGCGAGGAGCCCGGGTTGAGCTCCACGAACATGTCCTGAAGCCCGGTCTTCGGCCTGAGCAGGGCGGTGGCGTTCGTGTGGATGATCTTCTTGTAGTTGGGCTGGATCGACATCTTGATGACGGCGGTGCCGTTCTGCAGCGTGACGTTCGAGATCGTCCCGATCTGCACGCCCGAGACCCGCACCGTCTGGCCCTGACCGGGAGTCACCGCTTGGGCGTTCGAGAAGTCGGCGTTCAGCGTGAACGGAGAAGGCTGGATGAACGGGAAGCGCACGCCCTCCTGGTGGAGGATGTAGCCGGTCACGGCCACCGCCAGCACGATCAGCACGAGGATCGCCACGAAATCGGTCCAGTGGTTCTTGATCGCGCGAACCATGTCTCTACTTCTTGCTCTGTTTCGACTTGCTGCCGGTCGTCGCGGTTGGGGCGCTGTCCTTAGCGGAGCTCGACGAGCCGCTGCCCGAGGAGCTCGTCGTGCTGCTCGAGGCCAAGTGCACGTTGTGCCCCTGGGACTTGAGCATCTGCACCAGCTCGGCGCCCATGACCTGCTTGGTCGAGCTGTTGAGCGCGTTCTCCGCCAGACCGAGGATGCCCGTCGTGCCCGAGCCGGTACTGATCTGCGTGGGCGGCGCGCCCTCGGGGGCGTCGAGGTTGGCGATCGGCTGCTGGGTCTCGCAGGGGACGTTCTCCTGGAGCGCCGGGTGCGCGTCGTTGGGCGGGGGCACCGGCTGCACCCCGAGCAACGGCTCGAGCAGGTTGCCGAAAACACCGGGCTGCAGCGAGTACAGGAACGAGCCGCCGCCGAACAGCAATCGGATGTAGGGGCCGTTGCCGTCGAACGTGCGGCTCTCGCCGGCCAGGCCCGGGAGCAGCTGCAGGTCTTCGACGTACGCCGGGTGCGGCGGGAAGCCGTTTGAGGCGTTGAAGTTGGAGTCGTTGATCTGGAGGTTCGACCACGGATAGATGACCTGGGCCACGCAGTTCGACGCCGGGCGGACCTGGTTCTCCATCAGCGGGATCGTCTGGTTGGTGAGGTTGGCCAGCGCGGGAACCGTCGGCTTGAGGTCGTTGACCAGGCCTCGGAGCTCCGCGGGCTGGACCAGCAGACGCAGCTGGTTGATGAACGGCAGGCTGACGTCGATCGTGGGGCCCGTGCTGCGCACGCCGGGGATCAGCGCCCGGGCCAGAGCCTCCAGCGGCGGGAAGGCCGCATTCAGCGCGTTGAACGCCGGCGTGGCCGCCGCCAGCGTCCTCGGCAGCTCGGCGATCGTGTTCTGCAGGGCCACGTTCTCACGGGCGAATGCCGCCGCTGTCCGGTTGAAGCCGGTGATCAGGTTCTGAAGGTTCTGGGGGTGCGTGTTGAACGCGTTCGAGACGTCGCCCTGCTCGTAGATGGCGTTGGAGAGGTCGTGAGGCTGGATCCCGAGCAGATCGTGCTCGACGATCGAGGAGTATTCGTAGGCCGGGAGCCAGTACTGGATCGACCGGGCGAACGACGGCCCTCCCTGCTTGACGCCGGTCCCGTACTCGTGCAGCAGGATCTGCAGGTTCTGACGCGTGTTGGCCTGCAGCGAGCTCAGGATCTGGTCCAGCTGGACGGGCGCGCGCGACTGCTGGACCGGGAACGTATGCCCGTTCGCGACGGCCGGCGCGCTGGGGCTGCCGGGACTGATGTCGACGAAGAAGTTGCCCTCCAGGAACGTCCGCGGGCGGATCCAGAAGGTGGCGTCGGAGTGGATCGGCAGGCCGTTCTGCTGGATCGTCATCGTCACGTTGGCCGCCTGCGAGCCGGCGACCGGACTGATCGACGAGACCTTGCCCACGTTGACGCCCGCGATACGCACGAGCGACTGGGGGCGCAGGCTCGAGGCGTTGCTGACCAGCGCGTGGATCGTGAACTGGCTGGAGAACGGGTTGGCGAACTTGGTGAACCCGAGGTAGGTGAAGACGACCAGCACGACGATGCCGATCAGCCCGGCGGCGAACAGGCTCATGGGCTTTCTGCGCTTCTTGCGCCTCACGGGTTGCTCGGGTTGTAGGGGGTTTGCGGGCCGATCTGTGGGTTGCGGCTGAAGGTCTCGCCGGCGGGGACCTTCGAGCGCCCGGCGAAGGTCGCGCCCTGGTTGCCGGGGGTGTGCTGGTCCGAGTCGCCCAGCCGGTGCTGCGGATCGAAGTAGTTGAGCTGGTGGGGATAGCCGCGCTGGCCCGTTTCGCAGTCGGCGTTGCCCTGGTTGTCGATCGCGGCGCCGTAGGTCGGGGCGGATGCGTAGGCGTTGCCGCCGAGCAGATTGTTGTCGTCACCGCCGCCGTTGACGGGCTGATTCGCTGGTTCGGCGGCTGGGTTGTTGGGTTGAGCGGGGTTGGCGGACATGAACATGCCGCGCTGGGCGGTGCCGAACGAGCTGGGCTCTGAGACCACGTCCGCCAGGTCGGTCCACATGTAGTTCCAGTCATCGCACACCGTCTGGAACGGCCCCAGGTAGCGCACCATCGGGTTCAGCAGGTTGACCGTCTGAATCAATCCGTTGAGCGCGACGTTGGTGCTCGGATTCTGAGACAGCGACTGAAGCGAGCCCATGAACTGCTGCAGCTTGGCGTTGAGCACCGGCGTCTGCTTCAGCGTCGTGGTCCCCACCTCGAGCGCCGGATTGATGTAGGGCAGCGACTTGTTCAACGACGCCGTGGCCGGGGTCAGATACCCGCCCAGGCGCTGCAGATCGACCAGGAACGGCTGCTGCGCTTTGAGCGAATCCGTCGACACCGCGAGCGTCGAGGGCGAGAGGCGAATCGTGTCCTCGTACGCCGTCGGATTGCTGTCGATGGCGTCAAACGTCGTCGAGGCATCACGGAACAGCGACACCAATGTCCCCGACACCGGCGCCACCGTGCTGGTGAACGAATTCGTCGCGTCCAAGAAGCGGATGAGCTCGGTGTTTGGATCGGCCAGATATGCCGTCACCGGCTGCAGGTACTGAAGCAGCGCCGGCAGGCTCTGGATCGTCTGATTCAGATCACCACCCCGCGCCGCGAACGTGTCCCCGAAGCCCACCAGGTTGTCCTGCACCGCGTTACGCGTCGGCGGATCGAAGATGTCGAAGATCTGATCGAGCTGCACGGGCACGTTCGTCCGCGAGACCGGCATCGTCCCCCCGTCCGGGAACGCCTGCTTGGAGTGACCCTTGACCAAATCCACGTACTTCAGCCCCAAGAAGGAGCGCAGCAGGATCGTCACGTGCGAATCGATCGGGACGCTGCCCTCGCTCTTGCTGAGCTTGAGCGTCAGCCGCGCCCCTGTCGTCCCGTTCTTCAGCCCCACCGGCTTCATCGCCGAGACGAATCCCACGCGGTGCCCGCCCTCCAAGACATCGTTCCCGGGCACCAGATTCGAGCCGTCCGCGATCTCGACGTTGAGCTCACGCGTCGGCACAAACGGCAAACCTCGGTTGGCGTTGTAGGCCAAGAACACCGCCACCAGCACCACCAGCGTGGTCACCGCGCCCACGAGCACGGGATTGGCGAAAGCTGATTGCTGGCGGCTTCTCACGGGGCGAGCAGGTAGTTGAGGAGTTGCTGGGCGTCACCGGTCGACGGCGCCGAGGTCGGGCTCGTCGCGGCGCTCGAGGTAGCGGTCGTCGCGGCGCTCGACGACGAGCCCGACGACGAGGACGACGGCGAGGACGAGGAGGACTGTGACGCCCCATAGCTCTGCAGGAGCTGACCCACCGTGGGGGTTCCCGTCGAGCTGCTCGACGAGGACCGCGATGCGGACGCCTTCGAAGCAGCCGGACTGGCTTTGTTGGTGGCGGCTGAACTTGTGCTTGCGGTGTGGGCGCTCGCCTGGGAGCTCCGCGCCGAGCTGGTGGCGCTCGTGCTGGCGGTGCTGCTCGAGGTGCCCGCCGGGCAGCTGCCGCTTCCCTGGCTGGGGGAGGCGCCGGCCGGCGCGTAAGATGGCTCGCCGCCGGGGTCAGGCGGGCAGGCACCGGGATTGGAGGGGTCTGGCTCGTTGACGCCGGGCTGATTGGCGCCCAGCCACGAGTAGCACTGCCGGTAGCTCGCGCCGAACGCCTTCAGGTTTCTGGCGATCGTGCCCGGGGTCGCCAGCGCGCTGCACATTGGGCTGATGAACAGGTTGACCGCCTGCACGTGCCCGTAGGAGCCCAGGTAGTCGAGGTTGAGCGTCTGGTTGAAGACGTACTGGAGCAGGGCTTCGAGGCCGGTGTAGCCCTGACCGCCGGGGCTACGCGGATCCGCTTCGACCGCGCGACTGCGGTCGTTCAGGTCGTTGCCCACGATCGCCAGGTTGTTCCCCAGCTCCGGGACCTGCGATGCGAACGTGTTCAGGTGCGCCACCACAGGCTCGGCGGCATTCACGGCGCTCTGGCCGGTGACCGACGCCTGGCCCAGGGTCTGCAGCGCCGGCAGTGCGGAGCGCGAGAACGGCGGGATGACCTTCAGCAGGCGATCGATCTGTCCGGCTCCGCTGTTCAGATTCCTCAGCGCCGGCTCGTTGGCGTCAACGGTGCTGCTCAGCTGTGCCAGCGCCGGTCGCAGCTCCTCCAGGAACGGCGGCAGATTCTGGAAGGTGGCCTTGAGGTTCGCGGTCTGGGTGGCGGTGTCGGTGGAGATCTTGGCCGCGGAGCCGATGAAGCGCTGCACCTGCCCGCTGTTGTTGGCCAGCTCGGTGACCAGTGTGTTCGCCGACGTCGTCAGGCTCTGGATCGTCTGAGAGTTGTTGGCCAGCAGGTTCAGCAGGTTGTCGGTGTTGGTCAGCGCCGGCACGGCCCGGTCTAGCGCCGCCTGCAGGTTCTCGGAGTTGCCCGCCACGCCCGCGCCGAGCTCGTTGATGATCAGCGTCAGGCGCTCGCGATAGGGCATGCGCATGACGTCCTGAAGCAGGTCGCCGGGGACCGTGGAGGAGGTCTGGGTGACGGGGATCGTCGAGCCTGGCTTGAGCACCGGCCCGGAGTTGCCGGGCTGGCAGTTGAGGAAGTACTCGCCGATCAGCGACTGCGGCGCCGACTGGCACGTGGCGTTCTTGTGGAAGGACCCAAAGCCGCCGACGGTGACCTGCACGCTTACCACCGCGTGCAGCGTCTTCTGGTCGAGGTCGATCTTGGAGATCGCCCCGGCGGGTACGCCGGCGACCTTGAACTGCTCGCCCTGGCTGAGGCCGAACGCATTGTCGAGCTCGACCTTGTACGTGGCGCCGGAGGTGCTGGGCCCCGAGGCGCCGGTGGCGATCACCACGAACGCCACGGCGGCGGCCAGGACCACGGCCGAGATCACGATCCTTTTCATGGTCCGCTCGGGACCTCGCTGGGGTTACACGGATAGCCGCTTTCCGGGTAATAGACGGCGCCACGCTCCATCGACCCCGGACAGCGATCCCCCTGCCCCGTCGTCGTCAGGCCCAGCAGGTTCTGCAGCCGCTGACCGATATCGAGGATGTTCAGCAGGCCCCCGGCGGAGATCGACGCCGCGCCGACCACGCCGGCGACGCGCGCGTAGTTGCCGTTGGCGTCGACGCCGCCGGGCTTGCTGTAGCCCTCGAACCAGCCGGTCAGATCGGCGGCGTACGGCCGCGCCGTCGCCACTTCAGGCGTGGCGTCGGACAGGGCCTGCGTCGAAACGGGGAACGCGCCCTGGCGCTGCTGTCCGTTCGCATAGATCGGGTTGACTGTGGCGTTGGCCAGCGACGGCCCCTGCTGGAGCAGGTCGATCAGATCGTTGTACGGGCCGGGCGTGTAGATGATCTGCGAGAGGTCCTGGACCGTGGGAACCGAGTCCCGGGCCAGCGGCCGCAACTGGACCAGCAGCTTCTGCAGCTTGGGCACGACCGGCTTTGAGTAGTCGACCAGGGGCTTGAGGTCGTCGAGCGCGGTGCGCAGGTTGACGAACGTGGTGTTGGCCAGCCGCATGAACGGCGGCAGCTCCTGGATCGTCTGCCCCAGCGCGACGTGCTGGTTGGCCAGCGCCGAGGTGGTGACCGACGCATTGCGGATCAGGGCAGAGAGATCGGATTGGCGCTGGGCGATCGTCGAGAACAGGCCGCTGGTCTGGGTTATGAAGTTCGTGAACCGGCCCGTGTCGCGGTTGATCTCGGAGAACAGGACACTGGCCGAGGCCACCGCCGGGTTCAGGTATTGCCAGGCGGCCTGGGCCTGGGAGCTATAGCCCTGGTACTGCGAAGCCGAGCCCTGGATCACGTCCTGGATTGCCTTGCGTGTGGGCGGGTTCAGCGTGTTGAACAGCTCGTCCAGATCGACCGCGCTGTTGGTGCTGGCCGACCCGATCGTCCCGCCGTTGGGGATCGCTCGGGGCTTGCCAGACGGCAGACGCAGCTCCACCTCGCGGTTGGCAATCGAGGTCAGCGAGAGGTTGCGGACCGTAGCCACCGTTCCCTGACGGAGCGGCACGTAGCCCTTGTTGCTGATGTCCAGCTCCATCTTCGCCTGCCCCTGGGGCGTAAGGGTGAGGCCGCCCACGGAGCCGATCGGGCTGCCGGCAATGACCACCTGATTGCCCGACGCCACCTGGCTGGCGTCCTGGAAGATCGCGTAGACCTTGTACGTGGTCCCGCCCGAGAGCAAGATCACGGCCACGGCCACGACCGCGATCACGACAGCCCCAACCGCGGCGACCCGGCCAATCACCGTTCCATTGCGCACGCCTAGTGGTTCCGTCTCTCAGCGTCGGCGGTCACGTGGGAGCTTTTCCTCCCGCCGTCCGTGCCGCTGGTCAGATTCGCGCGCATACCACTGGCCAATCGTCTCCTCCCGCGCGGGCTTGTGGGGCTCTTTTCCCTGCGCGAAGCTGCGCCGACGCTAGCAAGGCTTTCGTCACACTGTCAATCGGGAACCGACGCCCGTTCTTGCAATGCTGGCGGGGATTTTGCAGCTCGTGACGCCCCCCGGGCCGGGTCTAAGATCTCCTCGTGGTTCCGTGCGCAAATCGCGGTGCAATGCGGAAGCGACCGAAGCCACGAGCCCGGGTAGACAAACTGGCAAAGTCTGCGCGCTTAAAACGCGCTGCTCGAAAGAGCTTGCGGGTTCGAGTCCCGCCCCGGGTACTGGGCCAGAACGTGGGGATCGCCAAATAAATGGGCCCGCAGCGGGCTGAAGCCCGCGCGCGCCCGTAGATAAGCGCAACTAAAGCGCTGCTACGGTGTCCTTTGCCCCGACGGCGCTAGACCAACTGGATGGAAGTCTCAGCTCTCAAATACCACGGGGGACTTGGCCTGCAGTCGCGCTCACCGCTGCTGCGCCTGCAGTCCGATGAGCGTCTCGTGGCCTATGTGCGGCGCGGCAACGTCGCCGCTTTCGAGACCCTGGTGGGCCGGTATGAGTCGCGCCTGCTGGCCTTCTGCCGACACCTACTCGGTTCCCGCGAGGACGCCGAGGACATCCTGCAGGAGGTCCTGGCCGCCGCCTTCAACGCGATCCTGGCCGACGACCGTCCGATCAAGGTCAGGCCCTGGCTCTACCGCATCGCCCGCAACCGCAGCCTGAACCACCTGCGGCGCAACCAGGCGGTGGGCGTGGACTCCATGGACGTCCACTTCTCCGACAACGGCGCCTCCACCGCCGACAAGGCCCACGACCGCGAGGAGTTCCGGCTGCTGGTGGGCGACATCCAGGATCTGCCCGAGACGCAGCGCACGGCACTCGTGCTGCGCGAGATGGACGCCCTGTCGTACGAGCAGATCGCCGAGGCAATGGAGACCACGGTGCCCAGCGTGAAGTCGCTGCTGGTTCGCGCGCGGGTGTCGCTGGCGGAGGCCGCCGAAGCTCGCCTGCTGTCCTGCGATCAGGTGCGGCTCGAGCTGGGCGAGGTGGCCGAGGGCTTGAAGCGACGGCCGGGCCCGCTCGTCCGCCGTCATCTGCGCGCCTGCGAGCGGTGCTCCACCTTCCGCCTGCAGCTGCGCGACACGAACAAGGCGCTGGCCGCGCTTCTGCCCTTCGGGCCGTTCGTGGTGTTGAAGAAGCTGGTGTTCACCCATCTCGGGCACTCGGCGGGATCGGGCGCTGCCGGCTCCGGTGCCGGCACAGCGGGGTCCACCGCCGCGAGCTCGACTGCCGCCGGTGGGACCGCGTTCGGCGGCTCGGCGCTGGTCGCCTCCGGCGGCGCGGGCGGCGGCCTGATGTCTGCGGGCATCGGAGCGGTGGCCACCAAGGCAGCGGCCGGAATCGCCGCCGCCGCGCTCGTCACCGCGGGTGCGGTCGAGGTCGACAGCTCCGGGCGCCACGTCAAACATCAGGCGGTGGCCGCGGCTGGGCAGCCGCTCAACGACGTGACCGCTCCTCCCCTGGTGCCGCACGCGGTCGTCAAGCCTCATCCGGCCGCGAGCCACGTCGCGAAGCCCGCGCCCAAGAAGACGCCGTCGGCCCCTGGCTCGAACAGCCAGACCAACGCGAACGTCAAGGCCAACGCCGGCGGCAAGGCCGCCGCCAAGACACACGCGCTGCGGGCGAAGACCAACCCCGTGCCAGCGGCCGGCCGCACGGTCACCACCACCGACCCGACGAACCTGCAGACCGGAACGTGCGCAAGCTCGTCCGTGGCCACGGGCGCCAGTGATCCCGCCGCCAGTGGCGGAGCGGCCCCGTGCTCGGCCACCACGACGACCACCACGACCACTACGCCGACCACCACGCCGACCTCGACCGACCCCACCAGCACCACCACGACGGACACGACCACCACGCCGCCGGCCTCGACCGACCCCACCAGCACCACCACGACTGGCACGACCACCACCACCGACCCCTCGGGCCAGGGCGGCTCGTCCCCGGTCGCGCCTCCCCAGAACTCGAATCCGCAGGGCACCCCGCAGGGTGCCCCTGCCCCAGGTAGCGTCGGCCCGTAACCCGGCGCGTTGATCGAGTTTGACCACTTCCAGGCGGTCGACATGCGCGTCGGGCGGATCGTGGGCGTGGAGGACTTTCCCCAGGCCCGCGTGCCGGCGTGGAAGCTCGCGGTCGATTTTGGGCCGGACATCGGCACAAAGCGCTCCTCCGCTCAGATCACCCACTACCGCCGCGAGGAGCTCGACGGACGCCTGGTGATAGGGGTCGTCAACCTGAAGCCCCGGCAGGTCGGGCCGTTCTCCTCCGAGGTGCTTGTGCTGGGCGCGCTCGATGACGCCAGGGGCGTCGTGCTGCTGGGACCCGACAGCGACTGCGCTCTGGGGTCGCGGATCGGTTGAGGCGCCTCGGGCCGGGCCGGCGGCAGGCCGGAACAGCCGCTACGGCCCGGGCCGGCCGCCGATTACGAGCGTGCCCCTCGTGGTCCCGTCGACCTGAATCGCGTATTGCCCGGCTGCCAAGCCGTTGATGGCTGTCGACGCCCGGCCGCCGGCCGGCACGCTCAGCGTGTGGCGACGGGCGCTCTTCAGCACGATTTGGTGTGCCTTGCCGTCAGCGGAGATCACGGTCAGCGCGATCGGAATTCCGGCCGGCGCTGTCACCGACGGCGGCGTTAGCCGGCCCTGCGCGCCGACCGTGAACGTCGCCGGCAGATGCACGCCCGAGGCTGCGGTGGTGGTCTCGGCGGGCGTGGTCGCGGTTCTCGTGCCGGTAGGGGCGCTCGAGGTCTTGGTCGTGGCAGGCGTGGAGGTGCTGGCAGACGGCGTGGTCGTCGAAGCGCCGGCGGTCGCGGTGCTCGCCTGCTTGTGGCTCGAGCCGCCGCAGGCGGAAAGGGGGGCCGCCACAAGCGCGAGGCAGGCCAGCAGGCTGCGCGCTGGACGGCGGGTCATTGCCCCACCGAGAACAGTGCCTCCAGATCGTGCCGGGAATAGGCCTCGAAGGCCACCATCGTCTGCGTTCGCAGGACGCCCCGCAGCTGTGAGATGCGTCCGGTCACGACCTCCGCCAGCTGCTCCTGCCGGGGGAGACGCAGGATGGCCACGAAGTCCCACTCGCCGGTCACGGAGTAAGCCTCGGCCACGCCGTCGATGTCGGCCAGCTCGCCTCCCAGCGTCGCCAGCGACGAGCGCTCGGCCTGGATCAAAACGATCGCGTGCGTCACGCGCTCGACCCTCCTCTGAGGCCATGCAGCGCCGCGCCTCACGCTGAGTGCGCCTGACCCGGGTCCAGCACCACGACGTTGGACTGCGTCGCCGACTCCACGTCGGACTTGAACGCCTGCGCGTCGGACTCGATCGGCGGGAACGTGTTGTAGTGGCAGGGAATCACGGTCTTGGCACCGACCAGCTGCGCGGCCTCGACCGCGTCGGTGGAATCCATCGTGTAGTGACCCCCGATGCACATCAGCGCGAAGTCGATCGGCCGGCGCTTGCCGACCAGCTGCAGATCGGAGAACAGGCACGTGTCGCCCAGGTGGTAGACGACCGTGTCTTTGAAGTCGATCACCAGCCCCGCGGGCGTGTTGACCGTCCCCTTCGGCGTGGTCGACGTGTGCCAGGCGGGCACGAGCTTGACCGAGCCCCAGTCGAAGAGCACCGTGCCGCCCAGATTTGGGTCATGCACGTCGAGTCCCTCCTCACCGAGCTCGTCGGCCAGCTCGGTGATCGCCGCCACGGGCGCGTTCGTCCGCTTGGCGATGTCCACCGTGTCGCCGAAGTGGTCGGCATGGCCGTGCGTCAGGAGGATCGTGGTTGGCGCGACGTCCTCGGCGCCGATCGCCGCCTTGGGATTTCCCGTCAGGAACGGGTCGATCAGCACCGTGTCATTGCCGTCTGAGAGCTCGAAGCATGCGTGGCCCAGAAAGCGAATCTCCATGTCGATCAGTCCTCCTCTGTGGTTTGTTTCCCGGGGTCCCCGAGCTCGCGAGCGAGCTCAAACCCCACCGCGACGCCCACGAACATGCCCAGTCGCATCTCCTCCGCGATCAGCGTCTGCATCGCCTGGACCCGTTGCCCAGGGTCCTCGCTTCCCGCAGCCTGCGTCACGGCCTGGCGGTGGGCGTCGTCGAACCAGCCGCCTTCATGGACCGCGTAGTCGAGCAGTCGCTGCAGCGAAGGTGCCGCCTGCGCGACTAGGTCCTGCGCCGCCCGCAACCGCCCCGGTTCGCTGATGGCGGCGATCGCCGCGTCGAGGTCGGCGTCGTTGTAAGGACGGTCGGCCACTCGCTTAGAGGATCATACGTGCGTGGTCGTGGCATTGACCTCTCTGTCGCACGGCGCCGGTTGTGGGTGCAAGCTGCCGGCTGACTCCATCGCGCCTCTGCTCGCGGGAATTTCGGCCAACCACGATCCGAACGTGCTCGTGGGCTTCGACACGGCCGATGACGCCGGGGTCTACCGCCTGCGCGAGGACCTGGCGATCGTGCAGACGGTCGACTTTTTCACGCCGATCGTCGACGACCCGTTCGACTTCGGGCGGATCGCCGCGGCCAACGCGCTGTCCGACATCTACGCCATGGGGGCCACGCCGGTCGGCGCGCTGAACCTCGTGGCGTTCTCGCTCGAGCAGCTCGGGGCGGAGATCCTCCGCGACATCCTCCGCGGGGGCGCGACTATCGCGTCGGAGGCGGGGGTGGCCATTCTCGGTGGTCATTCGATCGACGACCGCGAGCCGAAGTACGGGATGGCGGTGACGGGCGTCGTCAATCCCGATGAACTGCTCACGAACCGCACGGCCCGGCCCGGTCATTCGCTGGTGCTGACCAAGCCGCTCGGTGCCGGCGCCGTCTCGACGGCCCTCAAGCACGGGCTGCAAGCGCCGCTAGGCGAAGCCGTGGCCGTAATGACCACGCTCAACCACGACGCCGCCCGGGCGGCCGTGGCGGCCGGCGCTAGCGCGCTGACCGATGTCACCGGCTTCGGCCTGCTGGGTCACCTGCACGAGCTCGCATTGGCGTCGGGCCTGGCGGCCGAGGTGCGAGCGGATGCCGTGCCGGCGATCGAGGGCGTGGTGGAGCTGCTCGCCGATCCGGCGGGCGGGGCGCTGGCGGGGGGCACGCGGCGCAACCGGACTCACGCCGAGACTTTCACCACGTTCGCCGCCGGCGTGCCCGAGTCCCGCCGCTGGCTGGTCTGTGACGCGATGACCTCGGGGGGTCTGCTGGCCGCGGTTCCATCCGAGTCCGCAGAGCGCATGCCGGGCAGCGTCGTCGGGCGGCTGCTCGAGGGCCAGCCAGGGACGATCGCTGTCGTTTAGGTCCTTGGGCGCGCGAGCGCCTAAGCGGGCGCGCGCGAGCGCCTAGAGCGGGCGCGCCAGGGCGAGCGGGACGCCCAGCACCAGCCCCGTCAGCACCCCCACGGCGTCGGCCAGCCAGGGCGAGTTGGGATCGGCGACCGGCATCACCGCGACGACCACACCGATCACGATGGTGCCGATCAGGTCCGCCTCGATGTCCTGACCCTCGCGCAATGCCATGACGTGCGGCACGGCCCACGCCGTCAGCAGCGCCAGGGCTCCACCGCTACCGCCGAGCGCCACCGGCACCTGGTAGACGACTGCGGTCGCCGCCATGCCGCCCACGGCACCGACCAGGAAGATCATCAGCACGGGCAGCGGCCCGTGACGACGCTCGAGCAGCCAGCCGTAGACGGCCGTGGTTCCCAACACGGCGAACGCGAGTCCCGCGTTGTCATACGTGAAGGCCGCCGTCAACACGTGCCACCAGTGGCCCGTCGGCTTGCCCGCGATCACCAGGTTCGCCTTGTCAACCAGCGTCGTACGCCACAGGAGCGTCCCCACGATGCCCAGCACCACGAGCACGATCGAGGCGTACGGCCACGTCTCGCCGCGGATGCCGGGAATCTCACCGCGCCGCAGCCGCGGCAACGACGCGCTGGGGCGTCGCCGCCGTTCGCGCCGGACGTCCCTCGCGGTCGAGTTTCGGCGCCCTCTTGCGCAGCCGGTTGCCGCAGTATGGACACTCCGTGATGTACGGGCTCACCTCGGACCCACAGCTCTTACAGACGACGAAGAGGTCCGGACCGCCCGCGCTCACAGTCCGATTGTAGAGCGGCGATTAGGCTCGCCCGACGCTTACACAGCGGTGGCGGCGACGATCTCCGCGACGACTTCGCGGAGGTCGTGATTCGCCTCGTAGACCACCACCTGGCGATCGGCGCCGTTGCCCCGGCTGAGCAGATCCGCGACCGCCTCGAGCTCCGCCGCCGAGCCGAGATCCTGGGCATGCTCCCGCGCCCGGTCGAGTAGCCGCTGGGCCAGTTCCCGGGTCCCGACCCGCTCCGGGTGCGGTAGGTCGACCAGCTCCCCGTCAAGGCCATGCCGGGCGGCCAGCCATTTGTTCTCGTCGAGCATCTCGAACGGATAGCTCGACAGCTCATTGCCCGCCTCGAAGTGCAGGGCCAGCTCCCGCACCAGCGCCTGGACGAGAGCCGCCAGTCCCAGGGTGTGCTCGACGTGCGTCTGGGAGTCCATCACCCGGATCTCCACCGTGCCGAAGTTCGGATGCGGCCGCACGTCGTACCACAGGTACGTGTAGTCCTCGATCACGCGCGTGCCGACCATGAACTCGATCCGATCCTGGTAGTCGCGCCAACCCTTGTACGTCGGCGGCATGCCGACGCGGGGGAAGGCGCGGAAGATCGGCGTGCGCGTCGACGCCAGGCCCGTCGGGTCTGCGCGCCAGAACGGTGAGTTGGCGGACAACGCCAGCAGCACCGGCATGTGCACGCGCATGCCGTTGGCCACGTGGATCGCCTTCTCCGGATCGTCGATCCCGACGTGCACGTGCATACCGAAGATCAGCTCCTGGCGGGCGACGAAGCGCAGCGCCGAGATCAGGTCCCGGTAGCGCGGCCGGGCCACGATCCGCTGGTCCTCCCACATCGCGAACGGATGCGTCCCCGCCGAGCCGATCGTCAGGTTCTTGCTCCGGGCCGCGGTGGCCACCTGTTTGCGGAGCAGACGCAGCTGCTCGCCGGCTTCCGCGGTGTTGTTGCAGGGATCGGTCGAGACCTCGAGCACTGACTCCATCAGCTCCGGCTTGATCTCTCCGGCGGCCGGCGTCTCCAGCAGACTCTCGATGGCGTTGGCAAGTTCGTGCGTCTCGACATCGAGGATCATCAGCTCCTCCTCGATCCCCAACGTGTACGCCGGCGCCCGGAAATGGTGCTCCATTGCCGGCGCAGCCTAACGGGCCATCGGGGCCTAGACTGGACGAAGGCGACCAGCTAAAGCACTGACCAAAAGGGACAGGAGACGGTCATATGGATCTCGGCTACGACGGCAAGCTCTACATCCTCGCGTTCGACCATCGGGGCTCGTTTCAGAAGAAGATGTTCGGCATCTCCGGCGAGCCGACGCCTGAGCAGACCGAGACGATCTCCGACGCCAAACGTCTGATCTTCGAAGGCATGCTGGTGGCAGTGGACCGCGGCGCCGAGGCCGGCGCCACGGGCGTGCTGGTCGACGAGCAGTTCGGCTCCGACATCCCGAGCCGAGCCAAGGAGCGCGGCCTCAAGCTGGCGATGCCGGTGGAGAAGTCCGGCCAGGAGGAATTCGACTTCCAGTACGGCGAGCAGTTCGCCGAGCACATCGAGAAGTTCGACCTCGACTTCTCCAAGGTGCTCGTCCGTTACAACCCCGACGGCGACGCCGAGATGAACAAGGGGCAGCTGGAGCGCCTGAAGCGACTTTCGGACTGGCTGCACGACCACGATCGGCGCTTCCTGTTCGAGCTGCTGGTCCCCGCCACCGACGAGCAGCTTCAGAGCGTCGATGGTGATTCGGACCGCTACGACGCGGAGCTCCGTCCCGAACTCATGCGCCGCGCCATCGAGGCGATTCAGAACGCCGGCGTCGAGGTCGACGTATGGAAGATCGAAGGCGTCGACGAGCGCGATGACGCTGCGATGCTTGCGGAGCAGAGCCGCAAGGGCCCCGGGCGCGAAAACGTCAAGTGCGTCGTGCTCGGACGGGGCGCCTCCAGCGAGAAGGTCGAACAGTGGCTGCAGGCGGCCGCTCCCGTGGAGGGCTTCGTCGGGTTCGCAATCGGCCGCTCGATCTGGTGGGACGCACTGAAGGGCTTCCTCGAGAACGGGCTGGCCCGCGAGGCCGCCGCCGAGCAGATCGCCGACAACTACCTGCGCTTCACGAGCGTCTACGAGGGCCAGGCTGTTCACTAGCGGTCCGGCGCGGCCAGCAGCCCCTCCGGCGCTCCGGGGCCAAAGCCACAAAAGCAACATAATCCTGCCCGCCCCGGGATGGTAGGCTCGCCCCTCGATGGCGATGAAGATGCGCCAGAGCCTCGCTCAGCTCGAGCAGGAGTTCTGGCAAGAATCGCAACTTGATCGGCACCGCCGGGCACACCTGCAGCGCGCCGTCGGCGTGCGCTCGCGCAAGCGTTCCTACGAACGCCGTCAGCGACGCAGCTCGATGCGCTTCTGGATGCTCGTGCTGTCGCTTATCGCTACCGCGGCGATCGTCACCGGGGCGATGTTCGCCTCGCTGTACTACCTGCTGAGCTAGAGCTGGCCCTCAGCCGTTCTCGCCAAGGCCCCGCAGCGCGGCGTCGACCTCGTCGCGCACCCCTTTACCCGAGCTCATGCGCTCCTGCTGAATCTCGAGATAGACCTCCTTGCGGAACACAGGGATGTCACGCGGGGCTTGAATCCCGATCCGGACCTTCTCGCCCATGATTGCGAGCACGGTGACCTCGATGTCATCACCGATCATGATGCTCTGGTTTGACTTGCGGGTCAGTACCAACATGGGATTTGCCTCCCTGCTCGCCTGGTGGTCGGACGGTCAGACCGTCGCCGGGATCGACGGTGCACAGACTTCATCGCAGCATACCGCGAAAGTGCGGATTTTCACAGACCTTGGTTGGGGGCCGGACCGCGCCCGGCACCCCTGTAATAGTCTGCGCCTCAGATGAGGAGCAGATCGCTTCGGCCACAGCTGAACCAGATCCGAGCATGGGTCCGCCAGGGGCGGACTGACGCCTGGATAGCGCATCAGCTCGAGGTCACCGTCCAGCAGATCCAGGCCTTCAAGCGCGAGCAGGGTCTCGAGCCCGGCGCCGACGCCGAGGGCGCGCCGGCGGCCGCGGATTACGACGATGAGATCGACCTGCGCGCCGAAGACGACGCGCTGATCGCCGCGGAGCTGGAGGCGGCGGAGGCGGCCCGAGGCGCCCGGGAGGCGGATGAAGCCGAGGAGACCGAGGACGCAGAGGAGGCCGACGAGCGGCCTGGACGCCGCCGGCGGCGCCGCGGCGGCCGGAGCCGCGGGCGACGCAAGGGCGCCCCGCTGGAGGCGACCTTCGACCATGGCGAAGAGGGCTACGGCCTGTGGCTCGATCCGGCTGTCCAGGATGACCCCGTCTACGCCGAATACTGGGCCGGACATCGTCCCGTCGAGGTCACGATCGAGGAGGACCAGATCGTGATCCGCCGCACCGGCGGCGACGGGGGCGACGAGGACGAGTCCGACTAGCGCGCTTAGCCCCCCCGCCCGAACGCATCCCCTCCCCGAACTCCGCCTACTCCCCCTCCAGCCTGCGGCCACCGGCGTAATCGCTGGCCTGTCGCACGTAGCGCGCGAACGCCGCCCCGGCGACGGTCGTCATGTCCCACGCCGCCGGCGTGGCGGGGGCGACTCTGGTGGCCACCTCGAAGCACCAATCGGTCCCCTGCTCGTCATACAGCGCCGCGAGTTCGGCCGTGGTGAAGGCGCCGCCGAGTCGCCGCCGCAGCTCCAGCACGAGCGCGTTGACGACGCGTTCCAGCGCCGCGTGGTCCCCGGGATCGGCGCTCCGGAGCCGTTCCTCCCCGTCCTTCCAGTGGCCGATCAGCTCGTCGAAGCGCGGCACTGGCGCTAGTGCCCCAAGCCGTAAGTTGGCCGCCAGAACCGGTGAGCGAGGCGCAGCTGGGCGCCCGCGCCGGTCAGTGGTGTGGCAAGCCCATCACGACGTATGGCCGCTCGCCGGCCTGCACCATCCCCAGCGCGCGGGCGTCGTTCTTGATCGTCACGGGGTTCGAGAGTGACCGCTGCTGCTTGCGAAGGGCGGCGTTGGCGCGCGCCAGCTGCTGAACGCTGGCCTTCTGGTGGTCGGCCTGGATGTGGGTCGTGAACAGCTTGACCGCGTTCTGGATGTAGAGACCCGCGACTACGGCGAGCACGATCACCAGGCTCGTGCGCCCCACACGATCCCAGCGCACCCGCGTCCACGGCGGCGCGGGCGCCCGGCGAGCCCTCTGGCCGCTCCGCCCACGCGGTGCTTGGCGCCGGCGAGGGGCGTACTGAGGAGCCGCCCGATACGTGCTGGCGCGTCCAGTGGCGGCGGATGAACGAGGCGACGGCATCCCGTGACCCCTTCGTTCGCTGCTGCGGCCTTCCTTCCTGCCGCAACGGAGGATGCAACAGCGCGTTGCTCAAGCAGATCAGGCGCTGCTCAGAGCACGGAACGCCGAGCGCCCGGGGTAGGAAGCATCGCGACCCAGCGCTTCCTCGATCCGCAGTAGCTGGTTGTACTTCGCAACCCGGTCCGAGCGCGACGGTGCTCCGGTCTTGATCTGACCACAACCGGTGGCCACCGCCAGATCAGAGATCGTCACGTCCTCGGTCTCGCCCGAGCGGTGGGAAATGACCGCGGAGTAGCCGGCCTCACCCGCCAGTCGGATCGCTGCCAAGGTCTCGGTCAGAGTGCCGATCTGGTTGACCTTGACCAGGATCGAATTCGCTATGCCCCGCTCGATTCCCTGGCGCAGGCGCTCGGTGCTGGTGACGAAGAGATCGTCGCCCACAAGCTGCAGGCCGCTTCCCAGACGCTCCGTCAGCAGTCTCCACCCATCCCAATCGTCCTCGGCCATGCCGTCCTCGAGCGAGACGAGCGGATAGCGCCCGGCGAGCTCGGCCCAGTAGTCGACGAGCTCGCCTGCATCCAGCGAGCGATCCTCGTGCTCGAGCACGTAGATACCGTCGCGGTAGAGCTCCGACACCGCGGGATCGAGCGCGATTGCCACCTCATCCCCCGGTGCATATCCGGCCGAACGGATGGCCTCCGAGAGGACCTCCAGGGCCTCCGCGTTCGATCCCAGGTCGGGGGCGAAGCCGCCCTCGTCGCCGACGCCGGTCGACAGCCCACGCGAGCGCAGCGTGGCCTTCAGCTGGTGGAAGACCTCCACCGCCATCTGCAGCGCTTCGCTGAACCGCCGCGCCCCGACGGGCACGATCATGAACTCCTGGAAGTCGACACGGTTGTCGGCGTGGGCGCCGCCGTTCAGTACGTTCATCATCGGCACCGGCAGCATGTGCGCCGACTCGCCGCCCAGATAGCGCCACAGCGGCAGGCGCTCCTCGGCCGCCGCGGCGTGGGCCACGGCGAGCGACACGGCGAGAATCGCATTCGCTCCCAGCCGTGATTTATTGGGCGTGCCGTCGAGCGAGACCAACATCCGATCGACCGCCGCTTGGGCTGCCGCGTCCTGCCCTCGGAGCGCGGCAGCCATCTCGCCGTTGACGTTCTCGACCGCGCGCCAGACGCCCTTGCCCATCCAGGCGGAGCCGCCGTCGCGAAGCTCCACCGCCTCGTGCTCGCCGGTCGAGGCTCCGGACGGTACCGCCGCCCGGCCCCAGGCCCCCGAGCGCAGGCTGAGCTCCACCTCAACGGTGGGGTTACCGCGGCTGTCGAGGATCTGCCGCGCGTGGACATGCTCGATCTGGCTCATGGCTTGGCCTACGTCCCTTTCGCCGAGGTGCGCCTCGTATCGGAGCCGAAGCGAGCGCGCCGGTAGTAGCCGAGCTGCTCCTCCGAAGCCAGATCGTTCCAGTTCTGTCCCTCGGATGCGGCGAGGGCGGCTGCCTCCTCCACGCGCTCCCGGAAGCGCTCGGCGGCCGCGCGCAGCGCCAGCTCCGGGTCGACGCGCAGCTTGCGGGCCACGTTGACGGCCGCGAACAGCACATCGCCGACCTCGTCGAAGCGCTGCTGTTGGCCGGAAGCGTCCTCGAGCTCGTCAAGCTCCTCCCGCAGGGAACGCAGCGGCCCCTCGGCGTTGGCGAAGTCGAAGCCGCTGGACGCTGCGCGGCGCTGAACCTTGCGCGCGTAGAGCGGCGCGGGCAGCGTCTCGGGCACCTCGCCAAACAGACCCGGCTCGCGTCCCGGCTCCTGCTGCTTGATCAGATCCCAGTTGCGTAACACCGCGGCGGCACTGTCCGCTTCTGCCGACCCAAACACATGCGGGTGGCGGCGGATCAGCTTCTCGCGTGCGTGCTCGGCAACCTCCGCCAAACCCCCGGCGTCGCGCTCCTCGAGCAGCAGCGCGAGGAAGTGGACCTGGAACAGCACATCGCCCAGTTCATCGAGCAGCTTGGCGTCATCGTCTCTGTGTGCCGCGTCGGCCAGCTCGTAGGCCTCCTCGACCGTGTGCGGCACGATCGAGCGCTCGTCCTGCTCCCGATCCCAGGGGCACTCCTTTCGTAGCCGGCGCGTGATTGCGTCCAACCGGCCGATGGCCTCGACCGCGCGCTGCTGCGCGGCCGAGCTCACCCAGTGCTGGTAGTCGAGCTCTTCGGGGCCTTGTAGCCGCTGCACTGCGAGATCGCGTACTCGCTGATGCAGTGGGTCTTCGACAGCCAGTCCTTCTTGGCCTGGGAATTGACCGCGTTCTGGGCAGCCGACTGCGCCTGGCTCTGCAGCGTCTGCTTGATCGACGGCGTGGCCTGGGCCAGAGTCTTCTGGTTACCGGGCACGATCTTCGTCACCTCGACCACGTAGTAGCCGAACTGGCCCTGCACCGGGCCCATTACCTTGTTCAACGGTGCCGAGAAGGCAGCGGTCTGAAGCGCCTGGTCGGTCTGACCCTCGCTCACGTTGCTCAGTACGCCGCCGTGATCCTTGGTGGCAGGATCGATCGAATACTTCTTGGCGACCGCGTCCCAGCTCTGGCCCGAGGCCAGCGCTTGCTTCGCGGCATTGGCCTGGGCTGGCGTCTTCGTCAGCACGATACGTAGGTCGCGCTTCTGCGCCGTCCCGAACTGGGAGCGGTGCGCGTTGTAGTAGGCGGCGATCTGGGAGCTGCTCACCGACTGGTGGTGCTCGTTCAGGAGCTTCTGGTAGAGCAGCTGCACGCGGACCAGGAACATCAGGTCCTGGACCGTGTAGCCGCTCTGCTGGAGGAACGAGTTGAAGATCGAGGCGCTCGGATAGGAGCGCGCCTTGATCTGGTTGAACTGCGCCTGGACCTGGGCGTTGGTGACGCTGATGTGCTGCTTTGCCGCCTCCGCCTGGTACCAGTAGCCGGTGATCAGCTGGTTCATAGCCTGGCTCTTGAGCGAGGTGAACAGCTGGCTGCACTGCGAGCGTATGGCCGAGGTCTTCTGGCTGGCCAGCGATGAGATCTCCTTGCGCGCCTGCGCGACGCACTTCTGGAAGGTGGGCGGATCGTTGGGCACGATCACCGGCGCCGAGGACCCGGACTCCGCCAGGCTCAGCTTGGCGGTCACGTACATCCAGTGATTGATGGCTTGCGTCGTTATCGGGTTACCGGCCATGTCCGCCACCGAGTTGCCGGGCACGTTCGAGCCACAGGCCGAGAGAAGCCCGCCGAGCGCAAAAAAGGCGCAAAGCGCCGGGAGGAACCGTCTCAACTTCATCGTCGCGGAAGATGGTAGCGACAGGCCGTCGGCGGCACGCCAGCGTCAGCGGATGCCCGCCCCCCGACCCTCCACATCTGCTTCGCGCAACAGCTCGCGCACCCGCGGGGCGTGCGCCGTCACCAGGTCGTAGCCGGGGTTGATGACGCCGCGGAGCACGGACATCGCGACCCAGTATCGCGGCGCGATGACCCGCGCCCGGCGACGCTCGATCGCTCGGGCCACGGCCTCTCCAGCCTCCTCGGGAGTGATCCGGCCTCGGATCGGCCGCGGTACGGCTGCCATGGCCTGCCGTCCGATCGGATCCTCGTCGAGCCCGGAGCGAACCATTTGCGTATCGACAAAGCCGAAGTACGCGACCAGCGCCGAGGCGTGGTGCGGCGCCAGCTCCACCCTCAGCGCCCGCCCCAGCTGCTCAACGCCAGCCTTGGCGACCGCATACGGCGACTGCAGCATCCCGTTCACGAAGGCGTAGACCGACGAGACCAGCACCGCCTGACCCTGGCGTTGCACGATCTGGTCGAACGCAGCCCGTACGGTGCGGTAGACCCCCAGCAGGTTGACCTCCACGACCCGCTCGAATTCCTCCGTGGCCATCGCTCGTGTGGTCGCCAGCTTTGGCGCGATACCGGCGTTGGCCATCACTATGTCCACGCCGCCGAACCGCTCGACCGCCTGCTCCACCGCGCCGTTGATCGCCTCGCGGTCGGTCACGTCGGCGGCGATGCCCAGCGCCTCCCCGGCGCCCAGCTGCGCGGCGGCGCCGCCCGTGGAGTCCGGGTCGAGGTCAACCACCACCACCTTCGCCCCCCGCCTTCTTAGCGCCCCAGCGGTGGCCAGTCCGATGCCCTGGGCGCCGCCCGTGATGAGCGCCACCTTGCCTGCTACGTCGTAGTGGGGCATGTCGCCGCGGAGCCTATCCGCTGGCGCGCGCTCAGGCCGCCTGCTCGGAGACCTCGTTCTCCTCGGCCTCCCGCATCACCGAGAGCAGCACGTCCGCCGTGCGCACCACGGCCGGGAAGCGCTTGCCGGGCTCGTCGGGTACGCGGACCGAGAGCTGCGAGCGCCCCGACTCGTACAGCGCCTCGGGGATCTCATCGCGCACTTGCCGCGCCTGCGCGGAGCGAAGCTCGATCGGCGTCACCGCCAGCCGACCGCCGCGGAAGGTGACGGCGCGGGCACCCGCCTGGCCCAGCTTGATCCGGGCCTGCTGGAGCAGGATCAGGTTCTCGAGCGCGTCGGGCAGCGGGCCGAAGCGGTCCTCCAGCTCTCGACGTAGGTCCACCAGCTCCGCGACTTCCCGACTCGCCGCGATCCGGCGGTGGACGTCGACCTTGGCCTGCTCGTAGCCGATGTAGTCCGCGGGCACGTAGGCGTCGACGCTGACGTCGAGGCGGACCGGCTCCCACTCCTCCTCGGGTCCCGCGCCGTCCTCAGCGGCGCCCACGGCCTCGTCCAGCATCTGCATGTAGAGCTCGAAGCCGAGCGCCGCCACGTGGCCCGACTGCTCGTCGCCCAGCAGGTTGCCGGCGCCGCGGATCTCGAGGTCGCGCATGGCGATCTTGAACCCGGCGCCGAGCTCGGTGTAGTCGGACAGAGCGCTCAGCCGCTGCGCGGCGTCGGGCGTGAGCGCCGCGGCGCTGGGGTACAGCAGGTAGGCGAAGGCCCGCTCGCGCGAGCGTCCCACCCGCCCCCGGATCTGGTAGAGCTGGGCCAGACCGAACGTGTCGGACCGCTCCACGATCAGCGTGTTGGCCTGCGGGATGTCGATCCCGGATTCGATGATCGAGGTGCACACCAGCACATCGGCATCGCCGCGCAGGAAGCGCAGCATGCGCCGCTCCAGCGTGCGCTCGTCCATCTGCCCGTGGGCCACCTCGAAGCGCAGCGACGGACACAGCCCCCGCAGCCGCTCTGCTGTCTCGTCGATCGTCTCCACCCGGTTGTGCAGGAAGAACGCCTGGCCTTCCCGCATCCGTTCGCGCTGCAGCGCCCGGCGCACGAGCTCCTCGTCGTACTCGCCGACGTAGGTCTTGACCGGTCGCCGGCCCTCGGGCGGGGTCTCGATCACGCTGATGTCGCGCACGCCGGCCAGCGACATCTGAAGCGTGCGGGGGATCGGCGTGGCGCTCATCGAGATCACATCGACCCGCAGCTTGAGCTGGCGCAGGAGCTCCTTCTGCTTGACGCCGAAGCGCTGCTCCTCGTCGACCACCAGCAGCCCCAGGTCCTTGGCCCGCACGTCGCGGGATAACAAGCGGTGGGTGCCGATCAGGATGTCCACCTGGCCCTCGGAGAAGCGCTTGACCGACGCACGCTGCTCGGCGGCGGGACGAAAGCGCGACACGTGCTCCACCGTCACCGGATAGTCCTTGAGCCGCTCGGAGAACGTGCCGAAGTGCTGCTGGGCCAGGATCGTGGTCGGCACCAGCATCAACACCTGCTTGCCGTCCTGGACCGCCTTGAACGCCGCCCGCAGCGCCACCTCCGTCTTGCCGTAGCCCACGTCGCCGCAGATCAGGCGATCCATCGGCCGCGGCGCCTCCATGTCGGCCTTGACGAACTCGATCGCGTCGCGCTGATCGGGCGTCTCCGAATAGGGGAAGGCCTCCTCGAACTGCCGCTGCCAATCGGTGTCCGGAGCGAAGGCGTGACCTTCCCGGCGCTTGCGCTCGGCGTACAGGTTGAGCAGCTCGCCGGCCAGCTCCTGGGCGGCGCGCCGGGCGCGCGACTTGAGCGTCTCCCAGCGCGTGCCGCCGAGCTTCGACAGCGTCGGGTGCTCGCCGCCGGCGCCCACGTAGCGGCTGATCTTGGCCAGCTGCTCGACGGGCACGAACACGCGGTCCGAGCCCGCGTACTCCAGATACAGGTAGTCGCGCGTGACCCCGGCGACCGTCTTCGTGTCGAACCCCGCGAAGCGCGCGATGCCGTGGTCCTCGTGCACGACGATGTCGCCCGAGCGAAGCTCGGTGAAGCTCCGCAGGACGCCTCGGCGGCGCTCGCGCTGCGGTCGCTCCGGCGCACGCCGGCGGCGGAACAGCCGGTGCTCGGGGATCACGGCCAGGTGGAATTGGGGGGCGATGAAGCCGGTCTGTAGGCGGGCCTGTGTAAATACAGGGCCGGCTGCCCCCACCGGGGGCGCCGGCCCTTCTTCTTGTCCATCGAGCCAGGCCACCTTGAGCCGCCCGAGGTTGTATGCGGCCCGCTCGCCTTCGCCCCGATGGGGGAAGGCCACCACCGTGCGGTAGCCGGAGCGGATCAGCTTCTCCAGCTCGGGTTCCGCGTCTTTGAGCGCGCGGGCCTGGAGGTCGGCCGTCTGGGCCCGGAACTGAAACGGCTGGTCCTGGTCGATGCTCGACAGCCGGACACGCGCCCGGAGCTCGAGCGCGCTGCCGATTTCCTCGGGGTCCACATACAGCTGGTGGGTCTCTGCGTCGGGGAAGGCCGCCGTGACGTCCTGCCAGTGGTCGGCCAGCGCCGGCGCCACGTCCTCGTCGCCTGCCACCACCACCTGCGCCTCTGCGGGTACCAGCTCGAGCAGCGGGTGAAAGCTCTCCAGCGGCAGCAGCTCGGCGATGTCCGGGCGGTCGGCGGCATCCTCCAGCGCCGCGATCTCCGCCAGCTCCCGGTGCTCCTCGTCCAGCTCGGCGGCGGGCGCCACCTCCACCTGCTCCGACTCCTCCAGCGAGCGCTGGGTGAAGGTGGAGAACCATCTGAGCGACTCGATCTCATCGCCGAACAGCTCAACGCGCACCGCGCGATCCTCGGTGGCCGGATAGAGGTCGAGCAGGCCCCCGCGGATCGCGAACTGTCCGCGGTCATCGACTTGCTCCACGCGCTCGTACCCCGCGGCGACAAGCTCCCGCGCCGTCTCGTCCAGGTCGATCAGCTCGCCTTTGACCAGCCGGAAGCCGTGAGGCCTGAGCGCAGGGTCTGGGACCTTCTCCGACAGGGCGACTGCGCTGACCACGACCACCGGCGCGCCGCCGGCTTCAGGCGCTCCCGACCCCCCCAACAGGGAATCGAGTGCAGCTATCCGTAGCCCCACCAGGTGCGGCGGTGGGGCCAAGTGTGACTCGTAAGTTACGCCGCGGCTCGGATAGAACCGCACGGAGCGCGGCTCGAGCCAGGCCTTGAGCGCCGCGGCTAAATCGCGCGCCGCGCGATCATCGCCGGCCACGACGATGGCCGGGTGCTGGGGAGCCTGGTCAAGCAGCGCGGCCAGCAGATAGGGCCGCAGCGACTGGGATACGAATGCGCGGCCGCCTTCGCCGGCCAGGGCGGCGGTCTGCGGGTCCTCTTCGGCGTGGCGGAGCAGCGGCGCGAGCATCTAGTTATCGAGTCTAGGAGCCCAGCACCACCCGTTCGGCGGCGTCCGCCGCCTGCGCGATCAGGTCTGCGACCTGCTCCCGAGGTTCGCTGAAGCGGCTGAGGACGTACGCCGCCACGCGCTCGGGATCGGTGGTCTCAGGCCGCCCGACGCCGATCCGCACGCGCGCAAACTCGGGCGAGCCCAGGGCCTGCCTGATCGACTTCAACCCGTTGTGGCCGGCCAGCCCGCCGCCGACCCGCTCGCGGATCTCCCCGAACGGCAGGTCGATCTCGTCGTGGATCACGAGCACCCGCTCGAGCTCGACCTTCAGCGCTCCGCGCGCGGGGCCCACCGAGCGCCCAGCGTCGTTCATATAAGTCTGCGGCCAGAGGATCGCCACCCGCGGCCCGCCGGGGCCCGTGCGCCCCTCGCTCAACAGCCCGCGGTATCTCGACCTGGGCCTTGGCAGCTGCCAACGCGCGGCGAGCGCCGAGGCCACCTCAAACCCGATGTTGTGCCTGGTCCGCTCGTACTCGGCGCCCGGGTTACCGAGGCCGACCAGCAGCCAGTCCGCGGGAGCCCCGCCCCCGAATCGCACGAGGGCCTACTCGCCGCCGGACTCTGATTCCTGCTCGCCCTCGCCCTGCTCGGGCGTCGCGCCCTCGGGCGCTTCCTCACCCTCGCCCACGAGCTCGGTCTCCTCCTCGATCTCGGGCTCCTCCTCGACCTGCAGCCGTGGCGGCGTCAGCGTGGCCACGACCGTCTCCTCGTCGTCGAGGAGCTTGACGTTCGCGGGCGGGGTCACCTGGGCCAGGGTGATGGTGTCGCCGATCTGCATCTCTGAGACGTCGTGCCCGATCGAGTCGGGGATGTCGTTCGGCAGCGCCTCGATCGTCAGCTCGCGTGTGACGTGCTCGAGCACGCCCCCCTCCTTGACGCCCGGGGCGTCGTCGGTGCCCATCAGCTCAAGCACCACCGTGGCCTGGATCTCCTGGTCGAGCCGTACCCTCAGCAGGTCGACGTGAACCGCGGTGCCGCCGACCGGATGGCGGGAGAGCTCCTTGACGACGACGGGCGTCGAGTCCTCGCCGTCGATGCTCAGGTCGAGCACGGCGCCGGCGTGCGCCAGCACCTGTCGCAGCACGCGCGCGTCGACCTGGAAGGCGATCGGTTCCTGTCCGCCGCCGTAGACGATTCCGGGCACATGGCCGTCACGTCGCAAGCGCCGGGCGCCGCGCGAACCCGAGGGATCGCGCCTGCTTACGGACAGCTTGCTGGTGGCGGTGGCCATGGCGGCGGTCGATGCTAGCGCGTGTGTGCCGCTGCCCCGTGGCGGGCTCTGTCGGACCGGTTTCGGCACTTTGCGCGCGCGGTAACCTTTGTGTATGTCGGGGGAGTACCAGTTGCTGCTGATGGTCGGCGGGATGCACTTGCTGGGCTTGGCGGGCGTCGCGGTGCTGATGGTGCTCGCCATGCGCCAGGACACCGAGCGGGATCGTCGCGGAAGCGACCGGGGCTCGGACGATGGCTGGGGCAACAAGCCCAGTCGTCCACCGGAGCCTTCGGACCGGCCCTGGGGCGGCATGCCGCTGCCCGACGCGAACCCGGCGTCTGTTCGCCTGCGCGACGGGCGCAAGCTCCCCGATCTCCTGCCGCGGCCCGAGCGGCGACCGGCGCGCGAGCCGGAGCGGACCCCCGTTCGCAGTCAGTAGCGCAACGCTCAGTAGCGCGGTGGGCAAGCGGCGTCGCTCTTGATCCGCTCGCTGAGCTCGAGCAGCCGCACGTTCAGTCCGCTGAGCACGTTGCCGGAGCGCCGCACGCGGACGCACTGGACGATCGGCAGTGATCCGCCGGCGCTCCAGGCCACCCTGGCGGTCCCCAGCTTGGGACCCAGCGAGAAGGTGGTCGACGGCTGAAGCTGGATGATCGACACCGTGCCCGAGCGCTTCAGGCTGCTGGCGTCGGCTGCCACCCTGGTGCGGCACGCCGCCTGCTGGGAGCAGGCGGCGATCTTCAGCATCATCTGATGGGCGTCACCGGCGGCCTCGGCCTTCACCAGCGCCGTGATCGCCGACTGCTCTGCTGAGTTGGCACTGAATGCCCGCGCCAGCAACGCGCTTATGGCCACGAACAGCAGGACGCCGACGATGACGAGGATGATGAGCCGACCGCGCCGCACGGCGCCTGAGGCTATCTGCCGTCAGAGATCTCCAGGAAGCGCTCCACCGATGCCTCCTGATGAGCGAGACGCTCGGCGAGTACCTGCGCGTGCCGGGCGGCGAGCTGCAGAAAGTCCTTGACGCAACGCTCCGGGTCGTCGGCCAATGGATAGACGCGGATCAAGTCGGGTTGCACGCAGGCGATACCCATCGGCGGCCGGCCCTCGGCCAGCGTCCTGGCGGTGCACACGGGGGTGACGAGGAGTTGCCGATCGGGCGCCACCAGCGCCGTTGGCAGAAGGCGCGGCGCGGGCAGCCGGACGGACAGCTCCACGGAGTGGTCGACGGTCAGGGCGCCGTCGCTCAGCTCATCGAGAGGCTCGCGCCAGACGTCGAGCACCGTGTCGGCGCTGAGCAACGCGTCGCGCAGGGCGGTCGCCTGCTCGGCGTAGAGTTGCTCGGCCTCGTCGCGGTCGCCGGCGTCGGCCAGATCAAGGTCACACGGCACGCGCAGCAGCTCGCTGGCCGCCACCCGTGAGCCGGCGCCCATGCTCCCGTAGGCCACATAGGTCTGCAGCGTGCCGAGGTCACGGCGGCCGTGGAAGATGACTGTCACCGCGTCGGTAACCGGCAGGTCACCGATCTTCAGCGACACGGCCACCGACGACGATTCATCGAGCAGCGCCCGGCGCAGCAGCTCCTCTGCAGCCTGTTCGTCGTCGATCCGGTCGTCGTCTGGCATGTCGCCCTTCGCAAAGTATTTACCCAGCGGCGGCGGTTGTGGGCCGGTAGGTGACTCACTCACGTCTGCTCCGCTGCCCGGGCGGGTAGGCTGCACTCGAAATGAAGATCCTCTACAAGCCGTTCGCGATCATCGCCGGGGTCATCGCGGCCAAGATCGGACAGAGCATCTTCAAGGCCGTGTGGTCGAAGATCGACGAGGCAGAGCCGCCGGCCGGCACCATCCGCGAGGCGCCGGTGGCAAAGGTGGTCGGTGCCGCGGCGCTGGAGGCCGCGACGCTGGCCGGCGCCAAAGCGGCCGCCGATCGTGCCAGCGCCCACTCGTTCCATTACCTCACCGGCTTCTGGCCCGGCGAGGAGCGCGCGAAGCGCAGGGACGAGGACGAGGAGTAGCTGGGCGAGGGGTAGCTGCCGCGAGCGTCCCTCGGGCAGGCTGGGCGGATAAGCGACGCCTGGCGTCGCTTATCCGCCCAGCCTCATCCCCCGCCGCCGCGCAGCACGAAGCCCCGCTCGGCGAGGTCTGAGACGGCGTCCTCGAAGGCGGCGAAGTCTCGCCGCCCGAGCAGGTCGATCGGCCTCCCGTGCGCCCCCGCGGCCCGCACCCAGCGCCGCAGCACCGCGGCCCCGGCGCGCTCGCGGGCCTCCGCCAGCAGGGTGAGCAGGATCGGCAGCTCGCTGCGGTGCTCGAGCTGGCCGGAGAGCAGCGTCAGGGGATCGACGTCGAGCACCCGGCACAGCTCCTCCTCGCTCAAGCCGAGCAGCTCCATGAGCTCCCGCGCGCGCTCGCTCTGGATCCTCGCGCCGAGGATGGGGTCGTCGCGCTCGCCCAGCGGTCAGCCCCGGCTGCCCTCAGAACAGCTGATTCTCGCCGCCGAACACCTGGCTGACCGACCCGTCGGTGAAGATCTGGCGGATCGAGTTCGTCAGCAGGTCGGCACAGCCGAGCACACGCACGTTGTCCGGCGCGCCCGGTGGGAGCGGGATCGTGTCGGTGACCACCACCTGCTCGAAGCGCGCAGAGCCCAGGTTCTCCCAGGCGTTCCCGGAGAACACGCCGTGGGTGGCGGCGGCATACACGCGGCGGGCGCCGGCGTCGTGGACCGCTTGGGCCGCCGCCTTGAGCGTGCCTGCCGTGTCGATGATGTCGTCGACGAGCACCGCGGTCTTCCCCTCGACGTCCCCGATCACGTAGCCGATCTCCGCCACCTGCTGCGCCGGGCGCTCCTTGTTGAGGATCGCCAGGTCGGCGCCGATCTCGGCGGCGAACTTCTTGTTCAGCTTCACGCGTCCGGCGTCGGGCGCCACGACCACGAGATCCTCGAGCGCCAGGTCCGCGAAGTACTGCGTCAGCATGAACAGGGCCGTCATGTGGTCGCACGGTTTCTGGAAGAAGCCCTGGATCTGTCCCGAGTGAAGATCCATCGTCAGGATCCGGTCGATACCGGAGGACTCGAGCATCCGGGCCACGAGCCGGGCGCTGATCGGCTCACGCGGGGCCGACTTCTTGTCCTGGCGCGAGTAGCCGTACCAGGGCGTCACCGCGATCACCCGATGCGCCGAGCCGCCGACGGCGGCGTCGACCATCATCAGCAGCTCCATCAACGCGTCGTTGGCGCTCAGCCCCTCGGCCCGGTTCTCGCACGTGGGCTGGACGATGAACACGTCGGCACCGCGCACCGAGTCCTCGAAGCGGCAGTAGACCTCGCCGTTGGAGAACGTCTTGTGCTCCATCGGCGCCAGTCCCACACCCAGCTTGTCGGCGATCCGGCCCGCGAGCTCGGGGTTCGCGCGCCCTGCGACGAGCATCAGGCGCTTGTTGGACTCGACCTGCAGGTCGACCGGCGCGGTCTGCTCCTGCAACAGGCTCATCGGCAGCGAGTGTACGCCGGGGTGCGGTCAGTCATCCTCGCCCGAGCCCGATCGGTCGCCCTCCTGCTCAGGGTCACGGCGGCGGCGCTCCATGTAGCCCTCGACGTTCCGCTGCCGGGCGCGCGCCACACCCAGCGCCCCGGGCGGGACATCGTCGGTGATCACCGAGCCAGCGGCCGTGTAGGTGTCATCGCCGATGGATACAGGGGCTATCAGCGCGTTGTCCACGCCGACGAACGCCTCTGCGCCGATCGTCGTGCGGTTCTTGCGCCTGCCGTCGTAGTTGGCGGTGATCGTGCCCGCCCCGATGTTCGTGCGCTCGCCGATGTCGGCGTCGCCGATGTAGGACAGGTGCGGCACCTTCGCCCCGGCACCGACATCGGAATTCTTGATCTCCACGAATGTCCCCGCCTTGGAGCCCTCGCGCAGGATGGTGCCCGGCCGCAGGTAGGCAAACGGCCCAACGCTCACCCGGTCGCCGATCTCGGCACCGTCGATGTACGAGTGGATCACGCGCGAGTGCTCTCCCACCCGAGCGTCGACCAGCGTCGACAGCGGCCCGACCGCCGCGCCCTCGCCGACGCGCGTCGTGCCGTGGAGGCTCGTGAACGGAGCGATGACCGCGTCGGGACCGATCTCGACGTCTGCATCGATCACCGCTGAGTGCGGATCGACGATCGTCACACCGGCCAGCAGGTGACGCCGATGAATGCGGCCCTGCGCCACCGCGCGCACCTGGGCCAGGTCGACGCGATCGTTGACGCCCAGCGTCTCGAGCGGATCCTCCAGCTCATAGGCCACCACCGAGCGCTCATGCGTGCGGATCAGCGGCAGGACGTCGGGAAGGTAGAGCTCCCCCTGGGCGTTGTCTGCCTGGACACGCTCCAGCGGCCTCGAGCAGCTCGCCGCCGTCAAAGGCGTAGAGGCCGGTGTTCACCTCCCGCACCCGCAGCTCGAGCTCGCTGGCGTCGCCGGGCGCCTTGGTCTCCACCACGCGGTCGACCGTCCCGTCGGGTGCCCTGATCACGCGCCCGTAGCCGCTCGGATCGTCGAGCACCGCGGTGGCGATTGTCGCCGCGGCCCTGGAGCGGGCGTGGGCCTGGGCCAGGTCCGCGATCGTCTGCGCGCTGACCAGCGGCGCATCGCCATTCAGCACGATCACCGTGGAGCCGCGGTCGATGTGCTCTGCGGCGGCCATCACCGCGTCGGCGGTGCCTCGCGGCCGCGCCTGCACGGCGACCGCCACCTGGCCGTCGAGTGACTGCGCGAGCCGGCGTGCCGGGCCATCGACGACCACGATTCTGCCGGCGCCGCCTTCGCGGGCCGCCGCCAGGGGCCAGGCGAGCAGCGGGCGACCGCAAAGCGGGTGAAGGAGCTTTGGCACGTTCGATCGCATGCGCGTGCCTTCCCCCGCTGCGAGGATCACGACCACGGGCGCGCTCACGCGGGGATCGTAGCCGTCAGGAGGTGCTGAAACGCATATGCGCGGTAAGGGCGCCAGCGTTCGGCGAGTCGCTCGATCGCCGCCGGGCGATCGTCCTGGCCCATGGCGGCCAGCGCGCGCCTGATGCCGAGGTCGCTCGCGAGGAACGCGTCGCGGTCGCGCAGCGCGCGCAGGGCGATGTAGTCGGCGGTCCAGGGCCCGACGCCGGGAAGCGCCAGCAGGCGCTGGCGAACCTCATGGTGCTCGGCGGTCGGATTCAACCTGAGCTCACCCGCGGCGAGCGCCGAGGTCAGCGCGTACACGGCGCGCTTACGCCCGGCGGGCATCGCCAGGTGAGCGGGGTCGGCTTCAGCGAGGACCGCCGGGCTCGGAAAGACATGCGTCACGGCGCCTACCGGCTGCGGAAGTGGCTGGCCGTAGGCGGCGACCAGCCGCGCGGCCAAAGTGGCCGCCCCGGCGAGCGACACCTGCTGGCCGAGCACGGCACGCACCGCGACCTCATTGGCGTCCGTGCTCCCCGGTACGCGCAGACCCGGATTGGCGCGGACGAGCGGCCCGATCAGCTCGTCGTCTCCCAGCGCATCGAGGATCTCCTGCTGCTCGGCGTCGAGATCGAGCAGCGCGCGGGTCCGCGTGATCGCCTCCTCGCGGTCGCGGATGTCTTCGAGCCAGTATCTGGCGGCGACCCGTCGCTGTTGGAACTCCAGCTCGAGCACCCCCGCGCCGTGAGCGAGCCGCAGGCTGCGCCGGTGACCGCCCGGCAACGGTTCCTCCACCCCGCTGATCGCCCGGCGGGCTAAGAACTGGAGCAGGCCGGCGGCGTCGAGGGGCGGCTGGAAGCGGAGACGAACCTCGGAGGCGATCAAATCAGCCACGGCTCCCGGCGTAACGGTCGATTGGAGGAGGGTGGGCGGAAAACGTCTCATACATGGACGTTTCCGCCCAGCCTCGAATCAGGAGCTGGGGAGCCCGGATTTGAACCGGAACCCTGGGGACCAAAACCCCATATGCTGCCGTTACACCACTCCCCAGTAAATCGGGAGACCGACCGTTGGCACGTTAGCCCATAGCCGCCGGCCTGCCGTCACCCCGCCCGAGCACGTCATCCCCGCCCCAATACCCGCCCCAGCTCCTCGGGCAGCAGCGGATCGGCGAGCGCGGCGCGGACATCTGCTGGGCGGTGAAGTGCGCGTTCGGTGCGCAGCAGACCGATCTCGAGGCCAGCTTCGCGCGCGGCGGCGAGGCCCATGGTCATCACATCCCGGCTGCGCCAGGCGTTCTCCGGCAGAGCGAACAGCTGCGGCAGGGGCCGGCGGATGGCGATCAGATAAAAGCCGCCGTCGATCGCCGGGCCGAGGACCACGTCGCAGCCGGCAGCGATGTCGCCGAGCGCGGCGGTGGCGTGATCCGGGCGCATCCGTGGAAGGTCGGGCCAGACGATCAAGAGAGGCCCTTCGTGCTGGGCGAAGACGCGGGCTGCTGCGTCCGCCAGCCGGGCGGCGATCCCGTCACCGTTCTGGGGAAACAGGGCGACGGCCCGCCCCGTGAGCCGACGGATCTCGGCCAGCGCGTCGGGGGGCTCGTGGGCGACGAACACGCTCTTTGGAGCAAGGTCCCGGGCCCAGGCGGTCGTCTGCAAGATCAGCGCCGCCTGCAGCGCGGCACAGCGCGCCGACCCCAGCAGCGGCTCGAGCGCCCGTCGCACCTCGCCACGTCGAGGTGCCCGCGCCATGATCAACACCGCCGGGTCGGCAGCCGACGTCATTGCCCGAGGCGAAACATGGTGCCCGCAGCCGACGGGCGCGCGCCGGAGACCGCGAGGAGCGCACCGCGGATCACCTCGGCGAAGACGGCGGTGCTGCGCCCCATCAGCTCGAACAACGTTTCCACCGGCGTTGGCTCGCCCGGTCTGGCCTCGTTGGCGTAGTCCGTGGCATAACCGACCAGGGCGTAGGGAAGCTCGAGCTCTCCGCACAGCACCGTCTCCGGCCCCGCCGTCTGGCTGACGGCGACAACGCCACAGCGCGCGAGCTGGGCGATCTCGGAAGGAGTGTTGAAGCGCGGCCCGTCGACGTGGCCATAGGCGCCGCCGTCGCGGGCGGCGTGCCCGGCCTGGGTCGCCGCCTGCAAAAGCGCGGCACGGAGCTCGGGTGAAAACGGTCCGCCGTGCAGGATCCAGTGCCCTCGCATCGGGTCGCCCGGCTGCTCGAAGAATGTGCACAGCGATCCATCGGACAAGCGGTTGGAGATGAAGTGAAGGTCGTCGAAGACGATCAGCGTGCCGAGCTCGATCGCTGGATCGACGGCGCCACAGGCGGTGCAGGCGAGCACCGCGTCGGCGCCGAGCTCCTTGAGTGCCCAGATGTTGGCGCGGTGAGTCACCTGGTTTGAGAGGCGCACGTGCCCGGCCCCATGGCGTGAAACGTGAAGCGCCGCGGCGCCGGCGTAACTTCCGCGCGTGACTAACGCCTCGCCGAACGGCGTCCCGACCGAGACAGGTTCCGGATCATCGAACGCGGGAAGCGCATGCGTACCTGAGCCCGTGATGATCCCTACCGACATCGGGCGCGATCCTACTGAGTGGATCCTGCTCTACGACGCCGACTGCGGCTTCTGTCGCTGGTCGCTGGGCTGGGTCCTGCGGGCCGATCGCCGGGGCGTGGTTCGTCCCTTGAAGCTCGGCACGCCGGCGGCCGACGAGCTGCTCTCAGACCTAAGCCCGGAGCAGCGAATGAGCTCCTGGCATCTGATCGGCCCCGACGGAACGCGCCGGTCGGCCGGGGCCGCCGCCCCACCGCTGCTGCGCCAGCTCCAGGGCGGCCGGTTTCCGGCGCAGCTGCTGGCCGCGGCGCCCGACCTGACCGAGCGCGCCTATCAGTGGGTGGTCAGACATCGCTCGAACTTCGGCAAGCTGGTGCCGGATGCGTCCAAGCGACGAGCGGACCGGCTGATCAGTTCGCGCTCGCGGCCACCAGCCGGTGCTCGTTGACGCCGAGCCACTCGTCGAGCGCTTTGGCCTTCTGCGTGTCCTCGTAGACCTCGTAGTCCCTGACCCGCCCCCACTTCAGCTTGGCCCAGATCACGAACCGATTCTCATAGACCGTCTCGCCTTCGGGTGAGCGAAGGTGATCATGCCCCCGAATACAGATGGTGGTGTTCCACGGGAACCCGACTGCCACCACCTCTTCAGGGAATGTCTTGAGTCCGACCTGGGTCAGACGCTGGAGCCAGCGCCGCACGGATTCCTTGCCGTTGAACGTGCCCGACCACGAGCTATCGCCGGGAAACGTGAACCGTACGTCGGCGTGATCGAGCGCCAGGGTTGGCCTGATGTCACCGGCCCGCGTGCGGGCCATGACGCGCGTCAGAAGCTGCTTCGCAAACCACGAGAGGACCATCGGCACCTCCAGTTCTCGTACTAGATTGATCGCTCTAGCGATAGACTACAGGCATGTCAAGTACCCGTGAGCGCATCGTGGGGGCGAGCGCGGAGCTGTTCCGGCGCCAGGGCTACAACGGCACCGGCGTCAAGCAGATCGTCGAGGCCGCCAAGGCGCCGTTCGGCTCGCTGTACCACTTCTTCCCTGGGGGCAAGGAGGAGCTGGGAGCAGAGGCGATCCGGGTCTCGGGCGCGCTGTACGAGCTACTGGTTCCGGCGGTGTTCGATCCGGCGCCGGACCTTGTCAGCGGGGTCCGGACCTTCTTTTCCGCCGCCGCAGAGAACCTCCGGGAGAGCGACTACGTCGACGCCTGTCCCATCGCCACAGTTGCACTCGAGGTCTCAAGCAGCAGCGAGACGATGCGAGCGGCCTGCGCGGAGGTGTTCGAGCGCTGGATCGCAGCCGGCGCCGCGCGCCACACCGAGGCCGGCCTGAGCGAGGAGAAGGCCCGCGAGCTGACGATCAGCATGCTGGCCGCGCTGGAGGGAGCGTTCGTGCTGGCCCGGGCCCTGCGCTCGACCGAGCCGCTGGAGGTGGCAGGCAAGCTCGCGGCGCAGAACGTGGAGGCGGCGCTCGCTGAGAGCGAGCGCCGCCACTGAGATTCAACGCGCCAGCCGACCGGCGAGCTCGTCGAGGCTCGATACTGACTCATCGGCGTCGGGGTCCTCGCGCGCCGGCGAGCCGGGGCCGTACTCCAGCGGACGGTCGATGAATGCGGTCATCAGCCCGGCTGCGCGGGCGCCTTTGAGGTCCCAGGGGTGGGCCGCCACCAGCATCAGATCCTGCGGCGCGACGGCCAGGAGCCGGGCCCCCGTGAGGTAGACCTCGGCCGCCGGCTTGTACGCGCCCGCAAGCTCCGCGGACAGCAGGGCATCGAAGCGCAGTCCACCGTGGCGCGCCAGGTCGATCAGCAGCGCGGTGTGGCCGTTCGATAACGCCGCGGTCACGTGCTCGCGCCGCAGCGCCTCGAGCCCCGGCCGCGCATCCGGCCAGGGGTCGAGGCGGTGCCAGGCCGCCACCAGGTGACGTTTGACCTCGTCCGGGAGCTGCTGAGCGCGCTCGGAGAGCAGGTCGTCGAGCGTCGCCAGGTGTAGCTCGTCGAAGTTTGCCCACTGCCGCGACCCCTGGTTCACCTCCATCAGGATCGGTGCGTAGCGCGCTCGCCAGGCGTCGGCCAACTCCTCCGGGTCGCCGGGGACCTCGTACCTCGCGAATGCCTTGGCGATGTGCGTACGCCAATCGACGAGCGTCCCGAACACGTCGAACACGAGCGCCCGTGGCATCACTGCCTCTAGGGCACCATCCACGACAGAACACCGGTCGACTGGAGCAGCACCAGGATCGCCATCAAGAGGATCAGCGCAATGCTCCAGCCAACAACGTGGCGGAAGATGTCGCCTTCCTTGCCGCCTAGGCCCACGGCAGCCGCGCCGATCGCCAGGTTCTGGGGGGAGACCATCTTGGCCAGCACACCGCCCGAGCTGTTGGCCCCTGCCAGCAGCACCGCCGAGAGCTGGGCGTGCTTGGCCGCGGTCACCTGAAGCGCGCCGAACAGGGAGTTGGTGGAGGTATCTGACCCGGTGACGGCTGTACCGAACCAGCCAATCAGTGGTGAGAGGAAGGCGAATGCACCGCCCGCGCCGGCAGCCCAAGTGCCAAGCGTGATCGTCTGGCCCGAGAGGTTCATGACGTAGGCCAGCGCGAGCACGGCGCAGACCGTGACGATCGGCCAGATCAGTGTCTGGAGGGTCCGTAGATAGGTAGCAACGATGCGGCGCGGCCCCACCCTGAGAACGGCTGCGCTGAGGATGCCAGCCACGAGTAGCTGCGTCCCAGCGGCGGTCAGCCAGTTCAGCTTGAACAGTTCGCTGGTGGGCGCCTTACCCTTGTCGTTGATCACGTGCAGCCCGGGCCACTTGAACGCGGTGGTGGCCTTATCGAGCTGGGCCGTGACGCTGTGCAGGCTGCAAATCCCGAGCACGATGATCAGGATCACGTAGGGCGCAAAGGCCATGATCGTGTCGATGCGCGGCAGCGGGCGGCCCTCGTCGGCAGCCTTGCGGCGCTCGAGCGAGGCGTCGTGCGTTGCTGCGCCGGCGATCGAAGGCTTGGCGGCGACAGGTGCCACGTCCTCCGGAGCTGCCGGCGACCACACTTGCATCAGTGCGAACAGCGCCGCGGCCGACGTCAGCGAAGCGAGGATGTCGGTCAGCTCGGGCGAGATGTAGTTGGAGGCCGCGAACTGCATGGCGGCGAATGCCAGCCCGGCGGTCAGTGCGGCCGGCCACACCTCGCGCAGCCCGCGCCGCCCGCCAACCATGAACACCAGGGCGAACGGCACGAGCAGCGCAAGCAGCGGGCACTGCCGTCCGACCATCTGGCTCAGCATGTTCTTGGGCAGGCCCGTGACCTGGGCCAGGGTGATGATGGGGATGGCGATTGCGCCGAAGGCCACTGGTGCGGTGTCGGCCACGAGCGCCACGGCCGCCGCCCTGATCGGCTTCATCCCTAACGCGACGAGCATCACTCCGCATATAGCCACCGGCGTGCCGAAACCCGCCAGGGCCTCGAGCAGGGCACCGAAGCAGAAGGCGATCATCACCGCCTGTATGCGTATGTCCGTCGAAACGCGGGTGAACGCCCGGCGCAAGACGGCGAAATGCCCTGTCTCGACCGTGAGGTTGTAGATCCACAGGGCGTTGATGACGATCCACATGATCGGGAAGAAGCCGAACGCCGCCCCTTCGGCGGCGGAGTCAAAGCCCTGCCCAACCGGCATGCTGTAGACGGCAAGCGCGACGATCAAGGCCACAGCTAGCGCCGCAAGCGACGCCCACTGAGCCTTCAGCCGGACCACCCCCAGCAGGATGAAAAGGGTCAGCAGCGGCAGGACGGCAAAGATCGACGTCAGCCCCAGTGAATGGGATACCGGATCGAGTACCTGTTTGTACATTCCCTCTCCTCCCGAGTGAGGGTTTCGCGCACTCGCGCCAGCGACCCACCGCCGCTGTCGCGCACGGCTACTTCGCTCTGGCTCGATCTACCCGATTCTCAGAGCGTCAACCCTGACGCGGCACACGCCCCCCCTCGGCACCGGGCTCGGTGGCCGGACCGCGGGGGACGGCGATCCCCAGCACGCGCATCGCTTTGAGCCCGAGCGAGAGCTTCTCGCGTCCGTCGGTGGAGGACACATCGAGCCCCGTCAGCTCGCGCACCCGTTCGAAGCGGTAGCGGATCGTGTGGCGGTGGGTGATGAGCCGCGCTGCCGTTGCGTTGACGTTGGCATCGCAGTCGAGGAACGTCGACAGCGTGCCCAGCAGGTCGGTCTCATACTGCTCGTCGTAGGCGGCGAGCGGGCGCACGGTCTCGTCGTAGAAGCGCTGCAGCTCGCCCGGGTCGTTCATGTGCGGCAACAGCAGCTGGTAGGTGCCGCTCTCCTCATAGGCCAGCGCCGAACGCTCGGGATCACCCTCCACCACGTTCGCCGCCAGGAGCGCCTCGTTGCGGGCTCGGCCCAGCGACAGCGGATCGCCGGCGTGGCGGCTGCGACCGAGGGCGAACGCAAAGCCGGGGAGCCCCGACTCGAGCTCGCGGATCACCGCGGCGGTTGCGCGGCGGGCCGTATCGCCGTCGGCGCCCGGAACGAGCATCACGACTTCGCCGGCGTCGTCGTCGCTGGGGGCCGAGATCGCGCCGGGAGCCACGGAGCGCACGCCGCGCCCGGCGATGGCGAGCAGGCGCGGCCGCCAGTCCTCCTCGGTTGGGCTGCGCGGGTGGGCGCGAACGATCAGCACAGAGCCACCCGCACCGAGATCCGAGCCCAGCTCCTTGCCCCGGGCCAGAAGGTCCTCCCGGCTCTGGATGCGGCCCGAAAGCACCGCCCGCTGAAAGCTCGTCGCCGCCTCCTCGGAGGCCCGTTCCGGCGCGCGGACGCGTTCCACCTCAGATGCGATGAGCGTCGTGACCAGTCGCAGCACGGAGTCGTCGGGTGCCTCCTCCCGCGCACGCATCCGCAGCTGTCCAACCGGCGCCTCGGCGACACGAAGCTCAACTGTCCGGACGCTCTCGCCGCCGCGCATCAGCGAACGCTCGTCCGCCGGGGAGCGTGCAGCTACAGCCAGGACGGCGCCCGAGCGGTCGATCAGGATCAAGCTCGCCTCCACGGCACGCGAAGCGGCACGAAGGACCTCGGGCAGGCCGGCCCCGGCCTCCACAGCATCGGTGATCGCCTGGAGCGCGCGGAGGTCGGGCCCGCCCGCCCCGCGACGAGTCGGTCGTCCGGTGGTCTCGGTCATCAGTGGCTGGTGGGGGCGGCCGCTCAGAACAGTCGCGGCCACTCGAGCACGACTAGCCCACCGACCACGATCCCCGCGCCCACCAGCGCGGCGAGCACGTACAGCGACAGGACCACGACGGCCGCACGCTCGAGCGGGCGCCGGTAGGCGCTGATCGCCGGCGCGAGCACGAGCGCGCAGAACGCGGTCAGACCGAAGACGCCGAGGCAGGCACCGACCAGATAGGTGATCGTCGTGTTACTCATCGTTCTTCGTCGGATTGTGCCGCAACCCAGGGACGGGCGAAACGGGAGTCGACGCTGAACGCGGACGTTGCGCCAGGAAAGCGTTCGGCGAGGGAGGCCGCGGCGCGCCCTGGCGCGCTCCAGCGCGTCTTGGCCCCAGAGCAGACCGAAGACCGTGGGACCGGAACCCGAGACCATCACCTGCCCGGCGCCGGCGCCGCGGGCGGCGTCGACGGCCTCGCCGATCGGCGGACACAGCGAGATCGCCGCCGGCTGGAGGTCGTTGACCAACAGATGCGGCGCCAGCTCCTCCCCGGCACCGAGGGCGTCTCGAAGTTCGCCCGACGCTCGCTCCAGCTCCGTGCGAGATCGGGGCAGGCCAAGCCGATCAGCCTCGGCGTAGACCTCCGCCGCGCCCAGGCGATGCGGCAGCGGAAGGATCAACAGAGCGTGGGTGCCGAGCGGGCCCATGGGCTGAACCTCGTCGCCGGCTCCCGTACCGATGACCAGGCCGGGTTGAAGCTGGCTCGGCACGTCGGTGCCCAGACGCCCGGCCAGCTCGGCGATCAGCTCCCCCGGGACGGGTTTCAGGGCATCGGCCAATCGGAGCGCCGCTGCCGCATCGACCGAGCCCCCGCCCATCCCGCCGGCGACGGGGATCCGCTTGCGGACCTCGATCCTGACCGGCGGCGCGTCCCAGCCGCCCGCGCGGAGCTCCGACAGTGCGGTGGCCACCAGGTTCGGTCCTTCGACGCCAGGGCAATGGAGCTCGTCCCTTCCCGCGTCATCCCGGGTCGTCAGCGAGAGCTCGTCGGCGAGCGACACCGACTCGAGCAGCGTCACCACCTCGTGCCGGCCGTCGGGGCGAGGCGGGCCCAGGAACAGGCAGAGGTTGACCTTGGCCGGGGCCAGCGCGGTTAGCTTCATCCCGCGGCGAGCTTCGCCCCGAGGCGCCTGAACTCCTCCGGCGTGAGCCGCTCCGCGCGCTCGTCCGGCGGATGTCCAAGCTCGGCCAGAGCCGCTCGAGCCCGCTCACGGATGTCGGCGGGGGCCCTCGGGGAGAGTTGCAGGGAGCCGGCCAGCGCCTTTCGGCGGTGGGCGAAGGCGGCGTTGACGAGCTGTCTGAGGGCCGCCGGTGGCGCGGGCGAGCGGCGCTCTAGCCCGAGCAGCAGCGAGTCCACGTTCGGCACGGGGCGAAACACGTTGCGACTGATCGGCCGCAGCACGCGAACGTCGCACGCCAGCTGAGCCAGCACCGAGGGCGCCCCGTAGGCCGCGGTGCCGGCGGCGGCCGCCAGCCGCTCGCCGACCTCGCGCTGGACCATCACCACCCAGCGGGCAACCGCCGGGAGGTCTTCGATCGTACGGAGGATCACGGTTGCGGCGATCCCGTACGGAAGGTTGGCGACCACCTTGTTGGGAGTCGGGTCGAGCGCGGCGAGATCGAGCTGCAGCGCGTCGGCGAAGCGCAAGCTGACGTTCGTGAACCGGCTCAGGGCCTCGCGGAGCGGCGCTTCCAAGCCTTGGTCGATCTCGATCACGTGCACGTGCTGGGCGCGAGCGGCCAACCGCTCCGATAGCACCCCCATGCCGCCGCCGATCTCGAGTACGACGTCCTCCGGCGAGACCTCGGCCAGGCGCTCGATCACGCCGAGGATGTTTCGATCGACGAGGAAGTTCTGGCCGCGCTCGCGCGCGCGACGTGACGCGCGCGCCGGCGTCACCAGCCGAACAGCTCGGCCGCCGAGCGCTCGAGCTCTGCCTCGAGCTCCGCATACGGAACCGCCCGCTCCACGGCCAGCGCCTGCGCCGTGTGGCGGACGTGCGCCGGCTGGTTGGGCCTCCCGCGCACCGGCTGGGGCGACAGGAACGGGGCGTCGGTCTCCACCAGCAGCCGCTCGGCCGGCACGCGGCGGGCAGCCGCCCGCAGATCGCCGGCGCTTGGGTAGGTGAGGTTGCCGGCAAACGAGATCCACCAGTCATCGTGCTCGAGGCACTGGTCGATATGGCCGCTCATCGTGAAGCAGTGGAGGATCACCCTGATCCCATCCGTGTTTGCGCTCAGCGTGGCGAGCGTGTCCGCCTCCGCCGCGCGGGTGTGGATCACGAGCGGCTTGCGCGTCTCGCGGGCCAGGTCGATCTGGGCGGCGAACGCCCGCCGCTGATCGTCAGGGGGAGCGGTGTCTCTGTAGTAGTCGAGACCCGTCTCGCCGATCGCCACGCACTTCTCGTGGGCGGCGAGCGCCTTCAGCTCGGCCAGGTCGGCGTCATCGAAACCGGTCGCCTCGTTGGGGTGGCGGCCGATTGCGACGTACACCTGGGGAAAGTCCTCGGCCGCCTGAAGCGCCGCCCGGCAGCTCTCGCCGTTCGTCCCCACGGTCAGGATTCGGTGCACGCCCGCCTCGGTCGCGGCCTCGACGAGCTCTGTGTCGGGAGGCTCGCAGAAGCTGAGATGGGTGTGACTGTCGATCACTGAGAGCGGTCAGTCCCGCTTGGGAAACAGAGGCGCGAGCGCACTGATGCGCGATCCCGACCCCCGATCCTGGAAGTCCGCGTCCGAGTAGTCGGTTGAGGGTGAGCCCAGCGCACCGAGCAGCCGCTCGGTGGTCATCGGCATGTAGGGGTGCAGAAGCAGGCTCACCACGCGGAGTCCCTCGGCCAGCGTGGCCAGCGTCTCGTCGAGGCGCTCGGAGTCCTGGGGCTGGCGTGCGAGCTGCCACGGCGCCCGCTCCTCGACGTAGCGGTTCAGGCGCCGCACCCGCTGCCAGATCAGCTCGAGGGCCTGCGTGGCCTCGGCGCGGCTGAGCAGGGCGGCGACCTCGTCTCCGAGGGGGTCGAACTCCTTTCGCAGCTGCCTGTCCGTCCCGGCGACGGGAATGACGCCCTCCCGATAGCGCTCGATCATGGCCAGCGTGCGGCTGGCAAGGTTGCCGTACTCGTTGGCAAGCTCGGCGTCGTGACGGGCGCGCACGGCGTCCATGCCGACGGCGCCGTCGCCGCCGAAGGCGACGTCGCGCATCAGGTAGAAGCGAAGCGCCTCTGTCCCGTATTGCTCCATCACCTCGAAGGGGTCGAGCACGTTCCCCAGCGACTTGCTCATCTTCCGTCCGTCGGCGCCGAGCAGAAAGCCGTGAACGAACACGTGTTGCGGCAGGGGAAGGTCAGCGGCCATCAGCAGCGCCGGCCAGAAAACGGTGTGAAACTTGAGGATGTCCTTGCCGATGATGTGGTACGTCGCGGGCCAGAACTCCGCCGTCAGGTCCTCCCCCGGCCTCGCGTAGCCGAGCGCCGTGTAGTAGTTGAGCAGCGCGTCAAACCACACGTAGAAGACGTGCGACGGATCCCAGGGCACCGTCACTCCCCACTTCAGCCGCTCGCGGCTGAGTGAGACATCCTGCAGCCCCTGGGCGATGAATGCTCGGGCCTCGTTGTAGTGCCGCGGCGGCATAACGAAATCGGGATGCTGCTCGTAGAGCTGCTCGAGCGGCTCCTGAAAGGTCGAGAGCCGGAAGAACCAGTTCTCCTCCTGGTGGCGCTCGAGCGGGATCTCGTGGATCGGGCAGAGGTTGCCTTCGAGGATCTCGTTTTCCACCTTGAAGTCTGCGCACCGCGGGCAGTACCAGCCCTCGTAGAGGCCCTTGTAGGTATGGCCGTTGTCGTGAACGCGCTGAAGGACCTCCTGCACCCGCGCTTTGTGCTCCTCATCCGAGGTGCGGATGAAGAAGTCGTTCGAGGCCTCGAGCCGCGGCATCAGCGCCTGGAAACGGACGGCATTGCGATCGGCGAGCTCCTTGGGCTCCAGCCCCTGGGCGCGGGCAGCGTCCGCGACCGGCTCGCCGTGCTCGTCGGTTCCGGTCAAAAAGAACACGTCCTCGCCGCGCTGTCGCATGTGGCGGGCCAGCACGTCGGCGGCGATCGTCGTGTACGCGTGGCCCAGGTGCGGCTCGGCGTTTACGTAGTAGATGGGAGTGGTGACGTAGAACGACATCGGCCGGACGGAGAAGGCTATCCGCCGCCGGTAGCCCTCAGCGCGCGAGCTCGCGATACAGCGCGTTGGCTGCTACGCCCGTCAGCTCGGCCACCACGGCCGCTGCCGGGCGGGGCTTGGCGCCGGCGGCCACCAGCCGGCGGAGCGCTTCGACCGCCGGACCGATGTCGCCCACGGCCTCGGCGGCGGGACCGATCACGACCGCCACCTCCCCGCGCGGCGGGTCCGCCTCGTACCGGCGGGCGAGCTCGGCGGCGGAGCCGCGAATCACCTCCTCGTGCAACTTCGTCAGCTCGCGGCACACCGCTACCGGGCGGTCGGGATCGACCGACGCCAGCGCGGCCAGCGATTTGGCCAGCCGGCGGGGGGACTCAAACGACACAACCGTCTCCGGAGCAGCGAAGGCGTTCAGCAGGTCTCCGCGCTTTCGCGGCAGAAAACCCTCGAAGCGCCAGCGCTCGGCGGGCAGGCCACTGGCCACCAGTGCAGCCAGCGCCGCCGAGGGCCCGGGGAGCACCTCCACTTCCAGCCCGGCGGCGATGCATGCGCGCACGAGCACGAAGCCTGGGTCGGATACGAGCGGCATGCCGGCGTCGGATACGAGTGCGACAACCGCCCCGTCCCGCATCGAGGCCACAAGCTCGACCGCCTTCTGCGTCTCGTTGTGCTCGTGATAGCTCTCGAGCTTGGCGATGACGCCGTAGCGGTCGAGCAGGATGCGGGTGCGACGTGTGTCCTCGCAGGCCACTATGTCCGCCTCCCGCAACGCGGATAGAACGCGCAGGGTCACGTCCTCGAGATTTCCGATCGGCGTGGGACAGACGATGAGGCGACCGCTCACGCCGCCTCAGCCCGCTCGGCCAGCCGATCGAACGCCAGCGCGGCGGCGCCGATCATCCCTGCCTCCACGCCGAAGCGGGCGGCGACGATGCGCACCAGATCGCGCGAAGGCGGCAGCGCGCGGGCCGCGACCTCAGCCCGCGCAGGTCGCAACAGCAGCTCCCCGGCAGCGATGACACCGCCGCCGATCACCACCACCTGCGGGTTGAAGATGTTGACCAGGCTGCTGATAGCCACGCCGAGGCGAGACCCGATCAGCGTGATGACAGCGACCGCCGCCGGATCCCCGTCATGGGCCAGCTCGGTCACAAGCGGCCCGGTCAGCTCACGCCCGGCCGCCAGCGCGCGGCCCAGACCCGATCGGGGATCCTCGTGAGCGGCGTGCAGGGCCTCGCGCTCGAGCGCCGTACCCGACGCCAGCGCCTCGACGCAGCCCCGGTTAGGACAGTTCTTCTGACAGCGGGGGCCGTCCATATCGATGACCACGTGCCCGAGCTCAGCGGCCGCCCCCACCGAGCCGCGGTACAGCTCGCCCCCCAGCACGAGGCCGCCACCGATCCCGGTGCCGACGGTCAGCATCACCACCTCGTCGGCGCCACGGGCCGCGCCCGCGCGGTGCTCGGCCAGCACCGCCACGTTGGAATCGTTGTCCACGAACGCGGGCATGCCAAGCCGCTCGGACATGATGTCCGCAAACGGGATGTCGGCCAGCGGGAGGTTGACGGCGATCACCGCCCTACCCGTTCGCTGATCGATCAGGCAGGGGATCCCGAATCCCACCGCGGCCACTTCGCCTCCCGCCGCGTCGCGGGCCTCGGCAACCGCATGGACTGCCACATCAAGGAGCGACGACTGGTCGAGACCCTTCAGCGAACGCTGCGCGCGGTGATGCACCTCGAGACCGGGCCCGACCGCGCCGGCAAGAAGCTTCGTCCCGCCCATGTCGACGCCGATTGTGCGTCGAGCCGGCATAGCCGTCACTATATGCAGTACCCCTATGCCCGACGAACGCGATAGCCGGGCGCCGGTCGAGGACCGTCCCTACCGGGTCTATGGGCGCGAAAGTGGGCGCGAGCGACGCTCGGGCCCAAACGGTGATAGCCGCCCCTACAGGCTGTACCGAGCACGTCCCCGAGGCCTCAAGTCCCTGCTGCGCGGCGAGGAGGATGTGCTCCTCCCGGGCGCTCCGGAGCGAGAGCGCCGGGCGCGCCCGGGCGGGCCTCGGACCTGGCGCGACCGGATCACGCCGAAACGGGTGATCCTCGGACTGCTGGGGCTGATCGTGGCCTGGCTGCTCCTCTCGCTGGTGCTGTTCATGATCAGCTCTAGCCAGCAGCAGACGCTGCCCAAGGCCGCGCTCGCCGAACTCTCGGGCGGCGGCAACATGGTCACTTCGGCCAACACCGTCCTGATTCTGGGTACCGATAACCGGCCCACATCGGGTCCCGGCTCAAAAGAGCCGGGCGCGAACTACAACGCCAACGCCGCCAACTCCGACACGATCATGTTGTGGCGCCTGGGTGGTGGAACGTCGCGCCGCCTGTCGATCCCGCGTGACACGGCGGCGGAGATCCCGGGCCACGGGATGGCGAAGATCAACGCCGGCTTCGCACTCGGCGGCCCGGCGCTGGAGCTGAAGACCATCGAGCAGTTCACGGGGCTGAAGATCAACCACATGATCATCGTGGACCTCGCCGAGTTCCCGCCCTTCATCGACGCCATCGGCGGGATCGACGTCAAGACCGAACGGGTATGCGCGAACGTCTCGGGCGGGACCCACAACGGCGGCTTCACGCTCAACCTTCCGGCCGGCGTCAACCACCTCAACGGCGAGCAGGCGCTGCTCTACTCACGCATCCGAGAGAACGCCTGTAACCCCGCCGACAACGACCTCACCCGGGAGCAGCACCAGCAGGACATCCTCAACGCGGTCAAATCGCAGCTCTTCTCCGTCAGCACCTTCTTCAACCTGCCGTGGGCTTCTTGGGCCGCGCCGAAGGTGCTGCGCACCGACATGGGCGGACCGACGCTGCTCAGCCTGTTCATCGCCTCCGAGGTCGGTGGCTCGGCGCCGGTTAACGTCCTAAAGCCGACCGGGGGCGAGTCGCTGCCCGGCTACGGCGACGCCCTGACCGTCACGCCGTCGGCGGTGCAGGAGGCGGTCAACAAGCTGATGAACGGCTGACCCGCCGCTCTAGTCCTTGGACGTCGCGGCCTTGCTCTCGGTCTTGGTCGAGGACGTGCCGGCCTCTGACGGCGACGTCGACTTCGTCTCGGACTTGGAGTCCGAGCTCGCCTTCGAGTCCGAGCTCGACTTGGAGTCCGAGTGCTTCTCGCTGGCTTCCTTCTCGCGCTGACGCTTGCGCGTCCCGTAATCGGTGTTGTAGAAGCCGGAGCCCTTGAAGTGCACGGCGACCGGCCGAAACACGCGCGAAGCCGGCGCGTCACAGGTGCTGCAGGTCGACACGGGGTCATCGCTGATGCGCTGCATGACCTCGAACGTGTGGCCCTGCTCGCATCGGTACTCGTAGATCGGCATCGCTTCATGAAGTATAGGACCTGCCCCTTGGCACTCTCAAGGCAAGAGTGCCAAGGCAGCGCGGCGCAGCTAGGATCCTGCGGATGCCCGGACCGGATGTGGTGACCATGGACAAGATCGTCTCGCTGTCGAAGCGGCGCGGCTTCGTCTTCCCTTCCAGCGAGATCTACGGCGGCCTGGGGTCGAGCTACGACTACGGCCACTACGGCGTGCTGCTCAAGAACAACGTCAAAGATCGCTGGTGGCGGGCGATGCTCCAGGAGCGCGACGACATCGTCGCGCTCGACTCGGCGATCATCCAGCATCCCGAGACGTGGCGAGCCAGCGGTCATCTCGAGGGCTTCACCGATCCGCTGGTCGACTGCCGCACGTGCAAGCTCCGCTTCCGGGCCGACAAGCTCGAAGACGGGCGGTGTGGCCGCAAGCCCTCCAAGCATCCCGGCGAGACCCCCGAGTGCGATCTGACCGAGGCTCGTGACTTCAACCTCATGTTCGAGACGACGATCGGGCCGGTCAAGGAGGAGGGTTCCACCGTCTACCTGCGTCCCGAGACGGCGCAGGGGATCTTTCTCAACTTCCGTCACTACCTTCAGTTCGCCCGCAAGAAGCCGCCGTTCGGAATCGCCCAGATCGGCAAGAGCTTCCGCAACGAGATCACGACCGGCAACTTCATCTTCCGGACGCGCGAGTTCGAGCAGATGGAGATGGAGTTCTTCGTTCCGCCGCCGGAGGCCGAGCGGTGGTTCGAGCATTGGCTCCAGCAGCGGATGCGGTGGTACACGGAGCTCGGCATCCGCCCCGGCCAGCTACGGCTTCGTCCCCACGAGCCCGATGAGCTCTCGCACTATTCGAGCGCCACTTCCGATGTCGAGTACCTGTTCCCGATCGGCTGGCAAGAGCTGGAGGGGATCGCCAACCGCGGTGACTACGACCTCAGCGCCCACGCCCGTCAATCCGGGCAGAAGCTGGAGTACGTCGACAGCGCAACCGGCGAGCGCTACATCCCCCACGTAATCGAGCCGGCAGCGGGCGTGGACCGGGCGATGCTGGCGTTCATGGTCGACGCCTATGACGAGGACGAGATCGAGGGCGAGCGCCGGACCGTCCTCCGCCTGCATCCACTACTCGCGCCGGTCAAGGTCGCGGTCCTGCCCCTGGTCCGCAAGGACGGTCAGCCCGAGCTGGCCCGGGAGGTGTACGAGCAGCTGCGCGAACGCGCGCAGGCCGAGTACGACGAGGGCGGGGCAATCGGCCGCCGCTACCGGCGCCAGGACGAGATCGGAACTCCGTGGGCGGTGACAATCGATCACCAGTCATTGGAGGACCGCACGGTGACCCTGCGCGACCGCGACAGCCTGGAGCAGACACGGGTGGCGATCGATGAGCTCCCCGACGAGATCGAGCGGCGCCTGCGCGAGCCGTGGCGCTCGCCGAAGCTGGGTTCCTAGAGCAGCCGCAGCACGGTCAGGCAACCACCACTACGAGCTTGGTGCTGTTCCCGGCCGCGGCCTGCGCCACCGGGTCGATGGGCTCGACCGTCGGCCGCTGAGCGACGAGCATCCGTGCGGCGACATTCGCTTGTTCGCGTTCTCCCGGCGCGTAGAGGATCAGGAGCCCGGGTGGCCGTGACTCGGACAGATTGCCGACGGCCGCGATCTTCACGCCTCGGAGCCGAAGCTGGCGGGCGAGCCGGGCGGCGGCGCCGGGCGTGGGCGTGGCGTTGAGGACCGCCACGGGCACGGAGGGAACCGTTTGGACCACGTGTCGTTTGACGTGCCGAACCGACTGTCCTCCCCCCACGTTGATGGCAATTCCCACACCACCCAGCGCGGCCAGCACCAACGCACCGGCAACCGCAACGAGCCGCGTCCGCCGCCGCAGCCTTACAGCGCTGTAGACAGGCGGCGTCCACTGTCCCGCGGACGACGATCTCTCGGCGGTGGGTGGCGCCGCCGCGACCGGGCCGGCGGTGGGTGGCGCCGCCGCGACCGGGACGGCGGTGGGTGGCGCCGCCGCGACCGGCGGCGGTGGGTGGCGCCGCCGTGCGCGCGGCCGGAGCGAGCGAGGCGAGGCGCGACTCGAACTGCAGCGTCGCGGCGAGCTGGAGCCGAAGCTTGGCGATCTCGCGACGGCGCCTGAAGAGGGGAACGACCAGCAGCGGAAGCGTCGCCAGCGCGATCAGCCCACCTAGCGATCCCAGCGTTTGCTCGAGGTTGTTGGTCGCCTGCTCCACCGTCCGCTCTGGGACAGCCGCGCTCCCGAGGGTGACCGGATGCCCGACGTGCGACGTCGCGGGCGACGTCTGCTCGGCGATCGCCAGCAGCTCACCATTGCCGACCGACTGGCTCAGCGTGTTGCGGACCCAGTAGGCGGCGTGGTGCTCGTACCACGCCACCACGTCGAGGTGCTGGCCCTCGTAGAAGAGGTAGTAGGTCCGCCCCCCGACCTGGATCGTCTGATCCGGGCTGTCGAGCAGCGGAGGAGTCGTCCACGTCGTTCCCTGCACGTCGTAGTACTGGCCAAGCCCGGCCGCGCTGAACACGGCCACGTAAGCCGGATAGGAGGTTCCGTCCGGCGCCTCGATCGAGTAGTTGCGGACCTGGACGGGGTTGACACTCCCTCCGCGGTCCTGAACCCGCGGGATCTCGAGCGCAAACGGTATGTCGGCGGCCGCGTCGACGGCTTTGGTCAGCGTTTGGGAGCCGAGCGGAACCAGTGGCAGCGGCGGTGCCCCCTTCTTCCTGTGCACGGCGTTGGCGACCGCTGCGACGCTGCGTTTGGGGGGCAGACCCGAGCCGCCGTAGAGAAACGCGTTCACGCTCGCGGCGATCTGCTGCTGTGTGGCGGTATCGCATGAGCACGAGTTGGCACCGGTGGGCTGCAGGGTGACCTGAAACTGCACCGTTCGCACCCGCAGGGAGGAGGAGCTGATCAGCGTGCCAAGCAGGTTCAGGATCCCGCTGGTGCTCTGGAGGCCCCGGTCGACGTTGACCGACTGGCCGAAGATCTTCTCGAACTTGTGGATGCTGTCGACCAGCGTCGGGCCGTATTCCTTCTTGACGTCGAGCAGGAGGCTCTGGTCCCGGGCGTCGCGGACCAGCGATGTGTCGCCGTGGCGGTAGGAGACGAAGCTGAGCGCGTTGCCACCGCACATCTTCTGGTAGCCGGGCTGGAGGTTGATCTCCTGGTACTGCTCGCCGCCCGGAACATTCATGTGGTAGTAGCGGCGGTCGATCGTCGAGTACACGCAGCCGATGTCGTTGATCGCCTGCTTGAACTGGCCGAAGTTGACCTCGAGCACGTGGTTGACCGACAGCCCGGTGAGCTGCTTGATAGTCCTCACCATCGTCGAGATTCCCCCGCAGGTGAGCGAATAGTTCAAACGGGTGGTCACCGCTCCCTGCGGGCAGTTGATCGTGGCTTGGAGCTCCCGCGGGATCGACATCATCGAGATGTACGGCTTGCCCGGGTCGAAGCGCACGAGCAGGTTCTCGTTGTCGTGAGGAAGCACCGGAACCGTGGTCGTCTTCTTTCGCTGGTCGTTGCCCACCAGCAGGAACGTCTCCGGAGCGCCGTATCCCACGGGCGCGAGCGCACTGCCGGTGTCAAGGCCGGGATTGATGCTCAGGTCCTGGCGCAGCGTGTGCAGCTCGCGGAGCGCGAACACGGCGGCGGCGCCGCCGCTGCACAGCAGCACGATCAGGCAGCCCAGGATGACGCGCCAGACGATCCCGCTCCGTGGTGGCTTCGGAGGCGGCTCGGAAGGCGCACCAGCCGTCGCCGTTCTGGGGGGCGGCGGAGCTTGCGGTGGTCTCGGGGGAGCACTGACGCCCACGTCGGGACTGGTTCCTAGCAAAAACGGGCCTGCTGACCGGCGCACGCAGGGCGGTCGCGCTCCGTGTGTTCGGCGGCGGCGGTCTTAGTCCTACCCGATCAGCTTCGCGGGCACGATCGGCAGGTCGCGCACCCGCCTGCCCGTGGCGTGGTACACGGCGCCGGCGATCGCCGCGGCCGTTCCCACGATTCCGATCTCGCCGATCCCCTTTGACCCCATCGGGTTGAGGTCCTGATCTTCGTCCTCGACCCAGAAGGCATCGATCTCGTGCACGTCGGCGCACGCCGGAACGTGGTACTGAGCGAAGTCGTGGTTTATGTAGTCGCCGAACTCGCGGTCCATCAGGCTCTCCTCGTGCAGAGCCATCGACAGCCCCCACGTCATCCCGCCGACGAACTGGGAGCGAGCGGTCTTGGGGTTGAGGATCCGGCCGGCGGCAAATGCTCCGAGCAGCCGCGGGACGCGCACCTCGCCGGTATCGACGTCGACCCGGACCTCCGCGAACTGGGCCCCGAAGGCATAACGGGAGACGTCCTGGCGCTGGCGCTCGATCTCCTCGGTCGTATCGGCTTTGACCTCGAGGGGCGCCTGCTCCCCGGCTGACAGCCGTTCGCGCAGCTCGCGGCAGGCCAGCACGACGGCCGAGCCCCAGGAGGCGGTTCCTCCCGACCCGCCGGCGAGGAACGCGAACGGCAGCGCGCTGTCGCCGATCTCCACGCGAACGCGCTCGAGCGGCTCCTCCAGCTCGTCGGCCGCGACCTGGGTCAGCACCGTTCGAGCGCCGGTGCCGATGTCGGCGGCGCCGATCTGCACGGTGTACGAGCCGTCTACCTCGGCCCGGGCGATCGCGCTCGAGGGTCGGCGGAAGGCGGGAAACACCGAGTTCGCGACGCCGGTCCCGATCAGCCAGCGGCCGTCACGGCGCACGCCGGGCGTGGGGTCACGGGGCTGCCAGCCGAAGCGCTCGGACCCCTCGCGCAGACAGGCGACCACATTGCGCGAGCTCCAGGGGTTGCCGCTCTCGGGGTCGACGTCCGGCTCGTTGCGAATCCGGAGCTCGACGGGATCGATGCCGATCTTTACGGACAGCTCGTCCATCGCCGACTCCAGCGCATACATGCCCGGCGTCTCGCCCGGCGCGCGCATCCACGACGGCGTGGGGACATCGAGCGCCGCGACGCGGTGGACGGTGCGGATGTTGGGCGCCGCGTACATCGACCGCGAGCAGATCGCGGCCTGCTCGGCGAACTGGTGCACCGTCGAGGTCTGCATCGAGGCCTCGTGGACGATCGCCTGGAGCGTGCCGTCGCGCCGGGCGCCGAGCCGCAGCCGCTGAATCGTCGGGGTGCGGTAGCCGACCAGCGAGAACATCTGCTGCCGGGTGGCGGCGACCTTGACCGGTCGGCCGAGCGCCTTGGCCGCCAGCGCCGCCAGCACCACGGGAGGACGCGGCGTGCCCTTGGAGCCAAAGCCGCCGCCCACGTGCTCTGAGATCACGCGGACCTGGTCGGGCTCCAGCCCGAACACCTGGGCCAGAATCGTCCCTTCCATCGGCGCGCCCTGGCTCGAGTCGTACACGACCAGGCGTCCGTCCTCCCACATCGCGAGCGCCGCGTGGGGCTCCATCGGGTTGTTGTGCTGCGCGGGCGTGGAATAGGTCTCGTCGACCACCACCTCGGCCTCCGCGAGCGCCCGGTCGGGGTCCCCCTGTTCGGTGCGCGAGGGGTAGGCGGGATTCACTTTTTCGGGCTCCTGCAACCGCGGATGGTCGCCGCGGAGCATCACGTCATGTGGCTCGGGCTCGTAGTCGGGCGCCACCAGCGCCGCCGCCTCGCGCGCCGCCTCCAGCGTCTCGCCCAGCGCACAGGCCACGATCTGCCCGCGGTAGGCGACGGCGTCCGACTGCAGAACCGCGAGCTCGTGGTTCTCGATCTCGCCATCCAGTCGCGGCGCGTTCGCGTGCCACAGCACGTGGACGGCGCCGGCCTGCTCGAGCGCCGCGGAGCCGTCGAGTCCGCGTAGCCGCCCGCGCCCGATCTCCGACTGGACGATCGCGCCATACAGCAGGCCCTCGGCATGGTGCTCGTAGGCGTACTGCGCCTCGCCCGTGACCTTCAGCCGGCCTTCGATCCGGTCCACGGGCGCCCCGACGGCCCGCGTGAGGACGCTCATCCCCGCAGCTCCAGGAGCGTCCGTACGATCAGGTTGCGAGCCAGCGCCACCTTGTAGCCGTTGTCGCGCAGCGGCAGCGCCTCGGCCAGCTCGGCCTCCGCCGCGCGGGTGAAGTTCTCCTCCGTGGCGGGCTGGTCCTGGAGCAGCTCTTCGGCGCGCAGCGCCCGCCACGGCCCGTGCGCCACGCCCCCGAGCGCCAGCCGCGCGTCCTGCACCACTCCTTCGTCGAACCTGACGATCGCCGCCACCGACACCAGCGCGAAGGCAAACGAGGCACGCTCACGCACCTTCCGATACCCCTGGGCGGAGTCGGCCGGGGCATGATCGAGCTCGATTGCGGTGATCAGCTCGCCCTGCTCTAGCACCGTGTCGCGCTCGGGCTGATCCCCGGGCAAGCGGTAGAGCTCGCCGACCGGGAGCTTGCGCGAGCCACTCGCGGCGCTGACCTCGACGCTCGCCTCCAGCGCCGCCAGCGCCACCGCCATGTCGGAGGGGTGGGTGGCGACGCAGGCCTCGGAATGTCCGAGGATCGCCAGATTGCGATGCTCGCCCTCGCGCGCCGGACATCCGGATCCAGGGCTCCGCTTGTTGCACGGCTTCGAGGTGTCCTGAAAGTAGGAGCAGCGCGTGCGCTGGAGCAGATTCCCGCCCACCGTCGCCAGGTTGCGGATCTGGCCCGAGGCCCCGGCGAGCACGGCCTGGGCCAGGACCGGATAGCGCTCGCGAATCAGCTGATGCGCGGCGAGATCGGTGTTGCGAACGGTGGCGCCAACCCGCAACCCGCCACCCGTCAACTCTTCGACTCCCGCGAGCGGCAGGCGCGAGACGTCGATCAGCCTCTCCGGGCGAGCGACCCCCAGCTTCATCAGATCGACCAGGTTCGTGCCGCCGGCGAGGAACACCGCTTCCGGCATCTCCGCCGCGCTGCGCACCGCGTCTGCGACGTCGGCGGCGCGCTGATAGGCGAAGCTTCTCATCGATCCTCGGAAGCCACGTCCTCGATCGCGGCCACGATGTTGACGTAGGCGCCGCAGCGACAGAGGTTGCCGCTCATCCGCTCCCGGATCTCATCCGCAGTGAGCACCGTCATCGGCGCGCTCAGATCGGCGGTGGCGAAGCTCGGCGTTCCGGCGCGCGCCTCCTCCAGCATCCCCACCGCCGAGCAGATCTGACCGGGCGTGCAGTAACCGCACTGGAACGCGTCGTGCTCGATGAACGCGCTCTGCAGCGGGTGAAGCTCTCCCTCGGCCAGGCCCTCGATCGTCGTCACCGCGGAGCCCTCGAGGCTCACGGCAAGCACCAGGCAGGCATTGGCGCGCCGCCCGTCGATCAGAACGGTGCAGGCCCCGCACTGCCCGTGGTCGCAGCCCTTCTTCGACCCGGTGAGCTCGAGGCGCTCGCGCAGCAGATCCAGCAACGTCGTGCGCACGTCGAGCTCCAGACGGTGACGCTCGCCGTTGATCGTGAGCTCCACGGTCTGTTCGGCAGGCGGCACCACGGCTGTCAAACTTAGCGGCAGCGACATGCCAGCCACGATCGCCGCCGACCAGATCTCCTACGAGGACCTCTACCGCCGCTGGGAGCAGGGCAACTGGCGGGCCTCGGAGATCGATTTCGGCACGGACCGCGAGCAGTGGCGCGAGGCCATGTCGGACATCGAGCGCAAAGGGTCGCTATGGACCTATGCCATGTTCTTCCACGGCGAGGACTCGGTGGCCGACAACCTGTCCCCGTACATCGACGCCGTCCCGCTCGAGGAGCAGAAGTACTTCCTGGCCACCCAGCAGGTCGACGAGGCCAGGCACGCGGTCATGTTCGGGCGCTTCATGCGCGAGGTGGTGGACGCCGGCGACAGCGTGGAGGCGGCGCTCAAGCACACCGCCGGCGGTCTCACCTGGGGCTTTCGCAAGGTCTTCGGGCGCCTTGACCGCATGGCGGCGGAGCTCCGCCAGGATCGCTCCAAGCCGAAGCTGGCCCAGGCCATCACGCTCTATCACCTGATCGTCGAGGCCATGCTGGCGCAGCCGGGTCAGCACTTCATCGAGGAGTCGCTGGCGCGCAAGCAGATCCTGCCCGGGCTGCGCCAGGGAATCGGGCACGTCTCACAGGACGAGCAGCGCCACATCGCCTTCGGTGTCAAGCTGCTCGCGGACCTGGCGCGCGCTGACCCCGACTGCGAGCCCGCGATCGAGGAGCTGCTGCGCGAGACGCTGCCCTTCACCTCGGCCGTGTTCGTGCCGCCCGGGTGGGACGAGCGTTACGTGACGGCCTTCGGCTTCACGATCCAGGAGCTCTATGCCCACGCCGCCGACGCGCTCGAGGGTCGGCTCAGGGCGGCGGGGCTTCACCCGGAGCAGATGCGCATCGGCCTGCCGTTCGACATCGCCTCCGACGAGCGCGCGCGCCGCGTGCTGACGCTGCTGCGAGCCGGCTACCTGGGCGAGCCCGAGGGCCCGGTGAGAGTGGACCCGGAGGCCACCGCGCTCCTGTTCGACGGGCTGAGGCGCTCGGTCAACGGCGCGGTCGCCCCGGGCGCGACGATTCAGTGGGAGTTCACCGATGCCGAGTCCTGGCACCTGACGCTAGACGGCACCGCCACGGGCGCCGAGGGCCATCAGGGCCCGGTCGTCGAGCCTGGCCGCGTGCAGGACCCGGACCTCATCTTCCGCTGCCGCTTCGAGGACTGGCTCGACCTCGTTGCCGGACGGACCGAGCCGTGGAAGGCGCTGCTGAGCGGCAGGGTCCGCCCCCGCGGCAGGCTGCGGATGATGCTGCGGGCGCCAAAGCTGTTCGAGTAGCCGATGTGGCTGCCCGAGCGCGTCCGTGCACTCGAGCAGCCACAGGCCTGCCCGTCCCTGCGCCCCAAGCCCTATGCCCCTGCTCTACCTCACGCCCAGCCCCATCGCCCCGGAGGAAGTTCTCAGACTCTTCTTCGTTAGTTGGCGTGAGAAATACTTCTCTGCACCAACTAACCCCGCGGCGTTGAGCTGGTTACAGGGAAGGCGCGCGATGCTCGGCGCGGAGGCCTACCGCAGCCGAGCCTGGGCGTTGAACGCGAAGCCGTCGGGCGCCGTGGCCGCTCCCACTGACTGCACCTCGACGTGCGGGTCGCTGAACACGGTCAAGGTGACCAGGTTGAGCAGCGGCACGTCGGGCTGGATGACGAGCTTTCCATCCTGCGCCCGCAGCGTGGCCTGAGCGGTCACCCCCAGGAGCGTGCCCTGCAAGACGAGCTGCCCGTCACCGGACGCAACTGGCTGGAGACCCTGGACGGCGCCCCCCAGCGCGGAGTGCAGGTCCCCCTCGGTGACGCCGGCCGAGCCCGTCAGCTGGTTCCCGCGCTTGTGCAGCGATGCATTGCGCAGCGTGATCAGACCGGTGTTGAGCTCGCGCGTTGAGGCGTCAAGCGTGCCGACGTCGGCGGCCTCGTCGAGCAGGCTCGAGAGGTGCCCGGGGTTGGAGTGATAAGAGGCCATGCGGACCACGACGTGGTCGGCGCGATGCCACAGCAGCTCGATAGCCGGGAAGGCGCTGACCTGGACAGACAGGATGCGTCCCGACTTCGCCAGGCGGTCGTGCAGGCGCTGCGCCGCGATCCCCGGCAGGACCAGCTGCGCCACCACCAGCACGACGATCACGCCGGCGATGACGGACAGGGCGATCAGCCGGCGCATGGCCGGCCCGGCCCCGCGCTACGCAGCCCCGGCGGGCGCTGACTGCGTTGGCGGCGTGGACGCCGGCGGGGTGGCCGCCGGAGGCGTGTACTCGAATTCCTCCTCGGCGCCGAAGAGAACGTCGAGCACCTTGGAGCGCAGACCCTCGGAGGCAGCGATCGCGGCGCCCGAGCCGATGCCAGCCACCACGATCAGGCGACCGAACCGGCGGCCGCGGCGAGCCCGCTTCTTCGGCGCCTCGGTGAGGGCGATGGCCACGTCGCGGACGGCCTCCACGGCCTTGGCGAACTCCTTCTGCATCTTCTTGTCCTCGAGCAGCGCCTTGGCCGAGGTCTTGCCGTCGGCGACGCGGTCGTAGACGTTCTTGCTCGAGTCGATCGCCTGGCGGACGTTGTCGCGCAGCGAGTCGTCCTCGATGAGTCGCTGGATGTAGGGGTTGGACTTGGCGAGGTTGGCCACATCCGCGGCGGTGAAGGGAACGGCCTTGTTCTTCTTGCGTCCAAATGCCATAGCGCTCTCCTCGGGCTCAAAAGATCGACGGTCGTGCTCACGATACCCGATGCAGCCTGCGCTCACGCGCGCTATTTGCGGCCGCTCGCCTGCGGGCCAGGGCCGCATCCAGGACCTCGCCGATCTCCGAGACGAACACGAACTCGAGCCGGGTGCGAAGGTGAGGCGGGATCTCGTCGACGTCCTGCTCGTTGCGCAGCGGGGCGATCACGCGCCGGATCCCGTTGCGCTGGGCGGCCAGCGCCTTCTCCTTGAGCCCGCCGATCGGCAGCACCTGGCCGGTCAGCGTGATCTCCCCGGTCATGGCCACGTCGCTGCGAACCGGCCGCCCGCTGAGCAGCGACGCCAGCGCCACCGCGATCGCCACGCCGGCGCTGGGGCCGTCCTTGGGGATCGCTCCCGAGGGCACGTGGACGTGAACGTCGTGCGAGGCAAACCAGTCTTCGTCCAGACCGGGCGCCACCGCCGAGGCGTTGGCCCGCACGTAGGAGAGCGCCGCCTGAGCCGACTCGCGCATCACCTCCCCCAGCTGGCCGGTCAGCGTCAGCCGGCCCTTGCCGGGCATCGCCGTGGCCTCGATGAACAGCACATCGCCGCCCGCCGGCGTCCAGGCCAGGCCGGTTGCCACGCCGGGCCGCGCCGTTCGCCGGCGCGCCTCGGTGAAGAAGCGCTGCTTGCCGAGCAGCTCGCGGGCACGGGGCTCGGTGATCGTCACCTTGCGCCGACCCGCGCCGTCTCCCTCGGCCACCCGCCGCGCCACCTTGCGGCACGCCGAGCCGATCTCTCGCTCCAGCTGGCGCACGCCCGCCTCGCGCGTGTAGTCGGAGATGATCGTCCGCAGGCCCGCGTCGGTGAACGCGATCTGCGAGCGGCGCAGACCATTGCGCTCGACCTGGCGCGGCACCAGGTAGCGCTTGGCGATCTCGAGCTTCTCCTCCTGGCTGTAGCCCGCGAGCTGGATGACCTCCATGCGGTCCTGAAGCGGCCCCGGCACGGTGTCGAGCGTGTTGGCCGTGGTGATGAACATGACGTCGGCCAAGGAGAACGGCAGGTCGAGGTAGTGGTCGCGGAAGGTGTCGTTCTGCTCTGGGTCGAGCACCTCGAGCAGCGCGCTGGAGGGGTCGCCACGGAAGTCCGCGCCCATCTTGTCGATCTCGTCGATCATGAACAGCGGGTTGCTGGCTCCCGCGTCGCGCAGGGCCCGAATGATCGTCCCCGGCATGGCGCCGATGTACGTCCGGCGGTGACCTCGGATCTCGGCCTCGTCGCGCACGCCGCCGACACTGATCCGCTCGAACTCCCGGCCCAGCGCGCGGGCGATCGAGCGCCCGAGCGAGGTCTTACCCACGCCCGGCGGACCGACGAAACAGAGGATCGAGCCCGCGGGCCCGCGACCGCGCCCACCGGTCAGGGCGCGCACCGCCAGGAACTCCAGGATCCTGTCCTTGACCTGTTCGATGTCGTAGTGGTCGGCGTCGAGCACCTCGCGCGCGTGACCCAGATCGAGGTTGTCCTCGGTGGTCTTGTCCCAGGGCAGCGCCGCGATCCATTCCAGGTAGCTGCGCACGACGCCGTGCTCGGCCATCGCCGGCTGAAGCCGCTCGAGCCGCGAGAGCTCACGCTCGGCCTGCTTGCGGACCTCCTCAGGCAGCTCGATCTGCTCCAGGCGCTCGCGCAGCTCGCGAACCTCGGCCTGGGCCTCGTCGGCCTCTCCGAGCTCCTCCTGGATGGCCTTCAGCTGCTGGCGCAGGTAGAACTCGCGCTGGCCTTTCTCAAGCTCAGATTGAACCTGAGACTGGATCCGGGAGCCGATCGCCACCACCTCCAGCTCGCGCGCCAGGATCTCCGAAAGCCGGCGCAGGCGCTTTGCGACATCACGCTCCTCGAGCAGCGACTGCTTTTCCTCGCTGCCCAGGCGCAGCGCGCCCGCGATCAGACTGGAGAGCGCGCTGGGGTCGTCCACGTTCGCCACCATCACCTGCAGCTCCTCGGGCAGGTATGGAACCTGCTCGATGATGTTCGAGAACGTCTGCTGGACGTTTCGCATCAGCGCCACGAGCTTCGGCGACTGGCGGACGATGTCCGGGCTGTCGGCGATCTCCGCCACCAGATACGGCTCATCCTGGACGTAGCGCACGAGCCGCACCCGCTGGCCGCCCTGGATCAGCACCCGCAGCGTCCCGTCGGGGACACGCATCATGCGCGCCACGGCGCCCAGGACACCCACCGAGTAGAGATCCCCGGGACCCGGGCTCTCGAGCTCGCCGTTGCGGCTGGCTACCATCACCAGCGAGCGGTCTCCGCGCAGGACGTCGTTGATCAGCTCGATCGAGCGCTCCTGCCCCACGTTCAGCGGGATCATCATGTCCGGGAACGTGACCGTGTCACGCAGCGGCAGCACGGGTGCCTTCTCCGGAAGCTCCCGCGAAGCACCGATGGCCACATCCTGGGGGCCGCCCCCCGGAGCGCCGATTTCGATCACGGCTCGTCCGTGACTGGCTTGATCGGCACCACGCGCGCCCGGCCCTCGGGCGAGGGCGAGGCCAGCGGGATCTCGATCCGCAGCATCCCGTCCTCGTAGCGGGCCCTGGCCTCATCGGCCAGCACGTCGCGGCCCAGCTCGACCACGCGGCGGAACAGTCCCCGCTCGATCTCCACCTGCTGGTAGAGGTCGCTCTGCACCTTGGCCGGCCCGCGGCGGCCGGCGAGGATCAGCTTGCGCCCCTGGATCTCGAGCTCGAGCTCCGACAGCTCCACGCCGGCCAGCTCGGCGGTGACGATCGCCCGCGGCGGGTCCACGGCGTAGGCCACGTCGACCGCGGGCGAGAAACCGCCCCGGCGGCGCGAGAGCCCGGTGCGCTCGAACACGTCGCCGAACAGCTCGTCGACCTCGCGGCGCATGCGCTCGAAGTTCGCGAACAGGTCACGCTCGGGCATCGGAGGCAAGGCTAGCTCGCGCTACAGCTCGTAGACGGCCCCCTCGTGCGCCATCTCCACGGGCGCCCCGAACGCGGCACCGGCCTCGCCGCGGGCCCAGTCGGCATCGAGCTCGTCGGAGAAGTGCGTCAGCACCAGGCGCCGGGCGTGGGCTCGCGCGCCGTGCTCGCCGGCCTCGTACGGGGTCAGGTGCCCGCGGATCCCGGTCCGCTCGGGCCGCGGCAGCGTGGCCTCGATCAGCAGCATGTCGGTCCCCGAGGCGAAGCTGACAAGCTGCTCGTTGGGCGCGCAGTCGGAGCTGTAGGTGAGGCGGGCGCCGTCGCTGACCACTTCCATCGCATAGGCGGGCATGAAGTGCGGCACCTCGCAGAAGCGGATGCGGAACGGCCCCAGCTCGAGCGCGTCTGGCTCATCGAACTCGTGCAGCTCGAACGCCTTCTCCACCAGGTCCTCGTTGCCCCAGCAGCCGACGATCTGCCTGAGCGTGTCCTTGGCGCCGACGGGGGCCCAGAGCTGCGGGCGGGCTGGCGCCAGCGTCCCCGGCCAGCCGGCCACGGGCACCGGCTGCTGGCGCGGGGCGAAGGTCAGCGCATAGCTGAACGGGACGAGATCCAGGAAGTGGTCGGCGTGTAGGTGCGAGACGACCACCGCGCCCACGTCGACGTAGTCGTGGATGCGCCTCAGCTTCGAGAACACGCCGTTGCCGCAATCCAAAAGCAGCGCAAACGAATCGTGTTCAACCAGATAGCCGCTGCAGGCCCCACCGGCGTCCTGCCACGACGGCGACTTACCCAGCACCGTGATCCTCAGCCCGGGGCCTCCTCTCTCGTGACATCTGACACTCTAACTCCGTGGGCGCGGCGCACACACACATGCCGTTGCTCGTGTCCGCGATCAGTCACTTCGACAGCTCGCTGCTGATATTCGGCGGGCTGCTGGTCGTCGGGGCGCTGATCTCGGGCATCGCCCGCCGCAGCTTTCTGTCACTGACGGCGGTGTTCGTGATTGCGGGGTTCGTCCTGGGACAGGGCGGGCTCGGCGTGCTGCACTTCCACGCCCGCTCGGCGTTCACCGGCGACCTGGCCATCGTGGCGCTGATCGTGATCCTGTTTCGCGACGGGCTCGAGGTCGACGCCGAGCTGCTCCAGACGCAGTGGCATTTGCCGCTGCGAAAACTGGTGCTGGCGATGCCGCTGACGCTGGGCATCGTCGCCGTCAGCGCCAAGCTGTTGACGGATCTCTCGTGGACCGATTGCCTGCTGCTGGGGGCGCTGCTCTCGCCCACGGACCCTGTCCTGTCTTCGAGCGTCGTGTCCAACCCGCGCGTTCCGCGGGTGGTGCGCCACTCACTCAATTTGGAGTCGGGACTCAACGACGGTCTGGCGCTGCCGGCCGTGCTGGCGTTCGCCGCCGCGGTGACCGTCGGTGGGGGCCACTTCGTGTGGTGGCGCTTCGTGCTCGAGGATCTGACCGTGGGATTCGCCACGGGCCTGGTGGTGGGGCTGGTGGCGGCTCGGCTCATGCCTCGTGACGAAGGCCTCGAGGCGGAGATCCCGCCGCACCAGAAGGCCCTCTACGCGCTGGGCAGCGCGTTTGCCGCCTACGGGATCGCCGTGCTGCCGCCGCGCGGCAACGGTTTGATCGCCGTCTACGTGGCGGCGATCACGCTCGGCATCTCGCGACCCGACCTGCGCACCTATTTCGCGCGCCAGTCGGAGGACCTGGTGGAGATCGTCAAGCTCGGCATCTTTGTCGTGTTCGGCTCACTGCTCACGCTCCACGGGCTGACGGGCGACGGCTGGGCGGCGCTGGGGATCGTGGCGGTGACGCTGCTCGTGGCGCGCCCGCTGGCGGTCTTCGCGGCGCTGGCCGGCACTGACACGGACAGGGCGACGAGGGCCTTCATGTCCTGGTTTGGCCCCAAGGGGGTGGCCACGATGACGTTTGCGCTGCTGGTACTCGGCGATCGCATCGCGGTGGGGCCACGGATCTTCAACCTCGCCGCCCTGGCCGTCTTCTGCTCGATCATCGTCCACGGCCTGAGCGACACCGCGGGCGCCGAATGGCTGGCGCGAAAGGCGGAGGCGAGCGCTACTGGCGGCGGCCGGCGGCGCGCCGCTCCGAGCGATCAACCGCCCACCCGATCAGCAGCAGAATGATCAGAACGGCGATGAACCCGCCGATCAGCGGCCAGTACATGGTGGAAACGATATAGGGGAAGGCTGGCAGCTGGATGACTCGGGCGCGGCCGGTCCGGCGAGGCTGGATGCCGAGCAGGCCGCAAGCCCGAGATGTGCGCCAGCCCCGGTCCGCACATGTGCGGACCGGCGGCCCGGCTCATGAGCCGGGCCGATCATTTGATCAGGCATGCAGCGCGACCTGCTCTGAGGGGGTCGGGAAGGCCCACGCCACCTGCAGGCGCCGCTCCTGGCGAAAGACGAAGCGCAGCTGGCTGGGCGGCCTCAGCCCCTCGGGGTGGTTGGGGCGAAAGCTCGCGCAGGGCGCGTCGCCGGCGACCGCACACAGGAGGTTCTGGCGAAAGAAGCACTCTTCGCAGCTGGCCTTCATCCGTCCGCTCGCCATCCCGTGGCCCCCATCCTTTCGTTGCTTGAAGCGTGGCCTCGACGACCACGGTGGCCATCAAAGCGAACTTGGCGCGGCAGGTGCAAGCTCGATTTCCGGAACGAGCACCTAAATCGTCACAACCGTGAACTGCTGCAAATTGCAGGTAGTTCGTGGCGGCGGCGGAGAACCGACCGCATTTTCCGTAGCTTTGGGAAGAGCCTGAGCATGCCGATGACCCTCGCCGACTACGAGCAGGCCGCCGCCCGAGCGCTCGACCCAGGCACCCAGGCCTACTACTTCGGCGGGGCGGCCGACGAGATCACGCTGCGCGACAACGTCGCCGCCTGGCAGCGGCTAGCGATCCGCCCGAGGGTGCTCGTGGGCGTCGGCCGGCGCGATCTCTCGGTGACGGTGCTCGGGCGGCCGAGGCCGCATCCGCTGCTGGTGGCGCCGATGGCGCTGCACGGCCTGGCCGATCCCGACGGCGAGATCGCAACCGCCCGTGCGGCGCGCGCCGCGGCGGCGGTCACGTGCGTCTCGACGTTCGCCACCAAGAGCATGGAAGACGTCGCCCAGGCCGTTCCCGACTGCGCCCGCTGGTATCAGCTCTACGTCTTCAACGACCGCGGGGTGAGCCGCGAGCTCGTGGCCCGGGCCGAGGAGAACGGCTACGAGGCGCTGGTGGTGACCGTCGATCTGCCGATGCGCGGCGTGCGTGAGCGCGAGCTGCGAAACCCGGTCGGCTCGGGGGCGTCGAACGCGCCGGCCTCGATGACCGCGCAGGAGTTTGACCGCCTGCTCGACTCCACATTGACCTGGGAGGACATCGGGCGCTTCGCCTCGGAGACCGAGTTGCCGGTGCTGATCAAGGGTGTGCTCCGGCCCGACGACGCGCTGCTCGCCGCCCAGCACGGCGCGGCGGGCGTGATCGTCTCCAACCACGGCGGCCGGCAGCTGGACACCGTGCTCGCGGGAGCAGACGCACTCCCGGCGGTGGTGGAGGCGGTGGGCGATCGGATCGACGTGCTCGTGGACGGCGGCATCCGCCGCGGCACCGACGTGTTGAAGGCGCTGGCGCTCGGAGCACGCGCGGTGATGATCGGACGGCCCGTGCTGTGGGGCCTTGCCGCCGAAGGAGCCGACGGCGCCCGGAAGGTGCTGGAGATCCTGCTGACCGAGCTAGATTGCGCGCTGGCGCTGGCCGGCGCTCCGCGCGCCTCCGAGCTCGAGTCGAGCTTCATCCAGCGGGGACCATGGGCCTGAACATCCTCATCACCGGCATCACCGGCTACGTGGGGGCGGCGCTGGCGCCGCGGCTGGAGCGCGACGGGCATTCGCTGCGCGGGTTCGCGCGCGATCCGTCGCGGGCCGCGGTGGGCTTTCCGGTGTTTCGCGGCGACGCCGTCTCGGGCCAGGGCATGGCGGAGGCGCTCGAAGGCATCGACGTCGCCTACTTCCTGATCCACTCCATGGAGGCCGGCTCGAACGGAGCCTTCGCCGCCGCCGAGCGCCGCGCCGCGGAGAACTTCGCGCGCGCCGCGGCCGACGCCGGCGTTGAGCGGATCGTCTACCTCGGCGGCCCGGTGCCGAGCTCGGGCCAGATCTCGACACACCTCTCGAGCCGCCACGCCGTGGAGGAGATCATGCTGGCAGCCGTCCCCTGCGCCGCCGCCTTCAGGGCATCGATCGTGATCGGCGCGCAGAACCGCTCGTTCCGTTTCCTGGTTCGGCTCGTGGAGCGGCTGCCCGTGCTGGCGCTGCCCGCCTGGCACACGCACCGCACGGCCCCGATCGACGAGCGCGACATGCTCGAGCTGCTGGCTCGGGCGGCGAGCGCCCCCGACGTCTGCGGCCAGTCGCTCGACGCCGCCGGCCCCGAGGTCGTCACCTACGGCGAGCTGATCGATCGCATCCGCCACCACATGCTTCTCGCTCGCCCCAGCATCGGCTTCAGCCGGCTGACTGTGACGCCGATCGCCAGCCGGATCTCGGCCATCATCGCCGGCGAGGACCACGCGCTGATCGGCCCGCTGATGGAGAGCCTCGAGGAGGATCTGCTGCCGCGCGACGATCGTGCCGCCCACCTGCTGGGCGTGCGCCTTCACTCGCTGGACGCCGCGATCGAGCGTGCGCTGCGGGAGTGGGAGGCAGTCGAGTCGCTCGCGGCTCGCTAGACAATCACCCCCGCCGGGCGCCCGACCGGTTAGGGTCCCCGGCAGCCATGAGCCTCGTACACGTCAGGACGACGATCAATGCGCCCATGGAGCGCGTATGGGAGACGGTGATGGATCCACACCAGCTCGAGCGCTGGGTCACCATTCACCGCGCAATCCGAAACGCGCCCGATCAGCCACTGAAAAAGGGTGCAACGATGGATCAGGTACTGCACATGCGGGGTGTCAATTTTTCAGTTCATTGGACGCTGGTCGACCTCAATGAGCCGAACCACGCCGAGTGGGACGGCAGAGGGCCCGCTCACTCCAGGGCCAAGATCCGGTACGAGTTGACCGCCGGCGGCGAAGGCATCACGGAGTTTGAGTACTTCAACGACTTCACCCCGCCCGGCGGCAGGCTCGGCAGCGTTGCCAGCAGGGTGATCGTCGGAGCGACCTCCGAACGAGAAGCTGACAGGTCACTGTCGCGTCTGAAGGGACTGTTGGAGCGCGGTTGACGCTGCCGTCGCGGCCGTAGTGAACCCAGGTTGACCCCCGTCGCGGCCGTAGTGAACCCAGATTGACTCCCCGTCGCGGCCGTAGTTAACGCCCTGTTGACCCCGACGTTGCAGCCGTAGTGAACGCCCTGTGTATTGTTAGCTGCCAATGCGTTAACCATTCCAGAGAGGTTGAAACAATTGGCAGGCTTCGTTGACAGTACCGTCCAGGAGATCGACGACCGGTTGCGAGAGCTGAGAGCCGAGGCTTCAAAGCTCGAGGCCGCGCGCTCGGCGCTCGTCGGTCGCGGACCGGGCAGGCCGCGCGGCTCCAGAGGCTCACGCCGCGGACCGGGCAGGCCGCGAGGCCGTCGCCGTGGCGGCACGCGCGCTTCCCAGGCCCTCGAGCTGGTGCGCTCCCGTCCCGGCATCACGATCCCCGAGATCGCCACCGAGATCAAGATCGAGCCCAATTACCTCTACCGAGTGATGCCCCGCCTGGAACAGGAGGGTCAGATCAAGCGCGACGGCAAGGGCTGGACGTCGGTCGCCGCCGGCTAACGCTCACACCAGGCCGAGCTTCTCCACCGCGGCGCGTTCCTCGTTCAGCTCGGCAACGCTGGCGTCGATCCGCTCGCGCGAGAAGGAGTCGATCTCCAAGCCCTCCACGATCCGATACTCGCCGCCGGAGCAGGTGCAGGGATAGCCGCAGATGACCCCTTCCGGGACGTCGTATGAACCGTCCGCGGGGATGCCCATCGTCACCCAGTCGTTGTCCGGCGTACCGTTTACCCAGTTGTTGACGTGATCGATTGCCGCGTTGGCCGCTGACGCGGCACTCGATGCACCGCGGGCCTCGAGTACGGCCGCACCGCGCTTGGCCACCGTGGGGATGAATTCGCTCTCCACCCACTGCTGGTCGTTGACGACCTCAGCGGCATTCCGACCGTCGACCTTCGCGTGCATGATGTCCGGATATTGGGTGGTCGAGTGGTTGCCCCAAACGGTCATGTTGGCGATCTCTGACACCTGCGTGCCGGCCTTGGTCGCCAGCTGCGCGATGGCCCGGTTGTGATCGAGTCGCATCATCGAGGTGAAGCGTTGCGGTGCAATGTCGGGTGCGTTGCGCTGCGCGATCAGGCAGTTGGTGTTGGCCGGATTGCCCACCACCAGAATCCTGACGTCAGACGCCGCGTGCTCGTTGAGCGCCTCGCCCTGCGGCTTGAAGATGCCGCCGTTGGCCTCGAGCAGATCGGAGCGCTCCATGCCCTTGGTGCGCGGCCTGGCGCCGACCAGGATCGCGATGTTCACTCCGTCGAAAGCCTTCTTCGGATCGTCGTGGATCTCGACGCCCCGCAGCAGCGGGAAGGCGCAGTCCTCGAGCTCCATCGCCGTACCCTCGGCGGCTTTGGTGGCGTCCGGGATCTCGAGCAACGAGAGGTGCACCGGGGTGTCAGGGCCCAGCAGCTGACCGGAGGCTGTGCGGAACAGGAGCTGGTAGCCGATCTGCCCGGCGGCGCCGGTGATAGCAACTCGGACCGGAGATCCATTGGTCACGTTCAAACTTCCTTTCGCGTTCTTTTTAGTGCTCGGTCCCGGTGCCCGATCCTATAGGGGGAGCTCGAGTCGGTACACGTCCCCCAGCTTGCGCTTCAGGTAGGAGACGAACGGCCCCACCGAGATCGGTGAACCGGTTACCCGCTCCAGCAGCTCACTCGAGGTGAACTTCGCGCCGTGGCGGTGCACTTGCTGGCGCAGCCACTCGCGCAACGGCTCTAGCTCGCCGGCTGCGATGTGCTGGTCGAGCTCGGGCAGATCCTTGTGCACCTGCTCCCAGAGCGCGCCGGCGATCAGGTTCCCGAGCGCGTAGGTCGGGAAGTAACCGATGCTCAACCCCGCCCAGTGCACGTCCTGGAGCACGCCGTGGGCGTCGTCCGGTACCTCGATGCCGAAGTATTCGGCGAACTTCGCGTTCCAAACCTCGGGCAGGTCGGAGATCTTGAGGCGCCCGTCGATCAGGTCCTGCTCGAGCTCGAAGCGCAGCACGACGTGCAGCCCGTACGTGGCCTCATCGGCCTCCACGCGAATGTAGGAGGGCTGTACGTGGTTGACAGCCCGGTAAAGGGTGTCGGGGTCGACCGGGGTCCCGAACGCTTGCGCCACCAGCGGCGCGAGCACCTGGGCGAACTGACGCGAGCGGCCGACCATGTTCTCCCACATGCGGCTCTGTGATTCGTGCAGTCCCAGTGACTCACCGTGACCGAGCGGTGTGCGCCGCAGTGAATCGGCGATGCCTGCCTCGTACAGCCCGTGGCCACACTCGTGCATGGCGCCGAACAGGCTCGAGGGGAAGTAACTCTCATCCCAGCGCGTGGTGATCCGGGTATCGCCGGCGCTGATGCCGGCCGCGAAGGGATGAACGGTGTCATCGAGGCGCCAGGCGCGCTTGTCGAAACCCATCAGCGTCACGGCGTCCGCCACCAGCTGCCGTTGACTGTCGATCTGGAACTGGCCGTGCAGGGAGGAGTCGTCGACGCGGTCCGAGTTATCACGGAGCGTGGCAATCAGCGGCACCAACTCTGAGCGAAGCTCCGCGAACAGCGCCGCCACTTCCCTGGTCCGCCCGCCTGGCTCGTAGTTGTCGAGCAGCACGTCGTAGGCGCACTCGTAACCATCGAAACAGTCGACATAGCGACGGGCAAGCTCGAAGTTGCGCTCCAGGTAAGGAGCGAACGCGGCGAAGTCGGAGCGGTGCCTGGCGTCCACCCACGCCGCGTGACCGATCGTCGCCGCGCGCGACATCTCCGCCGCCAGCTCTGCCGGTACGCGCCGGTCCTTCTCCCAGTGCCGCCGGGTGACTTCGATCAGCCGGGCCTCGTCAGAGTCGGGCGAGGTGCTGTCCAGATCTCGTGCCGCGGCCTCCAGCAGCAGACCGGTCTCACCGGCGATGAACCGCTCGTGCGCAATCCGCTGCACGGTGGCGACCGACTCGGCGCGGCTGGCCGACCCGTCGGGGGGCATCATCGTTTGGTGATCCCACTCCAACAGGCTTCTGACGGTGCGCAGGTCCTCGAGCTCGGCGAGCCTGGTCCGCAGCTCACGCATCGCGTCGCTGGGAGCCGTCTGCTCGCCGGGTGTCGTCTGCTCGCTGGGTGTCATGTGGTGCTCGTCCAGTGGATTGTTGAAGGTAGAGGTCAACTCCTGATCAAGCGCTGAGGGTCGTGACCCTGTGCCACCATTGCAGCATGTTCAGGCGCCCCGGCTCGATCAAGCTCTTTGATGTGCTCGGTATCCGCGTGGGGGTGGACGCCAGCTGGTTCCTGATCCTCTTCCTGATGATCTTCTGGCTTTCGGGGAATTTCCGCCCGGAGCTTCATTCCTCGGATGCGGTGGCCTACGCCACGACGGTCGTCACCGTGCTGCTGTTCTTCGGCTCGCTGATCATGCACGAGCTGGGGCATGCGCTTGTCGCGCGGCGCCAGGGAATCGAGATTCGGCGCATCGACTTGTTCCTGTTCGGCGGACTGACACAGATGAGCCGCGACGCGCGCACCCCCGGTGAGGAGTTCAAGGTCGCCGTGGCCGGCCCCTTGGCAACACTGTGCTTCGTCGTCATCTGCCTGGTGCTGGACGTGATCATCGTCGGCCCGCACCGGCTGCTGCACGCCGCGGCGCTCGACCGCTCGATCCAGATCACGCCGGTACTGCTGTCGCTCAGCTGGCTGCTGCTGATGAACGTCCTGATCCTGGCCTTCAATCTCGTGCCGGCCTTCCCGCTCGATGGAGGGCGCATCGCTCGGGCCCTCGTCTGGCGGCTGACTGACGACAAGGGCCGCGGCACGCGCGCCGCCGCGGGGCTGGGTCGCGGGTTCGCGGTGATCGTGGCCGGTGTCGGGGTGTGGCTGATGCTCGCGTCGCACAATGCCTTCACCGGCCTGTGGCTGGTGGCCGTGGCCTTTCTGCTCGGGCAGTCGGCGCGGGGCGCGATCCTCCAGACGGCCATGACCGAGCGGATCGAGCGCGTGCGGGTGGGCGACATCATGGATCGCCAGCCGGTGGCGATTCCCGCCGAGACGCCCGTGGCCGAGGCTCTGGAGAACTTCTTCCTGCGCTACGGCTGGTCATGGTTTCCGGTCGTCGACTCATCCGGGCGCTTTTTGGGCATCGCCCGCCAGCCGCGCCTGCAGGGCGCGTTCGACGGCGGCGAGGGATGGCTCACCGCGGGCGCGGTGCTCGAGGCAGGCGGCGCTGGCAGCTGGCGCGTCGATGTCGACCGCCCGCTGTCCGAGGTTCTCTCGTCCGAGTCACTGGGGCGGCTGGGAGCGCTGATGGCGGTCGATGAACTGGGAGTGCTGCGGGGCGTGCTGACGATCGAGCAGGTTCATCGCGCGCTGCGAACGGCGCTCAGCACGGGCTGAGGGCCGCCGGGCACGGGGCCGTCGGCGCCTGGCGCGGACGCTTGGCCGTCGGCGCCTGGCGCGGACCGGGCCGTCGGCGTCTCGCGCGGGAGCTTGCGAAGTTAGATGGCGCCAGACGCCCATAACTTCCCATCGCCGCCTAGCTGGACGCCGGTTAGGGTGACGGCCGGTTGAGGCGGCGGGGTATCGGGCACCGGAGGCGCCGTCAATAGAATCGCCTCGGCCGATGCTCGACCATGGCGACTCGATTGACTACCGCCCCCACCGGCTGCGAGGGCTATGGCGCACGACGATCGGCAAGAAGTATGTGGCGGCCGTCACCGGGGCCATCGTCGCCATCTGGATCGTGCTGCACATGCTGGGCAACCTCAAAGCAATCGAGGGCCCGGGCAAGGGCCACGCCGCACTCGACGGCTACGCCAAGTTTCTGCGCACGATCGGCTCACCGGTTTTCCCCCACGACATGGTGCTGTGGATCGTCCGAGGCATCGTCCTGATCGCCTTCGTGCTGCACATCTACGTGGTCTCGCAGCTATGGGTGCGCAACAAGAAGGCCCGGCCCCGCAACCAGCGCTCAAAACCGGTCCGCTCCACGATCTTCGCCCGGACCATGTTCTGGACCGGGCTGTTGGTGCTTGCGTTCGTGATCTTCCACGTCCTGCAGTTCACGACACTGACCATCCACCCCACCAAGCTCGTCAACGGAGCCGTGTACCAGAACGCCTACCTCGCTTTTCACAAGTGGTGGATCGTGACCATCTACGTCGTGGCGGTGCTGCTGCTGGGCTTTCACCTCAACCACGGGCTGTGGAGCAGCACGCAAACAGCAGGGGTCGACAACCCGGACCGCAACTGGTTCTGGCGGCGGTTCGCCACCGGCCTGTCGCTGGCCACCACGGTGGGCTTCGCAGTGATCCCGATCCTCTACGCCACCAACGCACTGCCCAAGCCGGTGACGCCGCCCGCCAAGGTGGCGACCGCTCCGCACACCGCGAGCGCCCAGCGATGACCCGATCGCCCCACCTGCCCGAAGGAGCCTCAGATGGAGCTTGATGCCCGCATCCCCGACGGCCCGATCGACGAGAAGTGGCGGATCTGGCGCGATAACCACGAGTTGGTCGGTCCCCGCCGCCGCTCGGACCACGTGATCGTCGTGGTCGGCACCGGCCTGGCGGGCGCGAGCGCGGCGGCCACGTTGGCGAGCATGGGCTACCGCGTGGAGGCCTTCTGCTTTCAGGATTCGGCCCGGCGCGCGCACTCCATCGCGGCCCAGGGCGGGATCAATGCCACCAAGGACTACTCCAACGACGGCGACTCGGTCCAGCGCCTGTTCGCGGACACGATCAAGGGCGGCGACTTCCGCTCGCGCGAGGCAAACGTTTGGCGACTGGCCGAGCTGTCGACGGAGATCATCGACCAGGCGGTGGCCCAGGGCGTTCCCTTCAACCGCGAGTACGGAGGCCTGCTCGCGACGCGCTCGTTCGGCGGCGTGCTCGTGGAGCGCACCTTCTACTGCCGTGGCCAGACCGGGCAGCAGCTGCTGCTGGGGGCGTACGGCGCGATGATGAAGCAGGTTCGCCAGCAGCAGGTGACGATGCACCCTCGTCACGAGATGCTCGACATCGTGATTGCCGATGGACGGGCGCGAGGCATCATCGCCCGCGACCTGGTCACCGGCGAGACCAAGCCCTACCCCGCCGACGCGGTCGTGCTGGCCACCGGCGGCTACTCGAACGTCTACTTCCTCTCGACCAACGCCATGGGCTCCAATGTGACCGCGGCCTGGAGGGCCTACAAGCGTGGTGCGGGCTTCGCCAACCCGTGCTTCACCCAGCTGCACCCGACGTGCATCCCGCAGACCGCCGAGCACCAGTCGAAGCTCACGCTGATGTCCGAATCGCTACGCAACGACGGCCGCGTGTGGGTGCCGCGTGACACCGACGAGTCACGCCAGCCGAACGACATCCCCGACGATGACCGCTACTACTTCCTGGAGGAGATGTACCCGCGCTACGGGAACCTCGTCCCGCGCGACGTCGCCTCCCGGGCCGCCAAGCACATCTGCGACGAGGGCCATGGCGTCGGACCGACCGGGCGCGCTGTGTACATGGACTTCCGCGATGCGATCGAGCAGCGCGGCGAGCGCGAGATCGCAAACCGCTACCAGAACCTGTTCGAGCTCTACGAGAAGATCACCGGCCAGAGTCCCTGGCACGTGCCGATGCAGATCTATCCGGCGCCGCACTACGCGATGGGCGGCTTGTGGGTCGACTACAACCTCCAGACGACGATCCCTGGTTTGTTCGCGATCGGGGAGGCCAACTTCTCCGACCACGGCGCCAACCGCCTTGGCGCCAGCGCGATGATGCAGTGTCTGGCCGACGGCTACTTCGTGCTGCCACACACGATGACCGACTACCTGGCCCGGCTGGAGGATCCGCACGTCAATCCCCGGCACGAGGCATTCGAGCAGACCGAGTCGGCGGTTGAGAAGCGCCTGAACCGGCTGATGGCCATCGACGGCGACACGCCGGCCAGCCACTTCCACCGCGAGCTCGGGAAGCTGATGCTCGACATCTGCGGCGTCTCGCGGGAGGGGCCGAAGCTGGAGCGGGCGATCGAGGAGATCCCATCGATTCGAGAGGAGTTCTGGGCCAAGCTCAAAGTGGGCGGCGACGCCCGCTCGCTGAATCAGAGCCTGGAGTACGCCGGCCGGGTGGCCGACTTCCTGGAGCTGGCCGAGCTCATGTGCCGCGACGGGCTGGCCCGCGACGAGTCCTGCGGCTGCCACCTGCGCGAGGAGCACCAGACCGAGGAGGGGGAGCCGGTCCGCGACGATGAGCACTTCACCAACGTCACGGTCTGGGAGTACAAGGGCCCGGACGAGGTGCCGGCGCGGCACATCGAGGAGCTGGAGTTCCACGAGCTGAGGCTCAAGCAGCGGAGCTACGCGTGAACTTCAAGCTCGAGATCTGGCGCCAGGAGGACCACGACGCGGAGGGACGCTTCGAGACCTACGAGGTCTCCGACATCGACGACGACGAGTCGTTTCTGGAGATGATCGACGGCCTCAACGACCGGCTGATCGTCGAAGGCCGGCGGCCGATCGCCTTCGACCACGACTGCCGTGAGGGGATCTGCGGCGCCTGCTCGATGACGATCAACGGCCGGCCGCACGGGCCGGGGGCGGCGCAGACGACGTGCCAGGTCTATATGCGTGAGTTCCGGGACGGCCAGAAGATCACGGTCGAGCCCTTCCGGGCCCGCGCCTTCCCCGTGATCAGCGACTTGATAGTCGACCGCTCGGCGCTCGACCGCATCCAGCAGGCCGGCGGCTACACGGGCGTCGACGCGGGGCCCAAGCCGGAGCCGAACTCCAACCCGGTCAGCCCGGAAAAAGCCGAGGAGGCGATCGACGCGGCGATCTGCATCGGCTGCGGGGCGTGCGTCGCCGCGTGCCCCAACGGCGCGGCGATGCTGTTCACCGGCGCCAAGATCACCCACCTCGGCGACCTGCCCCAGGGCCAGCCGAGCCGTTACACCCGCGTCCAGGACATGGTCGAGCAGATGGACGCCGAGGGCTTCGGCGGCTGCACGAACTACGGCGAGTGCGAGGCCGCATGCCCGGTGGAGATCTCGATCCGCGTCATCGGGCGTCTGAACCGCGACTACTGGACCGGCGTCATGTACCACCCCCGCAACCCGCGCGGAGGGATGAAGCCGCAGTAGGGCGGGGGCTTGGCGTGCCGGGGGGGCCGGGCGCTGGGCGCGAGACGGTCGGGGGGCGGGGCGGCCGGGGGCGCGGGGCGGCGGTCGGAGCCTGTCCCCCGCACGGCCGGGGGCTGTTCCGCGCACGGCCGGGGGCTGTTCCCCGCCCGGTCGCGGGCTCTTCCGCGCACGGCCGGGGGCTGTTCCCCGCCCCGCTCGCGCGCGGTTCCACCCACGGCCCGACCTGCCCAACGTGGCAATGCTGCTCGCAGCGGGCCCAGATGCCACATCGAACAGGTCAGAGCTGTTCGATGTGCCAAACCAGCTCGCGGCGCACGCCGTTGGCACGTTGAACATGTTCCGGTCGACGCACCGCCCCGGCCGCACCGCCCCGGCCGCGGCCACGCGCCGAGCTCGGTCGCGGCGACCACCCCAGCCCCCGCAAGGGACGCCCACCGCCGCAGCGACGACGACCACCCCGACGACCCCCCACCCCAGCCCCGAGCTCCACCACCGCACCCAGCTTCGACACCCGCCCGGACTCCGACGCCCACCATCGACCCCCGCCCCTCCATCAACAGGCCAGAAATTCGGTGATCAATACAATCGCCCGCCGTGCCTTCCCATGACGTTCTGATCATCGGCGCCGGGCTCGCCGGCCAACGCGCGGCGCTGGCCGCCGCAGAGACCGGGGCCACGGTGGGCGTCATCTCGAAGGTCCACCCCGTGCGTTCGCACTCCGTGGCAGCGGCCGGCGGAATCAACGCCGCGCTCAACCCCGAGGACACCTGGGAGTCGCACGCCTTCGACACGATCAAGGGCTCGGACTTCCTCGGCGACCAGGACGCGATCGAGATCATGTGCCGTGGCGCACCCGACGAGATCCTGTGGCTGGAGCACGCCGGCGTCACCTTCCACCGCGACGACGCGGGGCGCCTCGGCACCCGTGCCTTCGGCGGCGCCTCGGCGGCCCGCACGTACTACGTGGCCGACATCACCGGCCAGGCGATCCTGCACGTCCTCTACGAGCAGCTGATGAAGCACCACGAGATCCTCGACCGCTACGAGGAGTGGTTCACCACGGATCTGCTGCAGGACGACGACGGTCATTGCGTGGGCGCGATCTGCCGGAACCTCCGCGACGGCCAGCTGGAGGTGTTCAACGCCAAGGCGGTGATCCTGGCCTCGGGCGGCGCCGGGCAGGTCTACAACCCCACCACCAACGGCCTGATCGTGACCGGCGACGGCATCGCCCAGGCCTACCGCATCGGGGCTCGGCTGCAGGACATGGAGATGGTCCAGTACCACCCCACGACGCTCGCCGGCAACGGTCTTCTGATCACCGAAGGCGCCCGCGGTGAGGGCGCCTGGCTGCTGAACGCCCAGGGCGAGCGGTTCATGGAGAAGTACGCCCCCAACAAGATGGAACTGGCCTCGCGCGACGTCGTCTCGCGAGCGGAGCAGACCGAGATCGACGAGGGCCGAGGGTTTCCGGACGGAACAGTGGCGCTTGACATCACCAAGGTCCCGCGCCGCCGTACGCTCGAGGCGCTGCGAGAGATCGTGAACATCGGGCGCGACTACGCGGGCGTCGACATCACTCGCGAGCCGATCCACATCAAGCCCGGCAATCACTACATCATGGGCGGGGTCAAGACCGACATCCACGGTCAGACGTCGATCCCCGGTCTGTATGCCGCAGGCGAGGTGGCGTGCGTCTCCGTTCACGGCGGCAACCGGCTGGGCGCCAACTCGCTGCTCGACACGCTGATCTTCGGACGCCGGGCCGGCGAGCACGCTGCGCTGCACCGGGCCCGCCACATGACGATGCCCACCACGCCGGCCAAGCGGGTGGAGGACACCGCGCGCTACATCGACTCGATCATCGGCCGGGAGCCGGGTGGCCCGCGGGTTGCGGCGCTAAAGGAGGAGCTCGGCCACACGATGAACCGCTACGTGGCCGTCTTTCGCGACGCCGAGGGTCTGCGGTCCGCATACGAGATCGTGCGGCGGCTCAAGGAGCAGGCCGCTGTGGCCGCGATCGACGACCGCGGCACGGTTTTCAACCAGGACGTGATTGGGGCCATCGAGCTCGGCTACATGCTGGATGTCGCCGAGACGATCGTAGTGGCCGCGCAGGAGCGCAAGGAGTCACGCGGCGCCCAGTACCGCACCGACTTCCCCGAGCGCAACGACACCGACTGGCTGAAGCACATCGATTTGTCCGTAAACGGCGCCGAGGCGCCGACCGTTACTTATTCGCCGGTGACGATTACCCGCTGGCAGCCGCAGGAAAGGACCTACTAGTGCACCAGAGCGTCAAGGGCCACGACTAGTGCCCGCCTACAAACTCCGCATCCGCCGCTACGACCCCCAGTCCGGAGAGGCAGCCTACTGGGACGAGCACACCATCGAGATGCGCGCTCACAACTCTGTCCTCGACGCCATCCTCAAGGTCAGGGGCGAGCTGGACGGCTCGCTTGGGATCCGCTGCTCGTGCCAGCAGGGCATCTGTGGCTCCTGCGGGGTGCGGATGAACGGCAAGCCAGGACTGGCGTGCAACACGCACCTCGACGAGGCGGCCCGTCGCGGCCACGGCGTGGGCTGGAACCCGCCCGATGAGGAAGACGGCGCCGGTGGCGGTGAGGTCGAGCGGGCTGCCACGGTGACCGTGGAGCCGATGGGCAACATGCCGGTGATCCGCGATCTGATCGTGGACATGGACGCCGTGCATTGGAAGAAGATCCAGCGCGTCACGCCGTGGCTCATAAACAAAGAGCCGATCCCCGAGCGCGAATACATCGTCCCCCACGAGAACATGATCGACGTCACCCAGCCGATGGCCTGCATCCAGTGCGGCGCGTGCGTGTCGGACTGTCTGTCGATGGAGATCGACCCGCTGTTCGTGGGCCCGGCCGCGCTGGCCAAGTCCTACCGCTTTGTCGGCGACCCGCGGGACGCCGAGCACTTAGAGCGCCTCAAGGACCTTTCCGAAGACCCACACGGGATCTATGACTGCACGCACTGCTTCAACTGCATCGACGCGTGCCCCAAGGGCGTCGACCCCATGAGCCAGATCATGCGCCTGCGCCGCATCGCCGGCTCCGACCACGAGATCGAGGACCGCAACAACGGCTACCGCCACGAGCACGCGTTCGTCAAGAACATCCGCAAGAACGGGCTGCTCCACGAGGCCGACCTGCTGCCCGACTCCTATGGCGGCAAGTTCGACCCCCGCGCCATGCCCGAGCTAATCGCGAGTCTTCCCACGGCCGCAAAGGCGCTGGCCCGGCGCAAGATGACGCCGAAGACGGCGCTGCTCCATAGCCACAAGGCACCGAAGGCCGTCCGGGCGCTGTTCGACAAGATCGAGGGCCGGGAGCAGCGCAACGAGCTCAACCTCTACGTCACTGGGTACGAGGACGACCCTAAGCACCACGCGGCGCACACCGACGACCCGACCCCGCTTGTCCCACCGGAGTCGCCCGAGGCCGCCACCGGCCCCGAGGCGCCGCTGGCCGACGCCCGCCCGCCCGAGGAGCAGAGCGCCAAGGAGGACCGCTCGGTGGAGACGGTGGGTCTCGACGAGCGCCAACCGCCGGCGGAAACCTCGGCGCCCAGACCTGAAGGTGAGACCGAACCCGACCGGCCGCCCACAACCGAGGAGGACGCATAGCAATGAAGGTCGCGTACTGGCCCGGGTGTGTGAGCCGCGGGTTCACCCCAGAGTTGCACGGATCGATGGCCAAGGTCGCGCCGCTGCTCGACATCGAGCTGATCGAGCTCGACCGTGCCGCGTGCTGTGGCGCGGGCGTGATCGCCGAGCACAACCAGGAGCTGGCCGACACCCTCAACGCCAGGACATTCGCCCTGGCCCAGCAGACCGACGGCGCGATGATGATGAACATCTGCTCTACCTGCCAGGGAGCACAGTCGGAGTGCCAGGAGCGACTCGACGCCAATACCGAGTACCGCGAGCAGATCAACTCGAACCTCGATGACGAGGGCTTGCGCTACCAGAAGGGTCTGACCAACAAGAACTTCCTGTGGCTGCTGGTGGAGGAGATCGGACTGGACAACCTCAAGCAGCGCGTCAAAAGACCGCTGACGGATCTGCGCGTGGGCCCGTTCTACGGCTGCTACATCGTCCGACCCGTCGATCGACTGGGCGTCGACGAGCAGCATCCCCGCGACCTCTACCTGCACATGCTGATCGAGGCGCTGGGCGGCACGGTCGTGGACTACGCCGGCGTCTACAAGTGCTGCGGCTTTCCGATCATCACGATGAACAAGGAAGCGTCGCTCGCTCAGGCCGGGCGGCACCTCGGCGACGCGATCGACGCCGAAGCCGACTGCCTCGTGGTCCCCTGTCCGCTTTGCCACCTGAACCTAGACATGCAGCAGCCCGCCGCGCAGAAGGTGGTCAGCCGCGAACTCGGCCTACCGGTGCTGCACCTGCCGCAGCTGGTCGGCTTGGCGCTCGGCCTGGAGCCCAAGGAGCTCGGGATGAACAAGCACATCGTCAGGCCGACGTCGGTGATCGATTGGTCGACTTCGGTGGTTGCCGCGGCGGCGTGATCGCCGGCCTGAGGCGGGCGCTGCGGCTGAGCGGGCGACCCCCATCGCCGCCGCCCTCCGAGCGGCGCCCACCGGCGCGCGATCAGCCGACCGAGCCCGCGGCACGGCTCGACGCCGCCAGGCGGCGGCTGAAGCAGTCGATCCCGCCGCCGGAGGCGTGATCAGTCAGCGCGAGCCGCGGCGCCAAGCAAGTGACACAAGTTGCAAGCCTTGCCACGTTGCAGGCTCGGGGTCGCTGCCGGGAAGGCCCGCTCGCTAGATTGGCCCGTCATGCCGTACACGACTACAGACAGGGGTCCCGCCAACATGCTCATCGATTCATCGTCTGCCTCAGAGCCGCGCCGCGCCGGCACCCCAGAGCCGGAATCAAGCCGCGCACGCAGGCTCTCGCGGGCGGCGGTCACCGCGTCAGTCATCGCGCTGATCGTCGCCGGGTGCGGTGGCTCCTCGAAGCCCAAGTCGTCGAGCTCCTCGTCCTCAACGTCGACGCCGGCGAGCTCGAACGCGTCAGCCTCGTCGTCCTCGTCCTCCTCGCAGCCGATGTCGAAGTCGAGCTACGAGGCGACGCTCGGTCCGCTGTTCAACAACAAGATCGACCCCGCGCTGAAGTCAGCGCTCTCAAGCCAGAACGTGACCAATCCCAAGAGCCTCACGACGGCGGTCAGCCTGGTGGAAGAGGCCCGCAATGCGATGGCCGGCGTGAATCCCCCGGCCCAGATCGCCGACTTGAACAAGCAGGCAGTCAACGCCCTAACCTCGCTGGCGGCCGATCTGGGGAAGCTTCGTGACGCCGCTCGGGCCAAGAGCACCTCGGCCTACACCACTGCAGCCAACGCCGTGCGCAACGACGGGCTGAAGCTGGAGAGCGTCGGCAGCCAGTTCACATCGCGCGGGTACTAGGGACGCCCGGCACCGCGCCGGTGCGCGAGTGCCGACCCGGATACTGACGCTCGGCCCCCGCGCGGGATCCCGCCTGTCCCGGTCAGGATCCCGCGGCCCCCACTCAGGATCGCGTGGCCCCCCGCACGCGACCCGAGACCCCCAGCGGCGTGACGCTAAAAACCCCGACCACGATGCCGACCCAGCCGATCCACACGGGCAGGACGGCGACCAGCGCGTTCTGTGCGAGCCTGCTGCCGCAGCTCCGTCGCCTGGTGGCCTACGACTCCGCCTCCGTGAACGAGATCTCGGTTCACGAGCGACGGGCGCGGATCACCGCCGTCGACCCGCTCGACGGACGCGCGAACGCTGACGAACAGCTGCTGGCGACCCTCGCCCACCAGAACCCGCTGGTGGCGGCCGCGGACCGCGATCGCGGTGCTGAAGCTCGGACGTCGATCGCACGCGCCGGCTGCACCGCCTCGAGGTCTACGAGCGCGGTCTACGCCCCGCGCGAAATTGGCACGCAGATGCCGTCGCCTTCGTGATCCAGGCGTACCACCGGATCGCGGCGCAGCCGATCGTGGATGACACGCTCGCGGCGATCGACGACGGCGGCGAATCGCCCCCGGGGCTCACTCCGCGCGAGAGCGAGGTGCTGGATCTCGTCGCGGGGGGACTCTCCAATGCGCAGATCGCACTCGAGCTCTGCGTCAGCCAACGCACAGTGGCAAAGCACCTGGAGCACACGTACGCCAAGCTGGGCGTCGCCAGCCGCACGGCCGCCGTCGCCCGGGCGCACGAACTCGTCTGAAGCGTCAGCGGCCTCGGTCTAAAAGCGGCCTCGGTCTAGAAGCGCCCGCGCCTAGCGCGGGCCGTGATCCTCTTCGATCCCGCCGGCGCCCAGCTCGAAGGCGCTGTGCAGGGCGCGAACGGCCTGGGGCACGAACTCGGAGCGGATCACGCAGGAGATCTTGATCGGCGAGGTGGAGATCATCTCGATGTTGATTCCCACCGCGGCCAGCGTGTCGAACACCTTGGCCGCCACGCCGGGGTGCGAGCGCATCCCGGCGCCGACGATCGAGACCTTGCCGATCTGGTGGTCGGTGTCGATGCGGGCGATCCCCAGCTCACCGGCCACGGCTTGAAGCGCACGCTGAGCTTCGGGCAGATCCTCCTGGGGGATCGTGAACGACACCTCGGCCTCGCGCCCGTCACCCAGCGGCTCGTTCTGGATGATCGTGTCGACGATGCACCCCGAATCGGCCAGCGCGCTGAAGATGCGCGCCGCGGCGCCCGGTCGGTCAGGCACCCCGAGCAGCGTGATCCGCGCCTCCTCGGTGGAGTGCGTTACGGCGGTGACTAGCGGGCGTTCCATGGTCTCGTCCTCTCCCAGCACAAAGGTACCCGGACCGTCGTTGAAGCTCGATCGGCAGTGGATGCGAACGCCGTGGTTGCGCGCGTACTCCACGGAGCGCAGCTGCAGCACCTTGGCTCCCGAGGCGGCCATCTCGAGCATCTCCTCGAAGCTCACGACTGGCAGCTTGCGGGCGTCGGCCACGATTCTCGGATCGGCGCTGAAAACGCCCGCAACGTCGGTGTAGATCTCGCACACCTCGGCACCGATCGCCGCCGCCAGCGCCACGGCGGTGGTGTCTGAGCCGCCGCGACCCAGCGTCGTCACATCGCGGCTCGTGGAGACGCCCTGAAAGCCGGCCACTAGCACGATGCGATCCTCGCCCAGGGCTTCTCGGATGCGGTCGGCGCGGACGTCAAGGATGCGTGCCTTGGTGTGGGAGGTGTCGGTGACGATGCCCGCCTGCGATCCGGTCAGCGAGATCGCCCGGTGGCCGAGGTCGTTGATGGCCATGGCACAGAGGGCGCAGGAGATGCGCTCGCCGGTTGAGAGCAGCATGTCCATCTCGCGGCGATCGGGGAGCGGCGAGACCTCCTCGGCCATGGCGATCAGCTCGTCGGTCGTCTTGCCGCGCGCTGACAGCACCGCGACCACGCGCCTGCCCGCCTCCCGCTGGGCGACGATCCTTCGCCCGGCGCGCTTGATCCGCTCGGCGTCGGCGACCGAGGTGCCGCCGAACTTCATCACGACCGTCTCGGGGACCGGGGCCGCACTCGGCGCGGGCATCGGGCTGCTTGCGCTCATGCCGAGGAAGGGTACGTCGCCCCGCCGTGGATCACGTCGCCCCGCCGCGGATCGCGTGCCGCTAGACCGCCCGCCGTCCGGCGAGCGCGCGACCGAGCGTCAGCTCGTCGGCGTACTCCAGCTCGGCGCCCACCGGCAGGCCGCTGGCCAGCCGCGTGACCTTGACCGCCGGCGTCCGCACGCGCAGGGCGTCGGCGATGTGCAGGGCGGTGGCCTCGCCGGTGGTGGTGGGGTTGGTGGCGATCACCACCTCGCGCACGGCGCCGTTCCCCACGCGGTCATACAGCTCGTCCAGCTTCAGATCCTCGGGGTCGACGCCGTCGATCGGCGACAGTGCTCCACCGAGCACGTGGTAGCGGCCGCTGAACTCGTGTGTGCGCTCGATCGAGATCACATCCGATGGCTCCTCGACCACGCAGATCAGCTCGGGGTCGCGGCGCTCATCGGAGCAGATGCGGCACAGCGGACCATCCGAGAGGTTGAAGCACACCTCGCACAGCCCGATCCGAGACTTGACCTCCCGGATGGCCTCGGCCAGGGCCACGGCGTCCTCCTCACTCGCGCGCAGCAGGTGGAACGCCAGCCGCTGCGCCGTGCGCCCACCGACGCCCGGGAGCTTTGAGAGCTCGGTGATCAGCCGCTGGAGGGGTGGCGCGTACAAATCGCTGGCGATCGTCTCGGTGAAGACGGGCTAGAGGCCCGGCAGGCCCAGCCCGCCGAGGCCGCCGGTCAGCCCGCCCAGCTTCGAGGCCGCGAGCTCTTGGGCCGAGCGCATTGCCTCGTTGACGGCGGCCAGCACCATGTCCTGGAGCAGCTCGACATCGTCTGGATCAACCGCGTCGGGCTTGATCTTGATCGACTTCACCTCCATGTCGCCGGTCACCTCGACTGTCACCATGCCGCCCCCGGCCGAGGCCTCCACCACCTCGTCCTTCAGCGACTCCTGCGCGGCCATCATGTCCTGCTGCATCTTCTGCGCCTGCTTCAGCAACTGCTGCATGTTTGGCTGTTGTGGCATCAGCTCGAGACCTCACGTTGTTCTTGGTCGGATTGGTCCTCGTCGAGCAGCTCCTCGGCATCGAACTCCTCAATGAAGCGTCGCACCAGCTCTTCGCCCGACAGCGCCCGTGGCTCGCCCGCGCGCTCGCCATCGGCGCCCAGCTCGTAGCGCAGCACGAGCGTGCGCCCGCAGACGGCCTTCAGGGCCTCGGCGGCCGCGCGCCGGTGCTCGTCCTGCTCGGCCTTGCGCTTGAGGAAATCGGCACCGGCGGGAAACGCGAGCGTCAGCTCGCGCTCCGAGATGGCGGTCGGCCTGGCGTCGGCCAGCAGCGCGGCCAGCATCGCGTTGCGGGCCTTGACCTGCTCGACGACGGCGGGCCAGAAGGCGACCGCGGCCTCGAGGCCTTGGCTTGGGGCGACCGCGGCCTCGACGTCTTGGCTTGGGGCGACCGCGGCCTCGAGGTCTTGGCTCGCGAGCGGCTCGTCCGCCCCGGCCGCCGGCTCCTCCGGGGCGCGCGCCGGCACCGCCACCTCGGCCGTGCGCCCCGCCTCCAACCGCTCGATCCGCGCCAGCAGTGCGCTGGTGGAGGGATCGAGCTCAGGCGCGGCGGCCTTGATCAGCACCAGTTCCAGCTGGATGCGCGGCTGGGCCCCGTTGGCGGAGGCGTCGAGCGCCGCGGCGATCAGATCGAGCAGCCGGACCGCGTCCGCGCGGGAGATGGCGCCGGCCTGCTCTGCCAGACGACGGTCGCGCTCGGCGGTCACGCGCAGCTCGGGCGGGACCCCGTCGAGGATCTTGACCGAGAGCAACTCGCGGCCGTAGCGCTCCAGGTCGCGCAGCAGCTGGCCCGGCTCGCGACCCGACTCCGCCAGCCGCGCGGCGACGCGCAGCGCCTCGGCCGGCTGGCGCGCGACGATCGCCTTGACGGCCTCGAACAGCAGCTCGTCGTCGGCCACCCCCAGCACGGCCAGCACGTCGTCGGGCTCGATCGGCTCCTGGCCCTTGTAGGTCACGAGCTGCTCCAGGGTGCCCAGCGCGTCGCGGAAGCTGCCGGTGGCGTGGCGGGCGATCAGCGCCACGGCACGCTCGTCGATCTCGATCGCCTCGGCGCGCGCCACGCGACGCACGACGGTCGAGACCTGATCTGCGGTGGGGCGCCCGAAGTCGAAGCGGTGGCAGCGATCGACGACCGTGGGCAGCACCTTCTGGGCCTCGGTCGTGGCCAGCACGAAGATCGTCCGCGGGGGCGGCTCCTCGAGCGTCTTCAGGAACGCGTTCCAGGCCTGGGGCGAGAGCATGTGCGCCTCATCGAGGATGTAGACCTTGTGGCGGCCCGAGACCGGGGCGTAGGCCACACGCTCGCGCAGCTCGCGGATGTCGTCGACCGAGTTGTTGGAGGCGGCGTCCATCTCGATCACATCGAGCGAGGTGGCACTCGCGATCGCCACGCACGACTCGCACTGGCCGCAGGGCTCGCTGGTCGGCCCCCGCTCGCAGTTCAGACAGGCGGCCAGGATCTTGGCCATGCTGGTCTTGCCGGTGCCGCGCGAGCCGACGAACAGGTAGGCGTGGTGGACCTTCCCCTGCTCGACCGCGTGGCGCAGCGTGCGGACCACGTGCTCCTGACCGACGACGTCCGAGAACGTGCGCGGGCGGTGGCGGCGATAGAGGGACGGGCCGGCGGACACGGGGATGTCGAGTCTAGTTCGGGAGGCGGGCGCGCATGCGCGCCCGCCCCGGCCGGAACATGTTCCGGCCGGCGGGGCCGATCATGATCGGCCCCGAGGGCTCGGCACATGTGCCGAGCCCACCAGAGAAAGCGGACCGTGCACCCCCCGTCGAAGCCGGTACCCAAGGCGCTGCCGTCGCTCGCAACTCCGGTTCGGTAACCCCGCTGACGCCTGGAGGTGATCGCTTAAGGCTGCTTCCTTCCGGACCTGACCTGGTTCACGGGTCTCCATCATCGCGGGACCGGACCATCAACGCCACGAGCGAGGCGTCGACCTCGGGGCCTGCGCCCCTCGGGAGGGGATTCAGCCCCGCTAGAGCGGATTGCGGGTACAGGGCACCGCTAGCACCCCGCCTAGCACGGTCCACTGGGAATCGTAGTGGTTGGCAGCGCTCGGCCGGGACTGCGATGATCGCCGCCGTGGACGCCGTCACCGTAGTGCCCCATCAGGCCGGGTCCGTGGCGCTCGAGGACGTCCCCGAGCCGCCCCTGTCAGCGGGCTCGGTGCTGGTCGAGACGCTGGCGGTTGGGATCTGCGGCACCGACGCGGAGATCGTCGAGGGCCGCTATGGCTGGGCGCCGCCCGAGCGCGAGCGGCTCATTCTGGGCCACGAGTCGATCGGCCGCGTGGTTGACCCCGGGGCCAGCGACCTGGCCGCAGGTGACCACGTGGTGGGGATCGTCCGGCAGCCCGATCCCGTCCCGTGTCCCAGCTGCGCCGCCGGCGAGTGGGACATGTGCAGCAACGGCCGGTACACGGAGCACGGCATCAAGCAGCTCGACGGCTTCATGGCGGAGCGCTGGCGGATCGAGCCCGATTACGCGGTGCCGGTCGACCGGGGGCTGGGGGTGCTGGGCGTCCTGCTCGAGCCAACCAGCGTGGTGGCCAAGGCCTGGGAGCAGACCCTGGCCATCGGCCGTCGCGCGTTCTGGCAGCCCCGCCAGGTGATGGTCCTGGGCGGAGGGCCGATCGGCCTGCTGGGCGCCCTGCTCGGCGTGCAGCACGGCTTCGAGGTGCACGTCTTCGACCGCGTTACGGAGGGCAGAAAGCCGGAGCTGGTGCGAGCGCTCGGCGCTCACTACCACGCCGAGAGCATCCAGGACTCCGGGATCCAGCCCCAGGTCGTGCTGGAGTGCGCGGGCGTAGCCGAGCTGATCGTCCGGGCGATGATCTCGGCGGCGCCGGGGGCGGTGGTGTGCCTGACGGGCGTTGGGCCGGCGATCGCCCGGCCCGAGGGCTGGGAGCTGTCGCTGGCCACGCACGTCGTGTTGAACAACCTGGTCGTGTTCGGCTCGGTCAACGCCAACCGCCGTCACTACCGCCAGGCCGCCGAGGCGCTGGCCCGCGCCGACCGCGGCTGGCTCGAGGGCCTGATCACCCGTCGCGTGCCCCCGGATGACATCGCGGGTGGGCTGGCCCGCGGTCCGGACGACGTCAAGACGATCGTGGAATTCGCTGTCTAATGGTGGAGCCCGGCGTCCAGAGCGCGGCCGCGCCCTCCCCGTTTCCGCCGATCGCCGACTACGCGTTCCTCTCGAACTGCCACACCGGTGCCCTCGTGGCGCCCGACGGCTCGATCGATTGGCTGTGCGTCCCGCGCTTTGACTCCCCGAGCGTGTTCGGCAGCCTGCTGGACCGCCAGGCGGGCTCGTTCAGCCTCAAGCCGTTCGGCACCGCGTTCCCCACGGCCCGCCACTACGAGCCGGGGAGCAACACGCTGGCCACGACGTGGAAGACGTCCCGGGGCTGGATCCTCGTCCGCGACGCCCTGACGATGGGACCGCGCGAGGGCGAGGACACGATCACGCCCCACACCCGGCCGCCCGCCGATGAGGATGCCGACCACCTGCTGGTGCGCACGGTCCTCTGCCTGGATGGCAACGTGGAGCTGGAGCTGATCTGCGAGCCCAGCTTCGACTACGGCCGCGCCGAGCCGAACTGGACGCTCGTCGGCGATGAGCGCCACACCGCCGATGCCAGTGGCGGCGGTCAGACGATTCGCCTGCAGTCGGACATGGCGCTGGGGATCGAGGGCAATCGCGTCCGGGCTAGGCACACGCTGCGCCAGGGCGACCAGGCCTACTGCTCGGTCTCCTGGGCCTCCGAGTTGCGCTCGCCTAAAGACATCGACGAGGCCAACGCCCGCCTGGCGGCCACCACCCTCTTCTGGCGCGGCTGGCTGAACGGGGCCCGCATCCCCGACCACCGCTGGGCCGAGCTGATCCAGCGCTCCGCGCTGGCAATCAAGGGCCTGACCTACATGCCCACGGGGGCCGCCCTGGCCGCCCTCACGACCTCATTGCCCGAGACGCCGGGCGGCGAGCGCAACTGGGACTACCGCTTCACGTGGATGCGGGACGCGACCTTCACCCTGCGCGCCTTGCACCTGCTGAACCTCGACTGGGAGGCCGAGGAGTTCATGCAGTTCGTGGCCGACGTCGAGCGCGTCGAGGACGGCGGGCTTCAGATCATGTACGGGATCGACGGGCGCCTCGACCTGAGCGAAGAGACGCTCGATGATCTGTCGGGCTACGTCGGCGCCCGGCCGGTGCGGATCGGGAACGGCGCCTTCGACCAGCGCCAGAACGACGTCTACGGGGCGGTGCTGGACGCGATCCTTCGTCACACCCGCCGCGGGCAGCGCCTGCCGCAGCGGCTGTGGCCGATCGTCTGCTCGCAGGCCGAGTGCGCCTCACGCGTCTGGCGCGAGCCAGACCAGGGGATCTGGGAGGCGCGCGGTGCGCCCAAGCACTATGTCTCCTCGAAGCTCATGTGCTGGGTGGCGATGGACCGAGCCGCCAGCCTCGCCGAGATCCGCGGCGATCCGAAGCTGGCGTCCGAATGGCGAGCGGTCGCCACCGAGATCCACGAGGACATCGTCCAGCACGGCTTCGACGACCGCGGGGTCCTGCGCCAGCACTACGACACCGATGCCCTCGATGCCTCCAACCTGCTGGCGGCGCAATTCGGATTCCTGCCGGGCCACGACGAACGAATGAAGCGCACGGTGCTGGCGATCGCCGACGAGCTGACCGAGGCCGGCTTCGTGCTGCGCTACCGGACCGGGGAGACCGACGACGGCCTGGCCGGGGAGGAGGGGACGTTCGTGATCTGCTCCTTCTGGCTCGTGTCCGCGCTGATGATCGTCGGCGAGGGCCAGCGGGCGCGCGATCTGATGGAGCGCCTGCTGCGCGAGGCCTCGCCGCTGGGGCTGTTCGCCGAGGAGTTCGACCCCGCGACGGGTCGCCATCTGGGCAACTTCCCCCAGGCGTTCTCGCACCTGGCGCTACTCGACGCCGCGGCCAGGATCATCCTCGAGGAGCGCCTGGGCGAGATGTAGGCCCGGGAAAGGCGACGGCCGGCAGCGGTATTGTCCGGCGCCTCATGTCCGTGGGAGTCATAGGCCTCGGCTACGTGGGCCTCCCCCTGGTGGTGGCGTTCGCCGAGGCCGGCGAGCCGGTGGTGGCGGTCGACGTTGACGAGGGCAAGGTGGCCGCGGTCCGCAGCGGGCGATCCTACGTGGAGGACATACCGTCCGAGCGCCTGCAGGCGGTGCTGCCCCTGATCGAGGCCTCGACGCACTATGCGCCGCTGGCCCGCACGGACGCCGTGTTGATCTGTGTCCCCACGCCGCTGACCGCCAACCGCGAGCCCGACCTCGGGCCGTTGATCGCCGCGGGGCGGGCGCTGGGCGGCGTCGTGCAGCGCGGTCAGCTGGTGGTGCTCGAGTCGACCACATACCCCGGCACCACGCGCGAGCAGCTGGTGCCCCTACTGGAGCACGAGGACCTGCGCCTCGGCGACGGGCTGAACGTGGCCTTCTCACCGGAGCGCGTCGACCCCGGACGCACTGACTACACGCTGCGCAACACGCCCAAGGTGATCGGCGGCATGACCGAGGAATGCGTCGAGCGTGCCGCCGAGCTCTACGGCCGCATCTGCGACGAGGTCATCCGCGTCTCGACGCCCGAGGCGGCGGAGATGACCAAGCTGCTCGAGAACATCTTCCGCTCGGTCAACATCGCGCTGGTCAACGAGCTGGCGATGCTCGCCGACCGCATGGGAATCGACATCTGGGAGGTGATCGACGCCGCCGCCACCAAGCCCTACGGCTTCATGCGCTTCGAGCCCGGCCCGGGGATGGGCGGCCACTGCCTGCCGGTCGACCCCTTCTATCTGACCTGGCGGGCGCGGAACTTCCACATGTCGACCGAGTTCATCGAGCTGGCGGGCAAGATCAACCAACAGATGCCCTACCACTGCGTGGAGCGGATCGAGCGGGCGCTCAACGACGCCGCCAAGCCGGTCAAGGGCTCGCGGATCGCGATCCTCGGGGTGAGCTACAAGGGCGGCACTGGCGACACGCGCGAGTCGCCGGCGCTTCGCATCATGGAGGTCCTGGCCGAGCGCGGCGGCGTGCTCGCCTACCACGACCCCCACGTGCCGGCGCTGCCGGAGCTGGGCCTGCAGAGCTCTTCAATCCAGGACGCAACGGCCGATGCCGACGCCGTGGTGCTGGTAACGGCCCACCCGGGCATCGACCACGTGGCCATCGCCCGCGAAGCGGCGCTGTTCATCGACCTGCGCGGCGCGACGCGCGGCACGCGTGTCGAGCACCTGGTGCGGCTCTGAGCACCGGGGGGTCGACCATGGACGCCGTGGGTCTCGGCCGGCGAGACCCATTGCATCGGCGTCTTTGGTTACTGACCCTGCTTGACGCCGGGCTCGCCCAGCTCGAACTGGATCGGATACATGGGCTGACCGCCGGGCACGTTGGCCTCGGTGCGGTACTTGCCGAGCGGCAGGATCGTGCGGCCGAAGGCGCTTGCCAGCATCATCGATGTCGCGGCGTAGAAGGCGGTGAACGCGGAAGCCATCGTCACGTAACCGCCCGCGTATTCCCAGCCGGAGCCGCCTACCGTGTAGAAGACGCCGAGCAGCGCCGCGCCGACCGCGAGGGGCAACGCGACCGCCGTAATGGCCAGGCTCTCGGCGAGCGACGCGACGCCCACGGCCAGAGTGACCGCGGCCAGCGCATAGAACCAAGGGCGATACCGCCGGCCGCAGTGGCGAAGGGGAAAATCAGCAGCGTCGTGTTGGCGTTCCCGTACCAGCCGACGAGATAGGCGGTGACGATGAACGTGGCGACCGCGAAACCGAACAACCCGAGAATCGAAGGGGCCGCTATCGGCTGCAGGAACACGCGCGCGTGCTCCCGCCATTCGCGGATCTCCGCCGAGGCTCCGTTGGTGGTGCCCCGGGCGACAGGTTGAGTACCTGTGCTCATTGCAAACCTCCTTGCAGGAGTGGTTCTTGTAACCCGGTCTCGTTCACTGCAACGGGCCTACCCGACGCCGTCGGACGACCGCCGGGGCTCCGTTTTTCCACTGACAGGCGGCCCCATTTCTCCGTACGTGCACTGACAAACGAGGCCGGTCATCCCCATTCGCGTGATCGGGGCCGCCTCCGGGTAGCCGTATTGGACAATGAGACCGGAACCGGGCTCCACGGCATTACGCGAGCAAAGACGGGTCATCTCCCTCCTGGATGCCGATGCCGGCTTGGCGGATGGGCTCGACGACTGTCAGCTGCAGGAAGCGCGCAAGCGAGTGCTCACCGAGCTGGTGAGTTGCGGACACGGCCCGTGGGCGGTTGACCCCCAGGACTTTGAGCCAAGAGGCGGCATGGGGCTGTTGGTGGTGAACGGGGTGCTCATTCGGAAGGTCACCGTGGGGGATTACACCTGCGCGGAACTGCTTGGCCCAGGTGATGTCCTCCAGCCATGGCTGCGCGTGGGACCGGAGGAGTCCGTGGCCACCGAGATCGGCTGGAAGGTGGCCGAGGAGACGGATCTGGCCGTTCTCGGCCGCGACTTCCTGCTGCGGGCGGCACCGTGGCCCGAGATCGCGGCAGCGGTGTCCCGACGCCTCATGCAGCGCACCCACTGGCTTGCCTTCCATCTCGCTGTCTGCGGGCTCCGGCGCGTCGACGACCGCCTGCTCACCGTCCTGTGGCACTTCGCCGACCGGTGGGGAAAAGTGACCCCCGACGGAGTACGAGTCGAGCTCCGGCTCACCCACGACGTCCTCGCCGCAGTGATCGGTGCACGCCGCCCTTCGGCGAGCACCGCGCTAAAGCGCCTGAGCGATCAAGGACGGCTCCGGCCGCTTAAGGGCTCCCGCTGGCTGCTCCTCGGTCCTCCGCCGCCGGAGCTTCAGCAGGTTCATCATCGCGTCCGTCGGCCACCGGCGAACGACACCTGGCGCTTGGACGCCGTCGCCTTGTAGGCGAGGGACTCCCCAGCCCTGCGATGGGGCATGATCCCGCGAATGAACCAACCACTTGCCGGCAAAACTATGTTCATCTCTGGCGCCAGCCGCGGTATTGGCCTTGCGATCGCGCTGCGCGCCGCCCGGGACGGCGCAAACGTCGCGATGATCGCGAAGACCGCAGAGCCACATCCCAAGCTCGAGGGGACGGTCTATACAGCCGCGGAGGAGATACGCGCCGCGGGTGGCAACGCATTGCCAATCGTCGGGGACATTCGCAACGACGACCATGTCTTTGGCGCCGTGGAGCACACGGTGAAGGAGTTTGGCGGCATCGATATATGCGTCAACAACGCGAGCGCGATCAATCTCGCCGGTCCCGCGGATCTCGAGATGAAGCGTTACGACCTGATGCAAGACATCAACTGCCGTGGCGCATTCCTGGTCAGCAAGGCCTGCGTTCCGCACCTAGAGCGTGCGGAGAATCCGCACATCCTGACGCTGTCACCACCGGTCAGCCTCGACCCAAAATGGCTCGCGCCGATGGTCGGCTATACCATCGCCAAGTACGGCATGACGCTCGTGGCGCTGGGCTTCGCGGCGCACTACAAGGATCGGGGGATCGCCTCCAACACCCTCTGGCCACGCACACTCATTGCCACCGCTGCCGTTCGGAACTTGCTTGGTGGGGAGGAGTCGATGGCACGGGCACGCAAGCCCGAGATCTATGCCGACGCGGCCCACGCGATCCTGGTGCGACCCAGCCGCGAGTGCACTGGCAACACGTTCCTCTGCGAGGACGTGCTCGCCCACGAGGGGCTCACGTCGTTCGACGGCTATGCCTACGTGTCCCAGAGCGAGCCGCAGGTCGATTTGTACGTGGATGGTGTGGAACCGCAGATGGTTCCGTGAGCTCTGCCTCCATCTGACGCTGACCGACATCGGCTCAGCTTGTGCCGGATACTGTGAAGATGACGACGGCGAGCTCATCCATCGCAACCAGCCCTCTGTCCGTATCGAGTACGGAGGAGCTTCGTCGCCTGGCGCGAGCGGCGCTGGATCGCTGCGGCGCGAGCCTGGAGGCTGACGGCGCTCCCACGATGGCGGCTCGTACGCCGATCACCGGCGGGGAGCTGCTGGAGGTACCGGCCGCTGGCGCGTCCGAGATCCGCGCCGCGATCGATGCCGCCCGGGAGGCCTTCTTGCAGTGGCGGACCACGCCCGGGCCGATCCGGGGGGCGATGGTCAAGCGGCTCGGCGAGCTCCTCACCGAGCACCGGGAGGACGTCGCCGCACTGATCACGATCGAGGCCGGAAAGATCCCCTCCGAGGCGCTCGGCGAGGTACAGGAGACGATCGACATCTGCGATCTCGCCGTGGGGCTCTCGCGCCAGCTGTTCGGCCGGACGATGCCCTCCGAGCGTCCAGCGCACCGGCTGATGGAGACCTGGCATCCGCTCGGAGTTGTGGCGGTGATCACCGCGTTCAACTTCCCTGCCGCGGTGTGGTCGTGGAACGCGGCGATCGCGCTGGTATGCGGCGACCCGGTGATCTGGAAGCCCTCGCCGCTGGGCGCCCTTACCGCCACCGCCTGCTCGGCCCTACTCGACCGTGCGGCGGTCGACAGCGGCGCCCCGGCCAACCTCGGCGTGCTGGTTCTCGCCGATGCGCAGGCCAGCGGCCTGCTTCTAGACAGCCCCGACGTCGCGTTGGTGAGCGCTACCGGCTCAGAGCGGATGGGGGCCCAGGTCGGACCGCGCGTAGCGGCGCGCTTCGGGCGATGCCTGCTGGAGCTCGGCGGCAACAACGCCGCGATCGTGGCGCCCTCGGCTGATCTGGAGCTGGCGGCGCGCGGGATCGTGTTCGCCGCCGCCGGCACGGCCGGCCAGCGTTGCACGACGCTGCGACGCGCGATCGTCCACGAAGAGGTCGCAGACGAGCTGCTGGAACGCCTGACCCGGGCCTACAGGCGACTGCCGATCGGCGACCCACTGGCGGAGGGAACGCTTGTCGGGCCGCTCATCAGCGAGCACGCCTACGACTTGATGCAGGAGGCGATCGAGCACGCGGTGAACGACGGTGGAACCCTCGTCACCGGCGGCGGCCGGCGAGAAGTCGCGGGCCATCCTGACGCCTGCTATGTAGAGCCGGCGATCGTACGAATGCCCGCCCAGACCCGGATCGTGCAGCAGGAGACATTCGCGCCGCTGCTCTACGTCATGACCTACCGCGACTTCGACGACGCGATCAAGCTCCACAACGGCGTCCCCCAGGGCCTCTCCTCCAGCCTGTTCACTAGCGATCAGCGCGAGGCGGAGCGATTTCTTGCCGCCGACGGCTCGGACTGCGGGATCGCCAATGTCAACATCGGCACCTCGGGGGCGGAGATCGGCGGCGCGTTCGGCGGGGAGAAGACCACCGGCGGCGGCCGGGAGTCGGGCTCGGATGCCTGGCGGGCTTACATGCGCCGCGCGACGAACACGATCAACTACTCGGACGAGCTTCCCCTGGCGCAGGGAGTCAAGTTTGACTGAGGCCGGTGCGCAGGCGCGAGGGCTGCCTGAGCGCGCGGACGTGGTGATCATCGGCGGCGGCGTGATGGGCACGAGCGCCGCCTTCCACCTCGCCGAGGCCGGGGTTGAGGTGCTGCTTGTTGAGCGCGGGGCGCTGGCGAGCGGTTCGACCAGCCGCGCCGCGGGCGGGATCCGGGCTCAGTTCTCCGACGCGCTCAACGTGCAGATCGCCAGGCGCAGCATCGATGCGTTCAAGGCGTTCGGCCGACGGCCCGGCTGGGAGATCGACTTGCGCCAGGTCGGCTATCTGTTCCTGCTGACGCGCGAGGAGGACGTGAGCACGTTCGAGTCGACCGCCGCGCAGCAGCGCGAGCTCGGCCTCCCCGTGCAGATGATCACGCCGTCCGAGGCAAAGGACCTCTGCCCGCTGATCGAGGTGCACGACGTGCTGGCCGCCTCGTTCTGCCCCGACGACGGCCACGCCACGCCAGAGGCGGTGGTCCAGGGCTACGCCTACGGGGCCCGGCGGCACGGCGCACGCATCCACACCGGCTGCGAGGTGCTCGACATCGTCACGAGCGGCGGCAAGATCGCGGCGGTAAGCACCAATCAGGGCCAGGTCAAGACCGACACCGTCGTGTGCGCCGCGGGCGCGTGGTCGCGCAGCTGCGGTGAGATGGCCGGCGTCGAGCTGCCGGTCACGCCGCTTCGCCGGCAGGTGCTCTTCACCGAGGCACTGAGCGGCATCCCCGGAGAGCTGCCGATGACGATCGACTTCGAGACCGGCTTCTACTTCCATCGCGAGGGACCTGGGCTGCTGATGGGGATGGCGGACCCGAACGAGCGCCAGGGTTTCTTTCTCGAGACCACCGATGACTGGATCCCCGGCCTGCTCGCCGTCGCCGAGCGGCGAGCGCCCCGGATCGCCAGGACGGGCATCCGAGGCGGCTGGGCCGGCCTCTACGAGATGACCCCCGACCACAACGCGGTCATCGGCGAGGCGGCCGAGCCAGCTCGCTTCATCTACGCCACGGGCTTTTCCGGGCACGGGTTTCTTCAGGGCCCCGCGATCGGGGAGATCGTCCGCGACCTGGTGCTCGAACGCCAGCCGTTCGTCGATGTCCTACCGCTCAGCGTGGAGCGCTTCTCGCGCGCCGACATGCGACCGGAGCTGAACATCGTATGACGGTGCAACAGCGTTCGGCGACCGGGCTTGCACCCGCGGCCGAGCGTCTGGTAGAGGCGCTCGAGTCGGCCGGCGTGGAGCTCGTCTTCGGCCTTCCCGGCGTACACAACCTCGCCATCTGGCGCGCGCTCTCGCGCTCACCGATCAGACTGGTCGGCGTTCGCCACGAGCAGGCCGCCGTATACGCAGCCGACGGCTACGCACGGGCCGGCGGAGCGCTCGGGGTGGCGATCGTGACCACGGGCCCCGGCGCCGCGAACACGCTCGGCGCTACCGGCGAGGCGATGGCCTCGGGCTCGCCGGTGCTGGTGATCGCCACCGACATTCCCGCCGCGCTCCGGCGCCCCGGCGTGTACCGCGGCGTGCTGCACGAAACCCGCGACCAACAATCGATGTTCGCGCCAGTGACGAAGTGGCAGACGACCGTGAGCTCCCCCGAAAAGCTGGCCGAAACCGCGGTTCGGGCGATCGCGCTGGCGCGGCAGGCGCCGGCGGGCCCGGTGTATCTGGGGATTCCCACGGACTTCCTCAACCGGGAGGTCGAGGCCGTGAAGACCGTGGCGGAGCAGTCCCCGCCCCCGTCGGCCCCGCCCCGAGAGCAGATTGCGCAGGCCGCAGACCTGCTGGCACCTGCACAACGGCCGTTGATCTGGGCCGGCGGCGGAGCCGCCCGCTGCGGCGCCGGAGAGGCGCTCGGCGAGCTCGCCACCCGGCTGCAAGCGCCCGTCCTCACCACCTACATGGGGCGCGGCGCGATCCCCCCGGACCACCCGTGCGCCGCGCCGAACCCGGTCCACCTGGAGCTGGTCGGGGCGCTGTGGGACGAGGCGGACGTCGTGCTCGCGGTGGGCACCGACTTCGACGGCATGATGACCCAGAACTGGGCCATGCCCCGCCCGCCGACGCTGATTGCGGTCAATGTCGACGCGGCCGACGCCAACAAGAACTTCGAGGCCACCCTCACGCTGACGGGAGACGCCCGGATCACCGTGGAGGCGCTGGCCCAGGCCACGGGGCCCCGGCCGGTGGATAGCGGCCTGGCGGCGCGGCTGGGGGCGCTGCGGCAGGCCGTCGACCAGGCGGTCCTGGCCGACGAACCTGGCGCCCACCAGTTCCTGCACGACATGGAGGAGACGCTGCCCGAGGACGCGGTCGTGATCGCCGACATGTGCATCCCCGGGTATTGGCTCGGTGGTTTCAGCCGGGTGCGGTCGCCGGGGAAGCTGGCCTATCCCGTCGGCTGGGGGACGCTGGGTTTTGGCTTCCCCGCCTCGCTCGGCTCGGCGCTCGCCCGGCGGGGGCCAGCCGTGTGCGTCACGGGCGACGGCGGCTTCTTGTTCGCCTGCGGCGAGTTGGCCACCGTCGCCCAGGAGCGGATCCCACTGACGATCGTGCTCGCCGACGATGGTGGCTACGGGATGTTGCGCTTCGATCAGGTGAGCGCCGGCGATGAGCCCTACGGGGTCGACCTGGTGGGCCCGGACTTCGTCCAGCTGGCGCGATCTTTTGGGATACCTGCGACGGAGGTCGACGGTTTCGGGGAAGCGTTCACGGACGCACTGCGAGCCGGCGTCGAATCCGCAAGGCCAAACATGATCGTCGTCCACGCCCGTCTGAGGCCACCGCCGAATACCTCACCGCGCTGGTATCGCCGCCGGCCTCATCCCTGAGCCTCCGAGCGCTTCCACGCGGCCGTGGCCACGGCCAGATCCTGCCAAGCCACGCCCACCGACTTGAACAGGGTTATCTCCTCGGGTGCGCCGCGGCAGGCGGCCCTCGTGACGATGGCCCGCAGGTCGCCGACGACCGCATCGGCGTCGAACTCGCCGGCCTCCATCGGGATCCGCAGGTCGCCCGCCTCGTGCAGAACCGCGTCGTGGTCCTCCACGAACACCGATGACCTGGCCACGGTCGCGCTGTCGACCTCGCGCGTGTGCGGCTGGTAGGAGCCGATCGCGTTCACATGCGCCCCCCGCGCCAGCTGGGACCCGTCGAACAGCGGCTCCGAGGCCGTCGTGCAGGTACAGACAATGTCCGCCTCGCGCACCTCGGTGGCGTCGGCGCGGGCAATATCAAGCTCCGTCGCGGTGCGGAGGCGCTTGACTAGCTCATCGGCGCTGCGCGAGCGTCCCACTATCCGCACCCGTTCGAGCGCCCGCACCGCGCGCATCGCGTGCACGTGCGCTTCGGCCTGCACACCCGATCCGAACAGGACCAGCCGCGAGGAGTCCTCACGCGCCAGTCGACGTGTGGCGAGGGCCGACACCGAGGAGGTCCGCAACGCGGTCAGCTCGGTTCCGTCGATCAGTGCCATCGGCGCCAGCGACTGCGCGTCGAGCAGCACGTAAACGCTGTGGATCAACGGCAGACCGTGGAGCGGATTCTCCGGCTGAACCGTGACGAGCTTTACCCCCGCCGACACGGAGGACCACGCCGGCATGCTCAGCAGCTGGGCCTGGCCAAAATCGGCAATCGCCCGCTGCGGAGCCACTGTTTCGACGCCGGAGCGCAGGAACCGCTCGAGCGCAGAGACCGCTCCTGCCACGCCCAGCTCCCGCAGTTCGCGGGCGCCTATCCACGCGGGCGGAGCGTCCACTCAGTCACCTCGCAGTGTTGTGGAGCGGGAGCTCTGGCACGCACCGGTGCCAGTCGGTAGCCGCTTGGTAGGCGGCAGCCGTCGTAAGCAGGAGCTGCTCGCGCCACGGCCGCGTCACGAGCTGAAGCCCCGTGGGGAGGCCGTCGCCGGCGAAGCCGACAGGGAGCGACAGCGCCGGCACCCCAACGAAGCTGAACGGCCGGTTGAGCGAGAGCAGCTCCAGCGAGAACGCTACGGCGCCGGAATCGTCCCGCCCGGCCAGCTCGGCGACAGCCGGCGCCGTGCTGGGGGCCACGGGCACCGCCAGGACATCAGCCAGGGCGAGCGGACCGTCCAGGAGCTCACGCAGCGCAAGACCCTGGTAGCGAAGGGCATCGACGTGGTCGCTGCCCTGGCAGAGCAGGCCGGCATGAACCCTCATACGGGTCGAGGCGGCGTAGTCCTCCGGGCGGTCCCGGACCCCTGTCCGGTGCACGGATGCGCTCTCTGCCTGAGTGAGCACGCTCGCCGCCAGGTCGTAGTCGGGCAGCGCGCTGAGGTCGAGTTCGATCACGGCTGCGCCAAGGTCCGAGAAGACCGCCAGGGCGCGGCGGGCGAGGTCGAGCACCGACTGTTCGCAGCGATCCTCGAGCCAGCGCGGATCGACGCCGATCCGGGTGCCGGAGAGCGGACGCTTAACACCGCCGACGGCCCGCTCGACGGCGCTCAGATATCCGTCAGTTGGAGCGTCAATCGAGGCCGGGTCGAGCGGGTCATAGCCCTCCACCACCTCGAGCAGCAAGGCGAGGTCGGACGCCGAGGCGGCGATCGCGCCGATCACGTCCTGGGAATAGGACAAGGGGAGCGAACCGCGCCGGGAGATTCGCCCGAAGGTCGGCTTCAGACCAAGCACCCCGCAGAGCGCCGCGGGAATCCGGATAGACCCGCCCGTGTCGCCCGCGAGCGCGAATGGCACCGCCCGCGCGGCGACGGCCGCCGCTGCGCCGCCCGACGAACCCCCCGACAGACGGCCGGGATTCCAGGGGTTGCGCGTATCCCCACGATCGGCGTTCGCCCCGGTCGCGGCATAGGCCCACGGGTCGAGGTTCAGCCGCCCAAGACAAATCGCGTCGCTGCCTTGCAGGCGGTGGTGTGCGGTGGCGATGCCTGCGCGCAGCGTGAGCCCCATTCGCGCAGTCCCAGCTCCAGGCAGGCGCCCGTCCCAGACGAACACATCCTTTGCTCCGTAGGGAACTCCGGCGAGCGCTCCCAGCTCACGGCGGCCGTCGAGCTCGCGCGCGGCTACAAGCGCCGCTTCGGCATCGATCTCCGCGAAACAGTTCGTAGCAGCGTCGCAGGCGACAGCGCGCGTCAAAAACGCGGTGCAGACTTCCTCGGCGCTCAGCTCGTGGGCGCGCACGGCGCGCGCCAGCTCCAGCGCCGGCGTGACGCAGAGCTCATCCACTTGCGGCTTCTTGCTCCAGCAGCCGCCGAAAGGCCAGCATGTCGTCATCGGCGGCGAGGCCGGCCGTCAATTCGCGCAGCCGTGCGAGCGCCGGTCCCACCTGCGCCGCGATCCGTTCGCAGCTCTCGGGGTCCAGTTCGATTCCGTGCGTGGCCGCGATCCGCCTCACCGAGCTCGCATCGAGCGGAAGCTCAGACATGCCCGAACTTGGCGAGCGCATCGGCCAGCGGTAGCCCCCGCTCGAGCTCCGTTCGGATCTTCACCTCCCGCTTGCCCAGCTGCTCGCCGCGCTCCAGCACCCTCGGCACGAGCTCGGCGGGGATCACGATCACGCCGTCCTCGTCGCCGAGCACGAAATCACCGGGCGACACCAGCACACTGGGCACGGTCGCGCCGGGCATCTGCACCGGGACGCCGTCGTCGATCACGCGCCAGCGGCCAATGGACTGGGCGGGCGTGCGGTACCGGGCGTAGACAGGGAAGCCCAGGCGCGAGAGCCAGGCCACATCGCGGACGCCACCGTCGACCAGCGCGCCCACAGAGCCGCGCTCGCTCATCCCGATCGCGATCAGCTCGCCGAAGAAGCACACCCCCTGGCCCGCACCCGCCCACACCGACACCGACCCGGGCTGCAGCCGAGCGCACGCCTCCATCTTGCGGGGGTCGCGCTCGGACAGCGGATAGGAGGCCATCTGGCCCTGGATTGTGGCCGCCCAGCCGGCGAGCTTCCCCGCGCTGGCGGGAAACGGGGCGAACGACGGCGCCAGCGCCTGATCGGGGTGGCCGAGCTCATCGAGCACGTCCGCCACGTTGGACGTGTCCACCGACTGGTAGCGCAGGCGGATGCCCTCGGGTGAGGTATCTGACGCGGAGGCCATGTTCACACCGACGGGATCAGTCCGCCGTCGACGCGCAGCGTAGTGCCGGTGATGTACGAAGCCTGGCCGCTGGCAAGGAACGCCACGGCGGCCGCGTACTCCTGGGGTTCGCCGTACCGACCGAGGGGGATGCTTGCGGTGCTCTCGGCGACGACGTCCTTGACCTCCTTGCCCTCGCGTTCGGCCTTTGCCTCGTCGAGCCTTCTCACGCGCCCGGTGGCGATCCGGCCGGGGATGATCACGTTAGCCGTCACCCCGTCGCCCGCGACCTCGCGCGAGAGTGTCTTTGACCATCCCACCAGTGACATCCGCAGCGCGTTGGAGATCCCCAGGTTCGGGATCGGAGCGATCACCCCCGAGGAGGTGCTGGTGATGATCCGTCCCCAGCGTCGCTCGCGCATCGCGGGAAGCACGAGATCGGTCAAGTGGATAACGCCCAGCACCATCGAGCGAAACTGTTCGGCCCAAGCCTCGGGCTCAACCCCGGAGGCTGGCGTAGGAGGCGGACCGCCGGTCAGGTTGATGAGGATGTCGGGATCGCCATGCTGGCTACGGATCGCCTCCAGATGACCCGGGAAGGAGTCGCACTGGCCGAGATCGAGAGTCAGGGCGCTGGCGCTCCCGCCCGCCGAGACAATCTCGTCGCGCACCCGCTCGGCCGTCTCACCGCCCAGGTCGGCGACCGCGACGGCGGCACCTTCGGATGCCAGCGTTCTTGCGATTGCCGCTCCTAGGCCTCCCCCGCCCCCGAGCACGAGTGCGAAACGGCCATCGATCCCCAGATCCACGCTGTCCTCCTTAAGAGCCCACGCTCAGCGGCGCGCCGCGCTTGCGGAGCAGGTTGACGACCGAAAGAGCGGTGATCCGCCCGGTCTTGGGATTGTCCGACGGCACGTTCTCGATCGTCATGGTCAATCGCGCGACCGGTGAGATGAGCGACACCGTGTGGGTGTTTCGGGTCAATGAAGGATCGACCCATACCTCGACCTCGGTTCGGTCGGGACCGGGCCCGGCCAGTGACAGCGCCACCGCGACATTGAGGTTGGCCGGGAACCCCTTAGCAGCATCGCGCGCCGTTCCCGCGAACACCCGCACGGGTTCGCGGAGCTCCTCCAGCTTCAGCTCCTGGCGGTCGATCTCGGGCGCGCCAAGCAGTGCGGCGACGGGCTTACGGCTGACGATCTTGAGCGATTCGACGCCCTCGACGGCGGCGGCTCCGACGGCGTCGAGTCCCAGCAGGGCCCCAGTGGGGACCGTGATGCGGCCGCCGGTCGCGTGCGCGAGCTCCGGTAACTCGGGATGCTCGAGCAGGGCACCCGCGCTCAGCGTGATCAGCTCCTTGCCAGCTTGCAGCACGGGCAGGGCGATCTGCTCGAAAACCGCCCGGGGGGCGCATTCGATCACGGTGTCGCCGAATCGCGGGAGCTCGCTCAGCTCGACGACCGGCACCCCCGCCAGCCCGATCGCTTCGAGCGTACGACCGGCCTTGGCGTGGTCCCGCGCGGAGACCGCCGCCAGCGAGACCCCGGCGATGCCCGCGTGTATACGCCGTGCGATCTCTGAACCGATCGCGCCGAAGCCGGCAATCGCAACCGAGAGCTCAGCCACGCGCGCTCATCTGGGTCGTCGCGCTGCGCGGCACAGGCTCGATCTCGGTAAAGCGCTCGGCGATCTCGCCAGCGGTGGCAAGCCAAATGCGTTCGCGAAGGCCGGCCAGGTGCTCGAGAACCCGGCGGAAGTGGCGGACGCGGAACGGCTGCCCGACGATGAACGTGTGCACGACGATTCCGCAGACCAGCGGCTGGTGCTCCGACTGCTCAAGCATCTCATCCACCTGGTCGATCGCGATGCTCGCGAATTCGGAGCCGGAACCGTGATGGAAAACGACCATCGGGACGTCGTTGACCTCATGGGGATAAGGCAGGCTCAACAGCGGGCCACCGCGAGTTTGCATCCAAACCGGCTGATCGTCGATCGGCCAGTCGAGCGTGTAGCGGTAGCCGCACTCAGCGAGCAGGTCCTCTGTCACGGCGCTGGGGTTGGCTCCCGGGCTCATCCAGCCGCCCGGGCGACGTCCCTGTGCCCGCTGGAGAGCCTCGGTCACCTCCTCGATCATCGCGCGCTCGGCATCGGGGTCGAGCTCGTTGGGCTGCTCGGAGTTTGTGCGTCCGTGGCCGACGAGCTCGGCGCCGGCACTCAGGTATGCCTCGACGAGCTCTGGACAATGCTCGCAGCACTCGCTGTTGAGCAGCACGGTGGGTGCGATCCCGTGCTCGGAAAACGGCTCGAGCAGCCGCCAGCCACCCACCCGATTGCCGTACTCGCGCCAGCCCCAGTTGTAGGTATTGGGATGCGGGATTCCCGGCGAGTAGGCGATTCCGAGCCCACCCTCGCCGTAGGAGAAATGCTCGACGCACACCGCCACGTATACCGCCAGGCGCCGACCCTCCGGCCAGTCGAAGTCCCGTCGCGCAGTGATCGGCGAATACCTGAACCGGCCGTGGCTGGGCAGCATCCTCGATAACTCCAGTTGGTGGTCGCCGCACGATTGCGAGTGGGCGCTGAGGACACCAAAACGCCTCCGCGCCTGATCCGGCGTGACAATGATATATGCTATACAAAGCATGAAGATGCGTGCCGGAACCGCACCAGTGCAAACCGGGCGCAGCAGGGGGCAGGCGGGTCGCGCGGCAGGAAAGAGCGACGGCGCCGAGGCAGGACTTTGACCGAAACCAGCCGGGCGGCCGTCCTGAGCGGCCCCGGGCAGCTGGAGATCCACGAGCTGCCGGTGCCGGAGATCGGACAAGATGACGGCCTGTTGCGCGTCGAGGCGACCGGCGTCTGCGGCTCTGACATCGCCGCCTATCACGGCCACAACCCGTTCTACGAACTCCCCTGCGTGATGGGTCACGAGCTCGTGGGCCGAATCGAACGGATCGGTCCGCGCGCGGCCGAGCGCTGGGGGGTCGCCGAGGGCGACCGGATCGTGGTCGAGGAATACCTTCCGTGCGGAACCTGCCGCTCTTGCCTGGCAGGCGCCTACCAGATGTGCCGCGTCCCCCGCTACGGCGGCAAGTCAATCCGCGTCGCGCCAGGGCTATTCGGCGGCTACAGCGACTACCTCTACCTGCATCCGCAGTCGATCGTGCACCGCGTCGGCGATCGTGCCCCCGCCGAGCTCGTACAGCTCTACATCCCGATCTCCAACGGGCTGCACTGGGTGCAGGACGCGGGTGACGCCAAGATCGGCAGCACCGTTGTTGTCATCGGCCCCGGTCCCCACGGACTGGGCTCCGTAGTGGGCGCACGCGAGGCCGGCGCAGGGTTGGTCGTGCTCGTGGGCCTCGAGCGCGACGGCGCGCGGCTCGAAGTGGGCCGGCAGCTGGGCGCCGACCATATTCTCCTCAGCGATCGCGACGACGTCCCGGCGGCGCTCGCCGAGCTGACGGGCGGACTGCTCGCGGACACCGTGATCAACGCGGCCGATAGTGCCGTGACGATGGAACTGGCGTTCGGGGTGGCAGGAGACCGCGCCACGATCGTGCAGGTTGGCTATGGCGGCGGCGCCGGAGACGCCGGGCTGCGGTCGTTGGCGGAGACGCTCGTGACTCGCCGGATCACCCTGGTCGGGGTGCTCGGCCGCCCGGCGGCGGCCGTCCCCCCCGCGCTGCGGCTGATCGAGTCGGGTCGCTATCCGCTGGAGAAGATGTGCACAGGCAGCTTCGCCATCGAGGACACCGAGGCGGCGCTGCAGGCGGTCACCGCGGACCCGGAGGCAATCAGGTCTATCGTCGTTCCCGAACCAACCGAAAGAGCTGCCGCGGCAGGGTCAAGAGATGCTTAGCGCCGACACAGGACTTCCCTTGATCACGGATCAATGGCAGATCTCGGGCCGCGTATACCGGGACCAGGAGGTCTTCGAGGCGGAGATGCGCACGGTCTTCGCGCGCAGCTGGATCTTCGTCGCGCACGAAAGCGAGATCGCTGACGGCGGCGACTACAAGGTCGCGCGGATCGGCCGCCAGCCGGTGATCGTCTCCCGCAACGCCGATGACGGCACGATCCACGTGATGTTCAACCGCTGCCGACACCGCGGCTCGGCGGTCTGCCAGCGGGAGATCGGCAACGCCAACCATTTCCGCTGTGCCTATCACGGCTGGACGTACCGCAGCGACGGCAGCCTCATCGGCGTGCCATTCGCGGATGGCTACGGTCCCTCGTTCGACAAATCGAAGATGGGGCTGCGGCACATCCCGCGTGTCGAGACCTACCGCGGGTTCATCTTCGCCTGTCTAGATGCCAATGCACCGCCGCTGCGCGAGTACCTCGGCCACGCTACGCGCTTTCTCGACTACATCGCCGCGCTGCCAGGCGGTATCGAGCTGAGCGCGCGTGCCCACAAGCTGGAGTACGAGGGCAACTGGAAGCTGCAGCTCGAGAACACGATTGACTGCTACCACTTCTCGTTCACCCACAAGAGCTGGCTCGACATCCTCAAGCAGCGTGGTCAGCAGACCAACTTTGCCCAGAACGTGGCCAACAACGAGGGCTGGAGGACGATTGACTTCGGCGGTGGCCACTCCGCCCACGAGTACGGGCCGCTCGAGAGCTATGCCTCCGGTCAGGGCGTCGCCAATTTCAGCAGCGGCGAGCTGCTGCCGTTCAACCTGGTGATCTTCCCCACCCTGGGGTTCGTGGGTGCGCATCTGCGCGTGGTGGTTCCGATCTCCGCGACCCGCACCCAGGTCTACCTGTACCCGATGATGCCCAAGGCCTTCGACCCGGCGCAGCGTGCTGAGGTACTACGCAGCCATGAGGCGTTCTATGGCGCATCTGGAGCGGGTAGCGACGACGACATCGAGGTCGGCTTCGAGCGCGTCATGAGCGGCCTGAGCGCCGACGCCACGGACGAGGACTGGGTGCTGATGAGCCGGGGCGTCGACCGCGAGGTCGTCGACGAGGCGACCGGCATGCGCTACGGCCGCTCGGCCGACGAGCTGCCACAGCGCGGCTTCTATAGGCGCTGGCTGGCGCACCTCTCGGAGGACCTGGATGCCTGACCCGGCAGTCCCGGCGGCGGCGCGGCCGGCCGCGCGCACCGAGGTTGAGGAGTTCCTGTTTCACGAGGCAGCGCTGCTCGACGCCCGGGACTTCGACCGCTGGCTTGAGCTGTTCGCCCAGGACGCCACGTACTGGATTCCCAGTGGATCCGACGAACTCGATCCCGATCGGCAGGTCTCGATCGTCTACGACGGCCTGCCGCGCATGCGCGAGCGGGTGGCGCGGCTTGCAAGCGGCATCGCCTGGGCACAGGAGCCACCTTCCCGAACCCTGCACCTGATCGGAAACGTGGCGGCGTCGTTCAGCAGCGAGCTGGTGACTGTGACCTCGTCGCTCGTGGTGACCGAGTTCAGACGCGGACGGCAGCACCTGCACGCCGGGCGCTGCCGTCACGAGCTGCGACGCGCGGGCGAGGATTTTGAGATCGTGCTCAAGAAGATCGAGCTGATCAACAACGACGGCTTCCTGGGCAACCTGAGCATCCTGCTCTAGAAGAAGGAAGCGAGGCGAAGGTAAATGCTGATCAGCAGACGCGACGGTGAGCTTTATCTGGTGGAGCAGGTTGAGCATGCCCGGCTGTGCGGAGAGCTCGCCCAGCACTGGGGTAACGAGCGGTTCGCGAGGCCAGAGCCGCTTGACGGGGTCAGGACCGGCGCGGCGATGCACGACGAGGGATGGCGCCAGCCCGACGAGCAGCCCCTATTCAACGCTGAGGCCCGGCGGCCGCTGCACTTTCTCGAAATCGAGATGAAGGACCACATTCCGCTGTATGGCCAAGGCGTCGAGCGCACCTTTGGCCTCGACCCCTACGCCGGGCTGCTGGTCTCGATGCACTGGACGGGGCTCTACCGCTCGCGCTGGGGAATGCAGAGCGGCAAGGTTCAGTTTGCCGACGAGGCGGCGCAGAGCGAGACCGTCGCGCACGAGGAACGCCGCTGGATCGAGGTCAAGCGTGATCTATTGACAGAAGCCCGGCGAAGCGATTTCGAGGCGTCCCTGTGGCACAACTACGACCTGCTGCAAGCATGGGACCTGCTTTCCCTGTACGTGTGCCTGATCGACCTCTCCGTCGCCGACACCGCCCCCCGCGCGGTCCACGAGACCCTTTCGAGCATCGATCAGGAGCCGGGACCGCGCACCATTCCTGCGGTTCCCACCGCGGTAGGGGGCCAGCGCGTGCAGCTAGTCCTGGAGGCGAGCTCCCCGGGAGCGATCACGGTCGATCCGTTCCCGTTCGACCGCGATGAGCTCACGTGGAGGGTGGCCGCGCGCGTGATACCCGACCGCGACTACTCGGGCTCCGAGGATGCCGCCGCTGAGCTGGCCGCCGCGCGGCGCAGCTCGATCTCATGCGTGATGAAGCGGCGATGACCGCGAATGCGGGGAGGCGCCGGATCGTCGTCCACAACGAGTTCGCGATCGCCGCGGTCGAGCTCTCGGGCGAGCCGGGACGTGAGCGGCTATCAATTGAGGATCTACGCACCGGCACCTGCGTCGAGCTCGACGCACTTGAGCTCGAGTCGCTCGCCTGGGTCTCGCACGCAGACCTGGCGCAGTTCCTCGATCCGGGGCGGACGCGGTGGGTGGGCGTCGGATGAGCGAGCTCCCCCCACCGCCTACGTCCGCCTCTACTCCGACAGCCAGGGCCGTTCACGGCTAGAGGACGTTGCCCTCACAGGCGAGCCCCGCGACGTGACCGAGTCCGAGCTGCGCGCGGTCTTCTCCAGCCCGTTCCCGGCCGATTCGGCGAGCTTTCGCTACGTCGTCCGTGAGGCCGCCACCGAGCATCCACACAACACTCCACGCCGGCAGTTCATCGTGATGCTGAGCGGCGCCTGTGAGGTGGAGGCCTCGGACGGAGAGCGGCGAACACTGGGCCCGGGGAGCGTCCTGCTGCTCGAGGACACCGACGGTATTGGACACATCACACGCCGCGTCGGCGACGAAGATCGCCTCACGCTTGTCATCCCGCTGCACTGAGCAAGGAGGCCTGCGGATGCAAGCCGACGTAGCTCTCGGCGAGGCTGGTGGCGGCGGAGCGCGATTGCACGATGTGCTCGAGTTGGGCCAGCTGCAGCTGCCGCTGAAATTCATCGTGCTCGGGCAGTCGGTGAAGCAGCGTCGTGATCAACGTCGAAAAGCGCTGCACTTGCCAGATTCGCTTGAGGCAAGTGCGCGAGTATTGGCGCAGCGGCTCCGCGTCCCCGTCGCGGTAGTAGGCGCCGAGCGCACGCGCCAGGCAGCGCACGTCCGCGACCGCCATGTTCAGGCCCTTGGCGCCGTTGGGCGGCACCACATGAGCCGCGTCGCCAGCCAAGAACAGCCGGCCGTAGCGCATCGGCTCGACCACAAACGAGCGCAGCTGCGTGACGCTCTTTTCGACGACCGGTCCCTCGTGGAGGATGAAACCATCCGCCGTGGCGAGCCGCCGAGCAAGCTCGGCCCACACCCGCTGGTCGGGCCAGGCCGCAAGGTCCTCGTCGGGGGCGCACTGGATGTAGAGGCGCGTGACTTTGCGCGAGCGCAGCGTCAGCATCGCCAATCCGTCCTCGTGACGTGCATACACGAGGTGATCGGTGGAGGGGGCGACCTGGGCCAGGATCCCGAGCCATGCGAACGGGTAGCGGTGCTCATAGATCCGCTGCACGTGAGGGGGGATGGAGCGCCGTGTGACGCCGTGAAAGCCGTCGCACCCGGCGACGAAGTCGCACTCCAAGAGCTCGGCGCGCCCGTCGCGCGTGAAACTCAGAACCGGGCTATCCCCTTCCAGCCCATCGACGCCGGAGACCGGCGCGTCGAACAGCAGCTCATCGCCATCCTCAATGCGCGCGGCAATCAGGTCCTTGACGATCTCCGACTGGGGATAGACCGTCATCCGCCTGCCGGTCAGCTCGTGAACCGGGATCAAGTGCGCCTGTCCGCCGAAGCGCAAGTCGAATACGTCCTGGGGCATCCCCTCCCGGCGCAAACGCCCGTCGACCCCGCACCCCCCGAGCGTTTCCACCGTCCCAGGCTCGAGCAACCCGGCCCGCACCCGCTCCTGCACGTACTCCCGATCCCGCGCCTCCAACAACACGGAATCAACCCCGAGACCGCGGAGCAGCCGACCCAGGACCAACCCCGCCGGACCCGCTCCCACGATCGCCACCTGCGTACGCATCGAAGGGCTCAGGCCCACGCCTCAATCTCGATCGCGCCCGGACACCAGCGGTGCTCGCCCGGGCGCCGCGGAGTGCTTTGGGCGCGACGCATTGGCATGTGATTAAGGGCTCGTCTTTCTGATCGTCTATATGATATACAGCCGCCTGGACCGCGGCGCGGTCCCTCGTCCCAGTCATTGCGAGCGCAAACTCCAGAGGAGGGGGATGCCTTGAAGCGAACTATCACTGCTAGTTCACACCCGGGGGCCTGGCTAAGGGGCCGTGTGCTGCCAGGCGTGGCGTTGACCTTGGCTGCGGCGCTGGGCGCCGCGGCCTGTGGGAGCTCCAGCTCCTCCGGCTCTAGTGCGTCATCCGGCAAGGGCTGCAATGTCTCGATCGGCATCCTGTCGGCCTTCACCGGCGATCTGGCGACCGCGTACGGCGATACCGGCGCTCAGTCGGCCCAGCTGGCGTACTCCAATTGGCACAAGCAGCATCCCAGCTGCGATGTCAAGTTCGTCCACTACGACGACGCCGGCCAGCCGTCGCAGTCGACTGGTCTGACCCGCCAGGTCGCCTCGGATCCCAAGATCGTCGCGGTCCTCGGACCGACGTTCACGGCCACCGTGGAGTCGGACATGCCGATCCTGAATGACGCCGGCCTCCCGTCGATCAGCGCCGATGCCACAAACCCGGCGCTGGCCACGAAGGGCTGGAAGTTCTTTCACCGGACCGTCGTCAACGACGGCCAGGAAGGCCCGGAAGAGGCGACATATCTGGCCAAGACCCTTCACGTCAAACGGGTCGCCGTGCTCGACGACACCGAGAGCTACGGCAAGGGCCTGGCCAACATCGTGGCCTCAACGCTGAAGAGCGACGGCGTGCAGGTCGTGGACCGTGAATCACTCAGCGCGACCGCCACCGATTACTCGTCCACGGTCAACCGGATCAAGGCAGCGAATGCCGATGCCGTTTACTTCGGCGGCCTGGATCCGACCGGTGCCCCGCTGGTCAAACAGATCCGCGCTTCGGGCAGCAACGTGCTGTTCATGGGTGGCTCGGGACTCCAGACCGCGCGCTATCTGCAGGTCGGCGGCTCGGCAGCCAACAACTCGATCGTCGGCTCGGGCGGCATCGACCCCACGCGTTCTGCCACCGGCAAAACGTGGTTGGCCCAGTGGACGGCGGCCTACCACCAGCCACCGAACCTCTACGCGGTCGAGTGGTACAACGCGACCACGGCGTTCCTCAACGCCATCGGAGCGGGCAGCACCTCTCGGACAGCCATCAACAGCTACATCGCGTCGCATCCGTTCACAGGCGCTACCGGTAATACCGTCGCCTTCCAGCCGAACGGGAACATCGAGAACGCGCTCGTCTACATCTACAAGGTGGAGAACGGAAAGTTCACCTACCAGATGTCGCTCAAGAGCAGCGCGTAAGGTCCGGCTGGCCGCCGGTGCTCCCATCCGAGATACTTGGATGCGGGTGTACCGGCGGCCGGCGGCTGCTCCCGAGAAACGCGGTCGACCTCCGCCCGCCGAGCTTCTTCTAGCCGTATGTCACTCCTGTACCACCAGTTCGCCGCCTTCACCATCAGCGGTCTGGTCTTCGGCGCGATCTACGCGCTGATGGCGTTCGGGTTCACGATCGTCTACCGCATCCTGGGACTGTTCAACTTCGCGCACGGCGGGACCTACATGGTCTCTACGTTCGTGGGGCTCGGGGTTGTCAAGGCATTCTCGATCGGGCCCCGGCTGGCCCCGCTGACCGTGATCGCCGTCGTCGCGGCGATGCTGGTCGCGTCGGTCCTCGCCGGGACGATCCTCTCGGTCCTGCTGGAGTTTTCTGTGTTCCGGCCGATCCGGATCCGCCGGGGCGGCGGCTTGGCCGCGCTCGTGGCTGGGCTTGGCGCCCTGATCGTGCTCCAGGAGATCTTCGGCTTGTGGAAAGGCCGTGACCCGCTCGCCGTGCCGCAGCCGGTGGGCACAGCGCGGCTGTTCACGATTTTCGGCGGCAGCGTGGCGCTCCGCGAGCTGGTCGTCTTTCTCGCCGGCTTGGCGACAATGCTCGCCTTGGCCCGCTACATCAACGTGTCGCGTTCGGGCCGGGCGCTGCGGTGCGCCGGGCAGGACCCCAGCACGGCTTCGCTGATGGGCATCAACGTCGGACGAGTGATCGTGCTGAGCTTCGCCCTCGCCGGCGCCACGGCGGGCCTGGCGGCCACGCTGTCCAACCTCTACTTCGGCAACACAAGCTACGAATCGGGGTTCACACTGGGGATCTTCGGCTTCACGGCCGCGCTGCTGGGCGGGATGGGGACAGTTTCGGGAGCGCTCGTCGGCGGGCTGATCCTTGGGCTGGCCGCCAGCTACGGCGGTGCCGTGTTCGGAGCCCAGTGGCAGGACGTGATCGCCTTCTGCGTCCTGATCCTGATCCTGATCATCCGGCCCCGCGGCATCATCGGCGAGCGGATGGCCATGGTGCGCGCATGAGCGGCCCCCGCGCGCCCGCGGCGCTGCGCCGCCTGGGCCGTCCGCTGAGCCGCGTGTACGGCGCTCCGCGTTGGGTCCGCTGGGGGGCCCTGCTGGCGCTCGTGGTCTTCCTGTATGTGCTTCCAAACCTGTCGGTGCCGCTCTTGAACACGCCGGGCACGGACTTCGCCACCGTCCTGTTCATGCCCGTCGGCATCTACATCCTGTGCGCCGTTGGGCTCGACATCGCGGTGGGACGGGCAGGAATCGTCAACTTCGGGTTCGCCGGTTTCTTCGCCATCGGCGCGTACGGCATGGCCTGGCTCAGCACCAAGCACGGGATCACCTACTACGAGGCACTGCCGATCACCGCCGCCATGGGCGCCGTGGCGGCGGTCGTGATGGGCTTGGCTACGCTGCGGATTCGCGGCGACTACCTGGCGATCGTGACGCTCGCCTTCGGCCTGATCGCGGTCGACATCATCCAGAATGACAACGGTCTGGGCTCGATCAACGGCATCTCGGGCATCCCCCAGCCGGGACCGCTCTTTGGACTTCACTTCGGGTTGTTCAACGCCGCCCCGTACGACACCCTCCTGCTGACGATCCTTCTGATCGTCATCTTCGCCATCTCCCGGCTGTTCAAGAGCCGGGTGGGCCGAGGCTGGGCGGCGATCCGGGAGGATGAGGATGTCGCCGAGCTGATGGGCGTGCCCACGTTCCGCTTCAAGATGGCGGCGCTGGTCATCGGCGGCGCGGTGGGCGGGATCGCCGGCGCCACCTACGCCACCCAGTCAGCGTTCGTCAGTCCCGACACGTTCAGCGTCACCTTGTCGGTGCTGTTGGTCGCCTCGGTCGTGGTCGGCGGCGCCGGCAACCTGGCCGGGGTGATCGTGGGCGCTGCGGTGGTCGCATACTTGCCCGAGCGCCTGCGTGGTTTCAGCAGCTCCAGGGTGTTGGTGTTCGCGGCCGTCCTCACCCTGATGATGATTCTTCGTCCCCAGGGACTGATCCCGAGGCGGCTGCGCGGTGCAAGTCGAGCAGCGAAAGCCGGCGACGAGGGCGAGGTGATGCCGGTGGCCGGCGAGGAGCCAGCGTCCGAAGGTGCCTCGACCGAGACGGCGATGCCGGGGCAGCTCAGATGAGCCAGCCGCCGCTCCTGGAACTCGACTCGCTGACGATGCGCTTCGGCGGGGTGACCGCGATCGACGATGTGTCGCTCGCCGTGCAGGAGGGCCAGATCTTCTCCGTCATCGGGCCCAACGGAGCCGGCAAGACGACGATCTTCAATGCGATTACCGGCGTCTACAGGCCGGCGGCGGGTGACATTCGCCTCGCCGGTTCTTCGCTCATCCGTCGCCGGCGCAACCAGATAGCTCGCGACGGCGCCGCCCGTACTTTTCAGAACATCCGCCTGTTCAAGCAGATGACCGTGCTGGAGAACGTCCTCGTGGGTACCGATGCCCAGCACCGAACCGGCGTGCTCGGCGCCATGCTCACTCTCCCCCGCCACCGACAAGAGGAGCGCTCCGGCCACCAGGAGGCGCACAAGCTGCTCGAGTTCATGGGCATCGGCCACCGAGCCGATGACCCCGCCGAGAGCCTTCCCTACGGAGACCAGCGGCGCGTGGAGATCGCCCGGGCGATGGCCACCAACGCGCGGCTGCTACTGCTGGACGAGCCGGCGGCCGGCTTCCACCTCAGCGAGAAGCGAGAGCTCGCGCAGCTGATCCGCCGGATCCGTGACGAGGGGCGTACGGTCCTTTTGATCGAGCACGACATGACCTTGGTGATGGGGATCTCAGATCGCGTGGCGGTCCTCAACTTCGGCCACAAGATCGCCGAGGGCCTTCCGGATGAGGTGCGGGCGATGCCCGAGGTCCTCGAGGCGTATCTGGGGGTCGAAGATGCTGCTTGAGGTCGAGGGGCTGAAGGTCCGCTACGGGCAGATCGAGGCCCTGCACGGGATCTCCTTGAATGTCGGCGAGGGTGAGATCGTCACGGTGATCGGCGCCAACGGCGCCGGCAAGACCACCGTCCTGACCGCGCTGTCAGGGCTCCTCAAGCCGACAGCCGCCGAGATCAAGCTCGATGGAAAGCCGATAGCGAGTCTCCCCGCTCATCGGCGCGTGGAGCTGGGCATGGCCCATGTTCCCGAAGGTCGCCGCGTGTTCGCGGCCATGACGGTTGTGGAGAATCTCGAGATGGGAGCCTTCCTCAGGGCAAAGCGCCGCAGCTCCGAGTTCAAGGCCGCACTCGATGACATGCTCGAGCTCTTTCCCATTCTCGGGACCCGGGCCGATCAGCTGGCGGGCAATCTGTCCGGTGGTGAGCAGCAGATGCTCGCCATCGCCCGCGCGCTGATCGGCAACCCCCGCCTACTGCTGCTCGACGAGCCCTCGCTGGGCCTGGCGCCGCTGGTGGTCAAGCAGATCTTCGAAGTCTTCAATGACATCCGCGACCGCGGAGTCACCTTCCTGCTGGTCGAGCAGAACGTGCAGAAGGCGCTGTCGATCGCCGACCGGGCCTACGTGTTGGAGAGCGGCGAGATCACGCGCTCCGGGTCGGCGAAGAGCCTGCTGGGCGACGAGGCGGTGCACCGGGCCTACCTCGGCGGCAATGTAGCGGTGTAGCGCCGACGGTCCCTACCACAAGAGGTAAACAATGAGCGCAGAGCCGGCAGCCATAGCCAAGTCGTTGTGGAACCCAGGCGAGCTCCAGGCCTACGAGGCGTCGATCCTGGCCCAGCCGGTGGACGTCGAGGGCCGAATCCTTCACGACATCGTGATGCCGGCGCGCGGCTTCATGCGCGCCCGGATCCTGGAGCCAGGACAGGTGATTCGCTTCATCGACGTCGAGGGGCAGCAGGTGCCGGACGTACTGCTGTTCGACGTCAAAGACCTGAAGAACTGCACATCGATGGGCAACTCGATGCTCCGCGCGAAGTCGTGGAAGCTGAGCACCGGAGACGTCCTGTACGCGAAGCTGGGCCAGCCGATGGCGACGATCACCGCGGACACCGTCGGCGAGAACCTCTCGCTCGGAGCCTTCTGCAACGAGGGACTGAACACCATCCGCTATGGGATCGAGGGGACGCACACTTGCCGCATGAACCTCGTGGCCTCGATGTCGGAGTACAACCTCGGGCCCCTGGACATCGAGGAGGGGGTCTTCGTGCCATTCATGAACGTGCGCTTCGAGCCCGACGGCGGGTGCATCATCGACGTGCCCCACTCCGGCCCGGGCGACTATCTGGACCTACGCGCGGAGATGCGAGTCATCTGCGCGGTCTCCAACTGCCCGTCCGAGCACAACCCGTGCAACGGCTGGAACCCGACGCCCATGCGGGTGGTCATCTACGAGCCCTGACAAGCCTCGCCGTGGGCGCCGGGCCGACTGATCCGCGCTGATGCGGACGCAGGTGGCGATCGTGGGAGCGGGTCCTGCAGGCCTCATCTTGGGTCGGCTTCTGCGTGCTTTGGGGGTGGAGTCGGTGGTGTTGGAGGCCCGGGATCGGGTGTATGTGCAGGAGCGGGTCCGGGCAGGGTTGCTGGAGCCGGGAACGGTGGAGGCGCTGGCCGACTGCGGAGTCGATCGGCGGTTGCGTACGGAGGGGATGTCTCAGAACGTGTTCGACCTGCGCTTCGGCGGGCGGGCGCATTTGATTCCGGTCTACGAGCTGACCGGTAAGCGGATGACGGTCTATCCGCAATCGGAGATCGTCAAGGACCTGATCGCGGCGCGGCTAGAGGACGGCGAGGCATTGTTGTTCGAGGCGCCGGTCTCGGGAATCGACGCTCTGGATGGGCCCCGACCGGCTGTGCGCTTCACCCACGAGGGGCGAGCGCAGGTGCTGGAGTGCGAGTTCGTGGCCGGCTGCGACGGCTATCGCGGCGTGGCCCGCCGGGCGATCCCGCCCCAGCTGCTGCGCGTCTACGAGCACCTCTACCCATTCGCACACCTCGGGATTCTGGCCCAGGTACGACCGGCGGTGGACCATCTCGTGTATGCCCGTCACGAGGATGGCGTCGGGCTCTTGACCTTGCGCTCCCAGCACGTCACCCGCCTGTACGTCCAGTGCCAGGCCACCGATGACCTCGCCAGCTGGCCCGATGAGCGGATCTGGAAGGCGCTTCATCGCCGCCTGGCCACCGATGATGGCTTCGCCCAAGCTGAGGGGCCGGTGCTGGAGAAGGGGATCTCACAGCTGCGCTCGTTCGTTGTCGAGCCGATGCAGCACGGGAGGCTGTTTTTGGCCGGTGATGCCGCGCACGTGGTGCCGCCCAATGGGGCCAAGGGGCTGAACATGGCGGTGGCCGACGTGCGGATCCTGGCCCGGGCGCTGGCGGCGCACTACCGCGACGGCGACGACTCCCTGCTGCGCGCCTACTCGGGCACATGTCTTGAGCGCGTCTGGCGGGTGCAGCGCTTCTCGACGCTGATGGTCTCGCTGCTGCATCGTTTCCCCGAGCACGACCAGTTTCAGCGACGGCTGCAGCTGGCCCAGCTCGAGCACATCGTCAACTCGCAGGCCACCGCCACCAGCCTCGCCGAGAGCTATGTGGGTGCGAACGCCGTCTGAGCGCCACTCAGGTGCCGACGTAGCGCGGGCGCGCCGCCCCCAGCCCGACAATCAGCTGCGGGAGTGTCACCGCAGCGACCAGCGCCATCGGAAGCGTCCAGTTGCCGGCAGCGCTGTGAATGTCACCCAGAAACAAGGGCCCCAGCGCGGCCACGATGTACCCGAACGACTGAGCCATGCCGGCCAGCTGCGTGGCGTGACGGCTGTCGGGGGAGCGAAGTCCGATGAAGGTCAGCGACAACCCCAGCGTCGCCCCCTGGCCCACTCCGAACAGCAACGTCCATACCAGGGCCCCGTTCGTGGGGCTGACGGCGAGCCCCAGCAGCCCGACGGCGCTGACGCCGACAGCGACCAACACGGTGGTCTTCGGCCGGCGTTGAGCGCCGGCCAGCATGGAGATCCCGAACGAGGACGGGATTCCCATCGCGCTGGTCACCGCCACCAGCGCTCCGCCGGTCGTCAGCCGCGCGCCACTGTCGCTCAGCAGCGTTGGCAGCCAGGTAGCAACGGCGTAGAAGGTCAACGACTGCAGCCCCAGGAACAGCGTCACCTGCCAGGCCAGCGAGTCACGCCAGACGCCGCCCACTCCTTCCCCCTCGAACTCGACGGGGGAGGACTCCCGCGCGCGCAGCACGCGCGCCCCCCAGAGGACAGCCGCGATCGAGGCGGGGATTGCCCAGATGGCCAGCGCCCACCGCCAGGTCAGGCCTGTCGCGTTCATCAACGGGACGGTGCCACCCGCCGCAGCCGCCCCGAGGCCCAGCATGGTCGTGATGTACAAGCCGGTCATCAGCCCGATGTGATCCGGAAACTCGCGCTTGATCAGGGCGGGCACGACTACGTTGCACAAGCCGATGGCCGTCCCGATAATCGCCGTGCCCAGGAACACCGACCAGGCCGCTACCTCAAGACGCAGCAGGATCCCCAAGGTGAGGAGCAGCATCGCCACGGCCAGCGTGACCTCGAGCCCCAGCCGGCGGGCGATTCGCGGCCCGGCGAGGGCACAGAGGCCGAAGCAGATCACCGGCAAGGACACGAGGAGCCCCTGGAGGGTGGCCGACAGCGCGAGCGCCCGCTTGATTTGCCCGAGCACGGGCGATACGCCGAGGATCGCGGCCCGCATGTTGAGCGTGATCAGCAGCAGCGCCGCGGCCATCAGCCGGGGGTGGCCGTGGGGGCGGCGAGCCGCCTCGCGCACCTCAGCGCGCTCCGGATTCCACGGCGCTGGATTCGCCTGTCGTCCCGGTCACCGCAGCTCTCGCAAGCGGACGACGAGCTCTTGCAGGCTGCGCAGGTTGTTGGCGGCCTGGAAGCCGTCGACATGGGGAAGCGCTGCCGCCATTCCCCGGACCAGCGGCTGGTAATCCGGATCTCCGGCCACGGGGTTGATCCAGATGAGCGCGTGGCTTGCGTGGTGCAACCTAGTCAACTCTCGCGCCAGCAGGCCTGGGTCTCCCCGCTCCCAACCGTCGGAGGCGATGACCACGATCGAGCCCGCCGACATCCCCCGTCGTCCCCAGTGACGGTTGAAGGCTCTGACGCTGTCCCCGATCCTTGTCCCCCCCGCCCAATCCGGCACGGCCCGAGTGGCCCGTGTGAACGCCGCCTCCGCGGACCCTCGGCGCAGATGGGGAGTGACGCGGGTCAGCCGCGTCCCGAACGTGAACGCCTCCGCCGAGCCGACGTGCCGGATCGCGGCCTGACAGAAGATCAACAGGGGCACGACGTAGCCCTCCATCGAGCCCGACACGTCGACCAGCAGCACGAGGCTTCGCCGGACGGTCTTGGGCACCAGCCAGCTACGACGCAGCAGCTCGGTATCGGTCCGCATCGCCGTGCGCAGCGTCTCCCGCAGGTCGAGATTCCGGCCGCCGTAGCGAGTCGGCTCGAGCCGGCGGGAGCGTCGCTGGGGCAGCTGGCGCACCAGCTGCCAGATCAGCCGGCGCGCCGCCAGCAGCTCATCCGGCGAGTAGGCGTTGAACTCGAGGGTGGTCAGTTGCTCTTCGGCGGACGCCAGCAGGCCCCCCTCGGAATCGCCGTCGACGATCTCCCGGGTCTCGGCGAGACCACTGCCTGGAGCCCCTGCGTGCGCCTCATCTCTGCTCCCCTCGCCGGTGCCCGGCAGCCGCTCGCTGGGCCCTGAGGGGCTTTCGCCGGGCAGCGGATCGTGGTCGGCCAGCGGCAGCGCGTCGTCCCAGAAGCGTGCGAACTCGTGGTCAAAGGCGGGGACGTCTTCGGCCCGGGAGAGCATCGAGGCCCGCAGAGCCCAGTACATCTGCTCCCGCGAGCGCTCGCTGAGGGCGTAGAGCGCGCGCACTGCGACCGTCGAGCGAGCGGGTTCGACCGTCACGTGGTGGCCGGTCAGACGCCGCCGGAAGTCCACCACCGCGGCCTCGAGGTCCTCCCGCATCGGTGGCTAGGAACCGTCGCCCTCGTCGCCCTCGTGGCCGCCGTTATTGGCCAGGCCGTAGCCGACCTCCCGCGCGGCCTCGATGTCCTCCTGGTGCTTGAGCACCACTCCCAGTGTCGCTTCGACCGCGTCGGCGTCAAGCTGCTGATAGCCCAGCGCCGTCATGCCGGTGGCCCAGTTCACCGTCTCGGCCACGCCCGGGGGCTTGACCAGGTCAAGGCGCCGCAGCCGCTCCACCGCCTCTGCCGTTTGGCGGACCAGGGGCGCGGGCGCCTCAGGGACGTGGAGGCGGACGATCTCGATCTCCCGCTCCACCGTGGGATGGTCAAGCCAGTGATACAGGCACCTGCGCTTGAGCGCGTCGTGCAACTCGCGGGTCCGGTTGGAGGTCAAGACCACCACCGGCCGCTGACGCGCCACGATCGTGCCCAGCTCGGGAATCGTCACCTGGAAATCGGACAGCAGCTCGAGCAGGAACGCCTCGAAGTCGTCGTCGGCGCGGTCAATCTCGTCGATCAGCAGCACGGGAGGCACCGGATCGTCGTTGTCGATCGCATCCAGCAGCGGCCGGCGGATAAGGAAGTCAGACCCGAACAGCTCGTCGACCACGTGGCGCTCGGCGGTGGTGGCGCTGTCCAGGGTTCGCAGGTAGAGCATCTGGCGCGAGTAATTCCAGTCGTACACGGCGTGCGCCACGTCGATTCCCTCGTAGCACTGCAGGCGGATCAGCCGTGATCCGCGGACCCCGGCCAGCGCCTTGGCCAGCTCCGTCTTGCCCACGCCGGCGTCGCCCTCCAGCAGCAGAGGCATCTGCATCTTGAGCGCCAGCGAGACGACAGTGGCCAGCCCCCGGTCCGCGAGGTAGGAGCGCTCGGCGAGGAGTTCTCCGAGATGCTCGGGATCGGGTCGCTCTGGCTGGCCGCGCTCGGCGCTCATTGCGTCGGCCGCCTGCCAAGCCGCTGCCACAGGCGGCGAATCCGGGCTTTGAGGACCGACCACATAAGCGATCCCGCCCGAATCTCCCCAGCTCGGGGCGACGGCGCTTGAGGCGGGGCACTGGCGTGCGACGGCTGGGTGGACGAGGCGGCGCTCGGGGTCGAAGCCGGTTGATTCGGCGCCGAAGCCGGTTGATTCGGCGCCGCCGCTCCGCTGGTCTGCGCTCCGGCATCGGACGGCGTCGCGGTTTGCTTGGCCAGGCAGGCGGCCATGTCGTCCACCATCTTCCGTGCCACGTCCTCGACGATGCCACGACCCGTTTGGGCGGCCCGTCCGGTCAGCTCGAACACGGCCTGCGACTCCACCCGCGAATGACCGTTCTCGGCCTCCGCCACGGTCATCGTGATCGTCGCCCTGGCGCTGCCCTGGCCGCGTTTTTCCTTCGCGTTGCCGACGAGCACCGCGCGGCGTATCGCATCGTCACGCTCGGAGATGCGCACGGTGCCGCCGTAGTTGAACTTCATCGGCCCCAGCCGCACCGCCACGCTGAGGCCCCGCGAGCCATCCTCGCGCTCGCCCTCCAGCGACGCGCCGGGCATGCAGGGAGCGACCCGCTCCAGATCCAGCAGCAGGCGATACCCCGCGTCAGGGGGAAGCGGAAGGACGAAGTCGGTGCTGATCTCCATCAAAGCTCCTTTTTCGGTCGGTCACGGGGCTACCGCGACGGCCTCGATCTCGAACAGGAATGCCTCTTGCACAAGTCCACAGACGACCGTCGTGCGCGCGGGCGCCGGCTCGCCGAAGTATGTGCGGTAGATGGGATCGAGCTTTGCGAAATCCTCCTGCTTGGTGATGAAGCAAGTGGTCTTCACCACGTGCGCCAGGTCGGATCCCGCCGCCTCGAGCGCGGCGCGGATATTCTCGATCGCGCGGTGCATCTGCGCTTCGACCCCGCCCGGGACGACCTCGCCCGTGCCGGCGTCCACCCCGACTGCCCCCGCGGTCCAGATTCCGGTACCTGCCTTGATCGCCTGCGAGTAGTACGCGCCCGGGGCGGCCGCCTGATCGCTGCTTACCTGCTCGATGCCCGGGCTCAAGTTCCGGCCCATAGGGCTGCATATAGCATCGTTTATAGATCCTATATGATTTTCACGGTGAACCTGATCCTTGCGTCACTAGTGCCGCCGGCGTGAAGATCGCCGTTCTCGGGGCGGGGACGATGGCGCCCGGGATCGCGGCGGCATTCGCGGGGGTCGACCACGAGGTGCTGATGTGGGCGCGCGACCGCGAACGGACCCACCGGGCTCGGGAGCTTGCCGAACAGTGCGCTCGCACCATGGCCGACGAGGGCCTGCTCCCGCCCGGCGGCGCCTCTCGGCCGCAGATCGCCGCGGCCGACGCCTGGCAGCAGCTTTCGGCCTCGGAGCTGGTCGTCGAGGCTGTCGCTGAGGATCTGGTGGTCAAACGCGAGCTGCTCGCGCAGGTCGAGCGATTGATCGCACCACAGGCGATTCTGGCCAGCAACACCTCCGGGCTCCGGGTCACCGACATCGCCGCGGGCCTCGCGCACCCCGAGCGGGTGGTCGCCATGCATTTCTGGAATCCAGCGCACCTGATGCCGTTGGTGGAGATCTGCGGCGGCGAACGCACTGACCCCCAGGTGGTGGCCAGCACCATCGATCTCGCCGCATCAATCGGCAAGCAGCCCGTCCGACTGGAGAAGGAGGTCCTCGGCTTTCTGGGGGTGCGGATGCAGCAGGCAGTGGTCCGCGAGGCGATCGCGCTCCTGGAGGCCGGGGTCGCCACCGCAGAGGACATCGACCTCGCCGTCCGCTCGAGCTTCGGGGTTCGCTTTCCCGCGGTCGGGCCGCTCGAATCAGCTGACCTCACCGGCCTCGATGTGATTGAAGCCATTCATCGCTACCTGCTCCCGGACCTCGACCGCTCGACGGCCCCTCAGCGGGCGCTGCGCGAGCGCGTCCAGTCCGGCTCGCTGGGCATCAAGGCGACCGCCGGCTTTCACGACTGGAGCGTCAAAGACCCCCTCGAGTGTGTCCGTCGGCGTGACGAGGAGCTCATCCGCCGGCTGCACCTGCTTCGCGAACAGGAGGTGACATCGGCGTGAAGCCCGCGCCATTTCGCCACTTCGTCCCGTCCACGGTCGATGAATGCTTGAAGCTGCTTGCCGATCACGGCGACGATGCCAAGCTGCTGGCCGGCGGGCAGAGCCTCGTCCCCCTGATGAATCTGCGGCTGGCCGCACCCGAGGTTCTGATCGACCTGGGACGCGTGGAGGAGCTGCGGCGGATCGACGACGACGGGCAGCAGCTGACGATTGGCGCCATGACGCGCCACCGCGACCTCGTTCACTCCGACACAGTTGGGGCTGCGTGCCCGCTGGTGGCCGAGGCTGCCGCGCTCGTGGGTTATCCGGCGATCCGCAATCGCGGGACCCTCGGCGGGAGCCTGGCCCACGCCGACCCAGCGTCTGAGCTGCCATGCGTATCGGTGACGCTCGAAGCCGAGCTGGTGATCGCCGGGCCGCAGGGCCGGCGCACGCTGCCGGCGTCCGAGTTCTTCGTCAGCCACTTCACGACCGTGCTCGAGCCGGACGAGATGCTGGTCGAGGTGCGCTTCGCCCACCAGGCGCAGACAGGCGCCTCGAGGTTCGTGGAGTTCTCGCGTAAGACGGGCGACTTCGCGGTGGCCGCAGTGGCCGTCGACGTGCCCTCGTCGGCCGGGGCGCGGATCGGCGTCGCTGGAGCAGGCGATCGGCCGTGGCGGGCCACCTCCGCCGAGCAGGCGCTCTCCGACGGACGCCCGACCCCGGAAGCCATCGAGGCGGCCGCGAACGCCGTGCGTGCCCAGGCGCTGACAGCCACCGATGGGCATCCCGACGGACCGTACCGCGCGCAGGTCGTGCAAACGCTGACCCGCCGGGCGCTATCCGACGCGATCAACACAACGGGAGAGAGATGAGCGAGAGGCAAGAGATCAGCTTGACCGTCAACGGCGAGACGCACACGTTGCGGGTTCCCGCTCGCAAGCTGCTGGCCGACTGTCTGCGTGAGGACCTCCGGCTGGCGGGAACCCACGTGGGCTGCGAGCAGGGAGTGTGCGGAGCGTGCACGATCCTGCTCGACGGTCAGCTCGTCCGCTCGTGTCTGATGTTCGCCTTCCAGGCTGAAGGCGCCCAGATCGAGACGATCGAGTCGCTCGGACGCAATGCCGATGAGCTGCATCCGATCCAGCAGGCCTTCTGGGAGCAGCACGGCCTCCAATGCGGGTTCTGCACCCCGGCCATGGTTCTCACGGCCAAGGCGCTGCTCGATGAGAACCCCACGCCTAGCGAGGAGGAGATCCGGTATGCGATCGCCGGCAACGTCTGTCGTTGCACGGGCTACGTGAACATAGTGCAGGCGATCCGCGTCGCGGCCGAGCGCTTGGACCAGAAGGAGCGTGTTGATGCCTGAGATGGGAACCGTTCAGCCCAAGCTGATGGGCGCCAGCGTGAAGCGTGTGGAGGATCCGCGCTTCTTGACGGGCCGTGCCCGGTACGTCGACGACCTCGTGCGTCCTGGAATGCTCCACGTGGCGTTCGTGCGGAGCACGATGGCGCACGCCGACATCACCTCCGTCGACGTCAGCGCTGCTGAGGAGTACGAGGGCGTACATGCCGTGGTCACTGGCCAGGAGATGGCAAAGATGGCCAAGCCGATTGTCTGCAACTCCACGATGGAGACCTGGCAGGGGACGGCGTACCCGGCGATGGCCTACGAGCGTGTGCGGTTCGTCGGCGAAGCGGTGGCGGCCATCGTAGCCGACGACCGTTACCTGGCCGAAGACGCCAGCGAGATGGTAGTGGTGGACTACGACGAGCGGCCGACACTGGCCTCGGTCGCCCAGGCGATCGCCGATGACGCACCGCGGCTGCACGACGGCTGGGTGGACAACTTCTTCATCAAGCGCCACTTCGTGGGCGGCGACCTTGAGACTGCGTTTGCCGAGGCCGACGGGCAACTGGAGCTCGATCTGATCAGCCACCGCCACTCCGGCATGCCGCTGGAGAACCGCGGCGTGATCGCGGAGTACGACGAGGCCACGAAGCTGCTGACGGTGTGGAGCGCCTCGCAGACCCCGCATCTGGTGCGGACCGGCTTGGCCGACGTGCTCGAGATCCCGGAGAACAGCATCCGGGTGATCGCTCCCGACGTGGGCGGCGGCTTCGGCATCAAGGGCCACCTGTTTCCGGAGGAGATCGCCGTCGCGTTGCTGGCCATGAAGCTCGGACGCCCGGTCAAGTGGATTGAGGACCGGCGCGAGCACATGCTCGCCTGTATCCACGCGCGCGAGCACGAGCACCACCTGCAGGTTGCCTACAAATCCGATGGGACCGTGCTCGGGCTACGGGCGCTGATCTACGTCGACTGCGGCGCGTACTCCGTGTGGCCGTGGACCTCGACGATGGACACCGGAATGGCGCTCGGCATCCTGCCCGGTCCCTACAAGATCCGCAATTACGAGTGTCGCGCTTACAGCGTGACCACCAACAAGTGCCCGCTTGGCCCCTACCGCGGGGTAGCGCGCCCGGCCGCGTGCTTCTCGATCGAGCGGGTGATGGACGAGGTCGCTCGCGCCGTCGGGCTTGACCCGTTCGAGGTGCGCCGGCGCAACTACGTCACCGCCGAGGAATTCCCCTACCAGTCGATCACCGGCCTGGTGTATGACAGCGGCAGCTACACAGAGGCGCTCGAGAAGGTCTGCCAGGACGGGGGGCTAGAGGAGATGCGCCGGCTCAAGCTGCAGGCCAGCGCCGAAGGCAGGCTGCTCGGTATTGGCTTTGCCTGCTACACCGAGCAGACCGCCCACACCACCAACGAGTTCGTCAAGCGCGGCGTGCCGATCATCTTCGGCTATGACTCGGCGATTGTGCGGATGGACCCCTCGGGCGACGTTTCGGTCCATGTGAGCACCCACTCGCACGGTCAAGGGCACGAGACCACCTACGCGCAGATCGTCGCCGACCAACTGGGCATCGAGATGGCCGACATCAAGGTCTTCTTCGGAGATACCAGCTCCACCCCCTATGGCCACGGAACCTTCGCCAGCCGCAGCGCGGTGCTGGCCGGCGGCGCGAGCAGCCGCGCCGCGGGCAAGGTCCGCGAGCTGCTGTTGCGCTTCGCCGCCCACCAGCTCGAGGTGGATCCGGAGGACGTGGAGCTGGGACGCGGACGAGCCTACGTGCGCGGTTCTGAGTCGCGCGGGTTCGAGATCTCGGAGCTCGCCCGCTGGGCCTATCACCGCCCGGAGAAGCTGCCCGAGGAGATGGAGCCGGTGCTCGAGGCAACCTCGTCATACGACGCTGATCCCGGCACCGGTACGTTCGCCAACGCGGCCCATCTGGCGCTGGTTGAGGTCGATGCAGAAACCGGCGGGCTCCGCGTCCTGCGCTATGCGGTGGTTGAGGACTGCGGACGGATGATCAACCCGATGGTCGTCACCGGCCAGGTGCACGGCGGCGTGGCGCAGGGCCTGGGCGGCGCGCTGATGGAGGAGTTCGTGTACGACGAGAACGCGCAGCTATCGACGACCACGCTGCTCGACTACCGCCTTCCGGGCGCGACTGACATCCCGCATATCTCGGTCTCCCACATCGAAACGCTCTCACCTTTCACGATCGACGGAGTCAAGGGCATGGGCGAGGGGGGAGCGATCGCGCCGGGGCCAGCGCTTGCCGCGGCGGTGCAGGACGCGATCTCGCCCCTCGGACACGCCTTCGTGAACGAGCAGCCCCTGACGCCCGAGCGGGTGCGGCGGTTCGTCGAGCAGGCCATGGCCAACGGCCGTTGACGAGCGGAGCATCCCCAGCGCTGACGGGGACGCGGGTCGGGATCGACATCGGCGGCACGTTCACCGACCTGGTCCTGCTCGAGGAGGGCCGGGTGGCGGCGATCGCCAAAACCCCCACCACCCCCCAGGACCCCTCGATCGGCGTGGAGGACGGCACCGCGCAGCTGTTAGGAGACCGCGCTCCGGAGCGCATCGTGGAGCTCGTGCACGGCACCACGCTGGTCTCCAATGCGCTGATCGAGCGCCGAGGCGTGCTCACCGGACTGATCACCACCCGCGGTTTCCGCGATGTGCTCCAGATCGGGCGTGAACAGCGCTACGACCTCTACGACCTCTTTCTGGAGATGCCGCGTCCGCTCGTCCCGCGGCGGTGGCGCTGGGAGGTGACCGAGCGGATCCTCGCCGACGGGACAGTCGAGGAGCCGCTGGTCGCCGACGAGGTCCGGGAGATCGCCCGCATGGCCCGCGAGCAGGAGATCCAGGCGATCGCCGTCTGCCTCCTGCATGCCTACCGACACCCGCAGCACGAGCGACGGGTCGCCGAGCTGCTTGCCGAGGAGCTGCCCGGGGTGCCGGTCGCGCTCTCGAGCGAGGTCGCCCCCGAGCTGGGCGAGTACGTGCGGGGCTCGACCACCGCGGCCAACGCCTACGTGCTGCCGATCGTCGACCGCTACCTCGACACCTTGGAAGCTCGGCTCAAGGCGCGCGAGATCAGCGCCCCGCTCCACGTCATGCTCTCCTCCGGAGGCCTGACCTCGGTCGAGACCGCCCGGCGGCTACCGGTTCGGCTCTGCGAATCCGGCCCGGCGGCGGGGGTACTTTCGGCTGCGCACTGGGGAGCCCAGCTAGAGCGCGATCCGCTGCTGGCTTTCGACATGGGCGGCACCACCGCCAAGGCCTGCCTGATCGCCGGCGGCGAGGCCCTCATCACCCGCGAGCACGAGACGGCCAGGGTCTACCGGTTCGCCAGGGGCAGCGGGCTGCCGCTTCGCGAGCCCGTGATCGACCTGATCGAGATCGGCGCCGGCGGGGGCAGTATCGCCAAGGTGGGCGCCTTCGGGCTGCCCGAGGTGGGGCCCGAGTCCGCAGCCGGCGTCCCTGGCCCGGCGTGCTACGGCCTCGGCGGGCACGAGCCGACCGTCACCGACGCCGACCTCATGCTCGGCTACCTCGACGCGGCACGCTTCCTCGGCGGCAGGATGCAGCTGGACGAAGACGCAGCGCGGTCGGCGATGAGCGGCTTGGCCACGGGGCTCGGACTGTCGCTCGAGGCGGCCGCGGCGGGCGTGCACCGGGTCGTCAACGAGAACATGGCCAGCGCGGCCCGGATGCACGCTATCGAGCGCGGATACGATGTTTCCCGCTGCACGCTGGTTGCAACCGGCGGCGCCGGGCCGGTGCATGCCTGGGGCGTGGCCCGGGCGCTCGGGATCCGCAGCCTCGTTTTCCCGCCCCTCGCTGGGGTGGGCTCGGCGTTCGGGATGCTCACCGCGCCTCGTTCCTTCGACTTCGTCCGAAGCATGCCATCCCCCTTGCCAGAGATCGTCTGGGGGGAGGTCCGCAGGGCCTTGGAGGAGCTGACGGAGGAAGGTCGGCGCGTGCTCGAGGATGCCGGGGTCGCTCGCGACGATGTGAGCTTCACCCTCTCGGCCGATGTCCGCTACCAGGGGCAGGGCGACTCGCTGACCGTGGCGCTGGGCAGCCAGCTGGAGAATGATCCCGGTGCTCAAGTGGACCGGGCGTTTGAGCAGGCCTACCTGGCGCTCTACAAGCGACGTCCTCCCGGCGTCGACGCCGAGGTTCTGACGTGGCGACTGCGGGCCGCGGCTCCCCCACCGGCGATCGCCGCGGCACAGACGGCGAGCTTCGCTGCCCCAGCCAGCCCGCAGCGCCGTCGAGAGATCTTCTCGCCCGAAACGGGAAGCTGGGTGAAGGCCGAGGTGGCCGAACGGGCGCAGCTCGCATCGGACGCCCAGATCCGTGGGCCGGCGGTGATCCAGGAGGACGAGTCGACGGTCCTCATCGGCCCCGGAGGCGCGGGGCGAGTCGATCGCTGTGGGGCGCTGGTGGTGGAGATCGATGGTTGAGTCCACGCTCGATCCGGTCGTCCTGGGGATCCTCTGGTCACGGCTGGTGGGCGTCACCAACGAGCAAGCCGCCGCCCTGATCCGCACCTCGTTCACCCCGATCGTCCGCGACTCGGGAGATCTCTCCGCGGCGCTGTTCGACGTCCGCGGGCGAATGCTGGCACAGGCGGTCACCGGCACGCCGGGGCACATCAACTCCCTAGCCACCTCGATGCGCCACTTCCTGTCCAGCTTTCCCCCCGCTGAGCTCTCACCGGGGGATGTACTGATCACCAACGACCCATGGCTCACCTCGGGACAGCTCAACGACCTCTCGGTGGTCACACCGGCGTTCAAGGACGACCGGCTGGTCGGCTTCTTCGGCAACACCTGTCATGCGCTCGACATCGGTGGCCGCGGCCTGTCGGCCGATGCGTCGGAGGTCTTCGAGGAGGGTCTGCTGATCCCGATGACCAAGCTCTACGACGCCGGCGAGCCGAATCGAGGAGCTGTTGCGGATCCTCGGCGCGAACGTGCGCGCGCCGATGGAGGTTCTGGGCGATCTGCACGCGCAGGTCGCCGGCAACCAGGTCGGCACCGACCGCCTGATCAACTATCTCGACGAGCTCGGGATGTACGACCTTGAGGCGCTGGGGGAGGAAATCCTCGGTCGCTCTGAGGCGGCGCTGCGCAGCGCGATCGCCGAGCTGCCGGACGGCCGGTACGAGAAGACGATCCACACCGATGGGCTCGATCAGCCGATCACGATTCGCTGCTGCGTGACGATCTCCGGCGACGAGGTGGCGGTCGATTACACGGGAAGCTCGCCTCAGGCGGCGAGCGGCATGAACGTAGTCCTGAATTACACGGCCGCATACACGAGCTATGCGCTCAAGTGCGCAATCTCGCCGGAGGTCCCGCACAACGAAGGCAGCTTCCGTCCGGTCACTGTGACCGCGCCGGAGGGCAGCATCCTCAACCCCGTCTACCCGGCCGCTGTCGCCGCTCGCCACATCGTCGGGCACTTCCTCCCCCACGCCGTGTTCGGGGCGCTGTTGGAGATCGTGCCCGACCGCGTGGTCGCCGAGGGCGCAGGCAACATCTGGCTGACAACCGTCCGGGGACGTGGCGCCAATCGGTTCGTCTCGGTGTTGTTCGCGGCGGGCGGCATGGGCGCGAGGCCAAACAAGGACGGCTTGTCGACCACGAGCTTTCCCAGCGGGATCGCCACGACCCCCGTCGAGGTCATCGAGACGACCTCGCCCGTCGTGGTCAGGCGCAAGGAGCTGCGGCCAGACTCCGGGGGGCCGGGTCGCTACCGCGGGGGCCTCGGCCAGACGATCGAGCTGGAGGTGCGGACGGGAGAGCCCTATGCCGTTTCTGTGCTTTCCGATCGGATGCGCTTTGCCGCAGAGGGTTACCTCGGCGGCGGTCCCGGGGCACGCGCCGCTTTCACCACTTCGGAGAGCCAATCGCGGGCCCCGAAGATGACGCAGCTGCTCGACGCGGGGACCCGGTTCGTGCTCCAGCTGCCAGGCGGCGGCGGATTCCATGATCCTGAGGATCGCGACCCGGCCGCCGTGCGGGATGACGTGGCGGAGGGTCTTGTGACAGCGGCGGCGGCAAATCACTACTACGCAACGGACGCTGCAGACGGCGGCTAGACCGACCGTCCGGCGAGAAGGAGAATCATGCAACTCGGGATCTGGCTTCCTTCCTACTGCTATCCGGGGCTCACCTATGAGCGCTCACAAGCGGCGATACTCGACTACTCCCGCCGCTGCAACGACTTCGGCTACGACATCTGGGTCATCGACCATCTGCTGCACGCCCCCGGGCTCTACGGGATGTCGTGGCTCGAGCCGCTGCACGTGCTGACGGCGGCCGGCGCCGTCGCCCCTGACGTCAAACTCGGGACCGGCATCCTGGTGCTCCCGCTGCGCCATCCCGTGACCCTGGCCAAGGAGATCGCGACGATGGACTTCCTGACCGGCGGCCGCTACATGTTCGGGATCGGACCGGGCTGGTATCCGGGGGAGTTCGCCGCCACGGGTACGAGCGTGAAGCAGCGGGGGTCCCGGACGGACGAGATCTTCGATGCGGTCAAGCGGCTGCTGACCGAGGACGCAGTCACCTTCGAGGGCCGCTACTACCAGTTCGAGGACGTGACGATCGAACCCCGGCCGCCCAAGTTCCCGGAGGTATGGGTCTCCGGCGGCTCGCGGATCCCGGATCCCGAATACTCCGACGTCTCGGTCCTGGCCGAGTCGGTGCTCAATCGGATCCTCAAGGCGGACTCGTGGCTCTCGCGCTGCTCGGGAAGCCAGGAATTCGTCAAGCGGGACTGGGCCAGGATCCAGGACGCGCTGAAGGAGCGCGGCCGCCGGCCTGAGGAAGTCAAGTTCGGGCACTGCAACTTCACCTACCTGGTCGAGACCTCGGACCGCGACGAGGCGCTTCAGATCCAGCGCGAGTTCTTCCTCCAGGTCATGGGCACGCATCGGAGCTTTGAGCACCTCCAGGAGAGCTATCTGCTGGGGTCGCTCGACGAGATCCTGGCACGACTGGTCGACCTCAAGGAGGCGGGTATGGAGTACCTGGTGCTTGGCCCGACCAGCGACGATCCCAAGCAGCTCGAACTGGTCGACAAGCATGTCCTCCCGGCCCTGAAGTGAGCCGCCTGATCTCATTCTTCGACACGGCCACCGAGCCGGACGACGCGATGCGTGACGCAATGCGCGCGGCGGCGGTGGGCGATGACGTCTACCGGCGCGATCCCACCGTCTCCGAGCTGCAGGCTCGCGCGGCGGCCCTGCTGCGCAAGGAGGACGCGCTGTTCATGCCGAGCGGCACGATGGGCAATCTCGCCGCGATCATGACCCACACCCGAAGAGGGGCCGGCGTGGTGCTCGGAGCGGAGTCCCACATCGCCAGGGCTGAGACGGGCGGCCTGGCCGCCGTCGCGGGCTGCACCGGGCTGGAGGTGACGAGCGCGGATGGGGTGCTCGACCCGACCGAGGTGGAGGTCAGGCTGGAGCCCCCCGACGAGCACCGGCCGGAGCCCCAGCTCCTGTGCGTGGAGAATTCCCACAACCGTGGCGGGGGAACCGTCACGCCGCCGAGCGTGATGCATGAACTCCGGGCGATATGCGAGCGCTGGCACCTGCGCCTGCACGTCGACGGGGCGCGGCTGCTCAACGCCGCGGTGGCACTGGAGCTCGAACCGGCCGACCTCGTTGCCGACGCCGACTCGGCGATGCTTTCGCTGGACAAAGGTCTCGGCGCGCCGATCGGTGCCCTGCTGATCGGGACGCACGAGTTCATCGAGGCCGCGCGCAGGATCCGCAAGATGCTGGGAGGTGGAATGCGCCAGGTGGGGGTGGTGGCGGCGGCCGGTCTGGTCGCACTCGAGAACTGGCGCTCGCGCCTGGCCGAGGATCACCACTTCACACAGCTTCTGGCCAAGCGGTTGGGCGAGCTGCCGGGCCTGGTCGTGAGCCCAGTCCCGGTTCCGACGAACATCGTGCTTTGTGACGTGAGCGCTGGAGGAGTGGGAGTGCAGGAGCTCACGCAACGTCTGCTGGCCGACCGGGTCGCCTGCTCAATCTCGGGGCCTTCTCGGCTCCGTTTCGTCGTTCACAATCAGATCCGGGAGCCGGAGATCGAGCATCTCTGCCACGCGATCAAGGGAGCCATGAAGACACCATGAGCACCAGGCCGGAAGGGAATTCAGGGTCCGACCCCGGGGCGACACCGATCAAGCGCATCCCGCCGCCGACGCTCGTTGAGGTCGCTCTGCGTCAGTTGCGGGAGCAGATCATTCGTGGGCGCTTTCAGCCCGGCGATCCGATCCGGGTCGACCAGGTAGCGGCGGAGTTCGGCATCAGCGCGCTGCCCGTTCGCGAGGCTTTGCGCGTCTTGCTGGCCGAGGGACGAGTCCAGTACGCCTCCCATCGCGGCTACCGCGTGACGGCGCTGACCGCTCAGGACGTGGTGGAAATCTTCCTGATGTGCCGTCTGCTCGAGGGCGAGGCGGTACGACAGGGCGTGCCCGCGTTCGATCGGCAAGGCACAGAACGGATGGAAACCCTGCTGGAGCGGCTGGTCTCGCCGCCGGAGGATGCAAGTGTCTGGGAGGTCGCCGACGTCCACCAGGAGTTCCACTTCGTCCCCGTGAGCTATGCGCACCTGCCCCGCGTAGAGGCGGAGCTGCGCCGGCTCTGGGACCACACCGACCACTACCGCTCGCTGTATGTGTTCGGTGACCCGGAGATCCTGCGCGTGGTCCACGAGGAGCATCGGCAGATCCTTGAGGCATGCGCGGCGCGCGACGGCGACCGCGCCGCCGAGCTGATGGAGGCCCACCGCCAGCACGCTCTCGCGCACGCGCTCGGCGAGGCCGCCAAGTCAGAGAACAAGTCCGGCGGCTGAACAGATGATCCACGTGGCGAGTATCCAGCTTGAGATCTTCCCGGGCGAAGCCAAGGCCGAGCGCGTCGAGCGCGCGGCGGCGCTGGCCGAGAGCCAGGCCAACGCCGACCTCATCGTGCTGCCAGAGGCCTGGAACGTCGGCTACTTCAACTTCGACCGCTATGCCGAGGATGCCGAGCCAATCGACGGGCCGACCATCGCCAGGCTGAGTGGCGCGGCTCGAACAGCCGACGCGTGGATGCTGGCGGGGTCGATCATCGAGGCCGACGCCGGCCAGCTCTTCAACACCAGCGTCCTCCTGGACCCAGAGGGGGAGATCGTCGCCTCCTATCGCAAGATCCATCTCTTCGGCTACGGCTCGCGCGAGCGTCAGCTGCTGACCCGCGGTGAGCAGGTGGTCGTGGTGCGGACCGAGCTCGGCCCGCTGGGATTGGCCACCTGCTATGACCTGCGCTTCCCCGAGCTGTTCCGGGCGATGGTCGATCAGGGCGCCGAGGCGTTCCTGATCGCATCTGCGTGGCCGTATCCGCGTGTGGAGGCGTGGAGCACGCTCAACCGTGCCCGGGCGGTGGAGAACCAGGCCTGGCTGATCTCGGCCAACTGCGCCGGGGGCCAGCCGCCATGTTGCGGGCGCAGCAACATCGTGGATCCCTGGGGGACGCTCGTGGCGTCAGCCGACGAGCGGGGTGGTTTGCTGGCGGCGGACATCGATGTGACGGCCGCTGCCGCCGCGCGCGAGGACTTTCCAGCTTTGCGAGATCGCGTGATGCGAGAAGGGAGAATCGCTTGAGCCTGTTCCGTCAGGCCGGCACCGAGCAGGTGGTGCCGTTCGAGATCCACGACGTCATCCTTGCTGGCTATACGGGCCGCGACCAGCAGGCGGTGCAACGCCACGTCGATGAGCTGGCCGCGCACGGCGTTCCCGCTCCCGCGCGGGTTCCCGCCTTCTACCGCGCTACTCCATCGCTCGTCACGGCCGCCAACGAGATCGACGTGCTTGGCCCGGGAACCTCGGGCGAGGTTGAGTTCATCCTGCTCCACTCGGGCGGCGAGCTGTGGGTTGGCCTCGGCAGTGATCACACAGACCGCGGCCTCGAGCGCGATTCGATCACCTTCGCCAAGCAGATGTGCCCAAAGATCGTGTGCCCCGAGCTGTGGCGTTTCTCGGATGTACGGCCGCACTGGGACCGGCTGACGCTGCGCGCATATGCCGGAGACGAGCGGACTCTGTATCAGGAGGGACCGGTGACAGCGATGCTCGACCCCGAGGACATACTGGAGCGGGTCGAGCGTCGAATCGGCCGAGGGCTCGATCACGTGCTGGTCTTCTCCGGCACCCTGGCCCTCGCCGGGGAGTTGCGGCTGTCGGTCCGGTTTGCCGCCGAGCTCGCGGATGAGAGCTGGGGCAGATCGCTGGGCCTTGACTACCGCGTGAACGTACTGGAACCACTGGACTGAAAGGAAGGAAGAGACACCATGGCTAAACCTGAGTACGAGTTCTTCGACCCCACCGAGCGCTGGGATTGGACGCCGATCGAGGAAGTCGACAAGCTCCACGAGATCGTCCTCAGCAAGGACGAGGACACCGGTTCGTACACCCGCCTGCTCCGGTTCTCGCCCGGGGTCAACACGACGCCGATGGGCGAACAGCGCCACGACTTCTGGGAGGAAGTCTGGATCGTGTCCGGCGCCATCCACGACCTCGGTCTAGAGCAGACGTTCAGGCAAGGCATGTACGCCTGCCGCCCACCGGGGATGCCCCACGGCCCCTGGACCTCCGACGAGGGCTGCATCACCTTCGAGCAGCGATACTACGACTGAGGATCAGGCCTTAGCTTCGCAGTTCTGAGGCAGGCGCCGAGCGTAAAGCTCCGGCGCCTGCCAGTGACCGTGCGCCCGATCGGGCTTCTAAGCCACGTAGGTCGGAGGCACGTAATCCATTGCCAGCCCCTCGTCTGCGGCGGGAACGTAGGTTTCGGGCAGTCCGTGCTCACGCCGCACGATGTTTGCCCCGATCGCCAGCGCCGCGGCCTTGAAGAAGGCATGCGCACGGCTGAGTCCCTGGCGCCCGAAGCCACAGTCCGAGGAAACGATCAGCTTGTCGAGATCGATGTACTTCGCCGCGTCGCGAATCGACTCCGCAACATCCTGGGGCCGCTCCACCTGGAGCTGGCGGTGACTGACGGCGCCAATCGCGATCTTCTTGGTCAAGGACTCGCGCCAGTTGCCGAACAGCTCGAGGTCAGCCCCGCCTCGATCTTTCATCTCCACAGTCCACACGTCGCAATCGACCCGATCGAGATACAGCTCGATCGCCTCCCGGTACGAGGTCCGGTCGTACACCCGCTGCATCATCGGATTGCCCCAGCAGGTGTGGATCCACACTTCGCAGTCCTTCAGACCTGAGATCTCGTGGTTCAGCGCCTCCACCAGGAATTCGAGGGTGTCACGGTCCTCCGGCGTGTACGCCGAGGTGAAGTGGATCGTCGGCTCCTCGACCTGGATGATCTGGCACCCCGAGGCGGCCAGTTCACGCAGCTCCATGTTGATCGCGCTGGCCATATCCCAGACGAACTGGCGCCACGCATCCTCTCGTGGATACTCGGGCGTGTGCGAATCGAGAAATTGCGCCATCACCTGGGCTGACACCGTGCCGAACTTGACAGGCTTGGACGCCCGGGCCTGCGTCATGCGCCAGAGCTTTGCGTACTCCAGCGGGTTCCGCGGATTCGGGCGGATCTTGCCGGTGACGATCGGCCATCTCCAGGAGGTGAAGATCTCCTGAAGCAGGGTTCCCTGCTCGGCGCCCAGCAGCGGCGAGCGGGTGTCCGCTGGCTGAAGCTCGTCGTGCTCCAAGCCAAGCCACCGCTGCAGTGGATAGTGGTGCCACGAGCGGCCGGCGAAGTCGGCATCTAGGAAATAGTCACCGTTGGTCAGGATGTCGAGGCCCGCACGCTGCTGATCTGCCACCACCACCGAGAGCGCGTCCTGGAACTGCTCGCGGTAAGTGATGTCCATCATCGCCGTGTCCAGGGGGCGTCCCCACATGCTTTGGGTAAACCACGACGGACGCGGCCACGATCCGATCACCGTAGAGGGCAACATCACATCGGCGGTGGCGGTAAAGGTCATGGCGCGCCGCCTCAGCTCTCCGCATTCCGCGATGCCTTCACGTAGAAGGCAGCGAGGAGCACGACGATCGCACCGTAGAGCATCTCCTTGATGGCCTCCGAGGCATTCAGGACCACGAGCAGGTTGTCCAGGACCGTCAGGATCAGCGCGCCAAGGATCGTCCCGCCGTAGCCGCCGCTGCCACCGAAGATTGACGTGCCTCCGATGACGACGGCGGCAATCGATGGAAGCAGGTAGGGATCGGCAAGCCCCAGGTCTGCGGCATTGGTGTAGCCGACGAGCAGGATCCCGGCTATCGCCGCCAGCAGGCCACAGAGGGTATATACGAGGACGAGCGGCTGCCATGCCCGCACCCCCGCCAGTTCGGCGGCGACCCGGTTATCACCGATGGCGTAGATCACGCGGCCGAAGCCGCTCGCACGCAGGCCGATGAGGATGACCAGCGCGATCGGGATCCACACGATCAGGTTGTTCGGGATGTACGTCAGCTGCCGCCCAGCGCCGATGTTCTGGATGACCTTCGGGACGAGCGGAACCCCGTTGATGAAGTTCTGCGCATTGATGGTGAGGACCCCGACCAGGATGGCTGAGATGCCGAGCGTCATGATCAGCGGCTGTACTCGGAATATGCCGATGCCGATCCCGTTCACCAAGCCGACGATCACCCCAACCGCAAGCCCGATCAGGATCGCGCTGACCGTTCCGTGCGATCCCTGACCGGCCATGATGTAGGCCGCGGCTGTAGCCGTACTTGCGACCGATAGGTCAATGCCGCCGGTCAGCATCACAAGGGTCTGCCCGGCCCCCAACAACGCCAATGGCGCCGCGAACAGCAGCATGTTGGAGAGCTGTCCAGCGGATAGGAAGCCCGAGCTGGCGATCTGGCCGCCGCCCAGCAGCGCTACGAGGACGACCACGAGCGCGTAGACGGGACGTTCGCCGATGCGCCGGCCGATCGCCTCGAGACGGAACCGGCTAGAAGCCGATGCAGGGACCGAGGGTGCCGGCGTCGCGACGTCAGGATTGGTCGCCATCAGCGCCTCCTGCCCCGCGTGAGAATGCTCGCCAACATGACGACCACTACGATCAGCCCTCCTTCGATGATCTGACCGTAGTTGCCGTTGATGCCAAGCAGGACGATGATGGCATCCACCAGCGCCAGCAGGAAAGCGGCAGCGATCGGGCCGATCATCCCCCCCTTGCCGCCCGTCAAGGCGACGCCGCCGAGCACCGCCGCGCCCACGCTCTCGAGGGTGTAGTAGTCACCGCCGGTGGCGTTTCCGCTGCTGGCCGTGGCCGTCAGCGAGAGACCGGCGACAGCCGCGAGGGCGCCGCCGAGCGCGTAGGCCCCGATGCGGGTGCGAGCAACGCCGATCCCGCTCAGGAAGGCAGAACCCCGGTCGCTGCCCAGTGCATAGAGCGCGAGCCCGGGACGTCGCCAGCGTATCGGAACCCAGACGATCAGAAGCACCACGACGAGCACGATCATCCCGTTCGGGATCCACCCTCCGGCCTGCCCTCCGGAGGCGAGGTTGGCGAACGCGAACGGCGCGCCGCCGCCGGGCTGAGGCAAGATCTGAAGCGCGAGGCCCCCCCAGACGAACAGCATCCCTAGGGTGACGACGATGTCGGGCACCCGGAAGAACGTGATCATCGCGCCGGTCAGCGCGCCACCCAGGCAGCCGGCGATGATCAGGCCGACCGACAGCGCGATCGCCGTGCCCATGCCGTGGTTCATCATGTACTTGGCCGAGATCACATTGATCAGGCTCATCATCGAGCCGACCGACAGGTCGATGCCCCCCGCGATGATCACCACCGACTGCGCCATCGCCGCAAACGCCAGCGGAAGTGCCGCGATTACAAGCGTCTCGATCGCGAACCCGCCGAAGTTGGACTGAAGCGTGCTCCAATAGATCCCGAGCCCCACGGTCAGGACATAGATCGCAACCGTCCAGCCGTGACGACGCGTGAACCTGGCACCTCTGCGTTCGGACCGCCCGACGGGGGTGGTTACCGCCACCGGCGGTTGTGCAGCCACGCTCATGCTGACAAAACCTCCTCCCCCAGGCCATGCGCGGCGTGCAGAAGACTGGCCTCGGTGGCCTCGCGCGCCGGCATTTCCGCTACCACCTCGCCGTGATAGAGAACGATCGCGCGGTCGCACACGAAAGGTATCTCGGTGAGCTCGCTCGTGAACAGGAGAACCGAGCGGCCTTGGGCCGCGAGCTCGCGTAGCAACTTGTAGATCTCGGCCTTGGCCCCGACATCGATGCCCCGCGTGGGGTCAAAGCAAAGCATCGTCTGAAACCCGGTGGCGAGCCAGCGCGCGATCGCCACCTTCTGCTGGTTCCCGCCGGAAAGCCGGCGAACCTCGCGCTGCGCGCGCGTGTCGATAGCGAGCTTGGAGACGGCAGCGCTGACGCGGCTGCGCTCGTCGCGCAGATTGATCGGCCCCCACCGGCGGATCTGGTTGTAGCGCGGACTGGCGATGTTCTCTGATACCGGGCGCTTTGGCAGTAGCGCCTCAAGCCGGTCGCCCGGAACGAGCACGAGACCCGCCTTGATGGCGTCGAACGGCGAGCGCGCCTTCAGCGGACGACCTTTCACCAGGATCTCGCCAGCATCTGGTTTCGCCAGCCCGGCCAAGCACTCGAACAGCATGTCCTGGCCTTGACCCTCGAGGGCGGCGACCCCGAGCACCTCGCCGTCGTAGAGCTCGAAGCTCGTCCCGTCAAGGATGCCGCCGTGGGTGAGGTTTGAGACCGCGAGCGCCGGCGCTTCGCTCTGACCGCCACGCGCGGACTTCGCCTCCCGCGGCTCCGCGACGCCCGACTGCTCCTGTTCGGCGGTAGCGGTGGGTCCGAGCATCGCTTGCACGATCCGGCCGCTGCCCGCCTTGGCTGGATCGAGTGACTCCACGGTCGCTCCATCTCGCAGGATCGTGGCTCGGTCACACAGCGCTACGACTTCCGCCAGCCGATGGGTGATGAACAGCGCTGCCCGTCCCTGCTCCCGGTACCGGCGCACGACCTGAAAGACGCGTTCGGCAAGATCAGCGGGCAGCGCCGCCGTGAGCTCGTCGAGGATCAGCAGCTGAGGGTCCCGCGCAAGCGCGACGGCGAGATCGAGCATGCGCACGGTGGGCAGCGGCAACAAGCCGATCTGCTCGCTCAGATCGGCCGACACGTCAAGTTCGCTGAGCCAGCGCCGCACCTCATTGGCCGGAGTTCGTGTGAGGCGCAGGTTCTGCGCGACCGTCAGGTCCGGCACGAGCGCCGAATCCTGGAAGACGGACGCGATCCCGATGCGACGCGCCGTCGCCGGAGACGTTATCCGGACCGGGCGTCCATCGATTGAAATTGTCCCGCCGTCCGGGCGGACCACACCGGTGAGCACCTTCACGAGCGTGCTCTTCCCCGCGCCGTTGGCGCCGAGCAGGGCGTGAACCTGACCCGCCTCCACTGACAGGCCCGCGTCCTGAAGTGCAACCACCGGTCCGTAGCGTTTCGCCAAGCCCTCTACTTCGACCATCGCCATGTTCGATCAACCTCGTGCGTTGCGGCGGCTCGTTCCAGCCCTTGGGTGCTCGGGGCGCGCAACGGCACATCCCGCCGCGCGCCCCGTGAGCATCTCTCGGCTTACGGTCCCGTGCAGGCGGCCAGCTGCGCCGGAGTGTAGGTGGTGTACGGCGGCACTTCGACCACACGTGACTGGTCAGGCGCGACGCCCGGACGGTAGAGCTTCTGGAGCTCTGCCGTCTGCTGGTAGGTGATCAGCTGCGGCTCGATCTGCGTGATCTTCGGCGGATTGCCGCCGGTCAGCTTCTCGATCGCAATGTGGGTGGCGACGCCGCCGATCACGGCCGGGTTGGTGACGACCGCACCCGTCAGGCCCTGGCCTTTGAGCGTCAGGAGCTGGTGGATGAAGCCATTGCCATCGGTCCCGACGATCGGCACGTAGGGCTTGCCGGCTGTCTTGAACGCGTTGACGACCGTGTAGTCGATGCCCGAGGTCCAGACCCCGTCGACCTTGACGCCGGAGTTCAGGATCGCGAGCATGTCGCTGGCCGCCGGCGCGTACTGCCAACCGGTGAACACGGACTTCACCAGATGGAGGCCCGGGTACTGCTTGAGGGCAGCCAGCACGCCCTGGTGGCGAGCCGAGTCGGCCGGCGCGCCGGCCATCCCGCGCAGCTCGACCACGTTCCCGTGCCCATGGAGCTGCTGTGCCAGCCACTGCATGCCGATGTAGCCGTACTTGAACTGGTCGTTGTACGCCTGATAGGCGACCGGAGAGCTTACGTGCTGATCGGCAGTGACCATGACCACACCCCGAGCGACGCCCTGCTGGATCACGTTGTTGAGCGCGTTCGGGTCACTCGGGTTCATCACGATCGCGTTCGCTCCGGCACCGATCAGATCGCGGAGCTGCGCGACCTGACCCGCCGCCGAGGTGTTGGCGTCATCGACGATGACCTTGCTGATCTTGCCGCTGGCCAGCGCCTCGGCCTTGGCGCCACAGATCATCTCCTCACGGAAGCCGTTGCCGACCAGTGTGTTGCTGACGCCGAGCACGTACTTCTTGCCGCCACCGCTCGAGCCCGAGCCGCCCGAGCTCGAGGATGACGATCCGCACGCCGCCAGGGCGACGCAGGTAAGACCGACGCCCGCTGCGGCCACGGCGCGTCGCGGGATACACGACCACCTTGCGCCGCCGCTGTTGCGGTGTCGGTTTGACGAGAACCTCACTTAAGTAACTCCTCGAGTAGGTAGTGATGTACCGCGAAGCGGGACCGGCCAGGCCGGACGGCCCTTCGCGACGGGAAATTGCCGCGTCATGGGTATACCCATTGGGCGACGTTGGTCTGCAGGATGCAGTCTTGTCAGACGGGGTAGTGACGTCCGCGAGCGCGTCGATGCACGACGCTGCCGGCCGTAGGAAGTCGCAGTGATCGGCGAGCGGTGCATCAGAACGCAAAGCTTTGTGGCGTGTCGCGGATCGTGGACCACTGCCATTGCGTGAATTCCTCGACATTGGAGAGGGTCCCGAAGCGACCGCCGTTGCCCGAGGCACCCATGCCGCCGAAAGGTGCGGCCGCCTGGTCGTTGATCGTGGTGTCGTTGATGTGGACCATGCCTGTGCGCATCGCCCTCGCGATCTCCAGGCCGCGGCCAACGCTGGCTGTGTAAATCGCCGCGGTAAGCCCGTACTCCGTGCGGTTGGCCAGTTCGATCGCCTCCTGCTCGGAGCTGAACGCCGTGACCGGCGCCACCGGCCCGAAGATCTCTTCGGCGAACGCGCGCATCGAGGGCTTGACGGCTTCGAGCACTGTCGGTCTGTAGAACTGTCCCTCGTGCGTGCCTCCGGTCCGGAGCGTCGCGCCGGCGACGACGGTGTCCTTGACGATCTCCTCGAAATGCTCGAGCTGTTGCTGATTGATGATCGGACCGAGCTCGACGTCAGCGAGCGAGGGATCTCCCACCTTGAGCCCCTCCGCGCGTTGCGTCAGCGCGTCGAGGTAGTCAGCCGCGATTCGCTCGTCGACGAGGTGTCTGCCGGTCGAGAAGCACAACTGACCCTGATGCAGGAACGAGCCCCAGGCGCCGGACGAGCTGGCGGCCTCGATGTCGGCGTCGTCGAGCACGATCAGCGCATTGTTGCCGCCGAGCTCGAGCGAAACCTTCTTCAGGTGACGCCCGCCGAGCTCGCCCACGCGGCGTCCAACCGACGTGGAGCCGGTGAACGAGATCGCCTTTACGTTCGGGTCGACCACGATCGCCTCTCCCGCCTCCGCGTCACCCGGCAGCGCGTGCAGGACGCCGTCAGGAAGCCCCGCGTCTTCGAACAGCTGCGCGAGCATGATGCCGCCCGTCACCGGTGTCTGCGCGTCTGGCTTGATGATCACGGCGTTGCCCAGGGCGATGGCCGGCGCCACCGCCCGCAGCCCCAAGATCACCGGAGCGTTCCACGGGGTGATAACGCCCACCACGCCAACCGGTACGCGCTGAGCCATGCTGACGCGCCCGCGCTCGGGCGTGGGGAGCAGCTCGCCGAGCGGCCGGGTGGCGAGTGACGCCGCCTCACGAATCTCATCAGCGCTGATCCGCACCTCGTGCTCAGCGCGGCGGCGGATTTCGCCGGTTTCACGGATCAACCACGAGACGAAGCTCTGGCTGCGCTCGTCGAGCAGATCAGCAGCCCGCCGGAGGATCGCCGCGCGCTCGAGGAACGACACGTTTGACCACTCGCGCTGCGCCGCGACCGCCCGCTCTGCCGCCTGGGTGACGTCGGGGGCTGCGGCCAGCCCGACTGTGGCAATGCGCTCGCCGCTGGACTTGTCGAGCACGTCGACAGTGCCGCCGGCGGCGCTGCGCCAGCCATTGCTGTAAAGCTGGCCCTCCCACTGGACGCTCGCGACTGTGGTCGTCATGCAACGTCTTCCTGTGCCGGGATCGGGCGGTAGATGGCCCCCCGTTCGAGGACGGGGTCGATCAACCCCTCCTCGACGTAGTTGGGGATGATCTCCGCGCGCACCTCGACCGGCTGCTGGCCGTCATAGTCGAGCCGCGTGCGGATATCGGGGTGCGTGTAATAACCCCCGACGATCGTCATCAACAGCGCCTCATAGGCGACCGGATCGGCCGCCTGGATCCGAGCCAGCGAACCGTCTATGTCGAGGGGGTCGGCGCTGGCGAGGGCCTGGGTCATCGGCTCGAGCAGGTCCGGACGTGCCCGTACTACCCTGTCGAGCTGGCCGTCGGCAACACCGACCTCACTGGCGGCAGGCATCCCATGTGCCGCCGGTATGAGGGCATCAGAGAACGTGCGCAGGCGGTCTCGGATCTCGGGCGCCACGTCGATGGCTCCGCTGGCGCTCATGCCGGCACCTTCTGCAGATTGCGAGCGCGCACGAGATGGTCGGCAGTGCGCAGCGCGACTGCGGTAATCGTGCTGGTCGGATTGCATCCACCCGAGGTGACGAACACGCTGCCGTCCGCGATGAACAGGTTCTCGACCTCGTGCGTGCGGCCGAAACCGTCGACCACCGAGTCGGCGGGGTCTTCGCCCATCCGCGCTGTTCCCAGCAGGTGCCAGCCCGAGTAGCGCATCAGCGCTTCCTCATCAACCCGGTAGGCGCCCGCCGTCAGCAGCGACTCCTTGGCGCGCGCGATATGCCAGTCGAGCAACCGACGCGAGTTGTCCGAGACGCGATAGGTCATCTTCGGCGCCGGAATTCCCGACGAGTCCGTCAGCTCGGGGTCGAGCGTGATGCGGTTCTCGGGATCGGGCAGGTCCTCGCCGAAGATGCCCCAGCTGACGCCGCGCCCGAGGAACGATCGTACGTGGAGGTGATGGTCCGGGCCCCACTTCGATGACCCCGCACGTTGCGGTAGCGCAGCGTTGATCGGTCCGCCTGTAGGAGCGAGGCTCCACTTCGCGCCGCGCAGGTGACCGCGCGACTCGTCTGACTCGTAGAACTCGTAGCAGACGATCTTTGATCCGATGTGGCCCTTCCACGCCTTGAGCTGCTCCTCGAAAAGACCCATCACGTTGGCGAAGGGGTGAACCATCAGCCGCCGGCCGACCATGCCGCTGCCGTTGGCGAGCCCGTCCTCGTGGCCGGGCCCAGCGGACAGCAGCAGCAGCCGTGGCGTGCCGATTGCATTGCCGGCGAGGATCACGACGTCGGCCTCCTCCAAATGTTCGCCGCCATCCTCGTCGACCCACTCGACCCCGCGCGCCAGCCCGCGCGAGTTGAGCACGATGCGCCGCGCGCGGGCACCGGTGATCAGCTTCGCTCCATCCCGAATCGCGTCTGGCCAGTGCGTGCGGTCGGTGGTGGCCTTGGCCCCCTCAGGGCAGCCCCAGAGGCAGGTGCCCCATTGCGCGCACGGGCGTCGTCCGTTGTAGGGGGTGGAGAGCACGGAGTTGGGCCCCGGCCACCAGTGCCAGCCGAGCTTCACGTGCGCGCGCGCGACGCGAAGGCCGCCCTTGCCGATCGGCAGCGGCGGTAGCGGCGGCTCGGCGCCGGGCGGGAAGGCGGGGTCGCCGCCGAGACCAGCGATCCCGAACTCGACATCGGTCTGCTCGTAGTAGGGCAGGAGGTCGTCGTAGGTGATCGGCCAGTCGTCGGCGACTCCATCGAGCGAGCGCACGCGGAAATCGGACGGATGCAAGCGCGGCCAGTCGCCCGCGTAGAGGATCATGCTGCCGCCGACCGCGTTGTACATCAGCGGCGTCAGATCCGACTCCGAATCGTCGATCGGATAGTCCTCGGGCAGCCCGCGGTCGTTGGGGCCCCAGGTCCATTGCTTGCGGGCAAGCAGCTCAAACTCCGGCAGCGGGGCGGGAAACTTGTCGAGGTCATGCCAATGCCCCTGCTCGAGGCACGTGACTCGGATTCCCGCCCGCGCCAGCCGCGCCGCCACAACTCCGCCGGCGGCGCCGGCGCCCACGATCAGGACCTCGGCCCGTTCGCTCATGCGCCGTCTCCGCTAGCCGTTGAGTGCCTGCTCATGCCGCGACCTTGTGGAGCAAGCCGACCTCCTCTAGCGCATCTCGGAGCAGCCTCCGTTCGTCCTCGGAGATGGGCTGCAGCGGCGGGCGCACGTGGGCGTGCTCGACGAGCCCGAGCATGACCAGCGACTCCTTCAGGCGCGCCCTGTAGTTGGCTACCGGTGCGGCGAAGACGACGTCGGCGAGCCGCTGCACGCGCGCACCCAGGGACCGCGCCTCGTCTGTGCGCCCCTGGCGCCAGGCCTCAATCATCGCTACCTGCTCGCGGACCATGATCGCGCCGAAGCCGATCAGCGCGCCGGTGCAGCCGAGGATGAACGACTCGAGGATGAAGTTGTCGTTCCCGGTCAGATAAGTGAACTCCCCCGCCTGGTACTTCGGCGTCTGCTCGATCATCCGGAACGTGTCGAGGTAGCGCCGCGCGTCGAACGACGCCTCCTTCATTGCCACCACACCGTCGATCTCGATCAGCCGCCGCAGCGTGTCGGTCTCGAAGTTCACGCCACCGAGGGCGGGTTGCAGCTGAAAGAGAATCAACGGGAGGCCGACCGAGGCGATCGCGCGGTGATACTCGAGCGGGATCTCTGGATCAAGCGGCGAGGAGAGGTAGGCGGAGATCGGGAACACGAGCAGCGCGGAGGCCCCGGCGGCGCGGTAGTCGCGTGCCTGTGCCACGGCCTGCGAGGTAAACGGCCCGGCAAGTCCGGCCACGATCGGCAGGTCCGACTCCTCGCTCACGACCTCCAGCACCCGCACCTTTTCGGCGTGGGTGAGATGCGGTCCCTCGCCAGTGTCGACGTTGATCGCCAGCGCAACCGGACCCTCAGAGGAGATCCAGCGGATGTAGGCCCGCAGTGCCGACTCGTCGATTTCGCCGTCACCCGCCATCGGCAGGACCGTCGCGGGAATCAGACCGTTCAAGTTGAGGTTCATGTAGTTCTCTCCTCCGAGAGCGACGCGACCAGACCCGTGGCGCTCCCGCCTGGAGCGAACACGGCCGGTTGGCCGCCGGTGTGCCAGAAGATTATATTCTCGGCGATCGACGATCGATTATCTTTAAGAAATCCCAATAGACCCGCTAGCGCCTTGCCCGTGTAGGTGCGGTCGAGTACCAGCGCGGCCTTGCGGGCGGCCCACGTGATGGCAGCGTCGCCCTCGGGCGTCGGTACGGCGTAGGCCGGCCCTGTCCAGCGGTCGTCGAGCTTGGCCAGATCTGGCCGTACCTGGACGGCTTCCAGGCCGATCAACCCGAGCAGCTCGCGGGCGAGCCGGATCGCGTCGCCGAGCAGGTCGTCTGATTCCTTGGCGACATCGACCGCGATGATCGGGGGTGCCGGCTCCCCGCTGTCCGCCCAGACCGCTGCGCCGGCCAACAGTCCGGCGTGCGTGCCGCCTGTCGAGCTGGCATGCACGATCGCCGACGGCCACAATCCGCTCTCCTCGCACTGCCCGAGCAGCTCGAGCCACGCAGCCGCGAAACCGAGTGCACCCACCGCCGTGCTGCCGCCGAGCGGCATGCGGTAAGGGCGGCGACCGTCAGCCTGCAGCTGCTCGACGAGGTCATCTAGGGCGCCGGTCAGCTCATCCCATTCGTCAGCGCCGACGTGGTGCAAGTGGGCGCCGAATATATGCGAGAGAAGCTGGTTTCCGGTTGGGGCCGGACCCGGCTCGCCTCCGAGGACGAGATGCGTTTCGAGTCCGAGGACGGCGCCTGCGGCTGCGGTCACGCGGGCATGATTGGATTGCGCGGCCCCCACGGTCACGAGCGTGTCGGCGCCTGCCGCCAAGGCATCGGCGCACAAAAACTCGAGCTTTCGGACCTTGTTACCCCCGAGACCCAGCCCCGTGAGGTCATCGCGCTTGACGTACAGGCGGTCGCCGCTCGGAAGCTCCGGACCACGCTCGAGCGGGGTCGGGAGCGTCCCCAATCGGATCCGCGGGTGGGGCCGCAGCGCAGCGGCAAGCCGGTCCCGGGCGGTCATCGACGCCTCCCCGGTGCAGCGGTCGACGCGCGCACGACGAGCTCGGTCTTGTGCACGTTCACCAGGCGTTGTCGATGGGGCGAGCGCTCGTCACCGTCGCCGCTGGCGTTCGACTCACCAGCGAGGAACCCGATCAGCCGCCGCATCGCGGCCGCACCGATCTGCGCCATCGGCACGGACACGGTCGTCATCGGCGGGTCCAGCGCGCTGACCAGCGGGATGTCGTCAACGCCCACGAGCGACATATCACGGGGAATCACGAACCCGCGCCGGCGCAACTCCTGCATGCAGCCGATGGCCATCACGTCGTCGGAGGCGAACACGGCGGTGAAGTCGGTGCGGCGATCGAGCAGAGCTGCCGCTGCGCGCTGGCCGCCGGCGACGCTGTACTCGCCTCCCTCCACGAGACCCTCATCGAACTCTTTGCCCGCCGCTGCCAATTCATCGCGGTAGCCGGCAAGCCGCTCCTGGCTGGCAATCAGACCTGCCGGACCGTCGATGTAGGCGATGCTGTCGTGGCCAAGCTCGATCAGGTGCTTGGTCGCGTTGCGAGCGGCACCGACGTTGTCGGGAAGCTCGGCGGGCAGCCGGTCGCGGCGCGGACTGAGGGCAATCGCGTAGGCGCCGTAGCCCCGGAGTGCGTCCACCTTGCGCTTGATCTCGCGGCGGTAGCGCCTGTCCTCGAACCCACTGCCCGCGAACAGCACGCCGGAGACCCGCTGCTCGTAGGCAAGCTGGAGGTAACGGAGCTCCTTGTCGGGATCGCGGTCGGAGTTGCAGACCATCGCCAGGTACCCAGCCTGATCGGCCGCATCGGCGACCCCTCGCGCACACTCGTTGAAGTACGGATCGCGGATGTCGTGGACGATGACCGCCACAGTCTGCGTGCGGCGGATCTTCAGGCCACGGGCGAGCCCGTTGACCGCATAGTCGTACTCGGCGGCGGCCGCGAGCACGCGCTGACGCAGCTCCTCGCTCACCGGATGGTTGTTGTCTGGGTTGAGGACTCGGGAGGCCGTGGCCACCGAGACCCCGCTTCGGCGAGCTACTTGTTGCAGCGATGCCCCGGTCATCAGAAAACGATTTCCACGACTGGCGGTATTGTTACAGGAGCCGCCGCGCTGTCAAGCACGAAATGAGGAGAGGTCGTGTCGCCGGACGCAGAACTCGCATACACGTCGGCCACGGAGCTCGCGGCGCTCATCCGCCAGCGGGCACTGTCGCCTGTCGAGCTGGTCGATGCCGTGATCGAACGCATCGACGAGCGCAATCCGAGCCTCAACGCGTTTGTCTACGCCGGCTTCGATGAGGCGCGCGAGCAGGCGCGGAGCGCGGAGCAGGAGCTCGTCTCGGGAGCCAAGCTCGGCCCGCTGCACGGTGTGCCTACCGCGATCAAGGACCTATTCGACTTCAAGCCCGGGTGGCCGAGCACCTACGGCGGCATCCGCGCCCTCAAGAACAACATCGCGGCCTTCTCGTGCCCCTGGTGTGAACGGATCGAGCGGGCGGGCGCGATCGTGGTCGGCAAGACCAACAGCCCGATCATGGGCTACCGCGGCGTCTGCGACAACTATCTCTTCGGCCCAACGCACAATCCCTTCGACCTGTCCAAGAACGCGGGCGGCTCGTCGGGCGGGAGCGCGGCAGCCGTGGCCGACGGGATGCTCCCGTTCGCTGAGGGCACCGACGGCGGCGGTTCCGTGCGGATACCGGCGGCCTGGTGCAACGTCTATGGGTTCAAGCAGTCCTTCGGGCGCGCGCCGTTTGTCGCTCGGCCCAACGCCTTCCTCGGTACCAACCCGTTTTTGGTCGAGGGCATCATCTCGCGCACGGTCGAGGACGCCGCGATCGCGCTCGGCACGATCACCGGCTACGACGCCCGTGATCCGCTGAGCTTCCCGTCCGAAATCGACAGCACCGCGGTCAGGCGCTCGATCAGCGGCATGCGGATCGCTTTTAGCCCGAATCTCGACGTCTATCCCGTCGAGGCTTCGGTGGCCGGCGTCGTCGGCGCCGCCGCACAGGCTTTCGAGGAGCTCGGCGCGCACGTCGAAGAGGTGAAGGTAGGCATCGAGCGCGATCAGCGTGAGCTCAGCGATGTCTGGTGCCGGATGATCCTGCCCGCGAACATCGACTCGATCGAGGCGCTGAAGCCGCAGGGCATCGATCTGCTGGCAGACCACCGGGACGACCTCCCTCCGGAGTATCTGCGCTGGATCGAGCACGGCTATCGGCTCAGCGTCCTCGACATCGCCCGCGATCAACAGATTCGCACCGAGGTCTTCGACGCCCTCCAAAGCCTGTTCGATCGCTACGACCTGCTGATGACCCCGACGCTCGCGTGCAACCCAGTAGAGAACGCGCAGGACGGCAACACGACAGGGCCGAGCGAGGTCAACGGCTTCGCCGTCGACGAGCTGATCGGGTGGTGTCTGACCTATCTGACCAATTTCACCGGCCATCCCTCGGCCTCGATCCCGGCGGGCATGGCTGGCGGCAAGTATCCGGTAGGGCTGCAGATAATCGGCCGGCGCCTGCACGACGAGGACGTGCTCGCGGCGAGCGCCGCGTTCGAGCGGTTGCGACCGTGGCGCGGCGCTTACGAGGTCTGCCGGGCTCGCCCCCTCTAGCCGCTTGCCGAAGCTGCGGGCGCCTGGTCGTCAGGCGAAGGAGGCGCGTACAGACCCCAGCCGATCGAACTCGGCGCTCACCGTCTCACCGGCCGCCACACCGAACGCGCCTGTAGCCGAGCCAGAGAGAACGATCTGCCCGGCCGACAGCCCTTGTCCGTGCTCGTGCAGCGTGTTGGCCAGCCACGCCACGGCCTGGGCCGGATGACCGAGAACCTGCGCGCCGGCGCCCGTCGCCAGGATCTCTCCGTCGCGCGAGAGGACGACGCCGAGCAAGCGCAGATCGATGCCCTCGAGGGGCACCATGACGCCCCCGAGCACCGCGAGCGAACTCTCCGCGTTGTCGGCGACGGAATCCTCGGGAGCATGCTCGCCGGGCTCTAGCCGGCCGGCGATGATCTCCAAGGCAGGGATCACGCCGCGCGTTGCGGCGAGCACGTCAGCGACGGTGACATCGGGTCCGCGGAGCGGCCGCTCGAGATAGAAGGCAAACTCGCCCTCGACCTCCGGCCCCCGTAGCCCAGAGGTGTCGATCGGCTCGACCGGATCGACGATCATCCCGGACAGCAGTGACCCGTAGATCGGGCCCTCCGGGCGCCGGCTTCGCCGACGGACTGCCGAGACCATGCCGATCTTGAATCCGATCAGGTTGCGGCCGTCGCGCTGTAACCGTCCCACCAGCGACCGCTGGACCCTGTATGCGCCAGCCATGTCCAGCCCGGGGATAAGCGATGACGGTGGGGGGACGGGCTCGCCCGTCGCGTGGGCTTCGTACAGTCGCTGAGTGACTGCCTCGATTTGTTCGGGCGATTGCCCGGTCACGCAGTGGTGCTTTCGGCCAGAAGCGGCGCCAGCGCTTCGCGCATCACCTGGGAGGGATCCTCGACCCCGGTCCATCGCCGGAAGGCGATCACGGCCTGGGCGATCAGCATCTCGGCGCCATTACATGCGCGGAGGCCACGCGCGCGTGCACGAGCGACGAGCTCGGTCTCCGCGGGCACGTAGACGAGGTCGAACACCGCCGTGCCCTCGCCAAGCGCCGCGGGATCGATCGAGGTTCCGGGCGAGAGCATTCCGACAGTCGTCGCGTTGACGAACAGATCCGCAGCCGCCAGCGCATCGGTGCACGCTCGATCCCCCAGCTCCGACGCGCGCGCCGGCCCGTCGACGGCGGCGACGAGCTCCTCGGCCTGGCCTGGGCTACGGCTGGCTACGAGTACCTCGCTGGCGCCACGCGCCAACGATTCGTGCACAACAGCGCGGGCGGCGCCGCCGGCGCCGGCCACGACCACGGTTGCGTCATCGAAGCGCAGCCTCAGTTCATGCTCGGCGGCATCGGCGAAGCCGGGGGCGTCGGTGTTGAAGCCGACCAACGAGCCGTCATCTCCGCGCGCGACACTGTTGACCGCACCGATCGCGTGCGCCTCGGGCTCCACCCGGTCGAGAAGACCGAAGACGTCGCGCTTGTATGGCGCGGTGACCTGCAAGCCCAGCCAGCTGTCGTCTCGCGCCTGTTCGATGAACGAGCCCAGCTCGCCGGGCTCGAGCTCGACCAGCTCGTAGCGCGCATCGACTCCAAACGCGCGGAATGCGGCGTCGTGCATCACCTGCGAGTGACGCCGCTTCAGCGGCTTGCCGATGAGCGCTACGCGGCTGGTCATGCGGCGGCGACGGCCGAGGCGGGCAGCTCCGGGAACACGACGTTGGGAACAATTTCATTGACCCAGTAATCGAGCTGGTCGATGTCAGGCGTCATCGTGTGCAGCATGAAGTAACCCACACCGACGTCGATGCGGGCCTGGAGCAGGGCGATGATCTCCTCCGGGGTTCCGAACAGGTAGACCGACTCCAGGTACTCAGGCCCGCGCGTCGAACTCATTATGTTCAGGAACGCGCGGTGCTGTTCCTCGCGCGCCTTCTGCGGGTCGGTCGTGGGCACGAAATGCATGAAGTTCTCGTGCGCGACGGTGAACCCAGAGAGCTCGCGTCCCTGCTCCTCGAGCGCAGGACGCAGTTCCGCCCAGTCGCGCGCGATGTCCGGGGGCGGGCACGTCGGGCGCGGGATCCAGCCCTCGCCGCGCAGGATGCGCTGCTTGACCGCCGGGATCAGCTGGGGCAGATCTGGTGACTTCTCGTCGGCCAGCTGCGATCCACCGCCGATCCAGAGCTCCGGTCGGCGCTCGGGCACCGGCTCGATCGAGACCTCCTCGACGGAGAAGTACCTGCCGTGGTAGGTCACCGTCTCGCCCTCCATCAGGGGCATCGCGATGTCGAGCAGCTCGTCGGCGCGACGACCGCGTTGGCTCTTGAGCCCGCCGGTGGCCTCGAACTCCTTGGGGTTCCAGCCGACGCCACCGCCGAGGATGAAACGGCCCCCGGAGAGAAACTGGATCGTGGATAGCTCCTTGGCCAGGACAACGGGGTTCCGCGTTGGCAACACGAGCACGGACGTGCCGAGCCGGACGCGCTCGGTTGCCCCCGCTACGACGGCCAGCGTGCTGATCGACTCGAGAAAGTCGGCCGAGTAGAAGTGCCTGGCTTCCAGCAGGTGATCGGTGACAAACACCGAGTCAAAGCCCAGCTCCTCCACCCGCTTGACGAACTGGAGCAGGTTGCGCGCCCGCTCCTGTCCCTCATGGGGCCAGATGAACGACGGGGCGAAGACGCCAAAGCGTGAGATGTTGTCCAACGGGAACAGCTCCTTCCTGGCTAGCGGCCGGTGAAAGTTGGAGGTCGCTTCTCGAAGAAGGCGCGTGCCCCCTCGAGCATGTCTTGGCTTGAGAACACGCGATGCGATGCATCGAGCTCGGCCGCCAGTCCGGCATCGAGGTCGAGATCCAGTGCGTGATCGAGTAGTCGCTTGGCTTCGCGAACCGCGAGCGGACCGCGAGCGGCGATCGACGATCCCATCTCGAGCGCGGTCGCGCGCGCTCTGCCCGGTGGGACGACCCGGTTCACCAGCCCGATCCGCTCGGCCTCCGGGGCGTCGATCAACTCGCCGACGAGGATCATCTCCTTGGCCCGCGCCAGGCCCACGACGCGCGGCAGCCGCTGCGTCCCGCCACTGCCGGGGATCACGCCCAGCCGGACCTCGGGCATGCCAAGCCTTGCGGCCTGCGCGGCAATCCGGATGTCGCAGCACAGCGCGAGCTCGAGCCCCCCGCCGAGCGCGTCGGCGTCAATGGCGGCGATCGTCGGCATCGGCAGCTCAGCCAGCTTGCGGTAGACCAGCTTCTCGAGCAGCAGCTTGCCCTGCGCGACGCGGCGGGAGAGCTGCTCGAACTCCTTGACGTCTGAGCCGGCACAGAAGGCGCGCTCGCCCGCGCCGGCGACGATCACCGCGCGAATCTCGTCGTCGGCGGCCAGCGCGTCCAACGCCGTGTCGAGCTGGCGGGTCATCTCTGCGGTGACGAGGTTCAACGGCTGGTTGTCGAGCTCCAGCGTCGTCAGCTCGCCGCGCTCGACACGGATCATTTCGCGCCAACCATGGTCGCCCCCGGCATGCCCGGCCGCTGGGCCAGGCCGGCCGATGCCAAACCCATCAGCCCCGACGAGTAGACACGCGGGTCGATCGTCCTCAATGGCTCCGCTATCGCCGGCGTGAAGCCGATCTGCTCGAGGACATCACGACGAACATCGATCTCCTCCGCGACCTCGACGAGCGTCATTCCCGCTTCGGTCAGAGCGAACACCGCGCGCTCGGTGATGTAGCGGACCTCCTGGCCGCGCTCGAGCGCCAGCCGTCCGCTGAAGGTCACCTCGCGCACCTCGGGAACGAACTTGGCTACGCGGCCCTCGCTCACGATCTGCGGGCGTCCGGCAGAGAAGTCGAGCTCGAGCCCGGCGGTCGTCAGCGTGCCGACGAAGCACACCTTCTTGGTCTGCGAGCTGATATTGGGAAAGCCACCGGGACCGCGCACGCGCCCTGGAAACGAGTGCACGTTGACGTTGCCCTGGGAGTCGACCTCGGCGAACGACAAGCTCGTGATGTCCAGTCCGCCGCCGTCGTAGAAGTCGAACATCGACGGCTGGTCGAGCATCGCCTGGTAGTTGAATCCCGCGCCGCCTTCCTTGCCGCCCACCGGGACCCCGCCGAAGATTCCCTGCTCCACAGTGAGCACGAGCTGGTCGGCGATCCCCTCCTCGAAGGCGACGGCACCGATTTCCTGGCTGATGCCGAAGCCGAGATTGCAGATGTTGCCTGGCCGAAACTCCAGTAGGGAGCGCCGGGCGATTACCTTGCGGACATCGACTGTGATCGGGCCCGCGCTGGCGGGCGCGGGACGCCGCAGGACGCCGGCGTAATAAGGCGAATAGCGCGTCGCGTAGGTCTGCGTCTGGTGGGGATCGACGTACACGTAGTCGACGAGGGCGCCGGGAACCTTCACGTCGCGGCCAGAGAGCGTGCCGCGCGCGGCGAGCTGGCGGACCTCGGCGATCACAATCCCGCCGCTGTTTCGCGCCGCCGTCGCCATCGCCAGCATCTCGCCTTGAACGGCCTCGCCCTCCATCGTGATGCTCCCGTCCTCGTCGGCGGTGGTGCCGCGGATCACGGCGACGTCGATCGGGAACGAGTGATAGAAGAGCCACTCTCGCCCGCGCAGCGTGACTACTTCGACCAGATCTTCGGTTGTGCGCGAGTTCTGCTTGCCGCCGGTCTGGCGTGGATCGACGTAGGTGTCGAGGCCGATATGGGTAACGAGGCCGGGGCGTCCTCCGGCGATCTCGCGGCACAGAAGCGACAGAACGCCCTGCGGGAAGCTGTACGCCTCGATCTCGTTGGCCTGCACGAGCGCGCCGAGCGCGGGCTCGTTACCGATGTTCGAGCCGATCGTGCGCCGCATCAGACCGGAGAGCGCAAGCTGTGAAAATCCCCGCTCCGCGAAGTCACCGATGCCCACGACACGGACGGTGGTCAGATCGCACGGGTGCCCCTCCTGCCCGTACACCTCGGCGAGGGCGTCAATGAACCGCTGCGGCACCGCGTGGCCGGCGCCGGAGCCGCCCACGATCACGGTTGCGCCGTCGGCTATGCGGCGAACTGCGTCATTTACGTCGAGAACCTGCATCAGGGCATGAAGCCGCCGCTGTTGGGGTTGAGCGTCTGACCGAGGTAGAGGGCGGATTTGTCACTGAGCAGAAAGACGATTGACTCCGCGACCTCCTCGGGCATCCCGAAGCGTCCGAGCGGCATCTCCGCCATCCGCTTTCGCCCGATCTCGCCGTCGGTTACTTGCGAGCCCATGTCGGTGATCGTGACCCCGGGAGCGACGGCGTTGGCGCGAATGCCCTGCTGGCCGAACTCGCGCGAGATCGACTTCGCCAGCGCGATCATGCCGGCCTTGGCCGCGCTGTAGTGCGCGACTCCCGGGAAGCCGATCTGACCCAGGCGCGAGGCGACCATCACGATCGAGCCACGCCCCCGCTTCAGCATGCCGCGGATGGCAGCCTGGCTACACGCGAACGCGGCTGTCAAGTCCGTCTTCAAGACCAGGTTCCACTCCTCTTCAGTCATGTCGAGAAACGGACTCTGCGGCATCACGCCGGCATTGTTGACCAAGCCGTCGATCGGCCCGAAGTCCTGCTCGACGCGCCGGACCATCTCCTGTGCGTCGGTGAAGTTGGAGACGTCGGCACAGAACGTATCGGCGCGCCGCCCGAGCGCACGGACCTCATCGGCGACCCCCGTGGCGCATTCGTCCTCGAAGTGATAGCCGATCGCCACGTCCGCGCCTTCGCGCGCGGCGGCGAGCGCAGTCGCCGCGCCGATGCCCCGACTGGCTCCAGTCACTAGCACGAGACGTCCCACCAAGCTGCCGCTTGGCTGCGGCTCCGTGGACGGATCGGCCGCCCTGGCTCCCGTCACCTACGCCCCCAGTTCTGGGTTGGCGTCCAGCCTGTTCGGAAAACGTTTGCCACAGCGGCGACGATAGCAACGGGCACTTCGGGCTGCAACTGATCGCTCCGCGTCGGTGGGAGCGTCCACCCCGCGTTACGCGACGTCAGGGTTAGGGAGCATGAAATCGCGTATCACGGCGACCAACCCCTGGTATGAGCCGATGAAGCCACGCAGGGTGCGAACCGTTGGGCCGTAACCGTCAAACTCCTCGGGCGACAGACCGTCAACGTCGTAGGCGCGCCTGAAGTCGTGGAAGCTGCTGTAGAGCTCAGCCACGATCTCCGCCGGCACCGGCTCGTCCATGCGCGGCACGACGTCGATGCCGGAGTCATTGAACAGCCGCTGCCAGGCATGCGGAATCGTCAGGATCACATCGCCGCCGATCAGCTGCGACCAGTGCAAGTGGTGGCGGTAGGCGGCCGCGAGCAGGCGAGTGCGGTAGCCGCGCTCGTTGAACAGTCCGTAGGCCTTCTTCAAACAGGCGATGCCGGCCCAGTGCACGACCGCTGGATCGACGACGACCCGATCGCGCCTGACGAGAACCTCCATCCAGTCGTCGAGCCGCCCGACCATGATCGTGCAGACCGGCGACATGCTCGACACGTCCTCGCCTGCAGCCTCCCGGCGCGCGAGTCCGCGCTCCACCGCATCGGCTACCGCCAGCGTCTGCGGGACTGTGAAACAGACAGTCGCGTTGATGCTGACGCCCTCCGCGGTGGCGGCCTCGATCGCGTCGATCCCGGCCCGCGTGGCGGGCACCTTGACCTGAACGTTGGAGGTCAGGCGGCTGAAGTGCATGACCTGGGCGATCAGCCGGTCGCTGTCTCGGTAGAGCTTTGGATTCGTCTGGATCGAGAGCCGGCCCTTGCGCCCATGTTCGCGCTCGAAGATCGGCAGCAGCAGCCGGCTGGCCCGGACTGCCATCTCCTCGATCAGCTGCCAGGCGATTTCATCTTCGGTCCAGGTCGCGTGCTCGGCGATGATCTCTGCGATCCGCTGACGCCAAAGCGGCATCTCCTTGCCCAGCACCTCGCCGACTATCGTCGGGTTGCTCGTGGCGCCGACGGCGCCACGCTCGATCGCATAGCTCAACTCCCCGATCGAGCACGAATCATTCCAGTAGTCCGTGCCCATCCTCGCCGTTTTGTGCAGTGGAGCGTCTAGCGATCCCTCGGCGCGCGCCGGGCTCAGCCTGTCCGCGGTCGATGCCGTCATCGTGCCGGCACTCTACCACTACGAGCGATCATCGATTATTGATTTGTCATCGATATCGCGCTATAAACGGTGATCTCCGTCTCGCAGCGGAGGCCAATGAACCGACGCGGTTCGTGATCGACTCGCGGGTCCAGCGCGCCGTCGAGAACGTCGCGAGCAGTTTCCGGCGGCCCATCGTTAGCCAACCAGGACCCGGAGAAAGCCTATGACCGAGCCGAGCTTGATGGTCGATGAACTGCAGCGCTTCCGCCTCGACGGCCACGTGGCGATCGTCACCGGCGCCACCGGTGGCATCGGCAGCCGTGTCGTCGAGGCACTGGGGCGCGTCGGCGCGCGCGTGGTCGTGCACGGTCGCAATCAGGAGCGAGCGGGTGCGCTCACCGAACGCCTGCACGGGGAGCGGGTCGAGGCGCTGCCGGTGATCGCTGATCTCACCCGCCGCGCTGATGCCGAACGGCTTGTCGCGGAGGCGATGGATGCTTTCGGCCGGGTTGATGTCATCGTCAACACGGTCGGCGGAGGTGCCGGAAGCGCGCTGTACCCAGCTGAGTCGTACCCCGACGAGGAATGGGAGCGCATCATGGACCTCAACCTGCGTTCGGTGCTTCTCCCGACCCAGGCGGCGGCGCGGGCAATGATCGCTGGTGGCCGCGGCGGACGAGTTCTGCACTACTCGTCAGTCCGCGGTCAGCTAGGGATCGACAACGGCTTCTCGGCGTACGTGGCCGCCAAGGGCGCCCTCGATGCCCTGACCCGGCAGCAGGCCACCGAGTGGGCGAAGCACGCAATCACCGTCAACGCGATTTCGCCTACTTTCGTCGCCACCGAGCAGGCGGCGAACCTGCTGGCCGACGAGCAGTTCCGAGTTGGACTGGAGTCACGGATCCCTCTGCACCGGATCGCGGACCCCGACGACGTCGTGGGGGCATCTCTGCTGCTCTGCAGCGACGCGGCGGCATTCATCACGGGACAGATCCTCACCCTCGACGGCGGGCTGACCGCCTGCCAGTGACCTGGCTGCGCACGGTGCGAGCACGATGAACGACGGACTGGGCCGCGTCCAGCAGCGCGACGGCAAGGGTCCTCTGCTGGGCCGGACGATTCTGCGTGAGCAGGTTCGAGACGTACTGCTGGAGCGGATCATGTCGGGCCACTACGCCCCGGGAAGCCGGTTGGTCGAGACCCGGATCGCCGAGGACCTCGGCGTCAGCCAGGCCCCTGTAAGGGAGGCGCTGCGCGATCTCGAGCAGCTGAGACTCGTGGTCCATGAATCCTTCCGCGGATGTTCGGTCTGCGCTCTGTCAGCGGCCGACCTGCTCGAGGCCTACCCCGTGCGCTCCGCGCTGGAGGCGCTCGCCGTGCGGTTGGCTGCCGAGCACATCGAGGATCAGGACCTGGCTGAGCTCGAGCGATTGATCGACGCCATGCGCCGGGCGAGCGCCGACGGCGACGCGTCAGCCGAGACACGCGCCGACGCTGAGTTTCACGCCACGATCGTGCGCGCCGCAGACAACGCCGTGCTGACGCACCAATGGGAGCAGCTGCTGCCGCACGCGCGGACGTTCATCTCGCTGACGCTGCCGAGCTCCGCGCATGGCGATCTCGCCGATCGCCACCGACCGATCCTGCAGGCCCTGCGTCGCCGCGACCCCCACCTCGCCGAGGCAGCGATGCACGAGCATCTGGCCGATGTCGCCGAGCGGATGCGAGCACTTGTAACTACCCGAAGCCAGGAGGAGACGACGTGAGGCGCATCATCGACCTGTCGATGCCCGTCCATATGGACATGCTCACATTCCCTCGTGTACCGCCGCCCGCGCTCACCGTCTACGAGAGTCACACCGAGTTCGCCGATCGCATCGGCGCCAGCGCGCACGGTGTCACCTCGCTGACGGCCAGTTACCTGGTCGTGCAGAACGACCATGTCGGCACCCATCTGGATGCGCGCAAGCACATCGTCCCGGATGCCGGAGGTCCCGAGACGATTCCGCTCGAGTATTGCGTCTCGGACGGCGTGCTGCTCGACTTCACGGATAGAGAGTCCGGACACGTCATCACCGAGGACGAGGTGCGGCGAGAGCTCGACCGGATCGAGTACACGCTCAAGGAGCGCGACATCGTCCTCAACCACACGGGGGCCGGTGCGTACAACACCGACGAGCGCTATCGCACTGACCACCCCGGGATGAGCGCGGCCGCGACTCGGTGGCTGATATCACAGGGGGTGCGGCTGATGGGTTGCGATGCCATCACCTACGACCCGCCTGTGTGGTCGATGTTCGAGAAGAAGCTCTTCTGGGAGGCCCACCGCGTGATGTGGGACGAGGAATATTGGCATCTCGAGAACCTCATGAACCTCGAGCAGATCGGGCGCCCGCACGGCTTCCAACTCTGCGTGCTTCCGATCAAGTGGGTCGGCACCACCGCCGCCCCAGTACGCGCGATCGCCATCACCGATGACAACAGTGCCGACGGCGCAGCCACGGCCTGATGACCTGCAATGCCTTGCCAGGAGGTAATCGATGACCGCCACCGCCACCCGCGGCAAAGTGATCCAGAACTACGTAGGGGGCCGCTGGGTCCCGGCCGCGGCCGACGAAACGCTTGACGTGATCAACCCGGCCAGTGGTGCGGCGCTCGCCCAGGTGCCGCTCTCGAGCGCCGACGATCTCGATGCCGCCGTGGCCGCGGCGCGCCAGGCGCTGCCGGCCTGGCGCGAGGTCGCCGTGCCCCAGCGCGCACGCATCCTGTTTGCGCTGCGCGAGGGGCTCGCGCAACGCAGTGAGGAGCTCGCGCGGTCGGTGACTACCGAGATGGGCAAGACGCTGATCGACGCCCAGGCCGAGGTCGAGCGCATGATTGAGATGGTGGAATGCGCCTGCGCGGTGCCCACGACGATGCAGGGCCGCGGCCTGGAGAACGTCGCTCGGAACGTCGACTGTGAAGTGATCCGTCAGCCGGTTGGGGTGTGCGCGGCGATCGTGCCGTTCAACTTCCCGGCCATGGTCCCGTTCTGGTTTTTGCCCTTCGCGCTCGCGTGCGGCAACACATTCATCCTCAAGCCCTCGGAGCAGGTGCCGCTCACGCAGCAGATCGCCTTCGAGGTGCTCGATGGGCTCGGGCTGCCGCCGGGCGTGGTCAACCTCGTCAACGGCGGACGCGAGGTCGTGGAGAGCATTCTCGACCACCCCGGCATCGACGCCGTCTCGTTTGTCGGCTCCGCGCCGGTGGCCCAGATCGTGTACGAGCGTGCCGCCAAGGCCGGTAAGCGCGTGCAAGCACTGGGCGGGGCCAAGAATCACATGGTGGTGATGCCCGACGCCGTGATCGAGCCGACCGTGAAGGGCATCCTGGGCTCCGCCTTCGGCGCCGCCGGCCAGCGTTGCATGGCGGGCTCGGTGGTCGTGACGGTCGATGACGCCGATGAGCGCCTGATGCCCGCCCTGCGCGAGGCAGCCGAGGCGCTGGCGGTCGGCGATGGGCTCGACGAGCGGATCGACGTGGGCCCAGTGATCTCGTGTGCCGCACGAGATCGCATCTCCGAATGGATCGATCGCGCCGTCGACGACGGGGCCACGCTCGTGGTCGATGGCCGCGGGCTGGACAGCGAGGGTCTGGCGCCCGAAGGTGCCTACGTCGGGCCAACGATCCTCGCGAACGTGGCGCCGGAGGCGCCGATCATCGGCGAAGAGGTCTTCGGCCCCGTCCTCGCGGTCGTGCGGGCCCACAACCTCGAGGAGGCAATCGCGATCGTAAACCGCAGCCGCTTCGGCAACGGATGCTCGATCTTCACCGAGAACGGCGCCGCGGTGCGCCGCTTCCGCCACGAGGCCCAGGCCGGCATGGTCGGAGTCAACATCGGCGTCGCGGCGCCGGTGGCGTTCTTTCCGTTCTCGGGCTGGAAGGACTCCTTCCTCGGCGACCTGCACGCGCACGGACCCGACGCGATCGAGTTCTACACGCGCACGAAGACGATCACCACGCGGTATTTCTCAGGCGGCCAGAGCCGTGGCAGGTACTTCGTCGAGGATTAACGCACGCAGCCACAGTTGAAGGGCCGCAACTAGTCTCGGTCGGCGGCATCCTGCGTTGTGGCCACCATCTGACCGAAGCGCTCGACGTGGCTGCGAATCGTGCGGCCGGCGGCGCGGGCGTCGCGGCGGCGCAGGGCCTCGACGATTGGCCTGTGCATCTCGGCGATCTCGCGCGCGCTGAGGCGGGTGCGCACGGCGGTGATCGCCGTGCGCGTGTCCACCTGGAGCGATTTCCAGATCTCAATCAGACGCGAGTTGGCAGATCCCTCGACGATCAGCTGGTGAAAGCGCACGTCGTGCTCGACCTGCTCGCGCAGGTCCTTGGCAGCTGCCATCGCCGTCAGCTCTGCCTCAAGCGCCGCGACATCGCCGTCCATGCGCTTGGCGGCTTCACGGGCCGCGATCTCCTCGAGCGCTCCGCGGATCGGATAGACCTCGGCCAACTCCGCGTCGCTCACCTCGCGAACGCGGGCTCCGCGGAACGGGACCGACTCCACCAGGCGGACGAACTCGAGGTCACGCAGCGCCTCGCGCACCGGCGCCTGGCTGACGCCGAGCTCCTGGGCGATTCTGATCTCAACCAGCCGCTCGCCCGGCGCATAGTGCCCGGAGAGGATGCGCTCCAACAAGACGTTCTTGACCTCCTCGCGCAGCACCGTCCGCCGCAGGAGCGGCGTGGGCACGTCCGCGCGCGCGCTGCCAGGGTGCGATGCCATCCCAAGCACAGTTTCGCAGCAACACCTGACACGACCAAAGGCACACGCCGGCAGGTGCCCGCGGGGCCTGCCAGACAAACCGGTGCGCCGCGGAACGCCCGCTCAGGGCGCCGCCGGCGCATCCGCCGTGCTTAGCGCGGTGAGCGCATCGCGGAGCAGCGGCATCGCAAGCTCGCGAGCGCGCGTGAGGCTCGGCTCGATGCGCTCCAAACAATGTTCCAGCTTGGCCGCCGCACGTTCGCGTGGCGCGCGGCCGGTCTGCACCCAGCCGACCACCAGCGGCACCATGGTCTCCAGGAACGACAGCGAATCGGCTGCCTGGAGAAGGTTCGCCTCCGGCCAGCCTCCGTCTTCGTGGACCCGGATCAGGACGGCGACGCGCTCGACGAGCTCGTCCGGCGCCTCCTGTTCGCCCAGCCAGCGCGCGGCGATGCCCGCGCAGCGGTCCTGGTGCCAGCGGCTGTAAGCCGGAGAGTCCCAGTCGCGGGCGGAGTCCCACCCGGCGAGGGGATCTGGAAATGCACGTTCGATGTCGTGCAGCACCGCGGCCAGCCTCAGCCGCTCGTCGGACCCGGGCTCGAGGTCGAGCAGGTAGACCTCGGTCTGCAGCAGATGGCGGGCGTGCGGATGAATCTCCGTCACCCATTCCCGTGCCCGCTCCAGCAGGACGCTCACGTGGTTACCGGACGCGCCTGCAGCACGTAGAGCTCGCCATCCTGGACCGCCCATTCGATGTCCTGTGGCACCCCGACGCGCCGCTCGAGCTCGTCCCCGACGCGGGCCAGCTTGGCCAGCAGTTCGTCTGGCGCTTTGCGCGCCCCGCCCTCCTCGGGCGCGAGCGGACGCTCGATCACACCTCCGGCCTCGTCGGGGACGATCGCGAACGCCTGCCGATGAATGCTTGCCTTGTGGACCCGGCCGTCGCGTCTGACCACGTAATGATCGGGCGTCACCGCACCGGACACGGCTGCCTCGCCGAGGCCGATCACAGCCTCAATCACCATGCGGTCGCGTCGTCTGCGGACAGGGTCGCACGTGAAAAGGACACCGGCGAGTTGTGCCTGCACCATGCGCTGCACGACAACCGCCATCCCGAGGTCATCCAGAGAGCCCTTCTTGGATCTGTAGAACAGCGCATGCTCCGAGAAGAATGACGCCCAGCAGTCGCGGATCCGTGCCCGCACCTGGTCGCCTCCGCGCACGTGCAAAAACGTTTCCTGCTGGCCGGCGAAGCTCGCGGCCTCCGAGTCCTCGGCACAAGCGCTCGAGCGCACGGCTACCGGTACATCGCCGGGGTCGAGTGCCGCGTAGGCGGCGAGCACCGCCTCGCGCAGCGCAGGATCGAGCTCGACCGTCTTGATCAGCGCCTGCGCTGCCTGGGCATCCTGGCCCTGAGCCAGTGCCCGCAGCTCCTCGCCTCCGTCGGGCAACGCGTCGGACAGCGCGTTTGCCGGAATCACGAAGCCGGGCGGAACGGGGAGGCCCAGCGCCGTCATCCGAGCCAGCGACGATCCCTTGCCGCCGGCACAGCGGACCTCCGTGCACGATGGCTCGCCGAACTGCACTACCAGCGTCACTGCCCCAGCACCTCGACCACGCCGGTGGCGCCGTTGACCCGAATGCGATCGCCTGTCTTGATGCGCTCGCCGGCATTGCCGGTGCCAACGACGGCCGGAATCCCGAACTCCCGCGCCACCACCGCGGGATGCGATGCGGCGCCTCCGGCCTCGGTCACCAAGCCCTTGATCTTGGTGAACAGCACGACCCATGCCGGGTTTGTCATGCGGCACACGAGGATCTCGCCGTCTTGCACCTGATCGAACTCCTCAAGCGAGGAGACAAAGCGCGCCGGACCCTCGACCACGCCGGACGAAGCGGCCAGTCCCTTGATCTCACCCGTGGTCGACGGCTCGCCTGCATAGAAGCGGTGAGGAAAACCCCACAGGCCTCCATAGGGGAACTCGATCGCCGATTTCGTTGCCGTGCCGAGCCAGGCGGGCGGTCGACGCTCAAAGGCATCCTCGTGCTCGTCGCGACGGTCTGAGACGACGTCGCGAGCGTCGAACACTTGCGGATCGGCAGTCAGGCGCCGCAGTTCGTTGTAGCGCAGGAAGACCACATCCTCGGGATCGTCGAGCGCCCCTGCGGCCACGAGCTTGCGGCCGAGCGCGATCGCCGCGATACGCAGGCGCGCATTGGTGCCTTGATCGACGTAGAAGTGATGGTCGGGCGTAAGGGGGTTCATATTCAGCGACAGCTCGAGCGCGCGACTGAGCTTGCCGCGGTTCACGCCTTCGACGCCGTCGATGACCGCGAGCTTGGCTGCCTCGAGATCATCCGCCACCGCCTTGAGGTTTGACGGGTAGTCGTAGTCCGTGGCGACATAGCCGCGGATCGCTTCGATGATCGGGGCCGGGTCCTCCACCCAGAGCTTGTACATGAACTCGTGCGACCACAGCGCCTTGTAGCCAAATATCTGCTGGTGAGTCTCGATCCGCTCGGAGATGAAGCGTCGCCCGCGGTCTGAACCGCGCAGCGCCGTCATCACGTCGCCGGCGGTCAGCTGCTCGAACGCCGCACGCAGGTCAGCGTCGGCCTTCACCTCCTCCTTGGAGCGCCACAGGTCCTCGATCGCATCCCAGTTTCGATCCGCGATGCTGGACTGCAGGCGGGCCGTGACCGCCGGATCGCCACCCACCTCCTGGATCACCGCGCTGAGATTCTGCGTGGAGGCGAACTGAGCGAAGTTGAGCATCCAGTGAATCTTCCAATGGCGATCGTGGATATCGATCGCATCCTCGAACAGGACCGCGAGCTCGAGCGGCGACGCTCCCTCATAGTCGAAGCCGTCGAGATACTCGAAGTTGCGCTCGATCTCCGGCCGCAGACGTGTCCTCCACCACTGCATGAAGTTCTCGGCGTATACGGGAAGCACACCTCCGAGGTAGGACCCCATCTGCCCGGCGTACTCGGCGTCCCGCGGAACGCGAGGCACGTAGCGGTTCTGGTACTCCGTCGCCTCCGAATGCAGGTTGGGCTCGCAGGGAACGGCCGACGTGTACACATAGCCGTTGACCACCTTCGCCACCCAGTCGCAGGCGAACGGCGTGGCGAAGCGCCGGAACATGTGGTCGCATGTCAGCCACCAGCCCCCGATGTCGAAGAACAGCGGCGATACCGGATTGGGGATGTGCAGGTCGTCGTAGATCCAGAACAGCTCGCGCTCGCCGTCCTGCCAGTCGACTGGAAATGCCTCTGTCCCGAAGTTGGTGCCCAGCACTTCATCGTCTCGTGTGCTCACGGCCATGCGATTGTCCCTCTCCTCGTTGGTCCGCACCGATCGTACATAATCGATAATCGTCCTGTGGCGGCCCAGGACTCCGTTCCGGCTCAGGAGGTAATCGATACGTGTCCGACACCAGGTCATCGCCCTCGCCAACAGTCCCGGGGGGCGCGTGAGCAGCCTGCGCGGCGTCGCCGCGCTCTACGACATCCACGGCAACCTGCCTGCCCTGGACGCCGTCATCGCCGAGCTGCACGCCAATCCGCCGGACGCCGTGGTCGTCGGCGGAGACATCTGCGCGGGGCCGATGCCGGTGGAGGTGCTCGCGCGACTGCGCGAGCTCCCGTGGGAGATGCATTGGCTGCGCGGCAACGCCGACCGAAGCGTGGTCATGGGCTTTGACGGGACGATCCCGCCCGAGCTGCTGGAGCATCCGTTGTATCAGGGCGATGCCTGGGCGGCAAAGCTGCTGACCGGCGAGGATCGCAACTTCCTTGATTCGCTCTCGCCGCTGGTAGCGCTCACGATCGATGGCCTCGGCGAGGTCCTGTTCTGCCACGGCAGCCCCCGCAGCGACGAGGAGCGCATCACCGCGCTGACGCCGCCCGATCGCCTGGGCGAGATTCTCGCCCAAGCCGGCGCTGAGGTCGTCGTCGGCGGCCACACGCACCGCCAATTCGACCGCACAATCGATGGCCGGCGCATGATCAACGCCGGCAGCGTCGGACGGCCCTACGAGCCTCGGCCGGGCGCCTACTGGCTGTGGCTTGGGCCTGAGCCCCGGCCCCTGGTCACCGTTTACGACATCGAGCGCGCCAATGCGGCCGTTCACCAGACCGGCTATCCGGCCGCCGATCTCTTCTTCGGTTCAATCGACGCCGACGCCGTGGCCGCGCGCTACGAGCGCGCCAGTCACGAGCCCCTTTCTCCGGCATCGCGAATCCGCCCCGCCGACAACCCACTCGCGCACCGCCGAGCGCGCAGCTGAGGGCCCGCCGACGACCTGCTCGGCGCGAGGCGGACGGCCGCCCTCCGCCCTTCACCGACGCCCTGCAGAAATTATCGATGATCTATGATCCGGCAGTGTCCCTTGCTGGAGCGGCCGTGGAGTGGCTCGCGCCCTCCTCACTCGAGGAGGCGTGCGCCCTTCGCGCCGAGCGCGGCGCCGAGTCAACGGTGGTGGCCGGGGGAAGCTTCCTGGGCATCCTGATGAACCATGGGTTCGTGCAGCCGACCTCGCTGCTCTCGCTCGGGCGCGTCGACGAGCTGAAGTCCATCGGCGTATGCGGCGGGACCCTCAGCCTGGGCGCAATGGTCACCCATCGCCAGGTCGAGCAAGACGCCACCGTGAATGGCGATTGGCCGGTGCTCGCCTATACCTTCGGACTGGTGGCCAGTCCACGCGTGCGCAATCAGGCGACCGTCGGCGGCGTGCTGGCCGACGCGGATTACTCCTCGGATCCCCCGGCGCTCCTGTCGGCGCTGAACGCCCGCGCTCTTTTGCGCTCACCGCGGGGTGATCGCGAGGTGCCCATCGACGAGCTGATCCTGGGTTTCTATGAGACTTGCATCGCCGACGACGAGCTGCTGATCGAGGTTCGCGTTCCGGCACTGGCTGGGCGTGCGGCTTATCGTAAGTATCGGTCTCGCTCGAGCGAGGACCGCCCGTGCGTTGCCGTCGCCGCCGCTCGCGATCGGGCCGAGCTGCGCGTGGTCGTGGGCGCCTGCGCTGCGGTCCCGCAGCTCTACCCGGACGTCTGTGGTCTGGGGACGAAGGGCGACATCGACGGCGCCGTGGCACGGGAAATCGGCGAGGCCTACGCCGCGCGCATACAGCCGCTGTCGGATGCGCGTGGAAGCGCCGAGTACCGCCGGCGCGTGGTCGCCGTGGAGGTCCGCCGTGCCGTCGAGGCGGTCATGGCCCGAGACGTGGAGCCGGTCGGCCAATGAGCGGCACAGGCATCGACGCTCGGGTCACCGGAGCACAGCGCTATTCCGTCGACGCCGAGCGTCAGGGAATGCTTCACGCCGCTTTCGTTCGCAGTCCGTATCCCCACGCGCGCGTGCTCGCAGTTGACCCGTCAGCAGTGCCCGCCGACTGCATCGTGCTGACACCGCGAGACGTCTCAGACCTACATCCCTACGGGTGTCAAGTGCGCGACGAGCTCGTGCTCGCGCACGTGGCACGCCACGTCGGCGACATCATTGCCGCCGTCGCCGCCCCGACGCCCGAAGCCGCACGCGCTGCAGCACAGCTGGTGGAGGTGGAATACGAGCAGCTGCCCGCCGTGTTCGATCCCGTCGAGGCTGTCCTGCCCGGCGCGTCCCTGCTGCATCCCGACGGGGTGCGGTCGGCCGATGAAGCGGTGTCGATCGGCGTTCGGCCGCTGGCGGGCACCAATGTCTGCCATCGATTCCGGCTTGTTCACGGCGACACGTCCGAGGGTTTCTCGCGGGCCGATGTCGTGGTTCAGCAGGCATTTCGGACGCCGAGCGCGGCACATGCCGCGATGGAGCCGCACGCGGCGGTGGCAGAGTGGCACGACGGGCGACTGACCGTGTGGACCGGCACCCAGACGCCCTTCAATCTCCGTGCCGACGTGGCCGTTGCGTTCGGGATCGAGGAGCGGCGGGTCCGGATCATCGGAGCGCCGATGGGCGGCTCGTTCGGGGCCAAGACGTTCACTCGCCACGAGCTCCCGCTGGCCGCGCTGGCCCGCAAGGCCAACCGTCCCGTGAAGATCGTGCTCGACCGCGCCGAGGAGTTCGTGACCCTGAACCGCCACCCGTCGGTGATCCGGGTACGGATCGGCGCCAAACGGGACGGCACACTTCTCGCCAAGGAGCTCGACTGCTGGGTGGACACGGGCGCTTATGCCGATTGCGGTCCGGGGGTGGCGACGAAGCTCGGCTACGCGGGCGTCGGTCCGTACCGCATTCCGCATGTGCGGGTCGACTCGCTGGCGATCTACACCAATCTCCCCCCCAACGGGGCCTTCCGCGGTTACGGTGCCATGCAGTCGGTCTGGGCCTCGGAGCGCGCAATGGACGTGCTCGCCGATCGGCTCGGCATCAGCCCACTGGAGCTTCGCCGTCGGAACCTGTTGCGCGATGGCGACGTTTTCGCCACCGGTGAAGTCATGCACGATGTCCAGTACGAGCGCTGCCTGCAGGCTGCGGCAGACGCCGTCGAGTATGAGCGGGACCCACGCGGCAAGGGATTGTGCGTGCTTCTCAAGGGCATGCAGACACCGAGCCGCGCGGCGATCTCGGCGGAGCGGACTCCTGTCGGCTGGGTGATCCGCTCGGCGGCATGCGAGATGGGCCAGGGAGCAAGTCGCTCGCTGCAGCTCCTGGGCGCCGAGATGCTCGGCTGTGAGCCAGGGCAGATCGAGGTGCTTGACCCCGATACGGACACCTCTCCCTTCGACACCCGGACCACGTCCAGCCGCACCACCCACATGATGGGCCGCGCGCTGGAGGCCGCGGTGCGTGACCTGCGCGACGGTGATGGCGAACGTGGCTACGGAGAGATTCACAACGAGGGCGGCCTAGACCCTGACACCGGACAGGGCATCGCTTCGACACATTGGCACCAGGGGGCGGCAGCTGCCCATGTGCGCGTCGACGAGGAGACGGGCCAGATGACCGTCGAGCGCCTTCATGGCGTGGCCTACGCCGGCCGCGTCGTCAACCGTGAGGGTGCCGAGTTGCAGAACGAGGGGGCGATGATCATGGGCCTTGGAACGGCGCTGTTCGAGGCAATCGATTTTGCCGATGGGCAAGCCGCGAATGCCAACCTGTCCGATTACAACGTCCCGGCGATCCGCGATCTCCCTGGGCGCATGACGCATGAGCTGATCGAGCGGGAGGGCGCGGAGGTGCACGGACTGGGCGAGACGCTCTTGCCTGCCGTGCCGGCGGCGATCGGAAACGCACTGTATTCGCTCGGGCTGGAAGTTCACGAGCTGCCGATGACCGCTGAGCGCGTGCTGAGGGCGGTGGATGCCCGCGAGGGACGCCCGTGAGGCTCGCCATCGATCTCAACGGTCGTCAGATCGACGTGCAGTGCAATGCGGACGAGATGCTCGTCGACGTGCTGCGCCGTGAGGGCGTGAGCTCGGCCCGGGTGACCTGCGGGATTGGGGTGTGCGGTGCCTGCACGGTGCTCGTCGAGGGGAAACCCGTGTCCGGCTGCCTGATGCTGGCGGCGCAGGTGGACGGCCGGCGGGTGAGCACGGTGGAGGGGCTCGGCGGGAATGATCCGGTGCAGCGCGCCTTCATCGAGGCTCACGCTTTCCAATGCGGTTGGTGCACGCCGGGGTTCGTGCTCACGACCAAGGCGTTGCTTGCAGAGAACCCGAGTCCATCTGAGGATGAGATCAGAGAGGCTCTCGGTGGCAACCTCTGCCGATGTGGGTCCTACGTGAAGATCGTGGACGCCGTCCGGCGCGTCGCGGCCGAGCTGGCGGCGCCGCGATGAAGCTCGTGACCTACGACGCGCGCGGCGGTCCGAGAGTCGGGGTTCAGCGCGCCGACGTCATCATCGATGCCAGCTTCGACGGAGACATGGTGGCCTTTATCGAGGCCGGGGCGCCGGTCACCGACGGCGGCGAGGTGGTCCCCAGCCCGCGGCTGCTGGCGCCGCTGCGTCCGCGCTCGCTGCGCGACTTCCTCGCCTTCGAAGGCCACCTGAAAGGCGCCTACAAGGGGCTCGGACGCGGGATCCCGAGCGAGTGGTATGAGCTGCCGGCGTATTACAAAGGCCTGCCCGACACGGTCATCGGCCCCGACACAGAAATTCCCTGGCCCGCTTATACCGACAGGCTTGACCACGAGCTCGAGCTGGCCGCAATCATCGGCAGGCGCATACGTGACGTTGACATCCGCGATGCCGCCGGCTGCATTTTCGGCTACACGATCTGGAACGATCTGTCGGCACGCGACGTGCAGCAGCGCGAGATGCCGATTGGCCTCGGCCCCGGCAAGGCCAAGGACTGGGACGGCTCCAACGTGCTGGGACCGTGCCTGGTGACCGCGGACGACCTCGACGTGTCTTGCACGCGGATGGCGGTGAGGGTCAACGGCGAGCTATGGGGCGAGAGTTCCACAGCTGAGATGCATCACAGCTTCGCCGACATGATCGCGTATGCCTCGCGCAGTCAGACCCTGTATCCCGGCGACGTCATCGGTTCGGGGACCGCCACGGGCGGCTCGGGCGTGGAGCTCGACCGCTGGTTACAGGAGGACGATCTGATCGAGCTCGAGATCGATGGCATCGGCGTCTTGCGCAACACGATCGGACGAAAGGAGCGTTGACATGGCGTACGTGGTCGCAGCCAAGTGGCGCGCGCATCCAGGCAAAGCGGAGCGCCTGCTCGCGGTGATCCAGGAGATGACCCTGCCCTCCCGGGCCGAACCCGGCTGCCTGTTCTACCAAGCGCAGCGTTCGGAGGTGGATCCCGAGCTGTTCTTCCTCTACGAGCAGTACGCCGATCAGGCCGCCTACGAGCAGCACATGGATTCCGAGCATTTCACGAGGCTCGTCAAAGAGGAGGCGATACCGGAGCTGCTGGCAGCGCGCGAGCGCGACTTCTACACGACGATCGACGACGACCGCGGTGGTCTCTCGGGATGAGTCCGACAGATGAGTCCGATAGTCGATCTCTCACCTGCCGTGCCTGAGGGCTTCCGGGGCCCACCCTCGACCAACGTCGGCGTGCACTTCGACGTTCGAGTCAAGCCGGGCTACTGGCAGTCCGCGCAGGCAACGCTCAGCTGTCACACCGGCTGCCATGTCGAATCGGGCCTGCATGTGCTGAAGGACGGTCAATCGATCGACGCGGTCGAGCTCGAGCGGGTCATCGGCTCAGCCGTCGTCCTCGACGTGACCCCAGTGGCGCCGGGCGCGCTGATCGACTCCACTGCATTAGCGGCGGCCGAGGCGAAGTTGCACGAGTCTGAGGAGGCGGTGCAGCCCGGCGACATCATCCTTGTGCGCAGCGATTGGGCGCAACGAGCGATCGGCACGCCCCGCTACTTCCCGGACTCGCCGGCGCTGACCGAGGACGCCGCGCGCTGGCTCGTCGCCCGTCGCCCCAAGTGCATCGGATGTGACTTCTTCGAGGAGCCGGCGGCGCGAAAACCCGGATGGCGACCCGAGGAGTTCGTGGTTCACCGCACGCTGTTGCAGGCCGGAATCGTGATCGTGGAAGGCCTGGTGAACCTGCGTGAGCTGCCATCCCGCTGCGAGTTCTTCGCCCCCTTCTACAAGTTCGCGGGCATAGATGCGGCCCCCGCGCGCGCCTTTGCCCGAGTGCCAGAGCAGCTGACGTGAAGCTGCGCAACGAGTTCACGATCCCGGCGGACATCGATCAGTCCTGGAAGGTGCTGCTCGATCTCGAGCGGGTGGCGCAATGCCTGCCGGGCGCGCAGCTACAGGGTGGTGCTGGGCGTGAGTTCACGGGCACCATGTCGGTGAAGATCGGTCCCGTTACCAACCGCTACCAGGGCACCGTGAGCATCGAGGAGGCCGACGAGGAAGGGCACCGAGCGATCATGCAAGCCCGGGCTCGCGACACGCGCGGGGCGGGCACTGCAGCCGCCACCATCTCCACATCGCTGCGAGCGCTCTCGGCGGGGACGCAAGTGGCGGTTGAGACCGAGCTTCAGATCTCGGGGCCGGCCGCTCAGTTCGGGCGCGGCGTAATGCAGGAAGTGGCCTCAAAGCTCATCGCACGATTCGCCGGCTGTCTGGGTGAAGAGATGGCCGATGGCTCGAGCCGCGCCCAACGCTCGTGGTCGGCGGCGGACGAGGCGACGCCGGCCGACGCTGCCAGTGGTCCCGCTGCCACTCAGGGCGCGACGCCGGATACGGTGGACTGGGCGGCGGCAGCGGTCGCCGCCGCTCCGGCCCCACTGGGCGGATACGAGGAGACGCCGGTGGGCCGCCTGCCGAGAGGCCCCGCAGCCGATGCCGCGCTCGCCGCTGCCGCCGCCGGACAGGCTTCGACGCAGCCAACCCGGCGCACCGAAGAGGTGCTCGACCTCGGGGAGCTCTCGCGCGGCGCGGTGCTCAAGCGAGCGCTACCGCTGGCCGCCGCGATCACGCCGCTGATCGTCCTGGTGCTCCTCCGCTGGGCTCGACGACGTTCCCGCTGAGGATCTGCAAAGAGTCAGGGCCTCCGCTAGTTGGCGCGCAGCGCGCGCCCGGGCGTGGATGGCCTCCCACGCGCCGGCCTCGATGTCATCCCGCGGCGCAATCCACGTGCCGCCGACGGCTACCACCTGCGGCAGCGCCAGATAGCTCGCCGCATTCCCCTCATTGATGCCGCCGGTGGGGATGAAGCGAACCCCCGCACCGCCGAACGGTTCGCCGAGGCGCCGCACAGCGGCGACGCCGCCCGCCGCCTCGGCCGGGAAGAACTTGAGTGTCCGGTGTCCGGTTGCGAGCGCTGCCTGCACTTCGGTGGCCGTAGCCACGCCCGGAACGTAGGGCAGTGCAGCATCACGAGCTGCGCTGGCCAGCTTCACGGCAAACCCGGGCGAGACACCGAAGCGGGCGCCCGCCGCGACGGCCGCCTGCAGACCTGGCGAATCGATGATCGTGCCCGCGCCCACCAGCACGTTCGGGCACCGGCTGCGGACGGCTTGGATCGCCGCCCCCGCCGCCTGCGTGCGGAGGGTGATCTCGATCACGGGCAACCCAGCTTGCTCGAGTACCTCGGCAAGCTCGACAGCCCGCTGCGGCGCGGAGATCTCCACGATCGGGAGGACCTTGAGCGTCACCAAGCGCTCCAGGAAGAGATCCGCCTCGGCCCGCGCGCCATCACCCGGCACCAGCGACCACCTCCACTGGCTCGAACGCGAACGCCCGCATCGGATTCGTCCTGAACAGCTGGTCTGACAACTCGCGGCCGAGCTCTCGCTCCAGCCTCGGCTTGAAGCGGGCGAATACGTAATCGAGTCCCGGACCGCCGCCGTAAGCACGCATGTACGAGCGGCGGCCCGTATCCCCACCCAGCAGCAGGCGGTCGGCGAAGCCACGCTCCGCGAGATCAACGATCAGCGCCAGGATTGTGGAGTCCGGGTGGTACTTCGCCCGCCCCGGCCCATCGAACTGCAGCCACGCGCCGGTCGCCGCGGTTTCTGCATGCTCACCGGGATCGGGGTTGCGGTCCAGATGCGCCAGCACCACTCGCTGGGGGGGTACGCCGAGCTCCTGCAGGCGCTGCACCAGAAGCAGCCCCATCGTGCCGTGCTCGGAATGCACACACACCGGGGCGCCTGACGCCGCGTGCGCCTGAGCGGCAGCCTCGAAGACGGTCCGCTCAAAAGCGGTGAGGTGGTGATAGCTCGCGCCCACCTTGATGATCCCCGCGCGCGCGGGGGTGCCGTCCAGGCCACACTGCACTTCGGCGGTGAACAGCCTCGCCAGCTCGTCGCTGGAGCGGCGTCTGAACGGATCGGCCTGCACGTAGTGGGCGTCCCGGTGAAGCCCGGTCGCAGCGACGATGTGAAGGCCGGTGGCGTCGCTGACAGCCACCAGCCCGGCCGCCGTGCGTCCGAGGCCGAGCGGCGTCCAGTCGATCAGGGCGCTCCCGCCTGCGTCTGCCAGCGTCTGCGCTTCCGCGACGGCGGCCGCCACGTCCAGGAACGTGTCATCAGGTTGAAGCGGGGTCTGCAGAAAAAGGTGCTCGTGGGCATCACAGGCGCCGAGGTCGCCCGGGTCGATGTCCCCCTTGACCGTTCGAACTACCGTACTCACCGCCGAGACTTATCCACCTCGGCACCCTGAAGTACGCGCGCCGTGCGCCTGGCGTGCTCAGCGTACGCCGCGTCGAAAAGCTCTTCTGAGCGCTCATGACCGACGATCGCCGCCGAGGTGATCACCGGCGGCATCTGCCCGTGGTCAACCAGCCGACGCGCGACCCTGACCTTCAGCTCGTTGACGACCGCGGCCGCGGCGATCGTTGATCCCGGCCCCACCGGCACGTCGAGGCCGGCGATACGCACCAGGCCATCGCCCGGGGGGGTGCAGAGGTCGATCACCACCTCAGCGTGGTCGAGCAGGCGTGAGCCGGAGGAGTGTCCGGACTCCGATGCCAGCGAAGCCTCGACCGAGGTCACGGCAATGACGGGCAGCCCCCTCGCTCGCGCTCCGATTGCGATCTCGATCGGCACAGCGGTCGTGCCCCCGGCGCTGAAGATCAGCATCGCATCGTGGCGGCCGAACGAGAAGTTCTTGAGGATCTCGGCGGCAAGCCCCTCGGCGCGTTCGATGAACATCGCCTGCCGCTGCCCGTTGGCCCCCGTAACCTGGGTATGGAAGGTCATCGACAGCTCGACGATCGGGTGAAAGCCCGGGAAGGACGCGTACCGCGGAAACAGCTCTTCCACTGGGATGCGCGAGTGGCCAGTGCCGAACGCGTGGATCAGGCAGTCGTGGCGAATGGCCTCAGCACAGATGTCGGCCGCCTGCCCCAGCGCGTCGCCCTGGGTCTGCTCGAGACGCAGCAGGAGCTGGCGCGCCGCCTCCAGAAAGCTGCCGCTAGTCGACACGGTCTCCTGCCGCCACCGGGTCGCTCACCACGTCCGGGTCCAGCTCGATCTTCTCCCACCTGCCGCTCTTCATCGATCGGTAACAGGCGTCAAGCGCGCAGTTGACGATGTAGCCATCGACAAATGTCTCACGCGGCTGCGTCCCGTCGAGAAAGCACCGGGCGAAATGGCGCAGCTCCTCGTGATAGCCGTAGACGCGGGCTTCGTCTGGGATCGGGAACACCCAGCCGGTATCGGCGTCGGCCTTCTCCATCAGGTAGCCGGCGGAGGAGGTGATGAATCCATTGACTCGGGGTGGAGGTTGTGTCGGTCACGAGCCGCCCTTCGGTGCCAGTGATCTCGTTTCGCAACTCCATCCCCCCCTTCGCCGACCACGATGCCTCGGTGATGGAGATACCACCGTTGGCGAACTTCAAGAGCGCCACCGCGTTGTCCTCACCTGTCGTTTTGTCGGCGTGTGTGACTGTGTCTCCCCAGGCCATCACCTCTGTCATGGCCATGTCCTTGCCGAAGAAGTAGCGAGCCGCTTCGATCGTGTGACAGCCCATGTCGAGGAGCGCCCCGCCGCCCGCGGTCTCGGCGTCCCAGAAATGGTCCGCGTGGGGCCCGCTGTGGGCCTCGCGGGCTCGCACGCTGATGACGTCGCCAATCGCTCCGGCCTCGATCATCTCTCGCGCCTTCATCACGCTGGGACTGAAGACTTCGGTCTCGGCGTATCCGTGCATGACCGCGGCCTCGTTGACGATCCGCACCATCTCAGCGGCTTCCTGAGAATTGCGCGCCAGGGGCTTGGTGCACACGATCGCCTTGCCTGCCGCCGCCGCGGTGCGGACTGCATCGAGATGGAGATGATTGGGCAGCGCGATGACGACCATGTCGACGTCGCGATCTGCGCAGAGCTCTTCGATCGAGGTGTACTGACGCGAGATGCCATGGGCCGCGCCGAACTCCTCCGCCCGCTCGGCGCTGCGGCTGCAGTTGGCAACGGCGCGGGCGATAGGGATGTCGCGCAGGCCCTCGAGGTAGAAGCCCGCGACGAATCCCGAGCCCAGCATTCCGATGTTGACGATCTTCTCTGACACAGGCTTCCTCCGTTGAGTGACTGACCGAGGGCTTACGCCCGCACGGTTGACTTCTGACCGAAGTCGGCCCCCCCAACGTCGAGGTCGGCGAGGAGGGAGGCCACGGACACGTCTCGGGGCACGACGCCGCGGGAGGCGGCGAGCGCTGCGGCGGTGCCGGCGGCTTGCCCCATGGCCATGCACGTTCCCATGCTCCGCGCGGAGGCGTGGGCGTCGTGCGTGGCCGAAAAGCAGCGTCCGCATACCAGTAGGGCTTCGACATCGCGTGGCAGCAGACAGCGGAATGGGATGCCGTAGGTCTTCCCCTCCTCCAGATACAGCCAGCGGGTGTCCGCGCCGGCGTGATGGTCCTCGATCGGCGCCCCGCAGCGGGCGATCTGGTCCGAGAACCACCGGGCCGAGAGGATGTCCTCGGCGCTCAGGACGTACTCGCCGATGATCCGGCGGCTCTCTCGGACGCCGACCACGGGACTCGTCGAGATCATGATCGCCCGCTCGTAACCCGGTACGCACTCACGCAGGAAGCGGAAGTACTCATGACACTGCCGGCGCCCCTCCATCTCCGCGCGGGTCAATGCCTCCGCATCGGTCGCGTCGACGTTGCGCATCCGCGTCATCAGGGCCATCATCACGCCGTCGAGCGGTGTCCGGTGAGCGGAGCCCTCGAGGCGCGGAAGGTCGTAGCGGCCGCTCGCCGAAGCCTCGCGCATGAGCCGCCACAGCTCTTCTTTGGGCACCGCCCGGGCAGCTGCCACGTCGACGTTGGCAACCCGGAAGACAGTCGAAAGGCTCTGGATCACACCGTGTTCCCCCGGCTGTTCGTAGGGCGCCCCGGCGAGATGAGCCACGTCCGCATCGCCGCTGGCGTCGACTACCACAGCCGCCTGCACCCGGCGCACGCCGGACTTGGTCGCGACCTCGAGCGCGCTCAGCTCCCGCTCCGGCGTCAGCTGCGCGCCGAACACGAACGAGTGCAGCAGCACATCGCATCCAGCTGCCAGGATCTGCCGGTCCCAGACCCGCTTGAGGGTCTCTGGGTCGTAGGTGATGCCGGTGCCGGCGCCATAGGTGTTGGGTCGCTCGATCGCGGCGTCCTCCGCCCTCAGGTCTGCGACCACCTCGTCGGGGATGCCCGACACCACCTTCTCCGGGTGCTCCCCGGGCGTGTAGAAGGCATAGAAGGTGTCAAGCACGCTGGTCGAGATCCCGCCGAGAAATCCGAGGCGGTCGATCAGCAGGGTGCGGGCTCCACTGCGGGCGGCGGCGATCGCTGCCACCGAGCCCGACGATCCCGCGCCCACGACGACGACGTCGTACCTCTCCCCTTTGCTCATCGTCCGCATCCTTGCACATCTGCGCTCTTATGTGCGAGTCTATGCTCATATGAGTGCTGCGAGCGCGGTCGTGAAGGCTCACATCGCCCAGCTTCACTACGTGCGCGGGATGTCGAAGCGAGAGATCGCGGCGCGGTTCGGAGTGAGCCGCTTCAAGGTGGCACGGCTGATCGACGAGGCGGTGGCCGACGGCGTCATCCGCTTCGAGATCCGTCAGCCGGTAGAGGTCGACGACAACCTATCCCGGGCGCTCGAGGCGGCCTTCGGCCTCGATCTGGCAATCGTGGCCCGAGACGGCGGTGACGCCAGCGCACCGGCGCGAGCGGCGGCAGCATGGCTACCCGACCTCGTCATCGGAATCGACGTGATCGGGGTCGCGTGGGGCAGGACGCTCCAGCGCGTGGCTGACGCCCTGGCGTTCTCGCAGGCACCGCTTGACATCGACGTCGTCCAGATCTGCGGCGCCATCCCTGCTCTGCAGCCCGGCGTCGGACCGGCCGAAACAGCGCACCGGTTCGCTGAGCGTCTCGGCGGCCGTCTGTATCCGCTGCACGCTCCGGCGCTCTCCAGTCCGGCCGCCCGCGCGGAGCTCGCCGGCAATCCGGTGATCCGCCCGACGGTGGAGCTGTTCGACCGGGTTGATCTCGCCGTGATCGGCATCGGGCACGCGAGTGGCTTCCCCGGCGCGTCGCGCCAGACGGCCGGACATCTCCTCGTGCACGTGTACGACGAGGCCGGCGCCTCCCTGCGCAGTGACATCTCCGAAATGGCGATCGCCATGTCAGCGGAGCAGCTCCGACGCACTCGGGTGATGGCGGTGGCAGGCGGCGAGACGAAGAAGCGCGCCGTCCTTGGTGCGCTACGCACGGGCCTGCTCAACACGCTCTTCACAGATCCTGACTGCGCGTCCTACGCGCTGAACGCACGGTGAAGTGAGCGAGGGACAGGATGGATTGCTGGCCGGCCGGGTGGCACTCGTCACGGGTGCCGCCGGCGGCATCGGGACTGCGGTCGTGGCAGCGCTGCGCACCGCGGGCGCTGCGGTGCTCGCCGTCGATCGCGACCGCAGCCCCGGAGACGACGACGCGGGGGTCATCCGTCATGTCGCCGAACTGACGAGCGAGGAGCAGACCGCGCAAGCCGTCCACGCCGCGGTCGAGCGCCTCGGCCGGCTCGACATTGTCGTCAATGGCCACGGCATCTCAGGCCGGCGGTTTGGCGACGGTCCGGTGGACGCCTGTCCCGAGGATGCCTGGAACCGCGTCCTCGACGTCAACCTCAAAAGCGTGTACCTGGTATGCAAGCACTCAGTACCCGCGCTGCGGATGAGCGGTGGCGGCGCGATCATCAATTTGAGCTCAGCGCTCGCGCTCGTCGGGGGCGATGAGGACTTCGCGACGCATGCCTACGCCGCCAGCAAAGGCGCAATCGTCTCCCTCACGCGGGCGATGGCCGTGACCTATGCGCATGACGGCATCGCCTGCAACGTCGTGTGCCCAGGCCTGATCGCGACGCCGATGAGCCGTCGGGCCCAGTCCGACCCCCGGATACGAGCCCGGCTTGCGGACCTTCAGCCGCTGACCGCCGACTTAGGACGTCCCGAGGATGTTGCCGCGGCGGTGCTCTACCTCGCCGGACCGGGTTCGCGGTTCGTGACCGGAACCGTCCTGCCGGTGGACGGCGGCTGGACAGCGCGATGAGCCGGCACGTCGGGATCGATCTCGGCGGGACCAACATCAAGGCGGTGGTAATCGAGCGTTGCGGAGACGAACTGCACGTACTCGTGACCGATAGCCATCCCACGCTTTCCGCCGACGGCCCCGATCGCGTCCTTGCAAGGGTCATCGGGGCCGCGCGTCACGCCGCCGAGCGATACGGCCCGCCGGCGAGCGTCGGCCTTGCTCTGCCCGGGCACTTCGATCCCAAGCGCGGAACCGGGATCCTGGTCCCGAATCTCGCTGGCGAGTGGCGGGGGCGTCCGATCGCCGGACCGGTCTCGGCCGGACTGGGAAAACCTGTCGCCTTGATAAACGACGTTCGTGCGCTCACGCTCGCCGAGGCCCGCATGGGCGCGGGCCGCGGCTTCCGCGACATCCTCTGTATCGCGCTGGGAACTGGGATCGGAGGTGGGATCGTGATCAACGGGCAGCTGTATTTCGGCCTGGGCCATGCCGGGGAGATCGGCCACACCACGGTCGAGCCCGACGGCCCGCTCTGCGGCTGTGGAAACCGAGGATGCCTCGACCGCGTGGCGGGCGCGGACGCCATCGCCTCCGCTGCCGGACGCGCCACCGTCGACGAGGCGGTGGCCGCCGCGGAGACGGGAGATGCAATCGCACGAGCGGCCATCGAGAGAGCAGCCATCGCCATCGGCCGAGTGCTCGCCGGCGCCGTCGTGCTGCTGTGGCCAGAGCGCGTGGTGGTGGGCGGCGGCATCGCCGCTGCGGGGGAGGTGCTGCTCGGCCCCATGCGCCAAGAGCTCCGCCGCCGCGCGACTGTGGCTCCCGTCGAGGAGATCGACCTCGTGCCCGCCGAGCTCGGGCCCTTCGCGGGCGCCATCGGTGCGGCGATCTTCGGCGCCGGTACGCCACCTGTGCGCTCAGCGGATGACATCCGGTGAGCGCGTTTCGACCAGATCAATGTCAGCTAGACGACGAACCGCGCGAGCGTGTTACGGGCGAGGATGAATCCTCGCTGCACAGCCTCGATCGAGTCCTCGAAGCGCCGATCTTCGTGCTCGATGCTGACCACGTTGTCGTAACCGACCGCGTACAGCGCGCCCATGAACCGGCCCCAGTCGACCTGGCCCAGGCCGCAGAGACGCGGCACCTGCCAGCCAATCCCGGCCGACATCACGCCGTGGCCGTAGAGGCCGTCGGGCCGAACCTCGAGATCCTTCCCGTGCACGTGGAAGATGCGTTCGCCGAACTCGTGCACCGCGCGCTCAACGTCGATCATCTGCCACACGAGGTGTGACGGATCGAAGTTGAGACCGAAGTTGGGCTCCGGAATGGCGTCGAACATCTCGCGCCAGATAGCCGGCGCGTAGGCGAGGTTGTTCCCGCCCGGCCACTCGTCATAGGAGAAGAGCATCGGGCAGTTCTCGATCGCCACCCGTACGCCGCGCGCAGCAGCATCACGGACCAGGCCCGGCCAAAGCTCGCGGAAGGTGGCGAGGTTCTCCGGAAGTGGCCGCGCCTTGTCGTTGCCGATGAATGTCGTGACCGTGTCGACGCCCAGCCTCGGCGCTGCCGCGAACAGTTTGCGCAGGTGGCGATGAGCCGCCTCCCGCGCTTCCGCGTCGGGATCGAGCGGGTTGGGGTAATAGGCAAGTGCCGATATCGTCAGGCCCAGCGCGCTGAGACGCTCCCCGATCCGCGCTGCCGACTCGTCGTCCAGCGTGTCCGCGTCGATGTGGCACACGCCGCCGTATCGGCGAGCGGCCCCTTCACCGGCTGGCCAGGACGCCACCTCCAGGGCGGAGAATCCGTTTTCCGCCGCCCACGCGGCGACCTCATCGAGCGTGAGCTGCGGAAAGGCAGCGGTCAGCAAACCGAGCTTCATGTCATTCCCCAATCATCTGCCTGATCGTCGTTGCAACGCTGTCCCCGACCGTCGTCCACCTTCCGTCTCGTGCGCTGCGGAGGATCGCCTCTGCCGCGAGCGCCTCGCGGTGGCCGGCGAGGAACGTCGGATACTCGTCTTCGGTCCCCGGTCTACCGTCCTCGATTGCGCGGTAGATCGCGCGGTGGAGGTGCTTGAACGTGTCAGGGAACCCCTCTGCGTGGCCACCGGGATAGTCCGTCGCTTCCGCCGCACGCGTCGCGAGCAGCGCGGGATCCCGCGTCAACACCTCGTTCGCCCTGTCCCGGTGGCCGATCCACAGCTCTTCCGGTCGCTCCGAGCGCCAGGCAAGAGCTGTGCGCGACCCGTCGATCTCAAACGACAGCGCGTTCTTCCTTCCCGCGCTCACCTGGGAGACGGTGAACGCGCCACGGGCGCCGCCCTGGAAGCGGACAAGAACGCTTGCCGCGTCCTCCGTCGCGACCTGTCGTGCCTCGGCGCCGGCGCGGCTGGAGCTCGCGCCGAAGGTCTCGATCGGTCCCGTTGGCTCGTATCTGACACCGACGAAAGTTGCCAGGTCGGCCATGACAGCTTCGACGCGGTTGCCCGTGATGAACGTCATCAGATCGAGCCAGTGGGAGCCGATGTCGGCGATCGCCCGCGACGCGCCGGCCCGGGCGGGATCGAGTCGCCAGTTCCAGTCGGTCTCGTACAGCAGCCAGTCCTGAAGGTAGGAGCCCGTGACCAGGCGCACCTCGCCGACGGAATTCTCCAGAATCCTCGCGCGTGCCTGCTGACAGAGCGCATAGAAGCGGATGTTGAAGTTGGTCGCATGGACGAGGCCTGTCCGTTCGGCCAGCGCGAGGAGCTCGGCAGTCTGGGTCGACGTGGTGGCGAGGGGCTTCTCGCAGACCACGTGCTTGCCCGCCTCGAGGGCAGCCCGTGCCTGCGCGTAGTGAAGGTCGTTCGGCGTGGCCAGGTGCACGACGTCGACCCCGGGATCGGCGAGCATCTCGTCGTAGCTCTCGTAGATGCGTGGAAGACCATGGGAGACGGTCTTTGCCCGCGCCCGCTCTGGCGAGGAGCCAACGACGCCGGCGACCCCAACGCCGAGTCTCCTCAGCGCCTCGAGATGAACAAGCCCGATGAAGCCTGTCCCTACGATCCCCGCCCGGATGTCACCGATTGGCATCTGGCTCATCCCTCCCCGGCCACCGGCGACGCAGGCGTGTATCTAGCTGTCTAGACATTCTGGAGCGCACGACGAATACCAACTCGTGCGCCGGCCTGTCAAGCGCGTCCGCCCGCGCGCCTGAAAAGCAGGGCATCCGCCGCGAGCTTAGGCACTTCACCCGCGGCCTGATTGGTAGTGTTCCCGTCTAGACGACTAGATAGGCGGTACCCGCGTGATGGAGGAGAATCTCGGTCGCACCGTCGTGACCGGTCCGTTCGATCTCACCGATCGCCGCGTCGTGATCACGGGAGCCTCGACGGGGATTGGCGCCGCTCTGGCCGTCGCGTTCGCGCGCGCGGGAGCTCACGTTGCCGGGATCTACCTCGACGAGGACGATGCGGCGCGGGACACGCTCGACCAGGTGCACCGCCTCGGCCGTAAGGGCTTCATGCTCCGCGGCGACACTGGCCAGAGGGTTGACGTCGACGGCCTCGCCGCCCGCGCGAGCGCTGAATTCGGGCGGATCGATATCTGGATCAACAACGCCGCACGGCTGTTCGTCAAGCCGTTCCTGGAGGTCACCGATGACGATTGGCACGGCCTGCTGGCAGCCAACCTCCACGGCTATTTCTATGGCTGCCGGGCAGCGGCACGGCGCATGGCGGCAGACGGCCTCGGCGGCCGCATCATCAATGTCACCTCGGCGGCCGACATCCTGGTCGTGGCCGAGCTCGCACCCTACATCGCCGCCAAGGGTGCGATCGTGGCCCTCACCAAGACCCTCGCCTTGGAGCTAGCGCCCCACCAAATCACCGTCAACGCGATCGCTCCGGGGGCCATTGACACTCCCCTGAACCAGACGGCATACACGCCACGAGTTCGCCGGACCTACGAGGAGCGCATCGCGCTCGGGCGAATCGGAACTCCGGGGGAGGTGGCGGACGCGGCGCTGGCCCTGGCCTGTGACGCCTCGCGGTACATCACCGGACACGAGCTCGTCGTTGACGGGGGGCTCACGATCAACGGGACCGTGGGGCACGGACGCGATTAGCGCACCTGGCGCGCTGCTCCCGAGCGTCAACCGAGGCCGCATAGCATCTCATCCCGTGACATCGCAGTTCATCCCTCGCTACTACGAGATCGAGCGGGCACTGCGAAGCCGCATCGCCGAGCTCCAGCCGGGTGACGCACTTCCCTCCGACGCGATGTTGTGCGAAGAGTTCCGCGTGAGTCGCATGACCGCCCGCAACGCGGTGCAGCGGTTGGCTCAGGAAGGATTGGTTCACAGAATTCCCGGCCGCGGCACGTTCGTGGCCCGGCCCTCGTCGCACCGCCAGGCGAGCAACCTACTCAGCTTCAGCGAGGAGATGCGTCGCCGAGGCCGCTCCCCGCGCTCCGTGCTGATTCAGCGCCGCATGCGTGAGCCGACCGACCTGGAGTCCGGTCGCCTGGCGCTCGGCCACGGCGAAAAGGTGTGCGTGATCCGCCGCCTCCGATTGGCGGACGAGAAGCCCGTGGCACTGGAGACCGCCGTGCTCCCCGCTTCGGTCGCTCCCATTCTCACCGGGGCAGATCTCCAGAACGGGTCGCTGCACGCCGCGCTGGTCGAGGGAGGACGCCTGCCGACGGCGGGCCGCGCGACCCTCAGAGCCGATATGGCCACAGCCGACGATGCCCGACGCCTCGGTGTCAAGCGAGGGGCTCCCCTGTTCATCGAGCAGCGCCTCATTTTCGATGACAAGGGCGATCCGCTCGAATTCACCGAGTCTCGGTACGTGGCGGCCCGGTACGCACTCGACGTCGAGTTCGATGTCGAGTTGCCCACACGAAGCCCGCCGGGTCCAGATATATGATGTCTCAAGTATGTCTGTACCTAATGCTCCGCCGGAAAGGGCGATGGCCGCGCAGGACGACGAGCTCCCGCGGACACAGATCGAGACGGAATCAATTGCCGAGCTGGTCTATCAGGCGCTCCGGAGAGACATCGCCCACGGGATATACAAGCCCGGCCTCCTCAGAATCCGGATGCTGACCGAGCGCTTCGGCGTCAGCGCCACGCCGGTGCGAGAGGCGCTGCGGCGCCTGGAGTCCGAGGGGCTGGTGACGCTGCGCAACCGGCGGATCATGGTCCGTTCGCTCTCGGAGAACGAACTGCACGAGATCTTCGCGCTCCGGTCCGAGCTCGAGGCATTCGCGATCTCGCGCGCGGCCCCGGCGGTCAAAGACGATCAGCCGCGGCTTGCCCGGCTCGAGGAGCTGATTGCCGGCATGGACGAGTTCGACACCGATCCCGAGAGCTGGCGCCAGGCCAACCAGGAGTTCCACATGCTCATCTATGAGGCAAATGGGATGGAGCGGCTAACGGCCATGATCGATTCGCTGTGGGTAGCGGTGGAGCCCTATCTCCGCCTGTATGTGCACACCGCTCCCCGGCTGGACCAGGCGCAGACGGAACACAAGCAGATGCTCAAAGCGCTACGCCGCGGGGAGAGCGAGAAGGCATCGGAGCTGCTGCGCAAGCATCTGGCGGGCACCGAGACCATCGTCCAGCGCGGGATCTCCGAAGAGGAGTAGCTGATGGCGACGCTGGAGCGGGTCCCCGCGGCGAGTGGTGGCAGCTACAGCGATGCCGTGGTGATAGAGGGCGCCGGACTGCGCTGGATCCACATCGCCGGCCAGACTCCTCGCTTGCCCGCCGCTCCCGACCTCGCCGGCCAGAGCGACCAGGTCTTCGACCAGCTCGAGGAGATCCTCGCCGGCGTCGGAGCCGACCTCACGAACTTGGTGCAGATCACGGTGTACCTGACCGATTTGACTGCCTATGCCCGCTTCGCCGAGGTCAGGACCAGGCGCCTCGGTGACCATCTGCCGGTCAGCGCCGCCGTCGGGGTGGCAACGCTGCTCGACGGCGCGCTGGTTGAGATCTCCGCAGCCGCGGTCAGCCGCGCACGCCCCTGAGGCGTGGGATTAGCTGGAAGCCATGCTGAGGCGCGGGCCCCTCAGTCGAAGCTGACCCGCCAGCTCTGCCCAGCGTGCGGGATACAGCTCGCTGACGCCCGGTCGGGACGGGAAATCGGCTCCGGTGTCAGGTCAGGGCGATCTGGCAATATGATATATTTGATTTCGGGATGTTTGGTGGCGCTCTCACCAGCCTGTGGCCGCTCACACCTGAAGTTCGCGTCTCTTCTGGGAACTGATCGGAGGTATCGACTTGCACGCTCCTGCCGCGACTAGCTACCGGACCGCGCAGCTCGTCCCGCTGTTCCAACGCATGCTGGAGCGGTGCAAGCTGACCGAGGACGAGTCCCTCATCATCGTGAGCGATCCCGATTCCAACCAGGAATACATCTCGGCGATGTTCGCCGCGGGCCGGTCGTTCGGAGCAGACGTGATCGCGATGACGCTGCCGCCGCCTCCGCCTGAGCAGGCGTCGTTCATACGCACGGGGAACATCTCCTCCCAGATCGTGGCCAACTCGAAGCTCGCCCTCGAGTATCTGAAGATGGCCGACTTCGTGATCGACATGACGTCGATCGGGCTTCTGCACACCAAGGAGCAGGTCAAGGTGCTCGACGCCGGCACCCGCATGCTGATGATCCACGATCCAGTCGAGGCGCTCGAGCGGATGTTCCCCACAGACGACGATCGTGAGCTCGTGCGCCGTGGCGGCGATCGCTTGCGCAAGGCTAAGCGCATCCGCGTCGAGTCCGACAACGGCACCGACGCCTGGTTCGACAAGACGGAAGCTCCAGTCATCGAGCAGTACGGCTGGACCGACGAGCCGGGCCGCTGGGACCACTGGCCGGGCGCCTTCCAATACACGAGCCCCACGGAGAACCTGGGCGAAGGCGTGATCGTTCTCGACCCGGGCGACATCTGGTATCCGCCCAAGCGCTACATCCACACGCCAGTCACGATGCGGTTCGAGAACGGCGGCGCCGTCTCGATCGAAGGCGGATGGGACGCCCAGATGATCCGCGAGTACATCGAGGGCTGGAACGACCCCGAGGGGTACATGATGTCCCACATCGGCTGGGGGTCTCACCGACGCGGCTTGTGGAACTCGCTTCTGTTCCAGGACCAGCTTGAGATCATCGGACAGGATGGGCGGACCAGCTACGGCACGACACTGTTCGCGCTGGGCTCCAACATCACCTTCGGGGGGACGCGCACGACAGGGTGTCATCAAGACTTCGCGCTGCGCAACCACCGCTTCTACCTTGACGATGAGTTGATCGCAGACAGCGGCAAGATCCTCCCCCCCGAGCTGCAGTAAGCGGTCCGGTAGTGGCCCGCAGCCTCGGCGCACCAGGGCCGACAAAACATTCCCTCGATGAACAAGCCCCGACTTATCGATTGCCAGTTCCACTGGCACCCCCCTGCGCTGTGTGAGCACGACGTGGGGCGGGCAGCACCGCCCCGCGCAACGCCGATCGAGGGCGGCTATCGATACGAGATCACCCCGGTGGAGACGCAGAACTTCACCGAGCGCTTCGTTGACCTGGACTTTCAGCTCGCCGCCGCCGCCGCCGCCGGCGTCGACGCTGTGGTTTCGGGCCCGTCCGCCGTCGGCGACGTCGGTGCCCGTCCCGACCTCCCCGAGGCGATCGAAGTGGCCACGCTGCTCAACGAAGAAGCCGCCAACGCCCAGCGCACACATCCGGACCGCTTCTACGGCTTGGCCGTGCTGCCGATGCAGGACCCCCAGGCGGCGATCGACGTGCTCGGCCACGCAATCGGACTGGGAGTGCACGGGGTATGCATCTACTCGAACGTCGGCGGCAAGCCGATCGCCTCCGACGAGCTTCGCCCGCTCTATGCCCAGATCGAGAAGCGCGACATCCCGATCTTCCTACACCCCACCGACTGCTTCCGTCAGGATCGGGTGGCGCAGTTCAACGCCGAGCGCCCGCTGGGCTACATGTTCGACACGAGCTTCGCCGCCCTGAGCCTGATCGTAAGCGGCACGCTCGACGCCTTCCCTCGTCTGCGCGTGCTGTTGCCGCATCTCGGCGGGACGCTCCCGTTTCTGGCCGGCCGGATCGAGACGTATCGCCGCAACGGGTTGTGGCCACAGGTGACCGAGCCGATTGCCAGCTATCTGCAGCGGCTCTACTTCGACACGGTCTCGGCTACACCCGGCGCGCTGAGGCTGGCCCGTGAGCTCGGCGACGAGGACCACCTCGTGTTCGGCAGCGACTACCCGTACTGGTCGCTAGAGACCGGCGTCTCGTTTCTGTTCGAGAACGTCGAGCCTGAGCGCCTCGAGGCGATTTCGCACGCCAACGCAGAGCGTCTCCTGGGCATCGCCTCAAGCGTCCCCGACGAGCCGGTGGCGAGGTTCACCCCGTGACCGACGGCTCAAGCGACTTTCGCCGCGCAGATGAGGATGCCGCGGCGATCTACGCCCGCAGCGGAATCGGTGACGACGTCGGGTTCGGGAGTCGTCCCGCGCTTGTGGTGGTCGACATGCAGACAGGTTTCACGGATCCCGCCAGCCCTGTCGGCTCCGATCTGAGCGAGCCGGTTGACGCCGCCCGGCGATTGCTCCGGGCGGCGCGAGAGCAGAACCTCCCGATCGCCTTCACGGCCGTGGGCTTTGACCAAAGTCGCCGGGACGGGACGACGTGGCTGCGCAAGATGCCCGGGCTGGCGATCCTCGCCGCGGGCTCGCACTGGTGCGAGATCGACAGTCGCGTGCAACCACAGATCGGTGAGCCGGTCTGGGTGAAACGGGCTCCTTCGGCCTTCTTCGGCACGCCATTGGTGCCGTTTCTGGTCGGCGAGAATGTCGACACGCTGATAGTCGCGGGGTGCGTGACCAGCGGCTGCGTCCGGGCCACGGTCGTTGACGCCGTCTCCTGGGGCTACCGCGCGATCGTCCCGCTGGAGTGCGTGGGCGACCGATCCGAAGGCGTGCACACCGCCGCGCTGTTCGACATCGACGCCAAATATGGCGACGTGGAACCGCTCGACCGCGTGCTCCAGGCGCTCCGGGCTTCCAAAGCCGCAGCATCATCATGAGCACCTCGGAGCAAATTGCCCTGCGCGGCATCGACCGCTATTTCATGTCGGGCGATTTGCGCCTGCACTACATCGAGTACGGATCGGGGCCCGACCTGGTGATCGTCCCGGGCATCACCAGTCCGGCCATCACCTGGGGCTTCGTGGCGGCGCCGCTCGCCTCAACCCATCGGGTGCTCTGCCTCGACAACCGGGGCAGGGGTCTGTCCGACAAGCCGCGTCGCGGCTTCTCGCTCGAGGACTACACGCGAGATCTCAAGGCGATGGTGGACGAACTGCGACTGGAACGCCCGATTCTCCTAGGGCATTCGATGGGCGCTCGGATCATCGCTGTTTTCTCGGCACGACATCCGGACAGAGCAGGCCCGCTGCTAATCGTCGACCCGCCAATGTCCGGGCCCGGCAGGGCCCCTTATCCCATCACGCGCGAGACCTTCCGCAAGCAGGTCGTTCAGGCTCGAGACGAGGGCGTCACCGTTGCCGAGATTCGTGGCCAGTACCCCCGCTGGGACGAGGAGGCCTGCCGTCTTCGGGCGGAGTGGCTAGGCAGCTGCGACGAGACCGCGGTGCTCGAGTCGCACCGCTCCTTCGAGCAAGAGGACATCCTGCCCTTCCTCCGGGCGGTCAAGGCGCCTGCGCTGTTCCTCTACGGCGAGGAGAGCCCGGTCGTCACCGCCGAGTCGGTCAAGGAGGTCGCCGAGAACCCCGAGTTGGAGATGGTCGGTGTCCCCGGGGCCGCCCACATGCTTCCCTGGGAGAACTTCGCGGGCTTCCTCGCTCCCGTGCAGTCGTTTCTAGAGCGCGTGCGCGTGGAAGGAGATCGACATGGCCACTGATATTTCAAACCGCCATCGCGTGGGGCTCATCGTCCCCAGCTCCAACACCACGATGGAGACCGAGCTCCCGGCGATGCTCCGCGCCCGCGAGGCTGCCTATCCGGATCGATTCACCTTTCACTCCGCACGGCTGCGGCTACATCGCGTGACCCCGGAGGAGCTGCGGGCGATGAACGATCAGACCGCCCGTGCAGCCGCCGAGCTGGCCGACCTGCGGCCGGACGTCGTCGCCACCGCCTGCCTCGTCGCGATCATGGCGCAGCGCTCGGATTACCACCGGGCGGCCGAGGCGGAGATTGCCGAGGTACTGCGTGCCGAGGATGCCGAAGCGCCTGTCGTGTCGTCCGCGGGCGCGCTGGTGCGGGCCCTGGAAGCCTGCGGCGCCCGACGGATCGCGATCGTCACCCCCTACCTGAAGCCCCTGACCCGTCTGGTGGCCGACTACATCGAGGCTGCCGGCTTCGAGGTGCACGACGCACTCAGCCTCGAGGTCTCGGAGAACACTGCCGTCGCCGCGCTCGACCCGATGGCATTGCCCGAGCACGCCGGGAAGCTCGACCTCACCGGATGCGACGCGCTGGTGATTTCGGCCTGCGTGCAGATGCCCTCGCTGCCCGTGATCGAGGTAGTGGAGCGCCAGGTCGGGCTGCCCACGCTGAGCGCATCCACGGCGACCGTCTTTGCGATCCTCCAGGCACTGGGCCTGGAGACGGTCGTGCCCGGCGCAGGTCGTCTGCTGAGCGGGTCGCTCGAGGCCCCCGCCACCAGCGGCTGATGCCTACGGCTGCGGTGCCGGCGTGGGGTGGATCGAGCCGCTCGTCGCTCCCAGCCGCTGGCCGCTCCGTCCCGCGCGGGCGGCGAGGATCTCGGCAAGCACAGAAATCGCAGTCTCCGTAGGCGTGCGCGCGCCGATGTCGAGTCCGCACGGTGAGGCGATCCGCGCGAGCTGCTCCTCGTCGACTCCCCGCTCGCGCAGCCGCTCGAGCCGCTCACGATGGGTGCGACGACTTCCGAGCGCGCCGATGTACCCGGCGCCGCTCGCAAGCGCCGACATCAACGCCGGCTCGTCGAACTTGGGATCGTGCGTGAACACGAGCACGACGTCGCGTTCGCTCAGCTCTCGTTGCGCAAGGTGGCGATCGGGCCAGTCCACCACTACCTCGGCCACTTCCGAGAAGCGGGGGCTCGACAGGAACGGCTGGCGTGCGTCGCAGATCGTCACGCGGTAGCCGACCTCGGCCGCGAGCTTTGCGACCGCAGCGGAGAAGTCGATCGCGCCGAACACGACCATCTCCGGCGGCGAAGCGAATCCCTGGATGTAAACCCGGATGTCAGAGCCCATGGTCTCGCCGGCGGCGCTGTAGCTGCGGATCGTTGTCACTCCTTGATCCAGGCAGCCCAGTGCGTCGCGTCTGACCGACTGCTCGAGCTTGGCGATCCCGAGGGCCCCGATCATCCGCTCGGCGTCGACTGCGATTTTGCTTCCGGCTTGCTCTCCATCGAGGACGGTGGCCAGCGCGATCGGTTCGCCGGCGGCCAGTGCCCGCACCACCGCGGCTAGCGGCTCTCGCACCGGCTCGATGAGCTCGTGCACGAACAGCCGGACCGTGCCGCCGCACATCAGCCCGACGCCGACAGCCTGCGCGTCGCTGATGCCGTACTGGACCACCCGCGGCTCGCCGCCGGCGAAGATGCGCTGGGCCTCCTCGAATAGCGCCCCCTCCACGCAGCCCCCGGTGACCGAGCCCTCGATGTGTGCATCGTTATCGACAAGCATCTCTGCCCCGGGATCGAGCGGGGCCGACCCGACGGTCTGGATCAGGCTCGCCGCGACGACGCGCCGACCGTCCTCGAGCCACTGCAGCGCGACCGCCTGACGCAGGCCGCCAGCTGCTGCCGGGGCTGGCGTGCTCTGCACCTGTGCCATGTAGCGAAGCCTAGAAGGATCGGTTCAAGCGGCGGGAACGGCAGCCTTCTCGGTCTGCAAGAGCTCGGCAAGATCGCCACTGCTCACGACCTTGCCGAAGTAGGTGCCGATGTTGAAGACCGCCGCCTCGTGCTCGGCGGCCGTCGGAGCGCCGGCGCAATCGGGCACCAAAACGATGTTGTAGCCCTTGATGTATCCGTGCCGAGCCGTGGTCTCGACGCACACGTTGGTGGTGAAGCCGGTCATGAGCAGCGTCTGGATGCCGCGGCTCTGAAGGAGCAGATGGAGGTCGGTGTCCTCGAAGCCGTCGTACTGCCACTTCGTTATCACGGGCTCACCTTCGGCCGGCCGGATCATCTGGTCATACCACTCGATGCCGTCGCCGTCCTCGCGGATCAGCCAGATGTCATCCCCGGAGCCCCATAGCGCCTTCTGATTGGGGCGCATCTTCTCGTCGGAGAAAATCTCACGGACCCAGATGACGAGCACCCCGGCGGAGCGGCACGACTCGATGAAGTCGTTCAGGCGGGGAACCGCCTCGTTGATCTCCTGCATGTCGAACCCGAAGCGCTTGGCCATCGCGCCTTCGGGAGAACAGAAATCATGCTGCGGATCGATGATGATCAGGGCGGTGTGATGCGGGTCAACTACCTGCCGCAGATCCACTTCGGTCATCGGTTCCCTCTCCCTTTAGCTCGGTCCCCAAATGAGATATATCCTAACCAACCCGCCCCTGGCGGCCGCCCGCGCGGCGCCCGATGCCAGTGCTCAGAGCGCGCCGCTTCGCTCGTTGCGCTCGATCAGCTCGATCGCATAGCCGTCGGGGTCGTGAATGAAGCACAGCCGAAGCGTTCCGGTGCGCGGTGGCGGGGGTTGCTCGGGGACCACACCGTGGCCGGTGAGGCTCTGAAGCAGGCGATCAAGGTCGTCGACGTCGATCGCCAAGTGCCCGAGGCGAGGGGCGCTCACCTGAGACGGTGGAGCTAGCTTGAGCTGGAGACGGTCCTCGTCCCCCGGGAGGCCGCAGAAGACGCTCAGATTCTCGCCCTCGCCGAGGCGCATGCGCTCCTCAAACCCGAGCCACGCGTAGAACTCGAGCGCGCGCTCGAGGTCGCCTACCAGAAGACACGTGTGGCTGACCTTCATTCGCGGCACCGGCGTGGTCAAGGCGCGGAGATATACATTATTTTCTAGCTAGATCATGCACTACGGATACAAGGCTTCAGCCGAGCAATTCGCCCCGCGCGAGCTGATCGAGTACTCACGGCAGGCCGAACGGATCGGACTCGACATCGTCGCGGTCTCCGACCACTTCCAGCCCTGGCGCCACAACGGTGGCCACGCCCCCAACGCGCTGGTATGGCTGGGCGCGCTCGGGGAGACGATCCAAGCCGCGAGGCTTGGCACCAGCGTGCTCACCCCCACCCTGCGCTACGAGCCGGGCGTGATCGCACAGGCCTTTGCCACGCTCGGCTGCTTGAACCCCGGCAGGGTGTTCCTTGGCGTGGGGACGGGTGAGGCCATGAACGAGGCGCCTGTCACGAGGGTCGAATGGCCGGGTGCCAAGGAGCGCAGGATGCGCCTGTCGGAGGCCATCAAACTCATCAAGCTGCTGTGGACCGAGGAGCGGGTTGACTTCCAGGGCGAGTACTACTCGGCCAAGAACGCCACCGTCTATGACAGACCCGAGCAGCCCGTGCCGATCTACGTCGCCGCCTCCGGGCCGCTGGCCGCCAAGCTGGCCGGGCGCATCGGCGATGGGTTCATATGCACGTCGGGCAAGAAGGCTGAGCTCTACGAGGAGCTGAACGAGAACATGGAGAACGGTGCCCGCACGGCGGGACGCGATCCAAGCCAGATTGACCGCATGATCGAGATCAAGGTCTCCTACGACCGGGACCTCGCCTATGCGCGGGACGCGTGCTCCTTCTGGGCGGCGCTCGCACTGACGCCCGAGGAGAAGTCAACCATCGAGGACCCGGTGGAGATGGAGCGGGCAGCGGACGCGATCGCAGAGCGCGCCCCGACCCGGTTCATCGTCTCCGATGACCCCGACGAGGTAGTCGAGCGCATTTCCCCGTACGTCGAGCTCGGGTTCAACGAGCTCGTGTTCCACGCACCTGGCCACGATCAGAGCCGCTTCCTTGACCAATTCGCAGCTGACGTCCTGCCCCGGTTGGTTGACCGCTTCGGCCACGACCCGGTACGTCAGGCCGCGGGTGAGGTGGCTGAGCCAACCTCTACGTAATCAGAGCCGGCTTGGCCATCAGGAGGCCCAAACCGCATTCGCCTGTTCGGGCGCTGAGGAGCCGGGCTGCGGAAAGCGCGGTGGGGCGCTGCGATAGCTGATCGGCGTCTCCGATAGGACTATCGGATTGCGGATCAGGTTTGCCTGCGACCCGTCGTCGCGGGGGAGCGTTACAACTGGATCGAGCTCGAGCGATCGGGCCAGCTCGATCGCCTCGGCGATGTCATTGACGACTCCCGCGGGTACGCGCGCCTCTTGCAGGCGCTGAACCCAATGCGCGGCGCCCTCGGCGCCGAAGCGCTGCTCCATTTCCTCGCGGAGCAATTGACGGTGCTCGACGCGATCGCTGTTGGTCCTGAACCGGTCATCTTCTGCGAGCTGCGGCGTACCGATCGCGTTGCACAGCGCGGCGAACTGCCGGTCGTTGCCGACGGCGACGACCAGATGTCGGTCGGAAGCTCGGTACAGCTCGTACGGCGCGATACTCGGGTGGGCGTTACCCATCCGCTTCGGAACGAGACCGCCAATCGTGTACGCCGAGGCCTGATTGACGAGCGACGCGAGCAGTGCACCGAGGAGCGAGACCTCCACCCGCTGGCCCCGGCCGCTTTCCCGACGCGCGTGCAGCGCCGCCAGAATCCCGGTGACCGCAAACAGGCCAGCGAGCACGTCGACGAGCGCCACGCCCACTTTCTGAGGCTCCCCGTCAGCCGGACCCGTGATGCTCATCAGGCCGCCCAGCGCCTGCACAAGGAGGTCGTATCCGGCTAGCCCCGCCCCCGCACCGCGACCGAATCCCGTGATCGAGCAGTAGATCAGCCGCGGGTTTTCGCTACGCAGATGCCCATAGCCGAGCCCCCGGTCGTCAAGCAGCCCAGCCCGGAAGTTCTCGACCAGCACGTCGGCACCTTTTGCCAGCTCACGAGCGCGCGCCAGGTCACGGTCGTCATCCAGATCGAGGATGACGCTGCGCTTGTTGCGATTGACGGCCTGGAAGTAGGTGGCGTCGCCCTGCTGATCGTATGGCGGACCCCAGGAGCGGGTCTCATCGCCAACCCCTGGGCGCTCGACCTTGACCACATCAGCGCCGAGGTCACCCAGCATCATCGTCGCTACTGGGCCGGCCAGTACTCGAGAGAAGTCGAGCACGCGCAAGCCCGGCAGCGAAGTCTTGTCGGGGTGAGGATTCATGCGGTAGCGCCCAGCCTAGATCTTCGAACAGCATCGCACCCGTCGGAGAGGCGCTGGAGATGACCGCGGCGCGCCGTGCGCCGCCGCCGATCCGCAACCCGTCTCTTCGTCGAGCTGATCGACGCCGCGTAGAATCGTCTGCCTTCAGGGCGCGTAGCTCAGTGGGAGAGCGCTCGCTTCACACGCGAGAGGTCGCTGGTTCGAACCCAGCCGCGCCCATCACGAAACGCCCGGCTATCGCCAGGGTTTCGGTCACGGTCAGCGCGCCCCGGCGACCGTCGCAAACTGCACCGGAACCACATTGCTGCCCGGTGCTGCCCAATCAGCGCCGCCTACCAGCTCGCGCAGAGCGTCCCTGGAGGCTTGGTCGCGGCACATTCCGTGCCGGTACACCCCGGGCGCGAACCCCGGATCGGTGTGGCCTAGTCGCTGCAAGCAGCGCCCTGCCTCGCAACGGGTCGACCGCAGCCCTTGCTGTAGGCGCATCGCGGCAACGCTGCCACCTCTCGATCGAAGATCACCTCGTTGAACAACCATGCCTTGCCGCGGCGTCCCGCGACGACGCAGGAAATGAGCCCTGCTGAGTACCCACGACTTGATCGTCGTCGGCGCGACGTGGACACGTGTCGCCGCGGCGTTCAGGGAGAGCGTGCGCACGTAGAACTTCTACCTTCTACCCCGGTTGGAACCGCGATCGGCGTAGGCTCGCGCCAACCGAGACGAAGGGGGCAACGATGTCGTGTGCCATTGCGGCTCTGAAAGGAACATTCGATTAGGCGCGCGTGGAGACTCGCTCTTCGCCGTCCACCTTTCGCCGCGGTGCTCGCCAGGGGCTCTGAGCTCGACACACAGGCGCTCGGACTGATCGGACTGGACACTGCCCTTGTGGCTCTGACGGTCGCTGCCCAGAGCCCCCTCGGACACCGATGGTGGGTAAACGGCCGGAGCAGCGCGTGATCGCTGCTGGGTGCTGTGCACAGCTGCTGCTAGTAGCGATTATCCGAATCGGGACGACCGGAAGGTCGCGAAGCCCGATTTGCCGAGCCCGGCTATCCGCGCGCGTATTCCTCCGCAGCCTGCGTCTCGAACTCGAAGGCGACGAAGCGCTCGTCTCCAACGACGGACGCGTCGTGACCTGGTTCGATCACGTAAGCGTCGCCAGGTCGAAGCTCGGCCTCGGTGCCGTCGTTATGGGTTACACGCAACGTGCCTGCCTGAACGATGCCCACGTGCCGCGCTTGGCAGCTGTCGGTGCCTGCCATCGGCTTTATGCACTCTGACCACTTCCACCCCGGTTCAAGAGCCATGCGGGCGGCCGTAGTGCTGCCTGAGCGCACCACATCCACCCGCGTCTTATCAGGAGTCCGCGTCTCATGCGGCGAATCGAAATTGAGCGTCTGAACACCAGCCATATCCGCCTCCTTTGTCCCCGGCGCCCCGCCGGCCACCCTAACAGCTCGCGTCAACGCGATTATGGGAGCACACAGTTCGGGCGACCCTTAGCAGTGACTGGCGCTAGCAGCCCCAATGACTGCTCCATCGAAGGGCGCTCCGAGGCTGCAGGAGCACCACGCTTCGGCGCCAGCAGACTGCTGCTCTGGTTCCTCCTATGTCAAGTGAATTGCGGTAGGTGCGGGTTTGGGGCGAGTGGTTGTGTTGATTGTGGGTTGGTGGTGTAGAGGAGCTTCCAGAAGTGGCGGGCGAGGTGGCGCTTGAGGCAGCGGATGGCTTCTCGTTTGGTTTTGCCTTCGCTTGCTTTGCGATCTAGGTAGGCGCGGGTGGTGGGGTCGGTGCGTGCGCGCGATAGCGCGATGACGTGCAGGGCCCGGTTGAGTTGGCGGTCACCACCCCGGTGCAGTCGGTAGCGGTTGGTGTTGCCGGAGCTGGCGGGTATGGGGGCGGTTCCGGCGTGCCGTGCGAACGCGGCGTCGTTGGTGAAGCGCTTGGCGCCGGCGGTGCGGCCGATCAGGATCGCGGCGGTGATTGTTCCGCAGCCATGCTCTGCCAAAAGCTGCGGACTGTGCTCTTCGATGAGCGCGGCGAGCTCGCTCTCGAGTTCGCGTTCTTGGCGGGTGAGCTCGGAGATTCGCTTGAGCATCGCTTTGGCGATCCGAACCCGCGTGGTGGCGCCTAGACGAGCGAGCTGGCGCGCGAGCCTGGCGCAGATCCGCGAGCCCTCGAACGCCGCCGGTCGCAGCTGCCCTTCGAGCTCGGGGTCGATCGCCAAAAGATGCCAGCGCAGCCTGTTAGCGAGGCGAACGCGCTCTGAGATCAGCTGATCGCGGTAATCGCATAACAGCCGGACATCCATCGCCTGCTCATCCAGGAACGCCGCTGGGAAGCGATCGAGGCCTTCTCTGAGTGCCGCCCTGGCCACCGCCGCGGCATCAATCGGATCCGACTTTCCAGGGATACGAGCTGCCTTGCGCGCGTCGACCGTCAACGCCGGCGGGATCCGGATCACCCGCTCACCAGCAGCGATCAGCGCTCCTTCTAAGCGCCCAGACACGTGCCGGCAGTCCTCAATCGCCCACACCCGCTGCTGATCGAGCTCCTGCACGAACCGCAGCCCGTCCAACGAGCCGCCATCGGTCGCAGGAACAGTTCGCTGCCCCCGAAGCTCTCCCGTCCCTGCATCAATTGCCACCAGCGTGTGAGTCCGCTTGTGCGCGTCCACCCCAACCACGATCATGTGCACGTCCCTTCGTTGGAATCACCGACGGAGAAGATCTCCGGCCGACAAACCTCAGTCGGGGCGATGCCACGCTCCTATCAAGTCACGCCGGTGATCCTCGGGCGGCGACGGGCGACAGAACCAAAGCAGGTCAGACCAACGGTCGACAGGCTAAAAGAGAGTCAGCCCGCCGCCGCCCGAAAGCCAAACCCACCGGCCGGACGTCACCGAACCGCCACAGGAGACGATCTCACTGAGGCTAAAAGCAGCGACGCGACGAACGTCTCCTAACGGGTCGCCGCCGACACTGCTGGTTCCGATGGCTAGAAACAGCAGCCGAACATACTCGTCCCGAACCCGAAGCCTAGGGCTACGGCGTCACGACGTTGTGGACGTCGATCACCTCGACGTCCATCTCTGCCGGCACGTTCGGCTTTACGTTCTCCTCAAACCAGCTGTCGTGCTGCTCCCTCGATTCCCAGATTTCCGAGACGGTCATGCCATCGGGAGCCGCAAACGCGACGTGGTACTTGAAGCCCGGCTGCTGCTTGAGCTGCGGAATTATCTGCGAGGACACCTGATCGTATGTCGACGTATCCATCCCCGGAACATGATGTCTGTAAAGCACCGCCACAGTCCCCTCCTTTTCCGAAAGAACGCGAGGCTACCATCCCCTCGGCGGCAACTCGGAGGCTCCCGAATGCTTCTCTCAGCATCGAAGTAAGGCCCCGAGTCCGCCGCCGCCAAAGCGACCAGGTCTGCGACTGTCGATTCGGGCTAATAGCGCAAGCGGCGAAGGGGAGCTGTCACACGTAGCGGGGCAGCGACGTCATCGGATGCGCACGACGGCCGCACGCTGGGAGCTGCTGCTTTTGTGGCGAGCGGTCGGACGCGTCAATCCAGGCCGCGCTGCGGCCTAACGAGGCCGAGCTGTCGACCGCTGCCCAATCTCAGCGCGGGCCGCTGCCAGAAGCGACCTCATTGACCGACGCCCTGCGGTCCCGTTGACCGTCCTCAGGCCTTCATCTCGAGCTTCAGTTCGCACATGTCCACAGAGCTGCGAGTGCCTGGCGTCTCGGCGGAATCCATCGCGCTGAACGCTCGGCCGCCGACTTCCATGTCCTCAGAAGTCTCAAAGTACTGCTCCACCAAGGCCGTCCCTTGGTCCTCGTCAAGAAGGATCCTGATGCCAGTCGCGGGGATCCCCTCTGGCGGTCCGTCGGACTCCTTGATGCGCGCGAGCAGTTGCGCCAGCCGCTCGGCGTTCACCCCAGTGAACCTGACAACGCGAACGTACACGAAACTCCTCCTCTCGACTCGCCTAACAACACCCCGGCCTTTGACCCTACTGCCCCCACCAGTCGCTGTGCGGCTTTTTCGGTCGATAACTGCCGCTTCGAACTAGAAGCAGCAGCCGAGCACACTCGTCCCGAACGTGCCGCGCAGGGTGAGCACGAGACTGCTCGTTGTCGATCCAAGCGACACTCTCGCTCTCGCGGAAGGCAGGTGCAGGCCGGCACGCCGCCGGGCGGCTTGACCTCCCTCGGGTCGGCCGCGTTCACCTCTCCGAGCCACTTGACGGAGCTTTGCAGTGTTTCAGCGGCCGCTGTGCCTCGCGGCTCGATGTACACGAGCCGCGAGGTTGCGGACGGGGGGGGCGAGTTATGACCAGAACTCGTCCCACGCGTAGAGGTCCTCGAAGTGCTCCCGACCGTCAGTAACCAGGCCGTCCTTCAGCTCGAAGACGATGCAGTTGGCAACATCGAGGTGCTTGCCGTTTCGGTCCCCGGTGCTGCGCTGGATGCCGACCACGCGGATGTCGCCGTCTGCAGCCATGTGCTGCAGCTCGGCTCGGAAGGTCCCTCCGGTCTTCTCGGCGAGCCGGCCAAAGTACGCCAGGGTCGCCCCGGCGCCCTCGTAGTCGCCAGCCATATCGCTGTGGCCCGGCAAGTGCCACACGGTCTTGTCCATCAGCTCGGTGAGCGTGTTCATATCGCCTGTGTTGAATGCGTCGTAGGCGCGTCGCATGATCGCTACGTTTTGATCTGCGGTCATCGTGATAACTCCTTCGCTGCCGAAGCCCTGCCGACCCCCGGTGATTGAATTTGGGCGCGCCCCCGCGCAACCGCAAGACCACACTACACGTCATCTGGTACAGCGGGGTTTTCATTTCGCGGCCCATAGCCGACACGGAAAGGATCGCGTACGCAACGTCGCAGATCACGAGCACCATCGTCTGCACCGCGATCCCGCCGATCAGGTTGCCGGCAGCGAGCCCGAGGTTGCCCCGCGCCGCCGCCGAGACCGTGATGGCGAACTCCGGGAGAGTGCCGGCAAATGCCAGCAGGATGATGTCCCTAGCCCTTCTCGCTTACCGGGCGAATCCTGCGTCAGAGGGGCAGAGAGGCGCATTGTCGACTCCGAGGAGAGGCTGGCGTGACTGGCACGGTGCGCACCCCTCCCTACTGGCCGACGGACGAAATCGCCGAGCTTGACCCTCACCACCGGTCGACGCGACGAGTCTCGAAACAGCGCGCGTCCGAGCAGGCCGTTAGCTGAGCAGTTCGAGCTTCGCCACCCGCGGCAGGCGCTTGATGCGTGCCTCCGCGCGGCGAGCGGCGGTGCAACTACGCATCGGCATAGCAAGCTCGAGCTCGATCGGCAGCCGACTCGCCGTGTAGCGGCTGGCGGTACCGGCACGGTGACGCGCGAGTCTGCGCTCGAGGTCAACCGTCCAGCCGGTGTAGAGCGAGCCGTCGCGGCAGCGCAACAGATACACCCAAGCCTCCGGCATTAAGCTCCAGGTTCGCCGCCGCCGCGGCAGGCCCTGCGTGTTTGCTGGACCGGCGCCGCCGGCTGGCGCTCCCTTCGCCCCACGAGCGAGCGTCCGGGCCTCGGACAGCCGACAGCTGGTTTGCGACGAGGCTGTCGCGCAAACTCGGCGGGGGAGGCGCGTGTTATCAACCTATGACAACGACTTGGACGGGCGGGTCACCCCAGCGTGCCGGAGGCTTGAGAAGTTAGATGGCGCCAGGCGACCATAACTTCCCACAAGCGTCCGCGCTCCGGCGATCAGGGGCAGCTGTGGCCGAAGACAACCAGTCGCCGGGGCTCCCTCGACCTGTGGAACCACGCGCCGCTTATCACATGCCTACAACGCACCGGGTTTGCGCGAGAGCCACCGACGAGAGGAGCACGGGCGCGACCGTCTCTCGTCTACGCCCGACCCCCTACATGATCCCTAGGGGGAGAAGCCCTCAATGGACGCATCGCGCTTCCCCACCGTGCGCTCGCAGCGATCGTTCTGGCTTGCTCGTTGGCGCGTACTCATCCGACTATTGCGACAGCGCCCGTCCACCTAGCCGACTCGGCGCGACCGGCTCCGTGATCGGCTGCGGTTTCGGTTCGGGCGCTGAGACGGACGCGCCCAGTGCTCAGCGGGACGCACGTGGCTCTTGCTGCTCAGGCCATTTTCGAGGCCCAGTTTCGCGGCGATCTGGCCGACGTCCCGCTGCTGGTCGGGCGCGACCAGCGTGACGCCGATACCTTTGGCGCCGGCGCGACCCGTGCGGCCGGTCCGGTGGACGTAAGCGTCACTGTCGGCGGGCGGGTCGAAGTTGATCACGTGTGAGATTCCGCTTACGTCGATCCCGCGGGCGGCGACGTCGGTGGCGACGAGCGTGTCGACTTTGCCGGATTGGAAGCGTGCGAGCGCCTGCTCGCGCTGGCGCTGCGACTTGTTGCCGTGCATCGCGACGGCTTCCACACCACGGGCACGTAGACGCTTGACGAGCCGGTCCGCTCCATGCTTGGTTCGTACGAACACCAGGGTTAGCTCTCGGTCGCGGCTGAGCTCACCGATGAGCGCTTCGACGCGGTGCTCCTGAGCGACCTCGACGAAGTGGTGCTCGACGTCGACGCTCGCGCGGCGCTTCACTGGTCCAAGCTCGACGACTGTGGGATCGGACGTGTACTGCCGTGCCACCTGGCCGGCTTCGCCGTCGAGTGTCGCCGAGAGGAACAGCGTCTGACGCTGGGACGGGCAGAGGGCGACGATCCGGTTGACGGCGGGGCGGAACCCCATGTCGAGCATCCGATCGGCCTCGTCGAGGACGAGCAGCCGGATCGTGTCGAGCGACAATGCCCGCCGCGCGAGCAGGTCCTCGAGGCGCCCGGGCGTGGCGATCAGCACGTGCGAGCGCGCGGCCTCCTTCGCCTGTTTGACGAGGCCGACGCCGCCGTAGACCGCCGTGACGCGCAGCGCGCGAGCGTGCGCAATCGCGCGGATGTCTTCGACGATCTGGGTGGCGAGCTCGCGGGTCGGCGCGAGCACCAGGGCGGATGGTCGAGGGTCCTCGGCCTCGATCCGGTCGACGAGCGGAACCCCGAAGGCGAGCGTCTTGCCCGACCCGGTGGGCGATTTCGCGAGGACGTCGCGCCCGTCGAGGACATGCTCGATGACCTCGCGTTGGATCGGAAATGGACTTGTGATGCCCTGCTGGGCGAGCGTGCTGACAACGGCGCGTGACACGCCGAAATCATCGAAGGACTGCGTAGACATGTACGACTCCTTGGCGGCGCTAGGACCGCGGACGATTCGGGAGGCTTACGGCTGACCCGAACCGCCAACTAGGCGGGACCCAAGCAAGCTGCCTCGCGGCCAACGGCGCCGACCGCTTTGTAAACGTAGCAGCAACCCGGAGTGTTCCGTGCGGTGACGGGCTCTTTGCAGGCGCCGCTCGGCCCTCGGAAGGTCCCAACCCGATAAAGCTCGGTCGGCGGCCAGGACGGCGAGCGCTTCGACCTTTACGCCGTCCTCCCGCCAGCCATTGCTCTGTGAGATCCGGTAGCGCTCGGCAGCGTCAGCACGTCGGACCACAGCTGCTCCCACCACCGCCACCGCTCGCACGGCAGCAGGTCAGTGTGTGCCATCGGCCAGCGCGCTCAGTGGTCAACCCGTCGGGCTCGTCTTCGAGCCGGCAGTGGCGGCCCGGGATTGGGAGCGCGCACGACGGTACGGGCGCCGTTCGTACTTGAGAGCGCTGAGTGCGACCGCAAACGGCAAGCCGCGCACTCCCCGTGTCTACGTCGACGCGCCCCGCTTCTGGAGATAGCCAAGTCCAGCACCGTGACGAGCGACGCTCGCTGACAGTTAGACTCTGGCCCGGAGCGCCGGGAAGTCTGGTCGGCATGCCCTTCTTGGGAGGGCTATGGTGACCCGGACCGAGTCGACATCCCGCAGCACACTTATCCCGCAGCGGGCGCGACGGCCTGAGTGGGCCGGGGATTGACGGTGGTGTCTGACGCGCTACTGGTGCTCGTTTTCTTGGCTGGGGCGGTGGTCAGTCTTGGCGTTAGCTGGTCGCCTGTCGACCGCAGCGCGTCGGACGCCCCGGTCAGGGCGTCCGGCTTACCGGGCTTAGCTTCCGCTGCGCAGCAGTTTGTAGGTCGCGATCGCCGCTGCGAACCCGACGATCAGCGCCGACAACAACGCACGGCCCATCCCCGGCTTCCCACCGGTCAGGCGCTGGCCAATGGTCCTCAGCAGAGTTCGGAGTGGTGCAGGCATCGTTTTGGGGTCAGCTTGACCTTCCTAATCATCCCCGCCGGGAGCGTCGCCTAATCCGAACATGTGTCCAGACGGCAACCCTCTGGGTGGGGAGCGCCAGCCGGCCCCTGGACACGTTGACATTGATCTGCACCGTCCCGGACCCCCGGCCGTGGAAGATCCTCGGCCCGACGCCTCGGCTTGTGGCGAGCAACCTATGCAATGCGGCGCCGCTCGACGGAAGCCGCGGACCGCACAGTAGAAGTCGAGCATACGAATGGGGCCAAGGAGCCGATGCCTGGTACGCAAAGCTCAGAAACATTGAGCAACCGCAGGACGGGGGAATTCCTCCTCAGCCCGTCGTCTCAGGTTGACAGCTGTCACGGGGGGCGCTACAAGGGAACTGGCCAGACACGAAAAGGGCTGGTCGTGGGCAAATTCAAAGAGGGGCGAACGTGACTCCGATTCTGTATGGGCTGGCCAGGTTCTGCGTCAGGCAGCGCTTTGCCGTCCTGGGCGTGTGGCTCGTGGCGGCGATTGCGCTGGTGGCCATCTCCCACCGCCTGGGCGATAACACCAACGACAACCTGTCGCTGCCCGGCACCAACAGCCAGCGCGCCACCGACACCCTCAAGAAGCCGTTCCCCGTTCAGGCCAATGGCACCAGCCCCATCATCCTGCACGCCAAGAGCGGCAAGTTGACCGACTCCAGTTACGCCAATGCGGTCAACACCGCGGCCGCCGACGTGGCCAAGGCCCCGAACGTGGCCTCGGTGATCAACCCACTGACCCCCCAGGGGGCCTCGGCGCTAAGCCAAGACCAGTCGACCGGCTACTTGACGGTGGGGTTGAAGGTCAGTCCCGGCTCGCTCTCTCAGGGGCAGGCGCAGACGATCGTCAACGCGGCCGCCAAACCGGCACAGGCCGCGGGGCTCGAGGTCCAGACCGGTGGCCAGCTCGGCCAGAAGATCTCCAAGACATCGACCGAGTCCAGCGAGGTCGTGGGCATCCTGGTGGCGATGGTCATCCTGACCCTGACCTTCGGGACCGTGTCGGCGATGCTGATCCCGATCATCACCGCGATCTTCGGCGTGCTCTCGACCTTGTCGATCATCCGCATCCTGGGCCACGCCCTGACGGTGCCGACGGTGGCGCCCACACTGGCCACGATGATCGGTCTCGGCGTGGGCATCGACTACGCGCTGTTCATCGTCACCCGTCATTTCCGCGGCTTATCGGACGAGCTGCCGATGGAGGAGTCGATAGCGCGCGCGGCGGCCACCTCGGGCGGCGCTGTGTTCTTCGCCGGCTGCACGGTGACGATCGCGCTCGTCTCGCTATCCGTGGCCGGGATACCGCTGGTGACGACGATGGGGCTGATGGCGGCCATCGCCGTCGTCGTGTCGGTGCTGGGAGCACTGACGTTGCTGCCGGCCATCCTGGCCATCCTCGGGCGGCACATCAACTCGCTGCGCGTGCGCCATCCCGCGACCCAGGAGGAGGCCAGAAAGGGCCTGTGGGCGCGCTGGGCCAGAGAGATCGGCAAACGTCCGATCCTGTCTGGGATCGCGGCGCTGGCGATCCTCATCCCGCTGGCGATCCCGCTGTTGCAGCTGCAGCTCGGGCAGCAGGACACCGCGGCGATGTCGACGAGCACCACCTCGCGCCAGGCCTACGACTTGACCTCGAAGTACTTCGGACCCGGCGTCAATGGTCCGTTGCTGATCGCCGTGTCACTGGGCTCACCGGCACAGCCGGCGTCGGGCTCATCTAGCTCGTCGAGCTCTTCGTCCGCGTCGAGTTCCTCGGGGAGCGATCCGCGGGCCACCGATCCGCGCCTCCAGACGCTGCAAAAGGACGTCAAGGGGACAACCAACGTGGTGGCTATCTCGCCCGTGCAGATCGATCAGGCCGGCACCACCGCATTCTTCACGGCGATCTCCAAGTACGGGCCGGCGGTGAACGCCACCACGACCCTGGTGAACACGCTCAGAAACAAGACGATCCCGAGCGCGGCGAAGGGCACCAACATGAGGGCCTACGTCGGCGGGACCACCGCCGCCTACGACGACCTGGCCTCCCGCATCGGCAGCAAGCTGCCGCTGCAGATCCTGGTGGTGATCGCGCTCAGCTTCTTGCTGTTGATCCTCGCCTTCCGCACAGTTGTCATTCCGCCTCAGGCCGCGGTCATGAACCTGCTGTCGATTGGTGCCTCCTACGGCGTGCTGACGGCTGTCTTCCAGCTCGGCTGGCTGACGGGGATCCTCGGGTTGAGCGGGTCGGTTCCGATCGTCTCCTACGTGCCGTTATTCATGTTCGCGATCTTGTTCGGGCTGTCGATGGACTACGAGGTGTTCCTGGTCAGCCAGATCGAGGAGCACGTCCACGAGGGCGAGGACAACCGCAGCTCGGTGATCTCCGGCCTCATCACCAGTGCCCGGGTGATCACGGCTGCGGCGCTGATCATGGTGTTCGTCTTCGGCAGCTTCGTGCTGAGCGGCGATCCGACAATCAAGCAGTTCGGAGTCGGTCTGGCGGTGGCGGTGATCCTGGACGCAACCGTCGTCCGCTGCCTGCTGGTGCCGGCGCTGATGGTGGCGATGGGCAAGATCAACTGGTACATGCCGCGCTGGCTCGAGCGCCTCGTGCCCGAGATCTCGATCGAAGGAGCTGAGTTCTTCGAGGAGCGCGACCGCCTCGCACTTGCGGCCAGGGAGCCGGAACTCGTCCCCGCGGGCGCAGAGCCTCGCTGAGCAGCACCGGCGGCGCTGACCGCCGTCGCATTTCCGGTCCGGGCTGGTGAGCGCAGACCTCACCAGGGTGTTCGTCTCTGCCGTCGTGGCGACGCTGAACCCGACGCTGCTCGCGGCGGTGACGGTGATGCTGGTGATGGCGCACCCCAAGCGCCTGATGCTGGGCTACCTGCTCGGGGCGTACCTCATCAGTATGGCCGTGGGGCTGGCCGTGGTGTTCGTCCTGCACGACTCGCACCTCTTCAAGACCTCGCGACACACGCTCAGCCCGGGCGCCGACATCGTCATCGGGTCGGTGGCCATCTTGATTGCACGCCTGCTGGCCAAAGAGCGCGACGCCCCGGCCCGGCGCTGGCGCGCTGATCGCAGAGCACGCAGGGCGCGGGCCAGCCCGCGCGTGAAGAACGAACCCTGGCATGTGCGGATGCTCAACAAGGGCTCGGCCCGTGTGACCTTCCTGGTGGGCATCGTCGTGAGCTTCCCGGGCGTCAGCTATCTCAATGCGCTCGAGAACATTGACCGCCTCAACCCCGGTCCGCTGCCGGCGATCCTGCTGGTGGTGTTCTTCTGCCTGATGCAGCAACTGCTGATCGAGGCTCCGCTGGTCGCTTACGCCCTCGCCCCCGACTGGACGCCGGCGGCGGTGGGCAGAGCGCGCGCCTGGCTGCAGCGGAGGGGGCGGAGGATTGCGGTGTACGGGCTGGCCGCGCTCGGCCTGTTTCTCATCGCCCGAGGCATCATCGACCTCACTTAGGTTCAAAAACAACGTCAGGCGCGTTGGCCGAACGGTTCGGCGGGAAGCAGTTTCGACCGTGGCAGAGAGGCCATACGTGAGCGACGGCAACCAGAGCGTCCACTTGGCGCCTGCGGGAACCGTGGCCCGGGTGATGCTGCGGCCGATTGGATCCCCGCTTCCGCTCGGCGCGTTCGCGCTCGTACCGTCGGGACTCCTGCTCGCGGGCAGCCAGCTCGGCTGGTTCTCGACCACCGATCAGAAGATGATCCCGCTCCTGCTCCTGGGGCTGGCGGTGCCGCTGATGCTCGTGGCCAGCGTGCTGGCCTTCCTCGGCCGCGACGCCCTGGTGGGGACGGGCTTCGGGATCTTCGCCGGCACCTGGCTGGCGTACAGCCTGGCCTCGATGTCGGGGCCGCCGGGGCGCGTCAGCCATGCCATGGGCGTGTTCTTCCTGGCGATCGCGGCGCTGTTCATCATGCTCAGCGGCGGTGGGCTGGCCGGCGGCAAAGCGGCGGCGGGCATGATCATCGTGATGGCCTCCGCGCGCTTCCTGCTCTCCGGCCTCTACGAGCTGACGAGCTCGAAGGGCGTTGAGCACGCGTCCGGAATCGTGGGCCTGGTGTTCGTCGCAGTCTCCGGCTACGTCGGGTTTGCGACGTTGCTCGAGGACAGCGCCCGTCGCACGCTGCTTCCAATCGGGCGGCGCGGCTTGGCGAAAGCTGCGTTCTCGGACGGGCTCGGGGCCCAGCTCGACGAGCTCGAACACGAGGCCGGCGTTCGCGAGCAGCTCTGAGCGCGCCGCTGCCTACGCCGCTTCACCGAGCCCGGGCCCAAGCCGCAGCGGCGCCGCCGCCAAGCGCCAGCGCCGCGGCCGCGACGGCGCCCACGCGGGCAAGTCGGCGCGCTGAAGACGGCCCCGGCTTGAGCTCGTAGTACGGCGCTTCCGGGCACCCGTCGCGATGCCCGTCGGGGCCCTCCTCGCGTGCCATCTTCATCGCCTGGGCGACGTGCAAGGCTCGGCGGCCGGTGTCGCCCTGCTCGATCTGGGTCTTGCACGAGAAACCGTTTGCGATCACGAGCGTCTTCACATCGGCGTCGCGGACCGCCGGCAGCAGCGCCTGCTCGCCGCACTGCAGCGAAATCTCGTGGTGGCCCTGCTCGAACCCCCAGGACCCCGCCAGGCCGCAGCAGCCCCCGCTCACCGGCTCGATGTCGAGGCCCATGCGCTCGAGCAGGCTGTGCTCGGGGTCCATGCCGCCCGTCGCCTTGTGGTGACAGTGACCCCAGACGAGCGCCTGTCGCTCGAGCCTGGGCACCGGTATCTCGTAGCGCTCGAAGAACTCCGAGAAGTGCATCGCGCAGCGCGCCAAGCGCCCAGCGTCGTCGTCGTGGGGCAACATGCCGGTCAGTTCATCCTTGAACACCGCCAGACAGCTGGGCTCGATCCCCACCACCGGTGTGCCGTGCCGGACCTCGTCGCGCAGGACGTCGAGCGTGTGGCGCAGGTAGCGCTCGGCCAACCCCAGAAAGCCGTAGTCGTAGAGCGGGCGCCCGCAGCAGACGTGGCCCTCGGGGATCACGACCTGCCAACCGGCCGCCTCGATGGCCTCCACCGCGGCCACGCCGACGTCCGTGTGGAAGTGGTTGTTGAACGTGTCGGGCCACAGCAGGACGCGGCGACCGCTCGGGTTCTGGGTCCCGCCGCGATGCCGCCACCAGTCCTGAAGCGTCATCGGCGCGAACTCGGGGATTACGCGCTCGGGCGCCATCCCGGCCGCGAACTTGGCCACTCGCGAGAGGCCGGGGGTCTGGGTGAAGAAGTTCGTCACCTCCGGCATCCGTGATGCCAGCCGCGAGGCCTGATCGATCAATCCGAACGCGTACGCGTATCGCGGGCGCCAGCGCCTGAAGCTCCTGTAATGGTGGTGCAGGAACTCCGACTTCATCGTCGGCATGTCGACCTGCACAGGACAATCGCTCGTGCAGCCCTTGCAGGCGAGGCACAGGTCCAGGGCGTCGTAGACCTCCTCCGACTGCCAGCGGTCGGTTATCACCTCGCCCTGGAGCATCTCGAACAGCAGCCGGGCCCGGCCGCGCGTGGAGTGCTTCTCCTCGCGCGTGACCATGTAGCTGGGGCACATGACGCTGGAGGCGTCGGGCACCCGGCACTTGCCGATTCCCACACAGCGCAACGCGTGATGGGCGAAATCCCCCCTGTCCTGTTCGTAGGCGAAGCGCACCGGGGGACGCCACGGGTTGTAGTCGGTACCCAGCTTGAGGTGCTCGTCGAGCCGGTAGGGATCAACCACCTTGCCCGGGTTCATCTTCCACTCGGGGTCCCAGATCCGCTTGAACTCCCGCATGGCGTCCAGCAGCTCCTCGCCGTACTGCTTTGAGAGCAGCTCGGCGCGCTGCTGCCCGTCGCCGTGCTCCCCTGACAGCGAGCCGCCGTAGGAGCAGACGAGCTCGGCCGCTTCCTCGAGGAATGCCCGGTACTTGCGGATCCCGGCCGCGGTGCGGAGGTCGAAGTTGATCCGGGAGTGGATGCATCCTTGCCCGAAATGGCCATACATGGCGCCGACGTAGCCGTACTTGTCATACAGCGCCTCCAGGTCGCGGATGTAGGCGCCGATCCGCTCGGGCGGCACTGCGGAGTCCTCCCACCCCGGCCAGTGGTCCTCGCCGTCGGGCGGGAACGCCGTCGACCCGAGCCCTCCCTCCCGGATCTGCCAGAGGTCGCCGCTGTGACCGCCCTCCTGCGCGGAGCGCTCGACCTTGATGCGGTCCTCCGAATACCCCTTTTCGAGCAACCAGTCGCGAAACCGCCCAGCCGTCCCCTCGGACTGCTCGGCGCTGTCGGCGCCGAATTGCACCAGGAGCCACGTGGAGTGTGGCGCATCGCGGCGCGGCAGCTGCTGGATGTCGGACACGTGCTTGCCCAACCCGGACTGGTTCTCGATCAGCCGGTGGTCAAGCGCCTCGAGCCCGATCGGCCTCCAGTTCTCGATGATCTCCATGACGTGCTCGGCAGCGTCGGGCAGCTCGTCGTATTCGACGACGACCAGCGTCCGCATCAGCAGTGCCGGGGTGAGCTTCAGCTTGGCCTGCAACACGGTGGCGCAAGTTGACTCCGTCCCCACCAGGGCTCGCGCCACGTTGAATCCGCGTTCTGGGAGCAGCTCGTCGAGGTTGTAGCCCGACACGCGCCGCGGGAGCTCGTCCACCGGGTGATAGCGATCGCGGATCAGCTCGGCGTAGCGATCGCGCAGGTCCCGTAGCTGAGCGTAGATCTTTCCCTTGCGCCCTCCGGCGGCGATGATCTCATCGAGTTGATCCTCCTCGCTGACCCCGACCCAGAAGCGCTCCCCGTCGTAGGTGACGACCTCGAGCGCCTCGACGCTGTCGGACGTGCGGGGACCGGGACCGTACAGCTGGGATTGGACGGAGTGGATCCCGCAGGAGTTGTTGCCCAGATTGCCGCCGATCGTGCAGCGAGAGTGGGTCGAGGGGTCGGGCCCGAAGATCATCCCTATCTGCCGGCCGACGTGCTCGTTGACCTTCTCGTTGATCGCCCCGGTCTGGCACATGACGGTCTGCGTGGCGGCGTCGGCGTCGCCGATCTCAGTCAGATACTTGGAGTGATCGATCACCACGCCGAAGTTGACGGTCTCTCCCGAGAGACTCGTGCCCCCGCCGCGGTTGAGCACCGGTGCCCCGAACTCGTGACACGCCCGGTGAGTGGCCACCACGTCCTCCAGCGTCTTGGGAATCACGACGCCGAGCGGCACCTGGCGGTAGTTGGAGGCGTCGGTGGCGTACATGGCCTTGCTGGCGGCGTCGAAGCGCACCTCTCCCTCTACGGCCTGTTCGAGCGCCAGACGCAAGCCACGGACATCAACTTGCGTGGCAGCCGACATTCCGCCGCGATAGCGGGTGTCGACGCGGGCTGGGATGGTCTCGGTCGTCATGCTCAACGGGTAACGAACTCTTCGAGCTTGCCCTTGACCGACTGCTTGATGATCCGGCCGGTATGCGGGTCGCCGGGCAGCGCCTTGGCCATCTTCTGCGCCTGCTCGAAGCGGATGTGCGGCGGTAGCGGCGGCACCTCCGGGTCGGTGATCGCCTCATAGACCACGGGCACGTTCGAGGCCAGCGCCTCGTCCCACGCGGGTCCGACGTCCTCCGGGCGATCGACCCGGATGCCCTTCAGCCCCACCACCTCGGCATACTGGGCGAACGGGAAGTCGGGCAGGACCTGCGAGGCCTGGAGCTTTGGATCGCCAGACATGACGCGCTGCTCCCAGGTCACCTGGTTGAGGTCGTTGTTGTGCAGGACGACGATCACGCACTGCTTGTTCGGCCACCGGTGGCAGTAGTGGGCGATGTCGATTAGCGCCGCGTTGCCCAGCATCTGCATGGCACCGTCCCCCAGCGAGGCGATCACCGGTCGCTCGGGATAGGCGAACTTCGCGGCCAGGGCGTACGGCACGCCGGGGCACATCGTGGCCAGCGTCCCCGACAGCGCCGACTTCATTCCCTTGCGTAGCTTGAGGTGCCGAGCCCACCAGTTGGTGGCCGAGCCCGAGTCGGCGGTGAGGATGCAGTTGTCCGGCAGCCGTGAGCTGAGCTCGTGGAAGACGAGCTGCGGGTTCAGCGGGTCGGCGGCCTGGTGTGCGCGCTCGTCCAGGATCCGCCACCAGCGATCGATGTTCTGCTCGATCTCTTGCCGCCAGGAGCGGTCCTGCTTTTGCTCGAGCATCGGGATCAGCGCTTGGAGCGTGGCCTTGGAGTCCCCGACCAGATTCGCTTCCGTCGGCGAGTAGCGCATGCCCAGCAGCCGGCCGTCGATGTCGATCTGCACGGCCCGTGCCTGACCCTCCTCGGGCAGCCATTCGGCGTAGGGAAAGCTCGAGCCGACGATCAGCAGCGTGTCGCAGCCCTCGATCATGTCGTTGCTGGGCTTCGTGCCCAGCAGCCCGATGGCCCCGGTGACGAACGGCAAATCATCCGGCAGCGCCGCCCGGCCGTTCAGCGCCTTGGCTACGCCGGCGCCGAGCACCTCGGCTGTCTGCACCACCTCGTCGGCGGCGTGCGCCGCACCCTGGCCGATCAGCATCGCGACCTTCTGCCCCTGGTTGAGGATCTCCGCCGCGCGCTCGAGGTCGCTGCGCTTGGGCGTCACCACCGGCTCGCTGAAGCCGATCGACGAGTAGACGGCGCCATGCATCCGCGGCGGCTCGGAGTGCTCTGCCTCCTGTACGTCCTCGGGGATGATCACGGCAGTCACCGAGCGTGAGGCCTGCGCGATGCGGACCGCTCGATCCAGCACGTGTCGGGCCTGAGTCGGATCCATGACGGTCATCAGGTACTCGCTGGCCACGTCCTTGAACAGCGTGTTGAGGTCGACCTCCTGCTGGTAGTTGGCCCCCAGCGACATGCGCTTCTGCTGGCCGACGATGGCCACCACGGGCTGATGGTCGAGCTTCGCGTCGTAGAGGCCGTTGAGAAGATGGATCGCCCCGGGGCCGGACGTCGACATGCAGACTCCGACCTGGCCGGTCAGCTTGGCGTGCGCGCAGGCGGCGAAGCTCGCGATCTCCTCGTGGCGGGTCTGGATGAACTCGAGCTCCTCGCCGACCTCGTGAAAGGCGCCCAAAAGGCCGTTGATGCCGTCGCCCGGATAGCCGTAGACCCGCGAGATGCCCCACTGCGTGAGGCGATTGAGGATGAATTGGGCGGTGTCGGGCATGTGCTGCCTCCTGGGCGTCGAGTGAACTGTCTGTCAGGGTTCTCCCCTGCGCCCTACCCCCAGCAGATCCCACAGCCCGTCGAAGCTGTAAGACCGCGGACGAATTGCATCCCAGGCTCGGCGATTGCACCATGGGCCACGCGTACAGTGGCCCAAGCGGGTAGGACCGAGCTGATGTGTGGACAGGCCGCTTTGCCCCCGCCGCAGGCTGGACGCTCGCGGGCCGCCGACCAAAGGCGCGCTGGACGGGTCGACGGTTATCTCGGGATCGAGGACTACGCGGCGATCGGTGATGGCCGCGCGCTGGCGCTGGTGGGCCTAGACGGGGCAATCGACTGGATGTGCCTGCCCCAGCTCGATTCGCCGAGCGTCTTCGCCGCGATCCTCGACCCACAGCGTGGCGGCCGCTTCGTCCTTCGCCCGGCGATTCCGTACGCCGCAGAGCGGTCGTATGTGGAGCGCACGAACATCCTTCAGACCACGTTCCACACCGATCGGGGAGTTGTGTGCGTGACTGACGCGCTGACGGTCGACAAGAGCCAGACGGCCCCCTGGCGCGAGTTGGTCCGCAGCGCGCAAGGACTGTCGGGAACCGTGCCCATGGCCTGGCGCTTCGAGCCGCGGCTAGATTACGGTCGCAGTAAGGCCCAGCTACAGCGCCGCGAGGAGGCGGTCGTACTACGCGATTGCGGGCTGCAGGTCGCGCTCAAGGCCTGGGATGCCGGCGAGGTGGAGGTGGCCTCAGGCAGCGCATCTGGGATCTTCGACGTCGATGAAGGCCAGAGCGCGATGTTGGCCATGGTCGCCACCGACGAGTACCCGCTGCCGCTCCCGGACCGCGGGGCAGTGGAGCGACGGCTGCGCGAGACGTCCGAGGTCTGGCGCGCGTGGGTGTCGCGCCAGTCGTACACCGGCCCCTGGCAGAGCATCGTCGAGCGCAGCCTGCTGGCGATCAAGCTGCTGGCAGATGACCGAAACGGCGCGATCGCGGCTGCTGGAACGACCTCGCTTCCCGAGGCGCTCGGAAGCGAGCGCAACTACGACTACAGGTTCGCGTGGGTGCGCGACCTGTGCTTCACGCTCGACGCCCTGATCGCCGTTGGGCTGCACGAGCTGACCCAAGCCTCCGTGGGCTGGCTGCTCAAAGCGACGGCTAACACCCATCCCCGCATCGACCCGGTGTACGCGCTGAGCGGCAACGTAGTGCGCAGCCAACACAAGCTCGAGCTGCCCGGATACCGCGGCAGCGGCCCGGTGCACATCGGCAACAAGGCCGGAGGCCAGCTTCAGCTCGGCGGGTGGGGCGACCTGGTGGAAACGATCTGCGGGTGCGTGTCCTCCGGTCGGCTGCTGGACCCCGAAACCGGCGAGCGACTGGCGGACATCGGCGACCTGCTGACGCGCCTCTGGCGCAACACCGACTCGGGACTCTGGGAGCTTGGTCAGCGCGCGCACTACGGCACGTCAAAGCTCGGCGTGTGGATTGCGTTCCAGGGCCTGCTTCGCCTCGTGGCCCGCGGGCAGGTGCCCGCCCGTAGCGCCGGCCGCTGGCGGGCGGCACGAGACCAGGTGCGCGAATTCATCGAGACCGAGCTCTTCTCGCAGCGCAGGAACAGCTACCTATTCAAAGCTGGAAGCGAGGAGCTCGACTGCGGCATGCTGCTGGCCGCCCGGCGGCGCTTCGGCGACGTCACCGGACCGCGGCTGCGGGGCACGATCGACGCCATCCGCTCGGAGCTGAGCGCCGGCGGTCCGCTCTTTTACCGCTACAGCGGCATGCGGGAGGATGAGAACGCGTTTCTGGCCTGCACGTTCTGGATGGTCGAGGCGCTGGCGATCAGCGGACAAGCCGAGGAGGGCGCCGAGCTGATGGACGCCGCGGTCGGCACGGCCAGCGATGTCTGCCTCTACAGCGAGGAGATGGAACCTGGAAGCCGCGCGATGCGCGGCAACTTCCCCCAGGCACTGACGCACCTGTCGCTGATCAACGCCGCCGTGGCGCTTAACTCAGCGGACGGCGTCAGCTCGTCTGGCTGACACCCGGTTCGCGACCGATGCCTTCGAGCTGGGGAGCGGTGCCCTCGCCTGCGGGTGACTGAGCACCGCCGCGACGCATCGTCGGCAGCACCGAGCGGTGCTTCTGGCCTTCGAGCTCGAAGGCCAGCGAGCAGTACACGGCGCCGACGGTAACGACGAGCCCGAGGATGCCCGCCGCGTCCTGCCAAGTGGCGACGTGACTCAGCTCGTACACGCCGGAGACCGCGAATCTCGCCGCGGCGAGCAGGAAGACAACGGCGGGCAAGGGCTTGGCCGCACCGACCGCTACGGCCGACATCGCCAGCACGCCGGAAGCGACCAGAAGCAGCAGCCCGAGCGCGCCAGACGTGCGTGACGGGGAGCCGACGATGTGAATCAGACCGATCGCCAGCCAGCTCGTACCAAGGATGCCGGTAGATGCTCCCGCCGCGCTGTCGCGTGCCAGGTAGGAGAAGATCGCGGCCAGAAGCTGGAGCACGAACGGCACCGCCACCAGGATCAGCCCCACCTCGACGCCCTGGCTGCCGGCCACCCAGCGCAGGTCGAATCCGCTCTGAACGAACGAGGCGATCGCCAGCCCGGACATGCCGATCGCCAGGGGCGAGCCGATCGGCCGGAGGAAGATCCGTGTGGGGACGCCGTCCATCCCCACTTCTGTACCCGCGCGTCGTCCTCACCAGCGCGCGGCCGTCAGAGCGCTAACCGCGCCGCCCTTCCCCGAGCGCTTCCTCCACCGCCCGCAGACGGTGAGGCTCTACTCGCTGGCGCTGACTCTCGGCTCTGGCGGCGAGCGCCCCGAAGTCGAAGTCGGCCAGCTCGGGGCGAGCGGGCGCCAGCTGTGCGAGGGATTGCCACAGCGCGAGCTTGCCGGTGATGCCCAGCGCCAAGCCCTCGAGCTCAACGACCCTGCTGAGCGGCGAATAGTTGCGCAGGCTGCCGTTCGGCTTCAGCCGGCCAAGCTTCTCCGCGCCCCAGGCGCCCAGCACCTTCAGGCGATCGACGCCGACATCCAGGGCCCGCATGGTCTCGATCAGCGTCTGCCGGTCCTCGGCTATCTCAGTCGCCAGGCCCTCGAGGAAGTCTCCGTAGGGGTTGCCGCGGTTGCTGCCCGCGGCCCGCTTCGACAGCTCGACGCCAACCGTCGACCCCGCGAGGTGATCGTTCAGGTAGATGGCCAGCAGCATCTTCGGCTAGCGCTGCCCAAAAGCCGCGTCCCGTACGCGCGGGCTACGTGGCAGCCGATCGGGGTAGCCCTCCCCCATACCGAACGACCTCCAGCAGCAGCTGAGCATTTACCTGACCGACGTCCACGCGATCGAGCTGCAGGCGCTGGTCCAGGTCACCCGCGCGCGGAAGGTCGCAGGACATCCTGAGCTGGAGGCCGCGTTCGCCGACCATGTGCGGGAGACCGAGCGCCACCAGCGCTACGTTGAGGACCGGCTCGAAGCGCGCCAGTGGGCTCCGGTCCCCCACAAGGACCTCGCCGGCAAGATGGGAGGCGTGGGGATGGCGCTGTTCGCACGGTTCCAGCCCGACACCCCGATCAAGCTCGCCGCGCACGCGTACTCCTATGAGCGCATGGAGATGGCGGCCTACGACCTTCTGGGCCGCGTCGCCGATCGCGCAGGCGACGACGACACCGTCCTGACGGCGCGCATGATCGAGCAGGAGGAGCGGGCGATGGCCGACCGGCTGACCGCCTTGTTCGACGACGCGGTCGAGGCTGCGCTGAAGGACGGGGACGCCGACGCGCTCAGCAAGCAGCTGAATTCCTACCTCGCCGACGCCCATGCCCTCGAGCAGCAGGCCACCCAGCTGTTAAAGAAAGGCCCCAAGCTGGCGACGGTCGCGGAACTGGCTGATGCGTTCGAGGATCACCTCGCCGAGACCCGCCGGCACAGCGAGACGATCGAAGCGCGGCTGGAGGCGCGCGGTGAGAGCCGATCGGCGATCAAGGACGCGGCGCTCCGACTCGGGGCGCTGAACCTCGGCGTGTTCTTCAAGGCCCAGGTCGACACGCCAGTCAAGCTGGCCGGGTTCGCATACGCCTTCGAGCACCTGGAGATAGCCGCCTACGAGCTGCTGAAGCGCGTCGCCGTGCGAGCGGAGGACGACGATACGGCCGGCGCGGCGACGGGCATCTTGATCCAGGAGCGGGCCGCGGCGGCACGCGTTCACGGACTGTTCGATCAGGCCTTGGAGGCCTCGCTGGAGGCGGTAGACGCCAAGGCCTGAGTCGTTTGAAAAGAAAAGGAGACAATCATGAGCAAGCCTGATCCCAAGCTCGAAGACCTGCAGCGCGACCGCGTGGGACACGAGGGCAAGCAGCTGACGACGGACCAGGGCGTAAAGGTCGAGCACACCGACGACTCGCTCTCCGCCGGGGATCGCGGGCCCACGCTGATCGAGGACTTTCACTTCCGGGAGAAGCTGACGCGCTTCGACCACGAGCGGATCCCCGAGCGTGTGGTCCACGCCCGCGGCGCCGGCGCCTACGGGACCTTCACCTGCACGGAGTCGCTGGGAGACGTGACGCGGGCGGACTTTCTGAGCGAGCCGGGGCTGGAGACGCCCGTGTTCGTGCGCTTCTCCACGGTCGGGGGCTCGCGCGGCTCGGCCGACACGGTGCGCGACGTGCGCGGCTTCGCCACCAAGTTCTACACGCGCGAGGGCAATTACGACCTGGTCGGCAACAACATGCCGGTGTTCTTCATCCAGGACGGGATCAAGTTCCCGGACTTCGTTCACGCCGTGAAGCCCGAGCCGCAGAACGAGATTCCGCAAGCCTCCTCCGCCCACGACACGTTCTGGGACTTCGTCTCCCTGCAACCGGAGGCCACCCACATGGTCATGTGGCTGATGTCCGACCGGGCGCTGCCGCGTAGCTACCGGACGATGGAGGGCTTCGGCGTCCACACGTACCGGTTCGTAAACGCGGAGGGTAAGGGAACGTTCGTCAAGTTCCACTGGAAGCCGGTGCTCGGAGCGCACTCGCTGGTGTGGGATGAGACGCAGAAGATCGCCGGGGCGGACCCGGACTTCAACCGGCGCGATTTGTGGGAGGCGATCGAGTCGGGTAACGGCCCCGAGTACGAGCTGGCGGTGCAGCTGGTGGAGGAGCAGCGCGAGCACGACTTCGACTTCGATCTGCTCGACGCCACGAAGATCATCCCCGAGGAGGAGGTCCCGGTGCGGGTCGTCGGCAGGATGAAGCTGGAGCGAAACCCGGACAACTTCTTCGCCGAAACCGAGCAGGTGGCGTTTCACACCGCCAACGTCGTGCCCGGGATCGACTTCACCAACGATCCGCTGCTGCAGGCTCGCAACTTCTCCTACCTCGACACGCAGCTCATCCGCCTCGGCGGTCCCAATTTCGCCCAGCTGCCGGTGAACCGCCCCGTGTCCGAGGTCCACCACCACCAGCGTGACGGGTACGGCCAGCACCGTGTCGACATCTCGCCGGTGTCCTATCACCCGAACTCGATCGCCGGCGGCTGCCCGGCGGTGGCCTCGTTCGACGAGGGGGCCTACCGCCACTACACGGAGCGCGTCGACGGTCAGAAGATTCGCAAGCGCTCCGAGTCCTTCAAGGACTTCTACAGCCAGGCGACGCTGTTCTGGAACTCGATGAGCGATTGGGAGAAGCAGCACATCGTCGATGCTTTCCGCTTCGAGCTGGGAAAGGTGGAGCGCCCGCAGATCCGCCAGCGGATGCTCGGAAACCTGGCCCACGTCGACTCGTCGCTGGCCAGCCAGGTGGCCGAGGGCCTAGGGCTGGAGCCGCCGGGGGAGGCGGAGCCGAACCACGGCAAGAGCTCGCCCGCGCTCTCCCAGGACTCACAGCCGGAGAGCGCCGCGACGCGGAAGGTCGCCGTCCTGGCCGCGGATGGAGTGGATGCCAATTCGCTCGAGCAGGTGCGCCAGGTGCTCGAGCGCGACGGCGCGATCTGCGAGATCCTCGCCCCCCATGCCGGGTCACTCGATGGGGGGATCGAGGCCGACCGGCCGCTGTTGACGATGGCCTCCGTGCTCTACGACGCGGTGCTCGTGGCCGGCGGCGGGCAGAGCGTGCAGGCGCTGCAGAGCAGCGGTGCCGCCGTCCGCTACGTGGCCGAGGCCTACAAGCACGCCAAGCCGGTGGCGGCGATCGGCGAGGGCGTCGAGCTGCTGCGCGAAGCGCCGCTCAACGACGCGCCGCTCTCCGACAACGGGCTCGTCGTGCACGCCGGCGTGGTGACGCTGGCCGCGGCGGCCAACGACGAGCTCGACGAGTTCACGCGTGCGTTCGCAGCCGCGATCGCCGAGCACCGCCACCACGACCGCAACACGGCGGCGGTCCCGGCCTGAACGGGGTGTGCGCTGGGGCGGCGTGCACGCCGCCCCAGCGCGCGATCATCCTCGCCGTGACACCTCCCAAGGGCCAGATGGAGCTCCCCGCGTCGGCCGACGAGCTCGAGCTCGGCGCGAAGGTCGAGCTGCGCGGGCGCGACGTCCTGACCGGCACGTGCTCCTGGACCGACCGGACCCTGGTCAGAGAGAGCGACTGGTACCCGCGCAAGACGATGAGCGCCAAGGACCGGCTGCTCTACTACGCCGCACAGTTCCCGGTCACCGAGATCGACTCCACCTACTACGCGCCGCCGGCCGAGCACCAGTCAGAGCTCTGGGCAGCGCGGACGCCCGACGGCTTTCGCTTCGACGTCAAGGCATACTCGCTGCTCACCGGCCACCCGACGCGTCCCGCGTCGCTGTGGCCGGACATCCGCGCGCAGCTCGATCCGGAGGCCGAGGGCAAGCGCAACGTGTATGCGCACCACCTCCCGGCCGAGGCGCTGGAGGAGGCCTGGCGACGCTTCGCCACGGCGATCAAGCCGTTGCACCAGGCCGGCAAGCTCGGCGCAGTGCTGTTCCAGTACCCGCCGTGGTTCGTCCCCCGGCGTGAGAACCGCAGCGAGATCAAGCGCCTCCGGGAGCGAATGCCCGACTACCTGCTGAGCGTCGAGCTGCGTGCTCCGAGCTGGCTGAAGGAAAAGCGAGATCGAGAGCGCACGCTCGAGCTGCTGCGTGAGCGCCAGTTGGTTCTGGCGTGCGTCGACGCCCCGGCGGTCTCGGAGCTGCCGCGGGACCTGTTCACCGCCACCAACGACGAGCTGCTGCTGGTGCGCTTCCACGGGCGCTCGGATGCAACCTGGAAGGGCACCTCGCGCTCTGCGGCCGAACGCTTCCAGTACCTCTACTCGAAGGACGAGCTGCGCGAGCTGGCCCGCCCGCTGGCCCGGGCCGCGGGACAGGCCCGCGAGACACACCTCCTGATGAACAACTGCTACCGCGATTACGGCGTGCGAAACGCCGGGCAGCTGCGCGAGCTGCTCGCGGGCGCTGACCGCTAAAGGCCGCGCAGAGAAGCCGCCGAAACTACTTCGAGCGCGAGCGGCGCTTCTGCGACACGGCGCGGATCAGCTGTGCCTTGCCCATCTTCGAGCGACCGTCGATGTCGAGCTTGGCGGCCTCGCGCCGCAGCTCGGTGACGGTCATGGCGCCTGCTCCGCTGCCGGTGCCCTTCGAGGCGCCGCGCTTGCGCGCCGCAGCCTTGGCTCCCTCGCGCCCCAGCGCGGAGCGCGTGTCAGTCGAGAGCTTGGAGATCGTGCGCTTGCTGCGTGCTCCGCTCTGCGCCTTCTTGACGTTCCGGCGCGCGGCTTGGCGTTGCTTTTGTGTAGCCATGACCGGGGTGTACCCGCACGGCGCGGGCTCGAATCTCGCCGCAGCGCGATCCGTCCGCGACGATGAGCCAAGCTACAGCGAGCGCAGCGCCGGGAGCAGCTCGTCTTGCGCCCACGCAATGAACGGATCCTGCGACTGGGCGCCGATCTGCACCAGCGCCACCTCGGTGAAGCCGGCGTCGATGAATGGCTTGATCCCCTCCACGTGCGCGGAGACGTCAGGCCCGCATGGGATCGCCTCGGCCACCTGTTCGGGCGTCACGAACTGGGTGGCGGAATCGAACGAGTCGGGGTTCGGCAAGTCGGCATTGACCTTCCAGCCCAGGCCGAACCAGCGGAACTGCTCGTGCGCCCGCTTGATCGCGGCGTCGCGGTCGGGGTCATAGCAGACCGCCACCTGACCGACCCGGGCCTTGCCCTTGCCGCCCGCGGACTCGAACATCTGCACGAGCTTCTGTTCGGGTTCCACGGCCACCATCACGTCGGCTTTGCTCCCCGCCAGCTCGCAGGAATCCGACCCGGAGACGGCGATGCCGATCGGCACCCGCTGGTCGGGGAGGTCCCACAGCTTGGCCGTCTCCACGTCGAAGTACTTCCCGCGGTAGTTGACGCTGTCGCCGCCGGAGTCGAACAGGGCGCCGATGATGTCCACCGCCTCCCTCAGCATCTGGTGGCGGGCGCCGACCGACGGCCATCGCTGGCCGATCACGTGCTCGTTCAGGTTCTCGCCTGAGCCCAAGCCGAGGCGGAAGCGGTTGTCGGAGAGGATCTGCACGGTGGCCGCCTTCTGGGCCACGACCGCCGGGTGGTAGCGCAGAATCGGGCAGGTCACGTAGCTCATGAGACCGATCCGCTCCGTGGCGTGCGCGGCCGCGCCCAGCACCGACCAGGCATACGGCGAGTGCCCCTGCTCGTCGAGCCACGGTTGGTAGTGATCGCTGATCACCGAGAAGTCGAAGCCCGCGTCCTCCGCTTTCTTCACATCGCGCACGAGCTGGTTGGGCCCGGCCTGCTCGCACATCATCGTGTAGCCGAAGTCAGTCATGGATCGCGGGCTACCCGCGCGCCGCACAATAAAAAAGGCGCCTCCCTGCCAGGGAGGCGCCCGTAATTAATAGAAGGGCCGTCGGGTCAGTAGCGCGTGCGGAGCGGACGGCGGGGGATCGGGGTCTCGAGGGCGTCCTCGCCAAGGCGCTCGTGGATCTCGCGGTCCTCCTCATGCTCAAACCACATTGAGCCCTGGCGGCCCAGCTCCGCCATCACGCGACCGGTGCGGAAGTGGCGGGTGAAGGACAGCAGGATCGCCACCGCGGCGACGGCCACTATCACGATTTCGAAGGCGTTTGTCATCACCAACAACAGTAGGAACGCACGTTCGATTTCGCAGTGACGTCCGGCACACAGCGCCAACCGTGATCGCGGTCACAGTGAGCCCACCTTGTGCGAGGGACTGATTCGCCGCGGCGCCCGGGGCGCTAGCGGGGATCGCGCCGCGCGGCCCCCCGGCGCTCGCCCCGCTCAATCCCCGCGCGCTGGGGCCCGATCACGTACTTGGGATCGGCCGCCGACTGGAACCCGGCCTTGAACACACTCCACCTGTGGAGCGCCGCACCGCCCGACAGCAGCACGCCGGAGGCCACCGCCGCGAGCCGGGATGATCCACCACGCGCACGGAGAAGCAGCACGCCGGCGGTTCCACATACCCGGCCGATCCTTTTGAACGTGAATGCTTGGCCCTCGTGGTACGGCTCTGCCTGTTCGCCCAGGCGGCGCTCCATCAACACGGTGGTGGAGAACTGGGCCAGCGCTCCGGCGAGCGCCAGCCGGCGGGCTGGAGCGGCGGCCGCTGGAGGAGTGAGGGCCACCGTCGCCGCCCCCGCGCTCATCGCCGCGCCCGATGCGAACACGAACGGCAGTATGCGGTGGGCCTTGTGCCACACGGGGATGGCCGTGTTGGAGACCAGCGCCGCGGTATAGGTGGCGAGCGGCAGGCCGAACAGCGCCGCGGTCCGACGGGCGTATCTGCCACCGGGGATCAGGCCGGTCCAGGCATCGATGGCGGCGATCGGCACGGATCCTCCGACCGCCACAAGGATCCACGAACCGACGCTCATCGGCGAGGTGACCTTGAACATCCGCAGCATGTTGAAAAACCGCTCGGGCTTGCCCAGGTCTGAAATCAGCAGCATCGGGCTGGCGGTGGCGCCCAGCGCCGCCGCCAACCAAGCCCGCCGGGCGAGCAGGTCGTTGCCGCTCAGCTCGGAGAGAAACGCCAACCCCGATGAGGCGCCGGTGAGCCCGCCCGTGTAGAAGTAGAAGGGGATCTCCCAGCTCCAGACGGGCTCCTTGAGCACCGGCTGCCCGTGGTAGGAGCGGATCCCGGCATCGCCGGACACGGCCCCGGGTGCCGGCGTGCCGACGCCGGTCGACGCGGCCCTCTGCGTGGCGGTCACCGCCGGCCCCCGAATACCGCGGCCGCCAGACCAACCCCGAGCGTCACTGCCGCCGCACCGGCGGCGGCCCAGATCGAGCTGAGTTCGTGGCGGGTGTCAACCGGGTCGGGCGGCAACCCGTAGACCTCGGGCTCGTCAAGCAGCAGGAAGAACGCGCCGGCCCCATGGACACCATCGTCCTCGTCCGCGAGATATAGGCTGGCCTTGCTCTGGCCGGCGTCCTGCAGCCGTCGCAGCCGCCCCTCCGCCCGCGTGCGCAGCTCATCCAGGTCGCCGAACTGGATGGAATTGGTGGGGCACGCTTGTGCGCATGCCGGCTCCTGGTCTTGCTTGAGCCTGTCGTAACAGAGCGTGCACTTCCACACACGGCCGTCGTCCTTGCGCTGGTCGAGGACGCCAAATGGGCATGCGGGCACGCAGTATCCGCAGCCGTTGCAGACGTCCTCCTGCACCACCACGGTGCCGAATTCGGTCCTGAACAGCGCGCCCGTGGGACAGACCTCGAGACAGGCTGCATCCGTGCAGTGCTTGCAGACATCGGAAGCCATCAGCCACCTGAGGCCGTCGCCCTCCTGGTAGGTCTGCACGCCGGCGTCGACCGCCTCGCCGTGCGCAGCGGCCTCGACCAGCGACGCCCCGTCCTCGATCCCAGCCGGGACCCGCTGCTCGATGAACGCCACGTGGCGCCATCGGTTGGGCCCCAGGGCGACGCTGTTGTCGAGCGACTTGCCAGTGAACCCCTCGATCTCCATCGGGATCCTGTTCCACTCCTTGCACGCCACCTCGCAGGCCTTGCAGCCGATGCAGATCGATGTGTCGGTGAAGAAGCCCTTGCGCGGCTTGGCCTCCTCGCCGTAGCTCGCGGGCCACGAGACGGTCTCGAGCGTCACGACTCTCTGACCCCTGCTCGCTGGCGGTACTCCTCGACCAGCTCCAGGCGCGCCGCTCCCCGGGGTCGGCGACCGGGTCTGATGTCGCAGGTCGCGACCTTGTATTCGCTGATGTGAACGTTGTTGTCGAGCACGACCGACAACAGCTCATTGCCCGAGTCACCCGTCACGATCCCGACACCGCCCCAGTGGTAGGGGACACCCACACGGTGCACCTGACGCCCCTCAATTTTCAGGGGCCTCATCCGGTCGGTCACCATCACTCGTACCTCGATCGCATTGCGAGCACTGATGATCGTCGCCCAACCGCCGTGCTCGAGGCCCCTCAGATCCGCCAGCTCCGGCGAGACCTCGCAGAAGGCCTCGGGCTGAAGCTCCGCCAGGTAGGGCACGGTCCGAGACATGGCGCCCGAGGTATGGTGCTCGGTCAGCCGGTAGGTCATGAGCACGCAGGGGAACACCGGCGAACCGACCGGGTGATATGGATTCTCCGGGCGCGGAAACTCCTGGCGCGTTGGGTTCTGCTGCTGCGGATAGAGGGCGTTTTGAAACGGCGTCTCCTGTGGCTCGTAGTGCACCGGCAGCGGCCCGTCAACCAGCCCGGACGGCGCATAGAGCCAGGCCCGACCGTCGGGATGCAGGATGAACGGCTTGTCGCCCGAGATTGCCTCGAGCGCCTTGGCATCCTCCTCGGGCTCGAAGCCGGGATCCTTCTCCGCGGGAAAGTCGGGCGAGTCACCGAGGCTCGTCCACTTTCCGTTCTCCGCGTCCCACCACACGTAGCGCTTGCGCTCCGACCACGGCTTTCCGTCGGGGTCCGCGGAGGCGCGGTTGTAGAGGATCCGGATGTCCTTGGGCCACGCCCAACCCCACTCGTGCGCCACCCAGTTCTGGTCCTGACCCGGCTTCTTGCGCGCGGACTGGTTGACCCCGTCCTTGAAGATCCCGCAGTGGATCCAGGAACCGCAGGCGGTTGAGCCATCGTCCTTGAGTTCCTCGTAGGTAGCGAGCAGCTCGCCGTCGGCTCCGCGTCCGTTGATCTCCTGGAGCACCGCCTGCGCGTCCGGCTCCTGCTGGGGACCGAGCAGCGGATAATCCCAGGCCAAATCGAGGATCGGACGGTCCCGGCTGTCGCTCGATCCGGCCAGCTTCTCGCGAACCGTCTTGCCCAGGTGGTAGATCCAGTGCAGCTCCGAACGCGCCTCACCGGGTGGCTCCAGCGCCTTCCAGTGCCACTGCAGCAGCCGCTGCGTGTTGGTGAAGTTGCCGTCCTTCTCGGTGTGGGCGGCGCACGGTAGGAAAAACACCTCGGTCTGGATGTCCTCCGCGCGCGCTTCACCCGACTCGTGTTCCGGCGAGTCCTTCCAGAAGGTTGCCGACTCGATCGGCTGGAAGTCGCGCACCACCAGCCAGTCGAGCTTTGCCAGCGCCAGACGCATCAGCTTCGAGTTGGCCGAGCCGACCGTGGGGTTCTGCCCCACGCAGAACATGCCCTGCACGCCCCCGTCGAGCATCTTGAGCATCATCGCGTAGTGCGAGTGATCGCCGTCGATGCGCGGCAGGTAGTCGTAGCAGTAGTTGTTCTCACCCGTCGCGGCGTCGCCCCACCAGGCCTTGAGCAGCGAGACCATGTAGTGGCTGAGGTTCCCCCAAGCCCCGGTGTCGGGGCCGTTCAGCTCGATGAACTTGTCGAGGTCCGGGCCCGAGGTGGGGTGAGGCATCGGGATGTAGCCGGGCAGGATGTTGTAGAGCGTCGGGATGTCGGTCGAGCCCTGGATGTTCGCGTGGCCGCGGAGCGCCAGGATCCCACCTCCCGGACGGCCCATGTTGCCGAGCAGCATCTGGATGATTGAGGCTGCGCGGATGTTCTGGACGCCGACCGTGTGGTGCGTCCACCCCACGGAGTAGACGATCGCCGATGTCCTCTCGCGCCCCGAGTTCTCGCATAACGCCCGCGCCACCGCCAACAGGTCCTGCTCGGAGCAGCCGCAGATCTCGGAGACCACCTGCGGCGTGTAGCGCGCGAAGTGACGGCGCACCAGCTGGAGCACGCAGCGCTCGTCCTGCATCGAGTTATCGACGTGCGGCGGGTCCCCCCGCTCGAGCTTCATCCCGTGGGCCCCGTGGGCCTGCTCGCCTGAGACGTCTCCCTGCTGCTCCTTCTTGCCGCCCGCCGCCTCGCCCGAGGTCTCGTCGTAGCCCCAGCTGTCGATGCGGTAGGCGCCGTCCTCTTCGTTCCAGCCCGAGAACAGTCCCGAGGCGTCGACGTCCTCGAACTCCTCCTTGATGATCACCGGGCCGTTCGTGTAGTGCTCGACGTACTCCTTGAACCAGGCGTCGTGCTCGAAGATGTAGTTCACGATGCCGCCCAGGAAGGCGATGTCGGTGCCGGCGCGGAGCGGAACGTGCTTGTCGGCCATCGCGCTCGTGCGCGTGAAGCGGGGGTCGACGTGAATGAAGCGCGCTCCTCGCTCCTTGGCCTCCATCACCCATTGGAAGCCGACCGGGTGCTGCTCGGCCATGTTCGAGCCCATGATCACCACACAGTCCGAGTTCTGGAGGTCCTGCTGGAAGGTGGTGGCGCCGCCGCGTCCGAACGAGGTCCCCAGACCGGGGACCGTTGAGCTATGTCATATGCGGGCCTGGTTTTCGATCGACAGCGCGCCGGCGGCAGAGAAGAACTTCTTGATCAGGTAGTTCTCCTCCGAGTCGAGCGTCGCGCCGCCGAGGAAGTGGATGCCGAGGGTGCGCTTGAGGGGTTGTCCCTCCTCGTTCTGCTCCTCCCACGTTTCGGCCCGAGTGCGGATCAACCTGTCGGCGATCATGTCGGTCGCCCGCTCCAGACTGATCTTCTCCCAGTCCCGGCCGCCGGGGCGGCGGTAGAGGACTTCGGTCGCGCGGCCCGGTTGGTTTACGAGCGCCTCGGAGGCGGCGCCCTTCGGGCACAGCCTGCCGCGCGAAATCGGCGAGTCCGGGTCGCCCTCGATCTGTACGACCTTCTCGTCCTTCACGTACACCTTCTGGCCGCAGCCGACAGCGCAGTAAGGACAGACCGACTGCACGACCTTGTCGGCGGTCTTGGTCCGGGGCTCGAGCCCTGCAGAGCGCCGCGACTGTGCCGAGCGTCCCAGCCCCAGAGCATCGCCTGCCAGCTGACGCAAAAACGGAGGGGTCAGGCGGCGATCATTCGGCATCCGCGGTTAGCGATCCTACCCGTCTCGCAAACGCAATAACTACCTCGCACAGCGGCACTATCGTCTACCGTTACTTTTCTGACCAATCTGACACAGGAGCAGCACTGATGCCCACATATGACCAGCTGACGGCCGGCCGGGGCCCGATAACTGCAGACCGGACGCGATCCGTGTTCGGCCAGGTCATGGGACTCGTGGCCTTGACCCTGGGGTGTACGGCGCTCGGCGCGTTCATCACGCGCAACACGAGCGGGCATCTGTGGATCGTCTTCTTCATCGGCGCCTTCGCCTGCATCTTCGGGCTGAACATGGCTTCGGCCCGCGGCCGCGAGCAGCTGGCGATCGGGCTGCTGTTCGGGCTTGGGCTGCTGCTGGGCATGGCCATCGGCCCCGTGCTGGCGCTCTACGCCAAGGCCGAGCCCGGCGTCCTCTACCAGGCCGCCGGCGCCACCGCGGCGTTCGTGGCCGCGCTGGGCACGGTGGGATATGCCACGAAGCGCGACTTGTCGACGTGGGCGCGGACGCTTTTCTGGGCGCTGCTCGCCCTGATCGTGTTCGGGATCATCGGCATCTTCATCGCGATCCCGCACGGCAACGTCATCTACGCCGTTCTCGGTCTGGTCGTGTTCGGCGCCTTCACGATCTTCGACTTCAACCGCCTGCGTCACCGGGCGACGATGGCCAGCGCGGTGCCGATCGCGGCGGGCATCTTCCTGGACATCTTCAACGTCTTCCTGTTCATGCTGAGCCTGCTGGGCGGCGGCGCCGGCGGCCGCCGGTCGTAGCTGGCAGCGCGCCGGGCCCTCGAGCCGTTAAGCGCCGCCATCACGCTGCCTGCTCGTGCTCGCGCTGGTGGCGCCTGCGGCGGAGCTCGAGCCACACACCCAAAACCACCAGTAGCCCCAGCCCGCCCGCAAACACCCATCCCAGGTCGGTGGCAGCATCGACGATCGGCGGACCGGCGTAGTAGGCACCCAGACCGATTCCCACCGACCAGGCGATCGCGTACACCGTGTTGAGGAATATGTAAACGGTCCAGCGCACGCGGTGGATACCGGCCATGACCGACGGCGCCACCAGTACCGCTATTGCCACGTAGCGCGTGAAGACCTCATCGCCACGTGTCAGCCAGTAGTGACGTAGCCTGCGTAGCGGCCCGTGTGCGGTCAAGAGCGTCCGGCCGGCCTTCAGTCCCACCAGCCAGCCGAACATGCCCCCCGCCCAGGCGGCGGCGAACGCGACCACGATCACCGAGACGATGTTCAGCTTGTGGTGGGCAGCGAGGATGCCGGCCGCTATCAGCAACGGCTCGCCGGGACCCGGAACACCGATCCAGCTCGCGAGCGGCCGCGGCCGCCAGTGCCCAGTAGTCGAACGGCGGCCCGTGGAACTTGGGATGGATGTGAATGTGGACGTGCAACGCCGGCACGGCCACAGTGGCTAACGGAGCCGCTGTCGCTAGATGCACCGGGGCAGCCTCACAGGATCGATCGTGGCACACCCCCGGTGTACAGACGTCAGCGCGGATCCTTGGCCAGATGGCCAATGGCGCATGGGCGGCGGCGCGGCACGATTGCAGCCCACGATGAGCGCGGACATCATCATCTCCTACGACGGGACCCCCAACGATGACGACGCGCTCGCGCTGGGGCGTCTGCTGGAGCGGACCGGGGCCCGGCTCGCGCTGGCCTACGTGCGCCACAGCCGGGAATACGATCCGGGACGCGAGCAGCTGGCCCAGCACGATGCGGACCACCGGCTCGAGCAGGGCGCCACGTGGCTGGGCAAGCCGGATATCCCCCGCCACGTGGTGTTCAGCGCCTCTACCCGCGAGGGACTGTCCCAGCTGGCGAGCTCCGAGGGAGCGTCGATGGTGGTGTTCGGTTCCGATTACCGCACACCGCCCGGCAGGGTCGAGCCCGGAGGCACCGCTCAGGACATGCTGGAAGGTGGTTCGGTGGCGGTCGCCGTCGCACCGGCCGGTCTGCGCGCGGACGCCGAGGCCCCGATCGGCTTCATCGCCGCGTTCCCCGATGGCGAGGACCCAGACGTCACCGAGACCGCCGACGCGCTGGCCTCCGCGCTGGGGGCCACCGTCCTCTCGGACGACGGCCATGGCGCGGCCCAGCTGGTGGTCGTGGGTTCACAGCCGGGCGCCGCGGCAGGGCGCATCGCCCTCAGCGGAGCCATGCGCTCTAGCCTCGACCGCGCCCGGAGCTCGGTGCTGGTGCTGCCGCGAGGCACCGCGGTCAGGCTCTGAATCCTCGGAGTTGACGGACCCTCGGCTGCCTACACTCGAGCGGTGCTGATCCTCCCCCCGGATCGCGCCGAGACGCTCCGCGCCACGCGTCGCCTCTCCACGCGCGAGCAGTGGATGATCCGTGGCGTGGCCATCGTGGTCGCTGTCATCGCGGTGGTGGTGGTCGTCGCGTCGCTGGCGAGCTCGAGCCCGAGCTCGTCGCGCGGGTGCATTTACGTCACGGTTCCGGCCGCGACCGGGACGCAGGAGATCTATCACTGCGGGCAGGTCGCCCGCTCGATCTGCGCCTCGGTGGAGGCTCCCGGCGCCTATACGAAGCAGTCCGCCCAGACCATCGCGTCGGCTTGCCGCAAGGCCGGGCTGCCCGTCGGCGACTGAGGGGCACTGAGGAGCCGGGGGGCCGACCGGGCCGTCGGCCGGAAGCGGCCCCGCCGCTGCCCGGATCCCGCTTTCCCGCACCACGCGGGGTCCGTTTATCCCAATGTCCAGACGGCGCGTCGGTTCCCTAGACCCAAGGCCATGGCTGGCTGGCGGCGCCCGGCGCACACTCCCGCAATGAAGTGGCCCAGTGGGCCGACCATCGCCTCGGCGGTGGCCATTTCGTGCGTGTCCCCTACAGGACAAGGAGATCCATGCCACTCGAAGCGCCTTCCTGGCTGACCTCCGGAGATACCTCCTGGCAGATAACAGCCGCAACGCTCGTCGGCCTGATGAGCGTGCCGGGCCTCGCGGTCCTCTACGGCGGTGTGATGCAGAAGCGCTGGTCGATCAACAGCATGATGCTGGTCTTCGGCACGTTCTCCATCGTGCTGATCGTCTGGGTCCTGTGGGGCTTCAAGATGGGATTCGGCTCGCCGTTCCACGGACTGTCGCATCACGGCTTCTTCGGGAACTTCATCGGCAAGCCGGGTCCGGTGCTCTCGCACACCGAGCTTCAGCATCAGTCGAATATCCCCCTGATCGGCAGCCAGGCGTTCCCCAAGTCGGCGCTCGTCTACTTCCAGTTCGTGTTCGCCGCGATCACGCCGATCCTGGCGCTGGGGTCCGTGCTGGGGCGGGTGAACCTCAAGGCCTGGATCCCGTTCTGCGTGCTGTGGATCACCTGCGTCTACTGCGTTGACGCGTTTTTGATCTGGGGCGGCGGCTTCTTCGCCCAGAAGGGCGCGGTCGACTTCTCCGGCGGCTACGTGATCCACCTCTCGGCCGGCGTGGCGGGGTTCGTCGCGGCGGCGGTGATCGGACCACGGCTGCAGCGGGACCGCGAGATCGACGCGCCCAACAACGTGGCCATGCTGGCCGTGGGCGCCGGCCTGCTGTGGATGGGGTGGAACGGATTCAATGGAGGCGACCCGTATGCCGCCAACATGTCGGCGGCCGCGGCCGTGCTGAACACCAACCTGTGCACCGCTGTCGCGTTCACGATCTGGATCGCCTGGGACTACCTGACCGGTCGCAAGCCGGGCCTGATCTCGGGCGTCAACGGCATCATCACCGGCCTGGTGGTGATCACGCCCGCGGCCGGATACGTGAACGGCTGGGGCGCGATCGCCCTGGGCGTGATCGGCTCGACGGTCGTCTACTTCGCGCTCAACTACCTGAGCCGACTCCGGCCGTTCCGCAACGTGGACGACACGCTGGGCGTGATCTACACGCACGGGATCGCGGGGCTGATGGGCGGCCTGCTGGTCGGCATCTTCGCTGACCCGCAGATGGCGCTCTTCTACAAGAGTGGCAAGCACGGCCTGACCGCGGCCGGCACGGCCACGGGCCTGATCCACGGCAGCGCCCACCTGCTCGAGTGGCAGGCGCTGGCGGCACTGTTCGTGATCTGCTGGACGGGCATCGTCACGTTCGTGCTGCTCAAGCTGGTCGGCCTGTTCATCCCGCTACGGATGTCGGACAAGAACATGGAAGAGGGTGACATCGCCGAGCACGGCCACGAGGTCTATCCCTCGGACGTGCCCTCGCTGGCGCTGCCGTCCGGAGTGCCGGCGTTCGCCTCGGAGTCCTCGTCCCAGACGGCGCCATCGACGGCATGAGGCAAGCGGAGGATCGGGGGGCGGCTGCGGCCGCCCCCCGGTCCGTAGGGCTCGCAGCTTCGGCGAAGTCCGTGCGCGAGGAGCAGCTGCTGCGGGAGCTGGGCCGCCTAACACCGGCGGCCGACGGCACCTATCGCCTGCTGGTGGGCATCCTGCTGCGGGACCCGGCGGAGCTGGAGCGCCTGCGCGCGGAAACGATCTCCCCGCTCCGCGCCTACGACGCCCGCCACGGGACCGAGCTCGTGGAGACGGTGCGCGCATTCTTGGCGCACGACGGCTCGACGATCGAGACGGGGGCGGCGATGTCGCTTCACCGCCACACGGTCGGCTACCGCCTGGCACGCGTGCAGGAGCTCTCCGGTCTCTCCCCCTACGAGTCGGAGGGCCGCGAGCGCCTCAGCCTGGGCATCAAGGCCGACCAGGTCTTGGCTGCCAACGAACGACTTGTTGATTGACGGCCGCTTACGAAACCGAGATAGGCTCGCTCCTACGGAGACGCAAAAGGAGGAAGAGAGGGTGACCATTACCACCGACACCGGCCGCACGGCGGCCGCCGCCGGAGCCAGCACCGCGCCCGAGGTCCTGGAGTTTGCGCAGGAGCGCGGTGTGCAGCTGGTCGATCTGAAGTTCGTTGATCTGCCCGGCACCTGGCAGCACATGACGTTGCCCATTGGCGGCATCGATGTCGACGATTTCGAGTCCGGGCTGGGCTTCGACGGCTCGTCGATCCGCGGCTTTCAGGAGATCCACGAGTCGGACATGCTGCTGATGCCGGACCCGGCTAGCGCGTTCATCGATCCCTACTACACGCGGCCCACGCTGTCGCTGGTCTGCTCGGTGGCCGACCCCGTGCTGGGTTCGCCCTACGCCCGTGATCCTCGCTTCGTGGCCCAAAAGGCTGAGCGACACCTGGTTCAGTCGGGAATCGCCGACGTCGCCTATTTCGGGCCCGAGGCCGAGTTCTTCGTCTTTGACCACATCGCCTACGAGCAGGTCGAGCACCGCGCGTTCTACGAGGTTGACTCCAGCGAGGGGTTCTGGAACACCGGCCAGTCGCCGAGCACCACGCCCAACTTGGCCTACAAGCTTCGGCAGAAGGAGGGCTACTTCCCGGTGCCTCCGGCCGACTCGCTGGCGAACCTGCGAGGCGAGATGGTGCTGGCCATGGAGTCGCTCGGGATCCGCTGCGAGTTTCACCACCACGAGGTCTCATCCGGCGGGCAGGGCGAGATCGACATGCGCTTCCAGCCGCTGCTGCAGATGGCCGACCAGATGATGATCTACAAGTACGTGGTCAAGAACACCGCGGCGGCCGCGGGCAAGACCGCCACGTTCATGCCCAAGCCGATCTTCGAGGAGAACGGCTCCGGAATGCACGTCCACCAGTCTCTGTGGAAGGACGGCGAGCCGCTGATGTTCGGGCAGGGCGGCTACGCGCACCTCTCGGATCTGGCCAGGAGCTACATCGCCGGGCTGCTGACGCACGCCCGGGCGCTGATGGCCTTCTGCGCCCCCACCACCAACTCCTATCGCCGGCTGGTGCCGGGTTACGAGGCGCCGGTCAACCTGGTCTACTCGGCGCGCAACCGCTCGGCCTGCGTGCGCGTGCCGATGTATCACGAAGCGCCGAAGACCAAGCGGATCGAGTTCCGCTCGCCCGACCCCACGGCCAATCCCTACCTGGCGTTCAGCGCGCTGATGCTCGCCGGACTCGACGGCATCAAGCGTCAGCTGGACCCCGGCGAGCCGCTCGACGCCGACATCTACGAGCTGCCGGAGCAGAGGCTGGCCCAGATCGGCACGGTCCCGTCCTCGCTCGAGGCCTCGCTGGACGCGCTCGAGGCCGACAACGAGTTCCTGCTCGAGGGCGACGTCTTCACCAGCGGCCTGCTCGAGGCCTACATCCGCTACAAGCGCGAGGAAGAGGTCGACGCGATCCGAATGCGCCCCCACCCGTGGGAGTTCGCGCTGTACCACGACGCGTAGATCGATTAGACGGGGCCGGCCGCGCGCAGAGCGCGTGCCGGCCCTTTCTATTCAGTCCATCACCAACTCGGCCGCGGTACGCAGGGTCGCCGGGTCGCCGGCCACCAGCAGCGTGGTGACGATCGATTCCCGCCAGGCCTCGAGGTCGTGGCGGATCTTTTCCTTGGGCCCGATCAACGTCAGCTGGTCGAGCAGCTTGGTGGGGACGGCCGCCGCCGCCTCCTGCTTCTTTCCGGCCAGGTACAGCTCCTGGATGCGGGCCACCTCCCGCTCGTAGCCCATCCTGGTCGCCACGTCGGCATGGAAGTTGGCGCTCCTGGCGCCCATCCCGCCGAAATAGAGCGCGTACATCGGGCGCAGGGCGTCGGCCGCCTGCTCGAGCTCGTCGGTGACGATCAGCGGCACGGTCGCCGCGACCTCGAACTCCTGCTGCGAGCGACGCGCGCCGGGCCGCCCGAGCCCCTCCTGCAGCGACCGGCGGTAGAAGTCGTCGTGGTGGGGCGAATAAAAAAGCGCCAGCCAGCCGTCGCAGAGCTCGCCGGCCAGGGCGATGTTCTTTGGTCCCTCGGCCGCCAGGTAGATCGGGATCTCCTCGCGCAGCGGGTGGATGCTCGACTTGAGCGGCTTGCCAAGGCCGGTGGGCTCAGGACCCTGCGGCGAGGACTTGAGCGGCAGCGGGTAGTGAGGGCCCTCGCTGCTAACCGGTCCCCGCCGGGCCCAGATGTCGCGGAGGATGCCTATGTACTCGCGCGTGCGCGCGAGGGGCTTGGCGAACGGCTGCCCGTACCACCCCTCCACCACCTGCGGTCCGGAGACGCCGAGACCGAGGATCAGGCGGCCCTGGGATAAGTGGTCGAGGGTCATGGCGGCCATCGCCGTGGCCGCCGGTGTGCGCGCCGAGATCTGAACGATCGCCGTGCCCAGCTTGAGCCGCTCGGTGTGTGACCCCCACCAGGCCAGCGGCATCAGCGCATCGGAACCGTAGGCCTCTGCCGTCCACAGCGAGTCGAAGCCCAGGCGCTCAGCCTCCTTGACCGACTCGGCTGTGCCAGGCGGCGGTCCGCCGGACCAGTAGCCGAGGTTGAGGCCAAGCTTCAGCTGCCTTGCCATCGGCGGAGAACCCTACGCCAGGGCGAGGGCGCTCGCGGCTGGGTCTTCATCCACTCATCGTGCGTCGGCAGCTGGCCGCGGCGGCGTGCCTGCAACACGCACTCCGTGTGGGCGTGGCGCCTTTGGGACGCGTCGCCCTCGGGCGTAATCAGCATGTGCTCTGAGAGCGCGGGAAGGCGGTTGCCGCACAGCGGGCAGCGGTAGGTGGCGGGCTTTCGGTTCTGGGCGCGACGCACCGTCCACCACCGCGCCTGGGGAGCCTTGGGCATCGCACCGAGCCTAGTGGCGCGTATTGCCCAGCTATTCTTGCGGTCATGGCCGTCCACCCCGAAGAGCTTGAGGGCATGAGCCGCAGCGAGGTGCTGCGCGCCTCGCCGGCCATGTTCGAGTCGAAACTCCTGGACAAGGTCTCGCGCGTTCACCCCAGCGTGCCGCCGCTCCTGTTCGGCCCGGCGATCGTCGTTCTGCTGGTGGAGGGAATCGTGCGCGGGTCGGGCTGGCCGACGTTGGGCTGGATCGCCGGCGGCTACCTGTTCTGGACGCTGACCGAGTACTGGCTTCACCGGATCGTGTTCCACTTCGAGCCCGAGAAAGGCATCGGCGCGCGGCTGCACTGGATCATCCACGGCGTCCACCACGACCACCCGAACGACCCCATGCGGCTTGTGATGCCGCCATCGGTCAGCGTGCCTCTCGCGGCTCTGTTCGTGCTCGGGTTCTACGCCGTGCTCGGCAGCCCTGCGTTCCTGCCGTTCGGCGCCGGCTTCCTCGGCGGCTATCTGGCCTACGACATGTTGCACTACCACGTGCACCATCACCGGCCCAAGACGGCGCTCGGGCGCACGCTGCGCATGCTTCACATGCGCCACCACTTCCAGGACCACGAGCGCGGCTTCGGCATCAGCGCCCCGTTCTGGGACCACGTCTTCCGGACCGCCACCAAGCCGCGCTAGGCGCGCGGTCGGCTTGGCCGCCGAGCTCGGTTAGGACGGCGGCTACGCGCCCGCCGGCACGAGGATGCCGCGGCCCTGCAGGCGGCCCCCGTCGAGGTCGGCCATTGCATCGTTGATGGCGTCCAGCGGGTACGTCGATGTGTGCAGGCTGACCTTGCCCTCGGCGGTCAGCGTCATCAGCTCCACCAGGTCGTTGTATGTGCCGACCAGGTTGCCGATGAACGAGATCTCGCGGGAGATGACGTCGATCGTCGGGACATTGATGTTCTCGCCGTAGCCGATCACGTAGTAGAAGCCGCCGTCGCGGACCATTTCGATCCCGTCCTCGATCGCCCCCTTCTCGCCGACGAAGTCGACAATCGCCTCGGCGCCGAGGCCGTCGGTCATCTCCTTGACCGTCTCGACATGGCTGTCGCCGACGCGCACTGTCTCGTCGGCACCCATCTCGCCGGCCAGCGCCAGCGCCTTCTCCGACGGGTCGATGACAATCACCTTTGCCGGCGTCATCGCCTTCAGGCACTGGATCCCGATGTGGCCGAGCCCACCCGCGCCGATCACGACCGCGCTGGTCCCGGCGCTCAGCACGGGGATCGCCTTCTTGACCGCGTGGATGGCCGTCAAGCCGGCGTCGGCCAGCGCCGCGATGTCCTTGGGGGCAAGCCCCGGGTCGAGCTTGACCACCGACCGCGCGGAGGTCAGCAGGAACTCGGCGAAGCCGCCGTCACGGTCGATGCCGGGGAACGAGCCGCTCAGGCAATGCATGTCGTCGCCCTGGCGGCAGGGCACGCAAAGCCCGCAGGAGATGAACGGGTGAACAATGACCGTGTCGCCACGCTCGACGTTGGTCACGGCCGAGCCCACCTCGTGGACCCAGCCGGCGTTCTCGTGTCCCGGCGTGTAGGGGAGCTTGACCTGGGACTTCTCGGCCCACTGCCCCTCCTGGATGTGCAGATCCGTTCGGCACAGGCCGGCGGCGCCGATCCGAACCACCACGTCGAGCGGTCCCACCGTCTTCGGCTCCTCGACGCTGTCGAGCTTCAGCTGCTCCTTGTAGGCATGCAACCTCGCGGCCTTCATCCTGCAACCTCCTCGTGGTCTCGTTGCTTCTCCCGGGCCGCGAGCAGACCGCGGCAGATCTCGCCGTTGGCCTCCAGGCTGGTGCGGACCAGCCGCGCCCCCCTGAGCCAGCGCTCGAGCCCGGCGGCGTCGACGGGCTCACCGCCGGGGTTAACGAACGCCGCCGAGCCTGCTTCACACGGAATCCCAAGCTGCCGCCGCAGCTCTAGGCAGCGGCGCGTCTGGGGGTAGTCGGGCAGTTGGCGGAGACGCATGGCGACGATCTCGTCTGAGCTCGCGCCGGCCGCGAGCAGCCGCTCGCAGATCCGGGACTGCCGCGCGATCAGCGCTTTGCGGCTGAACACGGCGCGCAGCGCCTCCAGCTCGTCGTCCTCGGTCTCGCCGGGAAATGCCCCGGTGAATCCCTGGCCGCGCGCGAGCGCGGAATTGATCTCCCGCTCGGTGTAGTGATCCTCGAGCTCCACGCTCACGCGCCTGATACCGGATACCCGGCTTACGGCCCGCCTGGCGTCGGCGGCCATCAGGAACGCAAAATTGGGTGCGCACTGCGGCGTCGGTAGCCGCAGCCGCACCCGCGCATCCCCGTCGGGCGTGACCTCCACGTGGCTGACAAAACGCAGTGCCGTGATCGGCTCATCGAGCTCGGGGTCGATCACGGAGCCCAAGGCGTCGAGCACGCGCGCCTCGGCGCCCGCGTCGCTCGCCGCGCCCGGCACCAATGCGCTCCGGCCGGGCATCACGCCTGCTCTACGAGCTGGGCGTCCTCCTGGTCTCCCGGCGCCCCGACCTCTTCCGGCAGGCGCAGCTCCTGAGGGACGTCGATGTCGTAGAGCGCAGCCGCATTCAGGCCCAGGATCTTGCGCCTGGTGGCGTCCGTGACGCGCGGGTAATCGGAATATTGATCGTCTGGATAGTCCCAGTCGAGCAAGCCGTCGACCTGCCACTTCGGCTCCCAGATGCCGTAGTCGCTGCCGAACAGCATCTTGTCCTCGCCGACCCAGAACAGCAGCTCGCCCATCACCTTGGAGAAGAAGCGCGGGCGGGCGAACATCAGGCCGCCCAGGACCACCGCCAGGCCGGCGTAGACGTTCGGCTCCTGAGTGGCCATGAAGCAGAAGTCCTCGATTCGGGGCAGTCCGACGTGCTCGATGATGAAGTTGAGCTCCGGGTTGTCGGTCGCCGCGACGTCGACGTCTTTGGCATCGAAGCCGTCCTTGTCAAGGGGCCAGATCGTCGGGCCCTTATGCACGTGGATGTTCTTGATCCCGAGCTGCTTGCACTTCTCGTAGAACGGCTTGCACTGCTCGTCGGCGAGCGTCCAGCCCCGGGAGCCTCGGTACCACTCGGCCGTGTAGAGCTTGACCCCCTTGAGGTGGTAGCGCCTGGCGTCCTCTTCCAGCTGGCGCAGGCCCTCCTCCCCCTCGCGGGGATCCCAGCGACCGTTGACGATCAACTTGCCCGGGTACTTCTCGGCCAGCGCGCCATTGCGCTGCACGGTGTTAAAGCCCTCCGTGTACCACTCCCTGAGGTAGGTGGATTGCAGGATCGCCACGTCCACGCCGGCGTCCTCGAACACGTCTTTGAGGAAATCCTCCTCCGAGTACTTCATGAACTTCTCGAGCGTCCAGTGCGTCTCCGGCGGACCGAGCCCCATGTAGGCGTGGAAGCACTCGATCCAGCCCTTGGCGTATTGCTCCTGCCCCTTTACCCAGTTCGGTGGGCTCGCGTCCCAGTAGTGAGTGTGGGCATCGACGATGAAGTACTTCTCGCCGTTCCGCTCGTACATGTCCCTCTCCTCGTGACGACGGCTGGTCAGTGGTCGTCGGCGGCCACCCTGGCCAATGTACTCCCGGCCATCGAGCGGCACAACGATTCTGGCCGGGAATGTGAGCGCAGGGTTACCTCCAGCGCGTACGTCCGGCGTTCAGCTCCCGATCGACGCCGGGCCGGGGTCAGCTGTTGCCCTGATCGCGTGGAGCCCGTAGGGTTCATCGCGTGAGGAGGCTTGCCTTGGTGGCGCTGATCGCTGCGGCAGTCGCGACGCCGGTCGCGGCCGGCGCGAGCACGAGATCCGGCTCAGTGGCAGCCGCTGGGCGGGCGCTGAACAATGCTCTTCGCCAGCTCGTCCGGGCCAAGCGCGGCCCGGTGGGAGCGATAGCAGTGGTGCAGCGCGGAAAGGCGACGAGCACGTACTCGGGGGGCCGGGCGCGCATTGGGGGCCCCCCGCCGGCGGCAGGCGATGCCATGCGGCTGGCCAGCACCTCGAAGGCGTTCAGCGGTGCGGTGGCGCTTGCCCTGGTCTCCCGCGGAGCGCTGTCCCTGAACGACACCATCGGCAAGAGGCTGTCCTACCTGCCGGCCGCCTGGGGGCACGTCACCCTGGCCGAAGCCCTCGGTCACACGAGTGGGCTTCCCAACTTCACCGAGAGCCCTTCGTATCTGGCGGCGCTTTCGGCTTCCCCGACCGAGGCTCCAACGCCTCAGCAGCTGGTTGGGTTCGTGGAGAACGAGCCGCTGCTGTTCACGCCCGGGACGAAGTACAACTACTCCAAGTCCGACAACCTGATCGTCGGACTCATGGTCGAGCAGGCGACCGGTCAGTCCTACGAGCACGAGCTGCAGACCCTCGTGCTCGGACCACTCGGATTGCGGCATACGAAGCTGCCGAGCACCGTGAAGATGCCGCGGCCGCTGTTCCACGGCTATCAGCTCACCGATGGCAAGCAGGAGGACCTCAGCACCGCCATCAACCCCGCCTGGGTCTGGGCCGCCGGCGGTGTGGTCTCCACGCCGGCCGATCTAAACCGCTTCGCTCGCGGATACGTCGGCGGACGACTGCTCTCTGCCCGGGTCCGGAGCGCGCAGGTTCGGACGCTGGTCAACGGCGACTCCGAGCCGCCGGGGCCAGGCGTCAATTCCGCCGGTTTCGCGATCTTCCGCTACCGCACGCGCTGCGGCACCGTGTATGGGCACACCGGCAACTTTCCCGGTTACACGCAGTTCTTCGCCGCGACTCTGGATGGACGACGGTCGGCCACGGTTTCCGTCGACGAGCAGCTGCGGCCGAACCTCGAGCCGCACGCCTTCAGCCTCCTCAGGCGGGCCGACACGCTCGCCGTCTGCGCGGCCTTGACGCGCTGACCTAGGACCGGCATCGCGGCTGGGGCGGTGCTGGGGAGTCACAACCCACCATCGACTCGACTAGGCTTGGCGCGCGATGCGGGATGCGCCGGAGCCGTTCTTCCTCGAGGACGCGGGCAAGCTTGACGACCCGTTTGACGACCTGGCCTGGCTGCGCGAGCACTCTCCGGTGCTGTTCCGCAAGTCCCTGGGGCAGTGGTTCGTGTTCCGCTACGACGACGTCGCCAACCTGTTTTCCGATCCGCGTCTCAGCGCGAACCGCGTCGCGGCCTTCGTGGAGGCAGCCCCGGCATCGGTCCGCGATGAGGTACGGGCACTTCTGCCCTTCTTTTCCAGCTGGCTGATGATGACGGACGGGGAGGAGCATTCACGACTGCGCCGGCTGATGCATCACGGCTTCGGGGCACAGGCGATCAAGTCCCTGGCTGAGCCGACCGAGCGCGTGGCCCACGAGCTGATCGACCGCCGGCTGTCCCACGGCACGCTCGACGTATCTGAGGATTTCGGCTTGTTGCTGCCGGCATATGTTCTGGCCGAGTTCGTGGGCGCGCCGAGGGCGGACCGTGATCGTTTCGTCTCCTGGTCGCAGGACTTCGTGGAGTTCTTCAACGAGCTTCCGATCACCGAGGAGGCCACCCGGGCGATGGTCACGACCAGCCTTGAGATGAGCGACTACTTCCGGCAGCTGGTGGCGGCCAGGCGAACGCAGCGGCGCGAGGATTTCCTCAGCACGATGGTGGCGCTCAGCGACCAGCAAGACGCCGGCTTTGAGGAGGAGATCGTTGCGAACACCGTGATGCTCCTGCTCGCCGGCCATCTCCCGGTCCGGAACCTGATCGGCAACGTCGTATGGCTGCTGCTCACCCGTCCCGACGATGAAGCTGCGGTTCGGGCGGACCCATCGCTACTGGCAGGTGCGATCAACGAGACGCTCCGCTATGAGCCACCGGTGACCCTGATCCCGCGTGTCCCGCGCGACGAGTTGCAGCTGCGTGACCAGACGATTCCGGCCGGCGCGATCGTCCAGCTGTCGATCGCCGCGGCCAACCGCGATAGCTCGCACTTCCCCGATCCTGACCGCTTTGACTTGAGACGCAACGCAGGCCGGATCATGAGCTTCGGGCACGGTCCGCACGGATGTCCGGGCGCTCGCCTGGCGCGCGAGCAGTCCGTGATTGCGGTGCGTGTGCTGTTCGAGCGGCTCCAGGAAATGCATATAGCCGATCAGGAGGTTCGCTGGTACCGCAACGCCGCCAACCGTGGTCCCGACCGGCTGCCGTTGACGTTCGTGGCCGCAGCGGCGTAAGGGTCGCCTCGGGTGACTTCTCGCCGAGCCGAAATGCCGGGCGCGCCCGACCCACAAGCGCGAGCCGACCCAGCTGCAGTCGCTGACCGCGAGCGCCTCCGGCCCGGCACGGCGTTCGCGTTGGCGGCGATGGCGCTGGCTGTATTCGTGATTGCGATCGACACGACAGCGCCAAGCGTCGCACTCCCCGCGATCGAGAAAGAGTTCTCGATCGACGTCTCCCAGGTTCAGTGGGTGATCAACGCGTACAACCTGGTCTTCGGTGTGCTCATAGTCGCCGGCGGACGGCTCGCCGATGCGCTCGGGAGACGCCGGACGTTTCTCTGGGGAGCGGCGATCTTCGCGCTCTTCTCGGTGCTCAGCGGAGTGGCTCAGAACGCGGGCTGGTTGATCGCTGCCCGGGGTCTGGCGGGGATAGGTGCGGCCCTCATGTGGCCGGCAACGCTGGGCATGACCTACGCGGCGTTGCCCCCACGGCTGGCCGGCCTGGCCGGAGGCCTGATCCTTGGCGTGGCGGGAACCGGCAACGCGCTTGGGCCCATGATCGGCGGCGCGCTGACCGACGCAGCCAGCTGGCGGTGGGTGTTCTTCGTGAACATTCCGGTAGCCCTCGTCGCCAGCGTGATGACCTGGCTGAAAATCAACCAGCCGCAGTCGACCACGCGCGAGCGCATCGACATCGCTGGAATCGTCATGTTGAGCGGCGGCTGTTTTGCCCTGCTCATCGGTCTCAACCAGGCCTCCAGTCTGGGCCTTGACGACTGGCGGGTGATCGGGCTTCTAGTTGTGTTCGTGGTGTGCATCGGCGCGTTCTGGAGACATGTGCGACGGCGCGGAGCTACCGCCTTGATCCCGCCGGATGTCACGCGAAGTCGCCAATTCGCCGCTGCCTGCGTGGCAATCCCGCTGATGGCTGCCGGCTTCTTTGCCTGTCTGCTCTACCTGCCGCAGTTCACGCAGAAACTGCTCGGCTATTCGCCGCTGCGAGCGGGCGTCGGACTCTTGCCCCTGATGCTCGTCTACGGCGCGGTGTCGTTTCTGGCGGGTCCGCTGTACAACCGGCTCGGGCCCAAGCCAACGACGGCCACGGGAGCGGCCCTGATGACGATAGGGCTGGTCCTGCTCTCGCTGATCACGGGCACTTCAAGCTACGTCGGCCTGCTTCCAGGAATGGTCGTCTTCGGCGCGGGGCTCGGACTGTTTTTGTCGTCGGCCACGACCGCTGGGGTCACCGCGCTCGACCCCTCGAGGGCGAGTCTTGGCGGCGGCACGCTCCACATGCTGCAGCTGACTGGGGGTTCGATCGGCCTGGGTCTGACAACCGCGGTGTTCACGTCCGCGTTTCACTCCAGCGTCCACAAGGCGCATGCCGCTGGAGCGCTTTCTGGTGTGCAGGAGCACGCGGTCAACAGCATCCTGGGGACCGCGTCCACTGCCCAGTTAGCGCGACGCTTCCCGACCGCGGCAGCCGGCCTCGAGCGCGTTTCGCATGATGCGTTCGCCACCGCCATGCACTCCGGCTTTCGCCTCACGGCTGCGCTTGGGGCCCTCGGTGTTGTCGTCGCCCTCGGTTTCATCGGCGGGCGAATGGGGGCACGACCCGGTTCTTCCCCCACATAGCGCACAGCGCGATCCGTCCGCGACGCTGGTGTGTTATGGAGAACTTATGCCGCTATCGGTAGCAATGAAGCTTGTCCATGATCGCTCCCGCGCCCCAGCTCCGCCCTGATTGACGCCGGCGTCGGCCGGGACCTCACCAGACGCCAGCTGCTGCAGGGGGCGGCAGTCGCCGCTGGGGTTGCCGCTGCCGGCACAGGGGCAATCGAGCTCCTGAGCGGGGCACCGAGCGCCCCGCGAATCAAATCATTCGCGGTAAAGCCGACCGGCTCGGTCCGCACGTTCCATACCCGCCCGGACCTTCGCCCGCCAACAGTCACGATCACGGATGGCGACGAGGACAAGGACGGGTTGGCGTCGCTGCTGCTCGGCCGCAGCGATCCAACCGGCTACCTGTTCCTGGGGCCTGGACCCGTATCGCTCCAAGGCTCTGAGCAGTACGGGCCGCTGATCGCCGACCGGCGGGGAGAGCCGGTCTGGTTCAGGCCAGTGGCACCGGGCCTGGAGGTTACGAATTTCACGAGCGCCAGCTACAAGGGCCAGCCGGTGCTGATCTGGTGGGAGGGCAAGGTCCTCACCACCGGATACGGGCAGGGCGAGGCCGTGATCGTCGATCGCCGCTACCGCGAGCTGCCCCGGGTGCGCGCCGCGGGCGGCCGGTCGATGGACATGCACGCGCTGCGGCTGACATCCAGGGGAACCGCCCTGTTCACCTGCTATCCGGAGGTGGTGCCGACCGACCTATCTCCGATCGGCGGTCCGAAGCGCGGCCACGCGGTTCAGTCGATCATCCAGGAGGTGGATGTCGCAACCGGGCGTCTGCTGTTCGAGTGGCGAAGCGGCGAGCACGTGCCGATCGGGGACTCCTACGAGCCGCTCGCGGAGCCCTACGACTACCTGCACGCGAACTCCATCAGCGAGGCTTCGGACGGCAACCTGCTGGTCTCGGCTCGGCACACATGGGCTCTGTACAAGCTCGAGCGCAGCACCGGCAGGGTGCTGTGGACGCTGGGCGGCAGGCGCAGCGACTTTCAGATCGGTCCCGGTGCGGGATTCGCCTGGCAGCACGACGCCCAACAGGTCTCCGACCGGCTGCTCACGGTCTTCGACAACAGCTCAAACGGCCCGACGCAAACCAAAGACGAATCGCGCGGGCTGGTGCTGGACGTCGACGAAGCCCATAGGACGGTCGCGCTCCGCACTGCCTACACGGGCTCCCAACGACCCCTCGCCAGCTCGATGGGCTCGGTGCAGATCCTTCCATCCGGGCGCGTGGTCGTCGGCTGGGGCACGGCGGCGGACACGAGCGAGTTCGCGGCGGACGGCACGTTTCTGCTCAATGCCGGCCTTCCTTCCGGGATGTACTCCTACCGGGGCTTGTGGCTGGACTGGCGGAGCGCTCCGGAGCACCTTCCTGCCATCGCTGCCCACGGGGAGACGCACGGCGGCGCAAAGCTCGTGTACGCGAGCTGGAACGGGGCAACCGCGGCGCACGGGTGGCGGGTCGACGCAGGCCTCACCTCCGGCGGGCTCAGGCCGGTTGGGATCGCCAGGCGGCGCGGGTTCGAGACGATTATCCCGCTGCATTCCGCGCACCGCTATGCATCGGTGACGGCCCTCGACCGCTCCGGCCAACCGCTTTCACAGAGCCGCACGGTGAGATTCTGAGCGCGCAGTCCCTCACTCGGGTCTGCGGCGACGGTGGGCGACCCGTTCAGCGACGAGGATCGCGATGAGCCCTGCCGCCGCGATCCACACGAACGGGTCGGCGGTGGACAGGGTTTGCGCCTGCGAGCCCAGATACGCGACGGCCGTGGTGAGCGGGAGGTAGCCGACCACGGTTGTCCACGAGAAGCGCCAGATGCTGACGTGGGTCGCGCCGGCGGCGTAGCCGACCAGTGCAAACGGGACGATGGGGATCAGGCGTCCGCTGAGCAGAAGGGCGCTCCCGCCGCGATCGATGCCGTCCTCGAGCCGGACGAACCGACGTCCGAGGAGCGAGCGCAGGAGCGGACGTCCGACGCTGCGGCCAAGCGCGTAGGAGAGCAGGGCCGCCACAAGCCATCCCAAGACGACGAATCCCAGGCCTGGAGCGAACCCGTAGACATAGGCGGTCGTGGCGGTCACGATCTCACTCGGGTAGAGGACGACCGCGTGGGCCAGCATCAAGCCAAACAGCAACGCGAACCCGCCGGCGCCCAGCGAGCGAACGTACGCGTGCAGCGCGTGGAAGCGTCCGTGCAGCACCAGCCCGACGCAATGGCGCAGCGGCGGGACGACAGCGATGATCAGCAGCGTCGCAAAGATCGTGGCCAGACCCGCCGCGAGCTCGAGGCGCCTCTGTCTGGCTGCACGCGTCGGCGGCTTGGTCCCCGTCGCTGCCATAGCTTCAAAGGATGGCAAGCGCCAACAGCACTCCTCCGAACCCCCGAAAACCGCCGCATAGCGGGAGCGGAGAGGGCGGGATTCGAACCCGCGATACGGCGTGAACCGCATACTCGCTTATCGCGGGCGGGACGTCGCGTGCTGTTGCGGTTTGCCGCGATCGCCTGCCTATAGAGCGATTTGGCGGAGCCGTCGTTCCGCTGGCAGCCGCGACCCGCTGCGGTTCACTGCTTCCATACCGCTTCCACACCGACGGAGTCGGCGCCGCGACGCCACCGGACGAATACGGAACCGACCACGATCCGGTCCCCAGTCGCAGTCCGAAAGCGACCGACGAGCTCCGGGCCTTCGCCTAACAGGTCCAGCCGTGCTCATTCGCCCACGCCTGCCACTTGCTCGCCTCTCGCTCGAGTGCAGGCGCCCCTAGGCGGCATAGACTTGGGAGCGTGGCATCCAGGGAGAGCGCGGTCGATGTCCTGGTCGTTGGAGGCGGCCCCGCGGGATTGACCGTAGCGGCGGAGCTTCGTCGTCACAGCGTCGGGTGTCGGGTCGTCGATCGCCTTCTTGATCCGCCTCAATACGCGAAGGCCGTCGGTATCCAGCCTCGGACGCTCGAGGTGTGGGAGGACATGGGCCTGATCAGGGAGATCCTCGACGCCGCGATCGAGATGAGCGGACAGATCGTGTTCGTCAACGGCGAGCAGGTCTCGCAACTAGCGCTGTCGCTGCCATCGGATATTCCCTACGGATTCATGGGGCTGCCGCAGTACGAGACCGAACGCATCCTCCATGAGCACCTAGAGCGATTGGGCGGATGCGTAGAGCGCGGTGTTGAGCTCACGGGCATTGCGCAGGACGAGGACGGCGTGACGGCCATGCTTGCCAGTTCCGACGGTGAGGAGCAGGTGCGGGCTCATTTTCTGGTCGGTTGCGATGGCGCGCACTCGGTCGTTCGGCACGAGCTTGGACTCGGATTTGAGGGAGGGCGTTTCGCCGAGGAGTACATGCTCGGGGACCTCGAGGTGTCCTGGTCATTTCCACCGGGGCTCGGTGTCCGCGCGATGCACACGACCGACGGCAGCACCGATGACATCCTGGTGTGCATCCCGCTGCCTGGCTCGGGTCGCTACAGGATGTCTATGTTCGTGCCCCCTGAGTTGGCGGGAACCGAAACCGACCACGGCTTCGCCAGCGACCGTCCGGCCCCTACGCTCGAGCACATCCAGGCGGTGCTCGACCGGCTCGCACCTGAAAAAGTGAGAGCGCGCAACCTACGGTGGTCATCCGTGTTCCGCATCAGCCATCGCCTCGTGGACCGGTATTCCAAGGGGCGAGTTTTCATATGTGGCGACGCTGCGCACATCCACCCGCCAACCGGAGCTCAAGGGATGAACACCGGGATTCAGGACGGTTATAACCTCGCGTGGAAGCTCGCCCTCGCTGCTCGCGGAATCGCTGCGCCCGGGGTCCTCGAGAGCTATCACGTCGAACGCTATCCGGTCGGGGCGGAGGTAGTGGGGCGTACGGTGCGGCACGCGCGGGCGGGAATCGACGCTGACCCTGACGATCCCGCGACGGTGATGCTGCGCGAGGCGCAACTGTTGGTCGGCTATCCGGACAGTCCGCTGGTCGCAGAGGATGGCTCGTTCGACGGCGGTCCCAGTCCCGGAGCTCGCGCGCCCGACGCCAGCGGTTTGGCGCGGTCGGGCGCAGCGTTCCCGCTACGGCTGTTCGAATTGATCCGCGGCACCCAGCACGTGCTGCTCTTGTACGCCGATACGGCGGAGGCGCTCACCCGTGTTCGGGAGGTGGCGACGACGGCGCTGCGGCGCGCGCCGGACCGGCTGCGAGCGTACGCGATCGTCGACCCGCAGCTCGAGCCCGGATGGCTTCCGATCGGCGTTGTGCGCGATCTTCAGAACAACTTCCGCGTTGCCTACGGCGCCTCCGCGGCATGTTCCTACCTGATTCGTCCGGACGGCTACGTCGGCTATCGACAGCGTCCGCTGGACGTCGAGAGGATCATTCCCGCCCTCGAGAAGACGCTGCAGTAATCGTCCACCAGATTGCGCGTTATCCACGAACGCTGCTCCATGCTCGGCGAGAGCGGAGAGGGCGGGATTCGAACCCGCGATACGGCGTGAACCGCATACTCGCTTAGCAGGCGAGTGCCTTCAGCCACTCGGCCACCTCTCCCGTGGGAACAGCCAGTGTAGAGCCTGGACTGGGCTCTCTCGGACTGCCCCCGGCGCCCGGGGCTAGCATCGTGGCCGCCCCGGAGGGGTGGCAGAGCGGTCGAATGCACTGGTCTTGAAAACCAGCGTCCGGTGACCCCGGACCGCGGGTTCGAATCCCGCCCCCTCCGCTTGGCTCAACGCCGCGCCGGCTGCTCCCGACCTGGTTCGCTGACCCTAAAGCCCTAGTAAATCTCTGGAGCCCAGGTATGTATACTGCCGCGCGCATGGTCGAAGGGGCGCTCTCGATTCAAGACGAGCCTGTGGTGGTTGCTCCGCCCGCGCTCGAGATACCTGATTTCAAGGTCGTCCCCCCGATGGGCCTGGTCTTCGCCGCGATCGCAACCGCGGCCGTGGTCGTAGCCATCGCCGTGGACAAGCTCTGGCCCCTTACGTTCCTGCACGTCGCAGGCGGAGCGGCGTGGACGATCATCGATCTGTTCCTAGGGCTCGTGCTCGGGCCGATCATGGGTGCGATGCCGCCGCCCGCGCGCGTGCAGTTCACGACGCGCCTTATGCCGAAGATGGTCGTGATCATGCCCATCGTCGTCGGGATGACTCTGGCGGCGGGTTGGCAGCTCGGCGTTCACACGGGGGACGCGTTCGCAAGCAGCGGCGTTCACGGCTGGGTGCTCGCGAGCTTCATCGTCGTGGGCGTCATGTCGGTGCTGGCGCTCGGTCTGCTCGAGCCGGCGAACATCGCCGTCCTAATCGAGCTGAAGAAGCCCCGTCCCCGTCCCGAGGTCATCGAGCACCTGATGAAGCGCTTCATCTACTGCGCCGGGATTCTGGGCGCGATGCAGGTCGCGACGCTGGTGATCATGACCAAGCTCGGGTCCTCATGAGCCAGCGCAAGTACCCGCCGGTGACGGAGGTGGCGATGCTGTCGCTGGCGCTGATCGTGGCCGGAGGCATCTATCTGTCTGCTCACCTTCCGAATCACGTGCCGCTGACGCCGGCGATCATTCTGCTGGCAGCGTCGGCCTTGCTCATGGTGGGCAACATCGCCTCGCTTGCGCGCGTCAAGGATTTCCCCTGGCGGAGGTTCTTCCAGGTGGCGAGGTGGTCGTTCCTGGCCTACCTCGTGATCAGCGGCGTAATCCTCTATGCATTCGTCCAAAACCACGTGACGGGCGGGACGCTCGTGGTGCTAACGCTGTCCATCGCCGTGTTCGCAATCCACGTCCCGACGCTCGTGGGATTCACGGTCGCCCGCTACTACGAGCCCGCGCGCGAGCTATCCGGGACGCCCGCTGGCGACGGCGAGGTGCCGTCGGTCCAGGCGGGGGGCGTTCCCGTCTAAACGCAGGATGGGCCCGCTGTGGCGGGAGCAAGCTCTGCGGGAAGCTCGAGGACGCCGCGTTGCTTCGGGATACCGCGGCTAGAATCGAGGCCGCACGCGCCCGTAGCTCAGCTGGATAGAGCGTCGGTCTACGGAACCGAAGGTCGGGAGTTCGAATCTCTCCGGGCGCGCTGGGAAAGCCCCGCAAAGCGGGGCTTTTGTATCGTCTAGCCTGAATCAGCCTTGGCGCAGCTGCGTGTACGAGAAGGGCTGGGGCACGGCAGACTTGGTGAGGCAAGGTGATGGCAGCGGGCGAGGACGGGGATGACAGCGAAGGCGATCACGGACAGCTTCGGGCCAGCGCTTCGGACATCTACGAGCGGGTCAAGCGCGAGGCTGCCGAGGAACTCGATCGGCCGATCGGCGCTCTGGCCTTCTCGGGCCTGTTCGCTGGGGCCGCTCTGGGGTTCGGCCCGGTCGCATCAGCCGCAGCGGCGGCCGCGCTCGCAGGTCACCATGACGCGGACCTGATCGGCGCACTCTTCTTCCCGATCGGATTCATCGTCGTGATCATCGGCCGCGCGCAGCTGTTTACCGAGAACACGCTATATCCGGTGACGCTGGTTCTGGACGAGCGCCGTCATCTGCTCGGGACATTGCGCCTCTGGGCGGTCGTGCTAATCGCGAACCTGATCGGCGTAGGACTGTTCGCTCTGCTCGTGACCAAGACAGGAGCGCTCGCCCCTGACATTGTGGCCAAGGTCGCCGAGGACGGGCGACACGCGACGCTTGGCAGCTGGGCATCGTTTTTCTGGAGCGCCGTGCTCGGCGGCTGGGCGATCGCGCTGGTCGCGTGGCTGATCCAGTCAAGCGGCGTCGTCATCGGACAGATCGTGCTGATCTGGACACTGGTGTTCGTCGTCGGAATCGCTGGCCTTGATCACTCGGTATCTACCACCATCGAGGTCCTGACGGGCGTGCTCAAACGCGAGGTCGATCTAGGTCACGCAGTCGTCTGGCTGACCGCGGTCATCCTCGGAAACGTCGCCGGTGGCGTGCTCATCACCGCCGTGCTCAACTACGGTCAGGTCCGCGCCGGCGAAGACTGAGACAGTCCTGCGACGCCTTCAGAACTTGTCCACAGCCAAGCCCGAGGCCCTGCCTGCGAGCGCCGAGTTCTCGGCGGGTGCACTAACGGCTGGCGATGGCCACGCAACGACGCGCTGACATGTAGATCGGAACGAAAACGCCAGTGCGCCCGAGACGTCGTGGACAGTATTCCGACGGCTGCCGTTCAGCTCCAAGACGAACGGTGAAGCCGCAGCGCGCGGTTCATGTGGGACATCACATCGCCTTTCGAGGCATACGAAAGCGCGATGGCCGGGTGAGAGACCGAGGCCCCAGTCTTATCACCGCCCTGGTACCCACCGCAGCGAGTTCCCGGAGCTCGGCTCCGCCGCGGTGTCGGAGCGCCTGCTTATTTTCTGGCTTCGAGGAGCCGCAGCCAGATCTCGCTGACGGTTGGATAGGACGGGACCGCATGCCACAGGGTCTCGAGCCTGACCTTGCCCACGATGGCAGTCGTGGCAGCGTGGAGCAGCTCAGCGACCTCGGGGCCGACGAAGGTCGCGCCGACGAGCGTATCGGTGGCCCGATTCACGACGAGCTTGGCCTGCCCCATGTAGCCGTCACGCAACAGGGACGCACCGGCCACCGACCCGATGTCGTGCTCCAGCACCTCGACGTCGATCCCCGTCTCACGGGCCTTCGCCTCGGTGAGTCCCACCGAGGCGACCTGCGGGTCGGTGAAGACCACGGCCGGGACCATGTCGCGGTCTGCCACGTCGTGATACCGGATGCCGTCGACTGAGCGTCCCTCGGCGCGCGCCGCGATCACGCTGCCGGCGATCCGTCCCTGGTACTTGCCCATGTGGGTGAGCAAGGCTCGGCCGCAGACGTCGCCGATCGCGTAGAGCCAATCGCCGCAGCCGGTGACGGCCATGTGGTCGTCGGTTTCAACGAAGCCGTGCGAATCACTGACGTCCACCCCGATCCGTTCAAGGCCGATGTCGGCCGATCTCGGCGTTCGTCCGGCGGCGACGACGATCTCATCTACCTCGAATGTCGATCCGCCGCCGCTGATCATTATCGGGCCGCCGTGAACCCGGCCGACGCCCGTGTCCTTGACCGCGGGGCGCTCCACCGACTCCACCTGCGCGTTGACGAGGACCTTGATACCCAGCTTGCCGAACTGCTCTGCCATCAGCTCGCCGACGAACGGCTCGTGCCCAGCAAGCAGCGTAGGCGCCATCTCGATGACCGTGACCTCCTCGGCGCCGAGCCCTTTGAGCCACGTCGTCGACTCGCAGGCGACGACCCCGCCGCCGATGACGGCAATCCGGCGGGGGACCTCCCGGAGATTCGTCACATCGCGGGAAGTCCACGGTCTGGCATCACGCAAGCCTTCAACCGGCGGGACGCTCGCGGCCGTCCCGGTAGCGACCACGACGGCGTGCTGGGCATTCAGTGTGCGGATCGTGCCGTCGGCCGCGGTGACTTCGACTGTCCGCTCGCCGGCCAAGCGGCCCGAGCCACGGACCACATCGATCCCCTCCCCATTGGCCCACTCGACCTGCCCGGAGTCGTCGTGGTTATGGGTGAAGGAGTCGCGCCGAGCCAGCACCTCCTCGACGCCGAGCGGGCCACCGAGCATTCCGGATACGCCTGGCAGCGCACGCGCCGCGTCGAGAAGCTCGACCGGACGCAGCAGGGCCTTGCTCGGCATGCACGCCCAATACGAGCATTCACCGCCGACCAGCTCGGCCTCCACGATGACAGCGGTGCGCCGGCTGTCCTTGATCGCGTAGTGCGCGGCGTTCTCGCCGGGAGGCCCACCCCCGATCACAACGACATCCCACGTCCCCTCGACCTCTTCGGCGCGTGCAGACACGGCTGCACACTACCCCAGCACCCAGCGACAGTGAACGGGCCCGCGCGCTCCGTGTTGAACCCCGCAAACAAGGTGAGACCTCGCCCTCATCCGCTCAAACGAGCGGTTCGCTGCCGCCCTCGCATCTGGCGGGGCCACCACATTCAACGACCAGCACATGCGGATCGCGCCGCAGTTCGAGGTCAGCGCTGGCCCCTACTCATGGCTCGGCGAGAGTCTGTTCCTCGGCCGCGGGCGGCTAACCGGCCCGAAGGCGATCGAGTACGAGATCTACCGAGTCAAGTGAGGGCCGACCGTGGTGCCGGTTTCCATTGTGCGAGCAGAAGCCGTCGTCGATGACTACGTGCCTGCTTGGGCTGAATCTCGCTGGCCGCCGCGACCGCTTGTGAAGTGTGCCTCCTCTGGAGGCTCCCTTCGCAGCTGAGGCGCTCGGTGGAGGCTCGTCGTGGGTTACGATCGGCGCCGTTGTTGGACCCGCGAGGCTGAAAACGGAGGCGCGTGCCCACTAACGAGATCACGCGGCAGGTAAAAGAACGGCTTGATGACCTGTACCAGCGCATTTGTGCGGCGGGCGACGAGGATGTCGAGCGCTACTACAAGTCCGGCCGCGGATACTACGGGCGAGAGGCCGCAGGCCGCGAGCGTAACCAGTTCGAAATTTGCCTTGCCGCGCTCGACGGCGATCTGTACCGCACGGGGGACCACGAGCACATCTTTCCGTTGCACTCGATCTCGAAAGTGTTTGCGTACGCGCTCGCGCTCGAGGACTGCGGGCGGGACGCCGTCCTGCGACGCGTCGGTGTCGAACCGAGCGGAGATGCTTATAACTCGATCACGTTCGACGAGCAAAACCGGCGCCCGTTCAATCCAATGGTGAACGCGGGAGCGCTCGCCACGAGCGCTTTGCTCCGCGGGAACGGGCCGGAAGAGAAGTCGCAGCGAGTCCTGGCGCTCACACGTCGCCTTGCGGCCAACGACCAGCTGACGGTCGATGAGGAGGTGTTTGCGCAGGAGATGGAGGGTGCAGACCGCAATCGAGCCACCGCGTACTTGATGCGTAGCGACGGGATGGTCAGCGGAGACGTTGAAGAGCTCCTTTCTGTCTACTTGCGGCAATGCGCGATTAGCGTTACGCCCACGGACCTCGCCGTAATCGCCGCGACGCTTGCCAACGGCGGCGTAAACCCGCGTACAGGAGAGCGCGTGCTTTCGCGGCGTGTCAACGGTGACGTCCTGACCGTGATGTACACGTGCGGCATGTACGACTTCGCGGGCGAGTGGGCTTATCAGGTCGGCGTTCCGGCAAAGAGCGGCGTCAGCGGCGGGATCATCTCCATCATTCCCAGCAAGATGGGCGTCGGCGTGTTCTCACCCGGGCTTGACCGCTTTGGCAACAGCGTACGCGGCGTTAAGGTTTGTCAAGAGCTCTCACAGACGCTCGGCTTGCACGTGTTTGCCAGTGACGCCGAGGACATGATGCTCAGGCGACCTGAACCAGCACGCAGCCAGCCGCCGGCATAGTTAGTGACGCAGCCACGCGAGAGCGATGCCGCTGATGAACGCTTTCATCGATCACCGGTCTTGGAGCTCACGAGCCCAAAGGCGACCACTCAGGTGTGCGGCGGGCGGGCGCCGGAAGCTCGTCGTCTTGCTCTGCGCCAGCGAGTGGACCGTCGCCGTTCCGGACCACGCGCCTAGACGCGCCTGCATCAGGAATCCGGTCGTCAGCGAGTTCGCTCCATGCCCTCTGAGCGAGCCGGCGGGCGCGGACGCCGCGAACTGCGCTATTCGGCGACGTCTGATTCGATGACCACGAGTGGACCGGGAGGCGCCTGTTATCACCCTATGACAACGGCTTGGACGGCCGAGCCACTGCAGCGAGCCAAGGCGTTGAGAAGTTAGATGGCGCCAGACGACCATAACTTCTCACAACCGTCCGCGCTACGGCGATCTGGGGGCGGGCGACCGAAGCTCTCGCAGAGAATCAGCGGCGGCAGCTCGAGGCCCTACGAGTTGATCGTCGCGCCGGCGGGCGAGCGGATGCAGGCCAAGAGGATGCCGGCCGGACACTCGACGGGCTGCTGACGATGAGTTTTCTTCTCTGCAACAGTCTCCGTTTCCATGACAAAAACATCTGCTCACCTCTCAATCTCCCTCGACGGCTACGTCGCCGGGCCAAATCAGACTCGCGACAACCCGATCGGTGTTGGGGGCCTGCAGCTGCACCAGTGGCACCTGGCTGAGCCGCTCCACGAGGGAGACGCCCGCTCCCGCGACCACCTGGCCAAGAAGCGTGGTGCGTATGTGATGGGCCGGAACATGTTCGGTCCGATCCGCGGCGAGTGGGACGAGGAATGGCGCGGGTGGTGGGGCGAGGAGCCGCCCTACCATGCGCCCGTGTTCGTGCTCACGCACCACGCCCACGAGCCGATCGAAATGGACGGCGGTACGACGTTTTACTTCGTCACGGACGGCTTTGACGCCGCCTACGCGCAGGCGGTGGACGCCGCGGACGACCGCGAGGTCCTGATCGCGGGCGGCGCTTCGACCGTGCGCCAAGCGTTCGCGGCGGGCGTGATCGACGAGCTGGTGCTCGACATCGCGCCCGTGCTACTCGGCGAAGGCCAGGCGCTATTCCAGGGCGTCGAGGACCCCGGACTGGAGCCGGTCGACGTTATCCACTCCCCCAAGGCGACGCATATCACCTATCGCGTAGGCCCTTGAGCGCCCCCGTCCCCGGCAAACTCGTGAGCCACCCATAACGGGCGCATAACGGGGTTACGCGGCTGTGACGTCCGCGGGTGTAACAACGTCGCACCGTGAGCGCGCTCCGCAGATCCCGTGCGTACCCGCTGTGGATCGCCACCGCCGTGCTCGGCGCCGCGGCGATGGCCGGCTGCGGGTCGAGCGGCGCCCCGAGTGGGACAGTGACCGATGCCTCGAGCGGGTCAAATCCTTCCTTCCTTCAGTTCGCCAAGTGCATGCGCGGAAACGGCGTCCCGAACATGCCAGACAGCGGCCAGATCACCCAGGGCAGTGGCATCAACCCGTCGTCGCCCGCCGTCCAGCACGCCCTGAACTCGTGCAAAAACCGGTTGCCCGGCGGCGGCCCGCCGGCGCACGCGTCCCAACAGCAGGAGCAGGAGCTGTTCGCGATCTCGAAGTGCATGCGCGAGCATGGTGTAAGCGGGTTCCCAGACCCGGTCATGGCGACGGGTCCTCCGAGCAATCCCGCAGGACTACGGCATCGCCCAGGGCATCGGCAACGTTGTCGCGCAAACTCGGCGGGGGAGGCGCCTGTTATCACCCTATGACAACGGCTTGGACGGCCGACCCACTGCAGCGAGCCAAGGCGTTGAGAAGTTAGATGGCGCCAGACGACCATAACTTCTCACAACCGTCGGCGCTACGGCGATCTGGGGGCGGTCGACCGAAGCTCTCGCAGAGAATCAGCGGCGGCAGCTCGAGCCCCTACGAGTTGATCGTCGCGCCGGCGGGCGAGCGGATGCAGGCCAAGAGGATGCCGGCCGGACACTCGACGGGCTGCTGACGATGAGTTTTCTTCTCTGCAACAGTCTCCGTTTCCATGACAAAAACATCTGCTCACCTCTCAATCTCCCTCGACGGCTACGTCGCCGGGCCAAATCAGACTCGCGACAACCCGATCGGTGTTGGCGGCCTGCAGCTGCACCAGTGGCACCTGGCTGAGCCGCTCCACGAGGGAGACGCCCGCTCCCGCGACCACCTGGCCAAGAAGCGTGGTGCGTATGTGATGGGCCGGAACATGTTCGGTCCGATCCGCGGCGAGTGGGACGAGGAATGGCGCGGGTGGTGGGGCGAGGAGCCGCCCTACCATGCGCCCGTGTTCGTGCTCACGCACCACGCCCACGAGCCGATCGAAATGGACGGCGGTACGACGTTTTACTTCGTCACGGACGGCTTTGACGCCGCCTACGCGCAGGCGGTGGACGCCGCGGACGACCGCGAGGTCCTGATCGCGGGCGGCGCTTCGACCGTGCGCCAAGCGTTCGCGGCGGGCGTGATCGACGAGCTGGTGCTCGACATCGCGCCCGTGCTACTCGGCGAAGGCCAGGCGCTATTCCAGGGCGTCGAGGACCCCGGACTGGAGCCGGTCGACGTGATCCACTCCCCCAAGGCGACGCATATCACCTATCGCGTAGGCCCTTGAGCGCCCCCGTCCCCGGCAAACTCGTGATCCACCCATAACGGGCGCATAACGGGGTTACGCGGCTGTGACGTCCGCGGGTGTAACAACGTCGCACCGTGAGCGCGCTCCGCAGATCCCGTGCGTACCCGCTGTGGATCGCCACCGCCGTGCTCGGCGCCGCGGCGATGGCCGGCTGCGGGTCGAGCGGCGCCCCGAGTGGGACAGTGACCGATGCCTCGAGCGGGTCAAATCCTTCCTTCCTTCAGTTCGCCAAGTGCATGCGCGGAAACGGCGTCCCGAACATGCCAGACAGCGGCCAGATCACCCAGGGCAGTGGCATCAACCCGTCGTCGCCCGCCGTCCAGCACGCCCTGAACTCGTGCAAAAACCGGTTGCCCGGCGGCGGCCCGCCGGCGCACGCGTCCCAACAGCAGGAGCAGGAGCTGTTCGCGATCTCGAAGTGCATGCGCGAGCATGGTGTAAGCGGGTTCCCAGACCCGGTCATGGCGACGGGTCCTCCGAGCAATCCCGCAGGACTACGGCATCGCCCAGGGCATCGGCAACGTTGTCGCGGCTGCACAAGAGCCAGACGCGACGGCCGGCCACGCTTTCCGTTCATCGAGGCGCTGGCCAGTGCCCCGACGGTCGGTTTGTGACGCGAGCGCTCGTCGCGCCTGGTCCACGCCGAAAGATGGTCGCTCAGCCCGCGGGAGCGGTGAGTGGTTTGAGCCACTCCTTCGGCAGCACCGCAGGGGTTCTCCCTGGAAAGTGCGTGACGATCTGGGTCGCCAGCCGGCCTGCGGGCCGGCCCTCGATCGCCGGTCGGAGATCATCGAGGGTCATGGCCAGGCGCAGGCTCGGGGCGATCTGCAGGTCGGCCGCGTTCGGGGGCTCGCCCCCGAGGATGCCCTCCTCTATCCAGTCGTCGATTCGTTGGAGCATCCCGGGGAAGGCGGCGATCGCACGGCGGACGTTATCGTCGGTGGCTCCGCGGGACCGCGCATCGAGAGCAATGAACGGGCCCGCGGTCCTCCCCGCAACTCCGTGCGGCATCCCGACCTTGGCGCCCTGGAGATAGCTGACGAGTCCGCTGCTGTCCTTTCGGGCGGACCAGAGAAAGATCTCCCGGACCTTTTGCTGGAGCTCCTCGTCGCCGAACCGCTCGGCCTCCTCGACAGCCCGCCTTCGCTCCGCATCGCCAGGAAACAGCGGAGGCTCCGGACTGCGGCGCTCGAGCTCGCGGGCGATCGCCCGCGTTCCCTGCACGCGCTCACCATCGATCTTGGCCGCGGGCACCGTCACCTCGGGGAATCGAAGAGCCTTGAGCACCACCCACGAGACGACTGGCAGAAGGTCGATCCGCTTGTAGTCGATTCCCTTGTGATCGAACAGCAGTTGACCAGTCATCGCGGCGTGCGAGCCGGGCATCGAAAAGAGCCGGACGTTCATGGGCAGGCGAGCCTAGCAACGCCTGTGCGAGGGCGAAGGAAAACCTCCGTGAACTCGGCGTCTCGCGGACTCCTGATCTCAACTGCCGGGCGGCGCGCCCAGTGCCATCGAGATCTCGTCCAGCGCTTGATTTTCGGCGTCGCTGATGTGCTTGGCGCCGATACCCAGAAAGCCCCCCTCCTTGTGAGCGCCGGCCGCGGCTTGCGCCACGCTCATCACGAACGTTTTGTAGGCCTCGATTTCCGCCTGCGTCCCCTTGGACTCGAGGAGCGCGATCACGTCGCGAAGCTGCTGCGATGTGATCGTCCCGATGTCGCCACCGACCTCGCGTAGCCGGTCCGGATCGACCGATGGCGGCGACTTCAACAGCTCGTCGAGGAGCTCGCTCTCGCCATGACGCTGGCGGGCCTCCTGATACACGTGGCCCATAGCCAGGCTCTCACGCAATGTGCCGCCACGGTCCGCGCTGATGACGCGCATCCCGGCGTACAGCGGGCCGTTGACGACGCTGGACCACTCCTCGGCGTTGAAATCTGCTCTCCTCGTCATTCGAGCCCCTTCGGTTTGGCGGCGGTAGGTTGGTCGTCCATTGTCCCAACGGCCAGCTCGCCCTAACGTTTCGCGCGTGTACTTTGCTGTGCGCTTGGAGCGCGGCGGCCCGTGGGATTGGACCCGTGACCTTCGCGAGCAGGCCGGCTGGGACGAGCACGCGCGGTTCATGGACTCCTTGGTCAACGAAGGGTTCGTCGTCCTTGGAGGACCCCTCGCCGGCGACCGCGAGATTCTGCATGTGGTCTTCGCGCCGTCGGAGGAGGCGGTCCGGGAGCGTCTCGCGCAGGACAATTGGCACCAGAACGGGATGCTCTCGATCACGAAGATCGAGGCTTGGACGATCCTGCTCGACGGCCGGCGGGGATAGCGGACCCGTTCTGGATCCGCCACCACGACTGCTGAGAGCGCCCAGGCTCAGAAGCTCTCGGGCGGTGCCATCCGGTAGAAGAAGGCTCCCAGCCCGCCCTGGTTGATGGCGAACACAAGCTGCAGAAAGTTCTCCTGGAGCGCCGCGTTCTCCAGGCCGCCCGCGTAGATCGGGTCATAGCCCGCGTCACGGTTGAGCTGCTCGACGACTGTGCGCGCTTCCTCGTCACCGCACCACAGGTTGCCGGGCCGCGAGCTCGCGCTCGCGATCCGATCGTAGATCGCCGCGAAGTTGATGTTGAACGACTTCGCGGTCGGCCCGCCCACCTTCGCCTTGGCGTACTCCGCGTTAGATGAGAAGCCCTCCGGCGGCGACGCACCGATCAGGTTTGTGGCGTCGATCACCGTCTTGCCCTCCAGGCCGCTGACGCTCCCCAGCGCCTCTCCGATGGCGGCGCCAGGCATCGCCAGCACGATGGCCTCGACGTCCGACAGATCGCCGCCGTCGCGGCCGACGCGCGTCACCTGATGGCCGGCTTTTTCCCAGAGGTCGGCAAGGCCTCCGCCGACGTTGCCTTTGCCGATGACGCCGATTTTCATGAGCGTTCCTCCTCACAGATGGCTTAGGACGACACGTTCAAGATAATGATGGCCAGGCCCCCGGGCCGAGTGCTGATTCCTACCCCATCCCGTCCGGTCCCCGCCGGATCAGCGGCGTCGGCTCGGCCGCGACCGGACCAGGCTTTGCCAGCGTCAGGTTGCGCTGCTCCATCGGCTGGATCCACAGCTCCTGGATCAGGATCCTGATCGTGGCAAGGATGGGGACGGCGATGATAAGCCCGATGAATCCGAACAAGGTCTCGACCGCCACCACGCCCACGGCCACCACCGCAGGATGCAGCTTGACCGCCCGGGCCATCACCAGCGGCTGGATCATGTTGCTCTCAACCTGGTGGGCGACGATGTAGACCACGGCGACGATGATCGCCTTGCCGGGGGAGATCGTCAGCGCGTAGAGGATCGGCGGAATCGAGCTCGCCAGGGCGCCGAAGTAGGGGACGATCATCGCGATCGCGGTCAGCACGGCGAAGAACGCGGCGAAATCGAGTCCCACCAGTTGCAGCCCCAGATAGGTGAGGACGCCCAGGATCACCATCCCCACGATCAGGCCTCGCAACCAGTTCAGGTAGGCGCTGCGCAGGCGCCGCAGGATGTGGAGAGCATGCGGTCGATGCTCGGGCGAGACGACCCTCACGGCGCCGTTCACCAATGGCTCCGGCTGGATCGCGGTGTAGACGGCGGTCAGCACCACGACCACAATCGCCGCCACCGCCGTCGCCACACTGGTGCCAACCGAAGCGATCGGCCCCAGGAGCTTTGAGGGATGGTGCGTGTAGCTGTTGACGAAATTCTGGATCTGTTGACCGGTCTTCGTCGGCGAATTCCCCGTGATCGACCCAATCCGGTGGCGCAGGGCATCGACGATCTTCGGCAGCGAGTTGACGAACTTGTTGATCTCGTGCGTGAAGACGGGGATCACCGCCCACACCAGCAGCGCCACGAGACCTGCCCCGATCAGAACGCCGAGCAGCGCCCCGACCGCGCGCGGGATACGAAATCGCTCCAGCAGCGACGCGAACGCGGCCAGTGGTATGGCCAGGATGATGACGATCATCATCGCCAGGATCAGCGATACGAGTTGCTGGAAGACGAGCCCGGCGACGATCAGCCCGAAAGCCAGCAAAACCGCTTTGTAGATTGCTGATGGGCTTACCTTTGGCTCCGCCATCAGTTGACACATCTTCCCTTTAGGGCATCTTTTGAGCGGAGCATGGCCAGATGAACGCCAAGGTCGCCTACCGGGCTGTCGCCCTGGCCGTCGCCCTGGTGGTGATCGGCCTGCTGGTGCAGCAGCTGATCACGCTGCTGCTCGCCTTGATGCTGACGGTCATCATCTCGCTGCCGCTCTCGGCCGCCGCGGATCTCGCCCAGCGCCATCACGTACCGCGTGTCCTCGGAGCGGCCGCCGGCCTGCTCGGGGCGTTCGGCCTGATCGCCCTGCTTGGCTATTTCATCGTCCCCTCGTTCATCAGCGAGGCAAAAGACTTCGCCAACACGCTGCCGCACACGATCTCCTCGGCCGAACGGTACCTGCACGGGGTGACGGGAGTTACCAAGGACCAGCTGTCAAAGGACGTCACGAGCTTCGTTCAGAAGTACACCAAGCAGCCAAAAAACCTCGTGGCACCGCTGGAGAGCGTGGGCTTGAGCCTGGTGGGGATCGCCGGAGGGCTGGTGGTGGTGCTGATCACGGCGATGTACATCGCGATCAACCCCAAACCGCTGACCGAGGCGCTGCTCAGCCTGCTGCCATACGAGCGCCGCGCGACCGCCCAACAGATCATGTCCCGGACCCGCTCCGCCTGGCTCGGTTGGCTACAGGCCATGGGAATCGACATGCTGGTGCTGGGCGGACTGCTGTACATCGGCATGCGGCTCGTGGGGCTTCAGTTCGCGATTGGGTTCGCGGTCTTTTCGGCGCTGCTGACCGTGATTCCGAACTACGGCTCGATTATCAGCGCCATCCCGCCGGTGCTTGTCGGACTCGCGGACTCGCCGGGCAAGGCGGCCCTGGTGCTGGTCGTCTACATCATCGTCAACCAGATCGAGGGCAACCTCATTCTGCCGCTGGTGATGGCTAGAACGGTGGACATGCACCCTGCGCTGGTAGCCATCGGCGTACTGGTGATGGCACAGCTGTTCGGGCTGATCGGCGTCATCATCGCCATCCCTCTGCTGTCGCTATCGCTGATCCTGGTCGAGGAACTGTGGATCAGTCCCAAGGAGCGGGAGTTTCTGCCTACGCTGGCTCGAGAGCCGACGATCCGTCCAGGCTGATCCCCCGCTCGTATAGCACCTGCTCCACCGCGGACTGCGCGGCAGCGAGCCAATCTTCGACCAGATCGAGGCGCGTTCGTCGCTCGAGGACGTCGGCGGCCGACAGCGCGCCTTCGCGCTCGATGGCCGCCAGCAGCTCCACCTCCAGCACCGGCACACCGGGCGCGACCGGCTGGAGCAAAGCGCTGCGCTCAGCCGCCTGGTCGAGTAGCTCGAACGCCTCGGTCCCGAAGCGCCGCCACAGCCGGGGCGGCACGCCCGGCGGGGCCTGTCTGCCGCGGTCGGGCGCCCCGACGAGGGGCTGCGCTGCCGTCCGGCAGGGGCCGGCGTCGACGCCCGGTCGCTCCGCGATCCGGTCGACGGCATCCTCGGCCATCCTGCGGTAGGTGGTGAGCTTGCCGCCGACCACGGTCACCGCGCCGGTGTCCGGGTCTTCGACCACCGCGTGGCGGCGCGAGAGATCGGCCGTCTGGCCATCGCCGGCCAGCAGCGGACGAAGGCCCGCATACCTGCCCACGACATCGGAGCCTTCGAGCGGGCGCTCGATGGCTGCGGACACCGTCTCCAGCAGGAAGCGCTCCTCGGCCTCGGTAACGGGCGGTGCGTCCGGGATCGCCCCTTCGTAGGGCTCGTCGGTCAGGCCGATCAGCACCAGCGAGTCGGGGCGCGGAATGGCAAAGGCGAATCTGCCGAAGTTGCCCGGCAGCGGCACGCTGAGCATGGCTCGTGGGTTGCCGAGCCGCTCGGCCGGGATCAAAACGTGCGCTCCCTTGCTCGGACGAAGCTCGATCCCGCCCACCAGGTTGGCGGCCCAGACGCCGGTGGCGTTGATCACATGACGGGCGCGCAGGTGAAAGCTCTGGCCGCCGGGCAGGTCGCGGACCTGCGCGCCGTCGGCGGTGATGGCATCGGCCTGGCAATAGCTGCAGACGCGGGCGCCGTAGGCGGCGGCCGTTCGTGCGAGCGCCACCACCAGCCTGGCATCGTCCTCGAGCTGACCGTCCCAGGACAGGATCGCCCCCCGCAGGCCGTCGAGCCTGGCCGTGGGGGCCCACAGCCTCACCTCCTCGGCGCCCACCCGCCGCGCCACGGGCAGCCGCCGGCGGCTGGTGCCAGACAGCGAGCGCATGGCGTCACCGGCCCGGATGCCGGCCTCCACCGCCAGCGATGCGGCCCCTGGATAGCGGCCGTACACCGGCATCAGCTGCGGCAGCGCGCGCACCATGTGCGGCGCGGTCACGTTCGCCAGGGTCGCGCGCTCGCGGGCCGACTCCCAGGCTACGCCCACGCGTAGGCTCGCCAGATAGCGGAGTCCACCGTGGACAAGCTTCGAGCTGAAGCGACTGGTTCCGTTGGCCAGATCGCGTTGTTCGACGAGAGCCACGGACAGCCCCCGGCTCGCGGCGTCCAGTGCGACACCAGCGCCGGTCACGCCGCCACCGACGACGAGCAGATCGACACTCGTCCCCTCCGCCAGCTCCTCAAGCTCCCGGGCTCTTCGGGCCGCCGTGAGAAACGTCGCGGGGCCGGACGGCGCCGGGAGGCGCTCCCGGCTCGGCCCTTGGACAGAGGTCGTCATCCGAGCAGCACCCCCGGATTGAGAACCCCCGCCGGGTCGAGCGTGCGCTTGACCGACCGCAGCGCCTCGAGCGCAAGCTGTCCCACCTCCTGTCCGTAGTGCTCGCGATGTTCCGTTCCCACCCCGTGGTGATGCGTGATCGAGCCGCCCGCTCTGATGATCGCGTCCCCCGCAGCCTGCTTGGCGACGCGCCACTGGGTCAGCGGATCCTCGAGCTGCGCGGCGGCCACCGTGAAGTACAGCGACGCGCCCGAGCGGTAGAGGTGCGACACGTGGCAAAGCACGACCGGTGGGCTGCCCAGCTCCGTGAGCGTCTCGGTCAGGGCGCTCCTCACCGCATCATGCAGCTGTTCCAAACCCGACCAGAACGTCGCCGTCTCGAGCGTCTCGACGAGCGCGCCGGCGTCGAGCAGAGCGTCGCGCACATAGGGCGCGGCATAACGTCCCCGCCGCCAGGCCTCGCCTGCATCGGCGTCCGCTTCGGCCCCGAGCTCAACCAGCAGCCGGCCGGCGAGCGCACGGCGGCCGGCCACGTCCTCGGCCGCGCCTTCATAGCCGGCAATGGCCAGCGCGCCGGCGCCACTGCCCGCGCCGATCTGGTCGGGACGGGCGAGGTTGACCGCCGTCTCGGCTTCGTCCGAGAGCCGCAGAACGCTCGGCAGCGGCCCGTCCTGAGCCAGGCGCCGGAGCGCCTCGCAGCCCTGTCGGAAAGAGCCGAATCGCCAGCCCTCGTACACGCGGACCTCGGGCAGCGGTCGCACCTCGACGCGTAGCGACGTGATCACACCGAGCGCTCCCTCCGAGCCCAGGAACAGCTGGCGCAGGTCTGGCCCGGCTGCGGACTTGGGCGCTCTACCGAGGTCCAGCGAGCCCTGTGGCGTGGCCACGCATAGCCCTACCACCCGCTCGTCGAAGCGCCCGTAGCCCGCCGATGCCTGACCGCTCGAGCGCGCCGCGGCGAATCCTCCGATCGACGCGAACTCAAACGACTGCGGGTAGTGACCAAGCGTGTAGCCGTGTGCCGCCAGCAAGGCCTCCGCCTCAGGCCCGCGAAGTCCCGGCTCGAGCGTCGCGATGCGCGAGACCTCGTCGAGCTCGAGCAGGCGGTTCAGGCGCCCCAGGTCGAGCGCCACCACGGCTTCCAGCCCATCGCGCTCGGGCGTCAGGCCGCCCACCACAGATGTCCCCCCGCCGAACGGAACGATCGCCAGCCGCTCCATTGAGCAGATCGTCAAGAGCTCGAGCACCTGCTCGTGCGATGCGGGCAGGAGCACGGCGTCAGGGGCGTCGGCGGCGTCGCCGCCCCTGATGCGCAAGAGGTCGGGGGTTGACTTCCCGCGGGTGTGAAGGACGCGTGAATCGTGATCGTCGCGCACGTGCTCGGTTCCGAGCAGCCCGACGAGTCGGCTCCGGGCGCGATCACTGAGCCGAGACGGGGCCAGGGGCACGTCCGCCAGGGCGACCGCCGGTGCCGTTTGACGGACGCCCAGCGCGCCGTGCAGCAGCTCGAGCAGCTCTGGTGAGAGCGTCGTTGCCCGGCCGGGGTCCCCCCAACCCCACCAGCGCATCAGTTCTCACCGGGGGCGGGTGCCAGCGTCGCATCGAGCGCGGCCTCGAGCTCGCCGAGCAGCTGGCTCTGGCTGACGCCGGGGATCGTCGCCGCCGAGAACACGAACGACTGCTCGATGAGCAGGATGGCGCTCGCGATGGCCCGCGTACGGCCGGGGCGAATCGACCCGTCGGCCTGCCCCTCGGCGATCCGGCGCTCGATCAGCTCCAGACCGACCTGTTGGGTCTCGCCCAGACGCTCGAGCACATACGGTGAGAGCAGCTCCGGCTCGGCCCTGCGGACCTTGCGAAACAGCGCGTTCCCCGGCAGCGCCCGGGCCACCAGCACCAGCGCTGCCACCAGGCGTCCACGGCCGTGCTCGCCGTCGACGGCGCCGGCCACATGCTCCAGCAGCGCGCCGAACTCTCTGGTCATCAAGGCCCGCATCACCGCCGGCTTCTCGCCGAAGCGGTTGTAGACGGTCATCCGGCTCACGCCTGCGCGCCGTGCGACCTCCGACAGGCTGGTGCGGCGAACGCCGAACTCGAGCGCGGCGCCGCGCGCCGCGTCCAGGATTGCATCCGCGGTCTCGTCGGCGACGAGGTTTTCGCTCACGCCCGACATCGCCGTCAGATTCTAAACGAGCTGACAGTTGATGTCTAAATGTCAAACCTGAGGGCGAAGAGGCTTGGCGCGGTAGAGAACCTCGCCTAGGCTCTGGGACACGTGAAGCAGTACTACGACGCCCGCGCTCCGGAATACGACCAGTGGTACATGGGAGCAGGGCGTTTCGCGGAGCTCGAGCGCCCGGACTGGGACCGGGCCGTGGGAGAGCTCGAGCGGGCGATCTCCGAGCTGCCGCCGGCTCGCACGCTCGACGTGGCCTGCGGGACCGGCTTCTTGACCCGCCACCTGCGCGGCGAGCTGACGGCGCTCGATCAAAGCGCGAGGATGGTGGAGATCGCGCGCGGCCGCGTGCCGCGGGCGACGGTGATCGAGGCCGATGCGCTCAGCATCCCGTTCGAAGACGGCGCCTTCGAGCGCGCGTTCACCGCCCACTTCTACGGTCACCTCGAGCCCCGCGAGCGCGCCGCGTTCTTGCGCGAAGCCGGACGCCTGGCATCCGAGCTGGTGGTGGTGGATTCCGCCGTCCGTCCCGACCATGAGCGCGAGGAGCGCCAGACGCGAGTCCTCAACGACGGCTCGTGCTACGAGGTCTACAAGCGCTACTTCGAAGCGGCCGAGCTGGCTGCCGAGCTTGGTGGCGGGACGGTGCTACACGAGAGCCCCTGGTTCGTGGCCGTATCGACGCGGGCTCCGCGCCTCGGCTATTAGGCTCGGGGGATGGCGATGATCACCGGGTCGGCGTCCGCGGAGATCGATGCCCCCATCGCGCGCTGCTGGGCGGTGGTGGAGGACGTGGCCAGCGCGCCCGATTGGCAGGGCGGCCTCGTGGAGCTGACCGTAATCGAGCGAGACGCGCGGGGTCGCCCCCTGGTCTGCGATGCCGTCTCGGACGCCAAGGTGCGCAAAGCCGAGACCCGTCAGCGATTCAGCTATGAGGTTCCGGAGCGCCTGTCGTGGACGATGATCGAGGGCGAACTCGACGCGATGGAGGGCTACTGGGAGCTCGAGGATCTGGGCGGCGGGAGGACGCGCGCCACCTACGGCCTGGCCGTGGACCCCGGCCCCGTCCCGCGGCTGGTCCGCGCGCCGCTGGAGCGCGCCGCACGGGCGATCCTCGTGAACCCCCGACCCCAGGAGCTCAAGCGCCGCGTGGGCTCGGCCTGAGCGCGGTGCCTACGCCGCCGAGGGCAACTGGCGCTCGGCGTAGCGACGCCCGACGTCCTCCAGAATCGCCACCATGGCCCGCGCCCCGGGCGCCCCGTAAGCACCGATCGTCGCCGCGGTCACGCGGCGGGCCGGGCTGCGGGGGGCGAGTTCGCGCACCACGATCCCCGGATGCACGCGCGTGAGCGCCAAGCCGGGAATCAGCGCCACCCCGACGCCAGCCGCGACCAGGCCCTGCACCGTCTCATAGTCGTCTGACTCGAACGTCACGTGGGGCTCGAACCCCGCCTGAAGACACGAGCGCACCACGTGCCGGGCGCAGGGGCTCGCGGCCGACGTCTGCACCCAGTCCTCTCCGCCCAGGTCCGCGAGCCTCAGCGCCGGCTTCTCGGCCAGCCGATGGCGAGCGGGCAGCGCCACGTGCATCGGATCCTCGAGCAGCGGCGTGGAGCGCAGTCCGGCGCTCGGCCGCTCGCGCACGCCCGGGAACTCGAACAGCAGCGCCAGATCGAAGTCCCCGGCCCGCAACCGTGGCGCGATCTCCTCGGGCTCGCCCTCGGCGAGCGTCAGCGCGATGCCGGGGTATGACCCTCGGAAGGCGGCCACGGCCAACGGCATCAGCGTCGCGCCCGCGGACGGAAACGAGGCTACGCGGAGCTTGCCGCTGCGCAGCCCGAGGACCGCCTGGAGGTCGGACTCCGCCGCGCTGACACGGGCGAAGATCTCCCCTGCGTGCTCCACGAGCGTGGCCCCGGCCGCCGTGGCGCGCACACCGCGACGGCCGCGGACGACCAGCGTCGCTCCGGTCTCCGACTCCAGGCGGGCGATCGCCTGCGAGACGGCCGACTGCGTGTACGACAGGGCCTCGGCGGCAGCGGAGAAGGACCCGCGCTGGACAACCTCGACCAGCACCCTGAGCCGCCCCAGATTGAGCATAAGTGAATCTTATCCCACGGATGAGGAACTGAAGTAGCGCTGATAGGAGGTGGATGCGATCCTCGCGGCGAATCAGCCACGGACCGCGACGAATGAGCTCGGGAGAAAACATGGCCACCAAAGCGATCGTTTCCTACGACGACACCCCCAACGACCACGACGCACTGATGCTGGGGCGCGTGCTGGCGGACGCCGGTGCCGAGCTGACGCTCGCCTACGTGCGCCACGCGATCCAGAACGAGCACCGGCGCGAGCAACTCGAGGAGCACGAGGCCCAGGCGCTGCTGGAGCGGGGCCTGCGCAGCCTCGACGGGATCGACGCAGAGCGGCGCGTGATCGTCAGCGGTTCCACGGCCGAAGGGCTCAAGCGCCTCGCCGACGAGGAGCAGGCCGACATCGTGGTGTTCGGCTCCGACTACCGCACGCAGCCCGGCCACGTCGTGCCGCAGGGCTCGGCCGAGCGGCTGCTCCAGGCCGGCCCGACGGCGGTGGCGATCGCGCCGGCCGGCTACCGCGGCGACGGCTGGACGCAGATTCGCACTGTCGGGCTCCTGGCCGAGCCCGGCGACGACGCAGCGCTCGAGACCGCGCGCGAGCTGGCCGAGTCGTTCGGCGCGAGCGTCACCCGAGACGAGCCGCGCGTCGACCTGCTGGTTGTCGGTTCGCGCCCCGAGGCGCCCCAGGGCCACGTGATGGTCTCCGCGCTGGCCGAGCGCGCGCTACAGGATGCGACCTCGCCGGTCCTGGTGCTGCCGCGGGGAGTCGCGCTGCGCTTCCCGGCGCTGGCCGCGGCGGCATAGGGCTCGCGGCCTGCGTCTCCGCCTAGTCGCCCTTTTTTATATACGGGCCGCCCTTCAGGGGCGGCCCTTTTTATTCCCGTCGCTAACGTCTCCGGCGTGCCCCGCTTCTGGATCTGGATGCAGGTCGTGATCGCCGTGTGCGTCCTGGCCAGCATGGTGATCGCCATCACGCGCCTGGCATAGGGTCGTGTTCGCCTCGATTCTGGTCGCCACGGACGGATCCGCGACGGCGACGACCGCCGTGCGCTACGCGATCGACCTGGCGCGTGAGCTTGGGGCCAGGCTACAGGTGGTCAGCGCCTACGCGGCCGTGCCCGAAGACCGTCTGAGGCGCGAGGCGCTCGAGGCGCCGAAGGACGTGCAGTGGTCGGTGAACCCGCGGGAGGACGTTCTGGCGCTGCTCGACCAAGCGCGCAAGGACGCGGAGTCGGTCGGCGTGGAACAGGTCGAGACCTTCGCCCGCCAGGGCGACGCGGCGGACGCCATTCTCGACGTGGCGGAGGAGCAGCGCAGCGATCTGATCGTCGTGGGCAACAAAGGGATGACCGGCGCGAAGCGCTTCCTGCTGGGCTCCGTGCCGAACAAGGTCTCGCACCATGCTCCCTGCTCGGTCCTGATCGTGAGGACGACCTAAGAGCCTGCGGCCGCGGAAGCCCGAGAGGTTGCGCTACCGGCGTCGAGCAGCCCGTAGCCGTAAGCCTGATTGGGCAGCGGTGAGTTCCCGATCGGCTGCGCCGTACGCTCCAGCCGTTCGAGCACTGCGGTCGGCGACGGGTGACGGCCGATAACGCCGCTGGCGATCACCAATGCCGCGGCGGCAGAGACCTCTGGTGCCGCCATCGACGTGCCGTACACCCCGCGCGGATATCCGAAGCGACGCGGATTGGAGGGATTCGTGAAGGTCAGCTGGTTAATGTCGGGGAGGCTCGCGTTGGGGTTGCAGTCCGGGTCCGAGGGCAGCGAGGCATCGTCATCGCCGCCCGGCGCGACGAGCGCGAGCCCTGGACCGGTGTTGGAGTACCAGGCAAGACAACGATCACGGGTGCTCGCGCCGACGGCGATCACGCCCGGAACGCGCGCCGGATAGGCGATCTCCGGCGCCTCGTCGTTACCGGCAGCGCCCACCAGCACAACCCGGTGCTGCTCGGCGAAGCGGACCGCCCGCACAATCGTCGGGATGTCCGCCGCGCCGATCCCGATCCCAAACTCGAGACTCATGTTGATGACCCTCGCTCCGTGCCGGACGGCATAGCGGATCCCGCGGGCGATCGTGGCTGCGTCGCCCGTGCCGTCAGCGGCCAGCACGCGCACGGGCATGATCGAAGCGCCGTAAGCCAAACCGGTGAGCCCGTAGCGATTGTTCGTGGTCTCGGCGATCTCGCTGGTCACGAACGTACCGTGACCTTCGCGGTCCAACGGGTACCCGTTGTGTGCCACGAAGTCATAGGGCGCGACGAAGCGCGTCCCCTTGAGGTCCGGAGAGCGCTTGAACTGCCGCCAGTTGCGATAGGCGACCCCCGTGTCAAGCACGGCGACGACGACGCCGCGACCGCCGGCTCTGTGGTCGGCTCTCAGATTTCCCCACGCCGCCGGCGCGTCCACGCCCACGACCGGCAGGAAGTTCCACTGCATCTTCTGCCAGCCACCGGGCGTTTTGCCGCGGCCGGGATCGTTCGGTATCCATTGACCGGCGATGTGCGCCACGTAGTTGGGCACGGCGTAGGCCACGCCCGGCGTGCCCTGTAGCCGCGCGATCGCTTGCGGGACGCTCTCGTTGGCCGCCAGACGCAGGACCGCGGTGTTCGAATCGACCGGAGCGGGGGGCGAACTCGACACCTGGCTCGCCCGGGCCAGAGCGGCGTGTGCCAGGCGCCCTGACTGGTAGCCGACCACCACCTCGCCCGGAACGTAACTCCGTGCACCCTGCGCCCCCGAGGCATAGTCCAGCGTCGGGTTGGAAGTGTGTGCGCGCGCGGCACGCGCGCTTCCCTCGTTGCTCGACAGCATCAGCGCAAGCACAACCGCCGCGGCGAGCGCAACCGCGGAGAACACGACGGCTCTGTTATGCGAGCGAAACACGTGAAGCACTCCTGCGGCCCCGAGCTTGAACGCCTCGGAAACGCTTAAGCCATCATCGAGAACCCCATGGGCTTCCCCAGAGCTGGGAACGGTACTCCTTCGCCGCTCGTGACCACGCACTTCTTCCCCAAGGACGAGTACTTCATGCGGCTGGCGCTGCGGGAGGCCAGCCGGGCGCTGGAGCACGACGATGTGCCGATCGGCGCCGTCGTCGTCCGCGAGGGGGAGGTGATCGGCTCAGGCCACAACGAGCGCGAGCTGCGCGCCGACCCCACCGCCCACGCTGAGATGATCGCGTTGCGTGCGGCGGCGCGGACGCTCCAGAGCTGGCGCGTGCTAGACGCAGTCATGTATGTGACGCTCGAGCCATGCGCGATGTGCGCCGGGGCGATCGTGCTCGCCCGTCTCCCGCGGGTGGTGTTCGGCGCGCCTGACCCCAAGGCGGGCGCCGCCGGCAGCGTGCTCGATGTGCTGGGCGAGGCTCGGCTCAACCACCGGCCGTCGGTGGAGCGGGGACTGCTGGCCGCCGACTGCGCGGAGCTGCTTCAGAGCTTCTTCGCCTCGCGACGATAACCGGGCGCATGCGGCTGGCGAGCGACGCCAAGGCGCATCCGGCGAGCATGATCAAGAACGGCTCGATCGGCCCGCGAAACCGAGGCGTCTCGGCCCTGAAGAACACGGTCCCCAGCACCAGCAGGATCGGCACAAGCCATAGCCACAGGGGCGCTCGGCGGGCGTGGGCGGTCATTGTGCCCAGCAAGGCCAGGATCGCGACGATCCAGAACGACACCACGCCGATCCGAGGCAGGTAAGACCTCGGGTCGTTGATCCGACGAACTGCCGTCAATCGCTGGGCCAGAGCGAATGCACGGGCACAAACGGCGCGCCCAAGCGCCCGGGCGCTACCGGTTCCTTCCTCTAACGTGTGAGCTCGCAACCGGAGAGGTGGCAGAGCGGTTGAATGCGCCGGTCTCGAAAACCGGTATGGGCGGCTTCGTCCATCGAGGGTTCGAATCCCTCCCTCTCCGCTGTCGCAGGCGCGCCGCTCAGGAAGTGACCGCGACGAGCTCCGACTCGATCTCTTCGGGCTGCTCAGGTTCGAGGTGGTAGTACTTGCCGCCGCGCAGCCATGAGGCGATAGCCGCGAGGGCACAGCAGCCGGCGGCGAAGTAGAACGCGGCATGGATTCCCGTGGCGAACGGGTGAGAGACGAGCGTGGGGAAGAACCTGTGGCCGGTGAGGTAAGCGGCCGTGGCATGCGGTAGGCGCGCCAGTTCCGGACCCAGCGTGGTCTGCATCGGGTTGTAGCCCAGGAAGGCCGAGAACAACGTGCCGACGGGCGGCAGATGCGAGACCTTCAGTGCGTACGCCGGTGACACGCCGTGGCTCTGAAGACCGTGATACAGCGCCTTGGGGAGGCTCGACGACAGCCCGGCGATGATCAGGCTGAAGAACACGCCGATCGAGAGGACCGAAGCGGAGCCCAGAAACGTGGCGGTCATCCCGGCGCCCGCTCCGCGCTGGTCGGGCGGCAGGCTGTTCATGATTCCCGTCTGGTTCGGGGCCGCGAACAGACCCATGGCCAAGCCGATCACAAAGATGACCAACCCGAACATCCAGTAGGTGAAGTTGATCGGCAGGGCGACCAGCAGCAGCAACCCGACCGCTGAGACGATCATCCCTCCGGTCGTAAACGGCCGCGCGCCGAATCGATCCGCCAGCCGGCCGGAGACCGGGCCCGCGAGCAGGAACCCAACCGACAGAGGCACCATGAAGATCCCCGCCCACAGCGGAGTGTCGGAGAAGCTGTAGCCGTGCTCCGGCAACCAGATCCCTTGCAACCACAGGATCAGCATGAACATCAGTCCGCCACGTGAAAGAGCAGACAGGAAGGTCGCGACGCTTCCGGCTGAGAACGCCCTGATCCGGAACAGCGGCAAGCGGAACATCGGATCCGTGACGCGAGTCTCGACCAGCAGGAAGAGCACCAGCACGAGCAGGCCGCCGGCGATCGACCCGATCACCCCCGGCGCTGTCCAGCCCATCGTGTGACCGCCGTAGGGAAGGATCCCGTAGGTGATCCCCACCAGCAGCGCGATCAGCCCGACCGCGAAGGTGACGTTCCCCAGCCAGTCGACCTTCGCCCGAACGCGCACACCACGTTCCTCGAGCATGTAGTAGGCCCAGACGGTGCCGAAGAGGCCGCAGGGCACCGAGACCAGGAACACCAGCCGCCAGGCCACGGGGGCGAGCACGCCGCCCAAGATCAGTCCGATGAACGAGCCCGCGATCGCAGCCACCATGTTGATCCCCAGCGCCAGCCCGCGTTCCTCGGCCGGGAACGCATCGGTCAGGATCGCCGAGGAGTTCGCGAACAAGCACGCCGCTCCGATCCCCTGCACGACACGCATGGCGATCAGCCACATCGCGCCCGCGCTGCCGTGCATCCACGTGATCGAGAGGAGCACGGAGCCCACGGTGAAGACGGCGAAGCCCAGGTTGTACATCCGCACGCGGCCGAACATGTCCCCGACCCGTCCGAGGCTCACGACCAGCACGGCCATCACGACCATGAATCCGAGCAGGATCCAGAGCAGGTAGCTGGTGTTCGACGACACGAGCGGATTGAGGTGGATGCCGCGGAAGATTGCCGGCAGCGCGATGATCACGATCGACTGGTTGATCGTGGCCATCAGGATCCCGAGCGTCGTGTTCGACAGCGCGACCCACTTGTAGTGCTCGGGGTTCGCACGATGCTGACCGAGCCGACCTCTGAGGCGCTCGAACACCGTGAAGCTCATCGCTCGCGCTCCTGCAGACGCATGATCAGCCATCCCCAATCTGCATGATGCATTTATATTACTTGCTCATGCTTTTGCGCGTCGATCCCTCCCCTCCACGTGATGAGGGTCGGGGGTGAACTGGCGCTTCTCAGCTCAGCTCAAGGCGCCCCGGCGCGCTTGAGAACGCGGGCGGGGACTCCGGCACGGCCGGGGATGACCCTGTTGTTCGCAAACGAGACGTTGACCGGTGGATAGGGCGGATAGCAGTCATAGGTCTGTCCCGGGTCCTGCCACCAGTTCCCGACCCACGTGATGTCGCCATAGGGTCGACACCCGCCCCAATCGTGCCCGTAGGGCTGACCGTCCGGCCCGTCCAGCCCCGGTGGATTGTCGAAGGTGGCATTACCCCGCAGCGTTATGTAGCGGCTGCCGCCGTCGGTGTACAGCGCGTTGCCACCGTGGCTGGGCGCCTTGCCGAACACGACATTGCCCTCGATCAGCTCCCCGTCGCTCATTGACGTGCCCTGCTGGCCGAGCGAGTAGATGCCGCCGCCGTCGTAGAGCAGCTTGAGGTAGTCGTAAACCTTGTTGTAGAGGATCTGGTTACCCATGCTGGTGGTCGGCGTGGTGTAAATCGTCCAGTTCTCAAACGGACAGCCGGTGCACCCTGGGAAGCGGCCGGGATCGGTCATGCCCCAGCCCCAGCCGATCGCGATTCCCGTGTAGGGAAGATCCGAGAGCGTGTTGTGGATGACCGTGGTGTCTGTCGTGTAGCCGACGAAGATCCCGGGCGCGTCGAAGAACTCCTGGGCGGCCTTGGTAATCGTGTTGTTCGCGATTCTGTTGTTGCGCGTGACTTCCCCCGCGCGGGTCGGGTGGTGGTCGACAGTCGCCACGCCGCCGAGCTGTATCGCCGCGGCCGAGATGTCCGTGAAGTGGTCGTTGGAGATCGTGTTGTCCTGGCTGCCCGTGTCGAAGTCCACCGCGACGGCGCCGAGGTGCTCGAACGTGCTGTCGCGGATCGTCACGTCATGGACGTAGGCGAAACGCAGGTTGCCCGGTGTGCGAGTGGTGAACTCCGCGTGCTCCAGCGTCTGCGGCTGGTCCAGGCCCGTCACATGGAAGCCGGTCTGGTCGTCTGCGTAACCCTGCGGTCCGCTGACCCCCATCCAGGTCGCGTAGGCGAAGGTCAAGCCGTCGAAGCGCAGGTGGCTGACCGGGCGGGCCACGCTCCCGCGAGCGTCGACGAGCACCTGGGTGGCTGCGGCCTCGATGTCCTCCCCATTCGGTCGCTCGCCCCGGGCCGGCTTGTAGTAGATCCAGCCCCGGCTCTGGTCCAGATACCACTCGCCCGGTTGGTTCAGCACCTCGTACGCGTTCTCGATCCGCGTGGGGAGGCCCATCGACGCCGGCCCGAAGAACACGTTCGCGTTGTGCCAGCACGGTTGGGCCATCGTGATCTGGGCATCGGCCCCGTCAGCGACGATGCTGGCGACCGGGCAGCGAAAGCTCTTCCAGCGCCAGTTCGACAGAACCTCGATGTCGCGCTGGTTGCGCCAGCTCGCCATGGCGGTGTTCGTGGTCGTGTAGCCGGTGGGGGTCTTGGTGAACCCAGGCGGGTCGAGGCTGCTCTGGGCGCGGACCGCGCGACGGCCATTGACATAGAGCTGCCGCGTGCGTAGCCCCGCAGCTCGGGCTCGGTAGATGCCCTGGGCCCGGTCAAACAGCTTCCACCCCGTGATCCGCCGTCCGCCGCTGATCATGGGATGCGAGCCCGGTGCGGCTTGGTAGACGACGTCGTATCCGTTGCTCCCGGAGTCGCGTGCCCCGAGCGTCAGCGGCTTATTCAGGCGATATGTGCCGCCGAGCAGCCGGATGACGATGTTCGCGCGTAGCGGACGCCGGACCCTCCGGGCCGCGTTGCGGGCGCGTACAAGCGTGCGAAACGGCCGGGCCTGTGTCCCGGGGTTGCTGTCACTTCCACGCGGGGAGACGTAGAACACGGTGCTCGCGGGACGCCTGGCCGGGGATGCCCTGGCCTGCGCGACCAGCGATGCCGCGAGGGCGATGACGCACACCACGACGAGCGCCCTGGATGCCCGGCCCATGGGTGCCACTCCCCTAGCTGTCACGCCGCGCGACGGTAGTCGGCCATCCGTCAGCGCATGCCGGCGCGCTGGCATTGCATCGATTACCGAAGCGTTTGCGACGCACGCCCGCACCGAGGGCGCGCGTCGAGCTCGTGTAGAGCTTCTCGGCCGAGATCGGCGTATGACTAGGAGTGATGCGCAGGCACGTCGCGATCGCTCTCGGGGCGCTCGCTGCGATTGCAGCTCTGGTGGTGGCGCTGATCGCCAGCGGCACGACGGGCAGCAATCGCCACCGCTCGCTGACAACCACGGCACAGCCGCCGTCCGTCGTGCTCGGCGAACCGTTGCCCGCCGCGTCCGGCGAGCTTGCCGCTCGCATCAACCTGGCGCAGACGATCATCGACGATCGCTTCAGTCCGAGCGCAGAGCTCGCACGCGCCGACCTCACCGAACAACTGGCGACGCTCGCGCTCGAGCGTCAGCCGACGGCCGCCCGCGACGCGACGCTATCCGGGCTCCAAACGGGCGCGGGGGCGACCATACGCGCCAATCTCCAGGCCGGCGCCGCGCTTTCCGGACTCGGCCGGCCCCAGCGCAACCTTCCACGGTGGCGAATCGTCCAGCCGCCGCCGCCGGCGATGCTCCTCGGCTACTTCGAGGCCGCGCAGGCGAGGTTCGGGGTGCCCTGGGAGTATCTGGCCGCGATCGAGCTCGTCGAGACCGCCTTCGGTCGGGTTTCCGGCCAGAGCACGGCGGGCGCAGCGGGACCGATGCAGTTCCTACCTGCCACCTGGGCTCGCTACGGCAGCGGCTCGATCAGCAATCAGCGCGACGCGATCCTTGGCACTGCCCGCTTCCTGCGTGCCGAGGGAGCGCCGGCGAATATGCCAGGCGCCCTGTACCGCTACAACGACAGCAGCGACTATGTCCAGGCCGTCGAAGACTATGCGGACCGCATGCGCTCAGACGTCCGCGCTTACTACGGCTACTACTACTGGCAGGTCGTATACGACCACGGGGGCCAGCCCGTGATCCTCCCGGTGGGGTATCCGAAGGCCCGACCGCAACCCATCGCGCTCAGCCCCTGATGAGCCTCCGTCGCGCCCTGGACGTTGCCCGCGCACCATCCGCGCCGCCCTCAGCCCGGCTCTATGAGTCGCATTACCTGACGGCCGTCGCTCCCGAGGGCGGTCGTGCCGTCTGGCTTCGCTACACATCGCTGAAAAGCTCCGCCGAGAGTGCGCGCGGGTCGCTGTGGTGCACGGTGTTCGACGCGGGCGAGCCGCCGATCGCCCGGCGCACCGTGTCCCCGGCGCTGCTGAGCTCGCCGCAGCCCGGATCGTGGGCACAGATCAACGGCGCGACGATTGGGCCGGGACACGCGGAGGGCAGGCTAGAGGACTGTGCCTGGGCGATCGACTGGGATGCTCACGCGCCCTCGCTCCCCTATCTCCCGGCTAGATGGCTATACGACCTCCGGCTGCCGCGCTCGAACGGCGTGGCGCTCGCCCCCAGCGCGAGGTTCAGCGGCCACGTGGAGGTCGCGGGTAAGCAGCTGGATCTCGCCGGCTGGCGCGGGATGGTGGGCCACAACTGGGGAGCCGACCACGCTGAGCGCTGGGTCTGGCTGCACGCCACCGGCCTCGGCGAGCGCGACCCCGACGGTTGGATCGACGTGATCCTGGCCCGCGTCGCGATCGGACCGGTGCTCTCGCCATGGCTGCCGGCCGGCGCCGTTCAGCTCAACGGGAAGCTGGGCCCGATCAGGGCGGGCGCGAGCTCGCGCGGGCTGCGCGTTGAGATACGGCAGGACACGGTGAGCGTCTCGCTCCCGCACCTGCCCGGCGACGCGCTCACGCTCCAGGCGACCTCGCCCCCGAAAGGCACGGTCCATTGGGACTACGCGAGTCCGCGGGGCCGGCCGCGGAACGTCCGCCACTGCTCGATCGCCTCGGCCCGGCTCGAGATCGGCGCTAGGCCGGCGTTCGAGCTTTTTCAGAGCTTCTCGGTCGAGATCGGGATGTGATCCTGCCTTTCCGGGTCGTGCACGCGCCAGAGCCCTAATCTGCGATCTGCATGAAGCGCGTCGGAGTCCTCGTCCATCCCACTCGAGCCGTGGAAGACGCTCTCGCTGCTCTGCGGGGTTGGACCGAAGCGCACGGGGTCGAGCTGGTCCAGATTCAGAGCGGTCAGCAGCCGTCCGTGGCGCCACCAGGCGAGGTGAGCCGCTGCGATTTGATCGCGGCACTCGGGGGCGACGGAACGGTGCTCAAGGCACTTCACGCCTCGGCCAAGAGCGAGGCGCCGGTGCTGGGCATCGCCTGTGGCAGCCTCGGTGCGCTGACCACGACGCCCGAGGACGAGATCCGTGCCGGGCTTGACCGGTTTGCGGCGGGCGGCTGGGGTGCGCGCCGGCTGCCCGCGCTCGAGGTCCGAGCCGCCGGCAGCGACGTCCGGTGGGCGATCAACGACTTCGTGGTGGTCCGGCGCGGCGGCACGCAACTGGGTCTTGACGTCCATGCCTCCGGCGAGCTCTATGTCCGCATGGCGGGCGACGGGGTGGTGGTTGCAACGGCGCTGGGCTCGAGCGCGTACTCCATGGCGGCGGGCGGCGCCCTGCTGACGTTCGATACCGGGGCCTACATCTGTACCCCGCTGCAGATGCACGGCGGCTGCGCGCCACCGCTCGTCCTTCCGGCCGACCGTGGGCTCACGCTTCAGGTGCACCCCAGCCACGGCGGCTTCCGGGTCGAGATCGATGGCTTCGAATTCGCCACCGACGCGAACCGCTTCGACCTCACCTGCGAGCAGGCCTACGCCACGCTCGTCGACCTCGGTGAGTCCCGCACCGGGGTCCCATGGTTACGCCAACGGGGCCTGATCGCCGACAGTCCCCGAGTGATCGCACAGTATGGTCCTGCCTCGGCTGACGGCGCGCCCGTTGCGGCTCCGGCCGCGGGAACGGATAATCAAGGACGTGAGGTTGGGGGCTTTCAGCCGTAAGAAGCTATGAGACGGCTCATACGTCGCGGCCCTCCAGGGGGAAACAGAACGAGGTCGGTACAGCCGGCCACGGACTCGGTACCGGCCGAGTTCGCCATCAGAGTGCGATCCGTCGATGACATGTTCGCCGCTCTACAGGCGGGGCCGGTGTCCGAGCGCGTGCTCGACGACGACGTCCGCTACTACCTTCTGGACGAGTGGGAGCGCGTTCGAAAGACGTCGCCCTCGACATTGACCGTCTACGCCCCGGCCGGCGAGCGCTCCGCGACCGACGAGGAGGCGGTGGCCACTGCGCTCAGGGCTGACCTGCACCGCAACACTCGGCGCCTACACAAGGCGTTCCCGCTGTCTCGTCGCGACAAGATTGTGGCCCTGATCGGCGTCGTGGTGTTCTTCATCTCGATCCTCGTCTCCACCGTGCTCGAGGAGCTCAGCGACGCCGTGCTGATCATCGGCATCTCGCAGGCCATCGTGGTCGTGGGCTGGGTCGCCCTCTGGCCACCGGCCCAGAGCGTGGTTGTGGACATCATTCCCCACCACTTCGATCGCAAGCGCTACGCCGAGTTCGCCGACATCGAGCTTCGTTTTGTGTGGCAGGAGACGCGGATGCCCGATCCGGCGGTGAGGTGATGCTCGGCGCCGCCGGGATCTCATTCGAGATCAGCTCCAAGACGTTGAGCGGCCCAAACGCGCGTGCGGGGTTCGTGTTGCTGGGCGCGTTTCTGATCTCGTTCGCGTTCATCAGGACAAGCGCCCGGTTGATGCGCAACCCCCGGGTGACGTGGTGGCCAGGAAGCGTCAAGACATCGGGCGGACTGCACATTCATCACCTGGTGTGGGGCATCGCGCTGATCCTGATCTCCGGTTTCTTGGCGATCGCCCTGCGACCCCACAGCCCGTGGCTCGAAATCGTGGCCGGCGGGTTCGGAATCGGCGCCGGGCTGACGCTCGACGAGTACGCCCTCTGGCTGCACCTCGAAGACGTCTACTGGACCGAGGAAGGGCGACGCTCCGTCGACGCGGTGATCGTGGCCGCGTTGATCGCAGCCCTGATCCTGCTGGGAGTAAAACCGGTCGACGCCTCAAGCACATCCTCTGAACTCGAGATCGCAGCGGCCATCCTGCTCGTGCTCGTGCTGAGCGTCCTGGCGCTGATCAAGGGCCGCTTCATGCTCGGGCTCATCGGCCTCGTCTTCCCGCCCCTGTCGCTGTTTGCGGCGATTCGTCTGGCCAAGCCCGGCTCGCCCTGGGCACGCTGGCGCTATCAGCCCGACAGCAAGCGCCTGCGGCGAGCCACCAAGCGCTTCGCGCGCCATGCCGCTTACTACCAGCGCTGGCAGGACCGGATCGCCGGCGCCCCGAGCATCCCTTCCGCCACGCACCGGGATCAGGCCGAGGTCGCTCAGAGCTCGACGGCCGAGAAGCCCTGAAGGGGGCCTATAACCTGCCGCGGCGGCGCATCGGCCGACGGTAGCCAGGGCCCGACGCCGAGGTCCGGCGGTAGATCCAGACGATCAGCATCGAGAAGACCACGGACAGCACCAGGCCGGCTCCGTGGCGGTGAAGCACGTACCACGAGAACAGGCCGGCGCTGAATGTGCCCAGGATGCCCACGAGCGCCGTCATACCGAGTCCCATCGGATCCGGTCCCGGCAGCAGAAGCCGAGCCAGGGCGCCGACGAGCAGGCCGATAACGAACAGGATGATGAGGTAGGCGATAAGGCTCACGCCCGCATCGTACTCCGGGCCGGGACCAGCGTGGCGCCCTCTCAGCAGGTGGACGAGTACGCCGGCGTCCCGGACCCCGGCTCGGGATCGTCGACCACTCCGCCCGCGCCGGAGCGCACCACCGCCCCCAGGTGGATGACGTACCACACGCCGCGCCATGAGATCATGGAGGCGATCCCGAAGGAGCGCTCCGCGCCGTCAAGGAGATAGACGACGCGCGAATTTGGGACCTCGTAGTAGCCCACCCGGTTGTAGCAACCCCCGGGCGGCACCCAGTGGGCATAAGCCTCGGGCACGCGCACGGCGAGTAGCCGCGCATCGCCGGCATGTGCGCCGAGCAGCCCGTGAGCCGCCTGGAGGTCGAGCCCGAAATCGGACAGCAGACGGTCCCGATAATCGCCGGTCGGATCGCCGATCGCCTTGACCTGGGCGTAGGCCTGCTCGGGGAAGAAGGCGGGACGAGCGGCGCCCAGGGAACCGCTGCGGATTCCGGACCACAGCGAGGCCATCAGCCCGTGAAAGTGCGCAGTGTTGGAGCTCGGTAGCTGCTCTGTCTGGGGCAGCGAGCCCGGTGGCGGCGGCGCGGGGGGCCTGGGCTTCGGGGGGGCGGTCGCGGTCGTCGCCGTCGTGGTCGTCGTGGCGCGGGCGCTCACGCTGCTGACCGCTCGCCTGACGGCCGGCTTCGCGCTTCCGCCACAGCCGGCCGCGGCGCAACAGATCCCCGCGAGCAGAAGCGCTTCCCCGTGCCTGGCCCTCACCGTTCGCCTTCCAGGGCGTCGATCAGGGCGCGCCTGGCGGCGTCGAGCGCCTGGGGGATGACGTGCGTGTCGCCCAGCACCGGCATGAAGTTGTTATCGCCGCTCCAACGAGGTACCACATGCAGATGGAGATGGTCGGCGATGCCGGCGCCGGCCACCTTCCCCAGGTTCAGCCCGACGTTGAACCCATCCGGGGACATCGCGGTTCGCTGGGCGCCGACCATGCGGCGCGCCAGCTGCATCAGCTCCAGAAGCTCGGCTTCGGAGAGCCCGTCCAGCTCGCCGACGTGCCTGTAGGGGGCGATCATCACGTGCCCCGGGGCGTACGGATAGGTGTTGAGGATGGTGAAGCAGTGCTCGCCGCGCTCGACCACGTGGTCGGGATCGGGGTCGCAGAAGATGCAGCTATCGCTCTTGTCTGCCTGGATGTACTCGATGCGCCACGGAGCCCACAGCGGCCGCTCACTCATAACTCCATTTAAGGGGATCGTGCACGCACATGTGCGTGCACGCCGGGCCGATCATGATCGGCCCGGGAGGGGCGCGCATGCGCGCCCCTCAACAGGGGTGGGCGGAAAAGCGACGCATTCCGTCGCTTTTCCGCCCAGGCTCTCGTCGGGTAGTGAACAACTGTTCCCGTGCGAGCATCGGAGCGCGAGTGACGCCCTCGGAGGGCACCGTGACCGTCCGCCATAAACTTCGCCGTGTGACCAGGTGCATACGATGGCCGTGAACAGGCGTACACCTGCGGCCCGGAAGGCATCGCGCTCGCACGAGAAGCGTCGCAAGCACAATTTGACCCAGGCGGAACGGCGCCAGCACACCCGCCAGGCGCTGATGGACGCGGCGCTCGAGCAGGTCGACGGCGGGGAGAGCTTCGACGCGCTGAGTCTCCGCAGTGTGGCCCGCACCGCGGGGGTGGTGCCCGCCGCTTTCTACCGGCACTTCTCGAGCATGGACGAGCTCGGCCTGGCGCTGGTCGACGAGTCGTTTCGCACGTTGCGCTCATCGCTACGCGAAGCGCGGGAAGCGCCGCTGCCGCCTGAGCACATCATCCGCCGCTCGGTGGAGGTGATCGTGGAGCAGGTGCTGGCCCACCGCCAGCACTTCGCGCTCATCGCCCGGGCCCGGACCGCCGGCAACGCCGTCCTGCGTCACGCTGTCAACAACGAGATCCGCTTAGTGACCAGCGAGCTGGCGACGGACCTGGCGCGCTTCCCGCAACTGCGCGAGTGGACCAACGAGGACCTGCAGATGCTCTCCGGCCTGCTGGTCAACACGATGATCCTCAACGTCGCGGCGATCCTCGATCTACCGACCAACGGCGGCGAGCCGTCGCGGCAGGCGCTCGACGAGATCATCCGCACCGCCGAGAAACAGCTGAGGCTGCCGCTGCTGGCCGTCCCGCACTGGCGCAGCGTTCACTAGACGTAGCGAGCGCTCAGGCCTGTGGCTCGAGCGGCACGGCGACGCGAAACGCGGTGACGACGAAGGCCAGAAAGCACGCGGCCCCCACCACATGGGCCCATCCTGCGTCGGCCACGTTGGTTAAGCCGAAGCCGGCGATCAATAGGGCGCCGGCGATTCGCACCAGCAGCGTCGGACGGCGCGGAGAGATGGGCGCGCGCTGTGCCCGCCCCGCTGGCTGCGGCTCGCCGCCCGCGGTCTGCGGCTCGCCGCCCGCGGTCTGCGGCTCGCCGCCGCCGTACCCCAACCGGCCGCCGATCTGGAGCCGGAACAGGGTGACGAGCGAGGGCAGCAGGATCGCGCCGCCGGCGAGGATCGCCACCAGCACCGCAACCTGCGTGTCGTGCGGCGCGGCGGCCTGTCTGACCGTGAGGCCGGGAAGCAGGTGCGGGCTTTGCGCCAGCGCCCATCCGGCGACGATCGCCGCCACCGCCAGCGCCGCGCAGTACCGCGCCAGCTCGAAGCGCTCGAGCCAGACCAGCACCAGGGTGGCGGTGCCGGCCAGCACCGAGACCACCAGTGCCGGCAGCCCCCGGCCGGCGAGCAGCTGGTGGTAGAGCGAGTGAGCGTCGGCGTGTACCACCACCAAGCCGCCGATGGCCACCGCGCCGGCCACGACGCCGGCGGTCAGCGCGCGCATGCGAAAGCGCCGCGCCAGCTCCGGCTCGCCGGCGCGTACCGCGTCGCCCGACAGGAACACGGCAGCCAGGTAGGCACCCGTCACGACGGCGAGGGCGCCGATCAGGATGGAGGTGGGGTTGAGCCAGCTCGAGAACGGCCCCCCGCTGGCGTTGCCCACCGGCACCTTGCCCGCGGCGATCCCGCCCGCCGCGGCACCGAGCGCAAACGGCGTGATCACCGAGGAGATCCCGAACACGGTGTCGACCGCCCGTTGCTCACGTGGAGACGCGGTGCCCGAACGCAGGGCATAGGTCGCGCCGCGGCAGATGATCCCCACGGCGGCGACGAGGAGCGCCACGGAAAGGGTCGAGGCCAGCGAGCCGAAGAACTTGGGGTACGCGGTCCAGATCACGGTGAGCACGAAGATCAGCCACACGTGGTTGGCCTCCCACACCGGCGCCATCGAGTGGTGGGCGTGCTCGCGGATGGGCTCTGGGTCGCGGTCCAGACCCGCGGTCAGCTGCCAGAAGCCGGCGCCGAAGTCGGCGCCCCCCAGCACGCCGTACATGGCCAATCCGGCGAGCGCGAATGCCAGTGGCAGCACGTACAGCATCGACTCAGCTCCCGCCCGGTGAGGCCGTCGCCGTTCCCAGCGGCGCTCCCGCCGGCCCCCGGAGCGGCGCCGCGGCCAACCGCCGCAGGATCCAGATCACGGCGATCAGCACCCCCAGATAGACGGTCGCCAGCGTGCCGTAGCCGACCGGGATGCCGCCCGCGCCGGTGACGGCCTGTGCCGTGCGCATCGTCTCGTACACCACCCACGGCTGCCGGCCCACCTCGGTCGTCACCCATCCCGCCACCAACGCGATCAGCGACAGCGGAGCGCACACCACCACCGCGCGGTAGAACCAGCGCGAGTCCGGCAGCCTCCCCCGGCGCCAGCGGACGATGACGTAGAAGATGCCGAGCAGGGCCATCAGCGTGCCGGCCCCCACCATCAGTTGGAAGGCGATCCGCACGGCGTTGACCGGCGGCCTGTCGTTGGCGGGTACCGACTCGAGCCCCACCACGCGCGCGTTGAAGTCGTGGTAGGCCAGGAACGAGAGCAGGCCGGGAATCGCCAGCCCGTACTTCACTTTGCCGTTGACGTACCAGCCGCCGATGTGCACGGGGACGCCGCGCGCCGTCTTTCCCACTCCCTCCAGCGCCGCCAGCTTGATCGGTTGGTACTTGGCGACGTCCCGGGCGACCCAGTCACCGACGAGCACCTGAACCGGCGACGCCAGCGCGGCGATCGTCAGCGGGATCGCCAGCGCCACGCGCTCGTAGCGGCCCCAGCGACCGCGCAGGCGGGAGACGGCGTAGGCCGCAGCCATCAGAAAGCCAGTGACGATGAAGCCCGCGATGTACATGTGGACCAGCTCGCTCCACAGGTAGGGATTGCCGAACAGCGCCTTCAGCGGATCGACCCCCACCACGCGGCCGTTGGCGGCCACGCGGAAGCCGCCCGGATGGTTCATCCAGGCGTTCACCGAGATCACCATCAGCGAGCCGGTGAACCCCGCGATCACGATCGGCACGCCGGCCAGCATGTGCATCCGCCGCGACAGCCGATCCCAGCCGTACACGTAGATGCCGATGAAGATGGCCTCCATGAAGAAGGAGAACCCCTCGATCGCGAATCCCAGCCCGAAGACACCCCCGAACGTGGCCGTGAAGTTCGGCCACAGAAGCCCCATCTCGAAGCTGAGGATCGTCCCCGTGATCACTCCCACGGCGAACAGCGCGACCATGATCCGCGTCCAGCGGCGGGCGATCGCGTAGTAGACCGAGTCGCCGGTGCGGCTGTAGAGCCACTCGACGAACAGCACCATCGCGGGGAAGGCGATGCCGAAGCAGACCAGCGGGATATGAACGGCGAACGACAGGGCCTGCATCTGGCGCGCCTGGTCGAGGTAGTGCTGGTGCACCGGACCCAGGGCGGTGACCGCGGTCGCGAACGTAAGCGCGCCCATCTGATGGCACGATACGCCCGGGCGGGGGCGGTGGCACTGGCGACCGGCTACGGTCCGCGGCATGGTCCACCAGACGCCGCCTGAGGAGTCCGACTACCTCCACTCGCTGGCCGAGCTGCTGGTGCGCTTCGGCGCCAACGTGCAGCCGGGACAGATCGTGGCCGTGGGGTCCGAGCCCGGCAAGGAGCCCCTGGCGCGAGCAATCGCCGAGGCCGCCTACCGGGCGGGCGCCAAGTTCGTCGACCTCTCGGTGTTCGACGTCCACCTCAAGCGCGCCCGGGCGCTGTATGCCGATCCGGAGACACTGTCGTTCGTCCCTCCCTGGTATGGCGAGCGAACGCTGGCGTTGGGCGAGGCGCGCGCGGCGCGGATCTCGCTTTCAGGAACCGTGGCGCCGCGGATCATGGATGGCGTCGACCCCACGCTGGCCGCCAAGGACATGTTGCCGGCACTCAAGGAGTCGATCAAGGTGCTGGGTGACCGTACGATCAATTGGACCGTAGGGCCCTGTCCCACGTCGGACTGGGCCCAGCTGGTGTACCCCGGCCTCGAGGCCGGCGTCGCGCTCGAGCGCCTGTGGGCCCAGATCGGCCACGTCTGCCGCCTCGATGAGGGCGATCCGGTTAAGGCGTGGAAGGCCAGGCTGGACCAGCTCATAAGGGCGGCGGAGAAGCTGGACGCCCTGGCGCTCGACTCGCTGCACTTCGATGGTCCCGGGACGGACCTGAGGATCGGACTGCTTCAGAGCGGACGCTGGCGGTGCGGGCACTTTGAGACCGCCGGCGGGATCACGCACGCCCCCAATATCCCCACCGAGGAGGTGTTCACCACCCCCGACCCGGAGCGCGTCGAGGGCACCGTGCGATCGACCAAGCCGCTGTTCACCTCCGGAACCCTGATCTCCGGTCTGAACGTGAGATTCGAGCGCGGTCGGGCAGTCGAGTTCGATGCGGAACGCGGCGCCGAAACGCTGCGCGGGCTCTCCCAACGCGACGCCGGCGCGGCGCGCCTGGGCGAGGTGGCGCTCGTCGACCGCGAAGGGCGGATCGGTCAGCTGAACACCGTCTTCTACGACACCCTGCTTGACGAGAACGCCGCCAGCCACATCGCATTGGGGCAGGGATTCGAGTTCGCCATCGGCGAGCAGAGCGACATCGAGCGGATAAACAACTCGGAGATCCATATCGACTTCATGATCGGCGACGACGACGTCGCCGTGACCGGCGTGCGGCGCGACGGCGCCGAGGTGCCGCTGCTGCGCGGCGGCCAGTGGCAGATCTGAGGGGTATGCACGCGCGGGCGCGCGGCGGCGTGCGCCCGAGATCGGCGGGCGCTCTAGGCGCGCCCGGGGCGGTGGCGCCCCCTAGGCGCGCCAGGCGCGGAGCAGGAAGCCGGTTCGCCCCGGGCTCCTGACCTCGACGCGCTCAAAGCCGCCGGCGCCGAACATCAGCTCGAGCTCGCGGCGCGTGTAGTTGAAGATCGGGCAGTCGCCAATCACCTCATAGCGCAGCTTGCGCACCGGCCCTTTGACCAGCGACCAGGCTGGAAAGGAACCGACCACGCAGCCCCCGGGAGCGCAGAGGTCGAACATGCGCCGCGCAAAATGGTGCGGCTCGGGCAGGTAGTCGAACAGCCCGAGCGCGAGGATGATTTCGAACGGCCCGTCGAGCGGGGTCGTCAGGAAGTCGCCTTCAACCAGTTCTGCGCGGTCACCGAAGCGCTGGAGCCGCGTTCTGGCCAGCTCGAGCATCGGCTCGGCGAAATCGATACCCACGTAGCGCGCGATGCCGGCCTCGATGACCAGTTCGCCGATCCGCCCCGAGCCACAACCGACGTCCAGCACGCGGGGGTCGGAGAACGAGCGGACGGTGTCCACCGCCAGCTGACGGCGGCGAAGCAGGCCGGGGCGCAGCAGCCGAACGAGCGGCCGCTCGTCCTCGTAGAGGTCGTCGAATGCCTGGGCCTTATCCCGGAACCGGCTGCGGACGCGTTCCGGCGCCGGCGTGGAGGTGGGCATGTGCCTCACCATAGGGGATGAGGTCGAAGCGCCCAGCGATCGCCCGCAGGACGCCGGGCGCCCGTCGGCGGGCGACGTTTCGCTGCAGCTCACGGAGCGCCGCGTGCCCTCGCTGTGCGGGTGACGAGCCGATCGGTAGGCCGACGCTGAGCGGCTGGGAATCGAGCTCCTGGGGATGCAGGTACAGACCGGCGTACTCGCCGGCGCGGGCGAGGCCAGAGACCACGGCTCCAGTCGGCATCAGCGCCCAATACGACGCGCCGCCGACGGGGACGCGGCCGTAGCGGCCATGCCATACGGCGATCGGAAACTCCCACAGCTCGGCGCCGCCTGCCACTGTCATGGGCTGCGGGGCGCTGCTGCTGAGCGGCGCGTGACCCTGGATGCGGGGCGTGTCGTGCTGGCTCGAGTCGTAGACGAAGCCCTCGTCGGCCAGCACGTCGAACGCCCACCTCGATTCGGCGGTGATGGAGAAGGCCGGCGCCCGGAATCCGAGCGGCCGCCGGCCCGTGATGGCCTCGATCACCTCCCGCCCTGCGCGCAGGTCGGCGGCGAACTCCGCCGGCTCCTGGCTATGGACGGGTCGGTGGGCGTCACCGTGGCAGCCGATCTCGTGGCCTGCGCCGGCCACCGCCTCGACCAGCTGGGGATTGGTGCGCGCGGCCATGCCCAGGACGAAGAACGTGGCCTTGACTCCCAGCTCGTCGAGGAGGTTCAGGAGCACCCGCGTCTGTCGCCCCAACGCCGGGCCGGCCTGCTGCCAGTTGCCGGCACCGATCCTGCGGCGGACGAGCTGGTGCCAATCCTCGAAGTCGACGCTCAACAGGAGGGTCGGGCGGGGAGCCATGCGCCGGAGCGTACCCGCGGCCGGCGGAGCGATACGGCCGATGGCCGCGCCCAAGGAGGACCGCCGCCTTTGACGGCCCGCGGGTTTGGACGGCCTCCGCGCCCGGCCGCCCACCGCTACGCTAGGCCTCCCGGAGAGGTGCCGGAGTGGTTGAACGGGCGCGACTGGAAATCGCGTAACGGGGGTTGACCTCGTTCGGGGGTTCGAATCCCCCCCTCTCCGCTGCGCAGACTCCGGACCGGATCCGCGGCAGGCGTTCGCCCGGCCGGCCTCTCGGCTGGCCCCAGATGTGCCAAAAGGGACAAAAGCGCCGGTTCCCAGTGGCGGTAGCCGGGGCGCTTATGTAATAGTGCGGTCGGTGAGCAACCTGAGTGGGGGTACCGCCAACGCACCGGCTCTGCGCTTGGTACACGGGACTCGCGAGAGTGAGGCCGAATGGACCTGGTTCTGCGGCCGCTGTGCCGCGCCGTCTCCGGACGGCCTGCCGCCGGCCCCGTACGGCCGGGTGTGCGGCGAATGTGGCCTCGGCCTACTCCTCGAAACGCGGTGTGACGTCGCGCCGGCGGCGCACCAGGCGTTCCTGGTCGTCGATTCTGCGCTCCTCGTGCAGGCGGTTTCGCGGCGAGCCGAGCGGCTCTTGACGGTGGACGAAGAGGATGCCGTCAACCGGCCGATCGCCGAGCTCCTGATCGCCGCGGACGCGGATGTGGCGCGTCCCAGCGCACTGGGCGAGGCGATCACTCAGACGCTCGGCGATGGCGATGAGCCGAGGGATACGTTCGCGCGCCCTTGGAACACGTTCGGGGTACGGCTACGCGTGAGGGTTGCGCCGTGCGGTCCGCCGAGAGCAGCACTGCTCGTCCTCGACGCGCCGCAACCGGCCCTGAAGCCGGTAGCGCCTAGTCGAGCAACTCACGCTAGTTAGCGGACGGCTTCGCCGGCGGCAGCAGCTCAGGTGCTCCGTATCGGCGGAGAGCATCGGGCAACACGACAGAGCCATCGTCGCGCTGACCGTTCTCGAGCAGCGCGATGATCGTCCGACCGACAGCGACGGCCGTGCCGTTCAGCGTGTGGACGTGCGCGGGCCTTCCCTCCGCCGGCCGGTAGCGAATGTCGAGCCGTCGCGCCTGGTAGTCGGTCGTGTCCGAGCAGGAGGTCAGCTCGCGGTAGCGACCCTGTCCCGGCAGCCATGCTTCGCAGTCGAACTTCCTCGCCGCTGATGCGCCGAGATCGTTGATGGCGATCGCCACCACTCGGTACGGAATCTCGAGCTCCTGGAGGATCGACTCTTCGATCGCCAGCAGCCGCTCATGCTCGGCGGGGCCCTGATCGGGCTCCACGAAACAGAACATCTCAACCTTGTCGAACTGATGGACGCGGAAGATCCCGCGCGTGTCCTTGCCGGCGGCCCCCGCCTCGCGCCTGAAGCAGCTCGAGAATCCCGCGTAGCGCAGCGGAAGCGCGTCCGCGGGCAGGATCTCGTCCTCGTGCAGGGAGGCCAGCGCAACCTCGGACGTTCCCACCAGGAATAGGTCGTCATCGGGCAGCCGGTAGATCTGCTGTTCGGTGTCGGGGAGAAAGCCAGTCCCGTAGAGGGCGCGCTCGCGTACGAGCACAGGCGGGATCACTGGCTCGAAGCCCTGACGCGTGAGCGTGGTGAGGGCATAGCTGACCAGCGCGATCTCGAGCAGTGCGAGATCGCCGCGCAGGTAGGCAAAGCGGGAGCCGGAAAGCCGCGCTGCTCGCGCCACGTCGATGCGCTCACCGGCCAGCTCCAAGTGGTCCCGGCCGGTGGCGCCGGCCTCTCCGACCTCGCGCAGGACTTCGTCGGATGCCGGGGCGTCGGACGCCGGCAGATTGGGCAGCGAGGCCAGCTCGGCATCGCGTTGGGCGAGCACCTTCGAGACCTCGTCGCTCAGCTCCCGCCCGCGAGCGGAGAGAGTCGCGAGCTGCTCGCGCTCTTGGGCGGTTGGCGCCCCTCTGCGTCCGCGGCTCGCACGGTTGAGCTCGGCGCGCACCTCCTCGGCCTCGGCCGTCAGGCCGCGCCAGTGCTCATCGAGCTCGATCACGCGGTCGATCGCCGCGGCAGCAGCCGACCCACGACGTCTGAGTGCCTCCCGGACTGAATCGGGATCGCGCCGGATCAGCCTGATGTCGAGCACGCGCTAGATGATCATCTACGGCGTCGCGACGTGGGTCCGGCTTTGGGTGTTCTGTGCGGTCCCGGCTGCCGAAGCGGCCTTCTTGCCGCTAGCGGAGGAGGTCTTCTGACGCGGAGGCACGCCCGACTGCTTCTTCGCCGTAGAGCTGCTCGTTGAGGCCTGGGCGATCGTGGCCTGTGTCGGGACCGAGCCCACTGGCTTTGACTCGCAGGGGGCAACGCCGGGAATCGGCGGCGCTTGGCGTCCGGCATACGTGGCGACGAACTCCGCCACGTCGATCGCATCCTGGCCCACGACGACGTTCTGGGGCATGATCGCTCCCGAGAAGCCGCCATTCTGGATCGCGTACAGGACGCGAGCCATCGGTCGCTCGCAGCGCACGTCGAAGTTCGGGCCGTTGTTGGCCTGCGCCGAGCGAACGTTCGCGGCGGATCCGTGCGTCGCGGCGTACGAGAGGGTGTGGCAGCCGGCACAGCGCTGGTTGAACAGCACCGCTCCCTGGTAGACCGGCCCCTGGCTCTTCGGCACGCTGATCCGCTGGGTACCGCACGCCGCAGCGAGCGCGGCGACCGCGACGGTCACAGGCGTAATGAGGAGAACCCTTGCCGGCCGGCTCATGCGGGCCGGGATCATACGGAAGAATCGGCCGCCGATGACCCGGCCGGCCGCCCAACTCGGCGTCGTAATCGTGCTCTGCGCATCGCTGATGGGCTGCGGCCGCACGGAGCTCGTCGGGCGAAACCGCGCGGTCCGCGTGGCACTCACGGAGTACCGCATGAACCCCCAACGGATCGAAGTCTCAGCGGGCCGGCTGACCTTCCTCGTCCGTAATTACGGCCGGCTCACGCACGACCTCGCGGTTTCCCGCAACGGTCAACCTGTCGGCTCAACGCCGCCCGTCGCGCCCCGTAGGAGTGCCAGCCTGACCGTCACCCTGACCAAAGGCAACTACCTGATGAGCTCCACGATCCTCTCCGACATGGACCTCGGGATGTACGGATCTTTGATCGTGCGCTGACGGGGCTGGGGGTCTGACCCGTGGGGACGTTTCGGGTCTGACCCGTTGGGGCGTTTCGAGGCGTGGCGGGGCGTGGCGGGTCAGTGGGCCGGGGTCGGCGGTTCCGTGGACGGCTGCGGGGTGAGCGGCGGTTTCGTGGACGGCAGCGGGGTCGGCGGCGGATTCTCACCCGCAAGCAGGAGGCCATGCGTTGGCGGCGAAGACAGCCATACCCCCGGCGCCGGTCGACGAGACGCTCGCCTCCCAATGCCAGCGCGATCGTCCTCCGACGGCGGCAACCAAGGGGCCGGCGCCGGGGCCTCTGCGCGGCCGCGCGAGCGAGCTCGCATAACGCAACAAACCGTCGGCCGGCTCCGGCTTTTGTGCACATAAGCATCCTGGGGATGCTTATCTCGCCAAGCCCGAGGCTGCGCGCGGGGTTTGCTGCGAAATACGAGGCCCGGCGCAGCCGAGCGAGCCCCCGCCCCGGCGCTGAGCCCCCGCCCCGGCGCGCGGACCCCGCCCCGACACCGCCCACGTTCCGCGCCTCGCCCATCGCCGCCCCCACCGACTTCACGCTATAACGCCGCCATGCCGCCAGACCCCGACTCGGAGCTGTTCCGGGAGGTCTTCGGCCGCTTTGCCACAGGGGTAGCAGTAGTCACCGCCGCGGGGCCGGCCGGCGTCGGCGGCATGACGGCCAACGCCCTCTGCTCTCTGTCACTGGATCCGCTGCTCGTTCTGGTGTGCTTCGAGAACCAGGCACGGACGCTCCCCATCGTGCGTGAGGCCGGGCGGTTCGGTGTCAACGTGCTGACCGCCGAGCAGCGACAGCTGGCGGGCGTCTTCGCCTCGAAGGTCCCGGAGCGCGAGAAGCTCATCGGCGTCGAGCACCGGATCGAGCACGGCGTGCCCGTCATCGATGGCTCGCTGGCCTGGGCCTCGTGCGCGGTGCGGGAACTGGTCAGCGGCGGCGATCACAAGATCGCCATCGGCGAGGTACTGGCAATGGGCTTGGGCCAGGGCGAGCCCCTGTTGTGGTATTCGGGCCGCTACCACAGCGCGCCGTTGACGTGACCGCCGGCCTTCGGCGCCAGGCGACCTGGGCGTCGAGGCACCAACAGCTCACGCCCGCTCGAACACGTATACCTCGCTGTCGTAAGCCAGCGGCTCCGAGTGGCGGCGGGCGAGCTCGCGGATGCTGGCGAGGACGTCGTCGCGCTCCCCGGGATCCAGCGCCGCGATGAAGCTGATCGAAGCGATGCGATCGACGAACTGGTCGGCATCCAGGTGCTGCTGCGAACGGGACCCTGAGCTCATCAACCGGCGCGAACAGTGAGCTCCGGTCCAGGTGACCGCGCCAGGCGCCGCTGCCAAGCGAAGGGGTTCCCCCGCGGTAGGGCTCGATGACCTCGTCGATTGCACGCTGCAGCGGCTGCTCCAGCCGCCGACGGTTCCAGATCAGGCCCAGGCGCCCGCCCGAACGCAGCACCCGATGGAACTCCTTGAGCGCTATCTCGCCGTCGAACCAGTGGAACGCCTGCCCAGCGACGATGGCGTCGGCGCTCTGATCGCCGAGGGGAAGCGCCTCGGCGGTGCCGTCCAGCACACGCACCGCCGGCAGTTCACGCGCGAGAACGTTGCGCATGCCTGAAACCGGCTCGACGGCGACGACTTCTGCCCCCGACGGCTCGAATGACCGACCTAGCTTGCCGGTTCCGGCGCCCACGTCCACCACGATGCGGCCCGCCCCGAGGCCGAGCTGAGAAATGAGCCAGTCGATCGCCGCCGGCGGATAGCCCGGACGGCCTCGCTCGTAGGCCTCCGCTTCGCGCCCGAACCCGCGTCTGGCGGCATCGTGTATCCCCACCGGTGCCTCCTCAGGCCGTCCCCGCCGCTCGGGCCAGCAACACCACCACGACCAGCGCCGCCAGCGTCATGACCCCAACCTCGCGACGCAGAATCGTGACCACGATCGCGCGCTGCTCGGCTTCCGGCAACCTGCCGACCGCCTGGGCCGATTCATAGCCCCGGGAGTCGAGCACCATCTGAGCCGAGGCGATACGCAGCTGCTCGGCGATCAGCGAGACGAGCAAAGGTAGGACTCCGTACAAGATGTGCAGTCCCGATGCCTTGCGCCCCACAAGCTCCAGGATGCCCCCAAGGGCCGCTTCGAGCACCACCGCGGCCTGTCCGGCTCGGACCACGCGCCAGAACCAGACGCTGTTCGATGAAAGCCGCCACCACCGCCAGGCGCCATAAATGCAGGCCAAACCGTTCAGCGCGATGGCCGCGACTCCGATGACAATGTGCACTTCCTTCAGAGTCGTTGCTCCTGACGGGATCGACGCCCCGGCGGCACAGCACGCGCCGGGACCGGCAAACACCAGTACTTGTGGCGTGCGCTACTAAGTAACACTCTGTTACAAGCTCGGTCGCCGCGGTGATATAACCGCTTCGATGCTCCGAACGTACCTCCCGGCAATCGTCTTTCTCGTGCTCGGTGGGGTGATGGGGTTCACTTTCGGCGTCCTTAACCTGATCGCCGGCCGCAAGGCGCGCCAGCCACTGCGTTCGAAGAGCTCCCCCTACGAGTGCGGCCTACCGTCGGAGATCCAGCGCGGTTTCCGCTTCGGCATCAGCTTCTACCTCGTGGCGATGATGTTCATCCTCTTCGACATCGAGGTCATCTTCCTGTATCCGATCGCGGTGGAGCTGCGCGCGTTCGGGACGTTTGCCATGTCCGAGGCGGTGTTGTTCGTTGTGCTCCTGATGATCGCATTGATCTACGTGTGGCGCCGAGGAGCGCTGGTATGGAGATAGAGCGCCAGCCGCTGAGCGATTTGCGCGTCAACCAGTTGAAGGCTCGAGACATGCTCCGCGGGGATCTCTCCGATGAGGAGCTGGAGAAGTACGTCGAAGAGCGGGTCTTGATGACGACTGTCGAGAAGGCGGTCGCCTGGGGCCGCGGCAACTCGATCTACCCCCTGACCTTCGGGCTTGCGTGCTGCGCGATCGAGATGATGTCGATCGTCGCGCCGCGGGCCGACATCGCCCGTTTCGGCTTCGAGGTACTACGGGCCACGCCACGCCAGGCGGACCTCATCATTCTTTCCGGACGGGTGTCGATCAAGATGGCCCCGGTCATCCGCCGCCTGTACGACCAGATGCTCGAGCCCAAGTGGGCGATTTCGATGGGCGCCTGCTGCTCATCGATGGGCGTGTTCAACAACTACGCGCTTGTGCCCTCCGACAAGTTCATGCCAATCGACATCCACGTACCGGGATGTCCCCCCCGCCCCGAGGCACTACTGCACGGAATCCTCAGGCTCCGCGACAAGATCCAGGGCCACCAGGGCGAGGGATGGCGTAGACGCTACGACGCCGTCGGCACCGAGGAGGTGCTGCCCGAAGACCTCGAAACAGGCGAACGTGCCGCCATCAACATCTTCAGGCCGGGAGACACAGCAGGTGCCTGATGCCACCTTCCTCGAGCTCACCGCCCAAGAGCTCTTGCAGGCTGTTCCGGATTCGATCGTGGGGACGGACTATCACCACAACCGGGCGACGCTGATCGCGCACCACCTGTACCTCCACGACGTGCTCGAGCAGATGAAGGGTCGGGGCTACACGTTTCTGGCCAGCCTGCATGGCGTCGACTACGAGCCGGAGGAGCCGCGACTGGGCGTCATCTACGAGCTGCTCGACATGCAGCGGGTGGACCGCATCACGGTCAAGGCTCGCGTGCCCACGGCCGCCCCGCATATCGCGACAGTCACGGACCTCTGGATCGGAGCGAATCACCCCGAGCGCGAAGTCTTCGACATGTTCGGCGTGGTCTTTGACGGTCACCCTGACCTGCGCCGGATCCTGATGCCCGAGGACTACGAGGGCCACCCTCAGCGGCGCGATTTCCCGATCGGAGGGGAGCCGGTGTTGTTCACCTACAACGAAGAGCAGAGCTACGGCAAATGGCAGTGAGCGCAAGCGAGGATCTACGGCCATGACGCTCACCGAGGATTACCGGCGGCGCGAGGAGTCGATCACGCTCGCCACCGAGCCGGCCGGCGAGGGCGAGACCCACGAGCTGCTGACGCTCAACATCGGCCCCCACCACCCGGCCACGCACGGTGTGCTCAGGTTGCTCGCCACGCTCGAGGGCGAGGTGGTCCGTGACATCAAGCCAATCATTGGCTACGTCCATACAGGAATCGAAAAGACGGCCGAGGACAAGGCCTACTGGAAGGCGATTCCCGTGGTGGAGCGCATGGACTACTTGAGCTACTACTTCAACGCCATGGCCTATTGCGGGGCTGTCGAGGAGCTCCTCGGCGTCGAGGTGCCGGCGCGCGCCCAGTACCTGCGCGTGATCCACTTGGAGCTCAACAGGATCATGTCCCACCTCGTCTGGTACGGGACGAGCATGCTGGACGTCGGTGCGCTCACTGCCTTCTTCTGGTGCTTCCGTGACCGCGAGCGAGTGCTCGACCTGTTTGAGATGTCATCGGGTCAACGCATGCACACTCGCTACATCCAGGTCGGAGGCGTGATTGAGGACATACCGACCGGCTTCGCGCGGAACGTCCGCAAGTTCTGCAAGGAGATGCCGACTCGAGCCGATCAATATGCGGACCTCCTGGAGAAGAACCAGATCCTGCTCGAGCGACTGCAGGGCACGGGCGTCGTCGACGAGCAGACGCTGCTCCAGTTGGGTGTCACGGGCCCCCTTTTGCGAGCGACTGGCAATCCGTGGGACCTGCGCAAGGCGCACCCCTACTCGAGCTACGACCACTTCGATTTCAAGATCCCGGTCGGCACGGTCGGCGACAACTACGACCGCTACCGGGTGCGGCACGCCGAACTCTACGAGTCGGTGAAGATCATCGAGCAGGCTCTCGAGGGGCTTCCTGAGGGACCGCACGTCACCCCTGATCGCAAGGTCGCGCTGCCGCCCCGTCACGAGCTGGCGACGAGCATGGAGGCATTGATCCATCACTTCAAGCTGGTGACCGAGGGCTTCCGCGTTCCACCCGGCGAGGCGTACTACCCGATCGAGTCCCCCCGCGGAGAGCTCGGCTGCTTCGTGCGCGCCGACGGCTCCGCCAAGCCGGCGCGCGTGCACATGCGCGATCCGAGCTTCCACAACCTTCAGGCGCTGCCCGAGATGGTGAGAGACGGGTACATCGCTGACCTGATCGCGACGCTGGCCATGCTCGATCCGATCCTTGGCGGGATTGACCGATGAGCCCGGCGATCCCCGTCCCTCGCTTTGGCCACGGCTCGCGCGTGCCCGGCTGGGATGAGTCAGTAGACCTCTCAAAGCCGCCGGCGTCCGTCCCCGACCCGGCCACGACGGCGGTGCCAGAGCGGCTCAGAGAGATGGTCGAGGATGCGATGGCCAAGTACCCCGACCGGCGCTCCGCCGCCATCCCCGCCCTGCACGCCGCCCAGGACGTGCACGGCTGGTGCTCGCCGGAGGCAATCGAGCAGGTGGCTGCGGTGATGCAGGTGACGCCGGCCTATCTGACGAGCGTGGCCACGTTCTACGACATGCTCGAGACCTACCCCAAGCCAACCCATGACGTGTTCGTGTGCACGAACATCTCGTGCTCGTTGCGAGGGGCCGACGAGTTCTACGAGGCGATGGTGGCCGCAGCCGCCGATGCCGATGCCGATGTCAGCGTGCGCTCGTTCGAGTGCCTCGGCGCCTGCGACATCGCACCGATGGCCTCCGTCGACGGCGAGTACGTCGGGCCGCTCACGGCCGAGGACGCGGGGCGGATCCTCGATGACCTGCGCGCCGGTGGTCCCGTGCTGGAGGACAAGCAGCTGCGCTACAGGCGCTCCACCGACCCGAACGTCAAGCGCGAGGAGGACGCCACGGCCGGGCCGAGCGCGGCAGGTTCCAAGGATGGAGGCGCACCGTCGTGAGGCCGCTGCTGTTCGACCGCATTGACGAGCCCGGCCTGGCGACGCTCGAGGTCTACGAACGCCGCGGAGGGTACGGCGCCTTGCGCAAGGCACTCTCGATGTCACCCGACGAGGTGGCCAACGAGATCAATGAGTCGGGGATCCGCGGCCGCGGCGGCGCGGGCTTCCAGATGGGCAAGAAGGTCTCGTTTCTGCCCCACGGCGATATGGACAAGTACCTGGTCTGCAACGCCGACGAGTCGGAGCCCGGCACGTTCAAAGACCGAGAGCTGATGCAGAAGAGCCCGCACATGCTGATCGAGGGCATCCTGATCGCAACATGGGCGGCGGAGATCGACAAGGCATTCATCTACATCCGCGGCGAGTACGACGTGCAGGCCGACATCCTCGACGGCGCGGTGGCGGAAGCGCAGGCGGCCGGCTACATCGGCCAGGGGATCATGGGTTCCGAGCATTCCGTCTCGCTGGTCGTGCACCGCGGCGCCGGCGCCTACATCTGCGGCGAGGAGACTGGCCTGCTGGACTCGCTCGAGGGTAAGCGCGGCAACCCTCGGCTCAAGCCGCCGTTCCCGGCGATCGAAGGCCTCTACCACGGCCCGACGTTGATCAACAACGTCGAGACGCTGTCGACCGTGCCGGCCATCGTCAGGATGGGCGGGGCCGAGTACGCCAAGCTCGGGACGGAGACCTCGACCGGGACCAAGGTCGTGTCGGTCTCCGGCGACGTCCAGCGTCCCGGGAACTACGAGATCGCCCTCGGCACGCCTTCGCGCGAGATCATCTACGGCCTGGCCGGCGGACCTCCAGATGGCCACGAGGTCAAGTTCTGGTTCCCGGGCGGCTCCAGCGCGCCGGTGCTGACCAAGGACGATCTCGACTTGCCCTACGACTTCGACAGCATGGCCAAGGCCGGCTCGATGCTGGGCTCGGGAGCCATCATCGTCGTCGACGACTCACACACCGTCCTCGAGGTGGCAAAGAAGGTGGCTCGCTTCTACGCCCACGAGTCGTGTGGAAAGTGCGTTCCTTGCCGCGAGGGCACGAACTGGACGGAGAAGATGCTCGAGCGCATCTCCTCCGGCGAGGCCACCCCCATGGATCTCGACATCATGGCGTCGGTTCAGGAGCAGATCATCGGCAATTGTCTGTGCGTGCTAGGCGACGCGATGGCGATGCCGATCGGTTCGATGATCGAGAAGTTCCGTCCCGAGCTCGAGGCCGAGATCGAGGCGGCGCGTGAACGCTCCGGCGCCGGTGAGCTGGAGGACGTGGTCGCACTCGGGGTCGCCGACGAGCAGGCCGGCCCGCTCCCCGTTCACTTCTAAAGGAAGCCAATGCCCCGGCCGGAGCCCAACATCATCCAGCTGACCATCGACGGCCGCGAGGTGCGCGCCCCGGAGGGCATGATGCTCGTCGACGCGGCCAAGCACGGTGACGTCGAAATCCCGTATTTCTGCTACGAGCCGAAGCTCGGCCATCCCGTCGGCGCCTGTCGCATGTGCATGGTGGAGATCGAGGGGATCCCCAAGCTCCAGACCTCATGCTCGACGCCCGTCAAGGACGGCATGGTCGTCCACACCCAGACCGACCGCGTACGCCACGCGCAGCACGCGGTTGTCGAATTCCTGCTGGTCAACCACCCGCTCGACTGCCCGGTGTGTGACAAGGGCGGCGAGTGCCCGCTACAGGACATAACGTTCGGCTGGGGCCTGGGGCGTTCGCGGTTCATCGAACCCAAGCGCCACTTTCATAAGCCGCTCTCGCTGAGCCCACTGATCGCGATCGACCGCGAGCGCTGCATCCTCTGCTACCGCTGCGTGCGTTTCTCCCAGGAGATCTCCGAGGACTATCAGCTGATCTTCGTCGAGCGCGGTGCCGACACGTTCGTGGCCACGCACGACGGCCACCCGTACGTGGCGCCGTTCTCCGGAAACATCGTGGAGCTGTGCCCGGTGGGAGCGCTCACCAGCCAGCCGTACCGCTTCCGGGCCCGGCCGTGGGACATCGAGGGCTCGGCTGGGATCTGCACGCTGTGCCCGTCGCAGTGCAACGTCGAGTTCACGGTCCGCGACGAGCGCGTGATGCGCGTCATGTCGCGGCTGCACCCCGAGGTGGACGACGGGTGGCTCTGCGATAAGGGCCGCTTCGCCTACCAGGCGATCCACTCCGACGACCGCATCACCAGGCCGATGGTCCGCGACGGGGGAAACCTGCGCGAGGTTTCCTGGGAGCGCGCGCTCGACGTCGCAGCCGGGTTGGCTCGGCACCATGGCCACGTGGGAGCCGTCGTCGGCGGCAAGGCCTCGAACGAGGAGGGATTTCTCCTGGCCGGGCTGATGCGCGAGGGACTGGGGTCCGCCGACATCGACTCGCGCTGCGCAGGACCTGTGCCGCTCGATTTGACCAAGGCACTGGCGGCTCCCCGGCTCCAGGCCACAGTTACAGACCTCGAGTACGCGAAGGCCGTTTTGGTCCTGGGCTGTGAGCCGCTCGACGACGCGCCGATCCTCGATCTCCGTATCCGCAAAGGCGTCCGCCGTGCGGGCACCAAGCTGGCCATCGCCACAGCCAGGCCCAGCGCACTTGATCCCAACGCCGAGCTGCACATTCGCTACGCGCCGGGCGAGGAGGAGCGGTTCATCCGCGACCTGGCCGAAGACCTGACGGGCGAAGCGCGCGGCGAGCTCGCGCGCTTCCTGCGCGACGGGGGCGACGAGCTTGTGATCGTGTGGGGTGAGCGCCTGCCCGCCGCCGCACTGACCCATCTGCGGGCCATCGCCGAGACGCTGGGGCTCGAGAGCCGGGACGGCGCCGGCCTGCTCGAGGTTCCGGCTGGCTCCAATGGGAGAGGCCTGCGCGAAGCCGGCGTCGTTCCGAACGCGGGACCCGGGTACGCGTCGCTCGAGAGTGAGGGCCGTAGCGCCCAAGCGATCGCGGAGGCCTCCGCCGGCGGAGCCCTGAGTGCGCTCTACCTGTTCGAGACCGACCCGGTCCGCGATTTGCCCAACCGTGCGCTGTGGGACCAGGCGCTGCACCATGCCGCCCTCGTCGTGGCCCACGCCTCGGCCCTCACGGAAGGCCTGCGCGAGCACGCGAGCGTCATCTTTCCCGCCGAGTCGCACGCCGAGAAGGAAGGAACCGTCGTCCACCCCGACGGACGTATCCAGCGCGTGCGCTCCGCCATCGGGCATCCAGACGAGGTACGACCCGGCTGGTGGGTCTTGGCAGAGATCGGCAAGCGCATCGGATTCGACACCGGCGTGATGACCAGCGGGATGGTGTTCGCCCAGCTCACTGACGCCGTCCCCTTCTACGGCGGCCTGACGCTCGACGCCGTGGGCGGACGCGGCGTGCGCTGGCCGGAACGCGAGCAGGCATCGGCGCTCGGCGCAGGGGAGCCGGGACAGCCCGCGTCGCCGACTGCCGCCGTGCCGCCAGAGACCACCGCGGTCGACCTGGGTGCTCCGGCCACGAGCCGCGAGGCGCTCGCGTCGGCCGCGGATGCTGCCTCGGCCGTGCCCGCGCAGGCAGCTGTCCCGTCCGACGGCTTCTCACAGTCCAACGGCGCTCTGCGCCTCGGCACTTACCGCTCGATCTGGGCCACGCCCGAGGTTGAGCTCTCGCCGGCGCTGCACTACACGATCGCCCACCAGCAGGTCGAGCTCTCGCCCAGCGACGGACAGCGGTTCGGCATCGCGAACGGCGACACCGTGGAGGTGAGCCAGAATGGCACCAGGCTCCAGGCGACCGCGGCGATCCGCACCGGCGTCCCGGACGGCACTGCCTTCCTCGCCGAGGGCATCGCCCAGGATTCGGCCAACGCGCTCACCGCGGCCACGATCGAGGTCTCGAAGCCGTGATCACGGTCGCTGACGCCTTCTTTTATGAGCCCTGGTGGATCCAGATCGTCAAGGCGCTCGTGATCTTTGGACTGGTGCTGGCCGTGTTTCCGATCCTCACCGTCTACGAGCGCAAGCTGATGGGACGCTTTCAATCTCGCTACGGCCCGAATCGGGTCGGCCCGTTCGGCCTGCTCCAGCCGATGGCGGAGATTCTGAAGTTCGCCACCAAGGAACCGTTCAAACCTCAAACCTCGATCGGGTTTCTCTACCGCTTGGCGCCGATGATCTCCCTTCTCACGGCGATCTCGGTCCTGGCGATCATTCCCTTCGGCAACGTCCAGCACATCGGTGGTCAGCGTGTCGGCTTGTACGGGATCGACGTCTCCATCGGGCCGCTGTTTGTGTTCGCCTTTGCCGGAATCTCCTTCTACGGCGTGATGCTCGGTGGCTGGGCGTCTGGGTCCAAGTACGCCTTCCTCGGCGCGATGCGCACAGCCGCGCAGCTGATCTCCTACGAGGTCTCACAGGGGCTATCACTGGTCGGTGCAGTGATCACCGCCGGGACTCTGTCGCTGACGGGAATCGTCCATGCGCAGCACGGCATGTGGTACGTCGTCCCCCAGGTCGTCGGTTTCCTGATCTTCATCACCGCCAGTCTGGCTGAGATCAACCGCCCGCCGTTCGATCTGATCGAGGCCGACGCGGAGCTCGTGGCGGGGTTCAACACCGAGTACGGAGGCACTCACTTCGCCGCCTATCTATTCGCCGAGTACCTGAACATGATCGTCATCTCCGGAATCGCGACGACCGTGTTCCTCGGCGGCTGGCTGATTCCCGGCAACCCGCACATCCCGGGCTGGATCGACCCGTTCATCGTGTTCGCGAAGATGATGATCTTCATCACCGTCTTCATCTGGATCCGCTTCACGCTTCCCAGGCTGCGATACGACCAGCTGATGTCTTTCGGCTGGAAGGTGCTACTTCCGCTGGCCACGCTGAACGTTCTGGTAACCGCGATCATCGTCGCAACGTGAGCTACGACCGGAGCGGCACATGAGCTACGACCCGAGCGCAGACATCATCGAGGTCGTCCGCCGACCCAAGCCCAGCGCGGTGCAGGCCGCCTACCGGAGCTTCGGCGGAACGCTCAAGGGGCTGAAGACGACGTTTGCACGGATCCCCGAGGGCACCGCGACGATGCAGTACCCCGAGGAGAAGACGCCCGTCTACCCCCGCTTCCGCGGGCGCCATAAGCTGCACCGCTTCGAGGACACCGGGCTCGAGAAATGCGTCGGCTGCTCGCTGTGCGCCGCCGCCTGCCCGGCGGACTGCATCCGTGTGGTGGCCGCCGAGAACACGCCCGAGAACCGCGTCTCGGCAGGTGAGCGCTACGCGGCGGTCTACGAGATCAACATGAGCCGCTGCATCTTCTGCGGTTACTGCGAGCTGGCCTGTCCATTTGATGCGATCACGATGGGCCACGACTACGAGCTGTCGGACTACACCCGCTCGGATCTCATCTTCACCAAGGAGATGCTGCTGGCGGAGGCCATCGAGCGCACACCGCTGCGAAACGAGGACGAATGACGGCGCCAGGAGGGACTCGAAGCCCGTGAGCGCGGTCCTCTTCTTCATCGCCGCGATCGGAACCTTGGCTGGCGCGATCGGCGTTGTCACCGTTCGCAATCCCTTCTACAGCGTGCTCTCGCTGGTCTTTCACCTGATCTCGCTGGCGGCGCTGTACTTGCTGCTGCGCGCGGAGTTCGTCGCTGCCGCGCAGGTGATCGTCTACGCAGGAGCGGTGATGGTCCTCTACGTGTTCGTCGTCGCCTACATCGGCGGCAGCGACGAGCCACCGGCGGGAGGCGCCTCGGCGCTTAAGGTCCTGGCGCCGATGTTCGCCCTGGCGCTGGCGGTGGAGCTGTGCATCGCGCTGCTCGGCACAGCGCTCAAAGCGGTGAAGACCAACGGCGCCCATTACGTGCTGGGCTTCGGCACGCCGGGCCACATCGGCAAGCTGTTCTTGACCAAGTACCTGTTCCCGTTCGAGCTCGCCTCCATCCTGTTGCTGGTGGCGGCCGTCGGCGCGATCGTGCTCGCGCGGCGGCGGCGGGGGCTGGACACAGACATCCGCGAGGAGCACCGGATCAGCGTTCCAGGGCCGGCCTACGCGGGCACGATGGCCGAGGCCGCCGGAACGAGGGGCGGCGGAACGATGCCAGCGCCCGAAGTGGAGCGAGTCGGGGAAGACGGGGACCGCGAGCGCGATCGCCGCGCTCACCCCGTGGGCAGCGGCTCGCGAAGCGCCACCGAGGGGGGCTGGTAGTGGCGATCGGCTGGTACCTGGTCGTCTCGGCGCTGGTCTTCTGCATCGGCGCTGCCGGCGTCCTCATGCGCCGCGATCCGCTCGTGATCTTGCTCTGCCTCGAGCTGATGCTGAACGCCGCCAACCTGGCGCTGGTGGCGTTCGCCCGCATGTGGGGCGGGGAGGACGGTCAGATCTTTGCCCTGATCGTGATGGTCGTGGCCGCGTGCGAGGTGACCGTCGGTCTGGGGCTGATCGTGGCCATCTATCGCCGCCGGCTGCCGATCGACGTGGACGAGCTGCGCGAGCTGCAAGGGTGAGCGGGAGCTCGTTGTGACGGCGACGACGTTCGCCTGGCTCGTGCTGCTGTTCCCGCTGCTGGGAACGGTCACGATCGGGATCGGCTTTCGGCACTTCCCGGGCCGGGCGGCCGGATGGCTCGGCACGCTGGCCATCGCGGCGTCGTTCGCCTGCGCGGTGGTCGTGCTGGTCAACCTGCTCCGGCACGGCTCCGCCGACCGTCGCTTCACCTCAACGCTCTGGAGTTACGCCTCGAGCGTGGGGGTCGACGCCAAGCTGCAGATCCTGGTCGACCCGCTGTCGGTGCTGATGATCCTGATCGTCTCCGGGGTCTCGACGCTGATCCACCTCTACTCGGTCACCTATATGACGGGCGACCGCGGCTTCTCGCGCTACTTCGCCTACCTGAACTACTTCGTCTTCTCGATGTTGCTGTTGGTCCTGGCCGGCAACTTCGTGCTGCTGATTGTGGGCTGGGCGTTCGTCGGTGCCGCCTCCTACCTGCTGATCTCGTTCTGGTACCGGCGCACGACCGCCACCCGGGCGGGGATCAAGGCCTTCGTCATCAATGTCGTAGGCGACGTAGGCCTGGTCCTGGGCACGTTCATCATCTTCAAGCACACGGGGTCCGTGCAGTTCCTCAAGGTCTTTCACGCCACCCCGCACGCCTTCCACCACGACCAGACCAGCCTGGTCATTGCCTGCCTGCTGCTGGGCGTCGGCGCGTTCGCGAAGTCAGCCCAGGTGCCGTTTCACACGTGGCTGCCAGACGCCATGGAAGGCCCCACTCCCGTCTCGGCGCTGATCCACGCCGCGACGATGGTCACCGCCGGCGTCTACCTGATCGCCCGGATGCACCCGCTCTTCGAGCAGGCCCCAACGGCCGCCGACGTGACCGCGATCGGTGGCTGCCTGACGCTGCTGATCGCAGCCTCGATCGCCCTGGTGGTGGTCGACCTCAAGCGCGTCATCGCCTACTCGACCATGTCGCAGATCGGCTACATGATCATGGGCGTCTCCGTCGGCGCCTATTCCGCGGGGCTCTTCCACCTCATGACCCATGCCTTCTTCAAGGCGCTGCTGTTCATGGCGGCCGGGTCGATCATCGGTGCCATGGCCGGGGAGCAGTCGCTGGATCGCATGCGCGGCTTTCGGCGGGCGCTGCCCTTCACGTTTGTGGCATTTATGGTGGGCGGCTTGGCCCTGTCGGGCCTGCCGCCCTTTTCAGGCTGGCTCTCGAAGGACGACATCCTCGCCTATCTGGACCATCGCGGCGGGGGCTTCATCGTCCTGGGAATCATGGGCTACGTCGGCGCGTTCATGACGGCGCTCTACACGTTCAGGATGATCTTCCGGGCCTTCTTCGGCGAGCCGTGTGCGGAGGCGCGCGAGCTGGAGCACGGTCACCTGGCGCACGCTGATGTGCCGCGCAATCCACAGACCGGCGAGGAAGAAGACACCGACGTCGGCTTCCCCGGTCCCGAGCATGCCATCGCCGAGCGCGAGCTGCCGATGAAGGTGGCGATGAGCATCCTCGCGGTGCTGGCCACCGTGGGCGGCGTCATCCAGATCCCCGGCGTGGACCTCGGAATCGAGCGCTTCCTGTCTAGCACCTTCGCTGACTCACACCTCGCCCGCACCGCGCCGTCAACCGCCTCTGACTGGGTGGGGCTCGCCATCGGCGCCGCCATCGCCGTCATCGGCATCACCCTGGCTTTCCGCATCTGGGTGGCGGCGCCGGGGAGCGCCACGCGTCTGCGCGAGCGCCTGCCGGCGCTGCATCGCCTCCTCTACAACAAGTGGTACTTCGACGAGGCAATCGACCTGGTCATCGTCCGCCCGGTTCTGATGCTCGGCAGGCTCGCCGACACGGTGCTGGAGCGCCGCGTAATCCAGGGGTTGGTCACGGGCGGCACGGTGGGAGCCGTCAGGGCCGGCTCGGCCACGGTACGCCGCTGGCAGACGGGCTTTCTCCGCTACTACGTGGCGGCCATGGTGGTCTGCCTGTCCGGCGTCGCCCTCTACTTCCTGATCTCGAGCTCATGAGCGCACGAATCCGCTCCACTCCGGCATGACGCTGTCGATCCTGATCTGGCTACCGCTGGCGATCGCGCTCGTGGCTGCGCTCGCCCCGGGAAGCGCGGTCGGCCGCCTCGTGCCGCTCGGCAGCCTCGCCACGCTCGGGGTGGCGATCTCATTCGTGGCCCGCTTCAAGACGGGACACGCGGGTCTTCAGTTCATCACCGACAGGGTCTGGATCAGCACGCTCGGGATCCACTACAAGCTGGCGCTCGACGGGCTGAACGTGGCGCTCGTGCTGCTTACCTGCGTGCTGTTCAGCGCCTCGCTGATCTGGGCGGCGTTCAGGGAGTGGGATCGCCCCCGCTTGTTCTACTTCCACTTCGGGCTGGCCCAGAGCGCCGTACTGGGAGCTTTCTGCGCCCAGGATCTGGCGCTGTTCGTGGCCTTCTTCGACCTGATGCTGATCCCGTTCTACTTCCTGATCGGGATGTGGGGGAACGGCGAGCGGGTCCGGGCGACGACCAAGCTCGTGGTCTACACGCTGGTCGGCTCGTTCTTCATGCTGGCCGGCGCGATCGCCACGGGCGTGCTGGCTTCCAGCCAGCACGGCACGCCGATCACCTTCGTTATCTCCTCCCTGCACGCGCTGCCCCTCTCGCACACTTCGCAGGAGTGGATCTTCCTGGCATTCGCAGCGGCGTTCCTGGTCAAGATGCCGCTGGTTCCGTTCCACGGTTGGCTCGCCGACGGCTACAAGGCGATGCCCATCCCGGCCGTGGCGGTGTTCTCCGGAATCCTCTCCAAGGTCGCGGCGTACGGGTTCCTACGGATTGTGCTGCCGCTGTTCCCCTTCGCCACCGTCCACTTCCAGATGCTCATGCTGCTGATCGCGCTGGTCTCGATCCTCTGGGCCACGTCGGTGGCGTTCACAACGCCCGACGCGCGCCTGGTTGTCGCCTACTCCAGTGTCGCCCAGCTGGCTTTCATCACGCTGGGAATCTTCTCGTTGCGCCCCGAGGGGAGCCAGGGGGCACTCCTTCAGATGCTCAACCACGGGCTAGTCACCGCGGGACTGTTCTTCGTCGTCGCGGCGCTGGCGGCCAGAGCCGGGGGTTCGGAGAAGCTGCGCGACATGGGCGGCATCGCCTTCCGGGCCCCGGTGCTGGCGTCGCTGTTTTTGATCGTCGCCCTGGCCACGCTGGCCATGCCCGGCTCCTCGAACTTCATGGGCGAGTTCTTCATCCTGCTCGGGGTCTTCAGGGCCAAGCTCACGATCGCGGCAATCGCCTTTGCCGGCGTCGTCGGCGCCGCGTACTACGCGCTGCGCGTGCTCATCGGCGCGATGCACAATCGGGTAGGCGAACACGTCGCCTCTCGCGAGATCGGAATTGCTGACGTGGCCGGGCTCGTGCCGCTCGTGCTGGTGATTCTGGCGTTCGCGTTCTATCCCCAGTTCGGGCTGCGTCGCTCCGAGCCCACGGTGAAATCGACTCTGCAGGCGGTCGATTCCCCCACCGTCCTGGAGGCCTCGCGATGAAGGTCCTTTCGGGACCTCACCAGCAGCTGCTGCTGGCCGCGGCTCACCTGCGCGGTCCCCACATCGACTACCGGGGGCTCTCGCCCTTCATCGCACTGGCGGGCGGTGGGCTGCTGGTGCTGCTGGTCGGCCTCCTGCGCTCCCGGCCAGTGCGCGAGCGGGTGGTGCCAGCGCTGACAGTGGCCGTCTTCGGTGCCGCGCTGGGACTCGAGATCGCGTACTTCCACCATCACGCCTCGATCATCTCCGGCGCGCTCGAGACGGACCAGCTGGCGCTCGTGCTCGGCATGGTGTTCATCGTGGCGGCACTCGCGGCCGTGGCTATGTCGTGGCGCGCGCGGGCGGCCGGCGAAGCGGGCCACGGCGAATACCACGCGCTGCTCGTCTTCAGCGTGCTGGGCATGACCGTGCTGGTGGCGGCGCAGAACCTGGTGACGCTGTTCTTGGGGATTGAGCTGCTCTCGATCCCGCTCTACATCCTGTGCGCCGCCGAGCACCGCCGCGAGGGATCGCTTGAGTCGGGGCTGAAGTACCTGGTGATCGGCTCAGTGGGCTCCGCGACGCTGGTCTACGGGCTGGCGCTTGTCTATGGCTCCTCGGGCTCCACCGATTTCTCGCAAATCTCCGCCGCCGTGTCCACCGGCAAGCTGGCCGGTGGCATCGCCAGCGACCCGATGCTGCTGACCGGAGTGGGTCTGGTCGTCGTGGGCTTCGCGTTCAAGGCCTCGGTGGCGCCGTTTCACCAGTGGACCCCCGACGTGTACGAAGGAGCTCCCACGCCGATCACCGCGTTCATGGCCACCGCGACCAAAGCCGCGGCGCTCGGCGTTTTCCTGCGCTTTTTCAACGTTGCGGTGATCGGTGCCCAGAACACATGGGCCCCGATGCTGGCGGCGCTGGCGACCGTGACCATGATCGTGGGCAACGTCGGCGCGCTGGGGCAGAGCTCGCTCAAGCGCATGCTCGGCTACTCCGGCGTGGGCCAGGCCGGCTACATGCTGGGGGGCGTGGTGGTCGGCACGCGGCTGGGAATCGACGCCACCGTCCTCTACATAATCGTGTATCTGGCGATGAACCTCGCGGCCTTCGCGGTCATCGCCGCCGTCGAGCGCGTCGGCGGTGAAGGCGACGACATCGCCGCCATTGCTGGCCTCGGCGCCCGCCAGCCGTGGTTGGCGTGGCCGATGACGGTCGCCATGCTGGCATTGGCGGGGATCCCGGGCACGGTGGGCTTCATCGGCAAGTTCCAGCTGATCCACGCGCTTGTCAGCGGCGACTACACCTGGTTGGCGATCGTGCTCGTGATCGGCTCCATGATCTCGCTGGGCTACTACCTACGCGTGGTGGCCGCGATCTGGATGGGAGGTTCCACCAGGCGCGCCCCCGTACTGGCGCCGATCGCCGGCGGGTCGCCCGAGGCCGATCCCGGGCCGCCGGTCCCCGACCGCTCCTCGGAGGCACGCACGGCGGCACCCCCAGAGCCCGCCCAGGAGGCGCTTGGGCCCCCGCCCGACACCGCCCAACCCGAGATCGCGTTCGTCGCGGTGCTGTTCGCCGCCGCCGCCGTGTTCTTCGGCATCGTGCCGTCGCCGCTGTTCCACCTCGCCGCGCACGCGGGCAACGCGATCGTAGGGTTGATGTCGTAGCGAGCCCGCGCAGCTGTTCCCCGAAAGCCGATCGCGGGTAACCAATGCCAATGAAACCGAGCGAAGCAAACGAAGAGCCACCCGGCGACGTCTCGAGCCAGAACGCCGAGGAGCCCTCAACGCCACAGGGCGACGATTCCGGCGGCCTGAGCGAGAGCGGCGCGTCGAAGGACAAGCGCAAGAGCCAGGGCCAGGAGGGCTCCTCTACGGAGGGCTCACAGGCCACCGGCCACCCCGACTCGGCGGGCTGAGCGAACGCGGATCGTCGGCGCGGGGGGCCGCCGCGACCGCCGCTACGATCGACCGCCCGTGCAGTACCCGGTCGAGAGCTTCAGCCAGGAAGAACGCGAGCGTCTGCGCCCGCACTTCACGAACCTTGACCGACCGGTGTTCGCACTGGTCAACCTTCCGGAGACGGTGAAAGGGGCTCTGTTCGCCCGCTACTCGCGCTATCCAGGCACGCTCCGCCGTCTGTTCCTCGACGAGTTCGCCGCCGATCTGCCGGCCCCCGCCGCGGCACAGCTCGAGGCCGGCGAGGGACAACGTGCGGCACAGCTCTATGAGCGCGTGTTCGTCGGCTACGGCGATGACTCGGTGGCGCAGCTCGGAGGGGCCCACATTGCCTGCGAGTGGGTCTCTAACGTGCTGACCAAGATCCTCCAGCGCCCCCGTCTCGGCGCCTACCTCGAGCAGTCAACGCGCTACATCGCCTACGACTCGTCGTTGCCCGACCCGCCGGGCGGTTATCGCTATTACCGCCACCCGAACCTCGGACCGCAGTTCGAAGTGACGATGGACGAGCTGTTCCGGATCTACTCTCGCTCGCTCCCGCGTGTGATCGCGTGGGCGCACGACGAGTTTCCCCGCGCGCCGGAGGAAGCCGAGCCGGCTCACGCGCGGGCGGTGAAGGCCAAGGCGCTCGACCTCCTGCGGGGCCTGCTGCCCGCGAGCTCGCTGTCCCACATGGGCATGTTCGCCACGGGCCAGACGTACGAGCAGCTGGTCCTCCATCTGCTGGCCCACCCCCTGCCCGAAGCCAGGCGGTGCGGGGAGTCGATGCTCGCGGAGCTGAAGGCCGTCATCCCGAGCTTCCTGACGCGCGTCGAACGGCCCGACCGCGGGGGCCAATGGATCAGCTATCTCGAGCAGCGCGACCAAGCCGGCCGCCGCTGGGCCGAGCGGCTGGGACTCAACGAAGAGCACGGCGACGGCCCCTCGGTCGAGCTGCTACACGTCGAGGGCGACGAGGACCGACTGCTGAGCGCGCTCCTGTTCGAGGCCTCGAGCTGCTCCGAGCGCTCGATCACGGAGGCCGTCGAGCAGCTGTCCGACGAACAGCGAGCGCGGCTGCTAACGGAGCTGCTCGGCGGCCGCGCCAACCGTCGCCACCGCCCGGGTCGCGGGCTCGAGGCGCTTCGCTACCGATTCGAGATCGTCTCCGACTACGGCGCCTTCCGTGACCTTCAGCGCCATCGGATGCTGACGATTCAGTGGCAGGCCCTCACACCGGACCTCGGTGCCGGTGTCCCCGAGCAGGTCGACGAGGCGGGGTGCGGGGATGACTACCGACGGGCGCTGGAGCTCTCGCGGCAGGAGTACGAGCGGCTGCGCGAGGCTGGGCAGCCGCTCGCCGCCCCCTACGCCCTCTGCTTGGGCTACCGAATCCGCTTCATCCTCGATCTCAACGCCCGCGAGGCAATGCAGCTGATCGAGCTCCGCTCTGGTCGCGAGGGCCACCCGACGTATCGCGCCGTGGCACACGAGATGCACGCGCAGATCGCGCATGTGCACCCCGCGCTGGCCGGCGCGATGACACACGTCGACCACGAGACCGAGCCGCGTCTGGAGCGGATGCTGGCCGAGATGCGCACACACACACGCGCCGCCGCGCAGCCGTAGCCATAGAATCGCGCCTCGGCGACCAGGAGGCAATTGAGATGGCTGTTGTGGCGGGCGTACTGAGCGAGGCGCGGCGACGGACGCTGGAGGCGGTTTGCGACACAGTGGTCCCGGCCGTCGAAATCGACGCCGATGACGCCGTCCTCACAGAGTTCTATGCGCGTACCGCGTCGGACCTTGGGGTTGCGGCTCAGCTCGAGGGGCTGTTGGCGCAGGCGATGATGCCCGAGGAGATCGAGGCAGTGGGCCAGCTGCTGGATGCGATCGGCGATAGCGAGTTCGCCCAGCAGCCGCTCGAGGTGCGGACGCAGATCCTGCACGGGGTCGCGAGCTCCGGCCCGGAGGCGAAGCTCGGGGTACGGCAGCTGCGGGCGCTGACGCTGCTGTTCTTCTACGCGCTGCCCGATGCCACCGGCCGGAATCCCAACTGGGAGGCGGTCGGGTATCCGGGCCCACTCTCGGCTCCGCCACCTCCGGTGCAGGCCCCGAAGACGATCAACGCCGAGCCCGTGACAGGCACAACCATGACGCTCGAAGCCGACGTGTGCGTGATCGGGTCGGGCGCGGGCGGCGCCGTGATCGCGGCCGAGCTGCAGCGTTCTGGGCGCCAGACGATTGTGCTCGAGCAGGGCCAGTACCGCAACGAGTCGGACTTCAAGCAACTCGAGCTTCCCGGGATGCTGGAGCTGTACCTCGGTGGTGGCCTGGCGGCGAGCGAGAACGGCTCGATCGCGATCCTCGCCGGATCGACGCTGGGCGGGGGCACGATCGTCAATTACATGAACTGCATTCGCACCCCTGAGCGGATTCGGCGTGAGTGGGCGTCGATGGGGCTCGATGGCCTGGACACACCCGAGTACGACCGCCATCTCGCTGCGATCTGGGAGCGACTGTCGGTCAATGACAGCGCGACCTCCCAGAACCGCACGCACAAGAAGCTGATCGCGGGCTGCGCGGGGCTCGGCTACGCCCATAGGGCGCTGACCCGCAATGCAGATCCCTCGTGCGATGACCCTCGCGTCTGCGGCTACTGCTTCTCCGGCTGCCAGAAGGGCTGCAAGCAATCAACGCTGAAGACCTTCCTGCAGGACGCGTCCGATGCGGGCGCTCGCGTCGTCGTCGGCGCGCGCGCCGAGCGCATTCTCGTCCACGACGGCCACGCGACGGGCGTCCAGGCTACCGTGACGCACGGTGAGGGCTCGACGACCGCGCTGACAGTCAACGCACGTACGGTGGTGGTCGCCTGCGGCGCGATCGAGTCGCCGGCGCTACTGCTGCGCTCGGGGATTGGTGGGCCGGCGGTCGGCAAGCATCTCCGCCTCCATCCTGCCGGAGTCGTCACCGGCGTCTACGAGGAACCGATCGAGGGATGGATCGGCCAGATCCAATCCGCGCTCTCGGATCAGTTCGCCGGTTGCGAGGGCGACCACGGATTCTTGCTCGAAGCGGTCGGCGTCGCCCCTGGCCTTCAGGCAATGTCCCTGCCCTGGACGGACGGCCAAAGCCACAAGGAACGCATGGGACGCACGCTCAAGTACTCCGCGCCGTTTGTGTCTGTGGCCCGCGATCACGGCGAGGGAGAGGTCGTGATCGATGACTATGGACGCGCGGTCACGCGCTGGGGCTTTGAAGACGAAGTCGACGCGCGCATGTTTCGCAAGGCGATGGTCGAGCAAGCCAAGCTACATCAGGCTGCCGGCGCGAACGAAATCGTCACCTTCTACCAGCAGCCGGTGATCTGGCGCCAGGGCGAGGACTTCAATGAGTTCCTGGCTGAAATCGACCGTGCATCGCTGGCCGCCAACGACATAGCCCTGTTCACCGCCCACCAGATGGGCTCGTGCCGGCTCGGCACGGATCCGGCAACGTCGGTCGCCGACGGCCGCGGCGAACTCCACGACACCGCTGGCGTCTGGATCGGTGACGGGTCGGCGTTTCCAACAGCACCCGGCGTCAACCCGATGATCTCCATCATGGCGCTCGCCCACCGCACCGCCGAGAACATAGGGGCAGCCTGAGGCCACAACGACCATTAGGTCGAGACTGCGGGCTCGGCAGCGCCCCCGGAATGCACGACCTCGTAGAGCGCGTGGGTGGAGGAGAAATCCGACCACTCCGGGCGGGAGACGCGCTGTCGGAACCCGTCGTCGTGCGCCGCGCGCCAGTCCTCTGCGCTCTCCCACTCGGCGTAATTGACAAAGCGGAACTTTGCGTCGGGCGCCAAGGACCGGTGTAGCCGGTGGCTGACGTACCCCGGCTTGGCGGCCATGTAGGTGTTGACCTCCCGAAAGAGCGCCAAGAAATCGTCCTCCCTACCTGCGGGCACTTCGAAGCAATTCACAAACGGCACGGCAGCCATCGAATCGACTCCTCCTTGATTGCATAGGTGTGCAATTACTGCACATCGTTATACTTGACCTCAATGGACGTGTCAAGGCCAACCTCGTCCAACCCGAGCACGGCAACACCGGGGCGGCCTTCCCAGCGGCGCCGCACCCGCAAGGCGATCGTCGATGCGACAGCCGAGCTGATCGCCGCAGAGCAGACGCCTTCCGTCGAGGAGATCGCCCGCGCCGCCGACGTGTCCCGGCGCACCATATATACGTACTTTCCGACCCTCGATCAGCTGCTCATCGACGCCACGGCCGGAGCGCTCAGCAAGGCGACGATCGACGCCGCGCTGGACCAAGAGGCCGACAGCGACGATCCGGTGGCCCGCGTCGAAGCGCTCGCGCGCAGCATGCTCGACCTCGCTCCGGTCGCGCTACCACTCGGCCGACAACTGATCCGCCTCACCGTCACGGCACCCGCCACCCAAGCTTCGGAATCCCCCACGCGCGGCTACCGGCGCATCGAGTGGATCGAGCGAGCACTAGAACCGCTCCGTGACCGGCTGGACGAAGAACAGTTCGGACGGCTTGTGTCCGCACTCGCCGTCGTCATCGGCTGGGAAGCCATGATCGTGCTGCGCGACATCCGCGGCCTCGACACCGCGCAAGAGACACAAGCCGTCACCTGGGCCGCCCGCGCCCTCATCGACGCCATGCTCGCCGAAGCCACTGAGTCCGGCTGACCGTGGCGAGCGTGTTCATGTTTGGACACGCGACTGCGGTGGTACGCTCTCGTACCAGTGAGCGTTGCGACCGAGCCGATCGGGGAGCTCGAGGAGCGTCCCGCCGCAGCGTCGGAGGCGGGGCCGGTGGAGCCCGGCACGCCTGTCCGGATGCCGCCGGCGCTCGAGCGGCACCGGTTCATCCAGAGTTTTCGCTTCGTCAACGACCCGCTGGGCTTCAGCATCGAAAGCCGGCGTCGGTTCGGTGACGTCTGGCAGCTGCAGCTGCTCTCGCGGCGCGAGCCGTTCGTCGTCACCACCCATCCCGATCACGTCAAATCGCTGTTCAAGGCGAAGCCCGCCGACGCCCCCTCGCTGACGGGCGAGTCGCCGCTTCGTCCGATCCTGGGCCCGAATTCGGTTCTCACGTCTGTCGGCGAGCGTCACATGCGCCAGCGGAAGCTGCTGCTGCCGGCGTTCCACGGCGATGCGGTGCAGCGCTACGTGCAGATGATCGAGGACGTAGCGCAGCGCGAGATCGAGACCTGGGAGGTGGGCAAGGCGTTTTCGCTCGCGCCGCGGATGCAGGCGGTGACGCTCGACGTGATCATGGGCGGCATCTTCGGGATCGGGACGAGGCCCGAGCGCGGAAGTGTCGAGCGTCGGATGAGGGAGACGATTCGCCGGATGCTGCGCGCCTCGACGCATCCGATCTACCAGCTGGTCGAGCTTCAGAACGCTGCCCGCCGGGAACCTGCAGGGGTGCTCAAGGCGGTTCTGCGGATCGTCGACCGGCAGCTGTATGCGGTGATCCGCGCCCGGCGCGCCGAGGGCGGCGTCGAGGGGCGGCACGACGTGCTCTCGATGCTGCTCTGCGCCCGCGATGAGCAGGGGCAGCCCCTGACCGACCGCGAGCTGCGCGACGAGCTGATGACGCTCGTGCTCGCGGGCCACGAGACGACCGCTAACTCACTCGCCTGGACATTCGAGCGCCTGTTGCGCACGCCTGAAGCCTACGAGCGGCTGCGAACGGTGGTCCGCGCCGGATCGGAGAACGCCGACGACTACGTCGAGGCCGCCATCTACGAGGGGATGCGCGTGCGGCCGGTGATCCCGTTCATCGTGCGGATGGCGAAGCGGCCGTGGAGGCTCGGCGAATGGGTTGTGCCCGGCCAGACTCCGGTGGCCGTCAACATCGTCGCCGTTCATCACCGCGAGGACGTCTATCCAGATCCATTCGAGTTCCGCCCGGAGCGATTTGTGGGACAGAAGCCCGGCACCTACACCTGGATCCCGTTCGGGGGCGGAATCCGCCGCTGCCTGGGTGCGACGCTCGCGATGGCCGAACAGCGTGTCGTGATGCGCGCGATCCTGCAGCGGGCGGATTTGGCGCCCGACAGAGGAGGCTCCGAGCGCGCTCAGCAACGGAACGTGACGATGATCCCGAGGCGCGGGACGCGGGTACTGGTCGAGCGCAAGCTGTAGCGGCTCGGGCCGCCGGTGGCGCTACCTTCATGACCGTGGTCGCCGAGCGGAGCGCGCAGCTATCAGCGACGACCAGTCATCGTGAACGCCTGATCGAGGCGATGTCGGCGTCGATCGAGCAGAACGGCTATCGACGGACGACCGTCGCGGACGTCGTCAGGATCGCGCGTACGTCGCGACGGACTTTCTACGAGCACTTCGAGGACCGCGACGCCTGCTTTCTGGCGCTGTTCGACGCCGTCAACGACGCGACGATGGACGCGATCAGCGCCGCGGTCCATCCGAATCGCCCCTTCGAGGAGCAGGTGGACAGCGCGGTCGAGGCCTACATCGACAGCATCACCGCCCATCCGGCGCTGTACCGGAGCTTCGTGCGGGAGCTACCGGGGCTCGGTCAGCCCGGCGCCGACAGGCAGCTCGCGGTGATCGAGCGCTTCGCCCAGCTGCTCGTGAACCTGGTCGAATACGCCCGTCGCGAACAGCCCGAACTTGAGGCGCGAGCGCTGAGTATGGACGTCGCGATCATGATCGTCGGTGGCCTGCGCGAGCTCGCCGTGATCTCGCTGCAACACGGCCGCGACATGCGCGAGGTGCGCCACGGCGCGGGCACCACGGTCAAGGCGATTCTAAGCGGGGCGCTGCTGTAGCTCGTTGAGGTAACGGACCGATGGTCACAGGCGGCACACGCGGATGTGCTAACGGTGTAGGTGGAATGGATCTCGGCCGCTTTGGAATCTGGACGTCCGCTCGGGCGATCGGTGAGCAGAACACCGCGCAGGCGGCGGCGCTCGCAGAGGAGCTGGGCTTTGGCGCGTTCTGGTTGGGTGGCTCCCCGCGACTCCCGTCGGTGCGCCCGCTGCTGAGCGCGACCGAACGCATCACTGTGGCGACCGGCATCGTCAACGTCTGGCAGTACGAGCCGGCGGAGCTGGCGGCAGAGTACGCGGAGCTGGCGGCGGAGTTCGAGGATCGGCTGCTCGTCGGTATTGGCATCGGGCACCCGGAGGCGACGAGCGACTACAAGCGTCCGCTCGGGACGATGCGCTCATTTCTCGACGGGCTGGACGCCGCGCCCTCGCCGCTGCGGGCCGAACGTCGCTGCCTGGCTGCGCTGCGACCGAGGATGCTGGAGCTGGCGGCGGCCCGTTCGCGCGGCGCCCACCCTTATTTCGTCCCGGTAGCGCACACCCGGTTTGCCCGGGAGCGGCTCGGCCCCGACGCCCTGCTGGCCCCCGAGCTCGCGTGCGTCGTAGATCGCGACCCGGTCTCCGCCCGGGAGTCCGCGCGGGGCTACGCGAAGCTGTACCTCGGACTGGGCAACTACACGGGAAATCTGCTCGCGTTGGGGTTCGCCGAGGATGACCTCACAGGTGGCGGCTCGGACCGGCTGATCGACGCGGTGATCCCCCACGGCAGCGCCGAGCGGGTCGCGGCTGCCGCCCAGGAGCACCTGTCGGCCGGCGCCGATCATGTCTGTGTGCAGCCGGTTGGTCTCACCGGGATTCCGCGCAACGAGTGGACGGCGCTCGCCGGCGCGCTCGGCCTGTAGCTGCCGTAGCTGAGCACGCCGAGGGGCGTGCATGCCGGCCGTGTCCGGGTTCGACTCCCGCCGCCGCCACTGAAGCTGCCCTCGAGCAGCCACGACGGTTCGTTCCCTCGGCGTTTCCCATAGCCGCCGACCTATTACCGATCGCGTTCGAGAAGCGCCTTGAGCCGCCGCAGGTCGGCCTCGTTGGCTTTGCGCATCGCCCGCGACACAACGCTATCTGCGGCTTGTTGGCGCCCGATCTCTGCCCAATAGGACGACGCTCTCGCTGGCCGTTGATAGGGGGCGTCCGGCTACGACGCAAAGCGAGCGTGCCGTCGGATCTGGGCGAGCCGGTCGACGGTCGGTGTCAGCGGTCCCGGGAAGGCTCATCCAGCGCGTGGCGCATCTTTCCGACCAGCTCACGAAAGAGCGGGTATACCCCGGCGCCGTGCGCGTGTTCGATCGCGGGCCTCCACATCTGCCACCGATCGATCAGTGTGCGGCCCAGCAGCAGCTTGACGAGCTCAAAGTCGAATGCCCCCAACTTCTCGAGCGCGGCTAGTTGCTCGAAGTAGTCGAGCTCCCGATACAGGACATACGCCTCAGGGGCGTCGGCAGCGACGTAGGCCGCAAACGCGTCGCGCAGTTCCTCGGCCGAGTTGAAACGTCCCACCAAGCGTCGCGTCTCCACCAGCGCCTCCTCGTTCCACCGGCGAAAGAATTCAGCCGCCATCTGCGCCTCGCGGCTCCGGCGAGCCTCCCGCACCTGTTGCGCTGCCAGCACAGCAGCCGCAAGAGCGCCCACCAGCCCAATCGCCAGGATCGACGTCGCTATCGCCGTTACCTCGGCCCAGTCAACTGCGATGACCCGCAACTTCTGTCTCCGATCGGCCTCGCTTACTCGCGTGAGCACCGACATTAGTGGCGCAAGGCAGCACCTGGACCCAAACCGCACAGCAGCTTTTGCTTCAGCAAGCAGCATCCCGGGTGACCCGCTTCGCCACGGGACTTTGGTCCGGCCCGTCGTTGCACCGAGCTGATTCAGCGATGATGGCGCCGTGAGCGATGACGCGAGCGACCAATCGCGGTGTGCGGTCCCTCGGATCCCGGCCTCAGCGGGCGCGCTGATCTTCGACTTTTCAGGGCGGCTACTGATCCTCAAACCGAGCTACAAGAAGGGCTGGACGATTCCGGGCGGCCAGATCGACGCGAACGGGGAGTCGCCGTGGGACGCCTGCCGGCGCGAGACCCGCGAGGAGTGCGGTCTTGACGTATTTGATGGGCGGCTCGTGTGTGTCGACTTCCTCCGTCCAAAGCCCGACCGACCGGGCGGGGTCCGCTTCCTGTTCCATTGCGGCACCCTCACCGATCGGCAGCTCAGCGCGATCAGGTTGCAAGACGGCGAGATCGAAGGACATCGCTTGGCAGAGCCAACCGAGGCCACCTCGCTTCTGAGCGGGCCCATTCGACGCCGCGTAACGGCTGGGCTTGGCGCAACACGCTGCATCTACCTGGAAGACGGCCGCCCCGCCCCTGGCGTCAGCAGCTGATGAGCGCCAGTCGGTTCAACGCCGCCGTCGATGAAGTTGTGCCAGTGCTTCCAGGCCTCCTTGGTGGAGGCGGTGTCCTAGGTCCCATTCCTGGGAAAGGCCGCGCGAGAGTAGCGGTTGGGCCGTGCTGAGGATCCCGCGGCTTCCGTACGTCCCGGACCCTCTCCGGCGAGTGCACGTCCCGAGCGACCTAAATTCGATTACGACCGTCGGGAAGGAGGTCGACTCGGCGCCGCTCGGAATCGATCCGGATACGGTCGCGCGGATCTGGAGGTCGGCCTCTGAGCTCTATCGCACCGGGGTCCATCCGGCGCTCCAGCTTTGCCTGCGTCGACACGGAGCCGTGGTCCTCGACCGGGCCATCGGCCACGCGCGCGGCAACGGCCCCGGGGACGACGCAGATGTGCCGAAGGTGCCGGTGACGCCGGAGACACCGTTCTGCGTCTTTTCAACCTCCAAAGCGGTTACGGCGATGGTCGTGCACCTGCTTCAGGACCGGGGCGCGCTGGACATCGCCGACCGGGTGACCGATTACATCCCCGAGTACGGCGTGCACGGCAAGCAGGACACCACGATCGGCCATGTACTCGCACACCGCGCCGGCGTTCCCACCCTGCCGCGCGCCGCGCTCGACCTCGACCGGGTTGGCGACCGCGAGTTTCTGTGCAAGACGATCAGCGAGGCCAAGCCATCCCTTACCCCGGGAACGCTGCTCGCCTACCACGCCCTTTCGGGCGGGTTCATCCTCGGCGAGATCGTCCAGCGTGTTACCGGCAAGACCGTCCGCGACGTGCTCGCGCAGGAGATCCTCGAACCGCTGCGCTTCCGCTGGGGCAACTACGGCGTGGCATCCGAGGACGTCGATCAGGTGGGGCTCGACTACACGACCGGGCCTCCGCTGCTGCCGCCCCTCTCGACCCTCGTCAAGCGCGTGTTGGGCATGCCGATCGAGCAAGTCGTCGAGCTCTCCAACGATCCGCGCTTCCTCACCGCGGTCATACCGTCAGGCAGCGTGATCACCAGCGCGCAGGAGCTGTCGCGTTTCTTTGAGATTTTCCGCTGCGGCGGCGAGCTGGACGGGGTGCGAGTGATGCGACCAGCGACGTTGCACCGAGCGCTGAGCGAGCAGTCCCGGCTCGAGATCGACCTCTCGCTGCTGTTCCCAACCCGCTTTAGCTACGGCCTAATGCTCGGGGCCAAGGTGCTCAGCCTCTACGGCCCCGACACCGATCTCGCCTTCGGCCATCTGGGGCTGATCAACATCATGGGGTGGGCCGACCCCGAGCGCGGCATCTCCGGCGGGCTGATCACCAGCGGCAAGGCGATCATCTATCCCGAACTGCCGCGTTTCTACAGGGTGATGCAGACGATCGCCTCAAAGATCCCGAAGATCCCGGAGTCCGAGCGCCCGTATTGATTGGGTGTCAGCAGCCGCCCCTCGTTCCAGCGGCCGGCCAAACAGAGTGAAAAGGGCGTAGAGCGAGAGCTTGGATTGCTAGCCACGAGGAGTCTGCGCACCGATCCGCTGGCGCCGGCTCCGAGACGGTGCCCACCGAGCGGCGTCCGGCGCTGACGCTCCGTCCGTGGTTCGCTTGGGCTACCTGCAACAGAGTTGGCCGCGTCGATCAATCCGTCCAACGCGGCTGGTTTGGAACCGGTCCAGCACCCCGTCCGCGCGACTGACCAAGCAGTTTGCGCGACGATCCGCAGGCGGCAGGGGCCGGTCTCTCTCTGGCTGGCCCAGACCAGCCGCTGGCTAGCGCGGCGGTACTAGGCTGCATCGGCGATGTGCTTCTCGCCGGAGGCGGACTTCACGGCTGGTGCGGTGGTGGCTGGCGTGGGAGTGCAGACGCTTCGGCACGTGCGAGTCCCGAGGGAGCTGGTCATCGGTTCGCTGCCGCTGTTGTTTGGCGCCCATCAGCTGGTCGAGGGCTTCGTTTGGCTCTGGCTTCAGGGGCGGGTGTCAGGCGCGGTGGGCGCCACGGCGCGGGAGGCGTACATCGTCTTTGCGCATGCTGTGCTGCCGGCGGCGGTGCCAGTGGGGTTCGTGCTGCTCGAACGGGACCGTCGCCGGGCGCGCTGGCTGTGGCCGCTCGCGTTGGTGGGCATGCTGCTGGGCGCTTACCTTCTGTGGCAGGTCACCGCCTACCCGATCGGGGCGCAGGTGCAGGCCCGCTGCATCGATTACACGACGCACGCCCCGAACGACGCACTGATCACGGCCCTGTATGTCGTCGTGACGTGTGGGCCGGCACTGTTCTCGAGCCGCCGCTACCTGCGCTGGTTCGGCCTCCTCGGCCTGATTGGCGTAGTCATCACCGCGGCCGTCCGCGCCGATGAGCTGACCTCGCTGTGGTGCGTGTACGCGGCGTTCGTGAGCGTGCTGATCCTCGGCCACTTCCGCCGCCAGCGGACATCCGAGGCGCGGACGGTCGCAGTCGAACCCGCCAGGGCCAGATGACCGCCCGGCCGGCCCCACGCCGAAACCCGGCCGAGGGCGCCTGAAGCCCTTCAGTCGCCTTCGCCCGGCTCGTGCACAACGAGGACCGGACACGGCGCGTCCTTCAAGACAGCCTTGGATGTGCTGCCTTCGAGCCTCGCGGTGAGCCCGGTCAGGCCGCGCGAGCCGACCACGATGGCCGTTGCTTGACGCTCACGAGCGATGTCCAGGATCGTGTGGGCGGCGTCGCGAGCGCCGGGGACCGCCAGCGGCTCTGCGTCTACCCCCAGCGATCGGGCAAGGTCGGCCCCGTGCCCGGAGACACGGGCGGCATCCTCGTGCTCGGCGCGGTCGATATCTGCCGCCACCCGGGGATCGATCGGCGGAGCCGTCGTCAGCCCATTCGTGCCCATCGTCGGCATCGCCACGTATGCGAGCCCCTGCTCCCATACGGTGACCACGAGGAACTGGCATGAGCCCATGAGCCTGGCCGCTTTAGTGATCGCCTCGCGCGCTGCAGCTGAGCCGTCGTAACCGATGATCACAGGCGCGCCAGCAGCGTTCATCCGCGACGAGCTTACTAAGTCCGTCGTGCCATGTCTGTGTGCGTGAATGAGGGCGTGGTAGCGCCTGAGTGCGACGTTCCTTGACGCGCTCGAGCTCCGCGGCGACTCCCGCGACCGCTAGTCGGATAGCCGGCCACCAGCGTGCTCAGCCGCTCGACGGCGGCCTCGCGAGACCCTGAACAAGCCCGCCCACACGGTCAGCCGCCCGACCCCGCAGCGGAGACCCCGCCGGTGGGCCTGGCGCGGGCCCCGCATCCGATCGGACAGAGCAAGGCCGACCAAAATAACCAAGAGAGTGGTCGAAGCCATGACGAGGGGACGATGCGCAGCAGCGGCCAGGTGCGGCGTACACCGACCAGCAGCATGTCGGCACCCGGGCAGTCCGTCATGGCCGCGTCGTCTTCCTGTGAGGGGGCGCGGTGGCACCAGACATAGGCACACAGCCGCAGCTGCACCGACGCAAGAAGCAACGCAGGTGACCCGCTATGCCCGCGTGCGCGCGGCGGGTTTTCGCCGTTCAGAACGACCGACGAAGAGGTGATAGCCACCGGGCGGCTAGTGGCGCTCGCCATCGCCGGAGCGGGATGGCCCGTCTTCGGTAAAGGACCTGGACGAGCTAGCCGCGCACCTAGAGCCCGGACCGACGGCTTAACCGCAGTCGATTGCCAGTCGCCATCCGGCCTTGGCTCAGCTCACGCGGCTCAGCCAGTCGATCACGGCCTGCGGCCGCTGCTCGGGAATCCAGTGTCCGACTCCGTCGACCTTCTCCACTTGCAAATCTGGCTGCCCCCGCACCTGGCCGGGCTCGAGTCCCCGGGTGACCAAGTCCCGCTCGCCGTACATCACCGTCGTCGGAACCTGCAACTTCGCGTGCGCGAAGCGGCCCCGCGCGATCGGCATCGCCTCGCGGGTCAGGAACGTCCGGTACATGGCGACCGTGACCCGCGGCGGAACGTAATCGGCGAACAGCTTCACGTCGTCCGCCGATAGTCGATCATCGCCGCGCCCGGACTGGAGAATCCGTGGAACCATCCATGCGGCCATGCGCGTTCCGAGGAACGGCAGGCTGATCGGGCCCTGATAGCCGAGCAGAGCCAGTTGTCGCGGATCCCGCGGCAGCCACAAGTGGGGCACGCTCAGGATCAGCGCTCGGCTGATCCGCTGCGGAGCCTTGAGCGCGGCCAAAAGCCCGATCCATCCGCCCCAGTCGTGCCCGATCCACGTCACCTGGTCGAAGCTGAGGGCGTCGAGCAGCGCGAGCAGGTCCGTGGCCAGCTGCTCCTTCTCATATCCCCCCGCTGGCGCCTCGGTCCACCCGAACCCGCGCAGGTCGGGGGCGATCACCCTGTGGTCCTCGGCCAACGTCGGGATCACATGCCGCCAGCACCACCAGTGCTGCGGCCAGCCGTGGACGAGCATGACCGCCGGCGCGTCCTCGGGGCCGGCCAAGGCGACGTGGGTGCGCAGCCCGCCGGCATCGAGAAAGTCCTGCCGGACCCCAGGAAGGTCGGGAGGCGCGCTCATGCGGGCGTCATGTAGGTCGCTTCGCTCCGCCCTGAAGCCTCCTCGTCGAACTGGAGCGTGGCGCTCATCCCGAGATCCTCTCAACCTCGCCCGGCGCTCTCAACTTCACGCCGGCCCGTGACTCGGAAAGGCCGCCAGAGCCGGGCATGCGCTCGGGTGGGCGAAATAGAGCGTCTGTGTGGGGCGAGACGCGCTGCCACACGGAGTGCCAATCCGTGTGCTGGCACAAACGGTGGGTTCCGTCCTCGCCACCCCCTAGTGTGCCGTTCGTGGGCGACGCTCGGGAGGCGCCGTGAGTCAACTCCGGATTAGCGCTGCCTGCAGGCTGCTCGGCATCAGCCCGAGCACGTTGCGTCGTTGGGATAGGCGCTACGACTACGTGCTCTCGACACGTTCGCCTGGTGGGCATCGCTACTTCGATCGAGAGCTGGTCCTTGGTCTCAAGGATGCGCTGGCGGAAGGACTGAGGGGCAAGATGGCCGTGATGCGCGCAATCGAACTCAAGGACTTGGGCCGCTACCGCGCCGTCGCACGCGATGAGGTCGTCTGCCGCCTTGACGAGATCGCTACGCAGATCGTCGGGATGACCGAAGCGCTGGAGCAGCTGGCAGTCGAGATACGTTTCCTGCAGGAGGACCGCGAGAAGAGACAACTACGCAGAGTTGCGTGAAGACGTCGCTTGGTGCGTCCCTAGGGGCGGCGGAACGCCACGCGGCAGTTGTGATGCGCCAGCAGCGCCTGAAACGCGGCCCAGCCCAGGCGGTGGGCCTTCACGTCACGGTAGAGCGAATACACGGTCACCGCGCAAAAGACCTTGGAGATGACGTGGTGGCCACCTGAGGCTGATGCCCCCGAGCTGCTGCTTCCACACGCCGTCATCGGCAGCGCGAAGGCGAATATGAGCAGGACGGCAGCGAGGCACCTCATTGCTCCGGCAGCGTAGAGCAAGCTGGCCGTAGTCGTGGAGCGCGGCGCGCGCGAAGGCGCCGCGGAAGGCGTCCCGAACCATCCGGGCGGAGACTGCTAGTCGAGGCGTTGAGGCTTCCCTGCCACCTCCGCTTCAGGACTAACCCTGGCGCTCCTGCTCCTGCTGGCGCAGCTCGATCCGCCTGATCTTCCCGGTCAGCGTCTTCGGCAGATCGCCGACGAACTCGATCAGCCTGGGGTAGGCGTAGGCCGAGTGGCGGTCGCGGACGAAGACCTTGATCTCCTCCGCCAACTCGTCCGAGGGCTCGTAGCCCTCGGCCGCCACGACAAACGCCTTGACCACGTTCCCGCGCCGCTCGTCGGGTGAGGCCACGGCGGCCGCTTCGGCCACGGCCGGATGCTCCAGGCACGCCGATTCGACCTCGAACGGGCCGATGCGGTAGCCGGCGGCGATGATCACGTCGTCGGCGCGGCCCTCGTACCAGAAGTAGCCGTCCTCGTCGGCGCGCGCGGCGTCCTTGGTATGGAACCACTCCCCGCCGAACACCTCCGCGGTGTCCTCGGGCGGGCGGTTCCAGTAACCGAGCGGGTAGTGAGGGTTGGAGCGCGCCCTCAGGCAGATCTCGCCTCGCTCCCCCTGGGCCACGGGGCGCTCGTCTTCGTCCAGGATCTGAACGTCCCATCCCGGCATCACCCTGCCCATCGATCCCTCGCGCACCGCCATGAACGGGTAGTTGGCACACAGGGGGTATGACTCAGTCAGGCCGTAGTAGTCGAGGACAGTGATCCCATACTGGTCGCGGAACCAGCGGATCGCCTCCGGGTTGAGCGGCTCCCCCGCCGAACAGACGATTCTGAACTTCTGCGGGTAGCGCTGCGCGGCGTCTGAGATCGACATCATCGAACGGATCGCGGTCGGCGTGCCGAACACGTTCGTGACCTCGTGGCGGGAGAGGAAGTCGAGCTGCTTGTGGGGGTCAAAGCCGCCCTCGCGCTGATACACGGCCTGCACAGCGCCCATCCGCCACGGCCCGAGCAGCGGAGCGATGCCAGCCGCCCAGGCCCACTCACCCATGCCGTGGAAGATCTCGCCATCGCGGACGTCATGGCAGTAGAGGAACTCCTCGTGGCCCAGGATGTAACGATGGGCGTGGAGAATGCCCTTGGCCAGACCGGTGGTGCCTGAGGAGTAGTACAGCTGGGCCGGGTCGTCGGCAGCGGTGTCGGCGGTCTGAAACGTTGTCGAGCCCCGGCTCAGGAGTTCGTCGTCAAGGACTAAGAGCTGCTCGACGAGCGAGCTTTCGATGCGCCCGGCATTGGCCTCGTTGGTGAGCAGCACCTTGGGCTGGGAGTCAGACAGGCGATGGCGGATACCTTCATCGCCGTAGAGCACGGACATCGAGAGCAGAATCGCTCCCGCCTTCCAGGTGCCGAAGAAGGCGGCGGCCGTCTCGGGCGTCGGCGGCAACAGCATCGCCACCCTGTCCCCTGGCTCCACGCCGCTGGCGCGCAGCACATTGGCAAAGCGGTTGGCGTTGTCCTGAATCTCGCCCCAGTTGACCCGACGGACATTGCCGGCGAAGTCCTCGTGAATCATCGCCAGCTTGTCGCGGGGGTGCCGGTCGCAGATGTCGGCGGCGATGTTGTAGCGCTCGGGCACCTCCCAGCGGTGCTCGGCGCATGCCTGCTCATAGGAGGAAATCGCTGTGGTGCTCATCGAGGCATCATCGCGCCGATGGGGCACGGCTTCAAGCCGCGAACTGTCAGCGGTTGTCAGTTGAGTGACATTTGCTTTGACGCAGTGCCTCCCGCTGGCGCAAACTGGTCGCCAGGGACCGGTCCATGGTCGAGAGGAGGCGCTTATGGAAGCTGGTGGAATTGGCCGCCGCGAGGCCGACCTGGCGCCGGCGCCCGAGCCGCCGCGTCGTGTATCGCTGATCGCCAACCCTGTGCCGGTCGGCGTTGGCGGGTTTGCCCTGACGACGTTCACGCTCGGGTTGTATACGTCTGGGCAGTTCGATCCCAAGGGCACGGTGTTGGTCTTGGCGCTCGCCGCTTTCTACGGCGGCCTTACGCAGTTCATCGCCGGCTGGTTTGCGCTCGCCAAGGGAGAGCTGTTCGGGGCCGCTTTCATGACGTCATATGGGGCGTTCTGGTTCAGCTATGTGGCGCTGATTCTGTACGTCGTCCCCCACGCGGGACCGGCAGCTCATCAGGCCGTGACCATCTTCCTGATCATGTGGACCGTGATCACGCTGATATTCACGCTTGCCACGCTGGGCACCAACTGGACGGTGTTCATCACCTTCATCGTCTTCGATGTCGCTCTGATCCTCGGATTCATCGGCAATGCCCAACTCACCGGGACCGCGATGGCCAACAGCACGACCAAGGCGGGCGGCTACGCGGAAATGGTGCTGGCCGCATTGGCGTGGTACATCGTGATGGCGGAGGTGGTCAACGACACGATCGGGAGGGCGATGTTCCCGCTCTTCCCGTTCCGCTCCGCCGCTCCGCCTCCCGCCCAGCAGCAGATGTAGGCGACACGCCCTCCGGCCGGCACGGGCTGTCGGCACGGGGGGCGTGACGCGCTCGCCAGCGAAGCGGTCCGGACCCGCAGTAACCTTCACGCCGGGTTTATGACCTTCGTGCTCGGCGTTCTGGTCGGGATCGCACTGGCGGTCATCGCCGCGAGGGCCTGGCGGACGCTGCACGGCTCGCGCGAGTCTCCGACGGCCGAGGCGCTCGGGATGCAGTCAGCGCTTCATGCCGCAACCTCGACGCTCCCGTACCTCCGACGCGGGCTTACCGCCCGCACCGCCGAGGACGCCGCCTCGCACCTGCGGGCGCTCACCGGCGCGGCGGCGATCGCGCTGGCCGACCCGCGTGCGGTGCTGGCCATAGACGGCGAGGGGCGCGATCAGGTCCGCCCCGGCGACCTGCTCTCGCGGCTGCTGGCGCGGACCGCCGACGACCGCGTCCACATCGAGCCACGCCTGGTGTCATCCGATCCGGAGTGCCCGCTGCGTTCGGCCGTGATGGCACCCCTACTGGTACAGGGCAAGCGGGCCGGCACGCTGATCGCCTTCTACCGCACGGTGGGACGACCGCGCCACGACGAGCTCCGCGTCGTTCAGGAGGCGGCCAGCCTGATCGCTGCTCAGGTGGAGCTATCGGTCCTGGCGGAGCAGGAGGAGCGCATCGCTCAGGCCGAGCTGCGCGCGTTGCGCGCTCAGATCTCGCCGCATTTCATCTACAACGCTCTGGCGGCCGTGGCCGGCGAGATCCACACCCAGCCCGACGAGGCACGCGAGCTCCTCACGGACTTCGCCGAGTTCACTCGGTACCTGTTCCGCGACGGGCGCTCATACGTCACCTTGGCTGAAGAGCTCGATCACGTGGAGCGCTACCTGCGGCTGGAGCAGGCTCGCTTCCGTGACGGGCTGCACGTGACGGTCGACATCGAGCCGGAGACGCTGAGCGCGGTGGTGCCGGCGATGTCGGTACAACCCTTGGTGGAGAACGCGGTGCGTCACGGCGTCGAGCAGCGCGCCGGGACCGGCCGCGTGGAGGTCGTCGGTCGCATAGCCGGAGGCGACGTCGAGTTGCTGGTCAGGGACGACGGCTGTGGCATCGAGCCCGAGCGCGTCTCCGACGTGCTCGCGGGGACCGGGGGTGGCATTGGAATTTCGAACGTCGATGGTCGACTGCGAGCCACCTTCGGCGAGCGCTATGCGTTGAAGATCGACTCTCGGCCCGGAACAGGAACAACCGCTGTGATGACGGTGCCCAACCTCAAGGCGGACGTCGAGCGGCAGACGCTGGTCGAGCTGACATGAACTCCGACCGGTTGACCATCCTGGCCGTCGACGACGAGCACACGCAGCTCGAGGACCTGGCGCGGATCCTGCGCTCATCGCCGGCAGTCGAGGACGTCGAATGCGCGTTCGACGGCCACGAGGCGCTGGTCAAGGCCTCCGCGCACCCCTTTGACGCGATCTTCCTCGACGTGCGCATGCCCGACCTCGATGGTCTCGAGCTGGCGCGGGTGCTCAAGCGCTTCGCCTCCCCGCCGCAGATCGTGTTCGTGTCGGCCTACGACGCAGCTGCGGTCGATGCGTTCGAACTCGCGGCGCTTGACTATCTCCGCAAGCCGGTCAGCCGCCACCGTCTCGACGAGACGATCGAGCGCATCGTCAGTGCGCTTGACCGCCACCGCCCGGAACCCTCAAACGGCCTCGGCCACGACGGCCGCGCGCACGAGGTCCGCACGCCCTCCGAGCACGACATGATCGCCGTGGCAAGCGCCAGGACCGGTGCCATCCGGTTGGTGCCCCGCAGCGAGATCCTCTACGCCCAAGCGCACGGCGATTTCGTCAGGATCGTCACCGCAGATGGTCGCTACCTGCTGCGTGCCACGCTGGCCGAGATCGAGGGGCGCTGGGAGCAGTTCGGCTTCGTCCGCGTCCATCGGCAGTACGTGGTCAATCTGACCCAAGCGCTCGAGCTGCGCCCACAGCTCGGCGGGACCGCCGAATTGGCGTTCTCCGCCGACCATACGATTCCCGTCGCCCGCCGGCATGTGGCGGAGTTGCGACGTCGGCTTGGTATCTGATCGCCGCCGATCAGCCGGTTACGGCAGCTTCACCACCCCGACTGTGTACGAAGCATTGCCGATCACCGCGCGAATCGTCGTCTCGAACCCGTGGCGGCGACGGTTCAATAAACGCGTGCCGGTGCTGTTGGGGTTGACGGCCACGGAAATCGTCTCCCCGCCTGCGATCGACACCGATGCGGAGCCGACTATCACCACGTGTCCCTTGCCCTGGACGAGGTTCGCCGAGATGCTCTTGCCATGCTGCTTGACCATTACACGGACCTTGCCCGCACAGCGGAACGCGCCTACGCAGGTCAGATCGAACTGAACGGTACGGCCGCTGACCGTGACCGGACCGGGGATCGGGCCGGCCGGCGAGGCCCGCAACTGCCCGGACGTCAGCGCCCCCTCGAGCCCGAAATATGCCGATCTTCCGAACCTCAGGGCGGGGTTGAAGTTCACGGTCCCCGTCTGTTGGTTGGGGCTGACGTTCGAGAAATAGTTGCCCGGACCCTCGTAGCCCGTGAGGCCGAAGCCGACACCTTGAATGGGATTGGGGCACCCCGGTGGCGTGTTCTGAGTCGTGGCGGCGGGCCAACTCGAGGGGTAGCAGATGCCGTCGCCGTCGAAGCCGAAGATGTCGCTCCCGGTTGGGCTCGCCAGGTTGAGCTCGGAAAGGGGATGACCCGAGTTGTTCTGGACACCGATCAGTGCGTCATCTGAGCCGTCATATGGCGCCTGAATGGAATCGACGAACGCCGTCGTCGTACCGTCCGCATTTACCACCAGCAGCTGCGCGCATCCGGTGTCGCTTCCCACCGGTGGACATTGGTGGAACGGGCCCACGCCGCCGAGCGGCCTGAGCTGCGCAGCCGACGCGGTTCCGACGTTCGCAATCAACGCTGCGAGCGCGAGCAGAATCGCGGCGCCCGACCCAGCGGGTAGGCCTCTTCCGGCGCGCCTTAGCAAGGTCACGCTCACCTAACACCCAAAGTTCGCTCGAGTCGCGCAAAACAAAGGGGCCGGCTGGCGGCCGGCCCCTTTTTTAGGTTGTGTGGCGTCCGACGCTCAGGTCGCCCTGAGCGGGAACACGGGCAGGATCACACGGCCCCAGGTCGAGTTGATCACCGCCGCGAACGAGGCGTACCAGGCTGCGACCGCGGTGACGAGGCCGACATAGCCCCCGACCTTGATCGTGCTGGTGCTGCCCCCGGAGTTGCCGATGCCGAGGATTATGTACGTCGCCGCCAAGAGCACGAACACGAGCGCGATAGCGCCAGTGGTCCGCAGCGAGGCGATGAACATGTAGGTGGTGAAGATCCCCCACGTCCACAGGTAAGCGCCCAGGGCAGCATTGACATGCCCGACGTTCTTCAGCGCAATCAGCGGGGGTAGTCCCACCTTCACGAGGATGTAGAACGAGATCCAGAACGCGCCGTACGAGCAGAAGGCGACCGCGCCGAAGGTATTGCCGGTGCGGAACTCCCAGATCCCGGCGATCAGCTGCGCGAGCCCGCCATAGGCCAGCGCCAGCCCCAGCACCACGGGCACGTCGGTGAGCGGCCCGGAGATCAGGTTGGCATTGATCAGACTCAGTACGAACGTGGTGGCGGCGAAGCCAGCCAGTCCCAGCGGTCCCGGGTCTGCCGGCGTCCACACGCCCGCGCTGCGGCCACCTGTCGGGTCAGGCGCCGGGGCCACATCGGCCTCGCGCGCACCAGGCCCTCCGGGCATACGAGCAGCTTCCATCTTCCCTCCTCACGTTTGTTGGCCAGATGGTGGGTCGAAGCTCACAGGCACGCTCAGAGGTGCGCAATGGTGGATCGCTCAGCGGCGCGCAGTATCGCCGAGCGGTCCGCCTGACAGGACGAGCGGCAGCCGGTGGGCGGGACGAAGCACCACTTTGGGGTTCCGCAGCAGCGCCGGCGTGTGGCCCGGAGCGGCTACTTGCGGCGCTTGCGCTTGCGCTTCGACGTCGCGGACCTAGGAGCCCGAGCGCTGGGCGAGGGAGCGGCAGTTGCCACCGGCTCGGGCGCTCGGTTGGGCTCGGACTTCCCGCGCTGCCTGGCCTGGGCGCCGCGCGTGCGCTGTTCCCGCATCTCTTGCGAAGACGGCCAGCGCTCGGCTCTTCCGCTCTTCCAAGCAGGCGGGGTGCCTGTCGGCCAGCGCCCGGCGAACAGAACCCCTAGCGCGATGAGCCAGTAGGTCTGGACGATCGGCACGGGCGTGATCACGAACAGCACCAGGATCCCGGCGATGATCCCGAGGTAGCCCATGAAGCGGGTGAGCAGTCCGACACGCATGGCCTGCATCGAGACCAACACGAACGCCACCGCCAAAAGCAGCTCGCCTGCGTAATCCATGATCTGGAACACGGCCAGGGCCCCGCCGCTCATCAGGTGGTTGGCCTGGGTATAGGTCTGGCTTCCGTGCGTGATGAATGTGTTCGAACTGATCCCGTAAGCGATGATGTAGCCGATGATTCCGGCACCCGCCAGCGGCGCCCCGACGAGTCCCACGTAGCGGATGAACGGCTGCACTTGCGAGTCGCGCGCTCGGGCGGCTCCGAATAGGAACGTGAGCGTCCACGCCACAGCCAGCCAGCCCAGCCCTTCGATCACGGCGCCGACCAGGTCGAGGGCGAAGCGCTTGTGCTCCACGATCAGGCTAAGCGTCACCTCGGAGACGCTGGCGTGCGGACCAGCGATCTGAAGCGCGGCCGCAACGATCAGCAGCACCCCGGCAGCGCCGGCGACGATCGCCTGACGCGGGCGGACGCGCGCCTCATACGAGAGTCTCTCGTTGACCGTCACCGCGGTCATCGCGGACCGCTCCTGTCGGCAGCCGAGGACGAGTAAACCCGAGGAGACCTCAGACCACGCGGAGCGGATTCGCCGTGGCGCGCCATGCGGGGCGCGACGTAGTCCGGGTCATCGGCATCTAGTACACGCGAGACCCGGTCGCCGACGGCCAGCAATACGTCGAGCAGTGGAGCCAGTACGCCGATCAGGCGCTCGACGCGACGTTGCAGCACGACATCGGTGCCTGAAGAAGACATGCGGTGTCAGTGTACGGAGAGAGGCCGCCGAGGCAGTCCTACACTCGGCGCGATGGCCAGCGAGCTAGGGGCCGCCACCGCCTGTCCCGCGTGCGGCGCCCAGATGTGCCGGTGGCACACGGTGCCGTCGTCAGAGCCGCGACTCGCAGACGTCTCCTACGAGCTGGCACGTTGCGCGCGCTGTGGCACCGCCGTGACCCTCGGTAGCGCTCCGCCTGAGCTTCACGAAAGCGGGGCCTACGGAGGAGGCTCGCCGCGCCTACAGCGACTGGCGATGCCGCTGTTGCGAACATTTGATCGTCAACGGCTGGCGCTGCTGAATGGCGTGGCGGCGCCGGGAATGGCGGTTCTGGATGTTGGAGCGGGCCGTGGGCGCTTTGTCTTGAGCGCGTGCCGCGTTGGCTTCGACGCGCGGGGGATCGAGCCCTCGGCGCGCGGCTTTGTGGCGGCCGCGCAGCTGGGGGTAGAGGTGGCACGAGCCGGGATCGAGGACGCGACGGTCGCCGAGCACTCATTTGACGCCATCACCCTTTGGCACGTGCTGGAGCACCTCGATGATCCGGGGCAGGCGCTCTCGCGCATATACGGCTGGCTTCGCCCTGGCGGCGGGCTGCTCGTCGGTGTGCCAAACCTGGCGAGCGCTCAGGCGCTTGTCGGCGGCGCACGCTGGTTCCACCTGGACGTACCCCGCCACCGCGTGCATTTCACGCCACAGGGGCTCAACACGCTGCTCCGCGACCGTGGCTTTGAGCCGCTCCGAGAGCACCACCTGCTGCTCGAGCACAACCCGTTCGGGATGTGGCAGTCGCTGGTCAACCGCCTGACCCGAAACCCGTCCTATCTCTACAACCTGCTCAAACGCAACGCGCCGGTGCGCTCGGCCGATCTGGCTGTCACGTTGCTGGCCCTGCCGCTGGCGCCGGCCGCCGCGCTGGCGGAGTACGCCGCCGGACTGAACCGGCGCGGAGGGACAATTGCGGTGGTGGCGCGACGGCTACCATAGGTCGCATGGAAGGCAGCGGCGGCTTCGGCGACCTTTTCGGTGACCCCGACGAGTTCCAGCGGCGCCTTGGAGAATTTGCCGAGCAGATGCAGGGCGCCCAGCGCCTGGCGTGGGCAGACAACGCGATCAAGCTGGCCGTCGATCTGACGGTGGCCGCGATCAATCGCGCCAACATCCAGGGGACGACTGACCAGCAGGCCGAGCAGCTGCGCTCGGTTATGGCGATCGTCTTCCCCGAGGCCGTGACGCTCGTGCGCGAAGCGCGCGAGGGCCTGCAGTAGGCGAGCCCTACCCGGCAGCGAGCGCACCGAGCACTAGCTCATCGTGCTCGGCGGGCTTCACGTTGCGAAGCACGTCACGGATGACGCCGTCGGGGCCGATGATGAAAGTCGTGCGCTCGTTGCCCATGAACGTGCGCCCGTACATCGACCGCTCCTTCCACACGTCGTAGGCCTCGGCGACTGCGTGATCTGAGTCGGCCAGCAGCGGGAACGCCGAGGTCGTACTTCTCGTCGAACGAGGCGACGTCACCGACGGGGTCAGGGGAGATCCCGTACACCACCGCGCCGGCCTGCTCGTAATCGGACCGATGGTCGCGCACGCCGCAGGCCTGTGTCGTGCAGCCGGGCGTGTCGGCCTTGGGGTAGAAGTAGAGCACCACGGTCTGGCCGCGCAGATCCGACAGCGTGACGCGGTTGCCGTGCTGGTCGGGGAGGGTGAAGTCCGGGGCTGCTTGTCCGCTGTCTAGAGCCATTTGACTATTTCAGCAGCCGCGACAGCCGGCGATCCTTCATCAGCTTGCCTTCGGTCTGGCAGGTGGGGCAGTAGCACATCACGTAGTCCTCGTAGAAGACCGCCTCCAAGCGGTCGCCGCAACGGGGACAGGGCTCGCCGTTGTGCCGGTGGACGGCCAGCGGCATCGGCAACTTGTCTGGGATGGGCAGCGAGATCGCGTGCTCGTAGTGGGCGATGGCTCCCCCGAGGCGCCCGATGGTCGCCGCGCGCAGCCGTTCCGCCTCCGTATCGTCTACCTCAGCGCCGCGCTTGAACGGCGAGAGCTGCGCCGTGTGCAGAATCTCGTCGACCCACGAGCGACCGATGCCCGCGATTACATGCTGATCGCGCAGCTGCGCGTACAGCGGCCGCGGGGCGTCGAGCAACTCGAGCAGTGGCGGCGGATCGGGCCAGGCCTCCGGCCCGAGCGACGCGATCGTCTCCTCGTCGTCCACCTCGGAGCTTCGCAGGAGCTTTACCCACGCCCGCTGTCTGGTGCCGAACTCGCGCAGGCGCAACTCGCGGCCGTCATCGAGGCGCAGCAGCAAGCGCGAGGTGCGGTCCCGTGCCGAGGCCGGCTTGTCGAACAGCTGCAGACGGCCGGCGGACATAAGGTGGACCAGCAGCGTTAGCTCTTCCTCAAATTCGACCAGGAAGAGCTTCCCCCGACGTCTCACTCCCTCGATCGACTTCCCTTCGAGCTCGCCCAGCGGCGGATCGAAGCTCTTGAGCGCGTTGACGCCGGGCGCAAACGCCGAACGCACACGTGCGCCGGCGACTGCGTCGCCGATGAGACGGGCGGTGATCTCGACTTCCGGTAGCTCCGGCATGGGCCGAGGTCGAGGTTAGCGGGGGTTTTCCGGGTCGCGTGCCCAGGCCGCGCGTGTGTCCGGCTGGCTTATGCCACCCGCAGGCGCCGCTCGTCACCGGATCGAAACGAAACTGTTCATCGCGGTTGACAAATCCCTTAGGTCTCGCAACAAGACTGCTTGGCGTGACTGACGTCCTGGCAGTAATCGGAACCGACGAAGACGAACACCTCGTTCTCGACGAGCTTCGCCGCCGCCGCGCCGACCGCGTCACGGTCCTGCTCGAGGAGGACGCCGCCGACTGGGCGGCCGACGATTCAGCTTCCGGCGCGGCCCGCCGCAACCGGCTGGCTCTGTTGCTCCATGCCATCGAGCAGATGACGGGGGCAGCCGTCGTGGGTACGGTGGGGAGCTCCGAGCAGTTGCGCGGCTGGCGGTTCGACCGCGTGGTGCGCGGCGCTCCGAGCACGCCGCTCGCCGCCTGACGAGCCCCGCGCCCCGTGGGATCAGCTCGCCTGACGAGCACCCGCTCGCCGCCGTGGGATCAGCTCGCTCGTAGCGGCGACTTATCGCCGACAGACCAGTTGTGGCCGAATGGGTCACGGAAGGCGCCCTGACGGTGAACGATCCCGTGGAAGTGGTGGTGGTCCTCCACGGGGGATCCAGGCGTGGCGCCGGCGGCAAGCGCGCGCTCAATCATCTCGTCAGGGTCATCGACGAACAGCTCGACGCGGACGCTGGTGGCGCCGACTGCCCCGGGGCTGTCCTCGGTCGGATTCTGTGAGTTGACCTCGTGCAGGAAGAAGGCGGCGCCGTTTACCTCCAGACCGGCCACTCCACCGAGATTCCACAGCTCGGACGCGCCGAGCGCGGTGCGGTACCAGGAGATCGCCGCGTCGGCGTCCGGCACGATCAGCATCACGGAAACGCGAGCATCCGCTGAGCCTTCTGCGGCGTGTAGCGCCGGCCCGGATACGCCACCCCACTCCTCGGGTGAGACATTGGCGATCGATTGCGAAAAGCCCCAGTGGTGGCCGCCCAGGTCCTCGGCCGCGTACTGGCGCTCTCCGTATGGGAAGTCTCGGGGCTCGTCGATGATCTCGGCTCCCCGGCGGCGGGCGTGCTCGCAGTGTGTGCGGACATCGGGGACCCGCACCAACACCGACTGAGGTCCCGGAAGCACTTTTGACGTGCGCGGCTCGGTGACCACCACCGTGCCTCCATTCAGCGAAAGCTGCGCGCGATGATCTCCCGCCTGCCAGCGCACCGCGAAGCCGAACTTGTCGCACAGCCAGGCGACCGCCTCCTCGACGTCCTCGTACACGAGCTGGGGAATGATTGGGGACGGAGGCATCGTGCGGTTGAAGACAGCTTCCGGCACGGCAGGTAATCTTTACAGAGTTGTCAACCTTTGCCCAGCGACCCATGCGCGCCGACGCACGCCGCAACGTGCAGCGGATCCTCGACGCCACTGCCGTACTGCTGGCTGTCGACCCGGGCGCCGGGCTCGAGCAGGTGGCCGCGCAAGCGAACGTTTCAAGAGCGACGCTCTATCACCACTTCTCCTCGCGCGCCGAGCTGCTCGACGCGCTCACCGACCAGTCGGTCGCCGAAGTCCGCGCCGCGCTGCAGTCGGCCCGTCCCGACCTGGGAACCGCCACGGAGGCGATGGAGCGAATGCTCGAGGCCGCGCAGCCAGTGGTCGGCCGCTATCGCGGCCTGACGCTGGTCAACCCCCGACGGCTGCCGCGAAGCGAACTTCGCCGGCGGCTGGAGCCGGCCCTGGAGCCGCTCCGGTCCCTCATCACCCGCGGGCAGCAAAACGGCGAGTTCGACCCCGAGCTTCCGCCTGACTGGCTGCTCGCGGTCATCACAGATCTGGTCCACGCCGCGAGCGCACAGCTCACCGCCGGCGAAATGGACGCGGTCACCGCGCAGCGCGTACTCCTGCGCAGCGTCTCCGCCCTGCTCAGCTCTCATCGCTGAACGAGACCGAGGCGCTGGAGCGCTTCGCGCGGACCGTGCCCAAGTGGATACGCTGCGGCCGTGACTGTCGCGCTCGCACCAGATGACGTTGTCCGCAGCCGCGCAGAGGCCGAGGGCAACGCGCGCGAGCCGCTGGTGGTGCTCGAGCCGCTGCTCGGGTTCCTGCGGGCCAATGGCTTGGCGGCGCCCGCGGGCCTCGACGTCGCGCCGATCGGCGAGGGACACTCGTGCGTGACGTTCTCGTTGTCGACCGGCGTCGTCCTGCGCCGTCCGCCACGCGGGCCACTGCCGCCGAGTGCCCATGACGTGCTGCGCGAGGCGCGGTTGTTGCGCGCGCTCGAGCCCACCCCGGTGCGTGCGCCGAAGGTGCTCGCCGCGTGCGACGACCCCCAGGTGATTGGCGCGCCCTTCTATGTAATGGAACTGATCGAGGGCGCGGTTGTCACCGACGCGCTGCCGGCGGCGCTCGACAACCCAGAGCAGCGGGCCAAGCTCGCCGACGAGCTGATCGACGCCCTGGTGGAGCTGCACGCGGTCGATTGGGAAGCGGTGGGGCTCGAGAGATTCGGCAAGCCCACCGGGTACCTGGAGCGTCAGCTACGGCGCTTCACCGGACTGTGGGAGCACAACCGCACACGTGAGGTTCCCGAGGTGGAGCGGGTTGGACGCTGGCTGGGCGAGAACCTGCCGGAATCACCGCAGGCGACGATCGTCCACGGCGACTACCGGCTGGGTAACACGATCCTTGCGCCGGAACCGCCGGCACGCTTGATCGCGATTCTCGACTGGGAGATGGCGACGATCGGTGATCCATTGGCCGACCTCGGCTACCTGATGATGCACTGGGTACAGGCCGACGATGAAGCGGTCGGCCGGTTCAACCTCAACACGGTGACCAGGCTTGAGGGTTTCCCAACCCGCGCTGAGATGATCTCCCGCTACGAGGAGCGCTCCGGCCGATCGATGCGCGCGCTCAACTGGTACGTCACGCTCGCCCTGTGGAAGGCGGTCGTGTTCATGGAGGGCAACTACAAGCGGGCAGTCGAAGGCTCGACCGATGACCCGTACCTGAAGTCATTCGGCGAGGGGGTGCTAGAGATCGCGCGCCGGGCCGTCTACGTCACCGAGCATGGATTCTGAGGACGTCGCGGGTGGCGAGCAGCTTCGCCAGGGGGCGGACGGCGCCGGGAACTACCGCGGGCTGCTGGTCGACTACGGCGGCGTCCTCACGAGCAGCCTGTTTGACTCGTTCCGCGCCTTCTGCGAGCTCGAGGGGCTGGCACCGGATGCGATCGCATCACGCTTCGGTGTCGACCGCGAAAGTCGCCGGCTGCTGATCGACCTCGAGACCGGACGCATCGAGGAAGCTGAGTTCGAGCCCGAGTTCGCTCAGATGCTGGGCGTGAAGGACCACAGCCGTCTGATCGACCGCCTATTTGCCGGATCGAGACCGGACGAGCCGATGCTCGCTGCCGTGAAAGCGGCGCGCGCATCCGGCATCCGCACCGGTCTGATCTCGAACTCCTGGGGCACGCGCCGCTACGACCGCGTTCAGCTGGAGAAGCTGTTCGACGGCGTCGTGATCTCCGGTGAGGTGGGAATCCGAAAGCCCGCCCCCGAGATGTACTCGCTGGGCGCCGAGCGAATCGGGGTCGCACCACGCGAGTGCGTGTTCGTTGACGATCTGCCGTTCAACCTCGAGCCGGCCATGGAGCTCGGGATGGCGGCGGTCCACCATGTGAGCACCGAGCAGACGATCGCCGAGCTCGAGCGGTTGCTCGGCGTCAAGCTTCGCTGAGTTCGCGGCCCCCATCGAGAGACGGGAGAGCGCCCTGCGCGCGGGCGCGCGTGGGCCTGGCTTCGCGCACGGACTCTGACGCCGCGTAGCCACGCACCCACGCCTCTCCCACGCACCTCTTTTCCGAGGTTAGACTCGCGCTTTCGCCACCACGTTGGCGGAGTCCAGGGTCGTGAAGGAGGAGTGCAAGCATGCCGTACAAGCCCGGTGATCTGACGAAGGGCGCGGTGTCCAAAGCCGCCGAGACGACGCTTGACGCCGCGCGCGGGGCCCGGCGCAAGGTCTTCGAGCAAGCCAGCGAGCGCGGCATCAACTGGTGGGGGCTGCCCCTGCCGGCGCAGCTTGCGGCGCTGGCGCTGTTCCGCGAGGATCTGAGGGAGTTCAACCTCTATGGCACGGAGGCGCCGGAGAACGGGGCGGGAGCTGCCGTGGTCTCAGAGCCGCCGCCCTACCGCAGCTATGACGGCTCGCAGACGGACCCCGCCAACCCCAGCATGGGTAAGACCGGGACCCGTTTCGGTCGCAACATGCCGCTGGAATCGACGTACCCGGAGGAGCAGTCGATGCTCGACCCCAGCCCCCGGGCGGTCGCAAACCATCTCCTGAGCCGCGACTCGTTCAAGCCGGCCACGACGCTCAACGTCCTCGCCGCGTGCTGGCTGCAGTTCCAGAATCACGACTGGTTCAGCCATGGCGACAACTCGGAGACCGAGTTCATCGACGTGCCGCTCGAGGACAACGACGAGTGGTCGGACGGAGTGATGGAGGTTCGCCGCACCTCTCCGGACTCAACCAACCATGGCGGCAAGCTGCCCGCCACGTACGTCAACAAGGTCACGCCCTGGTGGGACGGCTCGCAGCTCTACGGCTCGACTGAGGAGCGCAACCGCCAGCTGCGCTCGGGCGAGGACGGCAAGCTGAAGCTGGAGGACGGGCGACTGCCGGAAGAGACCAATGAGGCGCTGCACGGCATCGACCTCACGGGCTTCTCCGACAACTACTGGCTGGGGCTCTCGGTCATGCACACCTTGTTCGCCAGAGAGCACAACGCGATCTGCGACATGCTCAAGGGCCACAACCCCAGCTGGGACGATGAGAAGCTGTTCCTCACGGCGCGGCTGGTGAACGCTGCGCTGATCGCCAAGATCCATACCGTCGAGTGGACGCCGGGGATCCTCGCTCACCCCGCGCTCCAGATCGCCATGAACGCAAACTGGTACGGCGTGCTCCCCAGATGGGTTAAGAAGCGCTTCGGCCACATCGGCTCAGGTGAGCTCCTTTCTGGGATCGTGGGCTCATCGCTCGACCACCACACGGCTCCCTACTCGATCACCAGCGAGTTCGTCTCCGTGTACCGCATGCACCCGCTGCTCCCCGATGACTTCGCGATCCGCTCGCACGAGACCGACCTAGTGCGGGGCGAGACCGACCTCACCGCGATCCAGGGACATGGCACGCGCCGGTCGGTCGACGAGTACTCGATGAGCGACTGGATCTATTCGCTCGGACTGGCACACCCCGGAGCGATCACCCTCCACAACCACCCCAACGCGCTTCGCACCCTGGTGCGCGTAAACGGCGACCATGTCGACATCGGGACGATCGACATCCTGCGCGATCGCGAGCGCGGCGTGCCGCGCTACAACGACTTCCGCCAAAGATTGCGCAAGCCGCGCGTGGAGCGATTTGAAGATCTCACGCCCAATCCCGAGTGGAACGAGCAGATTCGCGAGGTCTACGGAGGCGACATCGAGAGGGTCGATACCCAGGTGGGAATGCTGGGAGAGGAGCTGCCACCCGGATTCGGGTTCTCCGACACGGCCTTCCGGATCTTCATCCTCATGGCCTCCCGGCGGCTGAAGTCCGACCGCTTCTTCACGGACGACTACACGCCCGAGGTGTACACACCGGAGGGAATGGCGTGGGTGGAGGACAACCTGTTCGCCGACGTCGTCCTCCGCCACCATCCTGGGCTGGCGCCGGCGCTCGAGGGATCGGAGAACGCGTTCGCTCCGTGGCGACCGGTCGTCCGCTGAGGCCTAACGCCTATCGGCGAGCACGAGCTGGAGCACGTCGGCGCCGCTTAGGCGCGGGCTCTTCCTCGTCCTCGTCGAAGTCCTCATCCTCCTCGCCCTCGGGCTCCTCGTCGAACTCCTCGAAGTCCTCATCCTCCTCGCCCTCCGGCTCCTCGTCGAACTCCTCGTCCTCCTCGAAGTCCTCATCCTCCTCGCCCTCCGGCTCCTCGTCGAACTCCTCGTCCTCCTCGAAGTCCTCATCCTCCTCGCCCTCCGGCTCCTCATCGAACTCCTCGTCCTCCTCGAAGTCCTCATCCTCCTCGGCCATCGGCTCCTCGTCGAACTCCTCGTCCTCCTCGAAGTCCTCATCCTCCTCGGCCTCCGGCTCGTCCTCCTCATCGAAGTCCTCGCCTTCGGCGGCCTCGGGCTCCTCGTACTCCTCGTCTTCGTATTCGTCGGCTTCCTGGCCGACGTCGAGTCCAACGACGCCTTGAAGCCGGTCCTCAAGCGAACCGAGCAACTGGCGGGCCCGCGAGCCGGTTAGCAGCCGCCCGGCCGTCACCGCCCCCGCCCCCAGGAGCAATGCCCGCCCGGTCGAGAGTAACGGCTTCTGTGACTGCGCCGATGCTGCGGACCCCTTGTTATCGGACTCCTTGTCGCCCGACGCCTGGTCGCCCGACGCCTTGTTATCCAACGCAGCCTCGATCGCCGTCCGGAGAATTCTTTCTAGGTCGATCGGCATGGTGTCTTCCGTCCCCTAGCTCTTGTTGCTTCGCGACCGGGAAGAGCTCCGTGCGCCTGTCCTGCCGCTGGAGCCTGAGCCGGAGCTGCGCTTACGCCCGCCGCTCTGCGTGCCCGAGCCTGAGCCGGAGCTGCGGCCCCGAGCCGATGAGGCCCGTGAGGACGAACGCGAGGACCCACCGCCCGAGCTCGACCGGCCGCGGGAGCTGGACCCGCCCGAGCTCGACCCGCCGCGCGAGCTCGACCGGCCGCGGGAGCTGGACCCGCCCGAGCTCGACCCGCCGCGCGAGCTGGATCCGCCGCCGGAGCTCGACCCGCCGCGCGAGCTGGAGCCGCCGGAGCTGGACCGGCCCCGCGAGCTGGAGCCGCCGGAGCTCGACCGGCTCCCTGAGCTCTGAGCGCTGCGGCCGCTTGAGCGCCCACTCGATGACCGCTGACCTCCGGCCGAGCGGGAGCTCTGAGCCCCACCCGAGGCGGCACGGGCACGGCCGGAGCTCTGGCGTCCGTCGCTACGAGCTCCGGATCGGGCACCGCGCCCGCGCCGACCGCGGGATCTCTCCTCCTCATCCCCGCCGTCGTCAGCGTTCTCGTCTTCCTCCTTCGCTTCGTCGTCTTCGTCCTTCCCGTCTCCCAGCAATATCTCGGAGGCGTCTCCGTACTGACGCTGCTCGTCGTAAGAGGGATCGTGCTCCTCAACGAGCTCGCCTTCCTCGATGACGCCCCGCCAGGCTCCGGTCTCGTTCTCCAGCATCTCGATGAACGCCTTGAAGCGGTGAAAATCACCGCGCGAGGCGCGCTTGATGTGCCGTGCTCCCCGAGCGAACTTCTCGATCAGACCGCCGGGCTGGACATCGAACCCGATCATCACGCGCGTCAGCCGCGGCCCGAGCTCGTGAAACGTCACGATGCCGGTGTGGTTGAGGCCCTGACTGACCTTCCACTTGATCATCTCGTTCGGCCTCTGCGTCTCGATCTGGGCCGTGAACTCCCTTTTCCTGGTCCAGATCTTGGCCTCAAACGACACCGTGCAGTCGTCTTCCTGCGTGGCACGAACCACTCGGTGCATAAAGTTCGGCCACTCCTCGAACTGCGTCCACTGGTTGTAGACGGTCTCGATCGGAGCGCCGATGTCGACGTGTTGCTGCACGGGCATGCGCCGCCCTTGGCCCACACCTTCTGCCCCACCCTTGCTGCCACCGTCGCCGCCACCGAACGGCATGGCGCCCTTGACCGTGTCCTTCAAGATGCCCGAGGGGCCGCCGGCCTCGTCGACTGCGCCCGTCACCTTGTCCTTGATGGTGCCGGTGACGCGATCGCCAACGTTGGACGTAACGCCCTCCAGCGCCGATCCAGGGTCCTTCAGCAGATCGACGGGGTTCTCCACGCCGAGTACGTTTGCCAGCTTGCCCAGGTTCTTGGCAGCCACCGGCGCCAGCGCCGCGGCGCCAGCACCCATGGCGAGCCCGCGCAAACCAGACAGGCCGCCCTTAGAGGCTCCATTGCTGCTCGACGCCTGTGATTGATCGCCGTTCTGATCTTGCGATTTGGATTGACCGCCTAACGCTCCGATCAGAACCTCACGCGCTACGTCTTGGAAATCGATGGCCATGGGGCCCCTCCTCGAAATTTGCTCGACTGGCCCAAGCGCTACCCCCGTGATTAGGCCGGAAACTGCTCAGGTATGCGCTGGTACTTGGACCAAAAAACGGGGTGCTGCAAAACGCCCTGTGGGCGCAGGAGATCCGGGCCGGGGGTCAAACATCCGTCCACCGGGCGCGCGCGCCGCACGGCGCGTTGCAGAAGGGGCGCCGCGCCACAGGGCGCGGTGCGGGACGGGTTAGCCGTCGAGCTCTATCGATTCGATCTGCGGCGGCTCGAGCGGGCGGTCTCCGGCCCCCGTCGGCACGCCTTCGATCGCGTCGACCGCATCCATGCCCGCCGTGACCTGGCCGAACACCGTGTGCTTTCCGTCGAGCCATGGCGCCGCGTCCGCGGTGACGATGAAGAACTGCGAGCCGTTGGTGTTCGGGCCGGCGTTGGCCATGGCAAGCGCGCCGCGGACGACCTTGTGCTGGTTGACCTCGTCCTCGAATGTGTAGCCGGGACCGCCGGTGCCCGTGCCCTGAGGACACCCGCCCTGGATCATGAAGTCTGGAATCACGCGGTGAAAGATGATCCCGTCGTAGAAGTGATCAGAGGCGAGCTTGCGGAAGTTCTCAACCGTCTTCGGCGCGTCCTCGTCGAACAGCTCGAGGCTGATCGTGCCGTGGGAGGTATGCATGTTCGCTGTTGACATGCCGGGCACCCTACCCGCGTGACGCGCCCGGCATCGCCCCGGCAGTGGGCGTCAGAGCATCGCCCCGGCGTTCGGCGTCAGAGCATCGCCCCGGCGTTCGGGATCAGACCCTCGCCATCTCCAGCGCAAATGCTCGCCCGCGTACCTCGAAGCCGTTGGCCTGCTCGAGCACGCGCTCCGCGTCCCGCTCTGGCACCTCGAGGAACGCAAAGCGCTGCAGCACACGTACGTTGCGCACGGCCTCGCCGTCCAGTCCGGTGGCCGCCGTGATCGCGTGGATGATGTCGGAAGGCTCGAGCCCGGCCGCGCGACCGCCGTCCACGATCAGCTTGCGCATAGGCCCGACGCCATCGGCGGAGACATGCGGCTTGGAATGCCGACGCGGCCGGGCCCTCACCGGGGTGGGCGCAACGTGCGCGTCCTTGACCCAAGGTGAAAGCTTCACGCCCGCATGACGCTCGATGGCCTCGATCTCGCGACGCTGCCGCGGCTCGTACAGGGTGATCGCCCGGCCGCTGCGGCCCACCCGGGCGGTGCGCCCGATGCGATGCACGTAGGCGTCGGGAGAAGTTGGGACATCGAAGTTGATCACGTGTGAGACGCCCGTGATGTCGAGTCCCCTGGCGGCGACATCGGTGGCCACCAGCAGCGGCAGGCGCCCGTCCTTGAAGGAGATCATCACTCCGTCCCGCGCGCCCTGGGACATGTCGCCGTGGAGCGCCTTGACGTTCATCCCCCGGTCCCGCAGGGTCCGGAAGAGCTGCTCGCAGCGAATCTTTGTGCGCACGAACACGAGCGCCTGCTCCGGCTTCTCGGAGGCCAGCACGCTCGCCAGCGCATCCGCCTTCTCGCGCGCCGGCACCTCGAGCGCGAACTGCTCAACGGTGTCCACGGTGAGCGTCGCGGCCTCGACCTTGACCAGCACCGGGTCGTAGAGGTACTGATCGGCCAGTCGCCTGATGGCCGGTGGCATCGTGGCGGAGAACAGCGCCGTCTGACGGCTGGCCGGCATCAGCGCCAGGATCCGCTCCACGTCCTCGAGAAACCCGAGGTCGAGCATCTCGTCGGCCTCGTCCAGCACCACGAAGCGGCACGTGTGCAAGAGCAGCGAGTGGCGCGAGATCAGGTCGCGTACCCGGCCCACCGTGCCCACCACGATCTGGCCGCCGGACCTGAGCTGCGCCTGCTGCGAGCGGATCGGGGCACCCCCGAAGACAGCTACGACGTCGACGCCCTTGCGTGCTCCGTAGGCGCGCAGCGCCTGCGTGACCTGGATACAGAGCTCACGGGTGGGGGTCAGGACGAGCCCCTGGACCTCCTGCTGGGCGGGATCCGTGTACTGCAGCATCGGCAGACCGAAGGCCGCCGTTTTGCCGGAGCCGGTTTGGGCCTGCCCGATTACGTCGAGCCCCTCGAGCAGGGGCGGAATCGCCTGTTCCTGAATCGGGCTGGGCTCCTCGTAGCCCACGTCGCGGATCGCCTCGAGCAGCTCGGGCCCGAGGCCCAGCGAGGCGAACGCGCTCTTTTCGACTGCGTGGGTGCTCACTGAATGGAAGATAGCCGGGACGTGCTATCGTTAGGGACCGAATGATTTGGCACCGAAAGATATCCTGGACTCACGCGCAGACGAACCGCGCCCGGGGTCACGTGTCCACGATCCCCGCCTGGCAGGCACCCGACGAGAGCTGACGCCCCATGAGCGACGTCAACGCCCCCGCCGCAGAGGCTAGCGACCGCATCGACCCCCGCACGTGGCGCCTGGCCGGCGTGGTGCTGCTGGGCTCGGTGATGTCGATTCTCGACACCACGATCGTCAACGTGGCGCTGGACACGCTGGGACACGACCTGCACTCCTCGGTGTCCCAAATCCAGTGGGTGGTGACCGGATACCTGCTGGCCCTGGCGGCCGTGATCCCGGTGACAGGCTGGGCCGCGCGGCGCTTTGGCGCCAAGCAGGTGTATCTGCTGTCGCTGGTGCTGTTCACCGCCGGGTCCGCCCTGTGCGGCCTCGCCACCTCCACGCCCGAGCTGGTGATATTCCGTGTGCTGCAGGGCTTGGGCGGCGGAATGCTGCTGCCGATCGGCCAGCTGATGCTGGCCGAGGCCGCGGGTCCGAAGCGGATGGGGCGCGTGATGAGCATCGTGGCCGTGCCGATGATGCTGGCGCCGATCCTGGGGCCGACGATCGGCGGCCTGATCATCCAGAACATCAGCTGGCGCTGGATCTTCTACGTCAACGTCCCGATCGGGGTGATCGCCGTGCTGGCCACACTGCGGACGCTGCCCCGCGTCGAGCGCAAGCCGACCGACCCCCTGGACGTGCGCGGTCTGATCCTGATGAGCGGCGGCGCGGCGCTACTCACCTACGGCCTGGCCGAGATCGGAACCACCGGCGGCTTCAGCTCCGCCAAGGTCATCGGTCCGATCATCGGCGGCTTGGCGCTGGTGGCGGTGTTCACGCTCGTCTCGTTGCGGGTGCCCCGGCCGCTGCTCGATCTCCATCTCTACCGTCGACCGACCTTTTCCACCGCGTCGATCGCCATGTTCTGCCTGGCCGCGGCGCTGTTCGGCGGCATGATCCTGCTGCCGCTCTACTGGCAGGGGGTGCGCCACGAGAGCGTCATCGACACCGGCCTGCTGATGGCCCCTCAGGGCCTGGGTGCAGCGCTCAGCATGCCGCTCGCGGGCAAGCTGACCGACCGCTACGGCGGCGGACCGCTGGCGCTGCTCGGCGTCTCGATCACGGCGCTTTTGACGATCCCCTTCGGGCTCATCGGCTCGCACACCTCGATCACCGAGCTGTCAGTGGCCATGTTCTTCCGCGGCACCGGAATCGGCTTTGGCTTCATGCCGACGATGACCGCGGCATTCGCTTCGCTCAAGCGCTCAGAGCTCGCCGACGCCACGCCACAGCTGAACGTCCTGCAGCGCATCGGCGGATCGCTGGGTGTGGCCATCCTTGCCGTCGTGCTGCAGCGGGCGATGGCCGGAGCCCACACGGACGCCGCCGTGGCCAGCGCCTACGGAACCGCATTCTGGGCCTCGGCCGTGTTGGCCGCCGGCGGGTTCGTCCCGGCGTTGCTCCTGATGCGAGCCGAGCGGGCGGCGCGCGCGGCACGCGGCGAGGACGAGCGACCGGACGCCGACGCGACGCTGGAGGCCGCGGCGGCGTGACCGCCACGACGCCCAGCCCCACGCAGCCGCTCGAGGCGCTGGGCGCCGCGTTCAAGGGAGCCGTGGCCGCGATGCGGCGGATGAAAGGCCGCGAGACACACCGTCCCGGCGAGCTCAGCTATGCGCAGTACGGCCTGCTGTTCGGGCTCTACGACGGCGCCGCGCGGTCATCGCGGGAGCTGGCCCACGCGGCCGACATCTCGCCGGCCACGGCCGCTGAGATGCTGGACGCATTGGCCGCGGCGGGTCTCGTGGAGCGCGTTCGCTCCGCGACCGACAAGCGTGTCGTCCTGACCTCCCTGACCGACCGGGGGCGAGCGCTGGTCGAGGGCCGCCGGACGCAGTTCGAGCCCCGCTGGCGTGCGGCTCTAGAGGGGTTCCGCGACAAAGATCTTCTGACCGCGGCGGCGGTTCTTGACGCCATCCGCGCGCTGTTCGACGAGTTCGCGGAGGACTCGGAGCGAAACGGCGCAGACGCGGACGGGCGAGCGGCTAGCGCCTGAGCAGCCCGGCCAGGTGCGGCGTTCCCTTGCGGGCGTCGCGGACGCCGAAGCGCACCGTGCGCTCCTCGCCGCCGGCCTCGGCGAACTGCACCGTGGCGGGCAGGAGGATCGGCCGCCGGAAGGCGACCTCGACCGTGAATGACTCCGGCAGCCGGTTCTCGAGTGCGGCCAGGCACCGGGCCTTGGTCCACATGCCGTGGGCGATCGCCGATGGGAAGCCGAACAGCCGGGCACTCAACGAGTGCATGTGGATGGGGTTGATGTCGCCTGAGACCGCGGCGTAGCGGCGCCCCAGATCGCCAGGCAGGCGCCACGTCGCGCTGGCCGGGAGCTCCTCGGCGTCCGGAGCGCGCCGCTCGGGGCCGGCGGCTCGCTCGGAGGGTCCGGGGGCCCCGCCCCCGTCGCCACCGCCGCGGCGCAGGTTCGTCGATGTCTCCTCCCACACCACCTCTCCCCCGGCCGAGACCTCGGTCCGGAGCGAGAACTGCGTGCCGCGGGGATGGGGCTCGAGCGGGGTGGCCCACACCCGCAGCGACAGTTGCTCAGCCGCGGACAGCGGCCGGTGTTGAGTGATCTCGTTCGCGATATGCACCAGCCCGATGGCCGGGAACGGGAAGCGGGAGTCGGTCATCAGCGAGAGGTGCAGCGGGAACGCCAGGATGTGCGGATACGTGGGGGGCAGCGTGTCGCTCAGCGAAAAGCCGCAGACCTTCGCGTACTTGGCGAGGCGATCACGAGACACCGACACGTCGTTCAGCGCGAGAACACGGTCGGGGACCTGATCCGAGCGCGCCCCACCGCCCCCCAGGAACGGGAGTCGCGAGGCACCGGGGATCAACCCCACTCCCGCCCGCGCGAACAGCGGCACCATGCCCGGCGCCGAGCGATAGCTGCGCTCGTCCGGCATCAGTGGCTCCGTCCGCAAATATCGGCGCATTCGAGCAGCCTCTGACGGCGCCTGCCGGCGTCCTCGGTCGCTCGCGCATCTACAGCCACTAGGCCCCGATCAGGCTTTGGCCGCAGACCCGCACGACGTTGCCGGAGACCCCCGCCGAGGCCGGCGAGGCGAACCAGGCGATCGTCTCCGCCACATCCACCGGCAGGCCGCCCTGGGCCATGCTGTTCATCCGCCGGCCCGCCTCGCGCAGCGCGATCGGTATCGCCGCCGTCATCTGTGTCTCGATGAACCCAGGCGCGACGGCGTTGACCGTCACCCCGCGATCTGCGAGCTCGGGGGCCCAGGCCTGGACGATCCCGATCACCCCGGCCTTGGAGGTGGCGTAGTTGGTCTGGCCGGCGTTCCCGGCGACCCCGGCGATCGACGAGAGCAGCACGATCCGTCCGTTCTCGCGCATCACGCCTCGGGCAAACAGCTCCCGGTCGATCCGCTGCGGAGCCACCAGGTTGATCGAGAGGACCATGTCCCACAGGTCCTCACTCATCCGCCCCAGCGTCCGGTCGCGCGTGACGCCGGCGTTGTGCACGACGATGTCAACACCGCCGTGCTTGTCCTGCAGATAGCCGGCGATCCTGGCCGGGGCGTCGTCCTCGGTGATGTCCACCACCAGCGAGGAGCCGCCGAGGGCCGAGGTGACGGTGTCGAGGTCGGATGCCTGCGTCGCTACGTCGAGCCCCACCACGTGAGCTCCGTCGCGGGCCAGGACCGACGCGATCGACGCACCGATCCCCCGCGCGGCACCGGTGACGAGCGCCACCTTGCCCGACAGCGGACGCTCCCAGTCGATCGACAGTCCCGAGTCTTCCCCGGGGACGGCGACGGACACCGCCTCGCCGATCCGCACCACCTGTCCCGAGACGTAAGCCGACTTGGGGGATAGGAAGAACCGAAGCGAAGAGGCAACCTGATCCTCGGCCCCGGGCGCGACATACAGCAGCTGAGCAGTGATGCCCCGGCGCGCCTCCTTGCCGATCGAGCGCACCAGTCCCTCGAGCGCCCGCTGGGCGACGGACTCCGAGGGCTCTGAGGTCTTCTCGGGATGCGTGCCGAGCACGATCACCCGGCCCGAGCGCCGCACGGCGCGGATCACGGGGTGAAAGAAGCTGTACGCCTCGCGCAGCTCCCCGCTGGAGCCGATGCCCGTGGCGTCGAACACGAGCGCCTTGAACGTCTCATCGCCGCCCGGGATCCCCGTGAAGAGCTCGGCGCCCGTCTCGCGGATAACACGCTCGAGCTCCGTCCGCAGACGACCACCCCGCGCGGCACCGAGCAGCACCGGCCCTGAGATCACCGGCTGGCCGGGCTCGTAGCGCTCGAGCGGGACCGGCGCGGGCAGGCCTACCTGCTTGGAGACGATCCGCCCGATCGGCGTGTTGACGAGCTGCTGGTAGCGGTCAGCCATCGCTTACGCCCCTTCCATGATCGCAGTGACACCCAGGCCGCCGGCGGCGCAGATGGAGATCGCGCCCCGCTTGCCCGAGCCGTTTTCCGACAGCAGCTTGGCCAGGGTGGCCACGATCCGCCCACCGGTGGCGCCGAACGGATGACCCGCGCCCAGCGAGCCGCCGTGGACGTTCAGCCTGTCGCGGTCGATCGAGCCCAGCGGTTCCTCAAGACCGAGCCGGTCGCGGCAGAACTCGGGGGATTCCCAGGCCTTGAGCGTGCACAGGACCTGCGCCGCGAACGCCTCATGGATCTCATAGAAGTCGAAGTCCTGCAGGGCCCGCCCCGCGCGCGAGAGCATTCGCGGCATCGCGTAGGCCGGCGCCATCAGCAAGCCTTCGCGCTTGTGCACGTAGTCGACCCCCGCTGTCTGCGCCTCAACCACGAATGCCTGCACCGGGATGCCATGCTCGGCGGCCCACTCCTCGCTCGATAGCAGGACTGCCGAGGCGCCGTCCGAGAGCGGCGTCGAGTTGCCGGCCGTCATCGTCCCGTCGGGCCCGCCGAATACTGGCTTCAGGTTCCCCAGCTTCTCGACGCTCGAGTCCGGGCGCAGGTTCTGGTCGCGCTCCAGTCCGAGGTAGGGCACCACCAGGTCATCGAGCCAGCCCGAGTCATAGGCATCGGCGAGCTTGCGATGCGAAGCGGCGGCGAGCTCGTCCTGTTCCCGCCGTCCCACATCCCACTCCCTGGCCATGATCGCGCAGTGCTCGCCCATCGAGAGGCCCGTGCGGGGCTCGGCGTTGCGCGGGATCTCGGGCACCAGCTGCTGGGGGCGAACTCTGGCCAGCGCGCGGAGTCGGGCGGCGTTCGACTTGGAGCGGTTTACCTCGAGCAGGATCTCGCGCAGGTCCTCGTTCAGCGCCAGCGGCGCGTCGGAGGTGGTGTCCACCCCGCCGGCGATCGCCACCTCGACCTGACCGAGTGCGATCTTGTTGGCCACCAGCACCGTGGCCTCCAACCCGGTCCCGCACGCCTGCTGGACGTCGTAGGCCGGCGTCTCGGCCGCCAGCTTCGAGCCCAGCACGCTCTCCCGGGCCAGATTGAAGTCACGGCTGTGCTTGAGGACGGCCCCGGCTGCCACTTCCCCCAGGGTCTGTCCCTCGAGCGAGAACTTCTCGACCACCGCGTTGAGCGCGGCGGTCAGCATGTCCTGGTTCGAGGCCCTGGAGTAAGGGCCGTTCTGGCGGGCGAACGGTATCCGGCTGCCGCCGAGCACGGCCACGCGGCGGTTTTCAGAGTTCATGGAAAAGGCGCTCCTGAGTTTCTTTACAGAGGTGTAGGTTAGTTCGCGCGGGCCGCAGGCTACTGTGCCCGGGCGCTCGTCGACCGGCGGGTGGAGCCGGACGCGCCGTCCGGGCCCTCGCCGGAGCTCGTTGCCGGCGTGAAGCCACCGCCTCGGGTGCCGCGGCGAACGAGGCCCGGCGCCAGGGTTCGCGCAGCGGCCGCCAGCCAGTAGCCACGCGGTGCGTAGCGCTCGGGCCTACCTCCCGGGCCGGCCTCCACGATCGCCTCTGCCACGACCTCGGGGCGCGAGACGATCCAGCGCGTGAACACCGAGGACAGCAGCTCCCGCGCCGGGAAGCCCTCCGTTCTGACAAATCCCGGCAGCACCAGCCCGACGTGGACGCCGTTGGCACGCTCCTCGGCGCAGAGCGCGTCGCTCCAGCCGGCGAGGGCGAACTTGCTCGCCGAGTAGCCACCCGAGCCGGGCCGCGAGACGCGCCCCGCCGTGCTGGCCACGTTGACTATCGCCACCCGTCTCCCGGACGGCGAAGCAGCGCTCCGGCGCAGCAGCGGCAGGAGTTCCTGGGTCAGGCGCACCGGCGCCTCGAAGTTCAGCTTCATATGACGCTCGACGTTCGCCCATCCCGCGTCGCCGAAGCGTCCCCGCCAGGCCCTCCCGGCGTTGTTGACGAGCAGGTGAAGTTCCCCCAGGTCGCGCTCGACCATCCGCCTGATCCGTGCCGGTCCCGACGGCTCGAGCAGGTCCTGGGCGATCACCGTGGCCCCTCCCAGCTCCTCGGCCAGCTCGCGCAGGCGATCCTCGCGACGGGCCACCAGCACCAGCCGCGTGTCCGGCGTGCGCGCCAGCCGCCGGGCCGTGGCTTCGCCGATGCCGCTCGAGGCGCCGGTGATCAGGGCTACGTATGGCACGGGCGCGCAAGATACCGTTGTCCGGTCTGTGAGCAGCTCGAGCCTGATCGCGCTGGTAACCGTTCCTTTCTTCACGGGTGCGATCGGCTACGTCACGAACTGGACCGGCGTGCTGATGCTGTTCTATCCCGTGCAGTTCAAGGGGATGCGCGTAGCGTCGTTTTCATCGCTGTCTCGCTACCTGCCGCGCAAGATCCAGCAGATCCCCGGGGTCATGGTCGGCGGCATCGGCTGGCAGGGGATAGTCCCCTCCCGCTCGGCCAAGATGGGCAGCCTGGCGGTCGACGTGGGCATCGCCAAGCTCGGCACACCAGCCGAGTTCTGGCAGCAGCTGAACCCCGAGGAGATGGCCGAGCAGATCATCAAGAATTCCCGCGAGGACACGCTCGCGACGGTCGACCGGATCATGGCGCGCGAGCACCCCGTGCTGTGGTCGGAGCTCCCGCCGCAGGTCAGGCAGGTCGTCTACAGCCGCGTGCTCCAGCAGCTGCCCGAGATCGTGCGCGAGCTCACCGCCGAGGTCGGCGAGAACATCGAGGATCTCCTCGACATCAAGCTGATGGTCATCAAGCGCTTCGAACAGCAGCCCGGATTGGCCAACCGCGTGTTCCTCGACATGGGCCGGCGGGAGCTCAAGTTCATCCAGAACTTCGGTTTCTACTTCGGTTTTGTGCTGGGAATCCCGGTAGCCGTGGTCACCCACTTCGTCACTTTCTGGTGGCTGCTGCCGATCCTCGGCGTGCTCGTGGGCTACGTCACCAACTGGGTCGCGCTGTGGATGATCTATGAGCCTCCGCAGCCACGGAAGGTCGGGCCGTTCACCGTGTGGGGGCTCTTCATCCGCCGCCAGCCAGAGGTGGCCGACGCCTACGCCCGGATCGTCGCCGATGAGATCCTGACGATGGAGAACTTCGGCCACGAGCTGCTCGAGGGCCCGCGTGCCGACCGCACCCGCAATCTGATCGAGACCGCGATGCGCCCCGCGGTCGACCGCGCCACCGGGCGAGCCCGGGCCGCGGTGCGGGTAGCAGTGGGAGGCGAGGAGTACGACCGCATCTCGCAGTCGTTCGCGGTCGAGCCGGTCAAGCACATGATGGCCCCCCTCTCTGATCCGGAGTTCAGCCGAACCCAGTCAAAGACGATGCAAAAGATGATCGCGGAGCGGATGCGCGAGCTGCCCCGCGAAGACTTCAGCGAGCTGCTGCGCACGGCTACACGCCAAGACGAATGGCTCCTGCTGCTCCACGGCGCCGTGCTGGGGTTGGCCGGCGGCCTGATTCACCTGGGCATCTTCGGATGAGCGACGAGCGGATCGGAATCGACGTGCAGGGAGATGAGCCGCGTGCAGAGCTGCCTGAGGCGGTCCCCGGGCTCGTGCGGTTCGCGGCAGTGATGTGGATCCGCGGCGCGATCTGGGGAGTCGAGACCTCGGCCAAGGTGATCAGGGCGGCACTCTCGCCGGAGGATGCGGCGCGGATGCTCCAGGAGGTCCGGTCGGGTCTTCGGGCCTACGCCTGGGAGCTGCTGGGAATCCAGGATCTCGACAACCGCGTGCGCCAGCTGGCGCCGGGGCCCGGAACCGAGATGCGCTCCGCGGCGCGAGGCGGCGAGCTCTCGTTGCGCGAGCAGGGGGCCGAGCTGCTGCGCCAGTCGGCCGATGTGAACGCCGATGACGGCGCGCACCCCGCCTACGCGCGCATCCTCTCCGAGCTGGCCCCCGACGAGGCCCGGATCCTGCGCCTGCTGGTCACCGAGGGGCCGCAGCCGACGATTGACGTCCGCGCGGCGAATCTGATCGGGGTCGGCTCGCAGCTGGTGGCGCAGGGACTGAACCTGATCGGCACCGAGGCCGGCTGCCGGCACCCGGAGCGGGTGCCGCTGTACCTCAACAACCTCGACCGGCTGGGGCTGGTCTGGTTTCCCCGCGAGCCCATCAACGATCCGATGCGCTACCAGGTGCTCGAGGCCCAGCCCGACACCATGGAGGCCATGAAGCGCGCCGGTCGGGCCAAGACGATCCATCGCAGCGTCACGCTCACGGCCTTCGGCGAGGACTTCTGCAAGACCGTTCTGCCGTTAGACGAGTGATGACCGGCGCGCATGCGCGCCGGTCCCGGGCCGATCATGATCGGCCCGGCCGGCCGGAACATGTTCCGGCCGGGTCCTGACCATTTAGATCTCGGACTTGAGCGCGAAGTACAGCGCCGGGAACGGCTCGCTTCGCCCGGGTACGTTGACGAGCATCTTGCCCAGGTTGGCCCCCGGCACGATCTGAACCAGCTCGTCGCGGATCTGGCGGATCAGCAGCGCCGGGTTGCTCTCCACCTTGGCGTAGTCGATCACCAGCACGTCGACCGAGGAGTCGAGCCGCCCTGCCTCGACGTAGGTCTCGAAGCCGAACGCACTGCGCCCGAGCTCCGAGCGGTTCATGGAATAGAACGGCCACAGGAGCTTGGCCGGCCAGCGTGCGCTGCCCGTCAGCGTGTTGATGCCGTGGCGCTGCTCGCGGTCGAACCGCTTGCCCAGCCACGGCATCCACGCGTTGGTGATCCCGCCGATCATCCTGTCGGCCAGCGGGTGCATCGTCCAGGCGACGAGGAGCCCCTCGGTCTGACCGTCGATGCCCTCGGCCGGGCGTCCGCAGAGGAAAACGGCCTGCAGATCCTGGAGAGCGCCCTCCCGGTCGCTTCGCGCCCGCTGGCCTAGCTCCTCGATCCACCTCCAGGCCTCTTCGCGCGCCCCGCGCGGGTCCTGGCGCGAGCGCTCGCGCAGCTTCGCCACCCGTTCGGCCACCGCGCCGCTCGGCAGCGCCGCCAGCGTCTCTGGCTCCCTCGTCGGGACCTCGGTCGCCTCCGCCATCGCCGTCCTCCTCGCTTCGCCTCGGAATCGGGGTTGATCCTACGCCCCGAGTCCTGCCCGTGCGCGGAGCGCGAGCTGGAGCTGAAAGCGCCCATCGCCGGTCTCGAGCGTCTCGCCCAGCAGCTCGCGCAGCTTCGCCAAGCGGTAGCGGACGGTCTGGGTGTGGACGTGCAGCTGTGCCGCGATCCGGGGGGTGCGACGCTGGTGCTCGAGCCAGGCCTCGAGCGTCTGCAGCAGCCGGTCGCGCTCTGGCTCCGGCAGCGCCAGCAGCGGCGCCAGGCACTGCGATACGAGCGCCTCAGCCAGCTCACGGTCGCGGAGCAGGATCAGCGTCGCCAGATGGGTCGAGGCGCGGATCGGCGCCGGTTCGGAGATCGCGCCGGAGCGGGCCAGCGCCAGCGTCTCGCGGGCCCAGCGCAACGAGCGGTGCGCCTCGGCCGGGGGCACGGTCGGGCCGATCGCCGCGGGTGTGCCTGCCGCCGCACGGGCCAGTGCCCGCGCGCGTCCCGGTGCGTCGGGGTCGGGGATGACGAGGAAGGCGCCATCCTGGTCGGCGCCCGCCAGGACGTCGAGGTCGAGTCGACGGGCGACTGGCCCCGGTGCCTCGCCGGGCAGCACCATGACCGCCAGCGTCCGCGGCAGCGGCCAGCGCGCGAGCTCCGCGGCGTGACGCGTGGCCTCGGGGTCCTGGCCTTCGGCCTCCAGCAGCAGCGCGGCCAGCCGGCGCCGGCGACGCTCGCGCTCGCCGGCCTCGTCCGACTGGATCCTGATGTAGCCCTCGAGCACGTCGTTGGTCAGCTCGTCGGAGTAGACGAAGATCGCCTCGGCCAGCGCGATCACGCCGTCGGTCGGCACGCCCGCCTCGCCGGCCAGCCCAGCGGCTCCGCGCCAGGCTGCGCGTACACCGGTGCGAAACGCAGCTCTCAGGGCCTCGAGGCTCCGACCCGCCTGAAACTCGGCCTCACCCAAGCGTCGCCAGACCTCGCCAGTCTCGGCGCTCGGTCGCTCGCCGCGCTCGATGGCCTCCAGGAACGACTTGATCGCCTGTTCGATCCCCAACCGGATGCCGACGCCCTCGGGCGCGCCCAGCACGTCCGCGTAGACAGGGTTCTCCGCGCGTACCGCGCCGAGCACCTCTTCCACCAGGCGCCCGGCGACCGGCCTCACGGCGCGGACGGTCTCCGGCGCGATCTGCGCGGGAGTCCAGCTCATTGTCAAAACTTTATAAAAGAATGGGTCTCACTCTGTGCCGATGGCCGTGGAAACGCCTGCCTACATGGCCGTAGGGTGTGCCTCATGACAGCCCGCCGCCGCAGCATCACCAAGACACACGAGCGGATCGCCCAGCTCGGGTGGGAGCCCACGTACTTCGAGCCCGCCGTCCGCTACCCCACGCGCTACCGCTTCCCGCACAAGGCCAAGGATCCGATGAAGCACATCATGCGCGAGTACCTGCCGATGGAGCTGGAGAAGGACGAGCGCGTCTATGGCGGCCACGAAGCGGCGGTCCGCGCCGACATGCCACACAAGGCGCACGAGCGCTGGCTGGAGATCCTCAAGCCGTTCGTGGTGATCACCAACTACGCCGAGGTCGGCGCCGGGCGCTGCATGTCGATGCTGATGAACGCCGTGCCCAACAACGAGCTGCGAAACGGCTACCACGTCCAGTTCGTCGACGAGATCCGGCACACGGGGCTGCAGATGTCGCTGGCCCGCTGGTACGCCAAGCACGTCCCCGACCCTGCCGGATGGCACCTGGGGCCGAAGGCGTTCTCGGGCTCGGTGCTCACCAATCCCGGGCTGAACATGCTCTCTCACTTCATCGTCGGCGACCCGATCCAGTGCGCGTTCACGCTCCAGGTGGTGGCGGAGACAGCGTTCACCAACGTGGTGTTCGTGGCCACCCCGGACGTCGCGGCGCGCAACGGCGACTTCACGCTGCCGACTACGTATCTGAGCGTTCAGTCGGACGAGGCACGTCACATCTCCAACGGCTACGCGACGTTGCTCACGGTGCTGCAGGACGACCACAACGCGCCGCTGATCGAGCGTGACCTGCAGCAGGCGTTCTGGATCAACCACGCCTTCATCGACATCTTCTCCGCGATCGTGATCGAGTACTTCTCGCGCGATCGCTCGGATCCCGAGTCGTTCCTCGACAAGTGGGATCGCTGGGTGCGCGACGACTGGCACCGGGCGTACATCATGAAGCTCGGCAAGCTGGGGCTGGACATCCCGCCGGACATGTTCGAGCGCGCGCGGGAGCGGATCGTGGCCGGCATCCACCACCGTCACGCGATCCTGGCGTTCGCCGCCTGGCCGCTGTCGTTCTGGCGCTTCGATCCGCTCGACGAGCGCGACTTCGAGTGGTTCGAGTCCCGGTATCCGGGGTGGTATGCGCAGTACGGCGCCTTCTGGGAGGCATACCGTCAGGGAATCGATCCCGCTGAGGGCTTTCTGCCGCTGGACTTCATCAACATGGCGCCGCCCTTCTGCTGGACGTGCCAGGCGCTGTGCGTGTCCTCGGGGGACCGGCGTCACCGGGTCGTCGGCGAGCGCACGCGGTTCTACTGCTCACCCGAGTGCGCTTGGCTCGACGAGTCGAACCCCGGCCGCTACACGGGCGATCGCAACTACCTCGACCGCTACCACGGCTGGGAGGCCTCCGAGGTCATCCGCGACCTGGGCTTCGTCCGCTCGGACGGCGAGACGCTGATCGGCCAGCCGCATCTGGGATCGGATAACGGGGACGGCGGGCCCCGACGCTGGACGCTGTCGGACATCCGCGCCCACGACCTGAAGCTGACCTCTCCGAACATCCGCGTCGCCCGTGAGCTCGGACTGCCGAGCGGGGACTGGAGCGCATGAAGGTCCGGTTCGAGCCCATCGGCGAGGAGATCGACTGCGGGGCAGCGGAGACAGTCCTCGACGCCGCCTTCCGCCAGGGCTACAACCTGGCCTACGGCTGTCGCGAGGGGCAGTGCTCGGCGTGCAAGTGCTTCTTGATCGAGGGCGAGGTGGCGCTCAAGCCCTACTCGAGCTTCGCGCTGTCGGACTCCGAGCAGTCGAGCGGTTATTCGTTGATGTGTCGGGCGATGCCCGAGCAGGACCTGGTCGTCGAGCTGCTGCACTACGACCCCGACAACTACCGGCTCGAGACCCCGATTCGCGACGGCGTGGCAGTGGTGAAGGCGATCGAGCCGCTGGCCGAAGACATAAGCCGGGTGGTCCTGGACGCGCCCGGCTTCAGCTTCAGTCCCGGCCAGTTCGTCGATCTGCACGTCGACGACGCGCGTCGCTCGTTCTCGATGGCCAACGCGGAGCCCGGGGGGATCGAGCTGATCGTCAAGCGCTATCCCGGCGGGCGCTTCTCGGGCAAGCTCGACGGTCAGCTGGCGCCCGGCGACGAGATCGGGTTCACCGGCCCCTACGGGACGCTTCGGATCCACGACGGGGACAGACCGATCGTGATGATCGCCGGGGGCTCGGGGCTTGCGCCGATCCTGTCCTTGCTGCGTCAGCTGGAGCGGAGCGGAGGGCGGCGTCCGGTGCGGCTGTTCTTTGGCGCCCGTACGCCGTTTTGCCTCGAGGAGATTGAGGGCCTGGCGCTCGAGGACTTCAGCTGTGTGCCGATCACCGACCGCCGCACGATCGAGCTCGTCGACGAGTTCCTGCGCTCGGGGGAGTTTGCTGATCCGGACGTGTACTTGTGCGGGCCATCCGCGCTGCTGGAGGCGGCCGAGGCGATGCTGATCGACGGGCACGGTCTCGACGAGCAGCGAATCTTCCAGGACAAGTTCACGACCGCCGCCGAGGCGGATCCGGCGCGCGCGAGCGCCGGGGGCGGAGCACCGGGCGCCCCCGCCAAACACGCCGGCGCGGGGCCCGCCGCGCTCCGCTCCTCCGATGAGGCCGAGCGCCAGTTCGCCTGGTACGCGCCACGTGCGCGCCGCGCGACTCTGTACGAGGACGTCACGATCGATACCCAACCGTCGATTCATCGTCACCTGACGCGAGGCTGGCCGGTGAGCTTCGAGGACGGTCGCGGCACCTGGGACGACCGCTCCACCGCGTTGCGCTCCGGCGACTGGTACGCGTTCCGCGATCCCGACGAGCAGTGGGAGCGGCCCTTCTACCAGGCGGGCTCGCGGATGGAGCAGCAGATCGAGGGCGCATTGCACTCCGCTCGCGACGAGGGCTTGCTCGAGGACTTCCGGCCACCGTGGGTGGAGTTCCTGCGGGCCCAGCTGCAGATCCCGGCGTACGTCGAACACGGACTGTGGTTCGCGTTGGCCACGGCGGGCCGCGACTGCCTGTCGGACTCGGTCGCCACCTGCGTCTGCCTGCAGGCGGCGATGAAACAGCGCTCGGCGCAGGCGATCGTCCTCTACGCGATGGATCTTGAGGAGCACCTGGGAGGAGAGTTCTCGATCGAGGCCGCGCGTCGGCGATTCCTGGAAGACGACCGATGGCAGCCGACGCGGCGGCTGCTGGAGCGGCTGGCCGCTACCTCTGACTGGGGCGAGGTCGTGGTCGCCGCGAACCTGTGCTTCGAGCCCGTGGTCGGAACCCTGCTGCGGCGGGAGCTCGGTATCCGCGCCGCGGCCGCCAACGGCGACACGGTGACCCCCGTGCTGGCGAGGGTCGAGACACAGGAGTGGGAGTGGGCGCGGGCCTGGAGCGGCACGCTCGTGCGCTTCCTGCTCGACGACGCGCAGTTCGGAGCCGCGAACCGCGAGGTCATCTGCGGCTGGGTGGGGGACTGGCTCCCGCAGGTGGTGGAGGCGGCGAGCTCGCTCTCGCCGCTGGCCCGGTCACTGCCGGTGGGGATCGACGTCGAGGCAGCCGTCTCACGCGTGCGCACGTACGCGGGCGCCATGCTCGAGCAGGCGGGGCTGCCGGAGCTCTGCTCGATCGTGGGCTACGAGCGGGAGGAGACCGCGTCCGGCTCAGATCGCGCGCCGGTGCGGCGCGTGCGCGCCCAGCGTCGCCGGCCCACGCGATCCAGGTCGCGTTCAATCGCGTCCACGGCACCGCCTCCGCCGTCCGCGAGCGGCGAGTCCACGGCGCCACCTTCCCCGGCCACGAGCGGCGGGGGCACCTACGACTTCGTGGGCATCGTCATGGCCAAGAGCGCCGAGGGCGATGCTGTGGCGCGCCTTCTCGCCGGGCGCGAGGACATCGCGGTCCACGAGCAGCCGGCTTTCTGGGATATCCGCGCTGCTGACCGGCTCGTGATCCCGTACGAGGAGGTGTCAGAGGAGCTGGGCTACGAGATCGACGCCTACTCGATCCAGCACGAGATGTCGACCCACTACGGGCGCATGGTGGCCACCGACGATGCGCTGATGCTGTTCTCCGACCCCACCGAAGCCATGGAGCACCTGCTGTCCACATGAGCGCTCTGCGCCACCGCGTCGTGGTCCGAGGCGGCTCGCGCCTGGCTCAGTTGGACCGCAGACCAGTTCCGCACCGCGTGATCCTCCGGGCGCTGCCGCGTGCCATCGCGGCGCGCTTTGACCGGGAGGCGGCGGGCGAGCTCGAGGCGCTGTTCGAGCTGCGGGTCCGCGACCCGGGCGGCGGTGAGTCCGCGCAGTTCCTGCTGTCCGTGGCTCACGGGCGCTGCGAGGTGTCCTCGGGCGCCGCCGACACGGCCGGCGCCAGCGTGGCCGTTGGCGCGGACGACCTGATCCGGCTCGTGAGCGGTGCGGCCGGCTGGCCGGCGCTGCTCTCGGCTGGTCGGCTCGAGCTGGCCGGCGATCCATTCCTCGCGTTGCGCTTCCCGATCCTGTTCCGCCTGCCGGCCGCGGGGGACGGCTAGCCCCGCAGCGGCAACCGCCGTGCGTTGCCAAGCGTGAGCGTCACGGCTCGAGCAGCGTGGTCTGAGTCGGCGGGTAGGTAAGCGTCCCGTTCTGCTCCACGACCGCAAATTCGGGCAGCTCGTGCACCGGCGGCGGCTCGCCGACACCGAGGTGCTCCACGCGCCAGCCGCGGACGGTGAGCGCATCGGCGATCAGCCGGCGGTGACATCGCCACCACACTGCCTCAGCGCACATGATCGCGGTCGGCAGCTCGCGGGCGGTCGCCTCGAGATCGGCCAGCGCGCTGCGGAAGTTCTCTGACGCCGCATAGTCGGCATAGCCGCGGAAGGCGCTCTCGCGCCAGGCCGTGTTGGGCGAATCCGGCGCCGGCTTGCGCCGGCCGCCGAGGTCGGGCATATGCAGGTAGGCGATCTGAGCGTCCTGTAGCCACTCGGTCAGCGCGGCTCGGTTGAACTGCGGATGCCTCCGGGAGCCTGGAAATGCTCTGACGTCGGCTACCACCCTGACGCCCGCCCGCTGGAGGAGCTTGCGCAGGTCGTGCGCGGAGCGCGTCGAGTGCCCGACGGTGTAGATCGTCACTCGGCCGTGCTGGTCGCGACGTGCTGAGGCAGCTGCGCCTCGATGGTGCGTCCGAGGTCGGCGCTGGCGCCCTGAAGCGCTCCGCCCGGGCAGTCGGTGCAAGGCACCTTACGCCGCGGGTTGACGATCCCGATCAACGCCACCACGCCGCCGAGCGCCGCCAGCCCCGCTGCGATGCCGAGGCTGATACGGAACGCGTGCACGGAGGCGTCGACGAGCGCCGTGTGGACCTCCGGCTTCTCCTGCGGCGGGATCCCGGCCGTCGACGTGACGAGAGCGCGCGTCCGGTCCGACGTAACAATCGAGCGTGCTGCTGGACTGAGCGGCTGCCCGGTGAGGTTGTGGTCGAGCTGGGAGGCGAAACTACTCGCCACGACGGCGCCCAGCGCGGCGATCGCCAGGAGATTCGCCACCCGGGCGATGGCATTGTTGATCCCGCTGGCGACACCGGAGTGGCCGGGCTCGACGGAGCCCAGCACGGTCGCCGTCAGCGGCGCGACGGTCGCCGAGAGGCCGAGCGCGAAGACGAGCACTCCAGGCAGGACCATGGTCAGGTAATCGGCGCTCGCGTTCGTCCGGATGAGCAACGCCAGGCCGACCGCGGCGACCAAAGGTCCGCCGCCCATGAAGTAATGCGGACCCCAGCGTTCGGCCAATGCGGCAAAGCGCCTGGAGAAAAGGAACATGATCACGGTGAGCGGTAGCAGCGCCAAGCCCTGCCTCGACTGGCGTGTAGCCGCCGACCTGCTGGAGAAACAGGACGAGGAAAAAGGTGGCTACGCCCAGACCGGCATAGAGCGTCAGCGTCGTCAGGTTCCCGACCCAGAAGTTGCGTCGCTTGAACAGACCCAGCGGCATCATCGGCTGAGGCGAGCGCCGCTCCCAGGCTAGGAAGGCCGCGAACAGCAGGACGCCGGCTACCAGCGGCACGGCGACGCGGGCATCACCCCATCCATACGTCGGCTGCTCGATCAAGGCGAACACAGGTCCGCCGAGCCCCAATGCGCAGAGGACGGCGCCGGGGATATCGACATGCCCGGGCTCCCGGGTGTCTGGCCCCGTCCTGCGCAGCAGCCAGAAGGTGATCACCACCGGCAGCAGGTTGATGGCGAAGATCAGGCGCCAGGTCACGAGCTGCACGAGCGCACCGCCCCCCAGCGGGCCGATGACGGTGGCGATTCCCGTCCATGCGGTCCAGCTGCCAATCGCCGCCGCGCGTTCGTCCTCCGGATATACGTCAATGATCAGCGCCAGGGTGCTCGGCACCAGCAGCGCGCCAAACAGTCCCTGCGCCGCTCGCGCGCCGATCAGGAAGCCACCGCTGGGGGCAAGTGCGCACAGCAGCGAGCAGACGCCGAAGCCGAGCAGTCCGATCGAGAACACCCGGCGGCGGCCGAGCAGGTCACCCAGGGACCCGCCGATCAAGAGCAGCGAGGAGAGCGTCAGCAGATAGCCCTCGACGATCCATTGCTGCTGCGCCAGCCCGCCGTGGAGGTCGGCCCGGATCGCCGGCAGGGCGACGTTCACAATCGTGCCGTCGAGAAAGACGATTCCCGAGCCGAGGATTGAGGCGATCAGCGCGATGCGCTTGAGTGCTCACGCTTCGCATGCCGCTAACCCATCCCCGGGGCGCTCACGCTCCGCACGCGGCTAACCCATCCCCTGGGCGAAGAGCCAGTTGGGCTCGTAGCCGTCGAAGCGCACGCTCTGGACGAGCGGCAGCTGAGGCTTGACGATCACGCAGAAGCTGTGTCGGGCGTCAGGGGTGACGGCGCAGCTTCGATAGGTCCGTCCAGGCTCGATCGTCAAGGTCGAAATCGAGTTGGCATCGCGGCGGAACTCGGCGGGCGCCCGGGCGCCGATCCAGGCCTCCGCGCGTGCGGTCGCCTCTCGTAGCGCCTGGCGGTGGGCGAGCACCGCGGAGTTGTGCGCGAGACCGATGGCCAGTAGCGCAGCGCTCACGACGCCCAACATGCCCATACCCGCGTAGTCGCGCGCGATCAGCTTGGGAAGGTCCGGACGTACCCGGCGGACCAGCGCCCCGACCGGAGCGCGCAGGACGACAACGGTCACGAGGTTCAAGCCGCAACCGAGGATCAATGCCGCCACGAGCGTCTGCGTCTCGCCAGCCGGCGGAAGCGCGTGCCCGATGATCCCGTCAGCGATTGTCAGGCCCACAAACGTCGGCCAGAGCCAAGCTCCGCGCGAGCGCCAACGTGCCCTGGCCACCCAGGCAGCGTCCATCAGCCAAGATTAACCTGGCCACGAGCGGCCTCCGCGCCGCGGCCTCGCCTGAGTCCCGCGCGGCCCTCCCGCCCGCGGCGCCCGGCTCGCCCGCGGCACCCGGCCCTCCCGCCCGCGGCGCCCGGCTCGCCCGCGGCACCCGGCCCTCCCGCCCGCGGCGCCCGGCTCGCCCGCGGCGCCCGGCCCGCCCGCGGTGCCCGGTCCTTGCAGTAACCTCGCTGTCGTCCCTGTCGAGGAGCTGGAAGCGGAGATCCCGATACGGCTCGAGTAGTGGGCAGGAGGGAGACCCCCTCGGGCCCCGGACCAAAGGGAGCAGAGATGACAACTGATACGGCTCGCTCGCCGGCGGATGTAGCCGGCGCGGTTGGGCACCTTCAGCTCCAGGATCGGCTCCTGCTGCTGAGGGCGATGCTGATGATGCGGGGGCTCGAGGAGCGGGGCATGAGCCTCTACCGGCAGGGCAAGGTGCCGGGCTCGTTCTACGACGGTTTTGGCCAGGAGGCGGTGTCCGCCGGTGCGGCGTTCGCCATGGCGCCTGAGGATCGGCTTTGCATCCTCCACCGAGACCTGGCGGCGCACATCGTCCGGGGCGTGCCGCCGGCCACCGTGTTGGCGCAGTACCTCGGTCGAGAGGCCGGGGTCACGCACGGGCGCGACGGCAACGTGCACTTCGGCGATCGCCACCTGGGCTGCGTGGGGATGGTCTCGATGCTGCCAGACATGATGCTCGTGGCCACCGGGATGGCCATGGCCTTCAAGCTCCGGGGCGAGCGGCGGTGCGCGCTGACCTGGTTCGGGGACGGCTCCACTTCGCGCGGGGACTTCCACGAGGCGATGAACTGGGCCGGCGTCCAGCGGCTGCCCGTGATCTTCGTGCTGGAGAACAACCAGTACGCCTACTCGACACCGCTCGATAAGCAGTTCGCGGTCGACCCCGTCCAGCGTGCCGCCGTATACGGCTTCGTCGGCGAGACGGTTGACGGCAATGACGCCGAGGCGATGTTCGAGGCCACGCTCGCGGCGCGTGAGCGGGCTTTGGCCGGCCGGGGGCCCACGCTGATCGAGGCGCTCACGATGCGTATGCACGGCCACGCCGCCCACGACGACATGAAATACGTGCCGAAGGAGCTCGTCGAGGAGTGGCGCCTGCGGGATCCCATCGAGCGCCAGGAGCAGCGGCTGATCGATGCGGGAGTCGATGTCGAGGAGCTGCGCGCTTCCGTGGCGGCCGAGATCGATGCTGCCACCGAAAAGGCACTGGCCTCTCCGATGCCCGATCCGGCGACGGCCGCCGAGGGCGTGTTCTGCGAAACCGAGCCCGAGCCCCTGGGCGACGGCCGCGCGCCGTGGAGCGGCTACGCGTCATGAGCACGCTCACGTACCTGCAGGCGATCTCATCCGCGCTACGCGACGAGCTCCGAGCCGACGAGCGCGTGCTCGTGATGGGCGAGGACATCGGCGTGTTCGGCGGCGCGTTCAAGGTGACCGACGGCTTCGCCGAGGAGTTCGGCGCCGAGCGCGTGATGGACACCCCGCTGGCCGAGTCAGGAATCATCGGCACGGCGATCGGGGCGGCCGTCGTTGGCATGCGCCCTATCTGCGAGATGCAGTTCGCCGACTTCATCTCGTGCGGGTTCGACCAGCTAGTCAACGTCGCCGGCAAGATGCACTACCGACAGGGTCTGGCCGTGCCGATCGTGGTCAGGCTTCCGTCCGGCGGCGGCTTCTCGGGTGGCCCATTCCACTCCGAGAACCCGGAGGCCTGGTTCATGCACGCCCCCGGCATCAAGGTCGTCGCTCCCTCGACGGCCGAGGATGCCAAGGGTCTGCTGCACACAGCGATCCGCGATCCCAATCCGGTCTGCTACATGGAGCACAAGCATCTCTACCGGCGGGTCAAGGGCGAGGTCTCAGACGGCATCTTCGAGACCCCTCTGACCGCACGCGTAGCGCGGCAGGGAAGCGACCTGGTGGTGATCACCTACGGGGCGATGGTTCATGTCGCGCTGGAGGCTGTATCCGACGGCCTCGATGGGGCCGCGGTCGAGGTGCTCGACCTGCGCTCGCTGGTCCCGCTGGACGAGGACGCGATCCTAAACTCGGTTGCGCGCTGCTCGAAGGTGGTGATCGTCGATGAAGCCAACTCCTGCTGCGCGGCGGGAGCCGAGGTCGCGGCGCTCATCGCCGAGCGAGGGTTCGAGTCGCTCGACGGGCCAGTCGTGCGCGTGGCCACGCCCGATGTCCCGATTCCCTTCTCGCCGCCGCTCGAGCAGGCGGTGCTGCCGAGCGTCGAGCGTGTGAAGGAGGCATGCCGTGAGCTCCTCGAGTACTAGGACCGGAGCAGTCACCGTCGAGGTGACGATGCCCCAGATGGGGGTCTCGGTGGCCGAGGGCACCGTGGTCGCCTGGCGCGTGGAGGTGGGCGAGAGAATCGAGGCCGAGCAGACGATCTGCGAGATCTCCACGGACAAGATCGACACGGAAGTGCCTGCTCCGGCCGGAGGAGTCGTGACGGAGATCGTCGTTCCCGTCGAGACGACCGTGTCGGTGGGTGAGGTGCTCGCTCGGATCGCGCCGGACGGGGCGGCCTCCGCGCAGCCCGGCGGAGCTGGCTGGCGCACCGTCGACCCGGGCTTCTGAGGGCACGGGTGTGTCTGCGCGCCTCGAGGAGTCGACGTCGGCTTCGCCGCCCACAAACGGCGCCGCCGCAACGGCTCCGCGTGCGGACCGGCAACGCCGCTACTCGCCGGTCGTGCAGCGCATCGCCGCCGAGCATGGGATCGACCTCGAGCGGGTGCCGGGCACCGGGCGGGGCGGGCGCGTGAGAAAGCAGGACGTGTTGGCATTCCTCGAATCTGGCGGGGCTCCCGAGCCGTCCGCGGCGACCGAGGCGCCACTCCACATCGAAAGCCCCTATCGCCCGGAGCCGACCCCCGAACCAGCGGGCCCGGAGGCTGCCCCAACTGGCAGCGGCGCGCCGGTCGGCGGCCTCTCGCGCATGCGGCGTCAAATCGGCGAGCACATGAAGCGATCGCTGGAGACCGCCGCCCACTGCACCACGTGGATTGAGGCGGACATGAGCCGCGTCGAAGCGGCCCGGGAACGACTCGGCTTCACTGCGCTGCCCTTCGTCGCGCGCGCGGCGATCGCCGCGCTCCGCGAGCACCCCGCCCTCAATGCAACGCTCGAAGATCAGCGCTACACGCGCGTCGATCAGGTCCATCTGGGAATTGCCGTCTCCCTGGGGGAGGACGGCCTGATCGTGCCGGTGATCCACGACGCGCACGAGCTATCGGTCGAGGGTCTCGCCACCCGGATCAAGGACCTCGCCCGCCGGGCCCGCTCCAGAGAGCTTCAGCCAGACGAGGTTCGTGACGGTACGTTCACGATCACGAACCCCGGGCAGTACGGCTCGATCATGGCCACGCCGATCATCAATCAACCGCAGGTGGCGATCCTCGACCTCGAAGCGGTCAACAAGCACCCGGTCGTGGTGACCGATTCCGAGGGCAACGACGCGATCGCCGTCCGTCCGACGACGATCCTGGGGCTGAGCTGGGACCACCGTGCGCTCGACGGCGCCATCGCGGCGCAGTTTCTGGCCTCGGTGAAGCGCCACCTCGAAGGGTGGACCGGTGCCTGACCTCGCGCCCGTGCGGCGCTCAGCGGCTGAGCGACCGAGCCGTCGATCACCGGCTGAGCGACCGAGCCGAGACATCCCCGAGCTCTGGGTCTGCCAGCTGGGGACGATCGATTACCGAGAGGCGCTCGCCCTGCAAGAACAGCTTTGCGCGGCGCGTCAGCGCGAGCAGCTGCCGGATGTGATGCTGCTGCTCGAGCACTGGCCCGTGTACACGCGCGGTAGGCGCTCAATCCCCGGTGAGCTGCCGATGGGCGAGGAGTGGTACGCGATGCAGGGCATCGAGATCGTCCAGACCAACCGCGGCGGCAAGGTCACCTATCACGGGCCGGGCCAGCTGGTCGGCTACCCGATCGTGCGTGTCGATGACGTGGTGGCCTACGTCCGGACGCTGGAGCGAGCACTGGTCGCCGCGCTGAGCGAAGAGGGCATCGCTGCCCGCGCCCGTCCGGATGACGGCCCCGACTACACGGGCGTCTGGGTCGAGGAGCGCAAGATCGCATCGATCGGGGTCCACGTCGCCAAGGGCGTCACGACGCACGGCTTCGCCGTGAACGTTGAGAACGACCTGCAACCGTTCGGGTGGGTCGTGCCCTGCGGTCTCGAGGGCGTGCGGATGACTTCGCTGATCAAGGAGACGGGCCGGCTGGCGGGTCAGATGAAGTGCTTTCGCCGGCGCGCTGCGTGGCGCGTGGCCGAGGCTCTCGGGCGCCGCCAGCGGCTGGTGAGCCGGGCGCGGCTCGAGGCCGCGATCGGCAGGGCGCCGGTCGTCATCTGATCAGCGCAGAGAGGGTCGCCTCGAGCTCGGCCGGCCGGTGCATGACCTGGCGCCAGTCCGTGCGGATCGGTCGCCAGCGGTGGACTGTCAAGCGCTGGTCGCGGCGCGCATCTCGAGGGCCGGCCTGACGGGTGCCGTGCACCCTCGCGCCGTCTGTCTCGACCACGACCCGCTGCTCCCGCCACAAGAAGTCGGCTCTGATCGGCGGGCCGCCGTCCGGGAGCGGGAGCCATTGCTGGACCTCGGGCCTCGGCAACCCCGCCCTGCGGCAAAGGGCCAGAAAGGCCTCCTCGAGCTCGCTCTCCGTGGGCGTCGAGCCGACGTAATGCTCCTCCAGCAGCGCCCGTACGATGCCGGCCCCACGTCGAGTGGCGTTCCGCGCCAGCTGGTCCTCGACGGCGCGAAGGTCGAAGCGCTGCAGAACCTCGTACTGGTCAAAGGCGCGCTCCAACCGACGGCGATCGACCGTCTCGGCGACGTCGAACAGTGTCCGGGCAAGGGTGGAGCAGGGAATGTTGTTGACGCGAGTGACGTCGGCCTCACTGAGGGTCGTCGAGCGGTGGACGCGGATGCCCGGATGTTTTCGTGGCGTGCGCCCGGGGACGGTCACGTGAACGTACGCCGAATCGCTGCGCATCAGCTCGTGCAGCGTGGCGGCGGTGACGTGGCTTAGGACGGCGCCCAGACCGCACGCCAGCACCGCCGCCATCCAGCGGCCCTCGCGCGTGAGGAGGGCCGAGGGGACGAGCGAGTAGACGCCGGGGTAAATGCGGTGAAAACGGCCAGCCGCGGCACGGCGCTGGGCCCCGCGTGCCGAGAGGCCAAGCGGACGGAGCTGATCGATGCGGAAGACGGCGTGCTGGCGTAGCGCCAAGGCCGAAATCGCCGCCTCGACGGCAGGCTGGGCGGATAAGCGACGCCTGGTGTCGCTTATCCGCCCACCCTCAGCCACGCACCCCATCGTCCCCCGAAAAGCGTCACGCATGGTTCACGCCGTGGTCACAAATCGGTAGCGGTAGCCTTGAATCGTGAGCACAGGCGAGCACGCGACCCGGTCCCGAGCAAATCCAGGCGGCATCGCCGACGTGCTCGAGATCCTCGGCCCCGAGGTCCAGCCGCACCGCGGCAGGAAACCGCCCTGGTTCAAAGTGCCCGCGCCCGGGGGTCCCAAGTACCGCGATCTCAAGCGACTCATCGACGAGGAGAACCTTCACACCGTCTGCCAGGAGGCGGCGTGCCCCAACATCGGCGAGTGCTGGCAGCGGGGCACGGCGACCTTCATGATCCTCGGCGACACCTGCACGCGACGCTGCGGCTTTTGCAACGTCAAGACCGGCAAGCCGACGTGGGACGACCCGCTCGAGCCCGCCCGCGTGGCGCGCAGCGTGGCCCGCATGGGCCTCCGCCATGCGGTCATCACGAGCGTCGACCGCGACGACCTCCCAGATTACGGTGCATCATCGTTTGTGGGCGTGATACGACAGATCCGGCGACAGGCCCCGCGCTGTAAGGTCGAGGTCCTAACGCCGGACTTCCGCGGCGCCGAGATGCCGCTGGCGCGGGTGATCGCCGAGCGACCCGACGTCTTCAACCACAACGTGGAGGTCGTGCCGCGCCTCTACCCCGTGGCGCGCAGAGGGTCGAAGTTCGAGCGCTCCTGCCGGGTCCTCAGGAATGCCAAGGAGCTGGGCGGCGAGGAGGTCGTGACCAAGTCGGGGCTGATGGTGGGCCTCGGTGAGACCTTCGAGGAGATGGTCGAGGCGCTCGCCACGCTGAGAGAGAGCTACGTCCAGGTACTGACGATCGGCCAGTACCTGCGGCCGACCGAGAACCACCTGCCGATCGTCCGCTACTGGCACCCCGACGAGTTCAAGGCGCTCGAGCGGGCGGCGTACGACCTCGGCTTCGAACACGTCGCAGCCGGGCCGCTGGTCCGAAGCAGCTACCACGCCGATGAGCATGTGGCGCAGCACGAACCGGGCCTCGGTCCGGTGGCCCACGAGGCGACAGCGTGACCGGGCACGAGTTCCACCTGGCCGCGGCGGGCGGCGGCTCCGGCGGCTTCGGCGGAGGCGGCGGAGGCGGTGGCGGTCGGGGCGCCGGCCTCTACATCCTGATCCAGATCCTGATCCGGATCGCGATCTTCGGCCACGGCATCGGCGCGCTGGTGCTGATCGGGGTCATCATTCTTGCGGTCATCTTCCTCAGAGTGGCTCCGCAGGGCCAGCGATGGTTCGCCGCCCGCCAGAGCACCGGGCCGGCTGCCAAGCGGCGCACCCGCCAGCGCGAGCGACGCGTCGAGCTGGCCGCCGCGGAGGCCGCCGAGGATGATCCGGCGTTCACACCCGACGCCGTCCGCAGGCAGGCCGCCAGGCTGTTCGAGCGGATCCAGCGGGCCTGGGACGCCGGCGACCGCTCCACCCTGAGCCAGCTGGTGGCTCCGGGCCTCATGGCCGAGTGGGATCGTCGCCTCCAGGACTTCGAGCGCCGCGGCTGGCGCAACCGCGTGGCGATCCTGGACAGGCCCAATGTGCAGTACGTGTCGCTCGAACATCGCGGTGGGCCCTCGGGCGACCGCGTCGTCGTGCGGATCGAGTCCCGCCTGCGCGACTACGTCGAGGACGCGGCCGGCAACCACCTGAAGCGCGCCGGCCGTCTCTCAGAGACGGTGCGGATGCGTGAGTTCTGGACGCTCGCAAAGCGGCGTGAGCGCTGGATCCTCGAGTCGATCGAGCAGGGCGCCGAGGGATCCCATGCCCTCGACGAGCACCTGGTCCCGACCCCCTGGAGCGACGAGCAATCGATGCGCGACGAGGCCCTGGTCGAGGGCGCCGTGGCAGACGCGACGCCCAGCGGAACCAAGGTGGCCGAGCTCGCCGACCTGAACTTCGAGGGCAGCGCCCGAGCCGCCGCGCTCGATTTGAGCGTCGCCGACGGGCGTTTCTCTCCTGACGTCCTGGACGTAGCGGCACGGCGTGCCGTCGCCGGTTGGGCTGACGCCGTCGACGGCGACGACGCCGCGCTGCTGAAGCTGGCTCAGCCCGGGGCGGCGCGCGAGCTGCTCCATCCCGGCGATCCCAGCGGCCGCACGCGGCTCGTGGTGCGAGGTCCGCGCGTCAGGCAGATCCGCGTCGTGGGCCTCGACGCCGCCTCCGAGCCGCCGACGATGACGCTGGAGGTGGAGATCTCGGGCCGCCGCTACATCGAGGACCGGGCGACGACCACGGTCGTGGCCGGCAACCGCTCGCGGGAGACCACCTTCACCGAGCGCTGGAAGTTGGTGCTGGACGGCGATCAAGAGCAGCCGTGGCGGATCGCCGCGGTGGCGTCCTCGCTGGCCCGGGCGTAGGAGAGATAAAAAGGGCCGGCTGGAGCCGGCCCCGTAATTAATTAGGCCCGTGTTCCCGATCAAGGACAACATCCCCGTTGATCGGTTCCCGTTCGTGACGGTGGCGCTGATCCTCGCGAACTTCGTCGTCTACATCCTCGCGATCCGACACGGAGGGTCCTTCATCAGCGGTCCGGACACCCAGGAGGTGGTCAAGTACGGAACGATCCCATACGCGCTGACACACCCCGGTGTTCACTGCGCCGAGGTTGTGCGCGTCGGTCAGAGCACGCCGCAGATGCTCTGCAACACCACGCAGCTGAACGCCAACGGGATCCCGGCCGAGAACCTGCTGCCCTCCTGGAAGACGATCTTCACCGGCATGTTCATGCACGCCTCGATCCTCCACATCGGCGGCAACATGCTGTTCCTGTGGATCTTCGGCAACAACGTCGAGGACGCGATGGGGCCAGTCCGATACCTGGCCTTCTACATCATCGGCGGACTGGCGGCGCTGGGATTGCAGGTGGCGGTGGCGCCTCACTCCACGGCGCCCACGCTCGGGGCTTCGGGGGCGATTGCCGCCGTGCTCGGCGGCTACATCATGCTCTACCCGCGCGCCCGGGTGCTGACGGTGGTATTGATCATCTTCCTGTTCACGGTCATCGAACTGCCCGCGTGGGTGATGCTGGGAGTGTGGTTCGCCCAGCAGGCCGTGTTCGGGGCCGTCGGACTGACCAACCCCACCGGCAGCGGAGGCGGGGTGGCGTACTTTGCGCATGTGGGCGGATTCGCGTTCGGGTTACTCGCCATTCGGCTGCTGGCCACGCGGCGCAAGACGGTGCCGCCGCCCCGGCCTGTGTATTAGTGTCATGCGACGGGCCGTGCTGCTTGTGGCCGTGCTGTTCATCGTGCTGATGGGCTACTTGACGGTCGTCGACTTCGCTCGCCAGGGCGTGACGGCTGTGGGAATCTTGGCTGTGGTCATCCTGCTCCTGCTCTCGATTGGCATCCTCGGCGCCTTGCGCAATCCTCCCGACGGATGAGTCCCTACTCGATCCTGCAAGAGGGTCGTCTTCGCCGGCGCTCGCTCCGCCCCCGCCGGCGCTCGGTCCGCCCACTCACCCGCCGCGGGCTGCGCGTGGCTGCTGGGGTCCTGCTGGTGGTGGTGCTCTGCCTGGTCGCACTGCTGGTCTTCATGGTCCAGCGGGCATCGGGGCCGGGCGTCGCCCGGCCGGGAGCCCGCGCGCACCACGCGGCCAGCGCGCCGGTCCGCGGCGACTACGGGATCGCCGCGGCCGCCAGCGGCATCCGCTTCAAGATGAAACAGCCGTTGCGCAGCGGGCTGCTGTTCGACGTGCGGACCGGGCGCGTGCTGTGGCAGAAGGACGCCCAGGCGATCCTGCCCATCGCCAGCCTGACCAAGATGATGACCGCGCTGGTCGTCGCCGCGCACGTCTCTCCCAGCGCGAAGGCCCTGATCACGCCGCAGGCGGTCCACTTCTCCGGCTCGGGAATGGGAGTGCTTCCGCTTCACAAGAAAGCGTCGGTGGCCACACTGCTCTACGGGCTGCTGCTGCCCTCGGGCAACGACGCGGCGATTGCGCTGGCCCAGCGCGTGGCGAAAACGCAGCAGCAGTTCGTGATGATGATGAACGAGGAAGCCCGCTCGCTCGGCTTGCGCTGCACGCACTTCTCGAACGTCTCGGGAATCGTCGACGTGGACAACTACTCGTGCGCCTCCGACCTGGCGCTGATGGCGCATCTGATGCTGGAGCAGCCGCTGCTGGCCCGGATCGTGGGGTCGAGAAGCGCGGTGATGCCGCTGCCGGTCAAGAGCGGCAAGGTCTGGCTCTACAACAACAACCCGCTCTACACGCTGGGCTACGCCGGCACCGACGGAATCAAGACCGGATACACGGCGGCCGCAGGCCACTGCCTGGTGGCCACGGCGCGCAGAGGCACTAAGTGGTTGGGGATCGTGCTGCTGAACGCGCCGGACACCGGCGGACAGGGCGAGCAACTGCTGAACGCCGGCTTCGCCGATCCCGCCGCCTGAGCGCTCGGCCACTCCCGGGGGCCTGCTACCGGGAGTGCGTCAGGAAATCGCCGATCGACTGGGCCATAGCCCGCGCCGCGAGCTTTTGAAACGAGGCGCTGACCAGGCGCGACGCATCGGTGGCGTTTCGCATGTTGCCGCACTCAATCAGGACCTTGGGGACGGTTGTCAGGTTCAGCCCCGCCAGGTCGTCGCGGTATGAGACCCCGCCCGACCCGTCGTAGGTGCTGAGCGGCATCTGGGTGATCGCGCGGTAGCGCTTGAGAAGGTCACGCCCGAAGAGCTCCGAGGCCTTGATCACGCCGTCGTTGGGACCGTCGGCGACCGGCTCCAAGACCGTGAACCCACGCCCGCCGGGTGGGCCCCCGTCGGCATGGATGTCGACCGCGACGTTTGCATGAGCGCGATTGAGGATCTGCGCTCGTGTGTTGACGCACGGGCCGACGCCGGCGTTGTTGCTCCTTGTCATCACGACCCGGGCTCCCTCCGCTCTCAGATCGCCGGCCAGGTAGGTAGCGACGTTGAAATTGAACCGGGCCTCCGTGTAGCCGCCGTCGGTTTCGGTGCCCGTCGTGTCGCAGGACTCGTGCTCGCGCCCGTTCCAGATCTCGTGGTTGATGAACGACGGGTCGCCGGCGTTGCCCCCGTTGTGTCCGGGGTCGAGACCCACCACCTTGCCGCTGAGCGGCAGGCCTCTCACGGTCGCGGCCTGCGCCTGGACCGCAGCAAAGAGCCAGACCGTGGCGATGATTAGCGCGGCCAGGCCGCGATCGACGTGCCCCACCGCCCGGACGATACAGCGGCACCGGAGGCGGACTGTGGCTTGACGATGGAGCTACAGGCGGAAGTAGGGGCGCCGGCGCCAGCCCCAGAAGCGCGTCAGGAAGAACAGCGGCAGCAGCACCCACAGAACGTGGCCGTGGATCACCGCGCCAACGAGCACGAGCGCCAACAGCGCCGCTAGCACCGCGCGCCACCGGGGCATCAGCCAGAACGGACGGCCGGAGCGTGGTTGGCGTTCCTCGCCGGGCAGGTCTGTCACCAGCTCGTGCAGCTGGCCGGCGGTCTTGGCCTCATAGCAACCCTCGATCCGCTCCTGGAACTCCTCGGCGTCGAGGCGGCCCTCGGCGTGGGCGCGCCGCAGGCGATCGCCTGTCTGCTCGCGCTCGCTGTCGCCGACGCGGAGGTCGGCGTTCGGCTGTTGAAACTGGAATCGGTGCTCATACATTTCGGGCTCCTTTTGCGAGCGACTCCTTTGCATTACCGGCAGCTTGACGCGGGCTGGAGTGGTTTTCATCGCCCGGCGGGAGGCACTTCCGCTACAGCCATAGGGCTGTTCTCGGGCGGCGCCCTACTACGCCGGTGGTAGTTGCGGCTACGACCTGAGGGCGGCGACGGCGGTGGACTCGGGGGCTATCGTCGCGCTGTGAACTTCGAAATGGGCTCGATCGCCGCTGTGGTGCGTCGGCTAGGTCCCCGCGACGTTCGCATCGCGGGGATCGCGCTGGCGGTCCAGATCGGTGGGACGATCGGGGTCAACCACCACTACATCAACACTCAGCACCGCGCCGCTTGCTGGTGGGTCTCGAGCTGCAAGGCACCGCATCACCTCGACGCGCTGGCGTTCGTGTTGCTGGCCGTCGGACCGGTGGCCCTGCTCGTGCGGCGGGGCCTTCCCCGCGGCGTGATGCTGTTCGTGCTGGCGGTGACGCTGGCGTACGTGGCGCTCGGCTATCCCCAGGGACCCAACTACGCCGCCGCGATCGTGGCGCTCATCAGCGCGGTGATCGCCGGTTACCGCGACGAGGGATTGGTTGCGCTCGTGGCTGGTTGGGCCTTGTTCCTCTCCCTTCCCTGGGCGCTCGGCAGGACAGGGGCGCCGAGCGTGCTGGCAGCGCTTGCGCTCGTGGCCTGGCTGATCGTCCTGTTCGCGGCCGCCGAGGCGCTGCGCGTCAGGCGCGAGCGGGCGGCGGAGCGGCGCCAGGCGCGCGAGCAGGAGACCCGGCGCCGGGCGGACGAGGAGCGTCTGCGCATCGCGCGCGAGCTGCACGATGTGCTCGCGCACAACATCTCGCTCATCAATGTCCAGTCCGGGGTTGCGCTGCACCTGATGGATGAGCGCCCCGAGCAGGCCCGGACCGCGCTGTCGGCGATCAACGAGGCCAGCGCCGACGCGCTGCGGGAGGTGCGCTCAGTGCTCGGCGTGCTGAGGGGCGACGGCGAGCGCGCACCGCGCGCCCCGACGGCCGGACTGGAGCAGCTGAGCGAGCTCGTCTCCCGCGCGGCGGCGGGCGGCCTCGAGATCTCGCTCGACGTCTCCGGCGAACGGCGCCCGCTGCCCCAGAGCGTGGAGCTGGCCGGGTTCCGGATCGTGCAGGAAGCCTTGACCAACGTCGTACGACACGCCGGCGCCGCTTCGGTCTCCGTCCGAGTGATCTACGGCCGGGACGAGCTGAGCTTGCAGATCGACGACGACGGCACGGGCGCCGTGGTGGCCAACGACGACGGAGGCAGCGGCATCACGGGGATGCGCGAGCGTGCGCTCGCCCTGCACGGCGAGCTTGAAGCCGCCTCCATGCCCAGCGGTGGATTTCGCGTCAGGGCCCGGCTGCCGCTCAGGGACGGGGCATGATCCGCATTCTGCTGGCCGACGATCAGGCGCTCGTGCGGGCCGGATTTCGTGCCCTGCTCGACGCGCAGGAAGGGATCGAGGTCGTGGCCGAGGCCGAGGATGGACGGCGTGCCGTGGAGCTGGCGCGCAAAACCAGGCCCGACGTGATCCTCATGGACATCCGGATGCCCGCCCTCGACGGGCTCGACGCCACCCGCCAGATCACCGCCGACGAGCGGCTGCAGGGCGTACGGATCGTGATCCTGACCACGTTCGAGCTCGACGAGTACGTCTTCGATGCGATTCGCGCCGGCGCGAGCGGCTTTCTGGTCAAGGACACCAAGCCCAGTGACTTGATCGAAGCCGTGCGGGTGGTCGCCGACGGCGACGCTCTCCTCTCCCCATCCGTTACCCGGCGGCTGATCGGCGAGTTCGCCGTGCGCGCCAAGCAGCCGCCCAGCTCGGCCGTGCTCCAGGAGCTGACGGACCGCGAGCGGGAGGTGATGACCCTGGTCGCGGCCGGACTCTCGAATCTGGAGATCGCCGAACGGCTGGTGGTGAGCGTGGCCACCGCCAAGACGCACGTCAGCCGGGCGATGATGAAACTCGGCGCCCGCGATCGGGCACAGCTCGTCGTGCTGTCCTATGAGACCGGGCTGGTGCGGCCCGGATGGGCCGATTGATGCCCGGACCGCGTGGTGTTCGGCCACCGGCCTGCGGGTAGCCATCGGCCGATGCCGAAGTCAATCTGGAACGGAACCGTGACGTTCGGAATGGTCAACGTCCCGGTCAAGCTGTACTCGGCGACGGAGTCGAAGACCGTGCATTTCCACGAGGTGCACGTGACGGATGGCGCGCGCATCGAGCACCGTCGCATCTGCCCCAAGGAGGACCGCGAGGTCCCTTTCAAGGAGATCGTCAGGGGCTACGAGGTGCGCTCAGGCCAGTTCGTGGTACTGGACAAGGACGAGGTCAAGGCCGCCGCCGGCGACCGGGGGAAGGTCATCCACCTGCGCGAGTTCGTGCGCGCCGCGGACATCGACCCCGTCTTCTACGAGAAGACCTACTACGTCGGTTCGCGCGATGACAAGGACGCTTTCCGGCTGCTTTACGAGACGATGCGCAAGAGCGAGCGCACCGGAATCGGCCGCTTCAGCTTCCACGACCGGGAATATCTGGTGGCGCTGCGCGCGGGCGACGGCGTCCTGCTCCTGCACACGCTTCGCTTTCACGACGAGCTCGTCTCGGGCGATGAGCTGGAGATCGACGGCGGCTCCCGAAAGCCGGCCAAGAAGGAGATCGATATGGCCGGCAAGCTGGTGAAGTCGCTGGCCGAGGACTTCAATCCGCAGGCTTACGAGGACACCTACCGCGATGCGGTGCTGGACCTGATCAAGCGCAAGGCGGCAGGCGAGGAGATCGACCTCGCCGCCCAGGAGGAGCCGGCGCAGGGAGACGACCTGGCGGCGGCGCTAGAGGCGAGCCTCACCGGATCGGGGAGCTGACGTGGCGCGTGCCCTGTGGAGCGGATCGCTCAGCTTCGGCTTGGTCAACGTCCCCGTGCAGCTTGTAAGCGCCGCGCGGGACCTCGATTACCACTTCCGCCAACTGCACGAGAAGGACAAGGTGCCGGTCGAGCAGAGGCGGTTCTGCTCCAAGGACGACGAGGAGGTCATCTGGGAGGAGGTCGCGCACTCGTACGACCTCAATGGAAAGCAGGTCGTGGTGACCGATGAGGAGCTTGGTTCCGTGCAGCCTCGCAAGACACGCACAATCGACATCGAGGCCTTCGTGGACCTCGCCGATGTCGACCCCGTCTACTTCGATCATCCCTACTTCCTGGTGCCCGCCGGCGATAGCGAGGGAACGCTCCGCGCGTACCGCCTGCTCGTGGAGACGATGGGGGCGCAGGAGCGCGTCGCGCTCGGACGCTTCGTGATGCGGACCAAGGAATACCTGGTGGCCGTACGCGCCCGAGAAGGTGCGCTGGCACTCACGACGATGCTGTTCGGAGACGAGGTGCGTCCGACGAAGGGCATCGAGACAGGCGGCAAGAAGCCATCGAAGAAGCAACTCGACAATGCGGTGGCGATCATCGAGGAGCTCTCGGCTGACTGGGATCCGGCCAGCTACACAGACTGCTACCGGGAGCGCCTCAAGCGGGTCATCGACGACAAGCGCAAGCGCAAGACGATCCACGTGCCAAAGCCGGAGAAGGAGCCGCAACCGGCGCCCGATCTGATGGACGCGCTCGAGCGCACGCTCGAGAACCTCCGCAACGGCGAAGATCCGCGCGCGGAGGAAAAGGAGGAGGAGGAGGAGGAGGAGCGTGACGGCGCCCGGAGGAAAACCGGGTCGAAGTCCTCTCGCTGATGACGGTCGGTCGGTAGAAGCTTCCGCCGCGTCCCACTGGGGTAGACCGTGTCCGTGAAGATTCCAGTGCTCGATCTCAAAGTCCATCCCCCGACACGCAGCAGTCTCGCCTGGTATGCGGGCATCGGGACCATGACGGCCCTAGGAGCGGTGGAGTGGCCGGTGGCGGCAGTCATTGCCGCCGGGCACTTCGTGTCGGAGAATTCGCGGTCCGCCGCAGTTACTGAGGCCATCGAAGGCGCAGAGTCGGCCGGAGGCTGACGGGACCAAGGCGTCGCATGCTGCGAACGCCGGTCGCCGCCGGCGTGGACATGTGATTCGAGAACGTCAGTTTCCACTCGGGGCGACGATCACGACCCGGCAGCTCGACGCCGATCCGCATACGGCGCTCGCTCCTCTGCGGGCCAGCGAGCCGGTCTCCTGGGTCCCGTGCCTGGATGGCTGGCTTCTCACGCGCCACGACCTGGCGACGGCGGCGATGTCCGATGCCACGAGGCTCACGGTGGAGGACCCCCGCTTCTCGACGGCGCGGGTTATCGGTCCGAGCATGTTGAGCGTCGACGGCGCGGCGCATGACCGCCATCGTGCCCCTTTCGCCGAGCCGTTTCGCGCGCGGTCTGTGCGCAACCGGTTTGAGCATTCGGTGGCGCTCGAGGCCGCACGGCTGATCGACGCCGTCGAGCCGGCCGGCGGCATGGAGCTCCGCCGCCAGTTCGCCGGTCCCCTGGCGGCTTCCGTGATCGCCCAAGCGCTCGGGCTCGGTGGTGGCGAGGTGGACGACCTGCTCCAGTGGTACGAGGCGATCGTCGCGTCGGTCAACGCGATCACCGCCGGCCGCGGCCCGACGACGACGGGCGCCGCCGCGTTCACGTCGCTGCGGAGCGCGGCTTCACCGGACGATCCGCACCGGGGGCGAGCGCAATCTGCTCGCGGCCGCGGCGGCCGGTACGGCCGACGGCGAGGCGCTGAGCGACGATCAGATCGCCGCCAACGCGGCGGTTCTGCTGTTCGGCGGGATCGAGACCACCGAAGGCATGATCTGTAACGCGGCGCTCGAGCTGCTACGCCGACCGGAAATGGCGGAGCGGGTTCGCGGCGACCCGCTGCTGCTGGACGCTCTGATCGACGAGTCGCTACGCCTGGAGCCGGCTGCCGCGATGGTCGACCGCTACGCCACCCTCGACTTCTCCCTGGGCAAAGCATCGATCGAACAGGGGGACCTGGTGCACATCTCGATAACCGCTGCCAATCGCGATCCGGCGGTGTTCGCGGACCCAGATGAATTCGATCCCTCCCGCGCAAACCTGAGACGTCATCTCGCATTCGCCCAGGGTCCCCACGTGTGCGTCGGCGTTCACCTGGCGCGGCTCGAGGCCCGGGCTGCGCTGAGCGCCCTACTCGGGCGGTTGCCGAGCGCGAGGCTTTCGACTAGCCGGCCGATTGAAGTCCGTGGCCTCGTGTTCCGCAAGCCACGAGAGCTGCATGTGGTGTGGGATCGATAGACGGCAGCCAGGCCTAACCGCCGCTGCCCATATGCGACCGCAGCGCGGCGATGATCGCCTCAGCGTCGATGCCCGCGGCGTGGAGCAGCTCTTCCGGCTTGCCCGACGTGGGCATGTCCGAGACGGCTAGGTGGAGGATCGGCGGACGCCGTGGCTCTTCGGAGAGCGCGCTCATGACCGCTTCACCCAGGCCGCCCTCCGGCCAGTGGTCCTCGACGGCGAGGAGCGCCTTGGTCTCCGCCGCCGCGCGGCGCAGCGCCTCGTGGTCGATCGGCTTTAGCGAATAGCAGTCGAGGACGCGCACGCGCGTTCCCTCCTGCTCGAGCTGGGCCGCCGCCTTGTCCGCCTCCTCGACGGTTATGCCGCAGGCGACGACCGTGAACTCGTCCTCGTCGCTTGACCGCACGAGGCGACTGCCGCCGATGCGGACGTCCTCGTCCGGTGCGGTCCGGACCGTCGTCTTTCCGCGCAGCGTCCGCAGGTAGGAGATCCCGGGGCGCTCGGCCATCTGGGCCACCAGCGGCGCCACCTGGTTGGCGTCGGACGCGTGGAGGACCGCGCTGCCGTGGACTGCCCGGAAGGCCGCGAAGTCTTCCAGCGCCATCTGCGACGGGCCGTCCTCGCCGATCGATACGCCGGCGTGGGAGCCCGATAGCCGCAAGTCCGCCCGCGAGATCGCAGCCATGCGGATGAAGTCGTAGGCACGGGAGAGAAACGCGGCGAAGCTGGAAGCGAACGGCACCCAGCCCCGCGCCTGCATTCCCACTGCGGCCGAGATCATCTGCTGCTCGGCGATGAACATCTCGAAGTAGCGGTCGGGGTGGGCGTCCCTGAAGATCTCGGAGTGGGTGGAGTTCGACACCTCGCCGTCGAGCGCCACCACGTCGCCGCGAAGGTTGCCGAGCGCAGCCAGCGCTTCGCCGTACGCCTGGCGGGTCGCGACCTGATCGCCTAGCTCCCACCGCGGAAGTTCGCCTCCCGGCGCGTCGAAGCGGTGCGGGCTCTGACTGCGGGACGGTGAGGCGGTAGACACGGTGAGATGCCGCTCGCCGCCGAGCTCCTGGATCGCTTCCTCCGGGTCAGGAAGCGGCTTGCCGTGGTGCCCGCCCTGGTCCTCGACGGACTTCACGCCCTTGCCCTTGAGCGTGTGCGCCAGGATCGCCGTCGGCTTGCCTTCGGTCTGTACCGCCTCCCGGTAGGCGGCATCGATCGCCGCTACGTCGTGCCCGTCGATCTCGATCGCGTGCCAGCCGAAGGCCCGGGCGCGGGCTGCATAGGTCTGGAGGTCCCAGCCCAGCATCGTCTCCCGCGTCTGACCCAGCCGGTTGACGTCGACGATCGCGGTGAGGTTGTCGAGGCCCGCCCAGCCGGCCTGCTCGAAGGCCTCCCAGATCGATCCCTCCGCCATCTCGGAATCCCCGCACAAGACCCACACCCGGTAGGGCAGCCGATCGAGTCGCTTACCGGTCAGGGCCAGGCCGACGCCAATCGGCAACCCCTGCCCCAGCGAGCCTGTGGCCACATCGGTGGGCGGGATCCGCGGGGTGGGATGGCCTTCCAGCCGGCTGCCGAACTTACGGAAGGTCAGCAGCTCCTCGTCGTCGATCGCACCCGCCGCTTTGAGCACCGAGTAGTACAGCGGCGATGCATGCCCCTTGGAGAAGATCAAATGGTCACGATGCGGGTCCTCAGGCGAGGAGTAGTCGAGCTTCAGGTAGCCATCCAGCAGCACCGCCATCAGGTCGGCAGCGGACATCGACGACGTGGGGTGACCCGAGCCGGCGGCGGCGCTCGAACGGACCGAATCGACGCGCAGCTGCTGGCCGAGCTCGCGGCGAAAGTCCTCCCGGTCGGTCTCGGTGGCAGCGGTGGCCACGTTGGCGGTGAGGTTGTTCGTAGTCTCCATCGGGGCTCCTTTGGTCTTCAGCCGGTCAGCATCGGTGAGGGGGGGATACGCGTGTGCCCCGCGATCTCGGGGATCAGCATCGCGACCTCATCGAAATAGCACCATGACCAATCCTCCCCAGGTTCGAGCGAACGAATCAGGGGATGTCCGCTGGCCCGCTCGTGCGCGGTCGCGTGGCGGTTCGGCGAGTCATCGCAGCAGCCGACATGGCCGCAAGCCAGGCAGATCCGCAGGTGCAGCCAGACGCCGCCCTCGCGCAGGCAATCCTCGCAGCCGGCGACGCTCTCGGGCAGCTCGCGCACGGTGATGGTGTCGAGGTGGGTGCAGCTAGTCATGTCACGGTCTCCGATTCTCTAGGGGGTAGGCCGGCGGGTACAGAAGCGCTCACGCCAGCGGTGCAGGCCATCAGCCGGTGCCCTGCGCAGCGACTATCCCGGCGCGCGCATCGAGCGCCCCGCGCTCCTGCGCCAGGCCGATGACCTGGGCCACACGCGCCAGGCGCCGGCCCTGGGCCACCGCCACGGCGATCGTGTCTGCGTCCGGCTGTCCCACGCGGGTACCACTGGTGTACGACGCCCCGTAGGGATTGCCGCCGCCGTTGAAGACCTCGCTGGCCGTGTATCCCAACGGCACCACGATCGAACCCCAGTGGTAGAAGGTGTTGTTGAGGGCAAGGATGGTCGACTCCTGACCACCGTGGGGCGTCTGCGACGAGGTGAAGGCCGTTACGACCTTGTTGATGAGCTTTCCCTCCTGCCACAACTCGCCGGCCTGATCGAGGAACATCTTCAGCTGCGCCGCGACGTTGCCGAACCTGGTCGGCGTCCCGAACGCGATGCCATCGGCCCATACGAGGTCGGCCAACGACGCGGTCGGCTCATCCATCACCTCCGAGCGGTGCCGTCCCCAGGCCTGGTTCTGCGAGATCAGCATCTCCGGCGCCAGCTCCTCGACGGGCCGGAGGCGGGCTTCGGCTCCGGCGGCCACGGCGCCCTCCGCCACGGCCTTGGCCAGAGCATGGACGTGACCCGTGGCGCTGTAGTAGACGACAAGCACTCTCGCGCCGCGCTCACTCGAATCGGCCATGACTAGAGGCTACTTCGACGAGCGCTCCGAAACGAGTACTCGGCTCAGTCCCACACACCGCGCGCGTCGACGAACAGCCGCTGCCGCCGGATCCTTCCGTTGTCGAGGACGAAGATGCCCGCGCCCGGGCGGACGATCTTCTGACCGTCCTTTCGCCAGTAGGTGACCTCGAGCTCGAAGATCAGCTGCTCGCCCTCCTCCCAGGCATCCTTCAACTCGTGCCGGATGCCTTGAAGCGCTCCTAGGTCTCGTCGCCCCCACTGGATAAACCTTTCTCGCCCCGTCAGCACGGCTCCCGTCGGGTATTGGCAACGGCAGTCCTCGTGCAAGAACTCGCTGACCTCGTCGAAGCGAAGGCCGTCGATGGCTTCGTAGTAGGAGCGAAGCCACTGCACGGTGCTCGGTCTGGCTCTCACACTACGTCTCCCGCCTCAGGCCGCGCCGCTTCGCTCGCTGACCCAGGAATCGATCAGCTCGGCCAGGTCGGCCCGTGGGCTGCCGGGACCGCGGAAATAGTGGTCTCCGGGCATCGTCACGAGCTGCTTGTCCCGCGCTCCCAGGCCATTGAAGATCGCGCGCGCGTCGCTGGGGAAGACTCCGGTGTCGGCGCTCGCCTGGATGACGAGCGCCGGGGCGTCGATCAGCTGCAACGACTCTGCGGACCGGCACTGTGATTCCTCGAGGCTCCACATCGACAGCCAGGTCCGGAGCGAGCTGACCGAGCCGATCCCCTCGATCCCTCGGTTCGCCCGCATCGGGTCTCCGCGGTAGCAGGCCGGTGTGGGCCGCTCGGACGGATCGAGGGTGGGATCGACGAATCGCAAATCGGCCCAGGTGCGGTTGAAGCGTGAACAGTCGGTCCGGGTACCCGGCAGCGCTGAGGCGGTCCAGCTCGCGCTTGCACCAGGCCGTCACCCGGTCGTTCCGAGCCCGCTGCGCATTGCGGTAGCGGCTGACGAACTCCGGCGAATATGGCGGACCGTTGCGGTCGTCGTACATGTCGAGCGAGGGATCGGCGGCCAACGGATCCTGCTCGTCGAGGACCGCTGGATCGAGCCAGCTGGTCAGCACCTCCGGCCGCCCGGGGTGGGCGGCCAAACTCACGTACAGATCGCCCGCCGGAAGCTCGTCGATGGCGGCGGCGAGCGTCATCCCGTACGGCGGCCGCACGAATGGGTGCCGCGACTGCGCCTGGTAGGCGGCCAGCAGCGATCCCCCGCCGGAGTTGCCGAGCAGAACCACCAGCTCGGCGCCGCGCTCCCTCAGCCACCGCACCCCGCGGCCCACGTCGGCCAGGGCGCGATCGAGCAGAAAGAACGCATCCCGCCCACAGAATCGCGTGTTCCAGCCGAGGAACCCATAGCCGCGACGAGCGAGCAACTCGCCGAGATAATGGCGTGAGAAGTCGAGGTTGTAGTGGGCGACGATGAAGGCTGTTCTCGGCCGTCGATGGGCGGGGCGGTAATACATCCCGCGCGCGAGCGCCGGTCCCCAGCCGGTCCGGGGCAGTTCGGGTGCCTCGAGCTCGACGACCTCGGAGGCGACGCCGACCTCATTCATCACGCGCCCCGATCACCGCCCGGCGCGGTTGCGGACCTTCTCCGGAGCGGCCTTGAGCGGAACGCCGAAGAAACTCGTGTACTTGGCCACGATCGGATCCTCGAACAATGCCTCGCGAGCCTCAGGGGTCCAGGACAGGCTGGCCCTTGTGTCCAGGTTGATGCGCATCGAACGGCTCGGACGTCCGTCTGTGGGCGGTGCCGTGGGACGCTTTATGCCCGGATGCGGCAGCGTACGGGGGAGCAGCCACAGGTGGCCCTCTGTGTGTGGTGCGGCCTCGGCTACGTGGTTCAACCAGACCTCGTCGTAATCGTTCAGGTGCGCCGGCGGCCCGAAGCTCCCGTCCGGCGGCGGCACGGTGGTAGGGGGCGGCGTCGAGAGCACGTTGAAGAAGAACTCTCGGCCCTCGCCGAACAGAACCGCGCCCGAGGGAGGCGGAAGGTGACCGTGGGTGGTCCCCGACGTCGGCATGTTCCAGACGTTCAACTTGAAGATCACCGGATCGCCGACCCAGCCCACGACGTCGTTGCAGGGGTCGAAGTCGTAGGTCATGGAGTGCCACCGGCCGTCGTATCGGACGCGGAGCTCATGTTCATCTCCACCGTCGTCGGATCTCGATGCCGGTGGCCCGTCGCCAGTTGCCGCGCCGGGATCGGGAACCTCCATCTCCGAGTAGTCAACAAACAGGCTCGCGTAACCGACCGAGTCCCAGAGCTTCTCCGCCAGCTGGATCGTGGCCTCGACCTCGGTCACGTACACGACGTTGCCCCGGGGCGCATTCGGAGTCTCGCGGTAGATCAGGCCGCGAGGGATCACGACGAAGTCCCCTGCCTCGACGGTCAGGGGCCCAAGCTCGGTCTCCAGCAGGAAACCACCCCGGTGGTAGAAGCGGATCTGATGGAAGTCGACGTTCTTCTCGGCGAAGGGCATCGGCTGCGAGCGTTGCGAGAGGCTGACCGCGACCCCTTCGCCCTCGAGCAGGCGCAGGGGCTCGCCGCGGGCATCAGAGCCATCCGGGGCGACCAAGTTGTCCGGGTCGAGGCCGCTGTACATCAGCCGCTCATCCGACCAGCTCACGGGATGAGCGAGGTTGTTGCGCCGATACATGTGCGCCCATTCGCCGAAGAAGCCCTGGAGCGAATAGATCTCATCGACGTACTGGCCGAGACCCGTCGTCTTGTACGGGATCAGGCCGCGCCGCATGTTGGATGCCATCTGCGTCTCTCCTCCTGCTCGAGTGGTCCCAGGGCCTACAACTAGCGGAAACGGGCGCTCGTCGCCTCCCGGCGAGCACACCAAGACCCGGTCGAGGGCGTACCTCCAGCGCGGGAATGGGTAAAAAAAGCGGAACGGGGCGCACTGGCGCCCCTGTTCCGCCATATATAAAGCGCCGGCTCAGCCTGAGATCGGCCCTCCGAGCCCTGATGTCGGCGATCAACCCAGCCATAAGCCTCAGCCGCGTACCGGTTCTCGTCAGTCGCGTGCCCAGAGCGGTTTGGGTCATCCTGGCCGTGGCGCTCGCCGTTCGCGTGGCCACTGTCGCGCTGACCTGGCACACGCCTCTGAACCTCGATCCGCAGGATTTCAGCCGCACCGCGGCGTCGATTGCGCAGGGCCATGGATACCCCCAGAGCAACCGTGCGCCGGTTGGTGGACCGACCGCGTTCAGGCCGCCTGGCTACCCGGTCGTGCTGGCCGCCGTGTACGCGATCGCGGGGCGCCCCGCGCCCGCCGTCGGCAGGCTGGTGGGTGCGCTGCTCGGAACGCTGACCGTCGCGCTCATCGGCCTGATCGCCCGGCGGCTGTGGGGGCGCCGGGTGGGGGTTGTGGCGCTGGGCATCGCCGCAGTCGCGCCCCCACTCGTGATCTTGAGCACGGCGTTGGTCTCAGAGGCGCTATTCGTGCCGGTAGTACTCGCGGCCGTCGCCAGCGCACTCGAGGGGCGCCGGGCGGAGCGGCGCTACCGCTGGGCGATCATGACGGGCGTACTGGTCGGCGTGGCATCGCTGACCCGAACCAACGGCCTGCTTCTCCTGCTTCCGTTCGCGCTCGCGTTTGCCCCGAAGCATGCTCTCCGGCGCCTGATTGGCTGGACCCCCGCGGTCGTGGTCGTCGCGGCCGCCTGCGTCACTATCGCCCCCTGGGTGGTCCGGGACTGGACGGCATTTCACACCTTCATCCCCATATCGGACGAAAGCGGCTACACCCTGGCCGGGACCTACAACCAGGTCTCCCGAGCGAATCACAAGGAACCAGCGCTGTGGATCGAGGCCGAGCACGGCGCCTCCCGCGAGTACGCCCGCATCCTGACCAAGGCCAGAGCCGAGCGATGGAACGAGCTCACGTACGGCGACCACCTCCAGGCGCAGGCGCTCGATGAGATCAAAGCGCCACCCCGCGTACGTGCTCGAGGCGGGATTCTGGAACACGGTCCGCATGTTCGATCTCGGTGATGTCCACTTCGCGGTCCACAACCTGCACGACACCGGCATCCCTCTCGCGCCGGCGCTGGTGCTCATAAACAGCACGCCACTGCTGCTGGTACTCGCCGCCGGCGGCGCGCTGACCCGAGCGGCGCGGCAAGCACCGAAGTGGCTCTGGCTTGTGCCGGTATGCCTGTGGGCCTCAGTGTTCGTCACGAGCTTCATCCGCTTTCGCGCTCCGATCGACCCCTTCCTGGTGATGCTCGCGGCCCTCGCGCTGGTGGACGCTTTCGAACAGCTCACTGGCCGCCGATCAGTCACATTCCGAGCTCGGACCGTGTCATAGGAGTAGACCCGCCAGAGGGCTGCACTAAAAGACAACGACCCGGAGGACGACAACGATGGACGCAAGGATCAAGAATCCCGCTATGACGGTTCCGGGAGCGCTCGAGGCGCTCCAGAGCCTCGGCGCCTCGGCTACACACGCCGGGATCCCGGAGACCACGCTCTACCTGGTGCACCTACGCGCCAGCCAGATCAACGGGTGCAGCGTGTGCGTCGACATACACTCGCGCGAGCTCGAGCACGCGGGCGAGAGCAGCGAGCGAATCCACATGGTCGCGGCGTGGCGCGAAGCGCCGTACTTCAGTGATGCCGAGCGCGCCGCGCTGGCGCTCGCCGAGGCCGCCACGCGTCTCGCCGACCGGCCAGACCCGGTGCCGGACGAGATCTGGGACGAGGCCGCCCGCCACTACACCGAAGACCAGCTCGCCTCACTGGTGGTGGCGATCGCTTCGATCAACGCGTTCAACCGCTTGAACGCTGCCACCAGGCAAGCGACGGGCGACTGGGTGGCACGCCTGGTTGAAACCGCCGCGCGGGCAGCCTGAGCATCGACTGGCGCGAGGAGCGGACGGCCGTCAGCTCACGTTGCGGAAGAAGCGATCGCCAGACTCGGGGTGTACTCGTAGAACCCCTGACCGGTCTTGCGACCGTGATGTCCCGCAACCACCATCCGCTTGAGCAGCGGCGGCGGCGCGTACTCGGGCCGCTTGAACTCCTCGTAGAGCGAATCACACACCGCGTAGAGGACATCCAGCCCGATGAAGTCGCACAGCGTCAGCGGCCCCATTGGATGATCGCAACCAAGCTTCATGCCGGCGTCGATGTCCTCCCGGGAGGCGAAGCCCTCCTCGTACATACGCACGGCGGCCATCAGGTATGGAACGAGAAGCATGTTGACGATGAACCCGGAGCGATCCTTGGTGCGGATCGGCTGCTTGCCGATGTCCTCAACCAGGCCAGTCGCCGCCTCGACGGTTTGGCCGGCGGTGTCGAGCGCTACCACGACCTCGACCAGCTTCATCACCGGCACCGGCGAGAAGAAGTGAAGCCCCAGCACGCGCTCGGGCCTACCTGTGCGGGCGGCGAGCTCGGCAATCGGGATCGACGAGGTGTTTGATGCCAGAAACTGCGCATCGGGCAGCTCGGCGTCGAGCGTCGAGAACAGCTCTGCCTTTATTCGCGCGTCCTCCGTCACCGCCTCGATCACCGCGTCGCTCCCCCGCAGATCCTCAAGGGAGCTCGTGTAGAGGATCCGCTCCAATAGTGCGTCAGCTTCGGCGGGGCTGAGCTTCTCCCGCGTCACGGCCCTCGCCACCGACGACTTCAACTGCTCGCGGGAGCGAACAAGTGGTGCCTCGGCCGGCTCGTAGACGAGTGCATGCTTACCCGCGGCTGCGACTGACTCCGCGATCCCCGTTCCCATGAATCCCGCTCCAACGACTCCTATCACTGACGTGCCCATCTGGTGCTCCTCACTGCTGTTCATTCGTGTCCGAACAGAGGATAACATTTAGTTTGATATCTCAACTATTGTGCGCGCCAAGCTTGCTAGGCACACGCTATTCGATGGCCATTACGACGACTGTGCCGTCGTCCTGGAGCGGTTCTCGCCAGCAGTCGGTCACAGCTTGTTGGATGGCCATTGCGGTACATGCGGCGGTCGGATTGTCCGCGAGCTCAAGGCCCCGCCGGAGCCCGTCGACGCCGAACCTGCCGCCGTTTTCCATATGCCGTTCGGTGATGCCGTCGGTTAGGAGGATGAGGCGTTCGCCGTGGAGTAGTTGGCGCTCGTTCGTTTTGTAAGTCGGATCTGTGAGTCCGGTCCCGAGCGCGGGGTGCATGTCTCCCTCGAGTTCCCGGAGCTCGCCGTCGGCGTCGACAAGGTAGGCCGGTGGGTGGCCACAGTTGATCCAGGTCAGAATGGAGGTGGCGGCCCGCCAACGTGCGACTAGTGCGGTTACGTGGAAGTCCGGGTTGCCGAGCTGCTGGACGGTTTCGTGCATCGTCAGCACCCCCTGTTCGAGGGCTTGGCCGCTGCGCCGTGCTGCACGTAGAGCGCCGAGAGCGGCAGCTCCGAGGCCGGCGGCGGTCGAGCCTTTGCCGGCAGAGTCGGCGATCGCCAGCCAGGCGCCGTCGGGGTTCTCGACGAAGTCAAACCAATCGCCGCCGACCTCGTAGCTCGGGAGTAGCACACCGGCCAGCTGTGCGCCGGCGATGCGCGCGATCCGTGGCGGGAACAGGTTCTGTTGGATCTCGGCGGCGGCGGTTGTGGGCTTGCGCCGTCGGGCGGCTTCGATGAAGTCGGTGTAGTCGTTGGCAAGCTCGAGCGCCGCAGCGCCTTGTTTGGCGATGTCCTTCAGCGAAGCCAACGGCGTTCCGACGCAGAGAAGAAGTCCGAGCACCCGGCCGCGCAGCCACAGCGGCTCGGCCACACAGCCCGGGAGGCGCTGTTGTAGGCGCGTGTAGAACCCAGGCAGGCCCTCGGGGACGATCTCCGGTCCGATCGCCGGCGGGTCATTCAGCCGATCCGGAAACTCTTCTGTGCCCGCGAGCCGCAACAGGTGCGAGCCGTCAATGTCAACGACGTACAGCGCTATCGCAACACCGGCTGCGCGTCGTGCCTCGGCCACGAGCTGGTCAGGCACCAGGTGCGGGGGTACTTCGTCCAGGACGCGCGTGACCTCCAGTGAGAGCGGATGCTCACGCCCTAGTCGTCCCGGGGCCAGGAACGGCATAGTTGGGACCTGCAATCCGGCGGTTCCGGAGACGGCCGCTGAAGATTCGCTTGTATGGGCCTCCAGCGTGTCAATCGCTTGGCTGAGCGCCTCGCGGCTTGGAAAGTGCCGGTAGAGCGTCGAGCGTCCGACGCCGGCGGCGGCGGCGATTTCACTCATCGTGACGTGACGGTCGCCGGTCAGCGCGGAGGCTGCTTTGAGGATTCGATGGCGGCTGGCGATCGCGTCTGCTCGTGGCGGTTGTCCTTCGGATGGCGAGTCTCTCCGCTCGTCATCCGGTTGCACCGTTGCAGCCATCTGTCCCGTTTCTGTACCCGGAATCGCGGTGATCTATAGCAATTGTCCCGCAACGTCCCAGTTCTGCTCCAGAATCGGGGCAATATGATTTACTATCGTGGATCTCGGGTACAAGACTGAGGCAACCCGTCCCACTTATGGTGGCTCCCAAGCGAGATGAAGGCTGTGACTGAGACAACCGAGGCGTATGACCCTCGCGGTCGCACGGCCTCAGTCGACGCAAATAGCCCGTGTGCAGACGGCCCTAGCGGAAGGAAAGGCCAAGGGCAAGAACAGCGCCCGCAAGGCTCCCGCGATGCTGGGGACTATCGCCGAGCGTCGGATCCGTGAGGAAGAGCTGACCTCAATCGAGGAGAAACATGGAGATCCCCAAGGAACAAATCTTGCAGATGCTTCGTGACCGAGGCGACCACGATCAGGCCCAACAGGCCGACCAGCAGCTACCTAACCAGGTTGACCCCGAGCAGCACAGCGATCTGCTGGGAAAGATCGGCATCAATCCGAGCGAGATCCTAGGCGGAGCCGGCGGAAAGCTCGGCCTATGAGTACGGCATCGGAGAATCGAGCCGGCGGTCAGCGCCGGCATGATTATCGTCCCGCCGGAACGGTCCAGGGCACTTCGCTATTCGCCGCACTCAGGCGAACGTTCACTGAGTTCAGCGAGGACAATCTGAGTGATTGGGCGGCGGCGCTGACCTACTATGGGCTGCTAGCGCTGTTTCCCGCGTTGATCGCGCTGGTGGGGTTGATCGGGCTGGTCGGCGATCCGGCATCGACGACGAAAACCATCACTCAGATCGTCACCAAGATCGGCCCGAGCTCGGCGGCGCAGACGTTCGCGGGCCCAATTAACTCGATCACTTCGCACAAGAGCACAGCGGGGATCATGGGGATCGTCGGGTTGGCCGCCGCGCTGTGGTCGGCCTCGAGCTACGTCGGCGCGTTTATCCGCGCGTCGAACGTCATCTACGAGACGCCCGAGGGCCGCCCCATCTGGAAGCTGCGTCCATTGCAGGTGCTCGTCACGCTCGTGATGCTGATCCTGCTGGTCATGGTGGCGCTCGCGCTAGTGCTTACCGGCCCGATCGTCACCGCCGTGGCCGGGCCGCTCGGTGTCGGCGCGACCGCGGTGAGCGTCTGGAACATCGCGAAATGGCCGGTGCTGCTGATCGTCGTCATCCTGATGTTCGCCGTACTGTTCTATGCCGCACCCAACGTCAAGCTCGCGGGTTTCCGGTGGGTCACGCCGGGCGCACTGTTCGCCCTGCTCGTATGGCTCCTCGCTTCGGCCGGGTTTGCGTTTTACGTGGCGAACTTCGGCTCCTACGACAAGACTTACGGCACGCTCGGTGGTCTTGTCGTGTTCCTCGTATGGATGTGGATCACCAATAGCGCGCTGCTGCTCGGGATGGAACTCAACGCAGAGCGTGAACGTAGCCGGGAACTCTCAGCCGGCACACCGGGCGCCGAGCGCGAGCTGCAACTGGACGCTCGCAGCGCACCCAAGACGCAGAAGACAACCTGATGGGCGCGCCGAGCCGTCTGCGTGTGACTGAGCGATGTGTTTCTGCGTCTTGAGTCCGTTGCTTGATCAGCTGCTCCTTCCACAGCGTCTCGCGTCGCGCGCGATGGAGGACCTGGGGAGAATCGCCGACGCGGCGACCTCGATCGCAGGGCTGGGGAGTGAGGCACGTGGAGTCGTGGAGTGGGCAGAGCACGCTGCCCTGACGCTCGATTCAGCGCGAGATCAGGTCTCCGGTCTGCGCGCCGGGCTTGAGCCGATGAGCGAAGACCTTGACGGCCTACGCAGTGCGTTCGCGGGCACCAACGACGAGCTCGAGCGGATGCGCGAAACGCTCGTACCAGAGCTTGCCGGCATCCACAGCGCCGCTGATGGACTGCACGAAGAGGTGCGGCGTCAACGCGAGGAACTCGACGCGCTCAATGCGCAGGTCAAAGAGATGGGACAGCTCCTCGGCGGCGAGCTCTCCGCGCTACACACCACGATCAAGCCGCTCGTCCGTGATGCGGACGAGGTGCGCGAGGTCGTCGAACCACTGCAAACAGCGACCGAGCGGGTAGGCCGACTCGCCGAACGACTGCCCGGCACTGGGCGCAAGAAATGAACCGCCGTGGTCCGCAATTCCCAACCAAGGAGGAAGACATGGCAGAACCCGTTTCAGCGGGTAGTGACGTGTCCGCGGGCACCTATAGGTGCACCAAATGCGGGTACGAACTGAAGGTCGGATCTAGTGAGAGCCTGCCTCCGTGCCCGGAGTGCTCAAACGGCTCATGGCACACCGCGAGCGGAGGCGACAGCAGCGATGACCCGTATCCAAACCGCTAGCCCCGCCGAGGAGGCGAATCTCCATGGCGCTAAGTGATCGAGCGGCTGCGGTTGCGCCGTACGCGCAGCAGCTGCTCTACGACGCACAGGTGCAGGATGCGATCCGGCGCGCGGCCGGCTCGACACGCGATAGCTATGCGAGAGTCCGGGGCAAGCGCGCTCGTGAAGCGATCAACGACAAGAAGCTCTGGCGACGAATCCAGCAAGCCGTCGCTGCGGCGTGGGAAGCTTGGTCTGCGGTCGCTGAGCCGCCGCCCAAGCCGCGCTGGCGCCTGAAGCTGATCGCTCTGACCGTGGGGAGCGCTGGGGTGTTCATGGCACTCAACGCGCCGGCGCGCGAGAAAGCCCTTGAGGTTCTGGGAATGAAGGAGGCGAGCACCGCTGACTCGTCCCAATAGTCATCGAAGGGAGGCCAGCAATGGCGGAAGTCCGTCACGACCGTGAGGACGCCGGGTTGAGCGATCGCTCGATCGCCGACCTGCTCAAGCAGCTATCCGATCAGACCGCGACGCTCGTGCGCCAGGAACTCGACTTGGCCAAGACCGAGCTGGCCGTGAAGAGCAAGAAGGCAGGCTTGGGGGCCGGGATGTTCGGCGGCGCCGGCGTGCTTGGGCTCTACGCGGTGGGCACCCTGACGGCGTGCGTGATCCTAGCGTTGAGCACCGCGATGGACGGTTGGCTGGCGGCTTTGATCGTGACCGTCGTATACGGCGCGATCGCCAGCGTGCTGGCGCTGACCGGGCGGAGCAAGGTTCAGGAGGGCGTGCCGCCGGTGCCCGATCAAACCGTCGACAGCGTTAAGGAGGATGTTGAATTGACCAAGCAACGGGCAAAGGAGGGCCGGCAATGACCCCAGCGACCGAAGAAGGCGACCAGCAAAAGTCGCCCGAGGAGCTTCGCGAGGAGATCGAGGAAACACGGGAAGAGCTGGGCGACACCGTCGAGGCGCTATCCGAGAAGACGGATGTCAAGGCTCAGGCCAAAAACCAGATCTCGGCCGTCAAGGACACCGCACAGCAGAAGAAGGACAAGTTCGCCTCAAAGGCCAAGGAAGCCGCTCCGGATTCAGCCAGCGCCGCCGCGCAACAGGTCGCTTCGAGGGTGCAGCAAAAGCCCCTGCCGTTCACTGCCGCCGGCGCGTTCGCGGCAGGCTTGCTGATCGGTTGGCTGCTAGGCCACGGTCAACGTAGCCCGAGAGATGGTGGCCGAGCCGCAGGAGCTCGGGAACCAAAAAAACGCTCAAGAACACGAAGCAGCAGACGACATTCGAATGACAAGTTGAGGTAAGCCATGGGTAAGCTCGTCTTTCTCCCGTTCAGTATCGGCGGTGGCCTGCTCGCCGGTCTGATCGGCAAGAAGACCTTCGGCCTGATCTGGGGCATGATCGACGATCAAGAGCCGCCGCAATCCAAGCACCGAGACATCCACCTGGGCAAGCTCGCGCTCGCGCTGACGATGGAGGGAGCGCTGTTCTCGCTGGTCAAGGGATTCGTCGACCACGGATCCCGGCAGGCCTTCACACGCCTAACGGGATCGTGGCCGGGAGAAGAGAAAGCCGATTCCGAATAGAGCGACCCCCGACCACCACGCACAGGAGCACAGTCCATGGCGGAACCCGTACCAGCAGCCAGCGACGTCTCCGCCGCCACCTACAGATGCACCAACTGCGGCTACAAGCTCGAGGTCGATTCCACCCAACACCTCCCGCCCTGCCTGAGCTGCAGTAACGCGGATGGGAGACGGTGAGCGGCGGTGACAGCATCCACGACCCATACCCCAACCGTTCCTGACCCACAGCAATCAGACCGTCAGGGGAAGGTCGCCCGTTCGTAGCCAAGTCGGTTGCGCCGCCGCGCCGTCTGGCGGCGTGGGGTCGCCACGTCGTGTCTGGCGTCGGATTCGGCTATGTGGGTGAGTTGTTGGTGATCGTGGCTAGCGCGCTGGCCGGTGGTGGCGAGAAGGTGTAGAACTTGCCCGGCGTGGCGCCTTGCTTGCCGAAGCCGACGCCAGCCTTCTCGAGCGCCGCTACCACGCCGGTGATGCTGGTGATGGGGAAAGCCTGGAAGGCGCGGTCGTCGGGGAGCTTGTTCTGGGCGAAGCGCACGAGCGCTAGGTGCTGGGCTTCGACCCCGCCGATCTCTGCGGCGTAGCGGGCCAGGCTGGCTTTGCCGGCCTGGGCGAATGTGGTGGCGGCGATCAGGTAGGCGTCGACGAACAGCATCTCGGCGGTCTCGAGGACCTTGAACGGCTCGCCTGGCTTAAAGAACGCGTCCGGCGCCCAGAATTTCGTTGTCAGCGGCTTGGCGCCGAGGCTCTGGAGCGCCTTGTAGTGGTCGTACTCGGCGGCGTTGGCTGCTTTGAGCACGTCGGTGAACTTGCTGACACCGGTGGCCTGGGCGTGCTCGATCAGTCCCGTGAGGTATGTGACCGCCAGCGCTTCGGCGGTGATCGCGGTGTCGATGATCTGGGTGGCCGAGCTGCCGCTGGCCTGGGCCATCGCCTCACTGGGCAGGGCGACCGAGGCGGCAGCGGCCGTGACCGCGGCTCGGCGTAGCAGCACCCGACGGGTCAGCCCGTCGGTTGGTGTGTCGTCGAGGATGTTCTCGAGCCGCTGGACGTCCTCAGGGGTCATGGGGGAGGTTGGGTTTGTCATGTGGTTCCTCACTCGGGGCTGGTGTGGCTTACGGTGCTCACGACGTCGGGGGTAGGCGGGGCGAAGGTGACGAACTGGCCGGGGGCCGAGCCTTGGGCCCCGAAGCCGACGCCGGCCTTCTCGAGCGCACCGACGATCCCGTCGATCGTGGTGATCGAGTAGTCGGTGAAGCCGAGGTCGTTCGGCAGCTTGCCGGCCGCGAAGCGAGCCAGCGCGAGGTGTTGGGCCTCGACGCCGGAGATTTCCGAGGCGTAGCGGACGAGATTGCTCTTGCCGGCCTTCGCGAATGTGGTGACGGCGATCAAGTAGGCGTTGACGAACAGCGTCTCGGCGATCTGCAGCGTCGGGAACACGCCCGACAGGTTGGGACCGAAGAACGCCGTCGGCGCCCAGAACTTGGTCGTGATCGGCTTGGCGCCCAGGCTGGTGAGCGCCTTGTAGTGGTCGTACTCCTGGGCGTTGGCGGCTTTGAGTACGTCGGCGAACTTGGCCACCGGCGTGGCGGGGGATTTCTTGATCACCGCCGAGAGGTAGGTGACGGCCAGGGCCTCGGCCGTCGCCGCGGTATTGATGATCTTCTGGATCTCCGCGCCGCTGCCGCTCGCCGCGGCGCTCGACGCGCCGGTCGTCGCGGCGGTGGAGGTGGTCTTCTTGTTGCTCGAGCCGCATGCCGCCAGCAGCGCGCCGGCGCCGCCCGCGGCCAGCAGACTGGTGGAGGCACGCTTGAGCAGCGCTTTGCGCGTGTCAGGCACCAATGCGGAGTCGCGCAGCGCGTTCTCGAGAACTTGGACGTCCTCGCCGCTTCGCCACGCGTAATGCTGGTCTGACATTGTTCTCCCTTCGTGGGCTGGCTTTCTGATGCGCACGCCGCCCGTCGCTGGGACGGACACGGTCGGTGCTCATCAAGGCCTCTACGGAGGACCTGGCGGGGCGGATCACTCGCGAGTTGTGATCCGGTCAGCTCCCGGACGCGTAGAGCGAGGCAGCAGTTCGTAGGCCGGGCCTGCGGCTGTTGACACCCACCAGCGAGTTGACTGACCCATGCCCTCGATCACTCAGCGCTGTGCCCCACGCGATCTGCGCCGCCTGGCCGATGAGGAGCTGATGGAGCTCGTCGGCGGCGGGGACGTGCGAGCCTTTTCAGTGGTCTTTGACCGCCACGCCAGCGGCGCCTTCTCGCTCGCCCACCGGATGTGCGCCTCCCGGGTCAGCGCCCCGGCCGCGCCCGGCTGCGGGTTACAGACGACCACGGCGAGCTGGTCTTGCGCCGCCGCCGCCGGGCGATGTCTATGAGGTGTGGCTAAAGGCGCCGCGAGGTGCCCCCAGGCCCGCCGGGGTTCTGTTCAGCGTGACCTCCAGCGGCGACGCCAATCTGGGGTTGCCGACGGGCCTGCGTGGGATCAGCGAGCTTTTGGTCACGCCCGAGCCGGGCGGCGGCAGCCCGGTGCCGACCCACACCCCCGTGATCGTCGCTCGCTTGAGCTGAGCCCACCGGTGATCCGATCCGGAGCGCCGCCCGTAGAGACGGAAGACAAAGCGATCGATCGGAGCGTTACATGGTCGGACTAGACAACCCACTTCACATCGCCTTTCTGCTCGTCATCCTGCTCTTGGTGTTCGGCGCCAAGCGCCTACCCGAGATGGGGCGCTCGCTGGGCTCGGGGCTACGCGGGTTTAAAGAAACGATCAGCGGCGAGGGCGCCAGCGAGCACCACGAGGCGGTCACCACCGCCAGCACCGCAGGTGGCGAGCATCACGCGGCCGAGCCCGTTCGTGCGGCGGACGAGCCGCTCGACACGCCCCGGGCAGCGTAGCCACCCTCGGCGCTCGCTTCAGTTATGCGTATCCCGCGCGGATCGCGTCTGCGACCAGTCGGCCATGACGAGTCGCTGAGCCTGGTCTCGCACCTCGACGAACTGCGCACACGAATCATCGTCTCGCTGCTTGTGCTGGGCATGGCGTTCGGCCTCTGCTTCTGGCAAAACCATCGCCTGCTGGCGCTCGTCAACAAGCCGCTAGCGCACCAGACCCAAGCGCAGGTCCGTGCAGGCCATGGTCCGCTGGGCGCCACGTACACGGTGCAGCGCAGCGCCCGCGATGTGGCCCTCCAGGTTCACACGCTCGTCAGGGCACTGGAGCGCTCCCCTCATCCAGTCGCCAGCAGAGAAGTGCTCGCGCGGGTGAGCCGTAGCCTGGGGGCGGACATCACGCAACTGTCCGCTCCGCCAGAAGGCGACCGGCCGATCACGCTGGGGATCGGTGAGCCGTTCACGACCACGGTGACGGTCACCTTCATCTTCGCGCTGCTCTTGTCGCTGCCCATACTGCTGCTGCAGGCGCACGCGTTCCTCGCACCGGCTCTCGAGCCCGCCGCACGCCGGCGGCTGCGGCCGCTGCTGCCTGCGATCCCCGCCCTATTCATACTCGGCGTGGCTTTCGGTTACTTCGCCGTGCTGCCCGCCGCCGTCAAGTTCTTTCAGAACTTCAACTCCGCCCAGTTCAACGTGCTCGTGCAGGCCAGCCAGTACTACAAGTTCGCCGCCACCACACTGCTGGCGATGGGGCTCGTGTTCGAGCTGCCGATCCTGATCCTGGGCATCACGCGGGCAGGGGTTGTCTCGCTGCAGAGGCTGCGGCGCAGCCGACGTTACGCCGTCGCCGCCTGTGCCGTGGTCGCGGCGCTGCTGCCCGGCGATGCGATAACGATGCTGCTTGAGACCGTGCCGCTCTACCTGCTCTTCGAGCTGAGTTTGCTAATCGCCGCGGTCGCCGAGCACCGCGCCCGACGAGCGAGCACACCGCTAGCCGCCGAGCTCGGAGCCTAGAAGCACGCAGTCGCACTCAGCGACGCGTCAGGGGAAGTGATCCGAATCGCGTTCGCGTCCGTACAGAGGGGGGACCGGGAGACACGGCATCAGCAAACCGGCCGGGAAAACAAAGGAGCAGTCCATGGCAGACATCTCGAAGCTGGACGCAGACGACGTTCAGCGGCTCGACAACGTCCTGGCGGACACCGACACCCCGCACGTCACCCGCCGCTCACTCGTCACCAAGGCCGCCACGGGGGCGGTGGCGGTCGGCGCGGCCGGTGCGCTAGGTCCGATCCCGACGGCCCTGGCCGCAGGCAACAACTCCGTCAAGAACATCATCACCGACGCAGTGACTGCGGAAGCGCTGGCCGTCACCTTCCTCAGCGGCGTTGTCGCCAACGCGGGCAAGATAGGGATCCCATCCAACCTGGTTCCCGTCCTGCAGGCCGCCAACGCCGCGGAGTACGACCACTACAAGACGCTCCGCAGCCTGGGCGCCAAGCCGGTGACAACCAAGTTCTGGGCGCCAAACCAGTTCTTCGCCTCCTCAAACGACGTGTTCGCGACGATCGAATACGCCGAGACGCAGTTCGTAAACGCCTACCTAATCGCGGTCACCGCGTTCGCCAAGGGCGGCAAGGACTCGCTGGCTCGCTATGCCGCCGAGATCCTCGGCACCGAGGCCGAGCACCGGGCCCTCGCCCGATTCGCCCAAGGCAAGCTCCCCAACAACCTGGGGTTCGAGTCATACAAAATCCGCAACATCGGGGGGATCGTCAAAGCGCTCGAGAAGGCCGGCATCGGGTTCGGAAAGCAAGGCAAGAGCCCCGGCGCGTTCTATGAGTTCAGCAAGCCGCCGGCGAACACCGTCGTGGCCATCCAGAACAACAAGCCGTCCTAACCGATTGAGCGACGGGCGGCTCGCCTACGACCAGTCAGGTCGCGGCGAGCCGCTCTCCTTGCCAATCGCTGCATGTCCCACGCCGGCGAGAAGCGATCCGCGCTCGGGATCGACGCGCGCAGCCGATGATGATGCCGACGCCTTTGAGCGCGTCCAGGGCGTGGGCTCGCGCATGTCGGTGACAATGACCATTCAAACGCGGCCACACGAGCGGAGTTCTCACGACAGCAGAACCCAAAGATCTGCAGGCAAAGTGCTTA